>NZ_VUMZ01000009.1 GCF_009695915.1 Hornefia butyriciproducens | reverse complement strand
AAGGTGCATATCACTATTCTAAGAAAGGATATTGGTGATTTCCATCTCTGGAATGCTGATTTCCGTTTGACCGGAATGGTGATTTCCAATGGCCGGACAGGTGATGGATTTCACTCCGGAATACTCACCACGTGAAAATATAATTGCTGGCAATTATATTTTAGCAGATATGCAGGCATATCTGGATAAGCGTCACAGACAACAAAATAAGAAAAATTTGATAAGGCATTCACCAGGAATAGGTGAGTGTTTTTTGTTTTCAAATATTTAATTAATCGAAAAAATAAAAAAGTTTTCCTCAGGGGGCTGTAAAAATGCCTCTCAGCGTTTCGTATTGTGTAAGAGTGTTTTTGACAGAAAAAAATAAAAATTTTTTCATCAAGAGGCTGTATTTATGCCCTTCATCTTTTGTATAAGTGTAAGAACATTTTTTGGCCGGCATAAAAATGATTTTTACAACAGTTAGAAACAGAAATGAGGCGAGAAAAGAATGAAATATGAATACATGAAGGAGTCAGAGCAGATGCTTCAGTACTTCCAGTTTCCGAAGTTTTTGCTGAAGCTGCGCATTTCTCAAAATGCAAAATTTCTTTATATGATTTTGTATGACCGGGCACGGATATCGAGAAAGAATAGCTGGATAGACAAGTATGGAAATGTTTATCTGATATTTCCTATAGAGGAATTGTCTGTTCAAATCGACAAATGCAAATCTTCTGTAAAAACAGCATTGAAGGAATTAGATGATGTGGGGCTATTGGTTCGCAGATCCGGTGGATTTTCAAAACCCAATCATTTATATGTAAAAATTCCATCTGATGAGATAGCTTTACAGACGGTTGATGATAAGGCGGTTGAAAAGATGGCTGTAATAGAGTCGGAAAAGCATCCATCATCTGGTCGTAAAAATGGCTGTGCAGGAGTCGAAAATATGGCACCTAGTAAAGTAACTGAGAAATATAAAAGAAATAAATATCATGAAGTAAATTATTGCTATGGGGAAGGAGAGAGTTTGTGATGAGAGAAGAAGATACCGTATGTGTAGGTAGTGATGGTTTGCAATACTGCAAAGTCTGTGGGGAAGCGAAAGAAGCTTTTTTCCCTGAGGGTGGATTTATGGGGATGAAGAAACATTCCAGGCAATGTGCCTGTGACAGAAAAGCGTATGAAGAAGAACAAAAATATTTTAAAGACAAAGAACACCGGGAATTAGTCAGCAGAAATACGAGCATCTGTTTTGACGAGAGCAGAATGGAAGAGTGGATATTTGAGAATGCAGATATGTCAGATGCGGTAATGCATAAGGCAAAAAATTATGTTGATAACTGGGAGAAAATGCAAAGAAATCATATAGGCTGTTTGTTCTGGGGACCGGTTGGTACCGGGAAAAGTTATGCTGCCGGGTGCATAGCCAACGATCTTCTTAAACGAGAAGTAACGGTAAAGATGACCAACTTCAATACCATTATCGATGATATATTTCCACTGGCAGACAAAACGGAATATATCAATGCATTGGCTTCGTATCAGCTTTTGATTATTGATGATCTTGGAGTGGAACGAAATTCAGAATATGCGTTAGGAATTATTTTTAGCGTCATAGACCGCAGGATCCGTTCAGGACGACCTTTGATCATCACAACTAATCTTCCACTGAAAGAAATAAAAAGCGAGACCATGTTGGATAAAAGGCGTATCTATGACCGTATTTTGGAAATGTGTACACCAATGTATGTTGGAGGCGCAAGCAAACGAGAAGTGATTGCAAGTATGAAAATGGAGAAAGCGAAAACGCTGTTGAATACAAACAGAGGGGAGGAGGAATGCGAATGAATCATACAGAAAAAACAATACCTGTTTGGCAGAAATATTCTTTAAATGTTTCCGAAGCAGCAGAATATTACGGAATTGGAGAAAAGAGATTGAGACAAATCGCAGGTGAAAATGAAGGAGCAGATTTTATTTTGGAAGTTGGTTCGCATATCCGGTTCAAAAGAAAATTATTTGAAGATTATCTGGACACAGCCAATACAGTTTAAGTGACAGAATAGAAGAAATAGTAATTAAAATAATGTTTATTTTATCTTAGCGAAGGGAAGGGCTTGTGGTATAATGAAGAAACCGAGACGGTCTTCCAAGTTAAATGAACATTTGATGAAGGAGACTAAAAGATTATGAGTGAAAAAAGGAGAGATCATAGAGGACGTATATTACACAATGGAGAAATACAGTTATCTGATGGCAGATATCGATTTAAGTATGTCGATGAGATGGGAAAGGAGCGCTACGTATATAGCTGGCGCTTAGACCATAACGATGCAACTCCGAAAGGAAAGCGCCGTACTTTGTCGCTTCGGGAGATGGAGAAGAAAATCCAGGCGGACCATTTCGAGCAGATTGCAACAAATGGCGGAAATATGACGGTACTGGAACTGGTTGAAAAATATACATCAACAAAAACCGGTGTCAGACCTACTACAGTTGCAGGATACGGAACAGTTATCAATTTATTGAAGAAAGATCCATTTGGAAAAAGAAGGATTGATACGGTTCGGATTTCGGATGCAAAATGTTGGCTGATACATCTTCAGCAGGTAGAAAAGAAAAGCTATAGTTCCATCCATTCAATCCGAGGAGTTCTTCGTCCGGCATTTCAGCTGGCAGTGGATGATGACCTGATCAGGAAAAATCCATTTCAGTTTCAGCTAATGGAAGTGGTTGTGAATGACAGTGTGACAAGAGAAGCAATCAGCAGAGCGGAGGAACGTAAGTTTCTACGATTTGTGAAAGAGGATTCTCATTTTTGCAGGTATTATGAGGGGATTTACATATTATTTAAAACCGGCCTTCGCATCTCGGAATTTTGTGGTTTGACCATTTCTGACATTGATTTTAAGGAGCATACGATCAACATCGATCATCAATTGCAGAAAAAATCAAAAATCGGATATTATATTCAAGAGACTAAAACAACCAGCGGAACGAGAAAGATACCTATGACTGCAGATGTAGAGGAATGCTTTCGGAAAATAATAGAAAAACGAAACCCGCCCAAAGCAGAACCTATGGTAGATGGAAAAAGTGGATTCTTATACTTTGATAAAAATGAAAGTATCTGTTATTCCCTGCACTGGGAGCATTATTTCCAACACATCATTCAGAAGTATAATAATACTTACAAAGTACAGATGCCTGCCATTACACCGCATGTATGCCGGCACACCTATTGCTCAAATATGGCAAAATCCGGAATGAATCCAAAAGCATTGCAATATTTGATGGGCCACTCAGAGATCAGCGTAACGCTGAATACATATACGCATGTAAATCTTGAGGATGCCAGGGCAGAAGTTGCCCGGATTCAGGTTGTGTAATTACGATTTTTAATTAAAAATAGCAAGGTGTAAAATAGAAAAACATACACCTTATTTTACACCTTTTGCTGACGATATTATGCGAAAATAAACCAGGTTATGCCAGAAAGCAAAAAATTACAAAGGCTCACAAAGCCCGAAATACCAAGAAAAACTAAGAAATGCGAGGTTATGCAACAATGATAAAAGTGCTCTTTATTTGCCACGGAAATATCTGCAGATCCACCATGGCAGAATTCATGTTCAGAAATATGGTTCGCAAGGCGGGCAGAGAGAAAGACTTTCTCATCGAGTCTGCTGCCACCAGCCGTGAGGAAATCGGCAATGACATTCATCCGGGCACAAAAAAAAAGCTGCAGGAGAACGGCGTCCCCTATGAACGCCACTATGCCCGGCAGATGAGCCGGACCGACTACAACAAGTTCGATTATCTCATCGGTATGGACGATGCCAATGTTCGAAACATCATCCGCATCGCAGGCGGCGACCCGGAGAAAAAAGTCTTCAAGCTCCTGGACTTTGCGGGTGAAGACCGGAGCATTGCGGATCCCTGGTACACCGGAAACTTCGACGAAACCTACGATGATATTCTGACAGGACTGCAGGGACTTTTCCGGGAGTTATTATAATGCGTGCTCTGCCGTCGAATATTCGTAAAATATTGATAATGCAAAGAGCGCATCGACGACCTGCCGAAAAAAAACCGCTGCATCAGACAATTAATTCCGATGCGGCGGTCCCGTTCAAAATTCAGATTCTGTTTTGTCTCAGCCCGTTTGCGGGCATTGCGGCATCGCACGGTTCCGTGCTGCTGTGATGCGCAGATCGGTTATCTCGCTGCGAAGTATTTTTTTGCGGGGGTCTTGTACAAAGCCTGCGTAATCACAACGGCAACGATGATACCCACCACAAACTGTCCGATGTTCCATGGGATGGCGACAGCCGCGGTAACCCAGTTTCCGTAGATGACGCGCTCTGCCAGGAAGTATCCGGCACACATTTCCGCACCGCCAAACGCCATGCCAACGATGTCGACAGCCGTCACTCCTTTATCGGAGACCTTGCGGCCCCGGCGTTCCAGCAGATCAATGACCAATCCCATGATGAACGCCATCAGGAATTTGATCACAAAGGTCCATGGCGCCCAGAAGGCGTACCCGCCCAGGATATCTCCCAGCGCGGATCCCAGTCCGCCGGCCAGCGCTCCGGAATTTCTCCCGAGAAGCAATACCGACAGGAAGATCATGGCGTCGCCCAGGTGGACGTAGCCCTGCGTTCCCGGCACCGGGATTTTGAACAGGCTGGTTGCCACCAGAATGAGGCACATCATCAGCCCGGTCATTACGATTCTGTAGATTGTCTTGTCCGTGTCCAGTCTTTTCATGTCTTATCACCTGATTCTTTCTGTAAAGTTCTGACCTCGCCCTCATCTTCAATTCCCGCGGAGACATCGCTCGGCTGCTCAATTGCTTCATTGCCCGATCACTCGATTGCTTCGCTGCTTTATCGCAGCTCTCTCGCAGCTCTCTCGCTTTATCACTTATAGGGTATTGACCTTTTCTGAGGTCACATTTATAATATCACTAAAGTGTATTCTGTTAAACATTCAGTTTTAATTATTTTCAGATGTACAGTTTACAGAAAGGAACAAAATGAAGCCGTTTACAATCGAATTAGATAACAGTTCTTCTCGACCGCTGTATGTACAGTTATACGACTACCTGAAGCGGGAGATCACTAAAAGAAATATAGCGGCCGGAGAGAAGCTCCCTTCGCTGCGCCGTCTGGCCCGGGAACAGGGCATCAGCATCACTACGGCGGCGGGAGCCTACAACCAGCTCCTGGTGGAGGGATACATCATCAGCCGTCCGCAGTCGGGATACTATGTCGCCGAGGTCGGTTCGGGCTCCGGCGGCGAAGGAGAGTCGCCGGAAAACTTCGACTTCGATACATATCCCTTTGAGGAACCTGAATACAAATACGATCTCAGTTCCTTTGATTTTGTCAAATGGAAAAAATGTATGGCGAAAGTGCTCACCGAGCACCCGGACCTGCTTTTGTCCGAAAGTGATCCTCAGGGGGAACGCGTTCTGCGACATGAAATCTCCCGATATGTCTACACCTCCCGGGGCGTCCGGTGCACTCCGGAGCAGATCGTCATCAGTGCGGGGACTCAGCAGCTGACCAACCATCTGGCCAGGATCATGCGGCGGATGCACATCGACCACGTGGCGACAGAAGACCCGGGATACCTGCCGGTGCAGAGTATTTTTCGGGATCTGGGTTTCGGGATGACAAAGGTTCCTGTGAAGGAGGACGGCATTGTGATTGAAAAGCTTCCGGTAAATATCCCGTCGGCCGTATACGTGAGCCCTTCTAACCAGTTCCCGACAGGCTCTGTAATGCCCGTGGGGCGGCGCTACAGGCTGCTGGAATGGGCGAGAGAAAATAACAGCATCATCCTAGAGGACGATTACGACAGTGAGCTCCGGTACTTCGGAAAGCCGGTGCCGTCCCTGCAGGGGCTGGACAGCGGCGATCATGTTGTGTACTTCGGATCTTTCTCCTCGACCCTGTTCCCGGCGATTAAAATCAGCTACATGATACTGCCCCCGGGGATGGCGAGGATTTTCGGACAAATAAAAAAGGACTATGATCAGACCTGTTCCAAGGAGGAGCAGCTGACCCTGGCTATGTTCATGGAAAAAGGGTACTACTATACGAACATCCGCAAGCTGCGTAATCTCTATGCACAGAAACTGCACGCCGTACTCAGCGCTTTTGAGAAATATGCCGACGGATTCGTCCGGCCGCTGAACACACGGTCTGGAATCAATATCACACTGCAGGTTCATACGGCGCTGCCGCCGGAGGAGCTGAGCCGGCGGGCGGCACAGCTGGCGATCCACGTTTCCCCGGTGGCACGGCTGACACACCGGGAAACCGCGGCGCTGATCTTTTACTACAATCAGATCCCGCTGGAGGAAATCGATTCTCTGATACGGGAAATGGTACGGAGCTGGCGGACTGATGCCTGACGGCGCCGGCATCGGCAAGCTCCGGCAGTTGTCCGGCGCGGCGAGCGCGCGTCAGCAGTATACCATCGGCGATCTCCGGCAGTTGTCCGGCGCGGCGAGCGCGCGTCAGCAGTACGCCATCGTCGTCCCCGGCGCGTCCGGCGTTCGAGGTCGCCGGCGATCGCCAGCCGTCGTGAGCCGCCCGGCGCGCTATATGTCGCTTCTCGCCAGGATCTGCGCAGGCGTTTTGCGCATGACCGTCGCCACCGGCAGCAGACCAGCCAAAAGGTTAAACACCAGAATCAGCAGGAATGTGATTCCGGCAGTCAGGGGACTGACCGTATACAGGCTTTTATAATATGAACTGAAGCTCACGAGGTGGTACATCATATAATACATGATGCCGATGCCCACGGTGGCGGTAATCACTGTAATTGCGATAATCTCCCCGGCGAACTTCCGGTAAATGTCCCTCTTCTTCAGGCCGATGGCGCGCAGTATTCCAACCTCGCGGATCCTGGACAGGAAGGAGGACCGGAGCATCAGATAGATCTCGATCAGCGAAATCAGAAGTATGATTCCGGCCAGAATCAAAGACGTCTTAAGTGCGTCCCGAACCGATTTAACATACGCTTCCTTCTCCCGATTGAAATTCACCGTGCCGGTAAGCCCCTTCGCAGCCAGATTCTCCACCAGAGTCTCCGGATCCTCGGAGTACACCGACAGCTTTTTCTGTTTGTGGATATTATCCAGAGCCACTGTATGCTTTGTCACGTAATAGGTATCCTCGCCCTCTTTCGCAGAGGTGTAATACCCTACGATGGTCAGCTTCCTTCCATTCATCTTCGGCGTGATGGTCTTGCCGATCTTCATTTTGTCTTCCTCGGAATGTGAACTGTTGACGATCACCTCATAATTCTTCTCAGGCTTATGACCGGATTTGATTTTCAGGCTTCCCTTCGCCAGATCGTAATTCCGCACCTGCGTTCCGCCCTCAGCTGTGCCGGTTTCCGACAGATAGCCGGTGCCAAGGTCTCCGTCATAATTTTCCTGCGCCTCCTCCGATGGTGCAGCAGCCAGAATGTCGGTAAACTGGCTCTTCCGGACGAAAATTGAAGGAGATCCGCAGTCTGAAATTCCGACGACGGTGTAGGCCTTCAGACCCGGAAGCGTAACCCTGCGTCCCAGGAACTGCCTGTACTTCGTCAGTCCGATGGCAGATCCCGTCTTCTGGGCGAAGAAGGACTTCAGCACCATTTTATCCACCACAATCTGATGCGACTTCTCCGGCATTTCTCCGGCGTAAAGCCGGTCCTTATCCAGAAATTCCTGAGAGACCATGGACCCCTGAAGCTGTCCGCTGAGCGACGCCGTCTGGTAGTAATCGTTCATCGGCACCGTGAATGTCACCGTCGAATTCCCCGGAATCACGTACGCGGCATCCTTTGTAGCCGCAGCCTTTTTCGCAAGGGCAGCGCTCTTCCCCGGATTAGCCACCGTGACATAATGCTCGTCCGTCTTCATGAAATCACCCCGCTGAACGTCCAGGATTCCCACAATATGACTCACTGCGTAAAATGCGAAAATAGCCGCAATCACAAAACCGATCAGAAGGAGTTTCTTCAGCGTCCGGAATTTCCGGATAGAGGCGAAACCCTTTCCGATGCAGTTCAGCGGCGTGTAGACAGAGCGGTAGCGCGCTCTGAAATTCTCCGGAAGGCAGGCGCTGTAATCAAATGCGCTGCTCTCAAATACGCTCTGATCGATGGCGGAATAATGATCGTCGATAAGTTCCATATCGCTGGTCTCATCGATGACACTGAACTGACCTCCGGTGTCAATGAACAGATTCCCGCCCCGCACCGCCAGTTTGATGGCAGACTGCACAGGCCTGTCCGCATACACATCCACGGAAATCCCCTGAGAATTCATATGATTCTGCACCGGCATGTCCTTCAGATAAATGCGGTTTTCCAGCTGATAATCAAGCGTGGAGTTCCGTTCATTCTCCTCATCGCTGATCACCCGTCCGTCTCGGATGCGGATGATGCGGTCGGAATAGAATTCCGCGATATTCTCTTCGTGAGTGACCAGCAGCACCAGACGATCTCCGGACAGCTTCTTGATCAGATTCATGATTTCAAGCGTATTGCTGCTGTCCAGATTTCCGGTGGGCTCGTCGGCGATGATAATCTTCGGATTCTTGACGATGGCCCGGGCGATGGCTACTCTCTGGCGCTGTCCGCCGGACAGCGCGCCCGCGTTTTTGTTTCTCTGCGCATAGATCCCTACGGCTTCCAGGCAGTAATGCACCCTTTTCCGGATGATCTCCCTGTTCCGGATCCCCACCATCCGCAGAGCCACGGCGACATTGTCGAAAACTGTCTGGTCATCCATCAGATTGAAATTCTGGAAGATATATCCGATGTTCGCATTGCGTATTGTGTCGATCCTGCCGGAACGGCGGCGGGTAATCCTTTGTCCGTCAACAAAGATGCTCCCGCTGTTTACCCGGTCCAGCCCGCCGATGGCATTGAGCAGCGTGGTCTTGCCGCTGCCCGAGGCGCCCAGAAGGGTAACGATGCCACTCTCCGGCAGTTCCAGACTGGTGTTGTCGATCACATGGATCTGATTCGCCTTATGGCGGTTGAAATATTTGTTTACCTTCTCTAACCGGATCATATCTACGCCTCCCCTCTGTATACGTTCATCGCACTCTTCTTAAAGATCTTGCGGGAATACCGCTCCGAAATAAGCAGAGACATGACCAGCATGATGATGAACAAAGCGCTGTAATAGCGCGGTCTCATAAAGGAGACGAAGTTCTTTACCGCGGTCAGCGGCAGGATTCCCTGGTTGACCAGAGTCACAAAGCCCATAACCAGCGCCACGGCGATCAGCATCACCATCAGAAGCTCGATGCGCAGCAGATTCGCTGTGTTCCCGCGGCTCGCTCCCAGGATCCGGAGAGTTGAATAATACGTGTTTCTCGACCGCATGATCAGCCGTATCACCGCGTAAGCGATGAAGAACAGCGCAATGAACAGGATCCCGAGCAGCACTCTGCTGAAGATCTTGTTGATGAATGCGGTGCCCTGTGTGGTGTCCGAGAGGACGCTCTTCATGGACAAAGGCTGGTACCCGGCGCTTTTCAGCGCTTTCATGGTTGCGTCGGACTTCACTTCATTCTTCATATAGGCGGAAATCTGGTAGTTTCCCCGGTCGAACAGACGGTTGAAATCCCTGCTGTTCACAAAAATGCACTGCGCATATGTATCATAGTCGCTTTTCTGGTAGCCCAACAGCGACTGCATGTTATCTGCTTTGAACACGGCGCTAACCTTCAGCGTCCTGCGGGAGGTGAAGTAGCGGTTCGTAATCTTCACTTTCAAAGGATATCCCACAGCCTTGCCGTCTTTGTAATAGCTCTCTGCGTCATCTTCACAGATCCAGACATTTCCCGGGCTGACCCGGTCCGAGATGAACACTGCCTGTGCGTTGTTCCGCGAAACTATTTTCCCGTTCATTGTCAACGTAGTGCCGGAGGATGTGGCGACCGTGGACACGAGAATTCTGTTCGCCAGCTCATCCGTGACGTATATTCGGGAATAAGCGTACATCGCGGCTCGTGAATCCTCTTCATCGTTGAGAATGACGCCCACGACGCGGACCTTTTTGTCAGAGATTCTTCCTCCTGTACCCTCGTCCACGTTATAGGTGTCCAGATAGTAGCGCTTGCCGAGGATCTTCTCTCCCATCTCCTTCAGCGATTCGTAGGCTTCCGACATATCGTTCACGCCCACGACGATCTCGTTGGCTTTCTTCGGAAGGCGTCCGAAGGACAGTTTTCCGCTGCTGATGGTGGACACGCTGTACGCCGGTCCCTCCACATAAATTTTCTGGGATTCCAGAGAAACAACACGGTCCAGCGCCAGATCATTCTTGACGATATGATCGATGTTCGCCATTCCTTCGATTTTTTTATAATCGGCCGCAGTAAAGGCCTTCTGGTCCTGACGGTGCAGCACGATCCGTTCCGGAGAGGTATCATAGAAATACTGGTTGCTTCCCTGCAGGGAAACCTCGTGCTCCTGATTCATCAGAGCAGAATATCCCCCGAGCACTGCAGTGCTGACAAAAAGATAGATAAAGAGAAGCAGCAGGAATTTAGCGGGCAGGTTGAAGGTGTTCCGTATGCCCAGACGGAGTTCCGAAATCGCGGAAAGGCGCGTCCTTTTCTTTTTCGCTTCCTTTCCGGCGACGGCCTCGCTCTCCTGCTCCACATTCTGCACGGGCTTCAGTTTCTGGTCCTCGATGATTCTTCCGTCCCGCATCATGATGCGGCGCGTGGCGTAGGGCTCAGCCTGCTCATAGTTGTGGGTGACCACGATGACAAGCTTGTCACGGGAGATTTTGTACAGTGTCTCCATCACCAGCGCAGCAGACTCGCTGTCCAGGTTTCCTGTCGGTTCGTCCGCGACGATAATCGGCGCGTCCTTGGCGAAGGCTCTCGCGATGGCCACTCTCTGCTTCTGTCCTCCGGAAAGTCTGGACACTCTTGTTCTGGCATAGTCCCGAAGTCCCAGCCAGCGCAGAATTCCCATGATGCCGGATTTCAGTTCTCTTTTTTTTCGTCCGTTGAGCAGCATCGCCAGCTCCACGTTCTGATAGACAGTGTAACTGTTAATCAGGTTATAATCCTGAAAAATATTTCCGATATAGGTTTTGCGGTAGTTCTCGTAGTCTTCTGTCCGAAAGGCACTGGTATCCTGTCCGGCAACGAACATTTCCCCCTCCTCGTAGGTGTCCAGGCCGGAAATCACGTTCAGCAGTGTTGACTTTCCGCCTCCGCTTTCTCCGGTGATCACCACGAATTCGCCGATGTCCAGATTCAGATCCACCTTGGAAAAGCCGGTACTCACCGTGTCGTGGCCGGAATAGAACTTCGACACCTTTCGCATCTCAATCATATGCGGCATTTTTGTTACTCCTCCTTAAACTCAAATCCCTTTGTTTTAACGATTTTGTCATCCGAAAGGATGAACAGGGCCTCGTAGCCATCCATGCCTTCAATCAGCTTCTTCCCCTTTTCCTTCCCCAGAATCAGGCACGTTGTGGAAAGCGCATCGCAGTCCGCGGAATGTCCCTTTATCGATCGGATGCTCACCCCTGTAACATCCGTCTCTACGGGCATCCCTGTCTTGCTGTTGAGAATGTGATGGTATTTCTTCCCTTTATATTCAAAGTATCTTTCGTAGACACCTGAAGTCACAATCGTCCCGTCAGACAGCGGCGTTGCCCCGACGATCTCACTCTGGTCGGAATAGGGCTTTTCGATGCCGATATTGAAGTCGGACCCCGCCTTGTCCCCGACACACTCGATGTTCCCGCCGAGACTGATGATGGCGCTGGTCACGCCCAGTTTCCGCAGGTATTCACTGACCCGATCAGCGATATAGCCCTTGGCGATTCCTCCCAGATCGATCTCGCCTTTTGTGGTTCCCATGGTCACCGTATTGCCTCTGACGTGAATCTGTCTGTAATCCACGTATTTCATCGCCTCGGCAAGTTTCCCCGCATCGGGCGGTTTCTGGTTCGATCCGTGGAAATCCCAGAGATCCTCTGCTTTTCCGATGGTGATGTCGAACTTTCCGCCGGTCATTTTTCCGTAGCGGATTCCTTTTTTTATCACCTCGACGGTGATGGGGTCGCATTTGACGGTCTTGCCTCCGGCGTGATTGATTTTGTAGATGTCGCTGCCCTTCTTGGTCTTGCTCAGAAGGTTCTCATACCGCGCGCATTGCTTAAACGCCTTGTCTATGGCGACGTTCGCCTTTTTCTCGCTCATATCCTTCATGTCATAGATACTGATCTTGCAGGTGGTATCGAAATAGAAGCTCTCTTTCGATACCGGCTCAGTATTGGACCCGCACCCGGTCTGTGGTATAATCAAAAGGGCGGCGAGCACGACGACCGCCGCCATCGAAACGAATTTTTTCATAAACATTCCCCTCAGGAGTATTGACAGTATCTATGTTTAAAGTATTAACAAAAGCGGATTTCATTCTTCTGATCCTGCTGGTCGCCATCGGTCTGGCCCTGTCTTGGGTCAGTCTGTCCGGAAGCGTCCACGGGCAGACCGCTGTCGTAACCGTCAACGGGCACGAGTACGGGAGGTACAGCCTCAGCCGCAACCAGTCCGTAACGATCCGGCAGAACGGACACACAAACAAGTTTAGCATAAAAAACGGCCACGTGCAAATGACATACTCGGACTGTAAAAATCAGCTCTGCGTAGAGCACAGTTCCATCAGCCGGACGAACCAGAGCATCGTCTGTCTGCCCAATCGTGTCGTTATTGAAATCAAGGGAGGTGATGGCTACGATGCAGTCTCGAACTGAACGAACCCGCCGCCTGACGCTCAGCGCCATGTTCGCGACTCTGGCACTGATCTTCACCTACGTAGAGGTTCTGATTCCTTATAATCTGGGGATTCCCGGCGTTAAACTGGGACTTGCCAATCTGGTGATTCTCATCGCCCTGTACCGTATGGACGTCCGCTATGCGCTGATGATCGATCTGATCCGCATCCTGCTGGCCGGACTGATGTTCTCCGGTCTCTTCGCCATGCTTTATTCTCTGGCGGGAGGAATGATCAGTCTATTGGTCATGGCGCTCCTGCAGCGCACCGGAAAGTTCTCCATGATCGGCGTCAGCATGGCCGGCGGCGTTTCTCACAATTTCGGACAGCTGCTGGTGGCCGCTCTGGTTGTCACCAACGCCAGAATGTTCGTCTACTTCCCGGTTCTTGTGTTCTCCGGCATCGCCGCGGGCATCGGCATCGGCGTCATCGCATATATCATCAACCGCAAGCTCCCCTCACAGCTGTTTAAAGGAGGCATTTCATGAGAGAATCCATCACCGCCCTCCGGGCACAAATGAAAGCGCATTGTATAGACTGGTACATCGTCCCTTCCACAGACTTCCACGGCACTGAATACGTCAACGCCCATTTCCGCTGCCGTCAGTTCCTTTCCGGATTCACCGGCTCCGCCGGAACCCTTCTGGTAGGACTGCAGGAAGCCCTTCTTTGGACTGACGGCCGCTATTTTCTGCAGGCCGGGCGCCAGCTTGCGGGCTCCGGCATCACTCTGATGAAAGCGGGCGAACCCGGCGTTCCTACTCTTCTGGAATTCCTGGAGAACAAAAGAAAATCCGGACGCTTCGTTCTGGGCTTTGACGGCCGCGTCATCAGCCGTGCCGACGGTCTGCGCTATGAAGCGCTGGATGTGGATATCCGATGGGATCAGGATCTGACGGCCGCCGTCTGGTCTGACCGCCCGCCCGTAGTTCCGGCCGCCGTCTATGAGCTGCCCCTTTCCGTGACCGGCCGGACCAGGGCGGACAAAATCGGGGCGGTCCGCGCCGAGATGAAGCGGAAGGGCGCGGACCGCCTGCTGCTCACCAGCCTGGAAGAGATCGCCTGGCTGCTGAACCTGCGGGGAAGCGACATCGCCAACAACCCGGTTTTCTTCGCTTTCGCGCTGCTGGACGCCGAGACGGAGGGAACTATCGGCGAATCCGATGCAGAGCCTCCCGAAGAGTCGACAGACAAGGCGTCTGAGGAAGAGTCAGCGAACAAGGCGGCCGCAGGCGAGCCGGCGAGCGATGCGGAGGCTCCGGCAGGGTCGGCGAGCAATGCGGGCAGGCCGGCTACGGCCGGCGGGGTACAGCTCTTTGTTTACGACGGCGTCCTGCCCGACGGTTTCCATGACGCACATATACGCAGCTACGAAGCTATCTCTTCCACTCTCGCGCAGATTCCGCAGGGAACAACACTATGGATGAACGGGAAACAGGCCAATTACGCTTTGTTCCGCAGCCTGCACCGGAACATAAAAATCCTTGACGCTCCCTCACCCATCGACCTGATGAAGGCCATCAAAAACAATACGGAAATTGACTGTGAACGTGCGGCGCATCGGAAAGACGGTCTTGCGATGGTCCGCTTCCTCTACTGGCTGAAATCTACGGTCGGAAATAAGCCTCTGACGGAAATCGACGCCGCCGACCGCCTGGAGGCCCTCCGCCGGGAGCAGGGCGCCCGCGACCTGAGTTTTCCCACGATTGCAGGCTATAACGAAAACGGGGCTGTAATCCACTACGCCCCGACGCCGGAAACTAATGCGACTCTGTCACCCTCCGGATTTCTTCTGGTGGACAGCGGAGGCCAGTATCCTGACGGCACCACGGATATTACCCGGACAATTCCTCTGGGACCTCTAACAACAAAGATGAAGCGCTGCTACACCGCTGTCCTGCAGGCTCATATTGCTCTCGCCTCTGCGCGATTCGCGCCGGGAACAACCGGCCGGACGCTGGACGAAATCACTCGCCGTCCGATCCGGGCGCTGGGTCTGGATTACAATCACGGAACCGGGCACGGCGTAGGCCATCTGCTGAGCTGTCACGAAGGTCCGAACATCATCAGCAAACGCGGTTCCTCTCAGGCGATTCTGCCGGGAATGATTACGTCCGACGAACCCGGCGTATACCTCGAGGGGGAATTCGGCGTTCGCCTGGAGAACCTTCTTTTGTGCGAAGACATGGGAGACGGAACCTTTGGGTTCACGCCCCTGACGCTCTGTCCCTTCGACCGTGCCGCGATTCTGCCGGAAATGCTAACGACCGACGAGCGCACCTGGCTGAACCACTATCACGCCACGGTATACAAAGTCCTGTCCCCTCATCTTCCGCCCGCTCTTACCGACTGGCTGGCTGCGGAAACCGCTGAAATCTAACTTACTTATGCGGGGCTACGCGAGTGCACAGCGCAGCCGGGAAGGGGCATGCTCGCTTACGGCTGCTACTGCTCGTTACGCGCTTTGTTCAGCTGATGAGAGATCGTCATGTTCGCAAGAATATCCAGAATGCCGCTGACCAGAAGGCCTGCGCCGATTATGACGAAAAACAGCTTCACGGTATGGAAGGGGAACATCATCAGAATCAGGCCGAACAGCATAATTGCGATGGCGCCGAACAGACTTCCCTTGAAATTCTTTACATTGAAACGTTTCATATTGATGGCGTGCTGAATACCCAGAACCCCTTTGACGGTAATCAGCAATCCGAACAGAAACGGAACCAGCGAGATAACGAGCTCCTTTTTCGCTATGATGAAGATTGCCAGAATGATCATGACAATTCCGCCGGCCAGTCCGTTCGTGTTTTCGACAACCCGGCTTTCCACGGTTGTCATCATATAGCTGAGAATATAGATGATCCCCATGGCGCCGACCGCCAGCGCCAGCAGATAACACAAAGTATTACCGACGATGTCCGGTTTGACAATCAGGGTCAGACCCAGCAGAATGTAGATCGCAGATACAATATAACTCGATTTATTATACATCTCTTCCTCCTGTCGTTCTGGGACGCTCAGTGAACAAAGGAGCAGTCCGGCGCAGTGCGTTCAAGGCGTAAGGCTCCGACTGTCCTTTTGTGTTCATCATACCACAGATATCTGATAATGCAAGCCGCAGGGCGCACTAGTCTGTGTCAAGTGTGTGCCAGTTTGTGTCATGCCGCCCGACGCACCATTAAAAAAGGAGATGCGGCGGTTTTCGCATCCCCTTTTCTTTCGGTTATAAGGAAGGTTATCAATTAAACGTTTTCGTCGCCGATGTCTGCGGACTCGTCCACGACTTCTTTGACCGTTTCCGGAGCTTTCTCCTCAGCCTTCTCAACGGTTGTTTCAACCTTGATCTCCTTGACCGGAGTCTTTTCCTTCGCAGAATCCGCCTTCGTGTCGTCGGCTTTCACGTCGGCAGCCTTCGCCGTCGTATCGGCAGCCTTCTCTTTCGCGTCGTCGGCTTTCGCATCGGTACTGTCGGCTGGAGCATCTTCTTTCTTCGCAGCCGCGGCGGCTTTCTTTGCGGCTACGGCCTTCTTAAGAGCTTCGATTTCCTCAGGGCTCTTCTTCGGAGCGGCTTTCTTTTTACGCTCGTCGTGAATCGCGCCGGTGGGGCACTCTTTGGCGCACATGCCGCAGTTCTTGCACTTCTCCGGGTCGATGTAAGCCAGGTTGTTTTCCACTGTGATCGCGTCGAATTTGCAAACCTTCTGGCACTTCATGCATCCGATACAGGCGTTGGAACACTCTTTACGCGCCACGCCGCCCTTCTCTGTGTTGTGGCATTTGACCACGACCAGATTTTTGGCAGGGCTAATCCGGATCAGCGAGTTCGGGCAGGCCTTCGCACAGGCGCCGCAGGCAACGCAGGCATCTTTGTTCACGACAGCTACGCCGTCGCAGATGTGGATGGCGTCGAAGTCACAGGCTGCCTCGCAGTCACCCAGACCCAGACATCCAAAGGGGCATGCGTTCATGCCGCCGAACAGGTTCTTTGCGGCCTTGCAGGTCTTGATGTCATTATAGGCCAGGAGCGGCTTGACGGCGTCTCTGGTGCCGTTGCACATCACAACAGCCAGCTGCTTTTCGCCCGCTTCAGCAGATTTTCCGAGAATTTCGCCCAGCTTCGCGGCAACAGCCGCACCGCCAACAGGACATTTGTTGATGGACAGTTCCGGATCCTCAACAAGCGCGTTGGCATAGTCATCGCAGCCGGCGAACCCGCAGCCGCCGCAGTTTGCGCCAGGCAGCTCCGCACGCAGCTTGGATACACGCTCATCGACAGGCACATAGAATACCTTCGATGCGTAACTCAGGATGCAGGCGGCCACAAGACCGATCGCTACAACCACTACGATTGCAATTACTATCAAATCCATTCAGGTCTCCTCCAATCTTTAAGATACCATGCCCTGGAAGCCCATGAAGCTCAGGGACAGGATCGCAGCAGTAATTAACGTGATTGGAACGCCTCTGAACGATTCCGGCATTCTGCTCTGGTCAACCAGTTTGCTTCTCACGCCGGCAAAGATGATCATGGCAACCAGGAAGCCGATTCCCGCGCCGAACGCGCAGACCAGAGCCTCAATGTAGTTGTATCCATCATCGATGACGGAGATACAGACGCCCAGTACAGCGCAGTTCGTCGTGATCAGAGGAAGGAATACGCCGAGGGACTTGTACAGAGCCGGCATGCTCTTCTTCATGAACATCTCCACCAGCTGCACCAGTGCAGCGATGACCAGAATGAATACGATCGTCTGCAGATAGCCGATCTCAAATTTGTTCAGGAGCTGCATGATCGGCCAGGTAGCCGCGGTTGCCAGCACCATGACGAAGGTTACCGCGATTCCCATACCCTTTGCCGAATCCAGTTCCTTTGAAACACCCAGGAAAGGACAGATACCGAGGAACTGTGCCAGTGGGTAGTTGTTAACCAGCACCATGCTGAGAATGATTACGCCGATATTTGCTAGCATGCCACCTCTCCTTTCTCTCTATTTGCTTTTTTTTCATCCGAGCAGAGACCCTCCATTGCGCAGCCCGCGCAACCGAAGTCTTTTCTGATCTTGCTCTTGTCTTTTGCCAGGTAGGTCACCAGCGCCATGACGACCGCAAACGCGAAGAATCCGCCCGGTGCCAGGTTGAAAATTCCCATGCCCGGAATGAATTTGTCCAGTACATGGAATCCCAGCCATGTGCCGGAACCCAGAATCTCACGGAAGGAGCCCATCAGGAACAGCGCGAAGGTGAATCCGATGCCCATTCCGATTCCGTCAAGTGCGGAATCCAGAACAGAGTTTTTGTTGGCGAACATCTCGGCGCGGCCGAGGATGATGCAGTTTACTACGATCAGAGGTATGAACAGTCCCAGTGAGGAATACAGCGCCGGCACATAGGCCTGCAGCAGCAGCTGGACGACTGTTACGAATCCGGCGATAACTACGATGTAGCACGGGATTCTTACCTTGTCCGGAATGATGTTTCTCAGCATTGAGATTACGATGTTGGAGCAGATCAGAACCGCCATCGCGGAAACGCCCATTCCAACGCCGTTGCTTACAGATGTGGTAACGGCCAGTGTCGGACAGGTTCCGAGGACCAGCACGAGTACCGGGTTTTCTTTGATAATACCGTTGGTCAGGATGCCAAGTCTGCTTTTCTTTTCCATTACTTCACACCTCCCATGGTCTTATATTGCTCAAGCGCAGCGTATACACCGTAGTGAACCGCACTTCCGGATACGGAAGCTCCGCTGATGTATTTGATCTGACCGTCATCCTTGACAGATGTGGAATTCAGTTTCGTCAGACCCTTATACTGCTTCAGATAGGACGGTTCAAAGTCCTTGGTTCCCAGTCCCGGCGTATCTGAATGGTTTGTCACCTCAACGCCTGTGACCTCACCTTTGTTGTCAACGCCAACCATCATGGTCAGCGTGCCGCCGAAGGATTTGCTCTCAACAGTGCATACCATTCCGCTTTCGTTCTTCGCTGTGTAGCATTCTGTCACAGCCACGCCGTCTCCGCTGTGGCTGACCAGCTTGTCTTTGTATTCGACAAACTGCTTTTCTGCCGCGGGGAGCAACGCTCCTCTCGTCGCGTCTGCTTTTGCTCTGGAGTTCGTGTCGATGATCGGTTTGGTGATGCCGTAGACCACAGCCAGCGCCGCGGTGATAACGAGGCAGATACAAACCAGTACGACGATCGGTGCAATGTATTCTTTAAATGTGTTACTTTTCATCTTTCTTTGCACCTCCCTTGCAGTAGTAGTTCCGGATAACCTTGCTGTCGATCAGCGGTGTCAGCATGTTCATGAACAGAATCGCGAAGGAAACGCCCTCCGGATACGAACACCAGATACGGATGACCATAGTGACCACGCCGCAGCCGATACCGAAGATGAGCTTGCCCTTGGACATGATCGGGGACGTCACATAATCCGTTGCGCAGAAGAACGCTCCGAACATGACTCCGCCGGCACATACATGGAAAATCGCCATATTGAACGCATTGTAGTCTCCTCCGACAATCGCGTAGTAGATCAGCGAGAACACAAAGACGGTCGCGATGAAGGACACCGGAATAATCGGCGAGATGATCTTCTTCCAGATCAGGAACGCGCCTCCGATGAGAATCGCGATCGCACTGACCTCACCCATGGAGCCTCCGCAGGTTCCCAGGAACAGGGACAGATTGTCCGGAAGAGTGGACACATCCTGCTTGCCTTTGGCAACCTCACTGAGGATTCCCAGAGCCGTCGCACCTGTGGTGGCGTCGGTGTTGTCCATGCGGGTCACCGGCCAGGTGGTCATCTGAGTTGTGAAGGACAAAAGCAGAACGATACGGCCGACGATAGCCGGGTTCGCAATGTTTCTGCCCAGTCCGCCGAACATACACTTCACGATGACGATGGAGACAAAGGTTCCGATAATCGCCATCCAGAAGGGGAAGCTGGAGGGAAGGTTCATCGCCAGAATCACCCCTGTGACGCAGGCGCTCAGATCCTTCACTGTATCAGGCTTCTTCATTAATTTATTGTACGCCCACTCGAAGAATACGGCTGAGATCGCGCAGACCGCGGTCAGTGCGATCGAACGGGCGCCGAAGACGACGATACTCATGATGAAGGATGGCACCAGTGCGATGAGGACCATCAGCATCGTCTTCTGTGTATCCAGAGTTGTCACCAGATGCGGTGAGGAGGATACCGTCAGATTGTTATAATAGTTCTTATCCATTACTTGATTCCAGCCTCCTTTACAATACCTTTGCCCAGCTTGTTCATGAAGGCCAGCGGTCTTCTCGCGGGACATACGAAGGAACAGCTGCCGCATTCCATGCACTGCATTACCTGCAGATCGGAAAGCATCTGCGCGTCATGATTTTCATACGCTTCTGCCAGTCCGGTAGGAAGCAGATTGAACGGGCACGCCTGATGACATCTTCCGCAGTTGATGCACGCGGTTTCTTCCGGGATATAAGCCTGCTCCTCAGAGAAGGCAAGAATAGCGTTATTATTCTTGACGATCGGCATCTGGTCTGAGAAGATCGCTCTTCCCATCATCGGTCCGCCCATCAGAATCTTCTTCGGCGCAGTTTTATAGCCGCCGCAGAAACCGATGACGTCATGAATCAGTGTTCCAATAGGAGCGATGATGTTCTTCGGCGTTTTCACCGCATCTCCGTCCACCGTCATTCTCTTCTTGATGAGAGGAATGCCGTCCTTCAGATACTGTCCGAAGAAAGCGACGGAGGTAACGTTGGAAACGATTACGCCCAGATCTGCCGGCAGAACTCCTGCAGGACATTCCTTACCGGTGACCTCATAGATCAGAACACGCTCTGCACCCTTGGGGTAACGGGCCTGCAGCTTGAACGTCTTCAGGTTGGTAATCCCCTGTTCCGCGATCATCTTGTCGAACAGCGCGATAGCGTCCGGCTTGTTCTCCTCAATGGCGATGTAGCCCTGGCTTGTCTCCAGATACTTCATGATCTCCAGCGCGCCGTCGATAACGTTCTGAGTATCCTCCAGCATCGTCCTGTGGTCGGACGTGATGAACGGCTCGCACTCCGCGCCGTTGATGATGAAGGTATCCACTTCATCTTTGTTCTTGGGATTGAACTTGATGTGTGTCGGGAAGGACGCACCTCCCAGACCGACGAGACCGCTGGCTCTGACCGCAGCCACAAAACTGTCCATGTCCGTGATCTCCGGGACTTTAATCTCCTCGGACAGTTCCTGCTTCTTGTCCGGCTCGATCACCACCAGAGTATCCATTCCGCCCATGGCGTTGCGCTGTGTTTCAATGCCGGTAACCGTGCCTGAAACACTGGCATGAACAGGTACACTCACAAAAGCATCAGTGTCACCGATGACCTGCCCCACCTTGACCTCATCGCCTTTTTTCACGAGAGGCTTACATGGCGCACCGATGTTCTGGGACATCGAAATCTTGACGATATCCGGAATCGGCATCACTTCGGTTTCACAGCCGGCGGTGTTCTTGTAATGACCGGCATCGATGCTATGCAAATGCTTTGCATTAGAACTCATATTGAAACCTTCCTTTCTAAATAGTAATTTAATTATTCCTTATAATCATACGGGTATCATTATACACCTATGAGTGACAAAAAGCACTAAAAAAATACACATTTTCATCACAAAAAAATACAAAATACATCCCTATACAAAATTGGTTCACTTTCGCCACACCCCTTTGTTTGCAAGGACTGCGCGGCTGCCTCAGAACGCTTCCTTATCAGTTGCGGCGCAGAAGATAAGCCCGCCTTATCATATGCCCACCAGGACACAGCCGTCACCGTCTATTCCCATGACATTCTGGCCCAGCGCACGGAGTGTTTTCGCATATGTAACAATTTCTTCTGTAATTTCCTCTCCGGGACAGATCACGGGGATTCCCGGAGGATAAGGGATAATCGCCTGAGCGCAGACTCGTCCTATCGCATCGTCAATTGGCGTTCTGGCTCTTTTGTGAGGAACGGGGTGGAGAACAAAGGACTGATTCGGCCATGGTGGTGCTTCACCCTCCATCTCGTCCCGCCGTTCTGCTTCGTCTTCGTCGCGGGGGTGTGCGACGGCGTTTCCGGGTTCTGCCCTGCCGCTGGCGGAAGCGATGGCGTTCCCGGCTTCCGCGATTTCCCGCAGCGCATCATAGAGCCGTTCGTAATCGTTTCGCGTGTTTCCGATCCCGCTCATGCACATCACGAGGTTCCCTGTGATCAGCTCCGCCAGAATTCCCCTTTTCCGCAGTTCATGTTCAAGCTCATATCCGTTCAGCCCCCGCCGGCTCATATCGAGGTTGATTTTGGAGTCATCCAGCCGTGAATGAGTCATGACCTGCAGACCGTCAATGGAAGCTGCTCTGTCATAAAACAGCTCTAGTTCCTTCTTCCAGTCCTTTATCAATTCCGCGCCGTGCTTTTCCAGCAGATCCGCATTGATATCCAGCGACGCCATCAGCAGATAAGAGGGGCTGGTGCTTTCCATCTTCTGCAGGGCGTCTTCCAGTTCGTCAGAATCCACCCTGTCGCTCATCACATTGCAGAGCGCCGCTTCCGTGAAAGCCGCCAGTGTTTTGTGTATGCTGTTGATGACAATGTCTGCTCCCAGATTTTCCGCAGCCATGAGACAGCGTCCGGCGGCTCTGCCGTTTTCATCAAAGAACTTCAGATGCGCTCCGTGCGCCTGATCCACGATTAGAGTCATTCCTGCATCGTGAACGATCTCTGCAATGGAAGAAATGTCGCTGCATATCCCGTAATAATTCGGGCTGGGAATCAGCACAGCCGATGCGTCCGGCGCGGCTGCAATGCAGCGGCGGATTTCCTCAGGCCGGATCTCTCCGGTAATTCCGTATTCCGGCAGCATTTCGGGAAACGCATAGACCGGCTGCGCTCCGGCCAGCGACAGCGCATTGTATACCGCCTTATGACAGTTACGCGCCAGTATCAGCCTCCCGCCGGCCGGAACAGAGGCCATCACCGCAGCGACAAGGCCGCAGCTGGATCCGTTGACAAGCAGATAGGATTCCCGGCTGCCGTACAGGTTCCGGTACCGATCCATGGTGTTCCGGAGAACACCCTCCGGCTGAAACAGATTGTCCGCTCCCGGAATCTCTGTGATATCACAGTCCATCATCTGATCCAGAAATCCGTCGTAGCCGAAACGGCGGTACAGATTGCTTCCCTTGTGTCCGGGCATATGGAAGGACACGGTTCTCTGCGCCGCGTGGTCAAGCAGGAAACCGGTCAGTTGTTCTTTGTTCCTCATAAGTTTTCCTTCCTCACAGTACCGGGCTGATCACCCGCAGCAGCGCCGCCACGAGCATCCCGAAGAAATGCGTTTTCATATTGTCCGGCGTAATCTCGTGACTGCGGCCGAACGTGGTGATTGCATCGCTGCGGAGATCCATGATGGAACTGTTGTCAATGAGCAGTGTGCCGCACTCGAAATGCAGATACAGACTCCGATAGTCAATGTTAATCGTCCCAACACAGGCGATGCGGTCATCGCTAACAAAACTCTTGGCGTGAATGAACCCCGGCGTGTACTCGTAAATGCGGACTCCCGCCTCCAGAAGTGTTTTGTAATGCGATCGTGTCAGATCGTAGATCATCCTTTTGTCCGGAATCCCCGGCGTCACAAGACGCACGTCCACACCCCTCTTGGCCGCAAGCGTCAGCGCCGTGATCATCTCGTTATCCGGAACGAGGTACGGAGTGTAGATGAACACATAGTCTCTGGCCTGGTTCACGATCTCCAGGTAGACGTTCTCACCCAGATTTTCATCATCCAGCGGCGTATCGGAAAACGGCTGCACAATGCCGTCAGAGGAAAATTCCTCCGGGTGCCACACATGCGGTCTGAACAAATCATATTCCACATCCTCCGGCCGAAAGGCATTCCACATGTTGAGGAACATCACGGTGTAATTCCATACCGCTTCGCCGAAAAGACGCACTCCCGAGTCCTTCCAGTGTCCGAACCGGACGATGATGTTGGCGTATTCGTCCGCGATGTTCGCGCCGCCGTTGTATCCGATATATCCGTCGATGACGCAGATCTTGCGGTGGTCTCTGTTGTTGTAGACCAGAGATACAAAGGGCCGCATCGGATTGAACGCCTGCACCCTGATACCGCTGGCGGTCAGTTCACGGATGAAATGCCGCGGCAGCTTGTTGATGGAGCCGATGTCGTCATAAATCACCCGGACATCCAGACCCTCCGCCGCTTTTTCCTTCAGTATCGCGAAGATCTGGTCCCAGAGCCGTCCCCTCTCGATGATGAAATACTCCAGGAAAATATAGTGCTCCGCCTTCTTCAAATCCTCCAGCATATCGTCAAACAGCTTGTCGCCTACTTCATAGTAGCGGGTGGCGGTATGGAGCCACGCCGGATACGGGCCTTTCTCCGCCACGTACTCCACCGTCCGCTGCAGCCGCTCGTCGATGCCGGTCATCCGGATGTTCTCTTCCTGCTTCAGATCCTCACGATGCAGTTTTTCCAGTGGATACAGCCGCCTCTTGAGGCTGCGGGAGGGTCTTTTGTTCCCGAACAGAAGATAGAGCACCGCACCCATCGCCGGCAGAATCGCAATCAAAACGATCCAGCCTATTTTATAGGCCGGATTGTAATCTCTCCATATGATGTACACCGCGACAAAGACAGACAGCACGCGGAATCCGATTTCGATCCAGCTCGCGTACTGCGTCAGCTGAAAAAAGAGGATTGCCAGATAGACGCACTGCACGATGATGATCGCCACTGTAATGGTCAGCCGGTTGAATATTTTGTTAAAGCCTTTCGCGAAAGCCGTCCTCATAAACTTCCTTTCCGCTGCACGGCGTTCCGCCTGCTCTACAGTTCCAGAAGGCGGATCACGTTATGCATGAAATCCTGAACGTTGGTCACAATCCCTTTGGCGGCCAGGCTGCCCCGGTCCCCCAGCTTGTTCACGGCGAATTCCGACGTGTCGATCGTGTAGAAGTACACGGGTCGGATTGTACCGTCCGCAAGCACCCGATAGGTCGGCGTCATATTACCCACCGCTATGGTGTGGAGCACAGTGGCCATTCCGATAACCGTGGTGGCCTTCCGGACGTGGGAACGGATTGCGTCCTGCCCCACATAGGTATGCTCATAGACTTCCGGAAGCGGCCCGTCGTCACGGATAGAGCCGTTGAGCACAAAGGGGACTCCGTTGCTGACGCAGGCACGGATAATTCCGGAATCAATGTGCTCCTCCTGTATGAAGCGTTCAATGGAACCACAGGTGTTGATTCTGTTGATGGTGTCCAGATGGTTGTAATGGCCGTTCTCATGAGGAACCTGTGTACGGATATCCTGTCCCAGCGCCGTTCCCAGATACGCACCCTCCAGATCGTGAGTCGCCAGTGCATTTCCCGCCATCAGCGCCTGTACGTAGCCGTTTTCCACAAGCTTCGCAAAGGATTCACGTGCGACTGAATCGAAGGAGCAGGCCGGGCCCATGACCCAGACCACGTATCCGTTATGTTCCTTCTCATATCGCAGCAGCTCACAGAGCCGTTCATAATCATAGGAAAATGCGGTCTCTCTGCTCCGGGTCTGCCGGAAGGCGAAACTGCCGGCACTGGCCTTCACCGCCCAGTCAAAGCAGTTGACATGAACGTATATTCCTTCCTCGCAGTTTTCTGTGCGTCCGGTGACCACCATGTCGCCCTGCCGCAGATTGCGGAACTCCCGCACATGAATTCTGCCCTTTTCAAAGACCGGAACACAGTCCATCCGGCTCTCCTCCGCCAGATACCATTTCCCCTCGATTTTAAAGTATTCCGGAAAGATAGACATCGCATGGAAGTTCCGGGGCGCCGCCTTGTCCACCGGCGCCGCCTCCAGACGGGCGTTGGGCGCGGAGACAAAGCGTTCCTCGCTGAAATCCGGTTCAATATAATCCGGTAATTTAAACATTTATTTTTCGATCCTTTCCGCGCCGCCCATATATTTCCTCAGCACTTCCGGAATCACGACGCTTCCGTCTTCCTGCTGGAAATTCTCAAGAACGGCCGCTGTGGTTCTGCCCACTGCCAGTCCGGAACCGTTCAGTGTATGAACGAATTCCGGCTTGCCGCCTTCTTTTCTTCTGAAGCGGATATTGGCTCTTCTGGCCTGAAAATCCAGGAAATTGGAGCAGGAGGAAATTTCCACATATCTGCCGTAGCTCGGCATCCACACTTCAATGTCATAGGTCATCGCCGAGGAGAAACCCAGATCGCCGGAGCTCAGTTTCACCACATGATACGGAAGTCCCAGCTGCTTCAGCACCTCTTCCGCATCCGCAGTCAGCGATTCCAGCTCATCCCAGGAATCCTCAGGCTTCGACAGTTTGACAAGCTCGACTTTGTTGAACTGGTGCTGACGGATGATTCCCCGGGTATCCCTTCCGGCGGAGCCCGCCTCTGCCCGGAAGCAGGGGGTATATGCTGTATAATGCACAGGAAGCTCGTCTTCATCCAGAATTTCATTGCTTCTCAGATTGGTAACCGGAACCTCCGCGGTGGGAATCAGAAAGAAATCCTTCTGAGGAACGTAGAACATGTCCTCCTCGAATTTCGGCAGCTGTCCTGTGCCTGTCATGGCCGCCCGATTGACCATAAAGGGCGGCAGTATCTCCGTATAGTCCTGATCCAGTGTATGAAGATCCAGCATGAAACACGCGATCGCTCTCTCCAGTCTGGCGCCCAGTCCTTTGTACACCGTGAAACGCGCACCCGCAATTTTGGCCGCACGCTCGAAATCCAGGATATCCAGTTCCTCGCCGATATCCCAGTGAGCCTTAGGCTCAAAAGCGAAGGATGTTGGCTCGCCCCATTTGCGCATTTCCACGTTGTCCGCGTCGTCCTTGCCAAAGGGCACGCCTTCCGCCGGCGTATTCGGCACGCCCAACAGCGTGCTGCGCAACTCATCCTCGATCTGCGACAGTTCTCCGTTCATCTCCTTGATCCTGCCGGAGAGTTCCTTCATTTCCGCCATAATCGAAGTGGTATCCTCTCCCGCCTTTTTCAGTTTCGGTATCTCCCGGGACACTGTGTTCTGCCTGTGTTTCATGGTCTCGACCTCTGCGAGAAGTTTCCGCCGCTCCTCGTCCAGTCTCTTCACCTCAGCGATCCCGAAATCGCCCTTTCCGCGAAATTCCACGCGTTCCTTTACGCCTTCATAATCTTCTCTGATTTTTTTAATGTCCAGCATCGTTTTCTCCCCCGGTTATAACAAATTCTTTTTATATCTTGTGTAAAGCGCTGTAAGTTCCTCGACTCTGCGCTTGATCTCCAGCTGCAGAGCGGAGGCCCGGTCGTACTGCCTGGCGTCCAGCGCTTCCTTCGCCTGCGTCAGCAGGGATTTGTCAGTGATAGTATCCTTGGCGATCTCGTGGCGGATCTTGTCGATTTCCAGCCAGTTTTTGATATCATAATCTGAGAAATCCTCGTCTGTGTGCCTTTTTCTGCAGGATCGGATAAATCCCATGGTGTTTGGAATCAGACGGTCGTGCAGTTCCAGTTTCCACTGGGACAGGGTCTGCTCCCGATACGACTCAAACAGGATATTCGGAAGCACATTGCCCCGGTTGAACACCTCAATCTTCTCCGGATACCGGTCGAAGGCCTCCAGATTCTCCCAGACTGTGGCCGGCGCTCTGCCGAAGAGTTTTTCCCGTTCCTCCTCGGTGTAATATTCGAACACATCCTCCTCGCTGCGGTACTCTCTGTCCTTCTCCAGATAGAAGTCCTCCTCGCCGTATTTTTTCGATAAAGACGCTTCCAGTTCCTTCGGTGTCCTCTCCGCCTCCAGCACCGCCTTCACGCCGTCCATAACAGCCATATAGGAGGTGGCCAGCACCAGGTATGTGTTGCTCTTGGGGTTCGGCGCGCGAAGCTCGAATCTGGTTGCCATCGGATTGTGAACATCCCGGATCAGACCCACCAGAACGGTCCGGTTCCGGGACGGCTTGTCCACCGCTTTCCCGAGAGAAGTAACAATGCAGACCGGCGCTTCATATCCGGGTTTCAGCCGGTTCAGAGAATCGTTGGATGAACTGATGAAGGGATTGATGACCTCATAGTTTTTCAGGATTCCCATCAGGGCGCCGAAACCCACGGGACTCATGAAGTCCTCCTTCATGTTCCGCGGCGCAAACAGACTGATCAGTTTTCCGTCTTTACGTCTTGCCGCCAGTCCGATATGTGTGTGCTCTCCGCTTCCGGCAACGCCCTCAAAGGGCTTCGCCATGAAGGTGACGTCCAGTCCGTGCCGGGTAAAGATGTCCCGGACCACGTATTTCACCTGGTTCTCATTGTCCGCCGCCTGGATGGCGTCGGTATATTTCCAGTCGATTTCCAGCTGCTCCATGACGTGATTATAGTGCCCGCCGTTGTTCATTCTGGCCTTCACTCCGCCCACTTCTTTGTGCCCCATCTCAACGCCGAACCCGTATTTGTCCAGGATCAGCAGCGTCTCTTCGAGAGCAGTGCGAACTTCTCCGTAGGTGCGCTTCCAGTACTGTTCCTTCAGGGTCTGGGCGATGAAAAGCTGCTCCCGGTCGCCTTTGTCGTCCGGGGTTCTGACCCAGAACTCAAGTTCGGTGGCGCTTGTGACAACAAAGTCATCAATGTCATCCACGCTGTCTGCACCCTCGATGTACCGGAATACATAGGGGTGCTCGCGAAGTTCACGGCGAAGTTCTTCTTTCATATAGCGCAGCGCATTGCGCAGGATGGAACGAGAACCGCATTCAAACGTCTCGTTATGCACCAGGAAAGACGGAATACGGAGCGTTCCCACCGGAAGTCCGTACTTGGCGCAGACATTGCGATAGTTGTAGTCTACATACCAGTTTACGGTTTTGTCCGGAATGATGTCCACCTTGGCGTTTCCCAGGTCGGCAATCATCGGCAGCGCGACGCTGGAGCCGTCTGTCTGCACACCGTGCTCCAGCAGCTTCTCCATGTCCTCGAGAAAGGCCCTGACAGGAATTTTCTCATCGGTGTCGTGACCTCCCATATCGATTCCCACAAAGGACACAAACTCCACCTCGGGGTGCTCCTCCAGGATTCTTCTGACCTCGCGGCAGTCGTGACTTTCCGGCGGAATCGTAAACAGCATCTTATCAATGTCAAAATCCAGCATGTTCTACCTCTGTTTCATCTCTGTGAATCAAAAAGTCTTGGGACATCCAAACTGAATGTCCCAAAGCTCAACTTGTCTATTTTTCGTCTTCCTCAGGACAGCTTCTCCAGGTAATCGGACAGCTGATCCATATACTTGCCGTAGGCGCTCCAGTCGCCGTCCTTCAACGCATCCTGAGCATTGTCGTAGGCCTCCTGCGCCTTCTTGATGTAATCGCTCCTGGTGAGCTTGCTTCCGTCTGACGAAGAATCCTTCTTGACGTTATCCGACTTGTCCGCTCCGCCGCTGGAACCGAAGAGTTCAGACAGTGCGTCGCCCAGTGTGGCCTCATAGGAGATCTTGTCACCGTATACGACGATGACTCTCTTCACCTCCGGAATTGAAGAATCGGACGCTTCCAAATAGACAGGCTCGACATAGAGCAACGAATCCTTGATCGGAATGACGAACAGATTTCCGCGGCTGTACTTGGAGCCGGCAGAACTCCACAGAGAGAAGTCCTGCGAGATCTTCGTATTCTGGTCAATCATTGCCTCGACCTGTCTCGGTCCGTATATCGTCTTGCTCTTCGGGAACTGATACAGCACCAGTTTTCCATAATTGTCGCCGTCGTTCCGGGCGATCATCAGCGCCGTCATGTTCTGTTTCCCTTTCGGCGTAAACGGAATGGAACTGATGAACTCCGCATCCTTCTCTCCCGGGAGGTTGATGATGTAATAGTTCGGCGTCATCTGCTGAACCTTTGTTCCGTAAATCTCCTTGGCGATATCCCACTGGTCCTCGTTCTGGTAGAACACCTTCACATTGCTCATGTGATATCTGGAATAGATGTCCGACTGCACCTGGAACAGCGCGTTCGGATACCGGATATGCGACTGCAGCTCGGTCGGCATCTGATCGAAGTCCTTGAACAGCGCCGGATAAATCTTCTTATAGGTCTTTGCAATCGGATCCGACTTGTCCACGATGTAGTAATTCACATCGCCGTTGTATGCATCCACCACAACCTTGATGGAGTTGCGGATGTAGTTCGTCGTTCCCGTAGTGCCGCTGTACGGCTCTGAATACGGGTAATAGGAACTGGTTGTGTAAGCATCCACGATCCAGTAGATCCGGCCGTTTGCAGTCACCGCATAGGGGTCGTCCTCATAACTGAGGTACGGCATGATCTTCTGAACCCGTTCCTCCACGTTCCTGTAAATGATGATTCTGGAATCGCTGTTCAGGTTCGTGGAAACAAGCAGCTTGAGACTGTTCTCACGAATGGCGAACATCAGCCGTGCGAATGGATTCAGCTTGATTCCCGCGGTACCGGTATACTTAGTGTACTTGTTCTCGCTGCCGTCCGGATAATCGAATTCGTCCTCACTGGTGTCCACCAGTGAATAATCGTTTGTCAGCTCTCCGAAGTAAATTCTGGGCTGCTTGATATCGATTTCATTGATGGAGGACTCCGGCGGAATATTCTTCACCAGTACGTCCGGCTGTCCGCTGGCGGTCACGGTATTGACCTTGGACAAAGTAAGACCGTATCCGTGGGTGTACTTGATGTGCCGGTTCAGCCAGGTATCGCTGATCTTGCTCTCGTCGATTTCACGGGTCGACAGATAGGTCTGAGTCAGCGCACCGTTAATCTGATAGCGATCCACGTCCACGTCATTGAACGTATAGTACTGACGGATACTCTGCGTCTGGTTATAGAAAGTCTTGACCGGCGTGTAATCGTTGATTCTGATGTTGGAAATCGTCGCTTTGTTATCGCTGATATCCGCGCTGGTCAGATTCTCGTCCGCCGCGAAGTTCTTTGTCGTCACATCGTCAAGATCGTAGGCGTATTGTGTATATTCAATATTTCTGGACAGATATTTGCTTTCCTTGTTAAGCTCGTCCGGCGAAACCACCAGATTCTGGACGATCAGTGCCAGAACCACACCCAGCACTCCGACGCCGATCATGATAACCGGCACCGTGAAGATCTTCTTAATCTGCTTCTTGTGGATGAATACCGCCGTTGTAACCGCTCCGATCAGGGACAGTATAATCAGTGCCCGGTACATCCACAAAGTGATGTTCACGTCGGTAAATCCTGCTCCGTAGACAACTCCTGTGTGCGCATGCAGCAGGTCGAACTGCTTCAGGAAGAAGTCCAGCGCCAGCATCAGGAAGAAGATCACGCCGAGCGCGGTCAGCTGATGGGACGCGATGGTCAGGAACTGTTTGAAATTATTGTCGTCAAACCGTCTCTTCGGTCTGCGCGGTCTGGAATTGTTGATGTTGTCAAAGACTCTGCCAAACGGCGTGTCCCCTCCGAACGGATTGGAATTTCCGCTGTACCGGTCTTCATCCTGTGTGAAATCCGCAGTGTCATCCTCTTTCAGAATATCCGGCGAATGCATCGTAATGAGAATCGCATAGTACAGGATTGTCATCACGATAATCAGGAGAATGGCCGCGATCAGGAACTCGTTCATCTCCTTGAGGAAATCCAGTTTGAAGATGTAGAAGGAAATCTCCATTCCAAACAGCGGATCCTTCTTTCCGAACTTCGTGCTGTTGGCAAATTCCAGAACCTTGAACCACATTTTGTTGGCGGCATAAAACGCCATAAATGCAGCGAACAGAATCGCTACCAGGTTGGTGTAGCGTCCCAGCCGCTTCATGTCCGTGTGTTCATGGGAGTCAATGTGAGCGAAATAGCCTTTCCTCAGGCGGCGCAGATAGTAATCCAGCAGCACCGCAAGCACCACGAAGACCGGAACTCCGATCTTCAGTTGGGTGAACAGCTCCTTGAAAAACACGCTGACATATTTCATTTCTATGAACCACATCCAGTCCGTGATGAAATTGACCAGCAAAAGCAGCAGCGCAACGATAATAACGATAAGCAGTACGATTACGCTAAGCCGTCGGCGCGGCTTTTCTCTTGTTTCTACTTTGGCACCTTTCAATATATCTTCCTCCATATTTCAGCTTGTCAGCATCCGCTGATCTGTCCCGGATGCCGGTTTATCCGAATAGCGATGACAGTCTGCCGTATACGGCGTTGAACAGATCCTGCAGTGCGACGGACGCTGCGCTGTCCGGTGCAAAGGTCTTGATGCAGATCACGATGATCTCCAGCACGATCAGTACGCACAGGATAATCGCCAGGATTTTCAGACCGGTATGCTTCTTCGGTTTCTTTTTATTGTCTTCTTTCTCAGCCTGGATCTCGTCCTTGAACACATCCTGGAATGTGATCCGGTTGTCAGCCTGCTCTCTTCCATTAGCCTCATCTTCACGAATCATCTGTTCGATGCTCTGAGAGTTTGTCCCCTCATCTGCAGACGGCGCGCCCGGATATCCCTGCTGTGCAGTCGCCTCCGGAGATTTCATGCGCGTGCCGGCGGTCTCATGCTGCGGCGCATGCTGTACCGGCGGAACAAATCCTGCATTGCCGGTAATCGGTTCTGCTGCGGAATGCGCTTTCATTTCCGACGGTTCTGCGACAATGCCCTTTGGCGGATGTGCCAGCGCAACCCCCAGATACTGAACCTGCTGCTGTGTCGGCTGCGGCATCTCCTGCTGTGTCATATCCGGCTGCTGCTGATACTGCTGCGGCATCTCCTGCTGCGGCATACCCGACGGCTGCTGATACTGCTGCGACACATCCTGCTGCGGCATACCCGACGGCTGCTGATACTGCTGCGACACATCCTGCTGCGGCGGCTCATAATACCCTGCGGCCGGTTCAGTCGGCAGGTCCTCAATTACATTAAGGGGCTCTCCTGATCCCGAGTTTCTCATAAACGCGGGAATCTCGAATTCGTCCACACTCTGCTGTTCCTGCTCGGCCGTCGAACCGCTTCCCGTCGGTGCGTCATAGCCGAAGGCGGTCGGGCCTTCATATGCGGACTCTGCCGCGCTTTCCCGAACGGACTCCGTCTGCGTCCCGAAAAGCGGGGCAGCCGGCTCTTTATACTCAGGCTCCGCCGACGTTCCAAATGCGGATCCGGAAGGTTCAGACGAAGACTCCGCGGCTGGTGCGGCAGCAGCTGCCGGAGTTCTGTCCAGCAGTTCGTCCACCTTTTCCTCATTCGGTATCGAGAACAGCGAGTCTGACGGGATGTCCGCCATCACAGAGTCTGCCGGTTCCGTCCATGATTCTTCTTCCTGTCTGGTCTGCGCTTTCAGCAGTTCGGCCAGCGACAGATTCCCCGCATCCAAACTGTTGATATATTCCGGAATATCCGATTCGATTTCCTTCTCAAAACCCTCTCCGGAGGGAACATCACTGCGCAGAGTGACGGGCTCCGCTTCCTGTTCTTCCTTCGGAAATTCAGAGGACTCTTCTTCTGAGGATACCTCAGCTCCTTCTGGCTGTCCGCTGCCGCCGAACCATGCCGGCGTCTCGCTGATATCGCCGGAGGACTCTTTCGTGGTCTCCGTCTCTGAAGGCTCCGGAGAATCTGCCGGCTCTGCCTTTGTCGCTTCCGCATCGGTTGCCGCTGCGCCTTTCCCGTCCGCTTCAGTCTTTTCCGCCTCTGCCTCGTGATCTCTGGCGGCGTCTGCCTCGATCTGAGCTTTCAGACGGTTGTATTCCTTGTCAAGAAGTTCCTGAAACTCTTCGTTTTTCTTGTTGTACGTATAGAATTTGTCGATTCTGGTTGTCTTGCTCAGATCGTCCAGATCCTCAACCTCATCAAGCCGTGTCGTATCAGAGATATTTCCCTCCCGGTCCTTTGTCCCGAAAATCATCTCCTCAAGTTCCTGCTCATGTGCTTCCTCTGCTGTTTTCTCTTCGCCGGAGGACTGCTCCCGCTCATCTTTTCCGGAATTCTCTGATTTGATTTTATCCTTCAGTAATTCCTGATCGCTGTCAGTCTCTGCTGCCCGGGATTTTTCGCGTTCATCTACGACAGACTCCCAGTTGAAATCGATATCCTCGGTCCTTTTGGTGTCTTCGGTGGGATAACCGTCAAGATTCCAGTTGAATTCCTCGAACTGAAAGTGATGCCGGGGCTTTGTGTCTTCCTCCGAAGCAGCCTCTTCGACCTGCTGCGGTTTCTCTACCGGGCCCTCTCGCTTTTCCGTTGTCCGATTGAGACCGGATACGAGGGCGTCGAGAGTACTCGGCTTTTCCTTCGCATCTGGAACTTCCATCACGACCCTTGCGCCGCAATTTGGACAGAACCTGTCTCCATCGTTCAACAGATGTCCGCAATTCTTACAAATCATATCTGCCTCCTGCATAACAATAATTCTCTAAATCTATTTAATCTGCTCGTTTAATTGCTCAACAGAATAAACTCTTCCCTGTCTGTCAGTCCCGCTTTCCCTGTCCACATAATGATTTGCTGTGTCCCGGGCGGTCCGATGTGTCATATCCGGCGTTCTTTCTGCCGACGGTGTCCGGACTGCGCTCTGCGGCCGCTGTCCCATCAAATCTTTCCGCGCGGTTTCCATCTGCGGAACCGCATCTCTTGCCTGCTGTGCCATTTCCTGCATGCGCTGTGTCGCCTGCTGCAGCTGCTCGGCCAGCGAAGAAGATCTCTGACTGTCCTGCGTCTGCGCAACCTGTCCCCCATATTGCGGAGCCTGCTGCGGCTGTCTCTGTGAATCTCCGTACGGCTGCCCCTGCTGCATCGTCTGTCCGCCGTATTGCGGCATCTGGGGCTGCGGCTGTCTCTGTGAATCTCCGTATTGCTGTCCGTACTGAGACGACTGCTGCTGCATCGCCTGTCCGCCGTATTGCGGAGCCTGCGGCTGCGACTGTCTCTGCGAACCGCCGTACTGCTGTTCCTGCTGTATCGTCTGTCCGCCGTATTGCGGAGCCTGCGGCTGTGGCTGTCTCTGTAAACCGCCGTACTGCTGTCCGTACTGCTGTTCCTGCTGTATCGTCTGTCCGCCGTATTGCGGAGCCTGCGACTGCGGCTGTCTCTGTGAACCGCCGTACTGCTGCTGTCCGTACTGCTGTTCCTGCTGTATCGTCTGTCCACCGTATTGCGGAGCCTGCGACTGCGGCTGTCTCTGTGAACCGCCGTACTGCTGTCCGTACTGCTGTTCCTGCTGTATCGTCTGTCCACCGTATTGCGGAGCCTGCGACTGTCTCTGTGAATCCTCGTATTGCCGTGCGCTCTGCCGCGGTTCTGTTTCCTCTGTCCACTGCTCCTCCGGACGATGTTCGATTACAATCGTATCATCTTTCCGGCTTCCAAATCCGAAGGAGTTCAGCAGTCCGCCGCTCTGTGCGGCATGCGCGCCGCGGCGGGACTCCATCTGACGGTCCAAAGGGCTCTGTCCGGAGCCGGAGCGTTCCTCTGTGCCATGTCTGCCTGCAGACATACCAAAATCCACGTCCGGGTTTCTTCCTGCCGGCGCCGCCGGAGAGTACCCTTCCATGGTCTGCCTTTCCATATTCTTTGATTGCGACCTCGAATCAGAACGTTCAAACTGCGACCAGAAATCATCTGTATCGGTTTCTGTATCCGCTTCCCTGCGGGACCGTTCCGGCCTCCCTGTCATATCCGGGTTCCGTTTCGCACGGTTTTCCGGCTTCAGCTGTCTCGACTGTTCCGCATATTCCGGCTGTGTCTCCCGTCCCTTCGGCGGCTCCTCCGCAGAAGACCGGGAATAGTTCACCCAGTCACCCGTGTCAGAAGCCTCTTCCACGGTGTCCCGGGGAGAAACAACCTCGATCACGGCGGACCGGTCACCCTCCACAGTGTTCATTCTATTCTGAAGTTCCGAGATCGAGTCATTAAGATCTCCGAGTATCTGATCATTCCGAGCCTCTGATTTCTTCATATTAAACATGAAGGCAATCACCAGAATCACAAGAATCACGACACCCAGTAATATCAGTAACATCAATGCTGTGCTTGAATCTAGCATGTATTGTCCCTTCCTTCTGACTATATTTCACATTATTATACAATAAATCTCATGATATGGCAAATCCAAACCCTCTAAAGATACAAAAAAACGGAAGACCCCGACGTTTCAGAGCATTTTTCAGCGTGTTCCTCTCACTGAAAAAAAACATAAAAAAATTTTTTTGTAACATTTGCAACGCTGTTTCGTCTCTTTTTTTGTTATAGTAGTGTCGACTCCTTAAGTCCCCGTCGGACTTAAGGAGCGCTGAAAGCGGTCAATCGGATATGAGCTCTGTGCTTCCGTACTATTGATATTTCAGGCATATTCGGTGGCTGAGCACGCATTACAGCAGAGTTATTAAAGTGAAAGGAGTCGGGAGAATGAAACGAACAATTATCCGTATCGACGAGCACAAATGTAACGGGTGCGGGATCTGTGCCGAAGCGTGTCATGAAGGAGCCATCGGCATTGTGGACGGAAAGGCGAAACTACTCCGGGACGATTACTGCGACGGTCTGGGAGATTGTCTTCCCGCCTGCCCCGAAGGCGCGATCACTTTTGTGAAACGGGAAGCGGCTGCCTATGATGCGGAAGCGGTCGCAATGAACAAAAAGAATTCCTCAGAAGCCGGGTCTCCGGGCACCGGCACTCCCCCGGCTTCCGGTTCCGGTGCGCCGATCAGACTCTCCAACTGGCCGGTGCAGATTCGTCTGGCCCCGTCCCGGGCTCCATACTTCGACGGGGCAGAGCTCCTCGTCGCTGCAGACTGCACCGCCTACGCGTATTCCGGATTCCACACGCATTTTCTTCAGAACCGCGTCGCTTTAATCGGCTGCCCGAAACTGGACGGCACAGACTACTCCTGGAAGCTGGCGGAAATCCTGCGCTCCAGCGACATCCGGAGCATGACGGTCCTCCGCATGGAGGTCCCGTGCTGCGGCGGACTGGAAGTCGCGGTGAACAAGGCTCTTCAGGACAGCGGTAAATCCGTCCCCCTCCGCGTAATCACGATTTCCATTGACGGCGAAATTCTGGCAGAAGAAGACGTACCGGCAGTATAGTTGCGGGTCTGCGGAGCACAGCAGCGCGACTCGGTTCGTGTTTCCCTCCGAATCCGTCTAGAAAAAAGCCGGGGATCCGAAGATCCGCGGCTTTTTTCATTTTCTCAGTCTTTTTTCAGTGCACGCCCTGCCCTTGACAGGAATTCATCCCTGAGTTCCCTGACGTTTTCTCTGGTAGCAGCATCCCTGATTTTGTCCACGTATTTTCCGGCGGTGTTCTTCACCTTCTCGCCTCCGGGATAGGCATACTTGTCCATCGCATATCCGTATACGTCGCCCAGAGCCTCCAGTTTTTCATCCGCCAGTTTCCTCGCAGATGTCCCGATCTCCGCAACGGCTTCATCAAACGCCTTCTTGGCCGCCATCGCACCTTCTTTTGTTCTCGCCTTATCAATTCTGCGGATGTATTTGCGCACCAGTTTGCGGATCCTGCCCTGATCCGACTGCTCAAAGGCGTTCAGATTCGTCGCCTCAATGGCTCTCTTCAACCGGTACTTGACACGGTCCAATGCGCGTGTCCGATACGCCGCCGCAACTGCGACAGCCCCCAGCGCAATCGCGCCCGCAAGCAGCGCGCCGCCGCTGATTTCAGTTCTGTTGTTTTCCTCCATGACTTTCGCCTCCTAATCGAATACCGTACTTTGTTCTCCTGCAATTTTATCGCAGTTCATTCCTTTGGCTATCATATCGCTAAAATCACAGTCACCTTATATCATTTTTCTGAATGTCTCCAGAGAAATATTTCCGTTCACCCTGACCCGGCTCAGCAGATACGGATCATCGCCGGGATGGATTTTTCCGTAGGCAGTCGTAAATGCAACCTTGAAGCCCGCCTTCTTCACCGACTTTCTGCAACCGTCGTTATAGTCTCCAAAGGGATAGGCGAATGCGTTCCGGCTGCCCAGGATCTCCTGAGACCGCTTCAGATCTGCTAACCGTTCCTGATCGCTCAATGCGGTCATAACGCCTCCGTGACCGATTTTTCCACCCGGCCGGTGCATGTTGTAGGAATGAGATTCCAGATCGATATGGCGGTAGTTTTTCTTCGCCATAGCCTCGCCATTTTTGGAGCATATCACAAAGGATGTCGCCCGCACGCTGTAGCGTTCCAGCAGAGGGGCCGCATGATGAATGAAGCCCTTCGTTCCATCGTCAAAGGTCAGCACCACGCTCTTCGCCGGCAGGTCGATTTTTCCATCCAGATATTCCCGAACCTCGTTCCAGGAGGGAAAGTAGTACCCCGACGCCACGAGATACTTCAGTTCACCCTCCAATGTCGTGGTTGAAATCATATTCGCATTCAGGCCTGCCGGCGGACGCTTCGGATCATATACATCATGATACATCAGCACCGCAAGCCCCCGTTTCCGTCCGGCCTTCGTCTGGGCGGGCCACGTAACCGTGACCTGCCGTACAGTCGAAACCTCATGCCCTGCACTGTCTGTCACACTGTAACGGACAGTATATTTTCCGACGTGCGTCATATCCGGCACCTGCGTTTTCACTCTGCCGGTGATATCCCTTCCGTCACCTGCTCTGGCGGTATATCCCGGTTCTCTGTAACGGTCGCCGTACCGCAGATGAACAGCACCGGCATCCGCGTTTCCCGGCGCGAGGGTAATCACAGGCTCCCTCCGGCTGTCCTGCCAGAACCGATATCCCCCCAGCGTTCCGACCGCGATCGTCAGAGCGAACAGCAACACAATAATCAACGTCAGCTTTTTCCCAGTCATATTCTTCTCCTCACCTTTTGCTCCCTGCCTCATTTTACCACAGTTTACGGTGAATGTCGATGAACGGCCGCATAAAAAAGCCCCGCGTCAGCAGGGCTGTGTCCCGCCCGGCAGCGCGGGCAGGGATTTTAAGTTCTTTGTGACAACAAAGGTTTACGGATACAACTGTGCGGACGCCGCCGCGCGATCAGTATGATCCGGGTCAGCACTTCTCGACAACGACTGCGGTTCCCATGCCGCCGCCGATGCAGAGCGTCGCCAGTCCTTTGTTCGCATCGTCTCTTCTCAGCATCTCATAGATCAGAGTGATCAGAATTCTGCAGCCGGAAGCTCCGATCGGGTGGCCGAGCGCGATTGCGCCGCCGTTTACATTCAGTTTCTCAGGATCGAATCCCAGTTCCTTGCCAACCGCTACAGACTGCGCCGCAAACGCTTCGTTTGCCTCGTACAGATCCATATCCGCGATGGACAGGCCTGCCTTCTCCAGAGCCTTCTTGGAAGCCGGAACCGGTCCGACACCCATGATCTTCGGATCGACGCCTGCGGAAGCATAGCTTACGATCTTGACCAGCGGCTTCAGGCCCAGCTCCTTGGCTTTGTCCGCGGACATAACGACGACTGCAGCGCCGGAATCGTTGATTCCGGAAGCGTTGGCCGCTGTAACGATTCCGCCGTCCTTCTTAAACGCCGGCTTCAGTTTGGCCATCTTCTCAATTGTGGAACCGAACTTGGGATGCTCGTCAGTGTCGAAGACGATCGGATCGCCCTTTCTCTGCGGAACCTCAACCGGAACGATCTCGTCCTTGAACTTGCCGCCCTTAATCGCGGCCTCTGCCTTCTGCTGGGATTTCAGTGAGAACTCGTCCAGCTCTTCTCTGGTCAGTCCCCACTGCTCCGCAACGTTCTCGGCGGTCATACCCATGTGATAGTTGTTGAACGCATCCCACAGACCGTCGTTGACCATCATGTCGACCATCTTTCCGTCGAACATTCTGGCTCCCCATCTTGCCTTCGGAAGTGCATAAGCAGTCGCGGACATATTCTCCGCTCCGCCGGCAACGATGATGTCAGCATCGCCGGCCTTGATGATCTGAGCCGCCAGTTCAACTGCTCTCAGTCCGGATCCGCAGACCTTATTGATTGTCATCGCAGGTACTTCCTTGGGAACTCCCGCATCCAACGACATCTGTCTCGCAACGTTCTGGCCGAGGCCGCCCTGAAGCACGTCGCCCATGATGACTTCTTCCACCTGATCCGCCTCGATGCCTGCTCTTTTAATTGCTTCTTTAATTACAACGGCACCAAGAGTTCTTGCGGGAACGTCCTTCAGAGTTCCGCCAAAGGTTCCGATCGCTGTTCTCGCAGCGCCTACGATTACTACATCTTTCATATTAAGTGTACCTCCTTGTTATTTAAAAAGCCATTTGGCAATTCAATCAGGATTTTGTTAAATCTTTGTCACTTTCATTCTACAACAGTGCTGAACAAAAAGCAACCATATTCTCTCGATGTCTGCCCCCGTTTCTGCAGCGGCTCTCTCCGCGTTTTTTCCACTCCTTGCGCCGGCTTTTCCGCGGATCCTGCAGGTTATTCTGCGGCGGATCCGGCTGACACCTCCTAAGAACTTTTCAAAGTCCGTCCGGAAGACATCTCTGCTCTGCGCCGGATCCCGAAGCCCGCCTCTGCGAGAGGCGTCATCATATCCAGCCGAGTATTGTCCACTGCAAGAGGGGTAATAGATGCATAACCCTCGGCCAATGCAGTCACATCCAGCAGTTTTCTGTCATCTGCCACAGCGTCCGGAGTTCCCTCCATTTTATATCCTCCGCCTTCAGTCGGTACAAAGATGTCGCGGTAATATCTTCCGCCCAGCCGGGTAAAGCGCACTCCTTTTATCTTTTCCCTGGGCTGATCCGGAACATTGATGTTCAGAACCGTAGCCGGGCTTGTCTTTGTACGCACAAAGGACATCACATCCAGCGCCAGATCGCAGGCTGCGTCAAAATGCCTTGCCTCGTGACTGTCCACCGACACGGCCACGGAATGCACCCCCGTCAGTGCACCCTCCATCGCCGCTCCCACAGTACCGGAGTAAAGAGTATCCATGCCGAGATTACTGCCGAAGTTGATTCCGGAGTAGACCATGTCCATCGCGATCCCCTGTTCGCCAAAAAACTGAAGTCCGATTTTGGTACAGTCCGCCGGAGTTCCGGCGACCTCATATGCGGCCTCTGCGCAGGGGAACTCAACGGGTCGGACAAATATCTCTTCACTTATGGTGATGGCCTGGCTGGCTCCGCTCCTCTGCCCCTCAGGTGCAGCGACATATACGTCCGCCCGTTCCGACAGCGCCCTCACCAGATGCGCAATCCCCGGAGACCGGATTCCGTCGTCGTTTACCACAAGGATATTCACAGCTTCATCACCTTTCCGATCGCGTCATGAATGACGAGATCCGCTTTGTCATCATACGGCGTACTGTCTTTGTTAATCAGAACCAGGGTACTGCCGCGGAAATAGTGGATCAGCCCCGCCGCCGGGTAGACCACCAGAGAGGTTCCGCCGATAATCAGCGTATCCGCCGCTGCGATCGCGTTAACTGCGCCGTTAATCACATCCTCGTTCAGCGCCTCCTCGTACAGAACCACATCCGGCTTGACCGTGCCGCCGCAGCTGCACTTCGGAACTCCGCCGGTGCAGTTGCTCTCATCCAGAATGTAATCCAGCGAATATGGTTTACCGCATTTTTCACAGTAATTGCGCTGTACACTGCCGTGAAGTTCATAGACGTTCCGACTCCCCGCCTTCTGATGCAGTCCGTCGATATTCTGCGTCACGACGGCTTTCACCTTACCGTCCGCCTCCAGCTTGGCCAGAGCCTTGTGAGCGTCGTTGGGCTCTGCCGACGTGTGGATCAGGTTTTCCTTATAGTACCTGAAAAAAAGTTCCGGATTCTGCCGGTAAAATGTATGCGACAGCATCGTCTCCGGCGAATGGCCATAGACCTTCTGTGCGTGATAAAGTCCGGTTTCCGAACGAAAATCCGGGATTCCGCTTTCCGTGGAAACTCCCGCGCCGCCGAAAAAAACGATATTGCTGCTCGCGTCAATAATCTTTTTTAGTCTTTCATCCATTGTCTGTCCTCCCTTCATCGGGTATACTTGCATTATCAGTATATCACGGATAGAGGAGAAACATCAATGAAAAAGGATAAAACAGCGCTTGTTCTCGGCGGAGGCGGTTCCCGGGGCGCATACGAGGCCGGAGTATGGCAGGCTCTGACGGAGCTGGATATGCATTTTGATATGGTAGTCGGCGTTTCCGTCGGCGCGCTGAACGCGGCGATGATCGCCCAGGGAGATGCGGACAGCATGTACGGGCTGTGGAAAAGTCTGGGAACAGACATGATCTTCGATGTGGACCCGCATGCTACGACAAAGGACTTCGCAAAGGAATTTGTAAAGCAGGGCGGTGCGGGAATCTCCGGACTCCGGAAACTTCTCCGGGAATTTCTGGACGAAGAGGCAGTGCGCCGTTCGTCTATAGAGATGGGACTTCTGACGACTGAAATTCCTTCCATGAAAGGCTGCCCCTTCTGGATCGGCGACATTCCGAGGGGCCGGCTGGCAGACTACATCATAGCATCCGCTTCCGCCTTCCCTGCCGTTCAGTACCATGAGATCGACGGGCACAAATACATCGACGGCGGATACACCAATAATCTACCGGTTCCCATGGCACAGGAGCACGGCGCTGCCTCATGCGTCGCCGTCTACATGAACGCCCCCGGACGGTATTTTCCGAAACAGGCGGAAGGTGTACCCGGCGTCCGCCTGATCCGGAGCAAATGGGATCTTGGGGATTTTCTGGTCTTCGACCCTGAAAACTCCAGGCGAACGGTACGTCTGGGATATCAGCACGCCATGAAGGAATTCGGCGTGTACGACGGAGAATTCTTCACATTTATCAAAGGCTCCTTCGACAAAAAAACGCTCCGTAATGCGGACGCCTGCGCCCAGATTTTCGAACTGGATCCTCTGGTGCTGTACGGCAGGGAGCATTTTCTGGATCGCCTGGCGGACGCTGTCGCCGCAGCGCGGGCCGATGTGGATATCGCAGTCCGGACAGATCATATTTTGTCTCTGAATACCCTGCGAAACCTTGATCCCGCCGGAGCTAAGGACATTCTTCGGGATGTCGCTGATGCCGCCAACCGCAAGACCCTGACCCTGACCATCGCCGATTATCTGAAAAACCATCAGGGCGACAGCCTGCTCCGGCACCGCCATATCGCCCGTCTCCTGCACAGGGAACTGGCCGGTGCAAAGTTCCTGATTCAGGCGGGGCTTGCATGATCTGCGGCCTACAGACCGTCCGCGGCGCCGGAGCCGCGGACGCCGGTTAACCGTTATAATCTTGGATGTGACGAATAATGAAATCCGCAAAGCGCCGCGACGCCAGCGGCATGGTATTCCAGTCCCGCCATACCAGCGCAACCGTGCGGCTCAACGGCTCATCGATCTCCCGGATCTCTACATTTTTCTCAAATCCCTGGATGACCTTCCGAAACAGGATAGACACTCCGAAGCCCTGCCGGATCATCGCCAGAATCGTATAATCATCATACACATCGTACTCGATGCGAGGTTTAAGGCCGTACCGGGCAAATCCTGTTTCCACCGTATTATAATCCTCGCCTTCATTCAGCAGTATAAAGGGCTCCTTTGCCAGCTCCGTCAAAGACACGCTCTTCCGGGCGGTCAGCGGATGCCCTGCAGGCAGCACCGCAACCATTCCGTCTTCATAGAGCACATGAGTTCTGACGTCTGTATAACTGGCGTCTCCGGTGCTCATAAATCCGAAATCCGCCTCGCCGTTCACAATATCTCTGCGTATGGAGGTATAATCTCCCTGCTTAAGCTGAAAATCAACTCCGGGATATTCCTGTCTGAATTTTTTCATCATCGGCGGAAGTATGTTGCGGCTGACACTCGTAAATGTAAGAATGCGTATCATGCTGTTTTCCAGTCCCTGCATTTCTCTCCGCTTTCGCTCCAGCGCATCCTCCGCCCCGCAGATCGCCTGCAGATACGGAAAATACTGAACGCCATCCGGCGTCAGACGAATCCCTTCCCTGCGCCGCTCAATCAGCTGTGTCCCCAGTTCCTTCTCAAGGCCTCTTATTATCTGGCTGACCGCACTCTGAGAGTAGCCGATCTCCTCCGCAACTCCGGTAAAACTGCCCTTCTCCATCACGCGGCAGAAAATCCGGCTTTTCGACAGTGCATTCATCGTCTTGCCTCCTCACTCCCGGGCATCTCTCCACAAGTACCGCACCCGCAGCACTTCTTAGTGTATCATACCGCACTCACAGTGCTCATGAGTACATATAATCACAATAACATAAGTTTTACTTATGTAAATATAATATAAATGAATTTTACTTATGTCAATGCCGGTGTTATAGTTGTAGGCAGAATTACTGTTAAGGAGTTGATCTGAATGGAATCCAACCGGGCTGTTTTCCTGCAGGGCATGCGTCACGGCATCCCCATCGCGCTGGGATACTTCGCCGTTTCTTTTTCTCTCGGCATCACCGCCAGAGACTGCGGTTTCAACGCATTCCAGGGCTTTCTGGCAAGCTATACGACCTACGCCTCCGCAGGACAATACATAGGTTTTACTTTGTACGCGGCAAACGCCACCCTGTTTCAGCTGGCAGTCATGACTCTGATTACCAACCTGCGCTATCTTCTGATGGGATTCGCGCTGAACCAGCGACTCCCGGAAAACACCTCGCCGATGAAGCGGCTGATTACCGGGCTGTGCATTACCGATGAGATCTTCGGCATCACCATCGCCCGTCCGGGCAGTGTCAATCCCTTCTATATGCTGGGGGCGTGGACGGTCGCAGCGCCTATGTGGTCGGTGGGAACCGCACTCGGAATCGTCATGGGCAATCTTCTCCCTATGCGGCTTGTCAGTGCTCTGAGTGTCGCGCTCTACGGAATGTTCCTGTCGGTTATCATCCCGCCCGCACGCAGAGACAAAATCGTCTGCGCTTTTGTTGCCGTCAGCTTCGCGAGCAGTTACGCCGCATCGCAGCTTCCGATGGTGAAAGAGCTGTCCGCGGGAAACAGAACAATCATTCTGACCGTGGTGATCTCTGCTATCGCAGCCATCGCCTTCCCGGTGAAAAAAAAAACTGCGGCCGTAAATAAGGAGGACCCCGGAAATGCAGCATAATATTTACATTTATATCGCCGTCATGGCTCTGGCAACGGCAGCCTGCCGGGTTCTTCCGGTCACGCTGATCCGCCGCCCCATAGAAAATCAGTTTTTTCAATCATTCCTGTATTATGTGCCTTATGTGACCCTGGCAGTCATGACATTCCCGGCTATCCTTACCGCAACCCAGTCACCTCTTTCCGGTGCAGCAGCCATGATCGTCGGCATTCTCGCCGCCTGGTTCGGCGCAAGCCTGTTTCTGGTTGCAGGGATGAGCTGTCTGACTGTATTCATTCTGGAGCTGATCGTGATTTAATTCCGGTACGAAAAAGATGCGGAACGTTTTGTCCGCATCTTTTCGATTCTTTTTCATTCCGTTTCGACTGTACGGCATACGCCTGCCGTCAGTCCGGGCTCCCGCTGCGACTGAGCCTGCTGATATGCAGCTCTGGCCGTGCCCGGGAATTATCTGCGCTTTCGCGAGTTCCTCTGCTCCCGCCGGATACGGCGGCAGGTTTTCGGTTTCATTACCGAATATCCGAACCTTCCGAGCGGCCGGGGCTTCAGCCCGAAATATTCCCCGTGGCTGTAAGCAATGAGACCGGCCTCTTCCAGACAAAACCGCCCGGTCTCGCCGAACAGGTTTTTGTTCCCGTGAACGCAGACAATCTCTGCGACGAACATATCATGGCTGGGATACTCAATCACATCACGCACCACGCACTCCAGATTCACCGGCGATTCCGCCACAAGCGGCGCGGAAACCTGATCCGACGGAACCGGCGTGAAACCGCACTCCGCAAATTTATCCACATCCCTCCCGGAGCGTACGCCGCAGAAATCCACCTTTTCCGCAATCGACTCCGTCGCCAGATTAATAACGAATTCGCCGCTTCGGCGGATTAACTCATGTGAATAACGGGATTTCCGCACCGAAATGTAGGTCGTGGGCGGCTCGGAATTGACGATGCCGGTCCAGGCAATGGTAATCAGATTCTGTTTTCCGTCGGCAGCACAGGAAACCAGCACAACCGGTACCGGATTCAGCATTGTTCCCGGCTTCATCGTCACCTTTCTGACCACCCTGTCTGTCCGCGTATCTCGTGAATCCTGACGAGCCGTCGACTTCTTCGGTGCCTGTGAACATTGCGGTTCCTTCAGTGTCGGTGAGCCTTTCGGCTTCTTTGCCTTCCGCGGATTTCGGGAGGACTTCGACTTCTGCATCATCTGCTGCCTCCGCAAAAACTAAAGCGCCGCCTTGATGGCTGCCAGGAGATCGTTGAACTCTTCATATGCCGGGAGTTCCGGATGCTCTGCTTTGATGGCGTCTGTGCTGCGGAACAGGAATCCGGCTTTGCTCGCCTGAATCATCGCCAGGTCGTTATGACTGTCTCCACTCGCGATGGTTTCATATCCGATAGACTGCAGCGCCTTCACAGTACTGAGTTTGGAGTTTTCCACCCTCATATGGAAATCTGTAATTTCACCGTCCGGCGCGACCTCCAGCGTGTTGCACATAATGGTGGGCCAGTTCAGTTTTTCCATCAGCGGTTTGGCGAACTGCTCGAAGGTGTCGCTGAGGATAATCACCTGCGTGGTCTGGCGCAGTTCATCCAGAAATTCCCGTGCTCCGGGCAGCGGATCGATTTTACCGATGGTTTCCTGAATTTCTTTCAGACCCAGGCCGTGCTCCTTCAGGATGTCCAGGCGATAACGCATCAGTTTGTTATAGTCCGGTTCATCCCGCGTGGTTCTTTTCAGCTCCGGAATTCCGGTCTCCTCTGCAAATGCGATCCAGATTTCCGGAACCAGCACTCCCTCCATATCCAAGCAAACAATATTCATAAGTCTCCCCTTTCTATTGATGGATTCATCAGCGGATTTTTCTTTTCAGATTCAATATTATACTCCTGTAAGAGCGTGATGGCAACTGTTGAAATGACGGAATCACACGGGACCAAGGCACGCAGTTTCCGATTCCATATAGATCCGTTGACATTATGCTCTTTGCCGCTATAATAGACTAAGAAAAATACCGTGTTTAATCTGTAGAAAAAGGAGCATGAAATGCTGAACAACCTCATCTTCTGTCTGAACGCTGTCGTCCCCATATTTTTACTCATGCTCCTGGGGATGTTTTTTATGCGCATAGGAATATTTGATGATGCTTTTGTTTCGAAAATGAATTCTTTTGTATTCAGGGTGGCTCTGCCGGCACTGGTGTTCTACGATCTGTGCAGCGAAGACTTCGGCCGCGTCTGGGATCTGCGGTTCGTGCTTTTCTGTTTTCTGGCGACTCTGGTCTCCATCCTGCTGTGCGTCGCCATCTCCTGTCTGCTGAGGGACCGGCGCGTTCAGGGCGAATTCATTCAGGTCAGCTACCGCAGCAGCGCCGCCATCCTGGGGGTTTCCCTGGTCACCAACCTTTACGGAACCTCCGGCATGACCCCGCTGATGATGCTGGGCGCGGTTCCACTGTATAATGCGGCTGCTGTAGTCGTTCTTACGATTTTCACGCCGGAGAGGAACAAAATGAAACGGACTGGAATGAATCGGGCGCAGGTGAGAAAAACGGCGGTCGGGATCATCACCAATCCGATTCTGATCGGGATATTCGCCGGTCTTTTGTGGTCCGTGCTGCGCCTGCCCATGGGGAACATCCTTGATCATACCGTACAAAATCTGGCCCGGCTGGCTACGCCTCTCGGCATCATGGCCATGGGCGCATCCTTTAATCTGCAGAAAGCGCTCTCCGGCATCCGAACCGCCGGACTCGGTGCGTTCATCAAGCTCATCGGACTGGGACTGATTTTTGTTCCCCTCGCCGTCACACTGGGATTTCGGCAGGACAGGCTCGTCGCAATTCTGATTATGTGCTGTTCCTGCAGCACCGTCAGCTGCTACGTCATGGCGCGCGAAATGGGGCACGAGGGTACACTGACCTCCAGCACAGTGATGCTGACAACATTTTTCTCCGCGTTCACGCTGACAGGCTGGCTTTTCGTGTTGAAAACCCTCGGACTGCTCTGAGTCCGGAGCTTCGTCGGCGCCTGTCGGTGCCGTGGGTGCGTTCGACGCCTTCGCCTTCGCTGTCTCAGGCCTGCGATGTCTTCCGGCGGAAGAATTTCCTCCGGAGGGCTCCGGGGCGGCGGCGATTTCTTTTGTGATAGAAGGCGTCGTAGAGGACCGGCACGATGAACAGTGTCATCAGAGTGGCGTACAGCAGTCCGCCGATGGTGACGATCGCCATGCCCCGGCCCATCTCTGCTCCTTCATCGTGACTCAGCGCCATCACTGACATTGCGAGGATCGTCGTCAGCGCGGTCATCATAATCGGCCTCATGCGATCCCTTCCGGTCTTCACCAGCGCCTCCACCCTGTCCATTCCCGCTTTCCGCATCTGATTCGCATAATCGATGAACACAATTCCGTTATTCACCACAACTCCGGACAGAATCAGAAAACCCATCAGAGAAATCATGGACAGCTCTTCTCCCGTGATCATCAGCGCGAGAAATCCTCCTGTAAATGCCAGAGGAATCGTAAACATGACGATGAATGGCGACAGGAAATTAGCGAACTGTGCCACCATGATCAGATAAATCAGAATCAGTGCCACCAGCATCATCAGTCCCATGTCGCGAAGCATTTTGTTGACGGATTCTGTTTCACCGGCAAGCTTCACCTCATACCCTGCGGGGACATGATATGCGCTCAGTTTCTTTTCCAGCTTCCGGGACAGCAGCGTCGTGTTGTAGCCGTCCTTCGTATCAGCCTTGACGGAAATCATTCTGGAACCGTTGTCATGGCCGATGGATGCGATTCCGTCCTGAACCTTGAAGGTGGCGAAGTCGCCGAGCCTGTATTTTTTCGTGGTCTGAGTGCCGTCCGCACCGGTAGTGGTGCCGGAAATTCTGAAGTCAAGCAGATTTTTCTTTGTGAGCTGACGGCGGCTGTCCTTCAGGTTCACATCGATCTGATCCCCGTTTATCTGAATCTGCGTGGCCGTCCGGGAACCCTTCAGTTTCTCTGCCAATGCCTGATATATCTGTGCGACAGTCAGCCCGCGCCGCATGGCCTTTGCTTTGTCGATGTTCAGAACGATTTCCGGGTCCGCAGCCTCCTGACCGTTGACCACGTTTTCAAAGCCCTTCTCCTTTTTCACCATGCTCATGATGTCGTCGCTTATGTTCAGGATCTTTTCATTGCTGTCGCCGTAAATGTCCACCTGAAGACCGCTCCCCGTCAGGGAGGAGGAGCTCATGGCCTCAGTGCTGACCGTGTAGCTCTTCACGTTCAGGCCGTCGAGAATATTCTCGATCTTTCTGCCGATTTTCCGGTTCTGATCCGCGGCGTCATCCCGCAGCAGTACCAGAGTTGTGAAATTTCTCGAGCTGCTGTCCATCATTCCCATGGACAGTGTCGCAGACTGCATAGCGCCTACGGTCTTCACCCCGTCGATTTCCCGTATCTGCCGGGAGGCCTGATCCATCACTTTGAAATTATCCTCCAGGTCATCCTCCGGGTCCCCTTCCACCGCAACGCTGATCTGTGTTCCGGACATTTCCGGAATTATCACCACGCCGGTGCTCGCTACTCTGGCGGCGCAGACCCCAAGCAGCACGACCGCCAGCAGAACCGGAACCCATTTCTTCCGGAGACAGAACCTCAGAGCCCTTTCATAGCGTACCATGAGCCTTTCCAGAAGCCGGTGCTCCTTCGGCTTCACATTCCGCATCAGCGTCGCCGAAATCGATGGAACAACCGTCAGAGCGACGGCAAGAGAAGCCAGCAGACTGAACGTGATGGTCAGACACATATCCTGCACAAGTTCTCTTGTCAGTCCGTTTGTAAACAGAACCGGCAGGAATACGCAGATGGTCGTCAATGTAGACGAGGCAATAGCTCCTGCGACCTGCCCCGCTCCCTGAACCGCCGCCTGAGCCGCACTGACTCCCTGATTGCGCAGCCGGTAAATATTCTCCATCACAACAATAGAGTTATCCACCAGCATGCCGATACCCAGCGCCAGCCCCGACATGGAGATGATGTTCATGGAAATATCCGAAAAATACATCAGAAGAATCGTGAACAGCACACTCAGCGGAATAGATACCGCCACAACGAGCGTCGGCCGCAAATCTCTCAGGAACAGCAGAAGCACCAGAAATGCCAGAATCGCGCCCCAGATCAGATTAGAAAATACCGAACTGATAATGACATTGATATACTCACCCTGATCCATCAGGGTTGTCACCTCAAGCCCCTTCTGCTCCTTCTGCATCTGGTCAAATGCGGCGTTCACATTATCCGATACCGCTGAGGTTCCGGCCGCACTGGCTTTATACACCGCAAGAACAGCAGCATCCCTTCCGTTTACTCTTGCGTAGGTCTCACTGCCGTTATCCTCAATCTTCACATCGGCCACACTGTCCACCGTGATGTCACCGACTCCGTCTATGCTGGTCAGCACCATGTCTCCGACAGCGCCGGCGCTCTTCGCTTCCTCATCGATGCGGACCAGGTACTGTCGATTCCCTCCGGTGACGTAGCCGGCAGGCATGGAGAAATTCTCCGCCGTGATTAATTTAGAAAGAGTATCCAGAGACAAAAGCTGATTCGCGTTGGCGTTCGCCAGAGCCTTCTTCCGTCCGCTCCGGTAGTTCGCATATCCCTGCTCCAGTTCCTTCTGACTGTCGTTCAGGCTGGCCTCCGCTATAGCGATCTGTGCGCTGGCGCCGCCGAAGGCAGCAGCCGCGGTAATCTTCCCGGCCTCCACTTTATTATAGTTTTTCAGTGCCTTGTCAATCTGTTCATTGCTTTTATCGGCTGCCGCCTGTGCCGCAGCCGACTTCGTCCTGAGATTCCGAAGCTCCGTTTCAATCTCACCTATTCTCGAACTGGATGGATCGTTCTGAGTGTACAGCGCCTTTTCAGCGTTCAGCGCCGCCGTATAAGCGGACAGTGATGTAACCTGTGACTGCTGAGCTGCTTTCGCAGCCAGAAGGGTGTTCATCGTCCGAGTAAATTTTGCCATTTCACCGGCCGACTTCTTCTGCTGTCGGCTCAGGCTGTCCTTCTGCTTCTGCAGCGTGGTTTTCGCCTCATTCAGCTGCGCCTGTCCACGATCCAGCTTTTCTTTTGCCTCCTGCAGTTTCGACAGCGCTGCGGCACGGATTCTTTTATTGACCGCATCAATTTTTTTCTGATTCAACTTCACCTGAACAGAGTCCTGAACCATGCCTTCGGTCTGAACGCTGGCAACGCCGTCCTGACGTTTGATGTCCGGCACGACATTATCCTCAATATAGCGGGACAGTTCGCCGCCCTCCAGTCCTTCTTTGTCAACACTGACGTAGAGAACCGGCATCATGTCCATGGAGACCTCCATCACAGACGGTTTTCCCGCTCCGTCCGGAAGTTCCAGCTGATTCACTGCCGACGTCACCTTGACCATGGCACTGTCCATATTAGTGTCCGTCTCAAACTCCAGCATAACCTGACTGACGTTGCCAGCCGAGGTGCTGGTGACATTTTTGATTCCCGGAAGCGTTGATACTCCGTCCTCCACAGGATTGGTAATTTCGCTCTCCACCTTCTGGGGCGACGCGCCGGGGTCGCTGGTAACGATCACCATGTAGGGCAGGTTCATCTCCGGAAGAAAATCCGTCGTCATACGGGTAAACCCGGTTATTCCGAGGACACAAAGCGCAAGCACCGCCACAAGAACCACGTATGGACGTCTGACACTGAATTCAGGCATAAACTCTCTTTTCCCTTTCTGTTTCCCTCCATAGAGCGAACCGCTATTCGCAGTTCCGGATGGTATCCACCTCAGGCATGAGCTCATCGGCAATGATCTCCAGCATACGATCGAGTTTCTCGCTGTCTGCCGCATCGAAACGCTTCTTTATCCGTCCGGAAACGACGTCAATATAGTTAAAGGCGTCTCCGTAGTTTTCCTGATACTTTCCGGTGGGGCGGAGGTGATATTCCCGCTTATCCTCCTGGCTCTGGATTTTCTCAATATATCCCTTATTGCACAGTTTGCTGACCCGGTACGCCGCGTTGGGCGCCGACATCCTGGCGAATCTGGCGAACTCGTTGACCGTCGGTTCACCCAGCGCCACGATGATTTCCATGCAGATCACCTCCAGAGTGGACAACGCTTCTTCCTTTTTATCATTGAAGTCCTTCAGCACACGGGTGTACAAAAGAAGCTTGAATTTATTATACACACGGGAAAAATTCTGCTCTAACATCTCGGCACTCTCCTTATGTGTCGATTTTACCAAACTCTTTATCATTTTTCAATTGAATCCTTGATGACAAAGGACAGTCTGGCCTGGGCGACGATCTCGCTCCCCACGCTGGCGATAGCCTTTCCGAAGCCCATGGGACCGCGCCGGGACTCGATTTCGCAGTACAGTTCCAGCACATCGCCCGGCAGTACCTCTCTCTTGAAACGGCAGTTGCGGACGCCGCCGAACATGGCCAGTTTGCCTCTGTTTTCCGGCTCGCTGAGAAGCGCCACTGCGCCTGTCTGAGCCAGCGCCTCTATAATCAGCACCCCCGGCATCACCGGATAATCCGGAAAATGTCCTAAGAACTGCATCTCCCCGGCAGAAACACACTTGATCCCGCTGGCCCACTTTCCCTCCTCCATATCCGTTATCCTGTCGATCAGCAGAAACGGGTACCGGTGAGGCAGAATCTTCTGGATCTGACTGATATTCAGCTGCATATTAAACCCTCCTTAAAATCAGCGACGCGTTATGTCCGCCGAACCCGAAGGAGTTCGTCATGGCATACTCCGTGTCGATCTTCCTGCTTTTGTTCGGAACGATATCCAGATCACAATCCGGATCCGCCACCTGATAGTTTATCGTGGGTGGAGCAATCTGGCAAGCCAGCGTTTTTGCGGTCAGAATTGTCTCAAGCGCGCCGGAGGCGCCCAGCGTATGCCCCGTCATAGACTTTGTGGAAGACATGGTCAGTCTCCGGGCGTGTTCCCCGAAGGAAAGCTTCACTGCCGCGGTCTCGCACCGGTCGTTCATCGGAGTTCCCGTTCCGTGTGCATTGATGTATCCCACCTCTTCAGGCCGGATTCCGGCGTCACGGATCGCCTCCGTTATGCTCCGGGCCGCACCGCTTCCATCCTCCAGCGGCGCAGTCATATGATGCGCGTCACAGCTGACCCCGTATCCGGCGATTTCCCCCAGAATTGATGCCCCTCTGTCTCTTGCATGCTCAAGTTCCTCCAGGATCACGATCCCGGCGCCTTCTCCCATAACAAATCCTTCCCGCTCCGCGTCGAAGGGGATGGACGCACGCTGCGGGTCTGTTTCCTCAGACAAAGCCTTCATGGCCGTGAATCCTCCCATGCCCAGATCGGTAATACAGCTCTCTGAGCCGCCGGCCGCCATCACATCCGCATATCCGTCACGAATACTGCGGAACGCCTCCCCAATCGCATTCGCAGAAGACGCACAGGCCGTAAGCACACAGGTGCAGCTCCCTCGAAAACCCAGGCGTATAGCGACGACTCCCGCCGCCATATTGCAGATCGCTGACGGGACAAAGAGTGGCGATACACGGTCAAATCCACGTTTGAGGCCCCTCAGATGTTCCTTCTCGATAACATCCAGTCCGCCGATGCCGCTGGAGATGTTCACCCCGCAGCGGTACGATTCCACTCTGTCCGGTGCGAGGCCACTCTGCAGAAAGGCCTCGTCCGCCGCGCCGATAGCGAGCTGCGTAAAACGTGCGGTCCGCCGCGCCTCCATTTTATCCATATACCGTGCAGGATCAAAATCCTTCACCTCCGCTGCGACCTGCACCTTCATGCCGGTGCTGTCATATTCTGTAACAGGTCCGATTCCGCAGACTCCGGCTTCCGCACTTCTCCACAGTTCCTCAGTCGAATTGCCGATGGGAGAGATCGCTCCCATACCTGTGATGACTACTCTTCTCTTCATTTTGTTCCCCCTACATACACATTCCGCCGTCTACACACAACACCTGTCCTGTGATGTATCCGGCTTCTCTTCCGGCCAGGAAGCACACCGCCGCGGCCACTTCCTCCGGAGTTCCCGGACGACCCTGAGGAATCATTCCTCTCATGATCCCTGCCGCGGCCTCTGTCAGCACGGCCGTCATATCAGTCTCGATGAATCCCGGCGCCACCGCATTTACCGTCACATTCCGGGACGCAAGCTCCCGGGCAAGAGATTTTGTCATCCCAATGACACCGGCTTTGCTGGCCGCATAATTGATCTGTCCGCTGTTTCCCATCAGGCCCACCACCGACGCCAGGCTGACGATTCGACCGTAGCGCTGCTTCATCATCGGCCGCGAGACAAGCTTCATCATATGATAAGTGCCCCGCAGATTTGTGTCGATGACCGCATCGAACTCCTCATCACTCATCCGCATGATGATATTGTCCCTCGTGATCCCCGCATTATTGACCAGAATGTCAATGTGGTCGAAGTTTTCAAGAGCGGCCTGAAGGATTCTCTCGCAGTCCTCCTTCCGCGCGATATCTCCCTGCACGGTCACAGCCGACACACCGTACTCCCGGCAGAGAGCGGCGGTCTCCTCCGCTTTTTCTTTGTTCCCGGCGTAATTTATCACCGTGTCGCAGCCCCTCTCCGCCAGCTTCAGTGCGACGGCTCTGCCTATGCCCCGGCTTCCGCCGGTAATTACTGCTGTTTCTCTGTCCATGCTATCACCTTCCCGAGATCCTCCGTCGTCTCAATACTCATCGTTTCGATGTTCCTATCTGTCTTGCGCACAAAGCCGGAAAGTGCTCTCCTCGGTCCGATCTCCAGAGTTCTGGTCACTCCGCGCTCCGCCATATACCGTATGGTATCCTCAAAATACACACTGCCGGAAACCTGCCTGACCAGCAGTTCTCTGACGGTTTCTGCTCCGGTTTTCTCTCTTCCCAGGCAATTGAATACCACCGGAAACTCCATCCTCCCGAATGTCCTGCCACGGAAATATTCTGCAAGAGCTTTCCCCGCCGGTTTCATATACGATGTATGGAATGGTCCACTGACCTCGAGGCGTATGCACCGCCGTGCTCCCAGTTCCTTCGCATTCCTCTCACAGGCGGTGACTCCCGCTTCCGTTCCGGACACCACGATCTGGCCGGGGCAGTTATAATTGGCGATTTCAACATCCCCCTCACTCTGCGCTTCGCGGCACGCGTTCTCTGCCGCTTCCCGTTCCAGCCCGATTACCGCGCTCATCACGGTATCCGTTCCCTCTGAAGCCTTCGCCATCTGCTTTCCGCGGAACGTAATAAGTTCGACCGCTGTTTTGTCGTCGAAGACTCCCGCAGCAGCGAGTGCGGAATATTCACCGAGGCTGAGGCCTGCAGCCATGTCGGGAACAAAGCCATGTTCCTGCAGCACCCGGTACACGCCGAGAGCGAAGGCCAGCATAATCGGCTGGGTGTTCTCTGTCTTCTTCAGTTCCTCTGCCGGCCCCTCGAAGGCGATCCGCCGCTGCTCCTCCGGAAGCAGGTCGAACACCCGACGGAACCCCGGATATTCGGCATAAAAATCTTTTCCCATGCCGACATGCTGCGCACCCTGTCCGGCAAACAAAATTGCAGTTTTCATTTCGTCAACTCCTTTATCAGTTCATGCACGGTAACCTGTCGGTTCACCCGTCCCACATTGCTCCCGCAGAAAAACAGTCCGTTCTCCAGGTCACCGTGATATGCCGCGATCAGCGCCCGGCTGATACAGTATTTTGTAGTTCCGGGATCACAGGTCACAATGCAGTTCATGCAGCTCTGGGGCGGGATGCGCCCCTGTGTCCGGATTCTTTCAATCAAAGGCGTGCGCAGTGCTCTCCCGGGCATCCCCACCGGACTGTCGATAATCACCGCATCCTCCTCGCCGGCCGCGAGTATCACATCCTTATACCCCTGGCTGGCGTCGCACTCATCCGTCGCGATGAAACGCGTTGCAATCTGAGCTCCTGCCGCGCCGGCCCGGCAAATTTCATCAATGTCCTTTCTGCTGAAAACGCCCCCAGCCGCGAATACAGGTATATCTCCTACCTTCTGTTTCACCGCCTTCACCGTATCCCGCAGGCTTTTGGCTGTGCCATCGAGCAGTTCCTCCTTACGGAACCCGAGATGCCCTCCGGCTTTGCTGCCTTCTACGACAACAAAATCCGGTCGGCATTGGAACTTGCGTTCCCAGTGTTTCAACAGAAGAGCTGCGGCCCTGTCTCCCGACACGACAGGTGCGAGAAGAGCCCCTTCTCCAGCAGCCTCCGGAAGGGTCAGAGGCAATCCGGCGCCGCTGATCACCGCATCGATTCCAGCGCGAACCGCTTCCCGGACCATGACCGCGAACTCCGTTGTCGCCACCATGGCGTTTACCGCGATCAGTCCGCGTCCTCCCGCGATTTCCCGCGCTTTGCGGATCTCCTGCCGCAGTGCCCGAATATTGGCGACAAGCGGATTTTCCCGGAAATCCGGCTCACGAAATCCGATATTCGCAGTGGAGATGACTCCCATTCCGCCCTCCGCAGCCACAGCTCCGGCGAGTCCTCCCATGGAGATCCCGATTCCCATGCCTCCCTGAATTACAGGGACTGACAGCTTATCCAGCAATTTCTTCATATTCCTTCTCCAATTGTTCCAGGATCTCCCGAACCGGGCGGATCTCCTTGATCTGCGACGCCACCTGTCCCGCCATAAGCGAACCGTTTCTGACATCGCCCTCCATCACCGCCTTGCGCAGCGAACCCAGCGTAAAGGCTTCCAGCTCCATTTTCTCCGCACCTGCCCGTTCTTTTCTCAGATATTCCCGGGCCATGGGATTTTTCAATATCCGCACCGGCGCCCCTACGGTTCTTCCTGTAACTACAGTATCGTTGTCCTTCGCCCGGATCAGCGCGTCTTTATAGTTCTGATGAATCGGACATTCCTCACTGGCAAGCAGAATCGTACCGATCTGCACGCCGGAGGCACCCAGAATCTCAGCGGCCGCCATCTGACGGCCTCCGGCGATGCCTCCGGCCGCAATTACCGGAAGATCCACCGCATCAGCGACCTGCGGAACCAGCGTCATCGTGGTCAGTTCTCCGATATGACCGCCGCTTTCACATCCCTCTGCAATCAGTCCGTCCACACCCGAAGCGGCGAGACGTCTTGCCAGCGCCACAGACGATACCACCGGAAAAACCCGTATCCCTGCTTTTTTCCACCGTTCTACGTATTTCCCAGGGTTCCCCGCTCCGGTAGTCACAAGGGAAACCCCCTCCCGGCAGACGATTTCCGCCATCTCGTCCGCACAGGGGTTCATCAGCATGATATTGACGCCGAAGGGGCGAGCCGTTCTGTCTTTACAGCGCCGGATATTCTCCCGTAAATCAGCACTGTCCATACCTCCGACTCCGATAATTCCCATGGCGCCGGCATTGGAAACAGCCGCAGCGAATTCCCCGGTCGCGATGTTCGCCATGCCTCCCTGAAAAATCGGGAATTCTATCCCGAACATTTTGTTGATATCCATATTCCTCCTATTTTGCTTTGCCCTCTATATTCCACCGCGGGCGCTATACTCCGCCGCGCACCTTGTGCTCCGCCGCGGACTCCGTGCTGCATCGCAAGTACTGCGCTCCGCCTCGGACTCCCTGCTGCGTCGCGGACTCTGTGTTTCGTCGCAGGTGCTATACGGTAAGCAGAATCGATCCGCATGTCAGCCCCGCTCCGAAGCCGGTGATGATGACTCTCTGTCCCGGTTTCAGCAATCCTTTTTCCAGCATCTCGCTGAGACAGATAGCGACGCTGGCCGCCGATGTATTCCCATACCGTTGGATATTCACATAAAAGTGTTCCATTCCCACATCCAGTTTCCCCGCGACGCTGCGCAGAATTCTGAGATTTGCCTGATGACAGATAAACCAGTCCACATCCTCCACTCTTCTCCCGGCTCTGCGGAGAACTCCGTAAATGCTTTCCGGAACCGCATTGACAGCAAATCGATAGACCTCCTGTCCCTTCATCATGATCGCCGGATCGAATCGCTCGCAGAAGAGTGTCTCCGACTCCGGGATACAGTCGGAATACGAAGCGAATTCCTTTGTTCCATCTGCCTCCAGCACCACGGCTCCCGCTCCGTCCCCGAAAAGAATCGCGCTTCCCCGCTCCGTCAGATCCATCAGCGGAGAGATCTTCTCACTTCCGATGACCAGTGCACAGCGTGCATCTCCGGCGGTAAGCATGGCGTGTGCCAGAGTGCAGCCGTACACAAATCCCGAGCAGGCACCGTTGATATCCAGACACATAACTTTCTGTGAAAGTCCCAACCTCCCCGCCGCTCCGCACGCCACTGAAGGCGTTGCCAGATCCGGCGTAAATGTGCATACCAGCAGGAGATCCACGGCTCCCCGATCTCCGCCCCAACGCTGAAACGCCATCTCTGCTGCTTCACAGGCCATATCGAGATTCGACCGGTTATCCGCGAAATATCTGCTTTCGATCCCGGTCCTGCTGCGTATCCACGCGTCGCTGCTATCCACAACACGCGCCAGTTCTTCATTTGTTACAGTTCTGTCTCCGTGGGCACAGCCGTACCCGGTTATCTTAATTCCTGCCATTGAAATTTCCTATGTTCCTGAGTTTTCTGTATCTTCCCCGACGAAGTTCCCGGCCGTTGAGTTTCAGAAGCGGCTCAAGCTGCTCCCAGATCACCCGATCCGTATCCACGAAGAGTCGGTCCCGCCCGGCTTCCTCCGCGATATCCCGCTCCTGCACGATAACATCACAGATTCCGAGCCGGCTGAGATCCTCCGCTGTCAGTTTCATCGCCTCCGCCGCCTCTTTCCATAGTCCGGCATCCTTCCACAAAATACTGGCGAAGCCTTCCGGCGACAAAATTGAAAAGATGCTGTTCTCCAGCATGACGATCCGGTCCGCCACAGCCAGTGCCAGCGCCCCGCCGCTTCCACCTTCTCCGATGAAAACGGCGATGCATGGAACCTCAAGCCGGCTCATCACCTCGATGCTCCGCGCGATGGCTTCTCCCTGACCTCTTTCCTCTGCCTCCTTTCCCGGATACGCTCCCGGGGTGTCAACAAAGGTTATCAGAGGGCGGCCGAATTTCTCTGCCTGCTTCATCAGCCGTACAGCTTTCCGATAACCCTCCGGATTCGGCATCCCGAAACGGTACTTCAGATTCTCTTCCAGGCTTCTTCCCTTCTGCTGTCCAATCACCGTAACCGGAACCCCGTGAAAGTTTCCGATTCCGCCGAGAATGCCGGGATCCTCCCCGAAAACCCGATCTCCCGCAAGTTCCGTGAAGTCATGAAAGATACGGTCGATATACTCCCTGCACGTCGGTCTTTTCTGATCTCTGGCTGACAGAACCCGATCCGCAGCCGTGAATTCTCTGTCCATCTGTACTTTTCTCCTCTGGTGCAGGAGTGGATTCCCTGCATCCCCGTGCTTTGTCCTCTGATACGGTCGCGGAGTTCCTGCGCATCTGTGCTTTCACTGTTGATGCAGTCGAAGAAGGCGCGCCAGCGTTTCCCTCATTTCCGGCCGGGAAACTACCACATCCACGAATCCGTGCTCCCGCTGAAACTCCGCATGCTGAAATCCCTCAGGCAGCTTCTCTCCTATCGTCTGCTCGATGACTCTGGGACCGGCGAAGCCGATGAGCGCTCCCGGCTCTGCCAGAATCACGTCCCCCAGGCTCGCAAAACTCGCTGTGACGCCCCCGGTCGTCGGGTTCGTTAGGACGCTGATATACAAAAGACCGGCCTCATCATGCCTTGCGATTGCCGCAGAGGTCTTCGCCATCTGCATTAGAGACAGAATCCCCTCTTGCATGCGAGCTCCTCCGGATGCGGAAAAGATTATCAGCGGAAGCTTCTTCTTGACTGCGTACTCGCAGGCGCGGGTAATTTTCTCTCCCACCGCCATTCCCATACTGGCCATCAGAAACCGGCTGTCCATCACGGCAATAACCACCTTATAGCCGTCGATACGGCAGGTACCAGTGATCACGGCCTCCCGCAGCCCGGTTGTCTCACGAGCCTGCGCTGTCTTTTCGCGGTATCCCGGAAAATCCAACGGATCCGAGCCTTCCAGCGTTCTGGAGAGTTCTCGGAAGCTCCCCTTGTCGGCTATCATGCGTATCCTGCTCCGGGCAGAAACCTTGCTGTGAAACCCACAATGGGGACAGACATACAAATTCTCGCGCAGTTCTCCCTTTGTGGAGCGGCTTCCGCAGGCCCTGCATTCCAGAACTTCCCCGTCGTCACTTCGCTCACCGTTTCCTGTCTCCGGACGAATCACCCGATTGATTGCGTTCAGAATGTCTTTCCGTTCACTGAATGGATTCATTTCGGCCTCCTGCTGCCTCATAGATACTGATCAGTTCCTCCAGATTGTTCTCAATAAACCCCGTGTTGTAGTGCCCCCGGAGAAAGTCCTGATGATACATGATCAAATGCTGGATCGGAAGCGTCGTCCTGACGCCCTTGATGATTGTTTCGCCCAGCGCACGGCGCATTCTGCGGATAGCCTCCAGCCGGGTGTCACCGTAGACTATGATCTTCGCCGCCATGGAATCATAAAACGGGCTGATATCACATCCGCTGTACAAAGCACTTTCCACGCGCACATGGTTGCCGGCAGGGAAGTGCAGAAACCCCACATGTCCCGGACTGGGAGCGAAGTTCCGGAAAATATCCTCCGCATTGATTCTGCACTCGATGGCATGCCCCCGGGTTCGGACGTCCTGCTGACTGATTTCCAGCGGAAGTCCCGACGCGATTCTCAGCTGCTCTCTGACAAGATTGACCCCGGTGATCATCTCTGTAATCGGATGCTCCACCTGCAGTCTCGTGTTCATCTCGATGAAGTAGTAACGATCTCCGTCCACAATGAATTCCACAGTTCCTGCGTTCCGGTACCCCGCGACCCGAGCAGCCTTCACCGCATCCGCTCCCATCCGCGCACGAAGCTCCTCACTCAGACACCAGTCCGGAGCCTCTTCAATCATCTTCTGATTTCTGCGTTGAATCGAGCAGTTCCGTTCGCCCAGATGAATCACGTTGCCATACTGATCAGCGAGAATCTGAAATTCAACGTGCCGGGGATTTCGAACCAACTTTTCCAAGTAGACGGTTCCGTCTCCAAAACACTTCTCAGCCTCCAGCCGTGCGTCCTCAAAGGCCCGGCGCACTTCACCGGAATTCTCCGCCACGCGCATTCCTCGGCCTCCTCCGCCTGCAGAGGCCTTGATCAGCACAGGATATCCAATCTGTTCCGCAATCGTTTCCGCATCCTCCACGGTCTCCACGGGTCCGTCAGATCCCGGCACCACCGGCACTCCGGCCGCTTTCATGGTCTTCCTGGCCTCAGCTTTGTTCCCGAGTTTCTCAATCACCTGCGCCGGAGGACCGACGAAGATCAGTCCGTTTTCCCTGCACAAAGCTGCAAATTCAGGATTTTCCGAGAGAAACCCGAAGCCCGGATGAATCGCCTCACATCCGGTTCCCCTGGCTGCTTCAATAATGTTCTCCATGTTCAGGTAACTCAGGGCAGAAGGGGCCTTCCCGATGCAGACAGCCTTGTCGGCGAGCATTACATGAAGGGCGTTGAGATCAGCCTCCGAATAAACCGCCACCGTACCAATTGATGCGTCCCTGCATTCCCGGATAATCCGAACTGCAATCTCTCCGCGATTGGCAATAAGTACCCTTCTCAGCATTTTTCCACCTCGAACAGTGTCCTTCCGCAATCCACCAGTTCACCGTCGACCCCCAGAACCTTCGTTACTGTCAGATCACAAGGAGCCTTAATTTCATTCATGACCTTCATGGCCTCAATGATGCACATAACCTCCCCTTTTTTGACCGTATCGCCGATTTCCACAAAAGGTTTTGCTCCCGGCGCTGCAGCGCGATAGAAAATTCCAACCAGAGGCGCTTTGACGGTTTCCGGCGTCGCGATCCCACCCGACAAGTCAGGTGATGGAGAAGTGTCCGAAGACTCCGGCGAGATTCCCGGCGAATCGACTCCCCTCAGCAAATCAGAGTCTGGAGAAGCTAGTGGAGCGCCAGAACCCGAAGTATTTTCTGTGGCGCCCGCACAAAGCATACCGCCTCTCATCTCCGACTCTTTTTTTGTGCCTGCCGCCACAAGAGAAAGAAGCTGTCTCAGCAGTTCCTCAGTAACCCCATCTCTCTTCTCCGTCTTTTCCAGGCGAAGCCTATCGCCGTCCGCCTCATATTCCAGCGCAGTCAGCTCAGACCTCTCGAATTTTTTTATAAGATCGAATATCTCTTTCTTTTCCATTTTCCTGCCTGCTTCCCGCCTGACTGTTTCCTGCAAAACCGAGGAACCGCGTTACGCCTGATATCTGGCGACACAGTCCGCGATATCCTGGACAGTTTTCATCTTGCCAAGCTCCTCATCCGGAATCTTGATATCAAACTCTTCCTCCAACGCCATGACCAGTTCCACGGCATCCAGTGAATCAATGGAAAGATCCTCCGCGATTCTCGCCTCAGGCCGGATCTTTTCCTCATCACAGCTCAATGTGTCTACCATAATTTCCTTGATTTTCTCAAAATTCATAACGGGTACCTCCTCGTCTGCCGGTCTCCATGACCGGACGCTCTGTTCCATAAGCAGTTTTTGCTTGTTCCCTCGCGAGATAATCCACGCGGCCTTACACAGTATTTCGCACGGCTCCATAAGATAACTCATGCGGTTGCATGCGATGTTTCGAGTTGTCGCGTGAGATCGCACGATATAATTTAAAAATATTTAATTAAAATATTTTAACTAAATATTTTTAAGTATAATAACAGACGGCGGTTGAACTGTCAACCCCCTTTTTCTGTGTGTCGGATTTCTTTTTTTCTATGGGTTGAATTTCTTATTTTTCTGTTGCCGGATATCCGGGCGCAGCTTTTTGTTGTCGAATCCCCCGACAATTTTTCCATTGCCGGATCGACTTGCCGCATGGTTTCGCATCCAAATATACATGAAACGCTGATGTTCCGAAAGTATTAACGACTGTGGATACACACTCTTACAGTTCGGGATAGGTATATGAGTGTATGTATGGATATATGGGCGTATACACGAATGGAAATATAGTTGCATTCAAGTGCAAGATAAAAAGAGTCGGCGGTGCGCAGCGTCAGGTATGAACATGACGGCATGATACCGGAGATGTCCGGTATGAAGAAGAAAAGTCAAAAGTGAACGGAAAGGGAGTTTATCGCAGATCGCAATGAGAAGTGTGCGGCCTGTGGGATAAAAGATATGCAAATACGATGAATCAGTTGACAACACGACAGGTAGTTTCCGGATTAAGGTTCAGAGCAGAACCGGACAACCTTGAACGACCCCGGACGAGTTAGAGGGCGGTCAGACCTGCCACATTTTTGTTTTTTTGCGAGAAATGTGGCAGATTTCCCGAACAAGGGTCTTTTAAACGGGTTTGTAATCGTTAATTTGCGATTTGATGTTTAACATTCAGCCCCGTCGAAAGGGCTCTCCGGGCTGCCGGCATGATCTTCAGAGAGTTTCAGCAGTTTTCAATGGGCTTCAATGGGTTTCAGTGGGGACGCCTTTGTTCAGCATGCGGATGCTGCGCGGAAGAATTCCTGTCACAAGTGCGATGAGCACGCCATAATTGATGAACGGCACACCTTGTGATACTGTCTGCCGCATACGGCTTTGGATCTCTCGCTCATTCAGCATGCAGCCGCCGCAATGAACCACCAGACGGTATCCGTCCAGTTTTTCCGGGAATTCGCGCCCGGAGCAGGTCTCGACCACGATATCCGCGCCAGAGTATGCACGGAGCCAGCGGGGAATTTTTACCGTGCCGATATCGTTGCACTGTCTGTGATGAGTACATCCTTCCGCAATCAGAACAGGATCGCCGTCAGAAAGTCTGCCGACAGCCGGCACCGCGGCAAGAGCCGCATCCAGAAAGCCTTTGTGCCTCGCCATCAGAATCGAGAAGGATGTCAGCGGCACGGATTCCGGAACGATTTCCGCAACAGCCTTAAATGCCTGGCTGTCTGTGATCACCAGCTCCGGCGGACGGCCCAGACGCTTCAGCGTTTCCGCAAGTTCCGTCTCCCGGCAGGCAAGGGCGGTGGCGCCCGCATCCAGAATATCCCGAACCGCCTGCTGCTGGGGCAGGATCAGGCGACCCTTCGGAGCCGACTCGTCAATAGGGATTACCAGCACCACAAGATCATCGGGGGAAAGCAAATCCCTGACAAGTGGAGGCACGTCCGTTTTTTTCGGTACCAGAGCAGCCAGCGTCTCTTTCAGTCTGTGGATTCCCCGGCCCGTCTCTGTGCTGACACAAAGAATCGCCGGCTGTTTCTTATCAATTGTTTTTTCGCTGTTTGCGGCACCGTCGATCGCTCCGGTTTGGAGGCAGGCCTCGATTTCGGCAGCCGTATCCGGATCCATCAGATCTGCCTTGTTATATACGATGATGAATGGGATCCTCTCCTTGATAAAAATCTGCTGAAGTTCCCTGTCCTCCGGCGTTTCCCCGCGTATTCCGTCAATAACAAGAACCGCGATGTCCGTTTTGCGCAATACTTCTCGGGTTTTTTCAACCCGAAGTTCGCCGAGAGTCCCTTCATCATCAAACCCCGGCGTGTCAATAATTTCCACCGGTCCCAGAGGCAAAAGTTCCATGGCCTTGTACACGGGATCCGTCGTCGTTCCTTCCCGGTCGGAAACGATGGACAGTTTCTGTCCCGTAACGCCGTTGACAATGCTGGATTTCCCGGCATTTCGGCGGCCGAAGAACCCGATATGGATCCGTTCGCCGGAGGGCGTGTCGTTCAAACTCATATATATTCCTCCCGTCGTTCATCGAGGCTTTTCGTATAGCCAGGTTTCGCGAGCCTTCGTCGGCATGACGCAGTGCACTGTCGCGCAAGTCATCGCGGTACGCGGCACTGTCGCAACTCGTAGCGCAAGTTGCCGCAATATCGTCGTGCGCAGTGTACTGTCGCAAGTCGCAGCGGTGCCAACGCGAGTCATGCACGTCGTTACGTCCCGCTCGGCAGCGCCGCAGTTTTAAAATCTGAAATCTCTTTCGCCTGTATGGATGTTATTCAGGTAGGCTTCACACTTCTCCCTTACCACAGGGTTTGTGATTACGTCAAGCTCGCGCGCTATCAGCGCGTCCCCGATTTCCTTTGTTTCCGGTGAGGCATAATCCTCCAGATACTCTTTCAGAGTCATCAGTGCATTGGGATGACAACAGTTGACAATCTGTCCGCTCTTCAGAAGGGACATGAATCGGTCGCCGGTGCGCCCCTCGCGGTAGCACGCCGTGCAGAAGCTGGGAACATAGCCCATTCCCATCAGCCAGTTCACAACTTCGTCCAGCGTCCGCAGATCATTGACATCGAACTGCGCGGTTTCGTCGTGACGTTCCTCATTCACATACCCGCCGACACTGGTTCTGGATCCTCCGCTGATCTGCGAAATCCCCAGATGCAGCACGCGCTCCCGGGTTTTCTGACTTTCCCGCGTGGAAACGATCATCCCGGTGTACGGCACAGCGATGCGGATGCAGGCGACGATTTTTGCAAAGGTATCGTCAGAAATACTGTTGTCGAACACCTCCGGATCGATGTCGTCCGCCGGGCGCACCCTCGGGACACTGATGGTGTGGGGGCCGCAGCCTTTCGCCCCCTCCAGATGCTCCGCATGCATCAGGATCCCGATGAAATCATATTTGTAGTTGTTCAGGCCAAACAGCACCCCCAGCCCCACATCGTCGATTCCGGCGTCCATGGCCCGATCCATTGCCTCCGTATGGTATGCATAGTCGTGCTTAGGCCCCGTGGGGTGCAGCCGCTCGTAGTTTTCCTTGTGGTAGGTTTCCTGGAACAAAATATACGTTCCGATGCCCGCATCCTTCAGTTTTCTGTAGTTCTCAGGCGTTGTAGCCGCGATATTCACGTTCACCCGACGGATCGCCCCGTTCTTGTGTTTGATGCTGTAGATCGTATTGATGGACTCCAGGATGTACTCGATCGGGTTATTCACCGGATCCTCCCCGGATTCGATGGCCAGCCTTTTGTGCCCCATATCCTGCAGAGCGATAACCTCGTCCCGGATTTCCTGCTGCGTCAGTTTTTTCCGCGGGATATCCTTATTCCGCTGGTGGTAGGGACAGTATTCACAGCCGTTCACACAGTAGTTGGAAAGATACAGCGGCGCGAACATCACGATTCGATTTCCGTAAAAATCTTTTTTTATCTGCTCCGCCAAAGCATAAATTTCCTGATTTTTGTCCTCCAGCTCGCAATTCAGAAGTACGATCGCCTCTTTATGAGAAATCCCCTTGCGCAAACGCGCTTTCTCGAGAATTTCGTCAATCAGTTCCCGGTTGTCTTTGTTCTTCTCGCCGTACTCAAGACACTTCAGAATTTCCTCATGGTTAATAAATTCCTCCGCGCGCGGCGACATCATATCATACATCTGCTTCTTCCTTTCTTCTCGATGGATGATCTCCTCTGGATACCGCAATGTGATATCCGATCCGTTCCATTCTCCCTGCCAGGCAGAAGCGGCATTCTGCAGCTTCCTCTCCTGTACAGATTTTGTTATCATAAAGTTCATATTTCTTCCGTACCGCCACCGGCGACAGATTCGGCATCACTACATTGGCTCCGGCAAGTATCCCCTGCTCCCGTCCGTCCGGCGCAATAGTTCCCAGTGCTGTCGTCGCAGGAATCAGAGCCTGAGGGAGCATGAGGCGGAGCACACCTATGCACCACAAAGTCAACTCCACCGAGCCTCCCGGCTCCTTTGCCAAGGGCGTTTCGTGATGGGGTACAAAGGGCCCTATGCCAACCATATGAGGCTCCAGCTCGCGGATAAACAGCATATCCTCAGCCAGACATTCCGCCGTCTGTCCCGGTGCTCCGACCATGAACCCGGTGCCCACCTGATAACCGATTTCTTTCAGATTCCACAAGCATTCCCTGCGGTGCTCCGGAGAAAGTTCCGGAGGATGCAGCCGCCGATAATGGCCGAAATCCGCTGTCTCATGCCGCAACAAATACCGGTCCGCTCCGGCTTCAAAGAAGCGCAGATATGAAGCACGACTTTTCTCCCCGATGGACAGCGTCACCGCGCAGTCGGGGAATCCGGCTTTGATGCTCCGGACGATTTCGACGATATCCTCATCTGAATACGACTCGTCTTCACCGCCCTGGAGCACAAAGGTCCGGAAACCCAGCGTGTATCCGTCTTCACAGCACTGCAGGATCTCTTCCCGGGTCAGACGGTAACGCTCCGCGTTCCGGTTGCTTCGCCTGATTCCGCAGTAGAGGCAGTCATTTCTGCAGTGGTTGGTAAATTCGATGAGCCCGCGGGTATAGATATCCTTCCCGAAATACCGGTCGGCGACGGCGCGGGCCTTCTGTTTCAGGTATTCCAGACTCTTCGCATCTCGATGTTCAAACAGATAGACCCATTCATCCCGGCTGAGACTATGCTCACGCTCCAATCTGCCAAGCAAGATTCGAATCCTGTCGCCGGGCATATCCGGTGAATCAGCAGCGCCCGACACAGTTTTGGCACGTGTCGCATCCGATGAAGCTTTCACGCCTGTTCCGCCGGCTGCGTCCGGCGCTGCTGCGGCAGAGAAACGATTCACGCGTCCTCCGGCAGCTTTGCATATACAGCCTTTGCCGAAACCCCCGGTATCTGTCCAAGTTTTCCGGAAAGGGCGCTGATCGCGTCGGCCGGTCCGTCAATTGCAATGCTGATCAGTGAAATACTGCGATCCCGATAGGGCAGGCCCAGTCTTCCGATAATGTACTCGCTGTATTCATGAAGCACATGATTCAGTTCCTCCGTCCGCTCGTTATCTTCTACAACGATCGCAAGCATAGCGACTCTCTTTTCCATTTTCTCCTCCTGTTCATCACCGCTCCGCATCCGTCCATATTCAAATTTTCACGTTCAGATGCGCCAGAAAAAAACTCCCGCGCCGAAAGGCGCAGGAGCTGTCAGATTCATTAGCTCATCCGCCTTTCCGTTCGGGGCGTACCCTCCCGGTCAGTACAGAGCAGTATTCCTTTGTCCGCGGGCACTCTCAGGTTGTCCGCACCTTAGATTCCCGGGCAGAGCCATCGCTCTTTCCAGTCATCCTTTTCCAATATTCTACACGACCCGCCCCGAAAAGTAAAGGGAGCTTTTATTTCCGCAGGCCCTTATACAGCTTCCGGTTCGCGCTGTGGAGTTTCCGGAAGGTCTGATAATAGGGCTCATAAAGGCGATGCTTCTCTGCGGAGGGGAAATAACTGGCCGCAGCAGGGATGAAGCTTCGTACACAGTCCAGATCCGAAAGGATCCCGAGACCGGCCGCCGCAACGGCGGCAGCCCCCACCGCTCCCGCGTTCTGCGGAGAGCGAACCGTTTCAATCGTCCGTCCGGTGATATCAGCCAGCATCTGACAGGAAACGGGAGACAGCGCCCCGCCGCCCACGAATCTGACGGGATTGGACGTCTTCAGTTTCCGGTCCTGACATTCCAGCATCCAGCGGAGATGGTAAAATACGCCTTCCAGCACCGCATGGATCATTTCCGTTTTACCGGTTTCCAGACGGATGCCGAAAAACATCCCGGTAGCATCCGGATCCTCAAAGGGGCATCGGTTCCCGTGAAGCCAGGGCGTGAAAATCACGCCTCCAGAGCCGGGCGGAACATCCTTTACCGTTTCTGTCATATAATCATAAAGGCTCCTGTACGTACTCTCGTAGCCCTGCGAGATGTCCTTCTTTTCAAGATAAATATTGATCTCGTCCAGAGCCAGGTGATCCTTTACCCATTCCAGCGCTTTTCCGGCAGTCTCCATCTCCGCAAAGTAGTTGAACCGGCCGCTCCGGGCTCCGGTTATCGCGGCAATCATGCAGGAGGTATCAGCCATACGACGATCAGTCACGGTGGATACCCAGCCGGAGGTGCCGGAATAGATATGCGTATCTCCTACGCTGACCGCGCCGGCCCCGATTCCGATCAGACTGCTGTCGCCTCCGCCACCGAACACCGGAGTTCCCGTAGCAAGACCAAGTTCGACCGCCGCTTGGGAGCACAGTTCGCCCGCCTCGTCCTCAGACCGTATGATCGGTGGAAGGAGCTCCCGCCTGACCCCGAACATGGAACACATTTTGTCGCTCCACCCCTCATGCCCCGAACGGTTGTCATAAAGCAGTGTGGCGAAGGCACTGTCCTCTGTCATCGTGAACCGCCCGGTACAGCGAGAAACGAGATAATCCTTCACATCCAGCCACCAGGAAGCCCGCGCAAAGTTTTCCGGCTCATGCGCCTCAACCCATTTATATTTCCACAGCGGATCCTTGACACTGCTGCTGACCGCGCCGGTGATCATCAGACTGGGCAGCAGCTTGAAGATATTAGCGCCGGCAATCTGTATCCCGTAGGCGATGCCCTTTCTAATCTCCTCTACAGCACGCTGATCCATATAACTCATGGGACGCCGAACCGGTACTCCGGAGGCGTCGGTCAGCACCAGCCCCTGCATCTGCGAACAAAAGGAGATCCCCGCGATCTCCGACGGACTGACCTTTGTTCCGGAGAAAAGTTCCCGGGTGGACTCGCACATCCCCCGCCACCAGTCCTCGCCGCTCTGCTCCGCTCCGCCGTCCGGCAGCACGTACAAAGGATAGCTTCGGCTGGCTGCCGCCAGAAGTTCAAAGGTCCTTTCCACGCCGAAAAGGCAGGTCTTGACTCCTGTCGTCCCAATGTCATATGCCAGTAAATACTTCATCCTTCCTCACCTCGGCTCATCTGCCGCAGGATTCGCCGGCGCCCCGGAAACCGGAGTCCTCCGGCGCCTGCACGCTTACATATACTGATATTTTTTTCTCTTTCCGATCACGAAATATATCGACACCGCAAACGCCATAAGCTCCGCAGCCACCGATGCCCACCAGATACCTTCGAGACCGAACAGCACCGGAAGCAGGAGGATACAGATTACCTGGAAAACCAGCGTCCTGATAAAGGACAGAATCGCCGACACCAGCCCGTCCCCCAGCGATGTGAACAGAGAAGATGCGTAAATATTAAAACCGCTGACAAGAAAAACCAGCGAATAGATACGAAAAGCGTGGAGCGTCATCCGGTATAGTTCTGCGTCATAGCCCACGAAGAACCGCGTCACCAGTCCGCTGCTGATTTCCCCGAGACTCAGCATCGCCACCGCAAAGACGGATAGAATCCGAACGGCAATGCGCAAAAGATTTTTCATTTCGTCTTTATTACCGGCTCCGTAGTGGTAACTCATAATCGGCGCAGATCCGAAAGTAAATCCCAGGAAAATCGCCAGGAAAATGAACATGACATACATGATCGCGCCGTAGGCTGCAACGCCGTCCGAGCCGGCGAAGCGCATCAGCTGATAATTATACAGTACGGTGACCAGCGAACCGGAAATGCTGCTCATCATCTCAGAGGAGCCGTTGAAGCAGGCGCGTCCCAGGATTTTCCATTCAATGCGGGCGGGAACGAGCTTCAGAAGACTGTCGTTTTTTCGTGAGAAATAAATCAGCGGAATGCCTCCCCCGATGAACTCACTGCATACTGTAGCGACAGCTGCCCCTGCCACGCCCCAGTGAAAGACGCCCACAAGAATGCCGTCCAGCACCATGTTGGTCAGACCGGCGGCCACCGTTATAAACAATCCGAGCTTAGGCTTTTCCGCAGTATTGAAAAAGGTCTGAAACGCCACCTGCAGCATGAACATGGGAATGGAAATCATCGTGATCCTGCAGTACAGGATGCAGTAGGGCGCCATCGCCGTATCAGCACCCAGCAGGCTCACCAGCCGCGTCAGCAGAAGTTCACAGATTACAGTCACGATAATCCCGACGCCGATCAGCGTATAAATGAACATGGAAAAATACCGGTTCGCTCGGTCACGGTCCCGTTCTCCAAGTGTGATTCCCACTACCGCGCTGCCGCCGGTTCCAATCATGAATCCCAGTGTCGACATGATGGTCAGCACCGGCATCACCAGATTCACCGCAGCAAACGGAATCTTCCCCGCGAAGTTGGACACAAATAACCCATCGACAACCCCATAAATCGATGTGAAAATCATCATGAGGATCGATGGGTATACGAATCGTAAAAGTCTTTTGTATGTAAAATGATCTGAAAGCTGTATTCTCATAGTAATGGTATCAGATAGAGCACTCCCGCCACGACGCAGGCCGCGATCACCACCGTCTTCCAGATCCGGTATTCCCGATCCATCGACGCGCGTTCAGCGTCGCCGGGCAGCTCCTCCTGCAGTACATAGGCATCGAGTTTCTCATTCTCTGCCTCTCCGTATATCCTCCGACAGATATAATATACCACAAGACCGACGATACACCAAATAATTCCTGTCACAATCGCATAACGATCCAGCTGAGTCATCATGATGAAATAGATGACAATGCTGACCGGAACGCCGACCCGGATGCCCGGCGCCGTAAAAGGCCTCTTCAGTTCAGGGTGGCGGATGCGGAGGCCCAGTGCCGCGGCGATTCCGATAATGTAATAGAAGAGATCCGCAAAGAGGCTGACGGACGCCACAAAGTTAATGGGATACACCGTCAGAATCAGCGACAGGATCCCCAGAAACAGAATTGAGACATAGGGCGTCTGATACCTGGGATGCAGCTTCGCAAAAAACTTCGGCATAGAGCCTTCTCTTGCCATGGCGTACAAATAACGGGGCGGCACGGCGATGCTGGCGTTCAGTGTTGAGAAGTCCCCGCCAAAGGCGATTCCCACCGCCAGAAGCGCCATCGGAAGTCCCAGAATCCCCGCCGCGGACATCGCTTCCGCGAAGGGCGCGTTGGCAGACGCCAGGGCTGCTGCTTTGTTCACCGGCGTAATTCCCACCAGGAACCACTGGAACAATGCGTTTACTGCGAATACGATAAAGGGTGACAAAATCAGCGCCCGGGGCAGATTGATCTGTGGATAGCGGATCTCCTCACCCATGGCACAGCAGGTCTCGAAGCCCGCAAAGCACCACCATATCATTGCCACACATCCGATGAATCCCCACGGCGTCATAGTCTTCATCGCATCCGGAAGCACCACATAGGCCGGCATCTGAATGCTGGGAATCATCGCCAGGAACCAGATAATCGCGACGCCCCAGAAGAAGAACATGAATCCGTTCTGCAACTTTCCGGTCATCTCGGTCCCCAGAATATTGGTGACAATGAACAACACGATGGGAATCATCGCAAGCACTGCGTCACTGATCGGCAGTTCGATTCCAAATGCCCGGAAAATGGTTTTGAAATAGAAGGAGAAAGCCAGCGCCTCTCCCGATGTCACCGCGATAAGCGATGCGATGAAATTCCATCCCGCCATAGTTCCAGCCGCCTTTCCCAGCCCCAGCTGGGCATATTTGTAGGTTCCTCCGGCATAGGGCAGAGCCGCACCCATCTCTCCGTACAGCATGGACGGGTACACACTGATCACCATTGCGATAAACGTCGCCACAACCACCATGGAACCCATGGTTCCGACAATCTGGGCTCCGGTGGTGAACAGGCCGACGCCGATGACTGTACCCACAGTGATCGTCACCGCCTCCCTCATTCCGAAGGCCCTCTTCAGAGTCATTCCACTCTGAGGTTCTGCATTCTTAGACATACTGTCCCCTTTCTTTCTCATTTACCTCCTCCTGACTGCGATGCTACTGCTACCGCTGACGCATCTTCAGGCAGGATCTTCCGTGTTTCCCGACATTCCGCCGGTTCAGCCTGCTCAGCGAAGTCTCTTCTCTGCCGCGACTGCGTGTCCCTCCAGACCTTCGCCGCGGGCCATCCGGCTGACCAACGGTGCGATCTTCCCCGATGCCTCCGCTGTCATCCGCTGATCGGTGCATACCTTCAGAAATGTTCCGACCCAGACTCCGCCGGTGTAACGGGATGCTCTGACAGTCGGCAGTGTGTGGTTGGTGCCGGAAGCATAATCCCCGAACACCTCCGCAGTGTTTCCTCCGACAAAGAGCGAACCGTAATTCTCAAGCTGTCCGATAATCTGCTCCGGATCCTCCAGATTGACCTCCAGATGCTCCGGCGCGTATTCATTGGCTACATCCACCGCTTCCTTCAGGCTGTCCACGACTACCACTTCACCGTAATCCTCCCAGGATTTCCGGGCAATTCCTGCAGTCGTCAGACTCTCAAGCTCCCGCTCGACCGCTTCTATGACCCTGTTTGCCAGCGACTCTTCCGTAGCCAGCAGGAATCCCTTCGCGTTTGGATCATGCTCACACTGCGCCAGCAAATCCGCTGCCAGAACCTCCGGATCTGCCTGTCCGTCGGCAATTACGAGCACCTCACTAGGGCCGGCGATGAAATCAATGCCGATCTGTCCGTAACACTGGCGTTTGGCCTCCGCTACAAATTTATTTCCGGGGCCCACAATCATATCCACAGGCCGGATCTGTTCTGTTCCGTAGGCAAACGCGGCAATCGCCTGCGCGCCTCCGACCGCATAGATTTCATCTGCGCCCGCAAGATCCATGGCGACCAGCGTTTTGTAGTGGATGCTTCCTGTTCCATGTACTGCCGGGGAGCACGCCACAATCCGCCTGACACCTGCCACCCGGGCCGGAGTGATCAGCATCAGCGCCGTCGAGTACAGCGGATAGCTCCCGCCCGGCACATAGCAGCAGCAAGAGGAAACCGGGATAATCCTGTGTCCCAGAAAAATTCCCGGAGCGGGGCTGAAGTCCCGTACCTCGCTCATCGACTCTCTCTGTGCTCTGGCAAAGGCCTCTATGTTCTCACAGGCCTCCTTCAGATCCTGTAGTTCCTGCTTACTGATTTTGCTGTATGCCTCGTCAATTTCCCGGCGGCTGACCCTCAGTTCCTCTCTCACGTATCCGTCGAAGCGGTCGCTGTATTCCTTCAGCGCCGCATCGCCGTTCTCACACACGCTATCGATAATTTCCGTTACCGTTCCCCGAAGTCTGCGGTTGTCCTCCGCGGTTCGTTCTTTTGCTTTTTTTATGATTCTCACGATATTCATCTCCTTTACCGCTATACTACTTTATTGAGTTAAATCGATGTCAAGAGGCAATTCCGCAGGATTTTATCAAAAACGTTGAGTGGACTCCATGTTTTTGTTATAATGTTCCTGAGGTGGCACAAATGAAAATCGGACAGGTTTCCCGCCGGTATGGGATTTCAAGAGACAATCTGTACTATTATATCAACTATGGTCTGCTGGTTCCGCCGCGCCGCAACAATCAATACGTTTTTGACGACGATACCCTGCAGGATCTGGAGTGGATTCTGGAACTGAAAAACATGGAATACTCTCTTGCAGAAATCCACCGGATTCTTTCCCTCCGGCGCATCTCGGGGCTGGAAAACCCCCGGGACCGGGCCGATCTCCGGGAGATTTACAGCGCCAAGAGGGACGAATGCGCCCGAAAAATCCGGCATTATGAAACCGTGATACACGATCTGGATTCCCGAATCGTTGAACTCTCCAGCGCCGGTTCAGAGACGCCCGCGCATACCGGTGTTCCTCTGAGGATGCTGGATCTCCTTTGCTGCCCCCGCTGCGGCAGAGAGCTGACTATCGGCGACGTGACGATGGACATGAAATACATCTACGACGGAAGCCTGCACTGCGACTGCGGCTACGAGGCTCACATCGACGACGGAATTCTGATCACACCAAACGGATATGCAGGTGAGGCGGACAAACCCGATCTCGACCGGGACCTGTACAAAGATCTCCCCTCCTCGCTGATCAGCCTGTTCCAGCGCTCTTACAACAACATGAAAAAAGACTTATCTGAAATAGACCTGTCCGGCAAGGTGGTTATGGAAACCTATATCAATGCGTGGTTTTTTCTGCACAACCATCAGCAGTACTTCAGCCCGCAGGGCTTCTACATTGTCGTGGATAAATTTCCCGAGATGCTGCGGATGTACAAAACACTGATCGAGCAGGAAAATTACAGTCTGCCGATTCTGTATCTGGCAGACTCCTCCACCGATTACCCGCTGAAGAAGGGAATCGTAGATCTTAATCTCGATTTCTTTGCCGTCAACGAGCACCTGTTCTATCACGACGATTTTCTGCTGGATCGTCTTTCCCCCTATCTTAAGGAAGACGGACGGATCCTCGGCACCTGGTTCTATTTTAAAAACGGGCAGCGCTCCATGAAGCTCCTGAAGCAGGAGTATCCGGAAAGTTCCCCGAACAATTTCTCTCTTCCCTGGTTCCGGCAGCAGCTCGCCCGCTCCGGATTCGCCCTCGACCGCTCCCAGGTCTGCGGCCACACCACAGATTCCGGCAATAACCTGGGGTTCGGCTTCCATGTCACCGGAGATGAAATGTATCTGATGACGTATCTCGGGCATCGGGAACAGCACCCGCGGCGTGCCGCGTCCAGAACCGCGGCGCAGCCGTCTACCGAATAAATCCGAAACGGAGGTTTCTCATGTGGATTAACGAAAGCAGCCTTTATCAGATCTATCCCCTCGGCTTCTGCGGCGCACCGCCGGAAAATGACGGGAACACCGTTCCGCGGATCCGGAAGGTTACGGAGTGGAGCGGATATCTGCAGGCTCTGGGGATTGACACAGTTCTGTTCAATCCTGTCTTTGAATCTGACAGCCACGGCTACGATACCCGGGACTTCCGCAGACTGGACTGCCGCCTGGGGACCAACGAGGACTTCCGGGCGGTTACAGACGACCTGCACGCTCACGGCATCCGCGTCCTTCTGGACGGCGTGTTCAATCATGTAGGACGGGGGTTCTGGGCATTCCGGGATGTGCGCGAACGCAGACAGAACTCCCCGTACAAAGACTGGTTCTATATTGATTTCGGCAGAGACTCGAACTACGGCGACGGATTTTGGTACGAGGGCTGGGAGGGGCACTACGAGCTGGTCAGGCTGAATCTGCAGAATCCGGAGGTTCGGGATTATCTGACTGATTCCGTCCGGTTCTGGGTCGAGGCCTTTGACATAGACGGTCTGCGGCTGGATGTAGCATACTGTCTGGACGAAAATTTCCTGCGACATCTGCACTGGTTCGTCCGGGAGCCTCTCCGGGAGGTCCTTGCAGGCAGACCGGATCCGGATTTTCCGCTGATCGGTGAAATACTGTTCGGCGATTATCGCCGGATAGTCAACGGCGAAATGCTGGATTCCTGCACCAACTACGAGTGCTATAAAGGGCTGTACTCCTCCTTCAATTCCGGAAACATGTTCGAGATCGCCCATTCTCTGAACCGCCAGTTCGGGCCTGAGGACTGGTGCCTGTACCGGGGAATGCATATGGTTTCTTTTCTGGACAACCACGATGTGAACCGTATCGCCTCCACCCTGATTAATCCGGCTCACCTGAAACCAGCTTACGGTCTGATGACAGGAATGCCGGGAATTCCGTGCATCTACTACGGTTCCGAGTGGGGCGCTGCCGGCGTCCGCCATGACGGTTCTGATGCTGATCTGCGTCCCTGTTTCAGTGCGCCACGTTCCGATGACGAAACCGTCCGGTTCGTGACCCGGCTGCTGACCCTTCGCCACAGTCCGGAAGCGCATCCACTCCGCTTCGGCGACTACCGCAATGTTGTAATCACCAGTCTGCAGCTGGTCTTCGCCAGAACCGACGAGCAGGGACAGATCTACGTCTGCGTCAACGCATCGGACAGTCCCTTTACTGCCGGTTCCGATGAACTGCGCGGTAATTTCCGTGAGCTCATCAGCGGACAGGATCTTGCACTAGACGGCTCCGTTGAAATTCCGGGTTACGAAGTGCTCTGGCTGAGGCGGGCGGATTAGCTTTGGTGATCCGGCAAAAGCGCCGGATCTTCTTTTGTTTCCGGCGAAAACAGACCCCTATTTCCTTCGCTCCGGCCGTGTCAGCATACGAACCGCGTATTCCAGGAACCGCCTGGACGCCGGCGACGCATGCCGGACCGACGGAACAGCGATGCCGAAGGTCAGGTTTTTCTCCGGCTCCAGCGGGAGCTTGACCAGTTTTCTGTTCCAGCCGGTAGTGCAAAGCTCGTTCATGATGCTCATTCCCAGTCCGTTCTGAATCATAGCCAGAGTCGCCGGGTTTTCCAGTGTGGTGAATTTGATGTGCGGACGGATGCGGTTTTCCGTCAGCAGCGCCTCCACGTCTACGTCGTGACCCAGCGCAGGCATGATAAAATCCTCCTCTTCACATCGAGACAAAGGATAAGACTTGCGCCCCGCCAGGGGATGATCTGCGGGAAGCACTGCCACCATCCGATCCTCCGCCAGTGGGATCCACTCATAATCCATGGGCTCCGTATACGTTAAAAATCCCATATCCGCGATTCCCTGATCAATCCATTCCAGCATTTCCTGCCGGATCCCCTCCATCAGCCGGAGTTCTATCTCCGGATACTCCGTCTGAAATTCACGGATCACCGCGGGGAGCCAGTATGTTGCGACACTGGGATAAGATGCGATTGCGACACTTCCCACCACCAGCCCGCGGATCTCCGCCGCCAGTTCATAAATACGATCCTCCTTCCCCAGAAATCCGCGGATCTCGGGCAAAAACCGCTCGCCCTCCCTAGTGAGCGTCACTCCCCGCCTACTCCGATCCAGCAGCGGAAACCCCAGCTCTTTTTCCAGTGCCGTGACCAGCTGACTGACACCCGACGGAGTATATCCCAGTTTTCCGGCAGCCGCAGTGAAGCTCCCGCATTCCGCCGCCGCCACAAAAGCCTTACATCTCGCACTTTCCATAACTCCTCCTTTATGAGCCGCCTGAAATTCCTTGCGGAGACCGCCGAATATACTCTTTGCATTATTGATATTTTGAGCATATCCGATAGCCGAGCGTGTATTAAGTACGGCTTAATATAAATATAAATAATTTTAGTTTTACTTCTTATTGCTCCGATTATATAATAACTGCCGGAATATTTCAAGAAACGATACAAACCCATAAAATTCAGAAACGGAGTAAACCATGAAATTCATTGACAAGCACGGCTGGATTCTCGTCTTCCTCGGGGCGGTCTGCTGGAGTCTGAACTCCCCGCTGGTAAAATACATGACGGCTTCGGCGATGACCATCTGCTGTCTCAGAGCGCTGATCGCCGGTATTGCGCTGCTTCCGTTTCTCCGGCCTTCCCGACTGAAGCCGGATCGCTGGATGGCGGTCTATCTTCTTGCCTTTGCCGGCGTATGCATCACGGTCATCGCATCGCTCTCCATGACTGATGCGGCCATCGCGGTCGGAATGCAGTACACCGCACTGATCTGGCTGACACTGACCGCAGTTCTCCGGACCCGCCGCTTCAGAGGACAGCCCTGGGGACCGGTAATTCTGATTCTGGGGGGCCTTCTTTTGTTCATGAGTTCCGGCAGCGCCGGCTCTCTTTCCGGCAATCTGATCGCCGCCTCTGAAGGGATTCTGTTCGCCGTCATGACCGCCAGCGGGAAGAGGGCGGGACAGGAGAACGCACTGGGACTGACCTGCATCGCCAATCTGTTCACCGGTGCTCTGGTCCTGCTGATTCATCCGCAGACGGCGAGCGAAGCCCTGTCGATGACGCCGTCCCAGTGGGAAATTCTTCTGGTGCTCGGCGTCGTGCAGGTAGCTATGGGATACGGTCTCTACAATCTCGGACTGCAGTACGTTTCCCCGCAGCGGGCGTCCATTCTCGCGCTCTGGGAGATGATTCTGGGGCCGGTATGGGTCGCCCTTTTCCTGCATGAATACTCCTCCGGAATGGTAATCGCAGGTTTCCTGCTGATTCTGGGAGGGATCTGTCTGAATGCCCTGCGCCCTCCCGGGAAGGGTTATATTCTTGTAAAGCCTGACGATATGGCATTGTAATTTTTCGCAAATGTGTTAAATTATTCTCAGAGACTATTTTTGTATTTGGAGGCAGTGAGGTCATGCTGAGATATTATATTACAGAAAAAAGCCGGATTCTGCAGATTTCAGAACCGCTTCCGGGCTCCTGGATTCGTCTGACCGATCCCACCGAGGCAGAGGCGCAGCAGGTCGCCGGCACACTGGGAATCGATCTTGACGATATCCTGGCCGCCACAGATCTGGACGAAAACAACCGGGTAGAGCTTGCCGACGGCTATACCCTGATTATCATCGATATTCCGGCCGAGGAAATCCGACACGAAAAGGAGGTATACAACACCATTCCTATGGGGATCATGCTGACCGGAGATCATATTGTCACCGTCACAATTCAGCAGACACCGGTGCTTCAGGCCTTCGCCGACGGGCGCTACCGCGGTTTTTCCACAAAGAAAAGAATGCGTTTTATCTATCAGATCATGCTGGAGAACACGCTGCGGTTCCAGGACGGGCTGCGGGACATCGACCGCAAGCGCCGCCTGATTGAAGAGGATATCGGCAGCCGCACCGGCGAGGATGACCTGATCGGGCTTCATGAGCTGGAATCCACTCTGGTGTACTTCGCCACCGGACTAAGCGGAAATTCAAACGTACTCAACCGTCTCACCCGCTACGAAAGAATTGAACAGTACCCTGAGGACAAAGACCTGCTGGGCGATGTTATCGTGGAAAATCAGCAGGCGATGGAGATGACCCAGATCTATCAGGGCATCATCGACAGTACGCGTGATCTGATGTCCACGATTCTGGACAAGCGGCTGAATAATGTGATGAAGATCCTGACCTCCATCACTCTGATTCTCGCCATCCCCACTGTCATTTCCGGGCTCTACGGCATGAACGTCAACGGCCGGGGCATGCCCTTCGCCGCCATGGTCAACGGGTTCGGCATCATCTGTCTGATCATCCTGGCCATCTGCGCCGTTCTGTTCTTCCTCCTCCGCCGCCTGCGAATGCTGTGACGCAATCCGGCACACTTCGGCTCAGTGAACACCTGCCGGCGCGATTCCGGCAAAAAGACGTCTGCGAATCAGCAGATAATAAAGGATCAGAATTCCCGCTGTAATTGCCCAGCTTATGGGGAAGCACAGAATCAGAAGCTTGAAATCGGGATGATTTCGGAACACGAAAAACACCCAGAAGATCCGGGTACCACAGATCCCGAACAGCGCCACCAGCGCAGGCGCCAGCGACCTGCCAAATCCCCGGAGCACGCCGGAGAACCCTTCGATCAGCGCGTTTATCACCTCAAAGGACAAAATATATACGATGCGGATCTGCCCGTAATGCACGACAACAGGGTCAGTGTTGAACAGCCGCAGCAGCGGAACAGCGAACCAGATGATGCCCGCGCACAACAGAGCCGTGAAAATCAGGTCCTGCACCAGCCCGATCCGAATCACCCTCCTGCACCGTTCCGGCTTTCGTGCGCCGCTGTTCTGACCGATAAATGTGGTCTCCGCCTGTCCGAAGGCGTTGATGATATAATAGGCCACGATTTCAATATTAAACGCCGCGGAGGATGCCGCGATGACGTCCGGACCCAGACTGTTCAGAGCCGACTGGATACACAGGTTGGAAATGGAAAACACCATGCCCTGCAGCCCGGCGGGCAGCCCGATCTGCAGCATGACCTTCAGGATTCCCCGGTCGATTCGGAAATCCCGGAACCGTATCCGGATCTGCGTCTTTGTCCGGCACAGCACCAGGAACATGAGACCGGAGCTCACGGTATTGGAAATAACCGTCGCAGTGGCTACGCCGTCGGCAGTCATGTTCAGGACGATTACAAAAAACAGATTCAGTGCTACATTAAGAAGCCCCGCTGCAATCAGACAGAGCAGCGGTGTTTTGGTATCCCCCTGGCTCCGAAAAATCGACGATTCAAAGTTATACAGGAGAATCACCGGCATACCCAGCAGATAAATACGCAGGTAAGCCAGCGCCATGGGCATGATGGAAGCCGGAACCCCCAGAAGCTCTAGCATAGGCCGTGAAATCAGCACCCCGAAAACCGCCACAAGCACGCCGGTAATCAGGGCGACCAGAACCGCCGTATGAACGCCCCGTCGAATCCCATCCGGGTTCCTCTGTCCCGTAAACCTGGAAATCACTACATTCGCTCCCAGCGATACGCCCACGAAAAGATTGACCATCAGACCGACAACCGGGCTGTTGCTGCCCACCGCGGCCATGGCATTCTTGCCGGCGAACTGTCCGACAACCGCCACATCCGTGGCGTTGAAGATCTGCTGGAGAATCCCTGTAATCGCCAGCGGCACAGCAAAGCGAAGGATTTTGTCCCCCAGAGACCCCTCAATCATGTTCATCGTCTGCTTCTGTTTTCTGCTCATCGTATACGCACATTCCTCCCACTTCTATGCTTATATTATGAGCGTCCTCCCGGCCCATTTCAAGAGTTTGACAAAATAAATCCGCAAGTCCGGCCAGGCGGTCTTTCCGGCCGGACTCACGGCTTATTTCAGAGGTTTCCCAAAAGCAGTCCCGGCAGTCTATCCTAGCATGAAGGCGCAGTCACATGCGCAGGCGACGCTTGTTTCACAAAAGCAAGCTCCGGCGGTCTATCCCAGCTTGCTCTTGGAGCCGGACAGAGAAGTCTGGTCCAGCAGATTCGTATCGAAGCTGAAGGTCAGCGCTTCCTCCTCGCGCACCCTCTTCAGTGCCAGCCGGATCAGGCGGTCCAGCAGTTCCTCATAGGGAATCCCCAGCGGCTCCCACAGATAAAATGCCAGGGAGCCCGGAATCGTATTGATTTCATTGAAATACAGTTTCCCGTTGGCTTCATCAATCATGAAATCGATTCTGGCCACACCGCTGCATCCCAGGGTCTGAAACGAGCGGACCGCCAGCTGTCTCACTTCTTCCCGCTTCTCCGGCGGAAGCTCTGCCGGAATCTTTCTGGAGACTCCGGCCATTCCTTTGGATCCGCCGCCCTTGGAATTTCCACCGCTCAGGTATTTGTCCTCATAGCTCAGGATATCCTTTGTATGAAGGGGTTCCTCGATTTCCGAAGCGACGGCGTGATTCTCATCGCCCAGCACCGAACAGTTGATCTCCCGAAGCTGAGTGATGGCATGCTCCACAATGATCCTATGAGCGTAGGTAAACGCGTCATCAATGGAATCCACCAGTTCCATACGGTTCTTCGCCACGCTGATACCCACGCTGGAGCCAAGATCTACAGGCTTGACGATGACCGGATATCCCAGTTTTTCCTCAATGCCGCCGATTATTCCGTCGATGTCGCCGTAGTCTGCTGTCGTATAGATGATCCCGTCCAGAACGGGCACACCGTTCTCCTTCAGAACAACTTTGGAGGCGTATTTATCCATGCCGAGAGCGGAGGCCCCCACATCACAGCCTACAAAGGGCAGTCCCAGTGTTCTGAAATATCCCGCCAGCGTTCCGTCCTCCACATTTTTCCCGTGAACCACAGGGAAGGCAAGATCGATTTCCACGCTGCCGCCGCCGAAGCGCTTTTTCGGGTAAGGCTCCAGTCTGACCCTTCCTCCTTCATTGACAAAGATCACCCGCTGCGATCGGGACAGAAGTCCCGGAATATCTTTGTATGCGTCGATCTCGCTGATGTCCGGTCCGGTATACATCACAGAGTCCTTTGTGATATACACCGCCGTCACATCGTATTTTTCTTTGTTCATGCTCATGATCGCCTGGATCCCCGAAATCACCGAGACCTCGTGCTCCACGCTGTTTCCGCCGAACAGAACCGCAATTCTCGTCTTCATTAAATCCCCCTAATAGTTGTCGGGCAGGTCGTTTTCCAGAAGGATGAACTTGTGTCCCTCTGCCCTGATCCCGTATGCGAAGTCCAGAGCGTCCCGGAGGTGCTCATAAACGTGGCAGCGTTCCCCGGGGAAGCCCTTCTCCAGCAGGCCCTTCTCGATCGGCGCCGTATGCCGCCGTCCGATGAGCAGGACGTAATCGCAGCAGTCCGCCGCATAGCCCCCGAACTTATAGTTATATTCTTCTTCCCGGTCGCCCAGTTCCACCATACCCGGCGTAATCAAGATCCGGATGCCGTCGAAATTTTTCAGCGTTTCCACCGCGGCCCTGGAACCTACCGGATTGGAATTATATGCATCGTCGATAATCGTGACTGCGCCGCGCTCGATCATCTCCATACGATGAGGCACCGGCCGGATACGCCGCACCGGAACCCGCAGCTCCTTCAGCGGGATCCCGAAGGTATTCGCCACCGCGATGGCACCGGCGATGTTGATGATATTATGCTCTCCCAGAAGCCGGGTCTGAAATTTCTCCGTCTCCCCGGAAGGCGCAGTAACAGTGAACTCTGTTCCCTTCTGAGACAAATGTATATTCCCCGCGCAGTAGCCTGCGCCCGCGGAATGATTCCGGTAAAATACGACGTTCGGATATTTTCCGCTGTTTTCACTCAGATACTCATTGTCTCCGTTGAGAAACAGCGTTCCGCCCTCCGGCAGCGCATCTGCCAGTTCGAACTTGGTTTTCACGATGTTGTCGATGGAATGAAATGTGTCCAGATGCGCGGGGCCAATGGAAGTGATCAGGCCGTGATCCGGATGGACGAAATCACAGATTTCCTTAATTTCTCCGGTCTTTCGTGCTCCCATCTCACAGACGAAGATCTCATGGGTGGACCGCAGCGACTCCCGGATTGTTTTCACGACGCCCATCGGCGTGTTGTAGCTTTCCGGAGTGACCAGCACACTGTAGCGGCTGGACAGCAGGGTCTGCAGATAGAATTTGACGCTGGTCTTGCCGTAGCTTCCCGTGACACCGATAATCTTCAGATCCGGATTCGCCGCAAGGATCCACTCCGCGTCCCGGATATAGCGGTTCTTGATCATCTTCTCAAAAGGCTTCATCAGAATGTTGATGAGCAGGAAGACGAACATCTGCAGTGCCGTGAGCACCGCCAGCGTTCCGGGAAGCACAGAAATTCCCGATCCCCAGACCGCAGCCGCGGCAATAACAACTGCCAGCACGATATCTGCGCCGATCATCCGCTGCACCCGATGAGTATAGACGATGTTCTTCTTTGTATTGATCTTCTTCAGAAACTGATAATACCGCCAAACCACCAGCGCTGTCACCAACAGCGCCATCAGCGGCAGCGCCGTCGGGAAGACCGCGGAAAGCACGCCGAACACACAGAGAAACAGCAGGCTGCGCTGCTTGCCGTGTTTCTGTTTCAGCCAGTTCCGATGCTCACCGTTGAAATATCCGTTCAGCTGGAACATATGCATATTATATCGCATGACCAGCAGAAACGCCGGCAGCATCACGATGGAAACAACGATCTGAAAAAACTCCATGCTCCCTACTCCTCTTCTAATTCTCTTCTATCTGTTTTCTGTCTGTGCCCTCTGTCCGGAAATATGACTGCATAATCCGCCGGAACACCTGCGGCTGCTCCAGAAAGCAGTAATGACCCGCTCCGTGGATCACTGCCAGACCCGATTCCGGAATTTTCTCCTCCATGATTTTCGCATCCGAAAGCGGCGTCGCATCATCCTGATCTCCCCAGACCAGCAGCGTATCCTGCCGGATTTTCGGCATCAGAGGCGTCAGATCCTCATTGACAGCCTTCACAAGGCACTGCCTCATGATCGGCGTGGCGTTCCGGTAATCCGCAGATCCCTGACTGTTCCGCCACTCTTCAATAAGTTCCGGACAGATCGCCTGCGCCAGTTTCATGCTGACTATCTTCTTCAGAAATTTATACCGGCGGACGCTCCATTTCTGTTTCGCCGTTTTCTCCGGAAGCACGCCCGCGCTGTCCACCAGAACGATTCTATCAATCTCAAAGGGCAGACTCTCCTTCGCCGCCAGCCGGATGATGACCCGTCCGCCGTAGGAATGCCCCAGAAGCGACGCCCTGCGGATCTGCAGCGCGTCCATGAATTTAATGAAAAACTGAGCGTAGTCCTCCACTGACCAGGGTTCCGCCGGCTCCGTACTCTTTCCGAATCCGGGGAAATCAAACTGCACCACACGGTACCGGTCTGATACACAGGCCGCGACGGAATCATACACCGTCAGCTCCGTGCCCCAGCCCTGCAGGATCACCAGAGTCTTCTCTCCTTTCCCGGTCACTGTATAATTGATTTCATAGCCATCGATATTCAAAAACATCCATATACCCTTTCACAGCATCTGCCCCGGCACGGTCGGCGCTGTCAACGCTGCAGACGTTGCCGCTGCTGCAAACCTTACAGGCGCTGACGGTGCTGATACAGTCGCCATGCACGTGATGCAGGCAGACTGATCTCACCTTCCGGTTCGATGCCAAAAATTAAAAATAGCATTTCCATTATAACATAAAACTGCCTGCAATAAGTGTATACATCGGTCAAAATGGCGATATACGTATTGAAAATTTCCGCCCATAAAGGCTTTCACACTCAACATTATTTTTTTGCTTAATTGCAACAACAAGTTGAACATTGATAACTGAATATCCATAGGGGAAGCCGAAAAGGTTGGGGTGCCTGCGCCGGCTACGCCGCTCGATAAATCCGGTCAAGCTCTGCTTCGAAAACTTCATCCGGAGTTCTGTATCCAAGGATCCTCCTCGGCAGGCTGTTGCACCAGACCTCAATATTCGAGATCTCCTCTGCGGTATAGCTGTCGATCCGTTTTCCCTTGGGAATGAATCTCCGTATGATACCGTTGTGCCGCTCGTTCGTACCCTTCTCACAGGACGTGTACGGGTGAGCGAAGTACACCAGTCTTCTGGCCGATCACGAGGTCGCATTCCCAATGACCGAACTCAATGCGCTCATTGATGCCAGGGTCTCGCTTCTCAATGCTGCGCCCAAGCACCTTCTTGTTCTCACGGTCACAATGATGCTTAGTACTGCGGGAGAGTTTCTTTGGCAGCTGATGGTTCCGGGTCTCCATCAGCCCAAGATCCACGTAGTTGTACAGGTCGATCGTGCCTGCGCCGCAGCTCATTGCGCACCGTATTAGGAGCGCAGCCGATCTCAGCAGCGATATGGTTTGGGGAGCAGCCCTCTTTGTGGCGTATTTGGATGATCATTCGTTCATCATACGTAAGATGCTTGCCCTTTACATGCTGTTCTGTGGTAGAATGTACCTGATCCATAGTGATCCTCCTTTGGAGATTGTGTTGTTAGCACTTACATTCTACCAAAAGAGGCATAGCTATGGATTTTCTATTCAATTGTTCAACTTCATTTTACAATCAACCAAAATAATTTTTTTGTGGTATACTTTGTGATATACAAAAAAGCAGCCGCACATACGGGGACGCACAACGCATCATCCGCACCGCAGCACACGGCGCACAAAGCCGGTATACGCGCAGGGCATCGCAGATGCGACACATGGCGCCGGGATGCACGCAGAGCATCGCAGACGCGACACGCAACACGAGGAGGACGCAGCATGAACAAAGGATATTTTCAGATTTATACCGGCAACGGCAAGGGAAAAACCACAGCTGCCCTGGGCCTGGCCCTTCGGGCGGCCGGTGCAGGTCTTCAGGTTTATCTCGGGCAGTTTATGAAAAGCATGGAATACCACGAAATCGGCATTCTGAAGGAGAGGGTTCCGGAAATTCAGGTCGAACTGTTCGGCATGGGCTGCATCGTGGACCGTGACGCGGGAATTCCCGATATCCGGGCTGCCCGTACCGGCGTAAAGCGCGCACTGGAGGTACTGCGCTCCGGAAGCTATGATCTGGTGATTCTGGATGAGATATTCATCGCACTGTATTTCAATCTGATTACTCGTGAAGACCTGGAAAATCTCCTGGAGGCGAAGCCCTCCGGCACCGAGCTGGTCATGACCGGGCGCTACGCTCCGGAATGGCTGTTGGAGAAGGCAGACCTGGTCACTGAAATGAGAGAAGTCCGCCACTATTATGAAGCGGGCGTGGAAGCCCGGGATGGAATCGAACGCTGACGGGGTTTAACGAGCAAACATTATATTATAAAAATAAGAGATATAATACATACTCCCACCAGCGGCGGGAGAAATAATCCATCGGAGCTGCCGGTGAAGGCAGACCGATGAATGAAACAGAGGGCAGCGAAGGCGCTACTGCGCCGCGCCCTCATACGCCTTCTCAAAGATATCGATAATCTGTTCCTTTGTCGCCTTCCGCGGGTTCGTCGCTGCGCAGGCATCCTTCATGGCGTTCTCGGCCAGGATATCAAAATCCTCTCGCCGGACGCCCAGTTCCTTCAGGTTCGCCGGAATCCCGACCTGACCGCTCAGACGCCGGATTGCCCGAATCGCCTTCACTGCCGCATCGTCCGTGGACAACCCGTCAACCTTCTCGCCCATCGCTCTCGCTATATCTCTGAAACGGTTCAGGTTTCCGATAATATTGAATTCCTCCACATACGGCAGCAGAATTGCGTTACAGACGCCATGAGGCAGATTATAAAAACCTCCCAGCTGGTGAGCCATCGCATGGACATATCCGAGAGAAGCGTTATTAAACGCAGCGCCAGCCAGATACTGCGCGTAGGCCATTCGGTCTCTCGCCTTCATATACTCACCGTTTGCAACTGCTTTCGGAAGATACTGTGTGATCATTGTAATCGCCAGAAGCGCAGTAGCGTCCGTCATCGGAGTTGCCATCGTGGAAACATAGGCCTCAATCGCGTGAGTAAGCGCATCCATTCCAGTTGAAGCGGTCAGCGATGGCGGCATGCCAATCATAAGCTCCGGATCATTAATGGAAATATCCGGTGTGACTCTCCAGTCCAGAATGGCCATCTTCACCTTTCTCCTGGTATCGGTAATAATGCAGAACCGCGTAATTTCCGATGCGGTTCCTGCCGTTGTATTAATCGCAAGGATCGGTACCGGGCTGATGGCGGCCTTATCAACTCCTTCATAATCATGAATTGTACCGCCATTGGCGGCCACAAGTCCGATTCCCTTGCCGCAGTCATGAGAAGAACCGCCGCCGAGTGTGACGATGGCATCACACTGCTCTTTGTTGAAAACCTTCAGTCCCGCTTCAACATTCGTATCCTTCGGGTTCGGCTCTGCTCCGCCGAAAATCACCGAATCGATTCCCGCATCTTTCAGATATCCCTGTATATCTGCGGCCATCGGCTGCGTGGCGAGAAATGCGTCAGTGACGATCATCGCTTTTTTCGCATGCATGGTGGCCAGCAGACGTCCGCATTCTTTTACAGCTCCTTCACCAAAAACATTTCGCGCGGGTAAATAATAATACATTGACATAACTGATTCTCCCTTCGTTTATGCGATACGGTTTTATATTTATTCATAACCGCACCTGAATTTTCTGCATTATACCACCCGAAAAGAAGAATGCAAGTACTTTATCTCAAAAAAAATTGTGTTTTTGTGAATTTTTATGCATTTTCGATAGTCAAATGACAAACAACCGTCTATCCTTCGTCCGCTTGTTAAATCTGCGTCAAACAGTTTGATAATTCATTGGCGAAGTATTGCTTGTTACGAATTATTATTCATTTTGTTAGATTTTTAACCGCAGCAGGGTGTGTTAGCGATGAGGAAAAAACGATGGCACTGCCCTGACTGTCCCGGCAAAACAAAGAGGCTATCGCACAATTATCAAAAAGAAGGAGCCGTCGCTCCAGCTGATATTTAAATCAACTGTGCGACAGCCCCTTTTCATGCATTCCGACGCTTCCGCGCCGCGCTTTCATCATTTTTCTATTCCGGCAATTGCCCTGGCAAGGTCTTTCTTTCCCTGAATATTACCCTGTCTGGAAATCATGATGCGCTGTGCCTGAGGCGATCCCGCACCATGCATGGATTCTGTCCGGTACCCCACCGCAGCGGTCCCCAGACACAGATTCTCCAGCAGCCGGAGCACCTTCTGGCGGTCCTCCACATCCACATCTTCCCGGGTCGCAAAGTACTTCCGGCAGATCGCACCGACGGATTCTCCTCCTCTTCCCGCAGGCAGCTCCGATTCAAAGTCCTTCTGGGACGGCATCGTCACCATCAGCCCGCCGGCAATGTCCTCCGCCAGCCGGACGATTTCATACGGAAAACGTGTCACATTCTGCTTGCAGACATTTGCCAGCAGCAGATCGATCTGATAGTTCCCAGCTTTGGTGGGATGTCCTTCAGCCGAGCAGGCGATTCCGCAGCAGAACAGCGTCTCATTCAGATGTGTCATCTCGATAAGCTTGTCTTTGATATGAGAAGCCTTCTCCGCTCCGTTGTATTCCGCTGCCAGCGCCGCCGCACCGATGACCACGTCTCCGACGCCCACCTTGCAGCCGCCGTAGCTCTGACGGTGATATCCGGCAAACCGCTCCACCATCATGCCCGCAAACTCATATTCTCCGGCCATGAACACATATTCATTGGGAATGAACACATCGTCGAAGACAACCAGCGCCTCCTGCCCGCCAAACCTGTTGTTTCCTACATCGACGGAGCAGGGATCCTCCAGTTTCCGGGTATCGCAGGACTGACGGCCGTATACCATGAACAGCCCTTCCGCATCACTGGGGCAGGCAAAGGAAACCGCGTAATCCGCATCCGCCTCCCGCATGGCGATGGTGGGCATGATCAGGTGCCAGTGGGAATTGACCGCACCGGTCTGATGTGCCTTGGCACCCCGCACCACGATTCCGTCCGGCCGCCGCTCCACGATCCGCAGAAACAGATCTTTGTCCGGCTGCGCGTGGGGCGCTTTGCCCCGGTCGCCTTTGGGATCCGTCATCGCGCCGTCCACCACCAGATCCTCGTCCTGGATCATTTCCAGGAACTTCACAAAGTTCTCGTGATATTTTGTTCCCTTCGCCTCGTCCAGCTCATAGGTCGTGGAGAACACCGCGTTAAACGCGTCCATCCCCACACAGCGCTGAAAACATGCACCCGTCTTTTGTCCCAGAAGCCTCTGCATCTTCACCTTGCGGATCAGATCGTCCGTGCTCTGGTGCAGATGGGTGAACCGGTTGATCGTCTTGCCGGTCAGGGAGGATTTCGCGGTCATCAGATCCGCATACTCCGGGTCCTGCGCCAGATCGTAGGTCATCGCAACGCTGTTGATGGACGGGCGGATAATCGGATGATCCACCCAGTTCTCCACCTGCTCGCCGAACATGTACACCCTGGTCTTCAGCCTGCGCAGACTTTCAATATATTGTTCTCCTGTCATTAATGGCATTCTCACACCTCTACTTTCTCTTCAATTCATAAGCAAACAATGCTGCGCCGATTGCTCCGGCCGCCTGGCAGTGAGGCACCACATACACAGGGTACCCGAGCTCTATGGAAAGAGCATTTACGACGTTGCTGTTCAGTGCGACCCCGCCGGTCATTACAATCTCAGGCTCATACTGGATCCGGTTGCACAATCCGGCCACGCGCTTTGAGATCGCCACATGTGCTCCTCTCGCCACATCCGCAGCCGTTTCTCCCGACGCCAGCCTGGAAATCACTTCGCTTTCTGCAAATACGGTGCATACACTGCTGATTGCGACCTCTTTGGTGGACTTTTCCGCAAGAGCGGATAACTCCCCAAGCCCGCATCCCAGTACCCGGGCCATCACTTCCAGAAAACGTCCGGTACCTGCCGCACATTTTTCGTTCATCACAAAGTTCCGAACCTTACCGTCTTCGCCCAGTTTGATGACCTTGGCGTCCTGCCCTCCGATGTCTACAATCGTTCTGGCATCCGGTGCAAGATACGTGACACCCTTCGCATGACAGCTGATTTCCGTGATCTGTCTGTCAGCGTTTTTATAGTTGATCCGACCATAGCCTGTAACTACTGCGGCTTCGATTTCCGCTTCTGTAATTCCGGCCTCCTCCAATGCGCAGCGGCGGGCTTCCTCCGGCGCATTGGTTCCGGTTCCGAGATTGATGATCTGAATTGCTCTCAATTTTTTGTCATCATCCAGAATCGCAACTTTGGACGATGAAGACCCTATGTCAACGCCTAGAAACATTCTTTTACTCCTCGCTCTACAACTACATCAGCATTTCACAGAAGCTCTGAATCCGCGTCCGCAGCTGTTCAAATCCAGTGGTCTGCTGATCCACCTCCATGTACAGGAACGGAATCCCGGCGGCCTCCAGCTCAGCCTTGTAGATCGGATAATCATACTGCTCCGGATCGCAGAATTTCATCATCATCACAACGATTGCATCCGCGTTGTACTGTTCCGCCAGATTCAGCATATACTGCCCGCGCTTTTTCTCCGGCTCATACATGAACGCATACCAGACATGAGTTGTCCCCTGGGAAGACGCAAAATGCAGAGTCACGGTTTTCCCGCTTCCACCTGACGAAGAACTGCCGCCGCAGCCGGTCAGACCGACACTCATTCCAATTGCCATCACTGCGCTCAGCGCAACAATTAAAACTTTCTTCTTCATTACTAACTCCTTTTCTTTCTGCTCACTGAAACTGCCTCGCCGGATATACATCCGCCTGCTTCATATTCTCACTGCTAATTAAGAATATGTCGCCTTACCATTGATAAGCTCTGCTATAATTGACAATTACCGTTATTGCAACTTACGTGCCATCCGGCTTTCATTTGTCAGACAATTCTCCATACTGATTTTTTCAGGGTTTTCTCCGACAAAACCATAGTCCGACCCGGCTGCGCAGCATTTCCCGCATTACAAATGACTGAAATTTCATGCACTTTTGCACGGCTACAGGGGACGTTATGCATCCTTGCATTCGTTCCTAACCATTTTGCGGAAAATCAGATTCCCGGAATCGTCGACTCTGTAATAATAGACCCTTTTCTCGATCTGCTTCGACCCGTCCTTTACCGTCTTAAGAAATACAAGCTTCGCATTCCCATCCGTTTTCGGCGTGAGATACACGCAATATTTGTTTCCTTCTACGCGATCCTCTTTGATATCCAGCACGTCCCGGTTTTCTGCCTCACACTGCCACTGTTCTCCCGAAGAAGCGGAGACAGGAACCCGTATGATAACGTTATCGCCGTCACGCTTTTTTATATACAGTCCCCCGGCAATCAGACACACGATTATAATAACCGAGAAAATCACCTTCAGCACTTCCGTCTGCCTCAGGCTTTCTTCCTGAAATTTTATAAATTCATCTTCATGACTCATTCTTCACACCTCCTGCCATTTCGCTGCCGGTCCACCCTTCATTTATCCTGCCGCGATATATCAGCACTGCATTCCCGGCGTTCTCTGGTACAATACATTAATGCATGATCTGTACCAGCCATATATAATGCACTGTCATTTCTCGGCGAGCCGTCGCTACTTGAATCATCAAAAAATTCTTTCATCTTTAATAAAATTATATTATCGATATACTGGCAGCACAATTGCCGGAATGTACCTGATGCTTCCGATTATTACCAGAAAATGGTTCGCATGTGCCCGATGAATTATTTGTTTATGCACGAAAAAGTTCAGGTATACAGACAGCAAAAAAGTGCCCGCCGTGTTGGCAGACACTTCTCTCAGCCCTTCGGATCCGGTCAACGCCCGGTGTTGAAGTCCGGGCGTTCTCTGATAAAAGTTCCTTCTTCCAGTTCGAGGAAGGCTTCGCTGAGCTCCTGTCGGGAATTCATGACAATGGATCCCGCCCAGGCCACCGGTTCATGGAGCGCTCTGGATTTCATCACCAGAATCTGTGAACCGCCGGCTGCCCCCCGCAGGGACAGACTGTCGCCCTCAGTCAACTTCACTGCAGTCTTCTCTCTGACCGGCTCATCTGCAACGAGCGCGTCTCCCAGAAGGGTGAATACCATTACGGATTCATCCTCCTCTGTGGGAATCACAAGCTCCGCGTCTTCGTCCAGGTGTACGTCATAGTAGTCCAGCGGAAGATGATCCCCGCGATGTCCCTGATACGCTCCGTAAGCGCCGGCAAGCAGGCGGAGGAACCCTCCCTCAAAAGGAATCTCCCTGATTTCATCTTTCCTTATCGCACGATAAGTCGGAACGCTCATCTTATCCTCTTCCGGAAGATTCAGCCAGAGCTGAACGCCAAGCAGACGCTCAGCTGCCGGCACCTGTTCCTCATGAAGGATTCCTGATCCGGAATTCATCCACTGAACCTCGCCGTCAGAGATCTGATCTTCATTTCCCAGCGTGTCTCTGTGCACCATCCTGCCACGGTACAGGTAGCTCACCGTCTCGATACCACGATGAGGATGCATGGGAAATCCCGCGGTATAGTCTGCGGGGTCGGTGCTGTCGAAGGAATCCAGCATCAAAATAGGGTCAAACTCCTCCACATTATCCCGGCCTAGTACGCGTACCAGATTTACGCCTGCACCGTCCACAGTGCGAAAACCTGTTACAGCCTTTCTGATTGTTCTCTTCATCACTACTCTCCTTCTGTATTTCATTTCTGTTTCTGAATTTCAAGTCTGTGTACCATATATTTGCCCCTTTCTCTGAGAAACTAACATATACGTATAATTCAGCGATAGTTTTGTCCTCAGTTCAAAGACGCACGAAAAAATTCACACAAGCATCATAAGAAATGAAAGCAGCCGCGATGGCTTTGTGATACAATTAAAGTCCGGTATGAAACGACCGATATGATTTCGATTTTACTGCAGGAACAAGAACGATAAGAAAGCGAGACTGAATATGATAAAGACCGTAATATTTGACCTGGACGATACCCTCTATGACTTTAAGGACAGTCACCGCATCGCCATGTACGCGATCTGCGCCTATTGCGAGCGCGAGTTCGGGCTGACGACCCGGGAGACCACCGAGGGCATCGACAAAATCATGAAGCAGCAGTTTGACGAAATGGGCCCCATCGCGGCGAGTCACAACCGGATCATCCGGTTCCAGCGATTCCTGGAGGAGCGGGACCTTCCGGTGTTTCCTCACGCGCTGACCATGAGCAATCTCTACTGGAAAACGCTGATGGACACCGCCATCCGCGAGCCGGGCATCCGGGAATGTCTGGCGATGCTGCGGGACAGCGGCATCCGGCTGGGCGTGGGCACCAACATGACCGCACTGATTCAGTATCAGAAGCTGGATCAGCTGAAGCTTGGAGAATACTTTGATTTTATCGTCACCAGCGAGGAGATCGGCATCGACAAACCGGATCCCGCCTTTTTCCAGTGCTGTATAGGGAAAGCAAAGGCGGAGCCGGATGAGATTCTGTTCATCGGTGACAACTATGAATTTGATATCAAGGGCGCACGGAGCGCGGGCATGCATGCTCTTTTGTATGATCCCAAGGATCTGCGGCCGAATGAGGCGCACCGCATCAACGACTACCGGGATCTCACCGCGGATGACATTCAGGCGATGGCGTAAGGCTTCCGACCGCTCCGCAGCCGGACAACGGTACGGATTATCCTCCCGGGCGGCGGCCGGCAGCATGAATCATCCTGCACACCGCTGCCGCCCGGCGGTGCGGACTACCCCAGAAGCTGCAGCAGCTCGTCTCGGTCGATGGCGCTGCTGGAAATATCCTCCGCCCCGAGGATGTCTTCCGACAGTTTCTGCTTACTGTCCTGCATCTCGATAATCCGTTCCTCAATCGTATCCTTGAGAATCAGTTTATAGACGCTGACGATATTTTTCTGCCCGATCCGGTGTGCGCGATCCGTCGCCTGGTTCTGTGCGGCGAAATTCCACCAGGGATCATAGTGGATCACGATATCCGCCCCGACCAGATTCAGACCTGTGCCGCCGGCTTTCAGCGAAATCAGGAAGACCGGTGTATCATCTCCGTTGAACGCGTTCACCATCCGTATCCGTTTTTCCTTCGCCGTAGCCCCCGTGATTTTGTAATATGCGATTCCCTCACCGCGCAGATCTCCCTCGAGAAGTTCCAGCATGGAGGTAAACTGTGAGAAGAGCAGGATTTTATGCCCGCCCTCCATCGCGCTCCGGATCAGCTCTATGCAGCGCTGACGCTTGGCGGAGCCTTTCCGGTAATTTTCAAAGCAAAGGGCGGGGTCGCAGCATATCTGCCGCAACCGTGTGAGCTCTGCCAGAATCCGGAACCGGTCCTTCTGGTAGTCCGCCCCCGCGAGAAGATTCCGGATATGCAGCACCTGCGCGTCATACAGCTGCTGCTGGCGGCTTTCCATAGAGGTGTACTGGATCTCCTCCAGTTTTTCCGGAAGTTCCTTCAGAACGTCCTGCTTCAGCCGGCGTAGAACAAAGGGCGTTACCATTCTTTTCAGCTGCTCCGCCTTCGCCTCATCCCCGCCTCTGACGACCGGAGTCTCGATCTCCCGCCGGAAAGTCTCGTAATCGAACAATAAACCCGGCATCAGGAAATCAAAAATGCTCCACAGATCGCTGAGCCTGTTCTCGATAGGCGTGCCTGTCAGGGCGAACCTGGTCTGCCCCCGCAGAAGTTTCACCGACCGAGCCGCCGATGTTCTGGCGTTTTTAATATATTGTGCCTCATCGAGGACAACAAAGCGAAATTCAGCGTCCTCGTAAGCATCGATGTCTCTTTTCAGAAGATCATACGAGGTGATCAGAACATCCACATCCCGGTTTTCTTTGTTCACCGCCTCAATCACATCACGGCGCGTTCCCGCCGTTCCTGTAACCGTGAGAACCTTCAGCTCCGGTGCGAACCGCCGGAACTCCTCGCGCCAGTTGTAAACCAGAGATGCGGGAGTCACAATCATCGACACCCCGTCCCCCTGCAAAGACGCGAGCAGCGTAATGATCTGCAGCGTTTTCCCCAGACCCATATCGTCAGCCAGAATTCCGCCAAATCCGCAATGATCCAGCATGCGGAGCCACTGATACCCCACTGTCTGATAAGGGCGCAGCACTCCCCGGAGCGCCTCGGGCACCTCATAGTCCGATTCCTCCACCGTTCGGAAATCCCGGACCAGCGAACGGAAGTGCCGGTCCCGGTCGGCATATACATTCTCCATACTCTGCATCATCCGGTCAAGATACAAAGCACGGTACGCAGGGATCTGCATTTTCCCGCGGACGAAGTCCTTCAGACTCACCTGCATCGTATCCAGCATCATGCTGAGCTCCGCCACCGCATTATTTTCCTGTTCAGCAAGTAGCAGGAAATTTCCGTTCTTCAGGCGGAAAAATTTCTTTTTCTCCCGGTAGGCCTGAAGAATATCTAGAAGCTCCTCCTCCGAATATTCATCGCTCGTCACCTTCAGATCCAGCAGATTGTTCTCCATGGAGACACCGATATTGAGCGGAATGGTACGCTTTACGCCGAGGCTCTGGAAACGCTCAGTGCTGCGCACGTCGCCGATGGTGAACAACCGGTCGAGGCCGTCCTGCAGGAACTGACAGATCCCGTCCTCCCGGTCGTTATAAAACAGATCCCGCTCCTCATCATAGTATGGGAAATAGGCTTCCAACGCATCACGCGCTCTGATTTCCGCATCCAGATCACGATAAGGCTCAAGGGGTCTGTTATTCAGCGGTTCCGACAGGCTATGCCTCCTTGTGTTGTACAAAGCAGCCCCGCGGCCGAACACCTGATCCTCCTCTGCATCCAGATAATAAAATATCTTCGCTTCGGGCGGCAGGTATCTCTGTATTTCCTCATCATCCGGCTCGGAAAGCTCTGTCATTTCTCTCAGCTGAGGCACAACCTTGTGGTAAAATTCCGGCAGTTCTCTGCGGCCGATTTCCATTACGATATCTTCCAGCCCTGCTGCCTGCTCCACAGGCTCCATCAACTTCGCCAATCGAATATTCAAAGGCGCAAGCTCGTTATTTCCAAAAGAGTAAGCCCTCCGCTCCCCATAAAAGCATTGTCCCATGCCTCCGGTAAGCCGGACTCCCAGAAATTCCCCCTCCTCGCTGTGATATGCCGTAATCAGAAACGACGGCCGATGTGCCTCCGGAGAAATCGTAAGTTTGCCTTTCTTCTTCTCTTTATAATAATCATAATGATCGGTTTCCAGATAATCAAGCGGCCCGGCATTTTCAGCCACGATACTGAAAAATTCGTCGAGCCAGCGCCCATACAGCGGAAGCTCATCCCGGAATGTCATTTCAAAATGGGAAGTACCCCAGTAACTGTATAAACTGCTCCGGTTTATGAAATTCTCTGCATGAAGCCGTTCTTCATCCAGGATTCTGCGCATCAGATCATACATCCTGCGTGAGTTGTCCTCCAGACGTTCCTCAGTCAGAACAGGCGTCCATTTTTTCCCGAAGGGCATCGGTTCCCGCTTCTTTGTTTTGTCCACAAATTCCGGTACACTCTTGATCTTATACGGGCGTTTACTGCCTGAGACCGGCCCGTACCGAAAGGATACAGTGAGCCTTCCGTCAGATATAGAAAGCTGCGGGATGATTCTGCACGGTTCCTGTCCATCCGGCACGTCGTTCTCGGAAAAGGTCTCCTCCATATGCTCTCCCCTCAAAAAACGCATTCCCGTCGAATCTGTTGCGTCGCCGATATCGTATGTCGTCAGAAACTCCTCCAGCAGAAGCACCGCCGCAGCTTCATGCGCACAAAGCGTCGTGTGCTTTTTGATATCCCGGTCTCCGTAACATCTGCAGCTCAAATCTCCACAGTGAGCATAATGCAGATGATCCCGGTTAAATATCAATCTGACATCCGGAAACCCCTCCCGGTGAGGAACCTCGATCTGCCCCTGCATTTCTCCAAAAATCGGGTTGTTCAGGAAGCCCGTGTTTACACGGAAATGTTTCCGCAGATCATATTTTTCTACGAAGCGCTCAGCCTTGCTCTTCGCAGACGGACTGATCTTCGCTTCGCCGCAAATAGTTTCCGGATGAAAGTAGCGATAGCCGTCCAGCCCCAGCTGGCTCTCGCTGTATTTCAGATCGCCGCTTTCCTCAAGTTCCTGAAAATATTCCTCTTCATTTTCCTTCTGCATCCGATCCAACTCTGCGCCGGCCTGTACCGTTTTCATCATCAATATCGTATCCCCCTATTATCTCAGAACATACCATAAATCAAAGCATACCATAAAAAATCAAAAAATAAAGTTTGGAGAAAATAGTGTGCGAAGTGTACAGAAGTGTACATGGGATACTGTCACAGCAGTATTGGGATTTCAAAGTGCGCAGAACAGCAGAGTTACTCACCGCAAGCAAGGTACTCTCTAATCGCTCTATTATGAACACTCTTTTTTATTGTTGCAATCGCATTTATTATTCCTTTAAAAATAGTTCATTTTATCCCGTATATCACGCACCTGTCCAAACAAATCGAACTTTATTTAGCTGGGGGAACCTTCAAATAACGCCTTCTGTTCGTTTCGGCTGTTTTATTCAACAATCCCTTATCCACAAGATCATTCAGAAGTCTTCTCGTCATTGCGCCTTTCAGTCCGATCATATCTGCAATATCATTGCTGCTGTATTCGGTGCCGATTTCCATCGACGATAGAATTTGTTTTTGGCGCTCGGAGATATCTGCTATATCTGCTACTCGATCTGCTACATCTGCTACTTTATCTGACGGGATTTCTTCTTTCTGCAACTGTTCATAATTCAAATTAGGCAATGTTACAAGAAACTGAGACCGATCTGAATAGAAAACCGGTGCCTTGTCTTGTGAATAATTGGCTGAAAACTCATAGGCTTCCCGTATCTTGCCCAATCCACTCCCGGAACGTTCCATATAGCCAAGTCTTGCGAAGATGTCGGCAAGCACTGGATTCCGACGGATGGAGGGAACCCCTTTGATGTTGCGATCCTGTATGAGTGTCCCGTCCGGCATTCCGCCGGGAGAGTAGATCTCCATGCGGTCATCAAAAATATCTATATGCACTTCACTGCCATTGATCAGATAGTCCCGATGAATCAGGGCATTGACCAATGCCTCAAAATAGCTGCGGTGCACATATTCCGGCAGTTCCAGCCTTGAATCAGGCAATTTCTTCCAAATGGTTTTAGAATTATTCTTAATAAACGATTCCGCGTCGTTCAAAAGAGAGATGAGGCTTCCTGCGTATTCGGCATGATTCAGCGCATCTACAATGCCGCCGCCTTTTGTTTTACCATTCCAGCGGGTGCAGAATACTCTTGACCATCGAATAGGGGATTCATCCGCAAGGAGGGCGCCTGTATTCGTGAGATTCCCATTTGTACCGATCATCCCAAAGGATGATAAGTCTTTCTCCACTAAACTCTTCCCGGTCCAGACCTTGAACCGTTCTCTCAGCTTGGTAAAAGAATAATCCGCCGCTTCGAAAGGTGAATTTTGCGAATCATAACTTGAATTACGACCTCTGAGAACTAGCCGCTTCAAATCGGTCGAATCAGCAGGGACACTTTCGTTGCCGATACGAATATAGGCTTCCGTTGTCCCATCTGCGGAGTAGTAATACGGCGTCTCTTCTCCTTTGAAAACTTGCAGCAGCAAAAGTTTCTTCCCATTTTCTGCCACATGAAAAGACAGGTGGAACTCCGGAACAGGGGACAGGCGGTTTTTCATGATTTCACTGACTGCTTCCGCGTCATGCTCTGCATCCGGCAAACCGATAACAGAATTGTCATTGGCAATTCCAAAGATCAGAATGCCTCCTGATGTATTGGCGAAGGCGCTGACACTTTTGCACCAGCTTTTGGGCTTCTTAAGCTCCACCGCCTGTTTTTTATCATACTCGGTTGCTTCACCGATCAGTTCTTCAAGATTGTTGAATTGCCGCAAATTGATCCCTTCTTTTCTATAATCATTTTTTTACCGCAGCCTGAGAGGAAGAATCACAAATCAAGCCATATTACACCCTCTGCAGTCCCAGATATTTCTTCTCGAGATACCACGCCTAATCAGAGCTTATGGTCTGCTCCATCTCACTCGATGACATTTATGCCGGATTGCAGGTTGCAAAAGTCGCAGTCCCGATCATATCATTCCTCGCCACGGTCCAGCATGACTTCGATGGATGTTTTGAGAAATGGTGACAGTTGTCACTCAAAATATGCCTCATCTTTCGGGCCTGTCTTTCCGTCAATAGAGAGAGGATAATTCCATGATATCTTCCATTGTGCAATCCAGGGCTTTTGCAAGCTGCTGGATTGTTTTTGCCGAACAACGTTCTATCTTGCTGCGTCCTGCGCATATATCCATAATCGTGGTCTTTGGTACCCCGCTGATTTTCGAAAGATGGCATTTGGTGATCTGTTTCTGATTAAGCAGTGTCTGTAAGTCCATATCGTCACCTCCCGATTTTTGCTCATTTTCATTATATCGGTATGCCGACCCAACGTCAATAGAACAGGGAATCAAGAAGTGTACAGAAGTGTACATGGGATACTGTCACGGCAGTATTGGGATTTCAAATATGCTCCGTGCTGCGTCTTAAATTTGCTCCGGCGATTGATGCATCACGACATTTGCGGGTAATTCTCTGATCGACCCATTATGAATGCTCATTTCCTAATACAATGTCTATGAAAATACGGTTTAATCTCGCATAGTCCTTATTGCGATCATTTCTCATATTATTAGCAATTTTCTTCTGACGTGCCGTTTCATTCACGATAAACCCTCTAATAATCGGAATCTGCGGATTTTCTTCTCCCTCTGCCGTTACTTTCTTCACATCCAGCAGTTCATCGACAGCACGCCTCAGCACCTCAGGCATATCCATTTTCAACAGATCGTCAAAAAGTACCGGCGGAGCAGTATGATACGTTTCAATATATCGTGCCGCCAGCAAAGGTCTCAGTGCATAGAAATATTTCTTATATCTGACAAGATCCCCCAGCAGATATTTCTGGAGCGTGTTGTTTGCCGTCCCGTAATAATGGCAGACTGCCGCCTTTTCCGAAAAAAAGTGTTTCGAAATTTCCTTTATCTGCGCCCATTCCGCCGTTGTCCTGTAGACGATTGGAGATTCGCTCCATTCAAAAAGCGTTACGTTCCCTTTTGCAAACTGTCTTAGTGCTTTCTTCAAATCCCAGCCGTTGATATCCAGCACCTCATCCAGCTGCCATTCAATCACATCCTTTGGTTCATCCAGCCTCAAATAGTCTTCCTTCGGTCTGACATATACAAAACGGACATCATAGTCACTATCCGGTGATGCAAATCCCCAGGCCCGGCTTCCGGACTCAACAGCATGCAGAATCCGCACGCCCTCTTTTCTTTCTATTTTATCCAGTTCCTCATTTATTTCGCCAATAATATTTCTCATGTTAATTCTCCCGTAACTGCATACCTGTTGATTCGCTCCACAAAAGCTTCCACCTTCTTCATATCAGGACCGTCCGGCAGCTCTGTCTTTGCAGCAGCCTCATCCAGCCTATGCTCATATTCTTCCAGCATCTCATAAAACTCCGGAGAAAATGTACCGTCAGGGAGCATATAATCGCCTCTCCTTATAGCAAGAAGAGTCGGCAGATCACCCTCTCTGTGAGTGCGTATTTCGCCCTTTTCCAGAATGTCAATCGCCATCATAAACAGTCTGATCAGGTGCATTGCGTGTTTATTCAAATGATCCTCATCCTTTTTTTTATTACGCCTGCCGATCTTGTCATACTCACGGACTACCGATCTCATGGTTCCCCACAGATTCGTATAATCCCGAAGAGGAAAATGTCTGTAGCTTACATCTGCAAAAATCTCTGTTTTCAGTTCAGGATTCTCCGCCCGGTCAATGTACAGCCGGATGCTCCCGTTTTCTTTACCTGCATATCTGCGATTAAAATCATCCAGCACATTCATTACTGATCTCAGGATATGCTTTTCCCTGCCACTCTGTGACAGTGTATCTCTCGCGATGGCATTTTGAAGCCTGCGAAGTTGCGCGCCCGCATATCCCCCGAAGGATTTAACAGCTCTTTTGGAAAGAAAAAGCCTACTGTTATTGATAAGTTCCTGCCCCAATTCCGACTTGATCAGATATTGTTCCTCATCTAACCCAAGCATTTCACAGGCATTCGGATTGCACTCCAATAGCAGCTTTACCATCTTGTTGAATCCATAGATAACTGTATCAGTCTTAGCATCCTCATACTGCTCAAATTTTGTCAGTCCCAGCAGATCGGACGGCATCATAAGCGTGACACCGCGAAAATCGATATCGCTGCCTTCGTTATTTGTGCCGTAAGCATAGCTGCCGCCCAAACCGAGCAGCATAATCCTGTCTCCCAGACGCTTATTCGTTCGCAGAAAATCATACTCTGCCGTGTTCATGAATTCCTTAAAATCCATATGTCTGTTACTCTCCAATATTCCACATCTATGTACAGATCATCCCGTGCTTACCGCTCTCCGACCATATAAGGGAAACTCTCGTTAAACCCCTATAGCGTTTTGTCCACTCAATACCGGAAAACAACAAAAGAAAGACGGACAGCGCTGTAATATCATCGCTGCGTTTCTATTTTATTGACTTTTTCGTCACTGTGCAACAAAAAAGTAAGGCCTCAGTCCGTAGATGGTATTTTTTTACCTACTGAGGCTCCGGCTCCAGACAGCCCCGTCCCGGCGCTGCCTTCCACGCGCTGTCTTCCACAGAAGAATTATAAACGTTAAATATATTTTTAAATTCCATTTGTGTAAGACTAACTTCCACATTGCTGAATTTACTCCTGCACAACTATATAATGAACATATGGTCACCTGTCTGCGCAATGAGGAGGTTTTTATGAGTAAAGATATCAAAAGTGACCACAAGCATCTGACACTGTCAGACCGTATCTACATCGAACAGGCTCTGATTCGCGGAGACAATTTCAGGATGAT
>NZ_VUMZ01000008.1 GCF_009695915.1 Hornefia butyriciproducens | reverse complement strand
ATCATCCTGAAATTGTCTCCGCGAATCAGAGCCTGTTCGATGTAGATACGGTCTGACAGTGTCAGATGCTTGTGGTCACTTTTGATATCTTTACTCATAAAAACCTCCTCATTGCGCAGACAGGTGATCATATGTTCATTATATAGTTGTGCAGGAGTAAATTCAGCAATGTGGAAGTTAGTCTTACACAAATGGAATTTAAAAATATATTTAACGGTCCGCTCCTTCGGCAGGCACAGTAATACCGCATTGTCGCGTCGTCGTCGGTGATTTGCTCATAAACGGTATCTTTTTACCGATTTTTTTTACGGGTGCAAAGAAGGAATCGCATACAAAGAAAAACGCCGCCCGAAAGTTACAAAGGACTTCCGGACGACGTAAGAGAACGCGGTTACTGTCGTTTAGCGCCTGTATACCGACAGAAGGCATCGAAACTCTCTTCGCTGATGTCATGTTCGATTTTGCAGGCATCATCCCGGGCGGTTTCCGGATTTACGCCGATGCTGATCAGAAAGTCTGTCAGCACGCGGTGACGCTCGTAAATGGTTGTCGCTATCTTCATGCCCGATTCGGTCAGCGTGATCAGACCGTCCTGATCCATCGTGATATGACCGCTTTCGCGCAGGTGCCTGGTGGCATAGGAAACGCTCGGCTTGGTAACGCCCAATGCGCCGGCGATATCGATGGAACGGATATAACCGTGCTCCTCCTTCATCATCAGCATAGCTTCCAGATAATCTTCCGCTGATTTATTGATTGCCATAATGTTTCCTCGATTCTTTCTGTTGTAATGCAGATTTTGCAGCTGAATACACCCGGAACTCCGGGAACAGATGCTAAGCGATATCTTATTGTAGAGTATCATAATTCTCTTTGTTTTTCAATAAATTTTCTCCGGGGCATGCTTTGATATGATGCAGCGCCGGGCATGCTTTGATATGATTGACTAATGCACATTGTCTCCGGGCACGCTTTAGCGTTTTGCCGGGAATTCAGTATAATTTGTGATGAAATGAAGCCTATACTGAAGAAATGCAAAATTTATATATGCGGTATTGCCATTATTGCGTATAATATAAGATAAGGTCATTGTATTATAGACATTTCAAGTATATTCGATGGCAGAGCACGCATCAGGCAGTGCGGGCTGATTAAGGCCCGTTAGTAACGGGACGGAACCGTAGAAATCCGGAAATAAGGGTGAAAGAAGGGTGGATGATATGAAAAAAAAGAATAAAAAAGACGGATTCAGGCTTCTTGAAATGAATAAGATGAGCGACGAAAGTATGTATATCAACGTGCAGGAAGAATAGAGGCGAAGATTTTTCTCATCAGCGCTTGACAAAAGCGGTTAGAGATATTAAACTAACAAGTGGTTAGAAAAGGTTAACCGCTGATTTCTGTGAAAGAGTTAGATATAACTAACTATCGCGGACGCCAGTGAATCTGCATGGTCTGCCTGCATCGCCGCCGATAATATCGAGGCGATATTGGGAAGCGGTGCGAAAAATGCGCCCGGCACGGAATTTAAAATGTCTGTAGACGAAGGGAGTTGGCTATGATGCCGATCACATTAGCGAATAAGGGTGATACCGTGGTGATTCGTAAAATAACCGGAGACGATAAGATACGGCAGCACCTCGCCGAACTTGGTTTTGTAGTAGAAAGCAGAGTGACCGTGGTGAACGAGATCAAAGGAAATCTCATCGTTCAGGTAAAAGACGGCCGCATCGCTCTGGACAAGAGTATGGCCAATAGAATTATGATATAGAGGAGGCATGAGCATGAAAACACTGAAAGATGTGAAGGTGGGCGAGACGGTCAGGATTACTCGGATCAACGGCGCGGGACCGACCAAACGGAGAATCATGGACATGGGGCTGACGAAGGGTACGGAGGTTTTTGTCAGGAAGGTAGCGCCCCTCGGCGATCCCGTGGAACTGACGGTCAGAGGGTATGAGTTGTCTGTCCGGAAGGCGGAGGCAGAGATTATCGAAGTAGAGAGGGCGTAGCCCTCTGTTCTTGTTTTGTACAGGAGTTAGGCATATCTAACTAACACGCTGATGCGCACATCGACTGAAAGCGATTAAATATGATTGGAATTTCAGAGCACAGGCTCGGACGACAAAGGAAGGAGAAGTTATTGATGGGTATCAAGATTGCTCTTGCGGGCAACCCGAACTGCGGTAAAACGACGCTGTTCAACGACCTGACCGGAAGCAGCCAGTACGTGGGCAACTGGCCGGGTGTAACAGTGGAGAAGAAGGACGGAAAGCTGAAGGGACATGAGGATGTGATCATCCAGGATCTGCCGGGAATTTACTCCCTGTCTCCCTACACACTGGAGGAGGTCGTCACCAGAAGATATCTGGTCAACGAGCGTCCGGACGTCATCATCAACATTATTGACGGAACCAATATCGAACGGAATCTGTACCTTACGACACAGCTGCTGGAGCTGAACATTCCGGTAGTCATCGCTCTGAACATGATGGACCTGGTTCGGAAAAGCGGTGATTTTATCGACACGGGTAAGCTGCGCGAGCGTCTCGGATGTGAGATCGTTCCGATCAGTGCGGTCAAAGGCGAAGGTGGACTGGCGCTCGCGGAGGAGGCGATCCGCACTGCGCAGAGCAGGGTGCCCGCGGAGCCGCCTCATGTGTTTACGGGCAGCGTGGAGCACGCTATCGCGCATATCGAAGAGTCGATTTCGGGTTTTGTGAACAAAGAAAACCTGAGGTGGTATGCAATTAAGCTCTTTGAACGCGATGAGAAGGTCATCGCAGAGCTGGGGCTGGACCGTTCGCTGATGAAGCATCTGGAGCAGCACATCGTAGATTGCGAAAAGGAAATGGATGACGACGCGGAAAGCATCATCATTAATCAGAGATATGCGTATATCAACACTGTCGTATCGGATTCCATCCGCAAGAAGAGAGCACGTCACGAGCTTTCCGTTTCCGATAAAATCGATCAGGTGGTGACGAACCGTATTCTGGCACTTCCGATTTTTGCCGTTATCATGTTCTTAGTCTATTATATTTCAGTGACCACCATCGGTACGATCGTTACGGATTTTACAAATGATACACTGTTCGGCGCATGGATTCAGCCGGGCGTGCAGAGCGCTCTGGAGGGAGCCGGTGCCTCCGGCTGGGTGGTTTCTCTGGTTGTGGACGGAATCATCGGAGGTCTTGCTGCGCCGATCGGATTTGCGCCACAGATGGCGATCGTGTTCCTGTTCCTCTCGATTTTGGAGGACTGCGGGTATATGGCGCGTGTCGCGTTCATCATGGATCGGATTTTCCGCAGATTCGGACTTTCCGGAAAGAGCTTCATCCCGTTCCTGATTTCTTCGGGCTGCGGAGTACCGGGAATTATGGCGACCAGGACCATTGAAAATGAGAAGGACCGGAGAATGACCATGATGACCACCACGTTCATTCCCTGCGGAGCCAAGCTTCCGGTCATCGCGACAATCAGCGGATATCTGATGGGAGGCGCCTGGTGGGTTGCTCCGACCATGTATTTTGCGGGAATCATTGTCGTCATCGTTTCCTGTATCATCATGAAGAAAATGAAAACGTATGCGGGAGAACCGGCGCCATTCGTCATGGAGCTGCCGCAGTATCATATTCCTTCAGCAAAGGGAGTTCTGCTTCATGTCTGGGAGAGAGTCTGGGCATTCCTGAAAAAGGCCGGAACGATTCTGTTCCTCTGCTGCGTGGTTATGTGGTTCCTGGCGAGCTTTGGCGTCAAGGACGGAACCTTCGGCCTGGTGGATTCGGAGGACAGCCTTCTGGCCGTTATCGGCGGAGCGATTGCATTTATCTTTGTTCCCCTCGGATTCGGGACCTGGCAGGCCGTCGCCTCCTCCCTCAGCGGCTTTGTCGCGAAGGAGGGCATCGTTTCCACCATGGGAGTTTTGTCGGGGCTGGGCGAGATAGAAAGCTACGATTCCACGATGAGAACTGCCTTCGACGGATTCTTTCCGACAAGTATCGCAGCAGTTTCGTTCCTGTTCTTCAACCTGTTTGATTCTCCCTGCCTCGCGGCGATCTCAACGCTTGCGAAGGAGATGGGAAGCAGAAAGTTCTTCTGGTTCGCAATTGCCTTCCAGAATGTGGCGTCCTACATGATCGCGCTGATGGTGTATCAGCTGGGAGGGCTGGCAATCGGGCAGGTTGCGTTCGGCCCAGCGACAGTGGTTGCCCTGGTCGTCGCTGTACTCATTCTCTATCTGCTGTTCCGTCCGGATCCGAACAAAAGAGGACGTTTGCGGGTTCACGAAGGCGCGCCTGCCTGAGCGGCGCGAAATAACTGACGAAGCCCGGCAGGATTGAAATAACAAATCTGAAGAAGGAGTGAGCAATATGACAGATATAATCATTTGTCTGATCGTCGCGGCATTGATGGCGATGGCCGTCTTTCATATCGTTCGCGGTAAGCGGGCGGCGAAGGCCTGCGGTGACCGGTGTGCCGGCTGCTCGATGAGCGGCTCGTGCCACGCGGTGAAAATGCAGAAGGAACTTAAAAGAATGGAGAAAATGAAAAAGGCGGGCGCGAAATGAAGCTCACGAGTTCACATCTTAAATATCTGCTGGCGATTTATGAGATCGCGAAGGAGACGCCTGAGGTATCATCTTCCGGCATCGCCAGAAAACTGTCGGTGTCGAAGCCTTCTGTGTCGACAATGCTGGTATCTCTTCAGGAACGGGGATTTCTGGTGAAGGAGCGGTACGGAAAGGTTCATCTGACCGACAGCGGATATCAGATCGCACGGAGGATCTCGGAAAATGTGGACGCGCTGGTGGACAATCTGCCTAAAACAGGACTGGCGCTGACTTCCGGAGAGATTCACGCGATTGCCTGCATTGTCGCCACGGAAATGCCGGACAAAAACTTTACGTCTGTATAACTGTGCTGGTGCTCCGGGATTCGGCTTTCGCCGAATCCCGCGCCCGCAAGGTCTCAGCGGGAATGCCGGAGATTCAACTTCGGAAAACATATATTTTTTTAAACTCAGGTTAGAGGTGTTTAACCAAATGCGTTGGACAGACTGACCGAGACTGAGGAAATGGAGGATCTAAATGAGCGTAGTAATCATCGGAGGCAATGAGTGCATGATTTGTCAGTACAAGGATCTGTGCAAGGAGTACAACTGCAAAGCGAAGGTGTTTGTAAACTATAATGAGGCGATGAAAAGAAAGATCGGAAGCCCGGACCTGATGGTCCTGTTTACCAGTACGGTTTCGCATAAGATGGTGAAATGCGCTCTGGCGAGAACAAAAGGAAAGGATACGGTGATCGTGCGCTCCCATTCCAGTTCCATGGCATCGCTCAGGGACATTATGGAAAAGCATGCGTAAGACTTCGGGTCCGCTCGCGGGATGGCGAAGAGTGGAGGCCGGACATCAGAACAGCCGCCGGACGTAGAGCGCCTGTCTCGCGGGATGACGAGAAGCGGGCGGACGGACATCAGGGAAGACGCCGGACCGGCATACAGACAGGAAGGAAAGGAATATGACCAGAACATCAGAAGAACTTTTGATTCGTCACTGTTCGCCGACACTGGCGGGACTGAAGACCGGAAACATTTTCACATGTGCCGTGGAGGACAGGGAAACCCTGTATCGTGATCTGCGTGAGCTGAACCGGATGCTTTCGCCGAAAGGGCTGCGCATTCTGCCGCTGCGTCATTCGGCGGAGAAAGCCATGCTGTATCTGTTTCGTCCGGCTCACCTCGCATCAGACCTGGAGGATCCGCGAGCCAGACGCATTCTGAACAGCTGCGGCTATTGCACTGACACGGTGAACGGATGTCTAATCCAGATGATGCAGAGAATGCGTCGTCTGGAAGGAAACCGGAGCTTTCCCCATGAGATTGGACTGTTTCTGGGTTATCCTCCGGAGGACGTGCGGGGGTTCATTGAAAACGGTGCAGAGGGCTGTAAATTTTCAGGGTGTTGGAAGGTTTACGACGATGAGGAACAGGCCCGGAAAATCTTCGATCGTTTTCGGAAGTGTACTCGTGTCTATACACGGCAGCTGACCTGCGGGAAGTCGCTGGATCGGCTTGCGGTTTCAGTGTGAACAGATATTCTGGGAGGGAAAACTGATGTATCTTGAAATGAATCACATCTTCAAGTCTTTTGGAGATGGGGAGAGTCGCACGGAGGTTCTGCATGACATTACCTGCGGCGTTGAGGCGGGCGATATCTGTGTACTTCTGGGGCCTTCCGGTTCCGGAAAGTCTATACTGCTGAACATTCTGGGAGGCATTGAAACTGTGGACAGCGGTTCGGTCTGTATCGGAGGAGATGAGATCATCGGGCTGGACGAGAACGGCCTGTCGCGCTACCGACGCAGGCATCTGGGCTATGTGTTCCAAGCGTACAATCTGATTCCGAATCTGACTGTGAGAGAGAACATCGAGGTGGGGGCGTATCTGAGCGATCGTCCCCTTTCAGTGGATGAGCTGCTGCAGGTTCTCGGCCTGTGGGAGCACAGGAACAAAAAACTCAATCAGCTCTCCGGAGGACAGCAGCAGCGAACCTCCATCGGTCGTGCGGTGGTAAAAAAGCCGGACGTGCTTTTGTGCGATGAGCCTACGGGAGCTCTGGATTACAAAACCTCCAGGGAAATTCTGAAGTTGATCGAGGATGTCAATAAGATGTACGCGACTACCGTGATTCTGGTGACGCATAACGATGCACTGCGAAGGATGGCGGATCAGGTTCTGCGTCTGCGTGACGGGAGGATCATGGAAAACACGCGCAATGCGGCGAAGCTCAGAGCTGCGGATCTGGAGTGGTAACTGCCGCCGGAGATGCGTGACGATAACAGATGCTGAGGCTCTGAGACGGTAACGGCCGCCGCGAACCCGAAATGATTAGGACTGAGGAGACAGCATGAAAAATCCATTGAGAAAAAGGATCGGAAGAGAGTTGAGGGAAGAAGCGGGCAAGTATATTGCCCTTTTCCTGTTTTTGTCGATGACGATCGCGATTGTTTCCGGCTTTCTGGTCGCAGATGACAGTATGCGCTATGCCTACAAGCAGAGTTTTCAGAAGTATAATGTTGAGGACGGTCATTTTGTGATGAAGGAGAAGGCGGATGCGTCACTGATCCGGGCGGTTGAACGCCGCGGCGTCAGGGTGTATCCTTTGTACTACAAAGAAGAGTCGATGAGGAGTGGGCGCACGCTCCGGGTGTTTAAATCTCGTACAAAGATAAACGGGCAGGATCTGCTGCGCGGCAGGATGCCGGCCACTCCACGGGAAATCGCGCTGGACCGGCTCTTCGCAGTGAACAATGATATTGATGTTGGGGATACTGTTAAGGTGAGCGGACATTACTTCTGTGTCAGCGGATATGTGGCTCTGGCGGACTACAGTGCACTGTTTCAGAATAACGGGGACACGATGTTTGACGCGACGCACTTCGGGGTTGCGGTGACGACGCCGAAAGGGTTTCAGCGGCTCGGAGTATCGCAGCTTCATTATCAGTATGCCTGGAAGAACAAAGACAGCAGTCTGACTGAAAAGCAGCAGAACAAACTGGCGGATCGGATCGGACGAACGCTTGTAAAGCACGGTGATGTGGAGAATCTGGTGCAGAGAGGTGATAATCAGGCGATTAATTTTACCGGTGACGACATGGGCGGAGACCGCAGTATGTTTATCACGTTTCTGTATATCATCATCGTGGTCATGGGCTTTATCTTCGGCGTCACAACCAGGACGACGCTTGAACGGGAAGCCGGAGCTATCGGTACGCTTCGGGCGTCCGGATATACGCGGGGTGAAATGCTGCGGCATTATCTGGCTCTTCCAACGATAGTGACGCTGGCGGCCGCATTGACGGGAAATCTTCTCGGCTACACGGTGATAAAGGGCTATATGGCGGACCTGTACTACAACAGTTATTCTCTGACATCGTATCATACGCTGTGGAGCGGGACCGCTTTCCTTCTGACTACAGTGATTCCCTGCATTCTGATCACGATTATCGACGCCCTTGTGCTGCACTGGACATTTCGGATCGGACCGCTGCAGTTTCTGCGCCGCGACTTGCACCGCAATGTGCACCGCGACCTACACTACGACGGGCGCCGCGACATGGGTCGCGTCGGACCCTATGGCTCGCATCGTGACCCGCACTGCGACGGATACCGCGACAGTCGGAATGACCGTTCGCTGCGACTGCCGTTCCTGTCCCGCTTTCGCCTCCGAATCATTCTGCAAAATCGCACGGCATATCTGATCATGGCAGTTGGTATCTTTTTCGCCAGTGTACTGCTTTTGTTCGGCCTGATGCTTCAGCCGCTGATTTCTCATTACAGCAGTCTGGTGGATAAATCCCAGATTGCCCGCTATCAGTATGTACTGAAAGCACCCGTTCCGGTTCGTACGCACAATGCAGAGAAGTATGCCCTGAAGTCGCTGAAAGTTAATGAAAAAGATGAAATCAGTGTTTACGGAATTCGCTATGATTCTATCTATTTGGATCTGGAGCTGCCGGATAGGGACAGCGAGGTGATTGCTTCCAGCGGCTATATGGAGAAATATGGCCTGAAGGTCGGAGACCGGATTACGCTTCGGGAAAAATACAGCGGTAAAAAGTACAGTTTCCGCATTGCCGGGAAATATGATTACGATATCGGTTTCGCACTGTTCATGTCGCGGCCTGCGTTTGAAGCGACTTTCCAGGAATACGGCGGATACTTCAACGGCTATTTTTCCGACCTGAAGATTCGCGACCTGAAGGACAAATATGTTTCGACGGTGATTACGGAATCTGACCTGAAAAAGGTTTCTAACCAGTTGGAAGATTCTATGGGCAGGATATTTGATGTCCTCACCGGGTTTTCGGTACTTCTGTACATGCTGATTATTTATCTTCTGGCGCAGCTGATTGTGAACAAAAACAGTGACGCGATTTCCATGATTAAAATTCTGGGATATTCGGATGAAGAGGTTGCGAAGCTGTACAATCGCGCTACCGGAATTGTCGTAGTGCTGGCGCTGGTTTTCAGTACATTCCTCAGTACGCTACTGCTCCGGGCGTTGTGGAAATCATTTCTTCTCAGCATGACAGGCTGGATTCCATTTTATATTCCGCACCGCATCTATCCGGAAATGATGGCAATCGGTCTGGCAGCGTATTTCCTGATACATAAACTACTGATGCGTCGAATACGAAAAATCCCCATGGCCCGAGCCTTGAAGAATATGGATTGAGGCCGGTCGTCTGACTTTCGAGCGGGCGGCGGCACTTACGCAGGCGTTGTATTTGCGACCGGCTGGCTGCCTCCCCACGCGACCAACAGCACTCGCGACTGACCGGCCGACTCCCCGCAACTGGCCGCAAACTCTAATATCTGTCATTCCCCGATCTGCAATACCTACCGGTATGATTCGATTTGGTCGGAACTGATACATCACATCGTAAATTGACGATAACGAAGCCTCCTTAAAGCCCATCGGTCGGAAAATCTGCCACATTTCTCGAAAAAAACCAAAAATGTGGCAACCTCGTCTGCCATCTAACTCGAAACGGTCATAATATGAACATATAGTTCAAATTATCCCGAATGCGACAATGAATCAGTTTGATTTTGCAATAGGAAACGGCGGCCCATCCATCGGATCACCGCCGTATTCCTTTATGTTGAAGTTTGTTATGCATTGGCTTTGTTTTTTAGTACAAAGGCATCCGACTGCCTCCTCGCCAACCCGTCGCTCGCCAGTCTTCGCGCCCGCTGCTCCTCGTGTTACTCGGACGCTCCTCGCCAACCCGCGTCGCCTATTTCAGCGCTTCGCCGATTCCTTCGCTGAAGGTCGGGTGGGGGTAGATGGTTTTAGCCATGTCCTCCAGGGTCAGACCGCTGACGATGGCCTGGGAGAACTGGCTGATCATGTCCGTTGCCCGGGCGCACATCATCTGGGCGCCGAGGATTTTGTGGGAGCCGGCGTCTGCGATGACTTTGATGAAGCCGCGCTCCTGAAGTGACAGGATAGATTTTCCGTTGCCGCCCATCGGGTATTTCTGGGAGGTGATTTCGATTCCCTGTGCCTTGGCGTGCTCCGCGCTGATGCCGACACTGGCGATTTCGGGATTGGTGTAGATGCAGGAGGGGATCGTGTTCATGTCTACCGGTGGTTCTGCGCCATTCATGGCGGCGACGGCAGAGCGTCCCTCTGCGGTTGCCACATGGGCGAGCTGGATGCCGCCGATGACATCGCCGATGGCGTAGATGCCCGGAACAGAGGTCTGGAAGTGAGAATCAACCAGAATACGGCCTTTTTCCATTTTCATCGTTCGGATTTCCTCCGAGGATTCCTCAGAAAAGAGCCCTTCGGTGTAAGCTCTGCGGCCGATGGAAATCAGGATCAGATCCGCGGTGACCTCCACGGGTTTGTCCTTCTCTGTAAAACAGCAGACCATTCCGTCTTCGCCTTTTCGGATTTCCGTTACTGTGGACTTAGTGTGGACGTCGATTCCCTTGACACGTTTCATCAGCATTTTCAGATTCTGGCCGATTTCCTTATCCATGTTGGCGATGATGCGGTCCAGAGCTTCTACAATCGTCACTTTGACGCCCAGAGAACTGAACACCGATGCGAACTCGCAGCCGATAACGCCTCCGCCCACGATAAGCAGGCTGTTCAGCGGCCGGCTCCAGTCCAGCATCTGATCGCTGGTTACCACGCCATCCTGATCTGCGCCCGGAATCGGGGGAAGCGAAGGGACAGAACCCGTGGCGATCATGATATTGGAGCCCTCCAGCTCCTCCGTTCCGCCTTCCGTAAGTTCCACGCGGACGCGACCCCTGTCGAGAACAGTTCCGGTGCCGTTGTAGACTGCGATTTTATTCGACTTCATCAGCATCGCGATGCCGCCCCGGAGCTGATCCAGAACAGCATTTTTGCGTTCCTGTATTTTTTCCAGATCGAATCCGTCGCCGTCAGTGCCGGTCAGACCGAGCTCTTCACCGTGCGCTTTAACCTCGTGGTACAGCGCGGCAGTGTGGAGAAGCGTCTTTGTGGGGATGCACCCGCGGTTCAGGCAGGTCCCTCCCAGCTGGCGGTTTTCAATCAGCGCCACCTTCATTTTGTATGTCTTTGCCGCATCGATGGCGGCCTCGTAGCCTCCCGGTCCGGCGCCGATGATAATCAGATCGTATTTTTCCATAACTATATTTTCTCCCTTATCAGGTCAGTGATATCTTTTTTCATGGCGCTGGCGATTTCTGCCGGCGCTGCATTCTCCGGGATCCTGACGGACTCAATGGCTGCGGCCATATCAGCCTCCGTGTAGCGGCAGCCTGTAAGAGACTCCGCGAACAAAGAAACTGCCGCCTGGTCCATGGCGTCTGAATAGAAATTTATCTCACGGATGACGCCGCCGTTCACGTGGAACTGAAGCTGAACATCGCCCCAGTCGAACCGGTCAGAGATTTCGTATTCAAAGGGGATCTTGCGGCCGTACTTCCATTCCCAGGACTCGAACTTCTCCGTGAGCTTCTGAATTTCATTTTGTGGAAGAGAACTGTCCTGGAACTTCTCACAGGGCAGACCGTAGACCTCCGAAAAGGATGATACGAGGGCCTCCGTCATCATTTCCACCGTGATATCCGGGCGGAACTCAATCAGACTGGCGACCCGGGAGCGTACAGAATCGACTCCTTTGGAGGCCAGCTTTTTTTTGTCCACATTCAGATACTTTGCCATGTCCGCGCCGTTCACATTCAGCATCAGCGTACCGTGATGGTAGCACTGGTCGCCGACACGCAGAAAAGCATTGCCGGAGAACTTGCGCCTGTCAACGGTGATATCGTTGCGGCCGGTTCGCTCGGCGTTCATGCCGAGTTTCCTGACCGCCAGGAGAATGACATCCAGCTGCCGGTTCAGATCATAATCCCCGGCTTTCACACAGAAAGTGAAGTTCAGATTCCCCAGATCGTGGAAAACCGCGCCGCCTCCGGAGAGGCGGCGTACCAGATATCCGCCGTCCTCTTCCAGGCGGCTGACTTTACATTCCTTCCAGCAGTTCTGATTCTTCCCGATCACGACCGTGTGTCTGTTCTGCCACAGATACAGGATGCACTCGCCGTCCTTCACATTCATGGTCAGATATTCTTCCGTCGCCAGATTGCGGTATGGATAAGTATTTTCAGTGCGCATCCAGAGCAGTCTTCTGATCATAGATCAGTCCTCCCAGATATAACGCACGATTGGATGCCGAGCGGCTCCGACCTCGTCCGGACGGCCGATGACCGTCGTATGGGGCGCGCTGTGCAGGGACTCCGGATCCGATTCTGCGGTTTCATAAAGCTTGCGCAGAACCTCGATTGCCTCGTCCAGAACCTCCCGCGGCTCCGTTTCCGTAGGTTCGACCATCAGCGCCTCGTGCACGATCAGAGGGAAGTACATTGTCGGCGGATGAATGCCGTAGTCCAGCAGACCCTTGGCAACGTCCAGCGCCGAGCAGCCCGTCCGGTGCTTCAGTTCCGACAGATCCATGACGAACTCGTGCATACAGGTGGTGTCATAAGCCATGGTGTACAGGTCGTCTAGTTTCTTCCGCATGTAATTCGCGTTCAGCACAGCGTTCGAGGATGCCTCCGGAATTCCTTCCTTCCCGAGGAACAGAATATAGGTCAGGGCTCTGACAACCACGGAGAAGTTCCCGTGGAACTGTTTGACCGCACCTACGGTTTTGTCGCCGACCGAGTAATGGTACATTCCGCTGTCGTCCACCGTAATCTGATAACCCGGCAGGAAGGGCTTCAGGAATTCCTTGCAGCCCACCGGACCGCTTCCCGGTCCTCCGCCGCCGTGAGGCGTGGAAAAGGTTTTGTGCAGGTTGATATGGACACAGTCGAAGCCCATGTCGCCCGGACGAACAAGTCCCATGACGGCGTTCAGATTTGCGCCGTCATAATAGCAGAGACCGCCCGCCTCGTGGACGATTCTGGTAATCTCCGTAATGTTTTTGTCAAAAAGCCCGACGGTGTTCGGATTGGTCAGCATCAGACCCGCAGTATCCTCGCCGACCGCTGCCCGCAGGGCGTCCAAATCCACGCATCCGTCCTCTGCGGAGGGGATGCTGACGATTTCGTAGCCGCACATGGCCGCACTAGCGGGGTTGGTGCCGTGAGCGGAGTCCGGAACGATGATCTTGGTGCGCCTGCTGTCATTGTGGTCCGTATGGTATGCTTTGATCAGCAGCAATCCTGTGAACTCACCGTGAGCGCCGGCTGCCGGCTGCATCGTGAAGGCGTCCATTCCGGCAATTTCGCACAGGGAATCGGAAATGGTCTTGATGACTTCCAGGCTGCCCTGTACCGTGTCCTCCCTCTGCAGAGGATGAACCCGGGTGAAGCCCTTCAGTGCGGCGGTTTCCTCGTTGACCTTGGGGTTGTACTTCATCGTACAGGAACCCAGTGGATAGAATCCGTCGTTCACACCGTGTGTACGCTTAGCAAGTTTTGTATAGTGACGGCTGATCTCATTCTCCGAAAGGTGAGGGAGATGAAGCTCGCTTCTGCGTTTCAGTTTCTCCGGAACAGCCGTCTCCGGAACGTCGCATTCCGGAAGAAGGGACAGCTTTCTGCCTTCCGAACCGATTTCGAATATCAGTTTCATGCGTGCGCCTCCTTTCCTTCCATGACGGCCTTCGCGATGGTGACGACGTCGTCCATATCCTTCTTTGTATTCATCTCTGTCGCGCACCAGAGGATCGCGTTCTCCGTGATGGGAAGACCACCCAGAATCCCGTGGTTCTCCAGTGCCTTCATGAGTTTCTGTGATCCGCAGGGGCAGTCCGTGATGAACTCGTTGAAAAAGTCCTGACGGTACAGAGGCCGGAAACCGGCACCTTCCAGCTGTTCTGCCAGATAGTGCGCCTTCGACATACTCTGTGTGGCGACCGCCCGCATGCCGTCCTTACCCATCGCAGCCATATAGACAGAGGCGATGAGCGTGCAGAGATCCTGGTTGGAGCAGATGTTGGAGCTCGCCTTTTCCCGGCGGATGTGCTGCTCTCTGGCCTGTAACGTGAGTACAAAGGCGCGCTCGCCCTTGTCATCAGTCGTCTCACCGACGATACGTCCCGGCAGCTTTCTCATCATCTTCGAATTGGTGGCCATGAATCCCACATATGGTCCGCCGTATGCGATCGGCATACCCAGCGGCTGTCCGTCGCCGACGGCGATGTCTGCACCCGCTTCCGCCGGAGACTGAATGATGGCCAGAGAAATAGGGTTCACTCCCATGACCAGCTTGGCACCGGCCGTGTGAGTGATTTCCGCAATTTTCTCCGCATCCTCAAAATTTCCGTAGAAGTTCGGTTGCTGAATGTAGACGCACGCCGCCGCGGGATCCTCCTTCAGCAGAGTTTCCAGTTCTTCCATGTCCGTCAGGCCGTCCCGCGCCGGAACCTCTACCAGTCTGGTGCCGCTGCCGAAGCAGTAGGTCTTCATCACCTGGATGACTCCGGGGTGTGCGGCCTCGGAGACATAGGCGGTCTTGCGCTTTCTGTCCTGGCACATCGGGATGGATTCCGCAGCAGCCGTCGCACCGTCGTAGTGGGACGCATTGGCCACGTCCATTCCTGTCAGCTCGCAGATCATGGTCTGGAACTCGAAAATCGACTGCAGAATTCCCTGACTGATTTCCGCCTGATACGGCGTGTATGTTGTGACAAATTCTTCTTTTGTGGATACGCTCTTCACGATGGCAGGGATGTAATGATTGTATGCGCCCGCGCCGCGGAAGATGCTCTTGAACACTGTGTTCTTGTCTGCGATTTCCTCCATCTTCCGGAGGACTTCCATTTCGCTGAGTCCGGAGGGGATGTTCAGCGGCCGTTTCAGCCGGTTTTCCTCCGGGATACAGGAGAACATGTCCTCGAAGCCGGAATACCCGGCCTCCTTCAGCATGGCCTCCTGTTCGGCCTTCGTATTCGGTACATATGAACCCATAGTTCTCTCCTTTGTTACTCTTCGCTGAGGGTGCTCACGTATTCTTTGTAAGCGGCCTCATCCATGAGTTCTTCTTTGTCGCTGATGTTCTCCACGCGGATCATCCACGCTTCATAAGGCTCTTCATTGATGTTTCCCGGAGCATCCAGCAGTTCCTCGTTGATTTCCGCCACGGTGCCTGTGACCGGAGAATAGACATCGGAAACCGCCTTGACGGATTCTACGTCTGCAAAGGGTGTGCCCGCCTCGACGTCATCGCCTTCTTCCGGAAGGTTGACAAAGACCAGTTCCCCCAGCTCGCTCTGCGCGTAGTCCGTCAGTCCGACCGTCGCGGTCGTGTCGTCGATCATGTTTACCCATTCGTGTGATTTAGAATAAAGAAGTGCCATTTTAAATACCTCCGATTTTACTTATTAATTCCTGAAATTTCCTGTAACTGATTCGTCTGCGGCTTTACGGGACGGCGAACCGTCCGGCCGTATTTTACTGTTCTCTTTTGTAAAACTGTGATTTCACCATCTTCGCCTTCACCATACGGCCTCTCACATCGACCTCGACCTCTTCGCCGAGCTCCCGTGCGTCCGCATCGATCAGAGCGCAGGCGACAGCCTTTTTAATGTAGGGACACATGGTGCCGGAGGTGGTGACTCCGATTTTCTTTCCGTTGCGGTATACATCCATATGCTCGCGGATAATGCCGCGGCCGACAACCTCCAAACCGACCTTCTTGCGGGTGGGGGGCGTCTTGGCTTCGATGGCGGCCTTGCCGATGAAGTCGGGCTTATCCATCTTTACAAAGATGCTAAGCAGCGCCTCCTTCGGCGTAATCGTATCGTCCATCTCATGACCGTACAAAGGCATACCCGCCTCAAGCCTCAGGGTGTCTCTGGCGCCCAGACCGCAGGGGATGAGTCCTTCGTCTTTTCCGGCTTCCATCAGTGCTTCCCAGATTTCCGGCGCCTTTTCCATCGGCATGTAGATTTCCACTCCGTCCTCACCGGTGTAGCCGGTGGTGGAGATCATCACTTTGGTTCCGCACATGTCCTGATCAAAGGTGCAGGCATAGTATTCCTGCGGAACCGCGTCCCCGGAGACCAGCTTTAGCAGAATTTTTTTTGCGAGGGGGCCCTGCAATGCGATCTGGCCGATCGTGTCGGAAATGTCTTCGAATGTGACATCGCCGGTCTGATGGGCTTTCATCCAGTTGAAGTCTTTGTCCTTATTGGCCGCATTAACGACCATCAGATACTCTTCGTCGTTTTTTTTGTACACGATGAGGTCATCGACAACGCCGCCTTCCTCATTGCACATCGGGCTGTAACGTGCCTGTCCGTCCGCCATTCCGGCATAGTCGTTAGTAAGCAGCATGTTCAGGTTCGCCAGGGCATCCGGACCCTTGCACACGATCTCTCCCATATGAGATACATCGAACATTCCCGCCTTCGTTCTGACCGCCATGTGCTCGCTGATCACACCGGCCTTGTACTGAACCGGCATTTCCCATCCGGCGAACGGCACCATCTTCCCTCCGTATTTGACGTGCGTGTCGTACAGAGAGGTTCTTTTGAGTTTTTCTTCTGACATGTAATACCTCCTATGCTGTCAGCAGTGTCCGTTGGCGTCGCAGTGTGCAGTTATTAAAAAAGACACGCGAACTCACCTGTTCGTGTGCCCTGTCCGTTTACCTGAAAGATTGTCCCTCTTCGGTGCGCTACGCTCTCCAGGGGTCCGTCCGGATACAGTCCTTTTGCCTGAGAGTTTGCCCACGACGCCCCTTCGGCTCTGCCAACTGGTGCAGCATCTCCCGCATCCATCATTCGGAATAATAATCACCTATATTTTAGCATAGACAAAAAACGCGGTCAACAAATCAGCGATAAATAATTATATTTTTCTGATAAGCAAAGAGATGCCTGGTCGGCGTGTCGGCCGTACCGGAAAAGGCTCTGCCGACTCTGTTTCGACGGGCATGCAGGAGGTGTGATCGGCTGGCCTCTGGGTTTCGGCTGCCGCCGACCTCTGGACATCGCGCCGGCACTTACAGGGTCGCGTTCTCTGCAAGGTACTGCAGTCCGGCAGGAGTGATGGTCGCGCCGCGCCGACCCTTGTGGATTTCGATAAAACCGCGCTGTTTCAGGTGCGCCAGCCGCTTGCGCAGTTGGATGTCGCTGACCGTGATGTGGACGGATTCCAGCAGGTACTGAATCCGCGTTCGTCCGATTCCGCGTCCCGCAGCGTTGGAATCGCTGATGATCCGCAGAATGGCGACATCGATCCGAGTCTGGGAGGGGAGTCCCTGAGGAGTTTCCCGGATGCCGGCATCTTCTGAAATTGTTTCCGGAAGAGTGTGGAAGGTTTTGAAATACAGCGCACAGTTTTCCAGCTCCCGGACATTGCCTGGCCAGCTGTGGTGCTGCATTTTTTCATACATTGCCGGAGTAGGCAGTGGATGGCTGTTTTCCAGGAAATAGTCAAACAGCGGGCGAATGTCGGCCTTTCGCTTCCGCAGCGGCGGAATTGTGATCTGCATGACGTTCAGCCGGTAATAAAGGTCGTCACGGAATTCGCCGCTCTGCACCTTCTCCGGAAGGTTGCGGTTAGTCGCGGCCACGACACGGACGTCGATGTCGATTACCTGACTCCCGCCGACTCGCATGATCTGTTTCTCCTGAAGAACCCGCAGCAGAGAGGCCTGCATCTGGGGCCGGATATCGCCGATCTCATCCAGAAAGATGGTTCCGCCCCTGGCCCGCTCAAAAAAACCGGCCCGTCCGTGCTTCCGTGCACCGGTGAACGCCCCCTCCTCATATCCGAAAAGCTCGGATTCCAGCAGGCTCTCCGGAATGGAGGCACAGTTCACGCCCAGAAATGGCCGGTCCTTCCGGCTGGAGGCGTTGTGGATCGCCTGAGCGAAAATTTCTTTGCCCACGCCGCTCTCGCCGAGAATCAGTACGGTGTGGTCTGTGCCTGCGACAATCTGCGCCCGCCGGACGGTACGCTTCATTATTTCGGAGGTGTACATGATATCGCTGAAACGGTACCGCGCCACGAGTCCGCTCTTCTTCAGCGCGTTGGAAAGCACTGTTTCGCTGTTTACAATCGACATTTCGTCCCGCATGTTGACAGTGAATCCGATGCTGCTCTCCGCACTGAGAAAGCTCTTCTTGTCCAGCGTATAATGGGTCTCGTTCAGTGTACATGCGGCCTTCAGGATATTGTCCGTCGAGTACAGCAGTGTCAGCAGATCTTCCGGAATATGCTCCCGGAGCAGAATGCGGCGATCGTGGCTAAAACCGAAAAGGGCTGCGGCCTTCTGGTTGAAGAAGACCACCTCGCCGGAATTGTTGACAGCGAATGTCACATCTTCCGAATAATACAGGTATTCGTCCAGAAGTTTCTCGCGGAGAAACCGGTTCAGATAGTTTGCCGCAGAGGTCCTGGCCGGTTCGATGATTTTCATGCCGTAGTCGACCAGCCTGGAGGTAATCTCCGGATCATCGGCGCCGAGAAGCCGCTCAATCTCCATCATGGTTTCAAAACTGATTTCCCGGTATCCGCAGTCGATGACATGGGGGATATGGGGCGGCACAAGAGCCGGCTCTGCGGGAGTGATGGCGTATCTGACGTCCTCGTGCCCGCCCGGATTTTCCGGGTCGAAGAGAGTGAAGCGCACATGGTCGACGCCCAGTCCGTACAACATGACTGCGGTCTCCTCTGCGGTGTCACGCGTGTCGTTGACAATGAGGACTTCGCTCCCCGGTGGAATCGCCCGTATTTCGCCCAGGCTGCTCCGGAGGATGCTCCGGTCCATGAACACAACGTTGTGCATGGAGACGGCGTGTTCCCTCAGATCGAAAATCAGCCGTCTGTCAGAGAGAAGATAGATGTCCGCATCGACCGGTTCTCTGGGCCTCAGCCGGCTGATATAGATTCCCCGAAGCTCCGCGGAATCGCGGAATACACTGTGGATCACGGCTTCCAGGTGCTGCATCACAAGGCTGTTTTCTTCGTTTCGGTATACAATGCTGATTCGTTTCATGACTGAGTTCTCCTGACAAAAGAAAATACCGGGGTTTTGTTCCCCGGGTATTATTTTATCCTGTTTATATCCTGATTTCAATTACATTTCGCACCGCGGCTTTATTCCGCGGCGGCGACCATTTCGCGAATGCTCCGCATATCAAAGCCGGCGAGCTCCTCTATAAATTCATAGCAGACTTCCAGTCCGTTAAAACTGTTGGTATGAATCACAACGCCGTCTTTTGTCGCCGGATCCAGAATCACAAAGGCTTTGAATCCGTCGTTGTCGCCCCAGTGCCAGAGCGTCTCGCGGCACAGTCCCCAGCCCAGGCCCCAGGAGACGCCCTCCGTAACCGGGTTCCGAAAGGAACGGATGCGCTCGATGGTTTCAGGCTCGCTGAGGAGCTGCAGAGCGAATTTCGTGTAATCGGATATCGTCACGCAGAGGCTGAAGGCCGCGTTGGGCTCGACGGCCACGGTTCTGCGGCAGGAGCTGCGGAGGGGCTCGATGACTCCGTCAGCGTCGAAGGTTCTGGACAGCGTCCGGTTGAGCGGTCCGGTCCAGATCATGGCGGCGTTCTTCATTCCCAGGGGATTGAAAATTTCATCCTGAAGGAGCACATCAATCCGTGAGCCGGTAATCTTCTCGACGACGTTCTGAAGAAATGTATAGGCCTTGCCGGAGTATCCGAAACCCGTTCCCGGTACGAAGCGCAGGGGGAGAGGCGCGTCTCCCCAGTTCGGCAGACCGGTGGCGTGAGTCAGCACATCCCGCGCGGTGACGTCGCGGAATGCGGGATCGTCTGTCGGCAGAGGTTCATCCGAATATTCCCGGAGAGGTCTGTCGAGACGCAGGAGCCCGCGATCCTCCAGCTGCAGAATACAACGGGCGAATACGGTCTTGGTCAGAGAAGCAATTTCAAAATGAGTGGACGCATCCACAGGACGATTCTCCTCCGGATCTGCGACACCGCAGAATCCGGTGTGCGCAAGTTCTCCGCTGCGTATGAGGGCGAACGCCGCACCTGCAACCCGATGCTTTTTCATCGATTCCGCGAGGAACATTTCCGGCGGATTGCCTTTGTCAGATAGTATGTTCAACAGTTATCTCCTCCTTATGATGCGCCCGGCTCTGGCTCCGGTATGAACTCCGTCTGAGGCGCTGAGAACGCCGTTGACAAAGACTGCGCGAATGCCTTCGCAGGGCTGTCCGGGATTGAAGTAGTCCGGCGTGTCCTCGATTTTGTCGTAATCGAAGAGAACCAGATCCGCATGCATCCCTTCTGAGATTTTTCCGCGGTCGGTGAGACCTATTCTTTCGGCGGGCGCTCCTGTCATCTTCCGGACGGCCTGCTCCAGGGAAATCACGCCGCGCTCCCGCACATAACGGGAGATGATCCGCGGGAAGGTACCGTAGATTCTGGGGTGGGGGACGCCGGGAAAATCGAGGGGCTCCGCCTCGCCGTCAGAACCCGTCATTCCGAAATCCTGTGACAGGATGTATTCGATGTCCTCCTCACACATTCCGAAATTCACTTCGTTTGCCTGGAAATCTGAGGAAAGAACGATGTCGAAGCACGCGTCCGCAGGGTCTTTTCCGGTCATCGCCGCGATCTCTGCGATGGAGTGGCCGACAAAGTCTTTGTTCGAGGCACCTTCCGCACGGGAGACAAAGATTTTGTCCCATCTGCCGATGTGGCTTTCGTTGGCCTCATCACGAAGGGCAGCTCTCTCCCGCGGGTCGAGCAGCCGTTCCCGTAGCTTTTCTTTTCCGCCTTCAAAGGCGTGTTCGGGAATATTGGTTTCCAGGCCGGAGGCGGAAGCGGTATAGGGGTACTGATCGAAGGTGATATCTAGTCCGCGGTCTCTCGCATCCGCGATGAGTTTCACCGCTTCCCGTACCGCAGTATGCCAGCACTCCTGCCGGATCTCTTTCAGGTGAGAAATTTCGACCTTCACACCGGTCTTCTCGGCCAGACGGATGACCTCCCGGACAGAATCTGTCAGCTGAAGCCCCTCGTTCCGCATATGTGTCGTGTAGATTCCTCCGTACGACCGGAGGACAGTGCACAGCTCTTCCAGCTCCTCGCTCCGGGCATAGGAACCCGGCGGATAGATGAGACCGGAGGACATTCCGAAGGAGCCGTCCTGAAGGGTCTCCTCCAGCAGGCGTTTCATTACGCTCATTTCCTCCTGCTCCGGTTTTCCTCTGCGAAAGCTCATGGCAGAGAGCCGAAGGTTGCCGTGACCGGTGAGGAAGGCCATGTTTGTACTGTGCTTTTCCTCATCGAGCAGCGACACGAATCCGTTCATATCAGAATACGGCAGCGGATCGTTTTTGTCAACATATTCGCTGAGATAATAACGAAAGTCGTCCTTCCTGTCCCCGCAGATGGGGAAGGCGGACATTCCGCAGTTGCCGCACAGCTCCGTCGTAATTCCCTGGAGGATCCGGCTGTCTGCAGTCGGAACGCGGAGCGCTGTGAGATCGCTGTGGGTGTGGATATCAACAAAACCGGGCGCCAGATAAAGCCCGGTTCCGTCTATGATCCTGCCGGCCCGGAGCTCCCGGCTGCCGCCGGGAACCACGGCCGTGATCAAATCGCCGCTGACGGCCGTGTCGCCGGCAAACGCCGGCGCTCCGGTGCCGTCGATAATAGATGCGTTTTTAATCAGAATATCATATTCCATATAAAACTCCTGTAGATTGCCCGATCCGGGCAGTCCGTCGCGGACTGTCCGCCGTGAATCGTCTGGTCCGGGCGGTCCGACGCGAATCACTTCAACACGGACTGTCCGCCGTGTAAACCCTGCTACGAACGTTTTTCGTCGCGGACTAATTTTTTGTCGAAAATAAACCAGGTGATGACGCCGAGAACGGGAACGATCAGTCCGATCGCTGCGGTTTTCGGGTCTGACATCAGTGTGTTGATCATCAGCGCGAAGAAAATCACCACCGCGAGAATGACGGTAACCGGGTAGCCCCATGCTTTGTACGGGCGCTTCATGTCCGGGAATTTCTTCCGATAGATGATGACCGCGATGATACAGAGCGTGTTGTATACCATGCCGGCGAATACCACAAGCGAAGTGAGCTGGTCGAGGTTCCGCAGCATCACGAGGATGATGGAAATCACGGCCTGCGAAATCAGCGCAACCTGCGGGACGCCTGCTTTGTTCAGTCTGGCGTGGTTCCGGAAGAAGTGCCCGTCTTCCGCCATTTCATAATAGTAGCGGGAGAAGGCGATGATCATTCCGTTCAGTGCGCCGAAGATGGCGATGAGCTGAGTCGCGAGGATCATACCGCCGCCTGCGCCGCCGAAGATGGTTTTCGCGACGGTGGTGCCGAGGTACAGATCGTCATTGTTAATCAGTGAAACGATTTGCTCATGCGGAAGTACCCGGTAAATTGAGAAGTTGAAGAGTGTATACAGGACGGTGATGCTGCCGATGCCGATGATCAGGGCACGGGGCAGATCTCTGCCGGGATTCTTCATTTCCTCAGCCACGGGGTTCAGGTTCGTCCAGCCCTCATAGGCCCACAGTGTTGCGACGGTCGCAAAAGCAATCATTCCGAACATTCCGCCGAAGGATAAGTCCGACCCTGCCGGTACAACGGAGAGATCAGGATGCTGTTTCCCGAGAACCAAACCGGCGAACAGAATTACGACAATCGGGATAAGCTTGGCGATCATGGAAATGTTCTGCAGGATGGAACCGTATTTGATTCCCAGGCAGTTGTATGCGGTGAGGACGATGATGATCACTATGGCGATCAGCTTGATTGTCATCTCCGACATGTGCATAAAGTTATTCAGCGCGGTTACCAGAGCAATGGCCAGCGCCGCGATGGAACCGGAACCGCTTACCAGCCAGCTCGTAAAGCCGAAGGAATAGCCGACGGACGGGTGGTAGGCTTTGTTCAGATAGACAACCATGCCGCCTGATTTGGGATCGCTGGCGCCCAGCTCCGCGAAACACAGTCCGCCGAGAATGGAAACAACGCCGCCGATGATCCAGCACAGCAGAGCCATTCCCATGCTCATGTTCGTCCGCTGCAGGACATAAGAGCCGAGGTAGAAGATGCCGGAACCGATCATGATACCTCCGATGATGCTGATGCCGCCGAAGGTTCCGATCTCTTTCCGGAAACCGTTATTCTGTGTAGTCATAGTGATGACCTCCTTGGATGGTGAAAATTTTTTGACCGCAGTGAAAATTGCGACATTTGCATAAGGAGCAATGATCGTGCCAAACAGAGGTCGCTCTTCATGATGAACAATAGTCCTTTTTCTGCCGCCGTGCATGCTGCAAAGAAATATTCGGACCGGTCATAACCGATTTTTATCCTATTTTTAACCTGATAAAGGATCCGGCTGCCTGACCGGCCCGCGAGGACCGCCGCACCATTCGAGACTGCCCGACCGGCCCACGAGGCTCCCCGTCTCGTCCGAGGCTGCCCGACCGGCCCGCGAGGACCGTCGCACCGTTCGAATTCTGTCCGAATCTGCCCAGGACCGTCAGTCCATATTGAGGAAATCCTTCAGCCCCATATAGCGGCTTCCCCGGACGCCTTCTGTCGTCTTCGCGTGATATAGAGAACTGATCAGAGCTTCTTCAACAGCCTCCACAGATGCCTCGAATACACGGTCAATGTTTTCGTCAAAAAACATTCCGTATTTCAGAATATCCTTCTCGCTGTAATGGGCACATCGGTTAGCCGTCGTGAAGGTGATCGCGATGTCTCCGCTTCCGTTTCCACAGTAAGAGCCTGTTCTGGCGAGGGCGATCATAGCCCGCTTGGAAACCCGGGTGAGCTGCCGCTCTGAAAGAGGAAGATCAGTGGCGATGAGGATGATGACGGAACCCCGGTCCTTGTCTTCACCGCCTGTGCTGACCGCGCCGGTCGTACCGGCGGCGCATCCTGAGCTCTCGCCGGCGCATCCGGAAGTCTCGCCGGCGCATCCGGAAGTCTCGTCGGTGCGTGCGGCGGCCTTTGTTGTGTCATAATGGATTCCGTCGATGACGAGATTACCGGCGGACCCGTAATTGGTCATGACGAGCGCCCCAATCACGTATTCGCCGCCGTCTGCTGTGATTTTCCGGGAAGCGGATCCGATTCCGCCCTTCAGCCCGAGGCAGACCATTCCTGTTCCCGCTCCGACGGCGCCCTCCTCAAAATCATCGGAAGCGCTGTCCAGTGCCTGCCGGACATGCTCCTCCCGGACATGAAGTCCCCGGATATCGTTGAGCCGCCCGTCGTTACATTCTGTAACAAGGCAGTTTACGGTTCCGGTGGATACGCCGATATCTTCATTTTGTTCCAACATATATTTCGTGAGAGCGGTAAACGCAGTTCCGATGCTGAGAGTGTTGGTCATCACGATGGGAGTTTCAATCGTTCCCAGTTCCTGAATCTGCACCAGCCCGATGCTTTTGCCGAACCCGTTGAGGACGGAGCAGCCGGCCATGACTTTGTCCCTGAAAATGTTGCCGCAGTGAGGAAGAACGGCGGTTACGCCGGTGTTGATCTCCCCGTCCTGCAGAGTCACCTGACCGACCCTGACGCCCTGCACGTCTGTGATTTTGTTTCTGTCTCCCCGCTCGAACTTCCTGTGAAGCCGGATGGGGGCGTCCGATGGAATGCCCATAAAAAATCCTCCTTGCTCATAATAATTTTCTGTCTGCAGGTTGTCTGCCAGTGTTTTGTTACCATTTTATCACAGCAAGATGTGTGCCACAAATCTGACTCCTGAATCTACAAATATAAGGTGTTTCAGGATAAAATATTAATTGAACCACAAACGCATCAAACTATGGTATAATGGCAGTAACCAAAGAGACGCCGCTGATGCATCGCCTCATCGCTGAGGATCGGCGGAAGCGGGGTAAATCAGAACGAAAGCGAGAAAAGACATACATATGAAACTGATATCATGGAACGTGAACGGGCTCAGAGCCTGTCTGAAAAAAGGATTTGAGGATGTGGTCCGGGAGCTGGACGCGGATTTTTTCTGTATTCAGGAGACTAAGATGCAGGAGGGGCAGGCGACGCTTGACCTTCCGGAGTATGAGGAGTTTTTCTGCAGTGCGGAGCGCAAGGGCTATTCGGGAACGGCGGTGCTTACAAAGAAAAAGCCGCTGCGTGTGCAGTATAATTTCGGGGAGCACACGGACGAGGGCCGCGGGATCATTCTCGAGTATGAGGATTTTTATCTGGTCAACGTCTATGTGCCTAACAGTCAGAATGAACTCCGGAGGTTGGATTACCGGATGAAATGGGAGGATGATATCCGGAACCTGCTGGTGGAGCTGGACCGGGAAAAGCCCGTGATTCTCTGTGGGGACATGAATGTCGCGCATGAGGAAATCGACCTGAAGAACCCGAAGACAAACCGTGGAAATGCCGGATTTTCTGACGAAGAGCGAGCTAAGATGACGCAGCTTCTGGAGGCCGGGTTCACTGATACCTATCGGTATCTCTATCCGGACACTGAAGGGGTGTACAGCTGGTGGAGCTACCGGTTCAATGCCCGGAAGAACAACGCGGGATGGCGCATTGACTATTTTATCGTCAGCGACCGTCTGCGGGATAAGATTGTGGACGCGAAGATCCACACGGATATCATGGGGAGTGACCATTGTCCGGTGGAACTGGAAATTAGACTTTGAAACGGGGGAGATTATGAAAAAAAGAATGACAGCGCGGCGCACACTGACGGCCGCGGCAGCCGGAACTGTGGCCGGGGTCACTGCGTACGGTCTGTACAGGGGATTGAAATACTGCAACAGGGCGCTGGTCGCAACGGAGTATCGTCTTCGCTCGGAACGTGTGCCTGAAGCTTTCGGCGGATTTCGCATTGCACATATTTCCGACTTGCAGAGTGAGTATTTCGGGGAGGAACAAAGGGAACTGCTGGAGATGGTCCGGAACGGAAATCCTGATATTATTGCGATCACCGGGGATCTTGTGGACCGAAATCACACAGATTTCATGGCGGCACTGAAGGCGGTTTCCGGTCTTCTGAAAATTGCGCCGGTTTATTATGTGAACGGAAATCACGAGCTGCAGATTCGTCAGACCCGGATCCATCCCTTTTATGAGGAACTTAAACTGCTGGGCGTGCATGTCATGTTCGATCGATGCGAGAAGTTTGAAAAGGACGGTTCCCATATCAATATCATGGGTGTCGCAGAAACCAGCGTATACGCCGCTAAGGAGATCGGATGGGAACTGGGGACCGGCTTTGAGTCCGCCGTACTTCTGGAGAAGCTCCGGGATATCTGTGAAGAAAAAGATAGCGCCTTCACAATCATGCTGACTCACGAACCGCAGTATCTGACTGATTACGCGGCAACTAACGCCGACGTCATCCTGTCGGGTCATGCGCACGGCGGCCAGTTCCGTCTTCCGAACGGACAGGGTCTGTATGCTCCGGGCCAGGGCGTGCTCCCGAAAATGACCAGCGGCTTCCATATCGAAGGCCGCTCTGCCATGCTGGTGAGCCGCGGATTGGGAAACAGCGTCTTTCCGTTCCGCCTGAACAACCGTCCCGAAGTGGGTTTCCTTACACTGAAGAGGTAACCGCCGTGTTCGGCGAGTCTGCAGCTGACCTGTGACGATCTGTCGACGACCGCGGCCGGCCTGCAGAGCTTGCAAACTGTCGACGACCGCGGCCGACCTGCGCAGGATTGGCTGCATTGATGACTGCCGCTTCGCGTTGGAACTGACTGCATCGACGATCTGTCAGTAACCGCGGCCGGTCTTTGACTGCCGTGCTCCGCGCCTCTGAAAACATTGGAATCAAGCGGGTAAGAGAAAAGACTTTCTTTTTTCTCCCGCTGTTTTTTGCGTCGATTTAATTGACATATTATACCAATAATGGTAATATCGACCTTACAAAAGGGTTGCTTAGAAGAAGGAAAGGAGAACCTATTATGCCGAATGAATTTACGTTTGAAATCAGAAAACATCTCGGGACTCTGGCGGTCCGGAACAACGGCTGGAGCAAGGAACTGAACATCGTCTGCTGGAATGATCAATCGGTGCCGAAGTTCGACATCCGGGCCTGGGACAGGAATCATACTCATATGTCTCGCGGAATCACACTGTACGCGGATGAAATGCGCCAGCTTGTATCCCTGTACCTGGCATATCAGAACCAGAAGACGGTGGATGAGGCGAAAGCAGATCAGGAGGCTGACCGGATGGAATACCTTGAGTATCGTAAGAAGACGGAGCAGTATCGCACCGTTTCTGCCGCAGCGGAAACAGCTGCGGATGCTCCCAATGGCCGGATCTCACCGGATATCGGTGCTCCCGACCGGAACGCCATGGCAGACGAGCCGCCTGCTTCCATGCCGGAGGACCCGGCGGAGGTTTCGGAGGAATCTGTGCCCGGATCGGAAACGGATGAATATGCTCAGGATGTCTCTTCGGATGTGCCCCTGCAGGTAAATCAGGACTCCGGTGCAGATGCGGCCTGCGCGGCGTTTTAATGAAATTTCGGAGGTGTGAAAAATGCTGAAAGGAAGGATAATGATTGAACGGATTGTGATCTGTCTCATCGGTTTGAGTGTGACACTGACGCAGATCATGCCGGCCTGTGCGGCGGAGTCCTCCGGCGGAGCCGCATCGGCGCGTACAAAGGAAAGCCGGCCCGGGCTGTTTCTTCCGGACGGCGGACGGGAGCAGGCAGAGACGATCGTTCGGATTTCTTACAACAAAAAAGAAATGAAGGAAATCAAAAAGGATCAGAAGGCCGTCGTGAAGGAACTGAAGCAGGAAGATTTTTCAGGGCTGGAGCCGGGTGAGATAGACGATGTAATGGAAAATGTTATGGAAGACTGCTACGATGACGCGTCGCAGATCATGGAGGAGAAGACATCAGAGCAGACCGCCGAGTTTGCAGCGAAACCCGTCAAAGCAGCAACGAGGTTGACAAACCAGTCAACGGGAACTGCCGCAACAGTGGCGAGATCTGTCAGATCAACAACGGAAACTGCCAAAGAAACATCGGAAGCCGCAGGGGCGGGGAACATCGTATCAGTCGATTCCAATATGAAACCGGTGACCTATGTTATCGATAGCAACGTGACGGTGACATTTGATGAAGAGAAAATTGTTCTTGACATTCTGGACACCGGAAGGGAAAAGAGCGCTAGTGCTCCGCGCGGATTTTTTTCCCGACTGACGGCTGCTTTCGCGGAACCGTGTTTTGCCGCCGGAGGAGATAAAACCAGGACGGCTTCGCACCGAACCAGAATTTATGACAGCTGGACAAAGAAAAAGTGCTTTGAGTGTTTTGTGGAAGCGCGTTTCACCTACAACAAAAAAAGTAAGAGATGCACCGTGGAGACTCTGAGCCACTACGCAAAGAAGTTCTCGATCTTTACTTTGTTCTCTACCGTTCACGGCAGAAAATATACAGTAGATGATGACAGCCGTAAATCCCGGACCTGCTGTCAGGAGGGCTACATCCGAACCGGAATCAAGGTGGGGGGACAGCTGGTGGAACTGTCAGATTACTACGCCTGCGCGGCTCTTTCCTGCAACTACAAAGGCAAGATCACCAGAAAGAGCAGAACAGCATGAAACGAACGGCGGGTCAGAGCCGCGACCCGGAGACAAAGCACATGATACACGGAGGTGAGAAAATTGAATGGAACTTTTATGCAGCAGACGCTGCTTCTGGTACTTCTGATTGCTGCAGCGGCGGCCGCAGTTATTTATTTCCTCGTGCGGCTGATCCGGGCACTGGAATCCCGGAGAAATGCGAAATGCGGGAAATGCAGCGAAGACTGCTCCGGATCAAATGATTTAACAGACCAGTCGGTTAAATGACGAATACAGTGTCTGCCCGTTAAATCCCCGTCGGACCTAATGGGGCGCTGCGTAAGCTCTCCGGCAGCGAAGCAGTGCGAACGGAATGAGTCTGCCGGCGGTGTCGCAAAGCATCATCCGATGCCAAGTCCCCGCCGGCGATTGTTGAACTTTCACAATTATATATATTCTCCGTCCCGGTATTTATGGTATAATGTTTGTTCAGAGGAGATTAGACTGCAGTGCATAGCATCAGGTCAAACATGGAACGGCATGGAGGTATGTATCTTGAAAATCAGACTGAAGACGGAACCCCGCGGCGAATTTCGGGATTTTGAGGTGAAAAAGGGAACCCGGATTGAGGAGATTTACAGGCAGATGAGGGATGAACTCCCTTATACTGTCCTGCTGGCGAAGGTGGGCAATGAGTATCAGGACCTTAATTTTGTGATAGAGGAAGAATGCAGTGTGGAACTGCTGGACATGCGGACGCAAGCCGCGAATCTGGTGTATCAGTATGGACTTGTGCTGATCTATCTGACCGCGGTCAAGCACGTGTTGGGCGATACGGAGATGATAATCGACAATTCTCTGAACCAGGGACTGTATGTCTATGCGCTGGAGGGCGCCTCCGGACGGGAAATTCGTCAGATCGAAGATGAGATGCGGCGCCTGGTGGAGGAGGATGTTCCCATCGAACATCATCGCTATTCCGCGGAGGAGGGAATTAAACTCCTGATTGAGATGAAGCGCTATGCCAATTTGCGGGAACTGCAGTTTCTGCCGGAGAAAGAGCATCTGGATTTCTACCAGTTGGAGGATTATCAGGATTATTTTTACGGTAAAATGGTTCCTTCAACCGGCTACATCCGGCACTTTGAATTGCGGTCGTACCGCGGCGGCGTGCTGATCCGTTTCCCGCTCCCGGCGAACCCGGAGGTGATCCCGGAGTACAAAGATCAGGTCAGGCTGGCGGAGGCCTTTGACGAGCAGGGACGCTGGGATCGTCTTCTGGGTGTGGATTATGTCGGTGATCTGAACAAAAAAATCGTCCGTGGTGAGGCGAAGGAGCTGATGATGCTTTCGGAGGCACTGCACGAAAAGAAGATTGCGGAAATCGCGGACATGATAATGAAGCGGAAGAAAAGGATCATTCTGATTGCGGGTCCCTCATCCTCCGGGAAAACCACATTCGCGCGCAGGCTTTGTATTCAGCTGAAGGTCAACGGTATGGACGCACTGTACATGGGAACCGATGATTATTTTGTGGAACGCAGCCAGACGCCCCTGGACGAGCACGGCGAGCCGAATTATGAAGATCTGGACGCCATCGATATCGGGTTGTTCAACCAGAACATGAACGATCTGCTGGCAGGCCGGGAAGTAGATCTGCCGACGTTTAATTTCATTGAAGGCAAGAAAGAATACGGCAAGCGCATCACCAGGCTCAGGCACGGCCAGCCCATTGTAATTGAAGGAATTCACGGTCTGAACGGGAAACTGACGGAGCAGATCCCGGCCGAGGAGAAATTCAAAATCTACATCAGTCCGCTGACCCAGCTGAATATCGACGAGCACGTGCGGATTCCGACGACGGACGAGCGGATGCTCCGGCGTATGGTACGTGACTATCAGTTCCGCGCTCACGATGCCCGGAGCACCATTGCAGACTGGCCCAAGGTTCGCGCCGGCGAGGACAAAAATATTTTCCCCTACAGTGACGAAGCGGATGTGCTGTTCAATTCCTATCACGTCTATGAAATCTCTGTCCTGAAAAAATACGCACAGCCACTGCTGGAGAAGATTCGTCCGGATGAGCCGGAATACGCAGAAGCTCAGCGTATTCTGAAGTTCTTAAACTTCTTCCTGCCCATTGAGGACGATTCCGTGATTGTCAACAATTCGATTCTCAGGGAATTCATCGGCGGCAGTGTTTTCGTCGAATAAACGCCGGGTTCGCTGTTCCCTGCGGGAGCGACTGGAATGTTTTGCCAGGGTAGCACCGCCTAGGGAGAACGTGTATCTTGCACCGTCCACTTCACGCCGCGGGAGCACCGAAGTATTTCACCGCGTGAATACCGGGAGCATTTCACCGCGTGAATACCGGGAGATTCGTTGTAAACAGGAAGCAAGACAGTAAAATACCGTCCGTATGCCCGGACGGTATTTCTGGCATTTTCAATAAACTGTCTGGTGCATCTGCAAATCCTTGAATTTACAGGTCTGCCTTCCACAGGCCGTGGAGTGTGCAGTATTCGTAGACGGCAACCGGTTTCTCTCCGGGAGCGACGGCGAAGACTGCCTCCGGTTTGTCCGTGGGTTTCAGCCATCTGACCTGAAGGCTGTGTTCGGTTTCCAGCAGAATGCTGGCGATATAGTGCTCGTCGGTCATCGGATGCTCCACGCTGCCGACCTTGACACTGACTTTGTCGCCTTCAACGGTCGCGACCGGTACGTGCTTCTCCTGCGCTGCATCGGTGGTGTTTGCCTTCAGGAGCTCCATGGGCTCTCCGCAACATACGATGGGAACTCCCGATTTATGAGCCATGATAACGATATTTCCGCAATGTGCGCATCTGTACATTTCTAACATAATGTTTCCTCCTTGTTAAGAACTTTAAGTTGTATGACCATTATATACCCCGTAGAGTGTAAAGTAAACAACAACAATTGCGGAAAATTCAGACGAGAGGACGGATTATGCGGCAACCGGGGCATGAAGATTTATTGGGAATCCGAACTGAAACGTCGGCTGGAAGCGGCGGGATTTGAATCCGTTGACGATGAACGCTGTTCAGATTCGAAAAAACCCGGATCTGCTTTATTGCCCGGCGGCGGTGAGGATGATTGACGCATCGGTTAGAGAATGGCATAATGGAGGAAAGTCAGAGCAGGGGAGGGAATGCGAGATGAAAGAATACAAAAAGTTAGAGAAGAACGCGTTGAAATACATGTACGTGGTTAACGGGATTGCCATTGCGGTTTATGCGGTGATATTTCTTGGTGTTGCGTCCGATCTCTGGTTCGGATGGATTTTTCCGGGAATTCCGCATCGGCGGATTGCGGCGGTCGTCGTGCTGGCGCTTTATGCGGCGCTTGCTGTGACGAAACTTTTGTCGCCGAAAATACTTTATCACTGGTACAGGTATGCCATTGATGAGGAGGAAATTAATATCCGTTCCGGAGTTTTTGTGAAAAAGACTGAGATCGTTCCTATCGAGCGGGTGCAGAAAATCGAGATGAGCCGGGGCCCTGTCGAGCGGAGGTACGGTCTGGCTTCGGTTTCGGTTGTGACCGCGGGCGGTGACGTGGATGTGCGGTATCTGCCGGCAGCGGAGGCGGAGGAAATATCGGAGTCGCTTAAGCGCAAGGTGGGCAGGATCGCTCGGGGAGGAGATATTCGAGCATGAATGAGAATGAGCGGATTGTTTATCGCAGTCATTTCAGTGTTCTGATTACCAAAGCGACCGGTGTGCTGGCCGCACTGGCTGTAATCATTGTAACAAATCTGCGGGATGCGGAGAGCCTTTTTCGGGAATTGCGAACGACCGGCGGCGTCCCGCCCCGGTACTGCCCGATTCTGCTGGGGCTCCTCGTGATGGTTTTGTTCCTCGCGGCCCTTGCGGTGAGGCGCTGGTGGCGGACGTACATTATCCTTGACGGAACGAATCTGATTGTGCATCGGGCGACCATGGTTGACAAACAAAATATTATTGACCTGGCGACGGTGTCCAGTGTCAACCTTGAACAAAACCTTTTGCAGATGATGCTCGGCGTCTACCGTATCCGCATCGATACTAATTCCGCCTCGACTGCAGAAGATACGGATGTAGACCTGGTTCTGGCCCGGGACAGGGCGGAGGAATTCAAAAGGCTGGTGATGGGTCGGATGGGTGCGGAGAGTCCGGTGCCGGTCAATCCGCAGGAACTGTATCACAACGGAATTTCCTTTGGCACGGGAGCAGTGCTCCGTCATGCGATGTTCTCCAGCAGTATTGCCGGGCTCCTGATCGGCGTCGGCGGACTGGCGCTGGGAAGCGGCATGCTGGCGGATGATATTCACGGTATCGATACTTCGAGCCTCGGTGAATTTCTGACCAGTCTGGTGGTGTTGCTTGTGGCGGTCTGGTCGCTGGTCGGCACGCCCGTCAAAAGCTTTCTGCGTCTCTACGATTTCCGTTGTATGCGGCACGGGGATTCACTGCGCCTTGCATACGGTCTGACCAAGAGGCGGGATTTCTCGGTTCCGGTCAGTAAGATTCATGCCGTGACGGTGAATCAGGGATTTCTGGCGAGAATTTTCGGCTATGAGGAACTGAAAATTTCCGTGATCGGGATGGGGGATGATGACGATGAGGTATGTAATCTTTCCCTTTATCTGAGGAGGGACAAAATCACTTCGCTTGTGAGCCGGCTGCTGCCGGAGTATGAACAGCTTTATCAGATGAAATGGGAACGGAAGCGAGCGATACTGATGGCGATAGACGCAGTGCGTTATGTGCTGATCTCATCGGCGGTGATGGCGGTCGCCTGGCTTGTGATTCCATTGTCGCTCAACTGGAAACTGATGATTGCAGCAGGCGTTCCTGTCGCGGCAGCGGTATTTTCTGTGTCTGCAGGTGTGACGGCGGGGCTTGCGCTGGCAGAAAACGGCGTTGTAATCCGGGGAGGCATATTCGATGCGACGAGAACGCTGGTCTTTTACAAAAAGCTGCAGACGATGCGCTATGATGGAGGGCCGATCTGGCGTCATTTCGGCGTCAGTGAAGGCGTGTTCACGATGTTTGGCGGAATATTCGGATCGAGGATATCGGTGGGCGCTTTCCCGACCGTGAGATTTGAAGAGATAGCGCGCCGCATGTGCGCGGCAAGATGCTATTCTCCGCGTTCTTCCGCTTGAAACCACTGGGTCGGGAACAAGCAAAAGGTTCAGAGTTTTGCCTCTGAACCTCAAAAATGGTGGAGAATCAGAAGCGGTTCAGAATACAAAGGACACAAAATGACTATCGATTGCCTCTGAGTCTGTTTTCTATATCGGATGCCCCATACAGGACGTTTGTCACGATCACAACATCATCCGCAATAATGAAAAAGACGGCATAGTTATCAACGATGAGTCTGCGAAGTCCTCTCGTTCTTTCTGGTTCGCTCTCCATCAATTTGATGCGCTCCGGCATTTGATCCAGTGTCTCTATGGCGTCAGCGATACGATTATATTGTCCCATTGCTGTGTCCGGAGCAAGAAGTTCCTCGGCTATATATTCTCGTAGATCGACTCCATATCATTAAGAGCTTCATCCGTGATGTGAGTCTTGTAATGTGTCATTACTTCTTCTCCGCTCTGAACGCAGCAAAGGCTTCCTTGGCATCACGAGTTCTGCCTGCCGTTGCGTCCTGATATCCCCTGTCGAGTTTCTCGTGGATCTCATCTGCTGTCATCCGGGTTGCATCTACGCTTGCAGGTGCTTTTGGCAATGTAACAGCAAACGGGATACCACCTGTCAAGCTGATTTGATTGAGATAAATATCAATGGCCGTTGACATAGGCATTCCGAGGCTCTTCAGTACTTCTTCTGCTCTTTGCTTCACTTCCGGATTAACTCTCAGATTAAGGGTGGCTGTTTTTTCCATGACTTTCACCTCCACCATCATTGTAACGCAAACGCCGTTACAACACAAGATGAAAGGAATATTAATCATAATCAAAAATATATGAAAAATGACTTGCTATTCTCGACGTTTAGAGCGTATATGTACATACCAAAAATCACAACGGATGCAGGAGCACGAAATGAAAGTGAATTACAACGCAACCGGAAAAGAAAGAAAAAGGCTGGCACAGGCAATCGGCAAATCCATCGGAGTGGATGCCATCTACACGGGCGTTCCTACATGCGCCTACGAGATCGGTTATTTCACGGTCGACCGGGAAGGAACCCTGATCTTCGATGATGCAGCGGACATCCACGAAATCGAACAGGTCTTCGATGCCATTGCCGCTGCAGGATTTTTGTCCTCGAACACGATGAACTCTGCAATGCGAATCTGAATATCCGAAAATGAATTTACGGCAATCTACGGGCCATCATCCCGGATTACGGGAAACAATCAGGCGACAGCCAGCGAATCTGTCGCACGAGTTTCCAACTCCCCCGAGGATCTCTCCGGGCTGCCCCCATTGCGTGACTGGATTAGTATCCGGGGCTGTGGCTGGACAGGAGTATCATTGTCTTCTCCGGCGGTCACCGCAAAATGACAGGTGCTGCCTGTCTTTTGAAGCGAGACATTATCGCTCTCCCTTGCGGGGTCATGGCGCATCGCTTCGCATGCTCGCACCGGAGCTAAAGTTCCTGATGAATGTGTATTCACTTTTCAAAGTGCAGTTTGTTATCTTGAGAGGTCACCGGCTGTCATGATTTCTTTACGAAAGTCCTGCCCGATTTTGCCTCTCACCCTATAGACAAAAAAGCGAAAAACTTGAGGTTCATCTCAAAACTTTTTTAATTTTTTTCTGATGGTTTCAAGCCGGTGTGATATTGCTGAAGGAGACACGCCGATTGCATCTGCATATTCCTGTTTTGACATTCCATCCTCATAGAGAGCCTTCAACAGGTCCCGCTGGCTTACGCTGAGTTCGGAAAATGCTTTTGCAATTCGTCTTTCGTGATTCGCTTTGTAATCCCTAAAAGCCTTGCGACAATCACACATTCTTTTTAATTTATTTAATGTGTGATTGTCGTCCTGCTGTTGACAACTGCACATTATTTACATATAATTTAATGTGTGTATGTCAAAGTGAGGTGAGAAACATGGAAATCAATGAAACAATCAGTGAACTGCTGCAAGCGTCAACGGACGGAACAATCACCACAGCGCAGGTCACAAAAGCGGGCTTGCACCGCAGCGTGCTGCAAAAACTCGTGGACTGCGGAGAACTTTATCGTTACGGACGCGGGCTGTATGTAAAAAGCAGCGCATGGGAGGATGATTTCTATCTGTTACAGCGAAAATATGAGCGTGGAATCTATTCTCACGATACCGCCCTGTACCTTCTGGGGTATTCTGACCGTACTCCTGCCAAATATACGATGACCTTTCCCAAGGGCTACAACACACCGTCCCTGAAGCAGGAAAATATAACCGTTAAGCGAGTTGTGCCGAAGAACTACGAATTTGGCATTATTGAAATTCAGTCCCCGTCCGGCAATCCGATCCGTGTCTATGATTTGGAACGGACACTTTGCGATATTCTGCGTGGCAGTGGAAGCGATATTCAGATTGTTGGAGAAGCAATGAAACGCTATGCAGCGTCGAAAACAAAAGACATTCACAAACTGATGCAATACGCTGAGCAGCTTCGGGTAAAGCCAAAAGTGCTGCATTACATGGAGGTATTGTTATGATTACAAATAATCCAATGCAACTGAAAGCCGTTATCAAAAAGAAATCAGCAGAGAAACATATTTCCGCGCAGCTCGTCATGCAGAACTATATGCTGGAGCGGCTGCTGGAACGAATTTCTCTGTCAAAGTATAAGAACAATTTTATTCTCAAAGGCGGTTTTCTGATTTCTGCTATTGTCGGACTGGACACGCGGACAACAATGGATCTTGATACTACAATTAAAGGCTTTACATTGACGCATGAAGCAATCCACTCTATCTTTCAAGAGATTTGTGCCATTGAGATTGAGGACGACGTGCAGTTTGAGATTGCTGGAGTTTCCGATATCCGCGAGGGTGACGATTATCCTGGCATTCGCGTTGCGCTGAAAGCTAATTACCCGCCGATCAGCGTACCGCTTACGGTGGATGTTACCACGGGCGATATGATAACCCCCCCGTGAAGTAGAATACACATTCTCCCTGCTGTTCGATAACCGCAGTATCAGTATTCTTGCCTACAACCTTGAAACGGTGCTTGCAGAGAAAATTGAAACGGTGCTGTCCCGCAACATTGCCAATACCCGCCCAAGAGATTATTACGATGTACATATTTTGTATGCGCTGCGGGGCGCAGAATGTGACAAAACCACGTTGCGCCATGCGCTGGAACGGACAACGCAGAAACGGGGCAGTGGTAGGATCATGGAGCAGTACCCGGAGATTATGAAAGAGATCCGCGGGGGCGACCAACTCCGCAAGCTGTGGAACAAATACACCCGGGAATATGAATATGCCAAGGACATTTCCTTTGACGATACCTGTAATACCATAGAAACCATTATGGACGCAATCATGCAGTAATTGAGGGGCGCTTATCAATGGGCCATTTAACGGCGTAGAGCGCGATTTTGTCAATCGGGATCATCAGGTCATCGGGCTTGCCCGCTTACCCTTGTCTATGCCTGAGTTTTCGGTTTTTTGGTATACCTTTTATGGAAAACCTGCACCCGTGGTCCCAGGCGTTGCCGGGTAGCTGAAGAAGCAGGCAAGACGAAAGCAATACGAACAACCAAGACTAAGCCGATCCCGCACCGCAATGGTACGGGATCTTTTATCAAGACACGGTATGTTATAGACAAAAAAGCGAAAAACCTGAGGCTCATCTCAAAAACTTTTTTCCCAGATCATATGGCTTCAGGTGGGTCTGAGAGGGTTTGTATGCGTCTGAAAAAAGCCACAAAAAAATCCGCTGGCCATTGAAATCAGCGGAATTCGTTGCAATGCGCAGTCGATTTCAACCGAATCAGAGATTCGGGAAACCGTTGCAGCTGACCTACCTCAGTGTTTTCGGCGCTTTCGCTTGAAATCACTGGGTTAGGGGCAAGCAAAGGGTTCAGAGTTTTGCCTCTGAACCTCAAAAAATGGTGGAGATGTAAATTATTGAACATTCACAGATCATGAAATTTCAACGTTTATCCGGTTATTTTGCTGCAACAGAGCATATCTTTTTTTGAAGAGATCTTTCTCAAATAAAGAGCCGGATCTTTCGATCCAGCCCTTTCTATTCTCCGTCATGTGCCGGAAGCTGCTTTGTTGCTTCACCCTCTAATCGGTTCAGATATCCGCTGAACAGATTGATAGCATCGTTATTCAACCTTTCAAACACGTCTGCGTAGGTATCCAGCGTTACATGAATGTTCTTGTGCCCCAGCCATGTCTTCAAAACGATGGGCGGTACACCCGCCTCAATACATCTTGTGGCAAATGTATGCCTCAGCGCATGCTGTCCGTTATATTCAATCCTGATATTCTCGCAGCAGCGTTTGTAAAATCCGGTGACATCGCCGGTCCGTATAATTGGATCTCCGAACTTTTTGCTGAAGATCAGATCCAGAGGGTTCTCCCTCATATTCCGGAGCGCCTCCTTGATAACCGGGTAAGCATAATCCGAAATCGGCACTTCACGAATGCCCGTTTCCGTTTTCGGTGTTTCCTTGATAAATACACGTCCCTTCAGTCCTGTGGATACCGTGCGATGTACGGATATAACATTACGTTTAAAATCGATATCTTCCGGCGTCAGTGCATTGATCTCTCCCATACGCATTCCGGTGTAAAGTTCCAGCAAAAGCTGAGGGCAGTGATTGTTCCGACCATATGGCGGCTCGTAATTCTGCAGATATTGTACCAGCTTCTGCTGTTCATCTTCTCTAAGTCCCCGGATCTTCCGGTCTCTCTTCTCAGATCTCGGGCAGCGCAGGTCCCAGTTCGTCATGATATTTTTCTTAATGATATGTCTTTCTTTTGCAATTTCGAATGCCATCCGGAGCATCTGGTAAATGCGCTGAATCATATGATTGGAATAGGATGTCAAACTCTGGAGATAGAGATCCATTTGTTCTTCATCGATCTCCCGGATAGGGATCATACCCAGCATCCCGGTTTCAATTGACCTTATCGTTCCAAGACTGGCCGCATACCCGGGCTCATTGATATAGTTTTTCCTGAAATCTCTACTCAGTTTATCCCTCAGGATCTCCGGTATCGTCGAATCCGGTGTGATATTTCCGATGATCCTGCGGATCTTCTCAACATATACGGCTGCTTTCTCCAAACACTCAGCCTCGTCTTTTCCGGAAAAGTATTTCTTATGGCGCTCATCATTCTCATCGTAAATATTGACCAGATAAGTCATCTTTTTTCCGACCTGCTTAAAATTACCTCCCTGGAGAGGATCCTTCAATCTGCGTCTACCCATAAAACATCCCTTTCTTTTTCGACTGTGTTCTGTTCCTGATCCAGATAGTCCAGATAATCATCCAGTTTCCGAACCGATTTGAAGTTCATTCGATGGAACACATCTGCATAGGTGTCCAATGTAATGTGAATGTCTGTATGCCCCATCCAGTTTTTCAACACCACAGCCGGCACACCGGCCTCGATGCATCTTGTTGCAAAAGTATGACGCAGGGCATGCTGTCCCCCGTATACGATGCCATTCTTCTCACAAAGTCTTTTATAAAAGGAATTGACCTGGTAAGTTGCAATAACACTCTTCTTGTTGTAGTCGTAGAACAAAAGCCCAAAGGGGTTGTTCTTTCGCTGCTGCAGTGCGGCCTTCAGCACCGGTTCCAGTTTCCGGCTGATGGGAACATCCCTGTGTCCTGCATCTGTCTTCGGGCATTCCTTGATGAATTCCTTGTATTCCATGCTCCGGGCAATGGTCCGGGATACATGGATATAGCCTTTATCCAGATGGATGTCCTCCGGCTTTAATGCATTGATCTCGCCCATGCGAAGTCCACCGTAAAGCTCGATGAGAAGCTGCAGCCTGTAATCTCCCCGTCCTTTCTGAGGTTTATACTCATTCATCGCTTCGATCAACAATATCTGCTCTTCTTCCGTGAGGCCTCTTACTTTCTTGTCCGGTTTATCAGACCGGGGACAGCGAAGATCCCGCATCTCCATGTAGTTGGTTTTGATGATCCCCTCCATCATGGCCATACGATATGCGGCTCGAAGCATCGTATAGAACTTGTTGATCATTGAATTGGAGTAGTGGGTGATCGAGCAGAGAAAAGCCTCCAGATGTGCTCCCGTCACCTGCGCAATCGGCATGGTTCCTATTCCTGACTTTTCGATTATTCGAATGGTTCCGAGGGTTCTTCCATATCCCTGTTCCCTGACGTAGTTCTTTTCATAATCCGATTTCGCTTTTCGGTAGAGGATCTCAGGAATCGTAATGTCGGGATCCATCCCAGCCTGTTTAATTTCCTGCTGCTCCAGAAAATCCCCAGCTCTCTGCAGACAGATTTCTCTGGTATCAGCAGAGAACGACTTTAACCTGGTTCTTCCATATTCATCAATGTAAGAGATCCTGTACTCGATCTTGTCTCCCTTTTTCCGGAAGGAGCCCTGTCCGTTGCTATTTCTCCCTTGCATTTGCCTTTCCTTTCTTCCAATACACATTGCGGTTCTTGCAGTTTTTTCTGGAAAAGTAGTCGATGAGGGCATGGGCCTCCACGACCTTATTCTTTCCATAATCCGTCGAAGGAAATTTCGGATCATTAAACATCTTCTGAACCGTGTTTTCACTCCAGCCCAGCATTCTGGTCAGATCTTCGATTGTATAAAACCGCACCTCGCTTGATATGTATCTGCGCTCCATGCTGCTTGATGCATTGTCCATTTTCTTGTCTCCTATAGTAGTTGCTGTCTTTGTTTCCTGCTATTCTTCCAATTTTTCGCTGACACCCTTGACATCAGCTTTTCCCACGCTGTCTCTTCCGCCTGAACTTTCTGCAGTGTTCCGGGCTGTTCAAGCAGGATCTGATCGCACGGTCCACTTGTTTCATGGTCTTTTCATCAAGCTTTCCGCGATACTCACCAAGATAACTTTTGTCTACGGTAAAAAGCTGTTCCGCTTCCACTACAGATTGTTTCGGCAGTCCCTTAACCTTAGGCAGCAGCACATGGCTCTTCAGATCAAGCCGCTTGATCTGGCTGGTTATAATCACGACCCAGACAACAGGGGAGTATTCATTCCTGTGATCTGAGGATACGACCAGTACCGGGCGAATGCCGGCCTGACGACTTCCCAGCCGGACCTGACCCAGATCCATGTAGTAGATCTCGCCGTAGTGTACGATTCTCTTCTGATCCATGAGCACCTCCTAGACAAATCTGCAGATGAGATCATGCATTATGAAAAGTTCCGTGTTGAGCCTTTTCATGTCAATGTTGACCGTGCGGAGAATATCCGGAACGCTTTTATCCTCAAACACGATGAGCTCTGCAATGCGGATCTGAATATCCGAAAATGAATTTATGGCAATCTGCAAACCATCATCCTGGATCTTTCCTATCCACGCATGATCTTTTCCATTCTCATAAGCTTCCTTCAGACCAACGAGAAACAGCATTGGCTCTGCGATCCCACCGATCTGGTCGTCCCAGAAAACACTTCCGTTATCCCTGACTTCCATTTCTACCTCGCTTTTCTTTTCGGCGGATACACATTCACCGTCCGGGTCAATGTCCGGGTCAACGGATGATCGAGAATGTAGCACCGGCACAGCAAGCTGTGCCGGTGAAAAAAGCATTTATGTCTCGATCCCATTTGCCCCTGGCATCCCGGATCACGGGAAACGATCAGGCGACAGACAGCGAATCTGTCTCACGAGTTTCCAACTCCCCCGAGGATCTCTCCGGGCTGCCCCCATTGCGTGACCGGATCAGTATCCGGAGCTGTGGCTGGACAGGAGTATCATTGTCTTCTCCGGCGTTCATCGCACAATGACAGGTGCTGCCTGTCTTTTGAAGCGAGACATTATCGCTCTCCCTTACGGGGTCATGGCGCATCGCTTCGCATGCTCGCGCCGGAGCTAAAGTTCCTGATGAATGTGTATTCACTTTTCAAGGTTCAGTTTGTTATCTTGAGAGGTCACCGGCTGTCATGATTTCTTTACGGAAGTCTTTCCCGATTTTGCCTCTCACCCTATAGACAAAAAATCGAAAAACTTGAGGCTCATCTCAAAACTTTTTTCAATTTTTTTCTAATGGTTTCAAGCCGGTGTGAAATGGCTGACGGAGACACGCCGATTGCATCTGCATATTCCTGCTTCGACATTCCATTCTCGTAGAGAGCTTTCAACAGCTCACGCTGACTTTCGCTGAGTTCGGAAAATGCTTTTGTGATTCGTCTTTCATGGTTCGCTTTGTAATCCCTAAAAGCCTTGCGACAGTCACACATTCTTTTTAAACAGTTTAACGTGTAACTGTCGTTTTGCTATTGACATACACACATTATTTGCATATAATTTAATGTGTGTATGTCAAAGCGAGGTGAGCAACATGGAAATCAATGAAACAATCAATGAACTGCTGCAAGCGTCAACGGACGGAACGATTACCACAGCCCAGGTCACAAAAGCGGGCTTGCACCGCAGCGTGCTGCAAAAACTCGTGGACTGCGGAGAGCTTTACCGTTACGGACGCGGGCTGTATGTAAAAAGCAGCGCATGGGAGGATGACTTCTATCTGCTGCAGCGAAAATATAAGCGTGGAATCTATTCTCACGATACCGCCCTGTACCTTCTGGGGTATTCTGACCGTACTCCTGCCAAATATACGATGACCTTTCCAAAGGGATATAACACACCGTCCCTGAAGCAGGAAAATATAACCGTTAAGCGAGTTGTGCCGAAGAACTACGAATTTGGCATTATTGAAATTCAGTCCCCGTCCGGCAATCCGATCCGTGTCTATGATTTGGAACGGACACTTTGCGATATTCTGCGCGGCAGTGGAAGCGATATTCAGATTGTTGGAGAAGCAATGAAACGCTATGCAGCGTCGAAATCAAAAGACATTCACAAACTGATGCAGTACGCTGAGCAGCTTCGGGTAAAGCCAAAAGTGCTGCATTACATGGAGGTATTGTTATGATTACAAATAATCCAATGCAACTGAAAGCCTTTATCAAAAAGAAAGCAGCAGAGAAACATATTTCCGCACAGCTCGTCATGCAGAACTATATGCTGGAGCGGCTGCTGGAACGAATTTCTCTGTCAAAGTATAAGAACAATTTTATTCTCAAAGGCGGTTTTCTGATTTCTGCTATTGCCGGACTGGACACGCGGACAACAATGGATCTTGACACTACAATTAAGGGATTTACATTGACGCATGAAGCAATCCACTCTATCTTTCAGGAGATTTGTGCCATTGAGATCGAGGACGACGTGCAGTTTGAGATCGCCGGAATTTTCGACATCCGCGAGGGTGACGACTATCCTGGCATTCGCATTGCGCTGAAAGCTAATTACCCGCCGATCAGTGTACCGCTTACGGTGGATGTTACCACGGGCGATATGATAACCCCCCGTGAAGTAGAATACACATTCTCCCTGCTGTTCGATAACCGCAGTATCAGTATTCTTGCCTACAACCTTGAAACGGTGCTTGCAGAGAAAATTGAAACGGTGCTATCCCGCAACATTGCCAATACCCGCCCAAGAGATTATTACGATGTACATATTTTGTATGCGCTGTGGGGCGCGGAATGTGACAAAACTACGTTGCGCCATGCGCTGGAACGGACAACGCAGAAACGGGGCAGCGGTAGGATCATGGAGCAGTACCCGGAGATTATGAAAGAAATCCGCGGGAGCGATCAACTCCGCAAGCTATGGAACAAATACACCCGGGAATATGAATATGCCAAGGACATTTCCTTTGACGATACCTGTAATACCATAGAACCCATTATGGACGCAATCATGCAGTAATTGAGGGGCGCTTATCAATGGGTCATTTAACGGCGAAGAACGCGATTTTGTCCATCGGGTTCATCGGGCTTGCCTGCTTACCCTTGTCTATGCCTGCGTTTTTGGTTCATCTTTTATGGAAAACCTGCACCCGTGGTCCGAGGCGTTGCTGGGTAGCTGAAGAAGCAGGCAAGACGAAAGCAATACGAACACCCAAGACTAAGCCGATCCCGCACCGCAATGGTACGGGATCTTTTAACAAAACACGGTATGTTATAGACAAAAAAGCGAAGAACTTGAGGTTCATCTCAAAACTTTTTTTAATTTTTTTCTGATGGTTTCAAGCCGGTGTGAAATGGCTGATGAAGACACACCGATTGCATCTGCATATTCCTGCTTTGACATTCCATCCTCATAGAGGGCCTTCAACAGGTCCCGTTGACTTACGCTGAGTTCGGAAAATGCTTTTGCGATTCGTCTTTCATGGTCCACTTTGTAATCCCTGTACTTTTCTTCTTCAATCATTGCAAAGGGATCATCATCCGAATCTGCGAAGTATTCTTCCTTGCCGTCCAGATCGGCAAAATTGACACTGTGACGTTCCTCCCGTTTGTCCAGTTTCCACTGCTCCCGTTTTACTGATTTCAGCTTCTCTCCCCATTCATCGCTGATCTCGATCTCGACAATTTCTTCCGTGATGAACTCATACCTGATTTTTTTCATTTCTTCCTCCTGAATTTCGAAAAGATGTAAATTTGCCATTTTCGAAATCAGAAGGTTACGGACCTCTGATAGGGCACAGAACCGATTCCTGTATCCGCACTGTCTTTCTCCTTTCGGGCATATGCGGTGAACTGCTTCCTTGCTACGCTTCGGGCAGTTCCCGCAGCTGACCTACATCGGTGCAGGGCACCGTGTCAGGGCATGAAAAAAGGCCGGGAGAATTTCTCCCGGCCGAAGCCAATTACCTGAAAGACAGGCATAAAAAAAGCCTCATATCCATTTTGATATGAGGCATTCCCCTTATATATTCAGTTTTCTTTTATGCTATAATCTCTCAGCATATACATTTTAACCTCTAGAAAGTCTCGCGTCAGTGCCACTATAATCTCTATATTGTCTCATTTTAGTCTCTCTATAGTCTCTCACAAGTGATTGTGCGTTCCACCAATATTTCCTTACCTAAAAGTGGATTGTGTATTTTTTTCTCATAAGCAGAATTCTTCCGCTTCCGGATTCGTTAGCCTAGAATTTAAATCCCTGAATGAGCTCTGGCGCTCGGAAGCATCTTCTTTCATCTTCATCCATAATTTTTTTTCGTTATCATCCGTACCCCAAAGTATGACCCCAAAGACTGTTACCGCTTCCTTCTGTTTTCTATAAAATGTGCTCCTCTCCACACCCAACATATCCAACATGTCATCTAGGACATACTCGAATTTACTGAGATACTTCAGTGAAATCAAGTCACCATAGAATTTGCCATCCTTTGGCCACTTCCTAAGATGATACATCGCCATATCAACCAGCCGGATCCTCCAGCCGATATCAAAGAGCTTACAGAATCGTTCTTCAAAACGTTCCCGCTGCCCATCGGGTGCGAAATTATCCAAATACAGTAACGCTTTATCCATATCTCTTCCGCAGAATTCCGGGAACTCATCAGCCAGATCATCTACATAACCTACCGTATCCCAGCAAACATCTCTATAGCATTCTAATAACGCTTTCCCTCTATAGTAATAATCCATTGGGGTACCGTTATGTCTGGCACATGTCATACGAATTCGTTGTTGTACATTAAATCCTTTACGACTCATATTACCTCTCATCCCCTTTCAGAAATGCATCCTCAGTTATTGGGTATAACATCCCACATTCCCAAGGATAGAAAACAAGCCCTGGATACGTACATCGATATGCCTGTGATATGTTTTGTTGTTACTTGCTCTGTTATCCGAAACGTCCTCCTTGTAGATAGAAGGTCTTTTCAACGGGGCTTGCTTCACTCCATTTTAATCATAAAAACTAACTTTTTAACCAGTTCCAATCATCTGATCTTCAATACACTATTCGGCTCATCACTTGATATATATATTATAATGCGTAATATCAAAAATGTAAACATATGTTCTTTTGTACAAAAAGGGCTGCTAAAATAGTCATTAGCTGAACAGTAATATTAAAAGACTTGATAATATTGGTTTATTAACGATATCTTGATAATATTACGAAAAAAACTATAATTATTATAGGAGTACAATTTCTCTTATGGGGGGTGTAGACATCAAATTATCAAAATTAAGGATGAACAAGACAGACCATGTGGAAGGGCTATTCTTCCATATCGGATTTACACGAGAGTGGTAGATAATAATACGCCAATAAACAGTAATGCGGACATTAATGATATTGAATATCTGATAGTGTAAAATAGTTTGTGTAAACGTAGTGGTTCTAAAACAGCTATAGAAAAAGGGACCGATTTCCTGTAAAGTGTTAATAACATCCAAACACAGAACTGATGACAGCGCTACTAAAAAATGAATCCCTCGATGAATTTTCGGTCACATCTGGAAAAAGCAATCAACGATCTTTTAAGGATCGAACTGACCGAGTTCCTCGGATACAGCAAGCACAGCGTAGCTGGCTACAATTCTGGGAGCAGCCGCAATGGCTGCTATTCCCGCGAACTTGATACAAAGTAAGGTAAGCCTCATATTTCCGTTCCTCGCGACCGAAAAGGCGAGTTCGACCAGAAACTGATCCCGGAATGTTCCAGAAGGACGGATGACCTGGAAACGACCATCATTATGTTCTACCGGAAAGGAATCACCACAAGAGAAATCGCCGATCTGATCGAGAAGATTTATGGTCATTGCTATTCACCGGCTACGGTGTCTAATATCTCCATGTCTGTGGCTGATCAGGTGGAGACGTTTCATAAAAGATCATTGTCAGAAAAATATGTTGTGATTTTTATGGATGCCATCTATCTGAATGTCCGCCGCGACAGTGTTGCGAAAGAGCCGTTGCACGTTCTGCTTGGCATCACACCGGATGGACACGGGAAGTCCCGGATTACGCGTTGTACCCTACGGAATCAGCTACGAATTACGAGGAGATGATGGTCTCGCTCAAGAACCGTGGCGTAAAACAGGTTCTCCTGTTTGCATCGGACGGGCTAGAGGACATGCGGGATGCCGTAAAGCACCAGTTTCCGCAATCCGAGCACCAGCAGTGCTGGGTCCACCTGAGCCGCACCGTTGCCCGCTACATCCGTCAGAAGGACCGGAAAAAGGTCCTCGGAGATCTGAAATCGGTGTACCGTGCCGATAATGCGGAGAATTCCGAAAAGGAGCTCACAAGCTTTTTGGGCAAGTACAAGAAGACTTATCCACGGTTCGCTGGTATTTTCAAGCGGGCAGAACAGAGTCAGTCTCAGTTCTTCAAATTTCTGGAAGCAATCCGGAAAAGCATCTATACGACAAACCTGATTGAACGGAGCAACAAAGGCCTGAAGCATAAATCAAAGTCAAGGTGCAGTTCCCGAATGAAGACGCTCTTGAGCGGTTTGTCTGCAGCTACTACAGCGAGCTCAATCGTAGTTAAGCAGAGCGCGCCCATCGGGGCTTCCAACTGGCCTCTGCTGAGATCCTACAGTTGTTTGAAAATCAGATTAAACCTGTAAATAGCGTTCAGGATGCATCCGCAGCTTAGCCAGTCGATCTACACGGAGCAGGAAATTTGAATATGTTTACACAAACATATTGACACGATCAATCTGCAATAACTTGACGTAAAACTGGTATTAAGATATAATTTATTTAGCAAATTTTCTTCAAAGTTAGCGATACAGCAGTAATTTTAGGAGAAGAAACCAATGGGTTACAAGATGATTTAATCGAAATCAATAACAAGTAGTCAAGGGGGTGCATATTATGTATATAAGAAGTAAATTAAGAACAGTCATTGCAATTACATTAGCGACGATATTGATTATTATGTTGCTACCATTACAGCAGACATATGCGGCAGAACTTGTTAAAATTCCAGATAGTAATGCTTATCTAAAGGTCATAAATGAAAATAAAATTCAAGTAATTGAAGGCAATAAAGTCAGTGATATAACCGTTATGGCTGTAAGCGAGGATATTACTGAAGTCAAAGTATCTGAGCCAGGCAGGACAGAAAGAGTTTTTACCGCTAATTCTGCAGAAGGAACAGTAACGACAGATACTGGACTCAAGATAAATATTGCAGAAGATGAATTACAGGATGAAAAAGAGATTACAACAAACAGTGCAAAAACGGAAGCATATAAAAGTAAGACTGTGACAAAAAAGTATTCCTACGCTAAGATAAAGAGTGCTTTAGAAGATACAGCTACAATTGCAACAATAGCCAGTGTCCTTCTGGTTTTTATAGCGGCAGCTGGATACTCCGTTCCTGCAACACTGTCAATCTTAGTGACTCTATTGTCTGCACTACCGAATTTAATTCCAAATGTAAAAAAGGGATCGTCGAAGCACGGAGTAAAGATCAAATTGAAGAGTTATATGAGAACATCGACTAAGAATGGCAAGGAGTACAAATACGAAGCATGGAAGCCTGTTAGCGTGAGTAAATATTAAAGACTAACTATTAAAAGTCAAGGGTAAAATGCAGAAGCCCTCCGCTGCTGAAAGGTTAGTTGAATAAGCGGTAGATGTCAGCAATGAACATTGAAAACTGCATGACAAAACAGGCGTCCTTGGGGATGCCAGGCAGAAGATATTGAAAAGTCACAAGTCAAAGCATAGAACAATAAGCTTCACCAGTAGTTTGCAGATGGTAGATTAGACGCACTAACTTCTTGGCTGCATGCGAGATGGCGACAAAGTAATGTTTGCCCTCAGAGCGCTTTTTCTCAAGGTAAGCCTTAAATGTGGGATCCCACATACAGACATACTGAGTGGCATTGAACAGAGCATATCGAAGGCAGCGTGAACCTCGTTTTTCCATGTGAGCATAAGATGAGGTTAATTGTCCGGATTGGTAAGTGGATGGGGACATTCCTGCGTAAGCAAGGACCTTATCCGGGGAAGAAAACCGGCTTAAATCACCAAGCTCTGCAAGAATCATTGCGCCCATACGGTAGTTAATACCGGGAATCCCAAGAATCGGAGCATCCAAGGTGTCCATGATCTTTTGGATGGAAGATTCGATCTCATCGATTTCTTCCGTAAGGATCTGGATTAAAGAGATCATATGCTTCGGCTCAAGAGATTTCGCAGGCATATCAGAACCGATGGAACATCTTGCAGCATTACGAATAGTCTCAGCGGTGTCTTTGCCATAACGGCCTCTGGAACTGTCGCTGAGAAGATGTTTCAGACGAGTCATATGAGCTTTTGAAATCTGTTTTGCTCCCGGAAACTCAGCCAGCAGTGCATAGACAGACTTCATATGGAGTGTTGGACCAGCGTCTCAAGTTACGGGAAGAGAATCGTGACCAGTCTGGAAAGAGACTGTTTCAGTTTTGCCCGTTCACGGACTTTATCAAAACGGTATCTTGTAAGTGATTTCAGTTCCTCCATATGATATGATGTTTTAGAGTAGGACGTAAGATTCATACCGGAAGAAAGCATCATACAGATGGTACGGGCATCAACCTTATCCGTTTTGGTCTGTCTAAGGCTTTGACTTTTACGAAACAGATTCGTATGTAACGGATTGATCAGGGAAATGGGAGACCCTTGGGCGATCAGGTATCCAAGTATGTTGTACGAGTAATGACCGGTAGCTTCCAGTCCTACTTTTACTTTGGAAAGATCATCGGATACAGATCGGATATGATCCATGAGTTTCTCAAAGCCCTCCCGATTGTTGGTGATAATGAATGGCGGGTAAAGCTCTACACCGTCTGAATCACAGATGTAACAGTCGTGTTTGTCTTTTGCGACATCGATTCCTACGTAAATCATGTTTCCTCCTTTGGCACAGTCAATAACTTCGGATACTGTTCGGACCATGGTCTCGCTGCTGGCGTAACCTTGTTCGATATAAACCGTCATGCGGTATCTAACTGATCAACAATGATGCAGAGAGCTGTGGTTGGAGCCTTTCGTTAACCATCAAGTGGTAGGAGAAATGAACCAATCCACAGTATCTCAAACAGTATAGCATCAAGTACAAATGAATACGTTATAGCTACAAGATAATAATACAAGGAGAATTGTATGAGTCGTTTGAAAATCAATCAGAACGGGAGCATTGGGTATACGGACTTATATGTACTGCTTCTGGTCATTGCGAAAATCTTTGTACCGGATGATTTCAGCGAAGCCGCAAGCATTCCGATCAAAATAATTATTTCAATTATACTGATACTCGGCTTATGCTTCGTAATCTGGTTCGACAAAAGACAATTAGGAAAGCTTTCTGTTTGGAAAAAGGTTCGGGATTGCATATACATCATTCTTCTTGTATTGGAAATCAAAGTGTTGATTTTTAATTATTAATTGTTTTCATCGCTGGAGTCGCGATCTTCGGGGTAATGATCTTCATCGCAATAGCGCTAGCAATTTGTATTGTATTAGCATTCAGGCTGTAATCCCGACGATCAGCATCAGCGCCGCGCCGGTTAACTTTTTTCGCATGATTTCCGTCAGACTGAGCAGCTTTTCGGAGTTGCTCTTTTTTATGTAATTCCAACGGATCCGGAGATTTCGAGGGTTTGCGGGTTTTGTAAACCCTGACTTTGAGCCGCATATAACCGCATACAGCAGCATACAACGGCACGTTTTGATGGGATTTTGTTGGGAATCCGTTATAAAACACTGAAACCTCAAATTTAACGTATATATGAATCCTGCTAAATTACGTACATAATAAGGCTTCCAGATCAATGCATAGCCCTATAGTGCCTGAAATACTGGCTTTGCGCAATATTTTCTATTCGAAACCCTTGATTTAGCACTACTGAGTATTCTGGGGTGAGATCCATCACCTGTCCGGCTTTCAGAAATCATCATTCCGCCAAACCGGAAATCAGCATTCCGGAGATGGAAATCACCGGCACACTTCCTTAGAATGAAGATATGCGCCACGGCGTAAATCTATTCTAAGGAGGTCAACAATATGACCCGGTATCGTGAGATCCTTCGGCTTACGGCCTTAGGACTTTCTCAGCGGAACATCATGCAAAGCATCAATGTTTCGCAGAAAACTGTCGTCAAGGTTCAACGACGTGCAAGGGAATTAAAACTCTCCTGGCCGTTAGATGAATCCATGACAGACATTGAGCTGGAAAGCTGATGTTTCCCAAGGAACCGAAGCAGACTCTTAAAAAGATGCCTGACTTCGATTACATCCGCAAGGAGCTGCTCCGTAATGGAGTCAACAAGAAGCTCCTGTGGACGGAATACCTGGAGGAATGCCGCCAGTCAGGCGAAAAGCCTCTCATGTATTCACAGTTCTGCTATCACATCCAGCAGGAGGAGCAGAAACGGCGTGCTACCATGCATGTGCCCCGAAAGCCCGGTGAACAGATCGAAGTGGACTGGGCAGGAGATCCTGCCTACCTCACCGATCCTGATACAGGTGAATCGACACCGGCCTGGATATTCGTTGGGGTCATGACGTACAGCATGTATCCGTATGTCGAAACCTTTATCAATGAAAAACAGCGTGCCTGGATCACGGCCCATGTACACATGTATGAGTACTTTGGCGGTGTGACCCGTATCCTCGTTCCGGACAACCTGAAAACGGCTGTCGTCCACAACAACGACTGGTACACACAGGAACTCAATACCGTTTATCATGAAATGGCTGAGCACTACAACACAGCGATCCTTCCTGCCCGTGTGCGGGCTCCGAAGGACAAGCCGAATGCAGAGGGATCCGTTGGGGTCATCTCCACATGGATCACTGCCGCACTCCGTAATGAACAGTTCTTCACGCTGGCCGAACTGAATCGGTCCATTCGTGAAAAGCTTGAAGAATTCGTCCGTCGCCCCTTTCAGAAGAAAGAGGGCAGCAGGTACGAGATCTTCGTGAAAGAAGATCTGCCATTACTGAGCAAATTACCGGCTACCCGTTATGAACTGACCGAATGGAAGTCAGCCACTGTTCAGTTCAATTATCACATATCTGTCGACGGAATGCTATACTCCGTTCCTTACGAATTCATAAAACGTAAAGTCGACGTACGGATAACTGACCAGGTAGTCGAGATTTACTTTAACCATAACCGGATCGCCTCTCACCGCCGCAGGTACGGCCGTAAGGGGCAGTACAGCACAGTAACGGAACATATGCCGGAAGACCACCAGAAATATCTTGAGTGGAACGGCGATCGTTTCCGCAAATGGGCTGAACGCATCGGTAGCAATACATACAAGGTCGTTGACGCGATCCTTACCTCACAGAGGATCGAACAGCAGTCCTATCGCAGTTGTATGGGGCTTCTGAAGCTGGCGGACAAGTATTCTCCCCAGCGCCTGGAAGCCGCCTGCACGAAGGCTCTGTCATACACTGCGAGCCCCAGCTACAAGTCTGTGAAGAACATTCTTGCCGCCGGGAAGGACAAACCGGATAAGGACGAGTCCGAATCCAATGCTGTTAAATCCCATAACCCCCACGCGATCACCCGCGGCGGGGACTACTACAGGAGGTAAATGATCATGACGAACCAAAGCACGATTGACAAACTGATTGAAATGCGCCTGACATCCATGTCTGATGCATTCATCACACAGATGAACGATCCCCGGATGAAGGACGTTGCCTTCGAAGACCGCTTCGGGATGCTGGTCGACGTCGAATACAGCAACCGAAAGGCCAACAGCCTCAAACGCCTCATTCGCAATGCCGGCTTTGATCAGCCTGAGGCTTTCATCGCTGACATCAATTATACATCCGGGAGGAAGCTCAATCGAGAGCTGATCGAGCGACTCTCCACCTGTGAGTATATTGCAGAGCACCGGAATCTGTTTATCACCGGAGCGACCGGCAGCGGCAAGACATACCTGGCATGCGCCTTTGGTATGGAAGCCTGCAAGCAACGTTACAGGACAAAGTATGTCCGACTTCCGGATCTGCTCCTTGAACTTGAACTTGCACGCTCCGATGGGACGTACAAGAAAGTTCTGGCCAAGTATGCCAATCCGATTGTTCTGATCCTGGATGAATGGCTGCTTCTGAAGCCGACTGAGGCTGAGCAGCATGACATCCTGGAACTATTGCACAGAAGGAGGAAGAAATCTTCCACGATCTTCTGCTCACAGTATGAACCGGATGGCTGGTACGATCAGCTGGGAGGCGATGACAGTCCCTTGGCCGAAGCGATACTGGACCGCATCAAGCATGATGCCTACAAGATCAATATCGTACCGGTAGATCCGGCCAACTATCGCTCAATGAGAGAGGTATACGGCCTGGACCCGGCAATGAGTGAGTGAACAGATGGCATGGCCCCGTTCCGGAGGATGTCTTCTATCCCTGGAACGGCGGCTTCGCCGCATTGGAAATCAGTAGTACTGATTTCCATATGCCGGACTGGTGCTTTCCGGTTTGCCGGATTGGCGCTTTCAGCGCACCAGAATATCCACACTACATATCTGGTACACTTATTACGTAATTAACGTATATATGCGAGGTGCCAAAATGAGCATTCCGCAATCGATCAAGGAGAAAAAGCCTGCACAATTCGGAGCGGTGGAGATCCGCCGATTCGGTGACGACAAATATTATGTCTACCAGATCTCATCCAAATGGGATCCCGAAAAGAACCGTCCGAAGAAGGTAACTGGCAAAAGCATTGGCAAGATCACCGAGGCTGACGGGTTCATCCCTAATGCCAACGGACTGAGGCTGATGGCAAAAATGCACATCGCCCCTGATGTGGCACCAGTAGTAAAGAACTATGGCGCATATGAGTTGATGCAGCAGCTCTCTTCTGATCTCAGTGATCAGATCAAGACATTCTTCCCGAACATGTTCCGGGAGATAAGAACGATCTCACTGATCAGACTCGTGGACAGGGTCTCGTCTGCAAAGATGATCCAGCCGGTTTTCCTTGACTCATATATGAGTGACATTTGCGGGGACATCGCAGCATCTGAGACATCCGTGCGCAGATTCGTTTCTAAGCTCGGCACCATGCAGGATACCATCGATGCATTCATGAGGTTCCGTGTCATGCCGAGCACGACTCTGCTGTTTGACGGCACTTCGATCTTCTCAAGGTCGCAGGACTCGCTGGCGGTCAAAGGATACAATCCTGATCACAGCCGGAACACTCAGGCTCGCATGCTGTATGTCTTTGAGAAGGATACTCACATGCCGGTCTTCTATCGCATTCTTCAGGGATCGATAGTTGACAAGACGGCATTCATCGATACGGTAAAGGCGTCCGGGTGCAGGGACTGCATCATCATTGCAGATAAGGGTTTCTACTCAAAGAGGAACCTTTCTGTGCTGATGGAGACCGGGATGAAATATATCCTGCCTCTGCAGGACAACACCGTGAATGTTGAAAAGTCCTTCTATGAAGACAAAGACGACAACAAATTCGATGATGTGTTTTCCTACAACCACAGGCCTGTCTGGTACCGAAAGAAATCCAGCGGTAACAAGGGCAACTTCATATACACGTTCCGTGACGACATACGCAAGGCAGAGCTTGTCGAACGCTATGTGGTCAAGGCTGAGAATGACTACGGCGAAGAAGACCGTAAGCCAAAAGATGTCCTCAAGCAGATCCGTATGGGATACTTCTCATTCTGCAGCAATCTCGACGTGGAGCCGCAGGAGATATATCTTGCGTACAAGCAGCGCTGGGATATTGAGCAGTGCTTCGATTACCTGAAGAACAGCGTCATCAGTTCTGCATCTCATGCACGCACAGATGATTACTTCCGTGGCTGGGCGTTCCTGAACCACATAAGCCTGTTGTATTATTATGGCTTGCTCAATGCACTCAGAAGCACCGGGCTTGACGAACGCTATTCAGCCGAGGATGTCCTGAAGCTGGTAAAGAACATCTACAAAGTCGATGCCGGCGATGCCGAAGGGTACCGCGTTTCAGCTATCCAGAAGAAGACTCGTCGTGTGCTGAACACACTCGGAGTCGACCTATTACGTGAAAACTAATGTTTCAGTGTTTTGAAATCGATTTTTCAAAGTGCATGGGGAGGATATCTGGGTATGCTCATCCCCCCTAAAAAAATCGGCACTCAACCGTTATTGTCGTTTAAACTCAGTTGTTGAGCAGACACTATTTAATGACAACTATGGAACGAGCGAAGAAAAAACTTTTTGTAAAGTATTTCAAAACACACATAGAGCCAAAACTGAAGGAAAAGAAGCTGGAATACTATGTTGTTAGGAATGAAAGAATTCCTGAATTGGCTATATTCTTTTGAAACTAGTGCAAGCTTTTCAAGCTCTGCTTTATGGTTATCATCGAGTGAGAATTTCATACAGACGGCCCTCCCTTGTGCCTCACCTATATGATATCACACCTCGATGCAAATGTACAACTAATTAAAAAAGCTTACACTAGTGTAGATATTCGGGAATTCAGGTTGCAAGGGGAAAAGGTTAACCAAGATTCACTATCCTTAACAGGAACTTACCACCTGGTATCAGTTCTAAGTCTCCTCTTGTTAAAGTATTACTTTTTATTGCTACAAATATGTACACTAAGATGCCTGCTAAAATTGAAATAGTCGTAGACAAGCTATTTCCCACGAATACATTCAATGTTAAATGAATGATATACGTGCAGATACCCATAGTAATAGAAACCGCAAATGGTTTAATAAATGTATCAACAAGATCAAATGAAATGTCTGTATATTTTTTTATCGCCATTAAGTCCAAGACAAGAGCTATCAAATAGGCAACGAGTGTACCGATAGCCGCACCTTTTACATTTATGGAAGTGACACCAACAAACGAATATGTGGCAAATAATTTAACAATTGCCCCAATCGCCAAGTTTTTTACAGGAATCATTTGCTTACCTATTGACTGAAGAATCCCCGTTGCAGTTTGTGCAATTGCTAAGAGAACAATACCAATTGTCATTATTCTTAACAAAGGTGCAGCAGATATTGCATCCTCCATCTGATAAGGATACAGCATAAGGAGAATCGCCTTTGATAGTACGAACATCCCTATCATGCATGGGAATGCCATAATCATGGTAATACGCATACCTGTTTTTATGTTCTCGCGCATCTCTTCAAACTTATTTCTTCTATATAGCGCTGCCACTACAGGCACTATGCTGACAGCAACTGCCTGAGTGAAAATTTGCGGGAACGAAATCAGTGTATTACAATACGCTTCATACAAACTATACAGAGATGTAGCTTCATTATGTGTCCAACCTGTTGCTTGCAACCTAGTAACAATGATGGAAGTATCTATAGTAGTCATAATTGGCATAATTTCCGCACCACAAATAATCGGGACTGCAATTATAGCAATTTTTTTCAGTATGGTCTTAACATCTTCAACTTCATTATTCCCGTTTTGGATGTTTAAATTGATTGCACGTTTGTTGAAACAATAAATGGTAAAAATAGATGCTAATCCTGCGATAGATCCTGCTGATGCTCCAAAAGTCGCACCTGCTGCTGAATATCTTGCTCCTTTGGGAAATAAAGCGAACGCCAGCAATAGTCCAGTGGCAACTCGGATTGACTGTTCCATTATTTCAGAAATCGCAGTAGGTTTCATATTTTGCATTCCCTGAAAGTATCCTCTGAAGGCAGAAAAAATCGGAACGATAAAAATCGCCGGAGCAATTGACTTTAAAGACAATGCTGCTTCTGGAATTCCAATAAAGTTCGAAATTTCACCCGCCCCCACATAGCACACAAGAAAAGCGACCAGCCCCATTGATGCAAGCAGCACTAACGCAACCAAAAAAACTCGATGAGCACCTTTGTAGTTATATATTGCAATTCGTTCAGATACCATTTTTGATATTGCTACCGGTATTCCAGCTGTAGATAACACAAGAAAAACTGAATAGATAGTATAGGCCGCATTGTAATATGCCATTCCATCCCCTATCTTATTAGTCAAAGGAATACGAAAAATCGCTCCCAAGACCTTAACAATAATACCTGCAAATGCCAGTATCATTGCTCCTTTCATGAACTTATTAGTACTCATCATTATGTATGTCTTTTACCTCTCATATACCTAATATTTCTTCATTTCTAACATAATTCCTTAACTATCACGCCTTCACGAAGTAAATACTTGTCATCGCAATGATCGGCTATATAAGAATCATGTGTAATGAAAATAAATCCTGTAGTTTTATAACTCTCGCACTTACAAAGTTTGCCCAAAATGTTGACCATCATATTTTTATCCAAATTGCTTAAAGCCTCATCAAGTATAATGATTTTTGCATTCCTCAGAAGAGCCCTCGCTAGTGCTATTCGTTGTTTTTGCCCAGCAGATAAATTGCATCCATTCTCCTCTATTAGTGTGTCATATTTATCTGCCGAAGTGCCGATCAATTCATCTAATAAACATATATTGCATACTTGATCAATTTCGTCTTGAGAGATGCTACGCTTATTTCCATACAACAAATTATTTCTTATTGTATCGTAAAAGAAATAATCCTCCTGGGGCACATAAGCAATATTGCTACGCAATGTGTCTCTACAAATATCATCAATATTTATTGAGTCAATTTTTATTGTCCCGCTTTGGATAGAATAGAAATTTAGCATTAATTTTGCAACTGTAGTTTTTCCAGAACCGCTCTCCCCGACTATCGCTATCTTTCGATCGCGTCTAAATGAAATAGATACATCTCTAAGAACTTCCTTTTCACCATATGAAAAATTAACTTTATCAAATACAATGTCAGCATATTCATGTGGCGTTTCTTCATTAGTGCCTGTTTCCTCCAATTCTTCTAAGAATATATCATCTAACCGTTCCGAAGAAACTATTGCCGTTTGCAAGATTGGTTGTAATGCCATCAAATTCTTTAATGGCTGTAAAAAGTATCCAATTAGAGTACCAAAAGTAATCAGGCTTCCAAAAGATAGTTGGCCCTTCAATACGTTATAAGCACCAACCCATAGTACACCAATCACACCCAAAGAAGAAACAATATTTATTGTCACTTGTTGACACACATTCAATACTTCACCTTTAAATACTCCGTCTACAAAATTCTTGATATAAAATTGATTTCTTTCATTAATCTCTTCTTCAGCATTTAAAGCTTTAACTGTATGAACACCATCATACGACTCTTTCAAAGATGAAATCATCCTTGCCTCTCTTTCCATAATATACTTATTTACGGCCTTGATTTTATGGAAAAAAGATCTTACAACTATAATAAAAGTTACAACAACCATAGCTGTTTCAAGCAAAAGTAATGGTGATATGGTGTATAGTACAATCCCACCAAAAAGAATCATCATTGTATCTAACATCAATGTCACTGTCGAATTTGCAAATGCATCACGAATACTGTTAATATCCTCAAACCTTGACAACAATGCGCCCGTATGATTATTTTGAAAAAAAGCTACCGGGAGTCTAACTGAATGTGTACAATATTTTACCATTAATGATTCTTCTACCCGTTTTGATAAAAAAGCTAGTAGTTTTCCTCTTAGAAGTTGTAATATTCCGCTCAAGATAAATAAAGTAGCAATGGACATACAGACAATATCTACCGAATTAAAGTATTTATTAGTTGCCTTATTTATATATGTCATTATCTTGTTGATACATTTTTCAAATTGATCTCCGCTATAACTGTTTCTATCCATTTGCTCTGCCGTATGATCAATACTACTCACGCTTACCATTATAATCTGAAATGTAGAACTTCCTGCAATGCCGACAACCGCAATTAAAAATGACAATACAGATACTATCAGTATATTCTTTATGTTATTTTCTAAGCAGTAAATTGAAAGTTTCTTTAGGCTGTTTTCACATTTTCGTTTGCTAAAAAAAGCCGTTTTACGGAAATTAATAATTACGCCAGACCAAATATTTATAAAATCTTCGGTCGAATATATTATCTTCCCTATACTCGGATCAACTACTTGTACCTTTTTTTTTGAAGCCCTACTTATAACTACGAAATGCTTTACGCCCTCTTCTGAAGTCGTATGTGCAACACAAGGCAACGTAATTTCACTCGCTTTTAAGCACGATACAAATTCATCATACGTTCCTTCCAACGCATCAACATCTAAATCTAACTGTTTTCCAGCCTCTACTATGTCATATACGCTGGAATAATTACCATTAAAATGAACCTTTTTTCTGAATTCCTGCAATGATGCTTTATATCCATAATGGCCACATATCATTGCTAAACAAGCTGCCCCACAATCTTTCTCATCATGCTGCTCTACATAATACATACTTGCCTCTTTATTTTTATAAATCGTGAAAAAATAATACACCTATTACTTCTTAGGCCAAAACTAATACGGTTGAGTGCATAGCAAAATTCTACAGATTTTTTTTGATACACCTCAAGAATTATCATTAGCTCCTGGCTTTTTACAAGGATTGGGATAGTATTAATTATTTTACAATTTTAACTTATTTAATGGAACCGCTTAAATTCTCATTACGCATCTATGCCATAACAAAACGAAATATGTATAGGGAAGAACCAACTGGCAAATTTGTGATGGCACTTACTACACCTGACTTTTTTACCAGCTACAACATTTTTCTGTTCTTCTACATTCATTTTTTTCATCACAAAATCCCCCTTAGATTTCTTTTATTATTAATAACTATCCCAAACCTAAAGCGAAGTTTACCATAGTTTGTTCAATTATGCAAGTTATTTCTGATATATTTATTTCTTTATATTAATTAGATGTAAATTAGGCGTTTTACCGCCCAATCAATATTTCGGCACTCCGTACCCGTAGATCTGTCTTCCGCCCACCGGGTAGCTGCGTCTTCTGCAGGTGTCGGAGCTATTTCCCTCTATGGTGTAAACGGTTCTGCCGTCGCATTTTTCCACCAGTCCCACGTGGTCCGGGCTGCCGTCGCTGCCCCAGTCAAAGAAGATCACATCACCGGCACTCGGCTTGTAGCTTCTGGTCTGCCACTGATGTTTGTTTTTGTAGAAACTGATCATTCCGCCAACTCCGGCAGACTTCGGCATGATCCCGGCCTTGATATATCCGCACTGGTCGGAGCACCAGGAAACGAAGCAGGCACACCACTCAACGCGGCTGTGGAAACCGTACCAGCTCCAGAATTTTTGTCCGCCTTTGTTTCCGATCTGCCGGGCAGCAACACTGACGATTTTTCCGTTGCCGATACCGTAGTTGTAATTGCCGTACGGATAGTAACGAAGAACATGGGCAGGGTACTGCTTATCGCCATAGGATTTCCAGCCGTGCTTTTTCGCCTGCATGTCCGAAAAGTCCGAAGCGTTCTCCACTGTGTAGCCGCCGTCCCGGGCTATGGCCCAGGAAATATATCCGTTGCCGTAGTTGTACCCTTGCAGTGCGAGACGGATCCGGTCCATGTCCATTGGGTTCTTGCACTTTGCTTCTTTCAAAGATGCAGCCAGCGCCTGAACACCGCACTTGATGGAGTATTCCGGGTCCTTGATGCTGTTCGGAGAGTGGGGATACTTCTTGTTGTACCCGCTTTCCGAGGCCTGCATGGGATCAGTGCCTTTACCGCCGGACTCCTGCATCATCACTGCCTTAATCAGCTCCGTATACTCACCGATCCCGTATTGGCCGGCATATTTGAAAATCACAGCAGAATAGGCTTCTACCTCCGGGCTCACCGGCGTGTAGTTTGCCGAACTGTCATCGCCGAAGAAGTAAAACGCAGCCCCAAACAGGATGCAGACCAGCACGGTCACAAGGCAGACGATTCCTCCGGCAGATATGGCTTCGATCATTGCTTTTGCACTTCGGATCAGGTCCCGAAGTCTCCTTGCCGTTCTTTGCACCATTCTTCCGGTCCGCCGGGCAGCTCTCTTCGTGATACGGACACTCTGCAGGGACTTCTTCCGGGAATCCACAACGGTCCGCTGCCTGGCGAACTCACGGATCGCTTTCTCTTTTCCTTTTGTCCTCGCCAGCTGGCGGCTGTTGGCAAAGTTCCGGATGCTTTTCTCACGGCTGCCATAATTCCGGAGGCTTCTCTGCCTGCCGGCGATCTGCTGTTTTTCTGCAAGCTGTCTTTTGCGGAAACGTATGAAGCCTTGGGTTCTGACTGGGGATGCAGGAACGCCATCCTGAGCATGACTCACCGCATAGCGGATCTTTCCCTCCGCCCATGCGGCTGTTCTTTCCGCCATATACACCGCATCTGTTCCGGCATCCTGTGCCATTCCCGTGATCCGGTTCGATGCATACTCATCCGGAGATCCGCTGCTTCGGGTGCGGGGATCATCGATCAGGTCCTTTGTTCTGGTCTGTACGTCTTTCAACCGGCAGGTCATGGCCGCTGCCCGGTCCAGCGATTTGATGGTTCCTTTCCGAACCTGCCGGGTCTTTATCTCAGGCATACTTCACCCCTCCTTCCAAAAATATGAGGACCGAAGGCATCGGTCCCCATGTACGGGAGGGAGTCCCTCCCGGCCGCTTACTGCGATTTCTCACGCAGAGGCTTCAGGTATTTTTCCACCAGAGCATCGAACTCTTCCTGGGATTTTGCCACCTCGCGGATCTTCTCCAGAATGCGGAGTTCCTGATCGGATAGTATGTCAGGCCCAGTAAATGAAGACTCAGGAGGTTTCACAGATGCAGGTTTCCGCAGTTCCTCCAGTCCTTCTCCCGGCTTGGTGGTCATCAGCTTATACAGCTTCGTGTTTTTCGGGAATTTATTCTCAAAAGGCACCAGAGAAGACCCCACCTTGATCAGGCCGTGTCCGGCATCCACATTGGTGATATATGAAAGCTGCAGATCCGAGATGTTCAGCAGACGGGCCAGCTCGATCCGGTCTGTGGCCGCCTGATTCAGCATGACGATGAACTCGGAGTTTGAAAGCATGGTTCTGGCGGTGTGGGACTGCAGCAGGTCCAGCACGTTCTGTGTGATCCCGGTGCAGTAGGCACCGTATTTCCGGACACGCTTCCACAGCTTGTACAGAAACTGGGCGGAATACTCGTGCATGAAGAGAATATAGATCTCATCGATGAACACGAAGGTCTGCTTTCCTTTCTGCCGGTTTTCCGTAATGCGGTTAAGGATGGAATCCAGAATCACTAGCATGCCGATGGCACGAAGCTGTTCTCCCAGTTCCAGAATGTCGTAGCAGATCAGGCGGTTTGAGGTATCCACATTGGTCTGCCTTGCGAAGGTGTTGAGGGATCCTCTTGTAAAAAGTTCCAGTTCCAGTGCAAGCGATTGCGCCTCGGGCTCCTTCTGCTTCAGCAGCTCATCCCGGAAATCCGCAAGGGTAGGGGGCGTTCCCATATAATTTCCCTGTTTGTAGTAGCGGTAGACGTTTTCCGTGCAGCGGTCGATGATGGACTGCTGCCCTTTGGCAAACCTGTGTCCGGCGATGATCTGCTCGCAGAGAGACTGGAGGAACTGGGATTTCTCGATGATCGGGTCCGTTTCCCCGTAATTGCTGCTCATGTCCATGGCGTTGATGTGGTTCGGGGAAGTAGCGGAGATCTCAATGACGGAACCGCCCAGCGCCTTGATGAGAGGCGCGTATTCACGCTCCGGATCCACAACGATAATGTCAGCGTCGGTGGACAAAATGAGATTGGTAATCTCGTTCTTCGCAGTGAAGGATTTTCCGGACCCGGAGACTCCCAGAATAAATGAATTGCCGTTCAGCAGCTTTCTCCTGTCTGCGATCATCATGTTTTTGCTGATGACGTTCTGACCATAGTAGATGCCGTTTTTGTCATAGACCTCCTGAACCCTGAATGGCATAAATACCGCAAGGGACTCTGTTGTCAGAGTGCGGAAAGCGTCGATCTTCCGGACCCCGAAGGGCAGAGCAGTCTGAAGTCCCGGAAGCTGCTGGAACTTCAGAACAGCCATCTGGCAGAGGTGCTTTCTGGCGATGGTCATGATCTCCTCCGAATCATTGTCCAGCTGCTTTTTGCTGTCCGCTGTATGCACCACCGTGATCACCGCAAACATCATGCGTTGGTCTCTGGTGGTCAGGTCATCCAGAAATTCCTTGGATTCCTTTCTCTGCTGCTCCATGTCATAGGGGACAACTGCGGAGAAGTTATTGTTCATGTTCTGCTTTCTCTGCCAGTTGGTGATATTCGTCTCTACCCCAAGGAGCCTTTGTTCCACTTCCTTTACCGCTTCGTCCGTCGGCACCGGGATCACGTCGATGCTCAGCATCATGCTGCGATTGATGTCCGTGATCTCCGCCACCATGCTGTCCTTGATATATGAAGCGTAGTCCCGGAGGAGAATCACACGGCCGTAGCGGTCACCGACCTTGAAATAGTCGGAGTGGTTCTCGTAATCGTCCGGACAGATATAGTCCTTGAAGCTGTGACCTTTTCTCATATGGTCCTTAATGTCGAACTGAAAGCTCGTCTCTTCGCCGGTTCGCATGAAGTCGTGAATGATACGGAGACGTTCTACCGCATCCATCTCCGTGCAGACGGATCCCAGGCGGCTGAAGTGGGCGATAAGATCTGCTCCTACCCTGGCAAAATATACCCGGGCGTCCTCAATGCATTTTTTGTTCACGGAAATCGTGACGTACTTGTCCTGAACGATGGCATTGGAGCCGGTGGCCTTCTCCATGAGCATCTCGTTGTATTCCTCACGGTATTCGTTGAGTCCGTCATCTTTCATGTCGATCAGGATCTGCTTTTCGAAATCCGTCCGGTTCAGCCTGCGGTTGTTGATGGTGATTTTGGTGGTGCTTCCGCTGTCCAGTGCATTCAGAAGCTCCGAGTATTCCAGAAACATGGCTTCTTTGTCCTCCCGTGAAGCCACCGCATAGTTGATGTCCTCGAACTTGTAGGTCATGGAATACTTGTTTTTTCCGGAAAGAAAAATCCCGTCAGGCCATATGGTGCTGACGGGGATGATGTCCTGGACCTTTTTCGGGACCTGAAAGCGTTCTTTGTCCTGTTTCAGGATGTTGGTCAGTGTTTTGATCATATTCGTTTCTCCTTGTCATTATTCAGCGGCCGGATTTTGTCTTCCGTCCGCGTTTTCTGCTGTCCCGTCCTTCTCTTGCGTCTCTTCCGCCGCGCCGTCTGAGAGGGAACTTCTTTTTCCGGCTTTCCTCCGCAGACTCACGGAACATATTGTAATAAAGATTGGTGTTGCCAAAGCAGAGATGCTCCGGCAGAAGAATTTCCGACCGGATCCACGCTACAATGAATTTCTCTGCGGTCATCCCGTTGTACCTCAAAAATCCGATGGCAGCGAATGGTGCTGCTGCGACGATGCAGATCCAGCTTACCGTTTCAAGGCCCAGAACCGGCTTGAAGGTGAAATAGATCAGAACAGCGATGGCGCAGGCCAGTATAGAGAAGATAAACTGCCGCAGCGTGAGCCCGAAAAACATGGACTCTGTGTATTCGCGGATCTCCCGGTTGATGCGTACTTCCATTTAGCGCGCCTCCTTTCCACGTTCAAGCTGGATGGTGGACAGCTTTCCCTGAAAGTTGTCAAAGTGGTAGATGTTGTCGGATAGAATGTCCTTAGGTTCTACCTGACTCCGGTTGGTTTCCTTCACCATATTCTGAAGGTCTCTTACCGGGATCTGGCTGGAATCCGGTACCAGCAGGACTTCGTGCAGACTGCTTGGAAGAACGGTGTATCCTTCGCCCAGAATGTCTGCTGCCTGTTCCTTTACGCCAGGGTAGAAAAATGCCGCAGCGCCGAACTGTCTGCTCCTGCTGCTGATGAGGTAGATCGGCTCAAGGCTTCCGGCATTATCCTTAAGCGGGGCATCGGTACCGGACAGAAGATTTCTTCCGTCTTTATCACCAAAGACAATGTCCTGAAGATCCTTCATCTCGGGAGGATCTATCTTTACGGCGCTGCGGATGGCTTCCTGAAAAAGTTCATTTTTATTGTAGCCGTTTGCTTCGGCAATCCCGTTATTCACAACGGTGCGCCAGCATTCGCTCATGTTTCTGCTGAGCTGAAGATCGCAGATCAGCGCAAGACCGTTTCCCACATCCAGATAAGGCTTGTCCAGCAGATACTCTCGGTTTCTCTTTGTCTCCACCAGACGAAGAGAAAGCTTGTTCCGGATGTTGTCAAAGGAAAGATCCGGCTCTGCCGGGTCCAGCCCTCTGCCAATGCTTTCGAGATAAGCCCGGGTCACATCTCCCATGAGGCGCTCCAGAGATGCGCCATGACGGAAAAGATCATATGCCTGATCCAGATACAAGGTTGGGGACGCCTTGCTTCCATCCTTCTGAAAGCAGAACCCGTGGTTCTTCTGATCGTTGATCTTTACTACTTCCACTTCCTTCAGACTGAGCCCGGCTCTGACATCTTCCGGCAGCTGCCGCAGGATCTCCTGCTTCGCCATTTCCATAAATTCTTTTTCTCTCATACGAATTCCTCCTTGATTTTGGCAAAACAAAACGACAGCCGGAATTAGCTGCCGTAAATCGGATTAAAGTCCCATCATTTCCCGGACGATGGCATCGCTCATCTTGACTGATCCCACCAGAACGAGCATGTTGAACACCAGCTCGCCCACGTACTTCCATACCATGGCTGCCGGCGCCGCATCTGCGTCAACCACCGGCGGTGTGGATGCAAACTTGGTGAAGATGATACAGGTCAGAACGATGATCGCTCCTTCCAGACACACCGCCGCATATCCCTTCAGGAAGCTGATCCCCACATTCTGGGTGGGCTGCCCGGCAAATGTGGAGAGCGGGATCGGCGCGATGGCCGTGTACATATACAGCTTGAAGAACCTGCCATAGACGGTGAGAATGATGATGAAAGACAATACCGTTATGACCAGACTGCCGATCAGCGTCACCGCCCAAAGCGGAATGCTTTCAAAGAACCCACAGTCTTCAATGGCTTTCACCATCTCTTTCGGCAGCGTTGTCTTTCCGGCAGCTGCAATCCCGGAGGACCGCATAATGGTACTGACGACTCCCTGAATAATGGTGAAGATCGCCATCATCAGCTCCAACCCGTAGGTGACAACGCCTTTTGCAATAGCAAAACGGATAAAAAGTTTCAGCGCATGCTCCGGCCGTTTCACTTCATCCAGACTGGCGCTGGTCCTTGCCATTCCCACCAGAAAAAACAAAACGAGCAGGGCAAGCCCTATGGCCTGTACTGCTCCGTTGATGTTCAGGATCACCTTCCAGATACCGCCGCCCTTGAACGATTCCGGCGACACGGTGAGAAGCTGCCAGACTTCCGCCAGCTTTTCATTCCATGTGTTCAGTGCATTCTGGAGGTTCTGTACTACCCAGTTATCACTCACCGGCCATCACCTCCGGAATCATTGTATTTCTCTGAATTTTTCATTGATGTCTCCCACTATATGATCATGTTCAGAATTTCTTTTGTAAACGTGATGATGATCCCGCCGGCCAGCGTCAGAAATCCGTTGGCGCGGGCACTGGGGTCGTGAGACTTCATCGACAATCCCACTTGCATGATGCCTAACCCCAGCAGGATCAGCCCGATGGCTCGAATCAGGCTGAAGATAAACGTGGACAGATTGTTCACCGTGGAAATCGGATCGCCTGCCGCAAAGCAGGTGGCTGCACCCACCGTGCAGGTTAGCACCATCGTCGCATATCCGGTGATGATGCTCCGTCTCCTTATCTCATCAGTTTTGAGTTCATTCTTTTTCCTAGTCATTAAACGATTCTCCTTCCTCGAATTCACGCTGCAGATCTTCTTCTGACAAAAGCTCATATCCCGTGGGCTCTGCCGGCTGATTGTCCTCATTGTCCAGAAACGCCGATGTCAGCTGGATGCTGAAGTCCGCCTTATCCGCTATGCCGTGCAGGAACGGTGCAGCTCCGCCGTCCTCTGTCAGTGCAATATTGGGATGCTTCAGAATGTCATATTTGATATCCTTCACCGGCCGTTCACCCCGGACAAAAAGAAGGGAATACCGGTTATCCAGCATCCGCACTTCATCCGGCGTCATCAGTTCTCTTCCTGTATTCTGGTAATTTGTTGAATAGTTGCCGCTCCTTCCGGTGGACCTGCCGTAGGTGTTGGTATCGATGGTCTCCTTACCCAGAAGCTCACTGACGTACTTATGGGTCTGCTGCTCGTTGCCGCCCAGATAGACGAACTCGTCGCAGTTTCCCATGATGGATTCCCAGTCTTTCTCATACAGCGCCTTGAGCTGCGCCAGATTCTGCAAAATGATACTGACCGATACGTTCCGGGAGCGCATGACAGACAGGATCTTCTGAAAGTCCGAAGGCATGGACAGGTTGGCAAACTCGTCCAGCACGAAATGCACGTGAACCGGAAGACTGCCGCCGTGTTTCTTGTCTGCGCAATGGAAAAGCTGCTGAAAGAGCTGGGTGTACAAAATGGATACCAGAAAGTTGAAGCTTGTGTCGTTGTCCGGAATGATGGCAAACAGGGCAGTCTTCCTTTCTCCCAGTGACGGCAGGTCCAGCTCATCGGTGATGGTCAGTTTCGCAAGACTCTCCAGGTTGAATTTTTCCAGCCTAGCAGCCAGCGTGATCTGGATGGACTTCAGCGTCTTCGCCGCTCCAGAATGGTAATTTCGGTAATACTTCAGAGCAATGTGATCCGGGTCCGTCTTCTCCAGATCGAAAAAAAGATTGTCCAGAGGACTGGGTGAATTGTCCTCTTCATCCACATCTCCGGCCCGGAGCATCTCCATGACCATGGCAAAATTCTGTTCTTCCTCCGGTGCTTCGTATTTCAGATAAAAGATCAGCGCCAGAAGCAGCATCTGCGCTGCCGTATCCCAGAAGGGGTCATTGGACTGGGCACCTTTCGGCGTGGTGGACTTGAACAGATTCGTTACAAGACGCTGCACGTCGTTATCGTCTCTCAAATAGACAAAAGGATTGTAGCAGTGGGACCGGTCCATTTCCTGAAGATCCAGTGCCTTAACGGCGTATCCCTTTTCCTCCAGAAGATGACCGGTTGCCCGGATGGTTTCGCCCTTCGGATCCAGAATCACAAGAGAGCTTTCTCCGCACTGCATGACATTGGGTTTGCAGTAAAATCGGGTCTTGCCTGCACCGGATCCTCCGATGACCATGACATTCAGATTTCTTCTGTGCTTTCTGCCGTTCAGACCGATCCGCACATTCTGAGTAAGCAGTTTGTTGTTTTCCGGGATCCTGTCGGCATATCTTTTGTTCAGCGTTTTAGGGTCTCCCCATTTCGCAGAGCCATGCTCCTCGCCTCGGCGGTAATTCCGCCGGGTGGAGAGCCAGACGCCGATACTGACAGCGTAAATTACAAGGAAAAGCAGAATCGTTTGCAGTGTGTTTTCTGTTATCCGGATCTGAAAAGGCTGCCGGAAAGCACCGGATAGTTCGTCCACGTGCTCCAGCAGCCCGTTCGTCATATATGGTGCGGCGATCAACGCAGCCCAGATCACGGGAATCACTCCGATGGCTGAGCCGAGCAGGATATTCTTCTTATCGGTAGTGTTCATGACAGGCCTCCGATACCAGAAAACGCTTTTGCTTCGCCTCATAGAGTTTTACCATCAGTTCATCCACCGGGTCTGTGGGAAGACCTTCCCGGATCTGCTTCGTGCGCAGATCGTTCAATGCGTTAAGCAGAATGTTCCGGTCATAGGAATCCATTTCTAAAATCAGTTTTCTTTCCATGGCTACCTCTCATTCTCCCGGCCGTCTCTGGCTCGGGCCAGCATCTCTCTGTTCACTTCGTCAGCTGTGGTTTTAACTGCAGTCAGTTCACGGCGTACATCTTTTTCCTTGCGACCTTCGAAAAAACGGGCAATGCGTTCGAAATCCACATCCGGAGGATCCAGCCGGTAGTGCTTCGCCATGAGATACACACTGAGATCAGCCATGTTTACGGCTCTTCCACGGAACGCTTCGTCCCGGACAAAGGTCGTCATCGCCCGCTGACGGACGGCTCCCAGCAGCTCTTCCGGCGACGGCATTTCGCTCATCTCGTGGTATTCCTTCCTGCTGATCGTTTTTCCCATCGCCGTAGTCTGAGTGACATCAAAGTTCTTGCTGACATCCGAAGCAAAGCCCTGGCTTCCGTCCGGCTTCTCATAGGTGACCGGCTTCAGCATCAGGATGGCTTTCTCGCCTTTATTGACAAAGATATTGTCCTGCTTCCAGTCATCGAAGGACCGGATCCATGTTGCCTCCGGTCTCTGCCGCCCGATGAGAAGAGCATTGGAGACGGAACTTCGAAGGAACCTTGCCTGTACATCCGCATAGGTCTTCAGCTTCTCCGGATCCAGAAGCTTCTGCGTTTCCTCGGACAGCATTTCAAAGATGCGGTCTTTTCCTTCCCGTTTCTGTGTTTTGTAGAACTCACGGTCGAAGGTATCGTTACTACTCACTTGATTCATTGTTGTTATCGCTCCTTTCCCGTCCGCTTGGGAAGCGGCACTTTCACAATATTTTCTTTGGAAGAAAGCATCTTTCCTTTTTCACGGGATAGCTTCTGCTCCCGGGACTGCCGCCTCCGGTAGTAGTTCAGTTTCTCCCGGACAGATGGCTTATTCATTCCAGTCGACCCATTTGAGCGGCTTGTTTGCCTCAAGCTTGGCTTGGACGGAGGGTCGTTTGCCGTCTTCGCCAAATCGGGGTTTGTCTTCGGTTTCTGTCTCCCGGGACCTGCCCCCATAGTCCTTTCGCTTCTTGCCTCCGGCTCCTTCTTCTCCCGTGCATCCTTTTCCGGAAAATATTTTTCCTGTTCTTTGACGCTGCCAGTTACGGATGCCGTTGGCACCGTTCCCAGCCGGAAGCGTTCGGTGATCCGCTGGATCTTGGATGCGTCCTCGGCTCTTGCGATCACATCCACCACAGCGTTCTCGTCTTTATTGTTCTTGTCCCGCAGCACGCAATAGAGCACCCCGTAGCGTTTGGCTTCCTGTGTGAATTTCTTCAGGTCCTTCTGCTGCACCGTGTAGACCTTCAGTTCCTTTCCGGTTCTCAGCATGTTGGTGAGCCGGGTCTTTCCCTTTGTCTTTTGTTCTTCCTTCAGCACGGCATGAAGGAGAATGGCGATGTTCTTGGCTCCGTTTCCGGTGATCCTCGCCGCCACCTCCACACCTTCCAGCGACAGTCTTACGACCTGTTCTGCTGCATCTCCTCCTGGATTCATAATTGTTTTCTCTCCTTTCCCCGTGATCTGTCCTCGAGCACGGTTTCAAGATTCCGCTCTACCTGACCGGACCGTTCCCGGATGTCCTGGCAGAGCTTCAGTTCCTTCCGGGCCTCCTTCAGTTCTGCGGTCAGTTCCCTGATCTGTTCCCGGCACTTTGCATCTTCCTCTTCCGGCATCTTCCGCCGGAGCTTCTGCCTCAACTCGTTTCGTCGCGCACTGATGGAAGAGTAATCTTCCGTCAGAGACTTCATCCGTTTTGCCAGATCCTCCTCTGTACTGATGCTGTATCTGGCAAGGAGCTTTGCTTCTTCGCTGTACAGATCACACTTCAAAAGCTCCTCTTTCAGGACCGCATGAAGCCTCATGGGATTCTGACGGTACTTCGGCAGGTATCCCAGCTCGTAGCAGTACCGGAGATACAGCTTTTCCAGACCGCTTCGCCCCTTGATTTTGTCGATCCTGCGCTTCAGGTCATAGTGATTGGAGCTGCGGGACTCTTTCTGCAGCCGCTTCATCCTGACACCGATATCATTTGAGAATACTCTCTGCTGGATCATATCTCTGGTGTACTGGTCGCCGAGACGATCGGTCCGGATAGCTTTCGTCCATCCCGGCGGCGTCACCGTCCAGTACTTGCGCCTGGAATTGAACTGATACAGATATCCACGCTTTTTCAGCTCCGACTTGAATTCCTCCATGTTGACGCTGACCGAAATGGCTTCGTCCAGCGCCTGCCTGGCCACATTGCATCTGGTGGGCATGCCTGCTTTCTCCATTTTGTAGAGAGAGTAGGGGATCCGCTTTCCTTCCGGATGTTCGATGACGGACAGATCCCGTTCCCGGCAGATCCGGTCGGACGCCGCACGGATCCGCATGGTCTCTTCCGTGCAGAAGTGAAAACGTTTTCCGTCCACAAAGGATACCGAGTTGAAAACGATGTGGTTATGAACATTGTTTGTATTCAAGTGGGTGGCAACCACGATCTGGAAGCGGTCGCCCCAGAGTTCCCTCGCCAGCTGCACTCCGATCTCGTGTGCTTCCTCCGGCGCAACCTCGTAGCCCTCGAAGCTCTGCATGCAGTGTCCGCATACGATTCCTCCCGTCTTGTTGAAGCTCTGTTTGGTAATGTTGAACTGTTCTCTTGCGTTCTCCACATCGCAGTTGATCCCGGTAGTGAAGTACTGCTTCTCTGTTTTGCCTTCGTCGGCAGCGTAGGCAATGACATCCGCAAGCGCCTGCCGGTCTGAATCGGAGAAGTCAAGGTTTCTGGTCTTCTCCGGATTGCCGATATATGACAAAGGGTTTCCGGGATTGCCCCGGATCCGTTTGATTTTCGTCACTGCCATTCTGAGTATCTCCTTTCCGGCATCAAATATTTCCGTTCCATCTCGAGCCTGAACGCACGCCATGCTTTTGCCTCTGACTCAAGTAGTTCTTGTGCTTCCTCGCCGGACGTCACTGTGGATAGTGTCTGCAATCTCTCCGCAAATTCCGATATCCGGTTCATGTCCTCAAAAAATTCCGGGCCCGGTCTTTCCGGCGGAACATAGCCCCGGAGAAGGAGACGGACCAGATCGGTTTCGGTCATGCACGCCCGCTTCGCTTTCTCTGCCAGGTCATCCGCCTGCTGTTCGGTCAGCCAGAATTGTTTCTTTCTTCCTCGTCTTCCCAAAACCTCACCTCCATTCTCCGGGGTCTTAGGGTCCTCCCTAAATCTATGGGAACCGGCGGCCGGTGCCCATGCCTTTGTACTCACATGGGAGTACGAAGGCTTTGCTTGCTAAAGTTATGCACATCATCCTACCTTTCCATTTGGTGTTTCCGGTCATGGTTTACGGGATGCATCTTTTTTGACCTGATTCCGTTTTCCGAAACATAAAACTGCTCCGGAAGCTCGAATTTCTTACGCATTTTTTCTTCCAGATCAGGCGGCATGGACAGGAATCTTTCACTTTCGACAGGTGCGTAGCAAATGAAAAACGGACCTGCAATGATGTCCTGCAGCCGTCCGTTCCGGTCAAATATTCCTCTGTTCAGTTCCATGCCGAGCATTTTTCCTTCCTCGTTGCAAACGATAGCACAGTCTCCGACGCGCGGATCCGATGCATCCTCAAAGGGCATATATTCTTCAATATTTCCCTCCACGAGTCTCTGCATCGACTCCAGATTGTCCTCGATTTCTGCAATCTCTGCCTGTTCTCCCGGCTTAAGCAATAGCACCCGGAGCTTATCGTTTTCATTATGTTCGTTCATATTCAGGTCCCCTTTCATTCTTCTCGCGCTGTTTTTCCATTGCCTGATCGATGGATGTGATCATCTCATCAGCAGTCTTTCTGATCCGTTCCAGCGAATTTTTCAGTTCCTTTGTGTCTTTTCCGGAGGACCATCCGGCCACATATCCGAAGGTGTAGTCTGCGGTATCCAGACCGAAGTGGCTGCAGACAGTGTAAGCGATGCTCTCCGCCTCAACTTCCTTAGTACTGCGGTCCTGCGGCTTTTCCTCATCCATATTCTCTTTGGAATGAAGTCTCTGGTGACTGATTTCATGGATCATGGTTTTGATAGTCTGGACCTGACTCATGCCGGAGCGTATAGCAATTCGCTTTGCCCCATCATCGTAATAACCGTTGGCGCCGCCCTGAATATCCTCGGAACAGATGGGAACCGGGCAGATATCCTTCAGCGCATTGAACAGCTTGTGATAGTTTTTCACGTCTCCGGTCAGTTCATTTACGCCGATCATTGGAAGTTCTCTGCCTTCCGTCTGTTCATAGGCGAATACGCTGACCACCCGGAAACCGGTGATCTCGATGATCTCTTTATCCCCATCGTCTGCAGTATCTTTTTCCACCTTGTACCTGCAGGGAGCCAGAATGCGAATTCCTCTTTCTCCTTTGCGAACCTGCCGGTCGAACTCCTTCTGCCATGTCCGGTAGCCTGCAACCAGAGAGGCAGAAGGGTACTGCATGGCAATCAGAAGACAGTTGTTCAGAGAGTAGTGGTGAAATTTGCTCATGCATTGCAGCATTTCCCGGTACTTGTCGCTTTCAAATACTTCCTTCACGCCTTCCTCCAGCCGGTCGGTGATCTCCCGGATCTGCTCCTGCTGGCTCTTGCGGTCAGTTCCCCGTTTCTTCTTTTCATCCAAATCTCGTTTCTCCTTTCTGCCGCAGGGCTCTCAGAAACATCAGCTCCTCGTTGTAATCCTTTCCGTGAACAGGCGGCTCATCCCGGATGTGGTACCGTCTGTTCAGCCTGCCGATGATTGAAGCGGCCGCACTTCTTCCGGCAGAATCATCATCCAGGCGGAGAATGATTTCTTCGGTTCCCGGATGATGATCCAGATAATTTTCAAGTGCTGCCGGAAGTTTCACGGCCTTTGATCCTCCATATACGCCGCCCAGGGAGAGCAGTGAGTCACTGTTCCATCTTTCTCCGTTCAGCTTCCGGATCGTGGCATAGGACAGAAGGTCGATAGCACCTTCAAAGACATGAACGTGTTTTCCCGTGCCTTCAATCCGGAAGGAAAAGTGCTTGTCGGAGCCTGCAGCCTCGCCCATGATCCGGTCTTTTTCGGTCCCCCGGAAGAAGGCGTATCTCGCTTTATTGTTTTCATCAAAGCCCAGAAAAATTGCACTGTGTGAAGGTAATGACTCATAAAGTAGCCCTTCATCGATGCATTTTCCGAGAATTTCCCGGTCGATGCCCCGGCCGGTAAGATAGCGAAGAACCACATGATTGTCCTGTGCCTTCTCCGGCAGAAGCAGCCGCTTTGCTTTTCCATTTTTCGGGACAAAAGAAAAAGGAGGCCGCTCCGCCTCCGTGCCCAGTATCATTCCTACCGCTTCTGTGAAGGGTACATCCTTTACTTTGATCAGATAATCAAGCGCCGATACACCACCGAAACCTCTGGACCACCACATCCATTTACCGTTGGATATCTTCAAACTGTCATGCTCTCTGGTGCAGTATTCACCGCCCGAAATATGGATCAGATTCCCCGGATCATTCTGTCTGAGATAGGTCAGAAGATCCATCTCCCGGGCGCGTTCGATCTCTTTTGCCGTGAAGCCGGCCATGTTCATCACCTCCCGAAACTGAAAAACGCAGGTTTTTTCTATCGTTCCCACTCGCTTGTATAGTCGTCTCTTGACCGCATTCCATCGAGAAGTCCTTTTCTGAGAAAACTGGCCTGTTCTCCGGTTTCCGCGGCGATGATGATATGATCCAGCATCTTGATGCCCATGAGTTCCCCGCATCTGACCATCCGCTCGGTAACGGCAATATCCGCCGGACTCGGTTCACAGTTTCCGGATGGGTGATTGTGAATACAGATGAAGGATGCCGCATTGGACAAAATAATGGCCTTGAACGCCTCTCTCGGATTGATCATGGCTGCATCCAGGGTGCCTACGCTGCAGATATGAAGGTTGATGGGCTTGCCGTTCGTCTTCAGATTCAGGATCGCAAATACCTCCCGGTCATAGTTTTTCAGCTCGCCTGCCACCACTTCCATTACAGCTTCCGGGGACGTGACTTCTTTGGTGGAATAGAGAGAAGGCTCTTTCACCAGCCGGACATTCACGACTTTGATCTCATTTTCATTCTTCTTCGGCAAGGATCATCACCTCCTCTATCCGGATGCTGATTACCGTTCCGTCTTCCAGGTCATTCACCAGCTTTCTGAGTTCTTCCATCTTACTGATTACTGCGGTATCCGCCGTATTCGTATCTTTCATTGTTTTCACTGCGGTCTTCCTCCTTTTCTTCAAGGTTACTGCTATTGGTCTTTGGGGGTTTCGGTTTCGCATCGTCCATTGCGTTGCAAAGGTAGGCGATGACCTTCCGGTCCCGGATCGCCTCCTGCAGCTCCAGGATCACGCCGATCTCTCCGCTCAGTCCGTGATCATAGGCGATTTTCATATCGATGGATGTGATCTTCTTTTCCGTGTCAAAACCTTCATCCGTCAGTTTGTTCAGTGTCTTCAGCTTGCTTTTGTCTGCTGTCATTCTCGTCCTCCTTCCGTTTCCCATAGATGATCTCCATCATGCAGTATCCGCAGAAGGGTGCTTCCTTCCTGCGGTAGCGGCAGTTCTCCGGGCACTGCCTGCGCCCCTTCAGCCCGTTCATGCGTAACTCCCCGGGCTCATCAGCTCCATGCCGTATTCGGTGAACTGATACCATCTGGTCCGGTCGAACCGGCTCTCGTTTCTTTCCGAAGCACGGAGAATCCGGCATTCGGTCAGTTCTTTCATGGCATCCCGGATCATGTGCCGGCTCAGAAACGGGTAGACCGTCTGGATCATCTTCTGGGGCATCTTCCTCCAGTAATCCTCTGCCGTGCCGTTCTCGTACTCCATGATCTCCCAGAGATACTGGGCGATCAGTGCGGCCCGGATCCCGCATATCATGGCGATGTTTCGGTTAAACCGGCATTCGTTTTCCTTTCGGATCTCACCATTGATCCCGTTTGTAATCATTTTCTTTTCCTCCTGACGGAACCAAAAAAGAGCGGCATCTCTGCCGCCCTTTTGGCTCATTGGCTATTTCATGCTCTATTCCTTTAGATCATCCTGGTCTTCCGGAAGCTTATGAAGTCGTCTTCTCTTGTATGCGATTCCTGCTGCGGTGGTCCCCGCTGCCAGCATCAGAGCGATATATCCCAGAAGATTTGTCCTGTCTCCGGTCTTCGGCGGAGCAGAGTTCTCCGGCGGGGTATCCGGCTTCTTCGGAAAATGAACGGTCTGGTCCTTGTCGGAAAGGTCTGCGTGGCTGGTAACGGTGATCCCGTTATGGATCAGATCCTCGAACACGACCACATCGTCTCCCTGAAGCCTTTCGGCGTCAAAGGTGAACTGCAGCTCGACCGTTCCGTCTTTCTTCTCTGCGGTAAACGTCTTCTCGGAAGTCACGGCAGAAAGTCCGTCACGGACCGGCTTTCCCGTTCCTTTGTCCATCAGGACACCCTTTACCGTGTATTTCTTTCCCACAACAAGGTTGTGATAGCTGACGGTATCCACGATGGAGACCTTCTTGTCCCGGGAAGCTTCATGATTTCCGGACTTGCTGTCCTTTGCCGTTGTTTTGATCTCCGGATGCCAGATCGTCTGATCCTGATCGGTGAGATCCCCGTGAGAGGCCACCTTGATTCCATCATAGAAGATATCCTCGAATACGACAGTGGTCTTTCCTTTCAGGGAAGATGCATCGAAAGTGAAGCTCAATTCCACCGTTCCGTCGGCCTTGTGTGCCGTAAACTTTTTCTCGGAAGTGACCTTCTTTCCATTCACCATCACCGGTTTTCCGGTCTCCTTGTCCATCAAAACGCCCTTTACCGTGTATTCTTTTCCCGGAATCAGATTGCGGTAGTTTACCTTGTCCACAATGGTCGTTCCCTTGTGGGTTTCCCCGACTTCGTCCTTTGTCTTCCGGTCCTCCGCATGGGTCTTTACCTCCGGGAAGTGGATGGTCTGTCCTTCATCATGAATGTCTGCGTGAGATGCGATGTTCACATCGTTCTCATAGAGATCCTCGAACACTACCGTTGAGGTTCCGGCAAGACCCGCACCGCTGAAGGTAAACTCCACATCCACGGTTCCGTCCTTCTTCTCCGGCACGAATTTCTTCTGGGAAACCACCGGCTTTCCGTCCACCAGAAGCTCCTTTCCGGTCTTCTGGTCCATGAGCTTTCCCTTCAGAACATATTCCTTTCCGGGAACCAGATTGGTGTAGGAGACGGTGTCCATAAGTTTCACATCCTTCTCTGCTGCAGAAAGATTCATGCCGGTATTCTCTGCTTTCGCCTTGGTTCCGATGGTGATCAGATCATCTGTGATGGTCTCCAGGTCCACGGTTCCTGTGCGGGTTTTCTCATCCACGGTGAAGCTGAACTTCTGCAGAACATATCCTTTGTTGTTCTCGCAGCGCATCTCTTCGATGGTGTAGGTGTCATAAGGCAGAGCTCCTGCGCCGGTGATCATGGCAGCTTTGCTCCCGAACTGTCCTGTGCCGAAGAACACGCCGCATCGGATCTGCTCCGCTCTCTTTTTCAGAGACCCGGTAGAGATCTGTTTCTCGTTCAGAAGATCATCAAACGGATTCTGGCTGCGGGCATTGTCTTTCCCTTCTTCCTCGTCCAGATCACCATCGGCTCTTCGGTCTTTTGTGGAGAAGAATCCGTTTTTGTCCGTGACAACCACGTGGGTCTCACCGTTTGATGCGGCGGTGATTTTGAACGGGACAAAGGCAAATCTTCTGGAATCGCCGTCACCGATCTTGGTTCCCTGAACGTCGCTGCGGTAGACATAGTTGTCAAAGGTCAGTGCCATTTCGTTCTGTCCGTCGTCGTAGGAAACGGTTTTTCCGTCTTCCCGGATCTTGAACATATGCTCGCTTTTGTCCGTCCTCTGGTAGGTCTTGTTGGTCTTCGTCTCACGGATGGTATAGGTTCCGTACGGAAGATCATCCGGAAGGGTCTCTGCCGTGTAGGCCTTTTTTGCTTCATTCCAGTGAACGGTGATCTTCCCCATATCCTCACCGGACTTTACACGCTTGACTTTTCCGGAATCAATCAGATCCTTCTTTGAGGAAAGGGCCTTCCAGTCCACTTTGTTTTCCGGACTTCCGATATCACTGCGGACCAGCACATCGTGACCGGATACGTTTTTGATGGTCATCTCGATCCCGTTCAGATCAGCACCGCCGAGTGCCTCTGATTTCTTCAGCTCCTTATCCCGCTTTACGATCTGAACGCCGCCCCGCTGGACGTTTTCTCTCACGGGAGCCGAAGTGATATCGATAATCTCTCCGTCTTTCCGGATGCTGATGGCTCTTGACCATTTCTCATTGAGCTGATATCCGGAAGGCGCTTTGGTCTCTTTCACCAGATAATCGCCGTATGGCAGGGCGTCGGCAGAAGACTTCGCAAGTCCTTTCTTGTCTGTCCTGATCGTAACTGCCGCTTCTCCCTGGTTGATTTTCTTTTCTCCGAGGAAAACGGCATGACCGCTTTTGTTAAATGCGGTGAATTCCGCGCCTTCCAGCGATGCATCTCCCTGTGCGTACGGTTCATCCAGATCATTATCGATCTTCTGCAGGCGGAATCCGCCCCGGATATCCTCCAGGTATCCCACCACCATGTCCTGCACGCCGCTCATGGTGCTGATGAACACCTTGAAATTTCCCGGGATGGCCTCATCTTTTTCCGAATCCGCATTCCAGAGTCCGTCTCCCAGTTTCTTTGCCTTTGTCCAGATATCCCCCAGGCCGGAAGCTTTCGTTCCGCCCCAGGTCGCCATATCAGAGGGCCTTCCTTCGTAAACATATGCCATGGCAAGATGAGCGATGGCCCAGTCTTTGGTGAAATTTCCGGTGTAGTATGCGCCTTTGATGTTGCTGATATTCTTCTCGTAACCCGGATATGACGGGGAGTAGAACACGATGTTTCTGAGGGCATTCCATTTTCCTTTGTCGTCAGAATCGGTGATCACTTTGTCTACCGTGACCTTTCCGGTGGGCGGTGATGCCTTGGCCGGCTGGACGCAGTAGGTATACCGGATCCCCAGCCCGTCTCCCAGGTCGCATTTCCTGGAATTGCTGTAGCCTCCGTCACCGGAGCCGTAGGTGATCCTGCCTCCGTCAGTGACCGTATAGCTGCTTCCCACCTTGCCGGTGAATGCGCTGGCCGTTTCCGTCACCGCAGGAAGAGCGGACCCCAGCACCATCATGGAAGCAAAGGCGATGGTGAGCAGCTGCTTGAATTTCTGCTTGAGCTCTGTTTTTCTGTTCAAAGCATTTCTCCTTTCCGTTTCATGGCAATCGCAGAAAAATTCACCAAATCGCAGATTCGGGAATTTCTTGCGGCTGACCTTCATCGGCGCTGAAGCGCCGTGATAGGGCAAGCAAAAACGCCTGTGCTTTCACACAGACGTCCTGACTTGTCTCTCTTCTTTTAGATATATTTCTTCTTCGGGTAGTAACTGGTAGTAAATAAAGGGAGGGTTACAGGGAGGGAAAATTGGGAGTGCGTACTCCCGCATTTATCGTCCCTGATCCCTGGCTTTTCGCTGGAGGAATCGGTTGTAGTGTTCCATGGCTGCCGCAACAAAATCCTCCCTTTTGGACAGCGGCAGGTCCCTTGGAAAAAGTTTCGCGATCCGGTCTCCCCGGAAGACGATGCGCTCCTTCTGGTTGGGCTTCTCCTCCAGCATGATATCCTCCAGCGCCTCGATTGAGAGTTCGCCGGCCTGATAGAGTTTTTTCATGCGGAGAGCCTGCGAATGATTGGGAGTACACTGCTCCTGCAAAATCAGATTGTAGACATCTCTCTGCCTGTGTTCCAGATAGGAAAGTTCAACGGCAGGTCGCATGGCGATCTTGCCTTCGTCCACCATCTCCAGCAGCTCCGGGATCAATTCAGTGAGGCGGATATATCGATAAATCTGATTCCTGCTTTCTCCTGTTTCCACCGTAATATAATCCGTTGATCTCACTTTCTGTGTCCCCATTGGGGACACGCATTCATGTTTCCGTGAATCCGGTGTTCCCAGACGGAGTATTTCTTCCTCACTAAGCCCATACGTTCTCCCAAGATGTTCCTGCGCTCGTTCCAGCTGCGGTCCGACAGGCTCCCCTTCGTACTCCATTCCTTTCTTCTGATTCTCTTTCATTCTGGCGATCTGCTTTTTCATCGCTTCAAGCCGCATCTTGTACGCAAAGGCCTTCTCACTCGGAAGGATCGTTGTTCTCTGGAAATTGGATTCCACCATCAGGATCGTCGCCTCATCCCGAGAGAGCTCCACCACTTCACAGCGGATTTTATCCATCCCCAATTTTTCACAGGCCCGCTTCCTCCGGTGTCCGGAAATCATCTCATACCTTCCGTCTTTTTTCTTCCGTACCATACAGGGGGTAATCAGCCCTTTGGCCCGTATACTCTCCACCAGATGATCCATGTCTTCATCGTCTCTGACCTTGTAGGGATGATCCGGAAAGGGATCGATCTCTGTCAGCGGGATCTCGTAGATCCGCTTGAGCTTTGCGTCATCCCGTTCCTCTTGGGAGGAAAACAGTTCATCGAGAGAGGGAAACTGTATCTCTTCTCTTTTCTCTTTCGCCACTGCGGATCACCTCCTTCGTCAATGCTTCATAAGCTTTCGCCACCTTTCCGTTTTCATCGTAGGTGAATATACTCTGCCCGGACTTAGCCGCCTCAGCCGCTTTCACCGCCACCGGGATCTGGGTATCGAAGATCCGGATTGCCATCCCGTAGTGGGTCCGGATGCTGCTGATCACATCTCTTGCCAGGTTGGTCCGGTTGTCCACCAGCGTCATGACGATGCCGCCGATTTTCAGGTCCGGATTTATGTGGGTCTTGACCCGGTCGATACTCTTCATCAGTTGCGTCATTCCTTTGGCAGGAAGATACTGGGCCTGCACAGGGATAATCACTTTATCCGCCGCGGTCAGCGCATTGATGGTGATCATGCCTAATGACGGCATGCAGTCGATCAGAATATATTCGTAGTTTTTCTTTACCGATTGGAGAAGGTTATCCAGCACCTGTTCTCTGCTCATGGCGTTCACCAGACTGACTTCCATAGAAGAAAGATCCAGATTAGACGGGATCAGATCCACGCCTTCCTCGTGATGAAGGATCGTATCTTCCACAATGGGTTTGCAGTCTTTGGTGACCAAGTACATCAGCCTGCCCAGGGATTTCTCCAAATCATCCCCGTTCCATCCCAGGGACTGGGTGAGGTCACCCTGTGGATCCGAGTCGATGAGCAGCACCTTCTTTCCGGCCCGGGAAAGACCCACCCCCAGATTCAGCGCCGTGGTGGTTTTTCCCACGCCTCCTTTCTGATTGCAGATCGCAATGGTTTCACATTTCGCCATTCCTTACCTCCTAACTCAGCAGCTTCTGATCCTTGCTGGGAAACATGTCACGAAGCCAGCCTTCCACGCAGTACCAGTCAACATATCCGTCATCAAAGAAGGAATCTGCAAACGCATCGCAGGCATCAGGAACTTCACTGGTGCAGTAGTCCAGTGCTTCCATTTCCGCTGCCGCGGATTCCATTCCATTCTGACGAAAGATCCTGCCGAGAAGTGTGATCATAGCGTCCGGTTCATCAGAACAGGCCTCTGTTTCCAGCTTACGCACGATCTCCAGGACCGTTTCCTCATCCATCTCCTCGGTCATCTCAGTAAAATGCTCCGCGGCTCTTCTTGCCAGTGCATCCACTAACGGGCATCCTGCGCAGCTTTCTGTTTCACGGGCTCCGTTTTCTCCCAATCCCATCGCAATAATTTTCATTGTTTCCTTTGTTGTAGCCATCTTTTATCCTTTCTCCGAAAGCCGGATAGAAAAATAACCCCGCACCGGATTGTGCAGGGTTATGTATTCATCTTCCGGCCGGAAGGATAACTAGTCCATGAATTTCACCAGAAGATCGTCGATGGCATCGGTGTAACGGTTTTCCCGGATCAGCTTGTTTTTCATTTCGATCAGACAGAGAACTATGATCCGGCGTTCGTCGTAGCTCAGCTTATATCTCGGTTCAAACATCATGCTTACCTCCGTTTCTTCATTTTTCTTCAGCATAATGTACTCCCAACGGACCTGCAATTATGCGAAATCAGCTCGGAGAAAATGGAACAGAAAAAATTCCGGACGCAACTGTGCGGCGATCTCGACTCCCCTCATAGCAGGGGAGCCGAAAAAAATCCCAGATTTTTTCCCAGATCATATGGCTTCAGGTGGGTCTGAGAGGGTTTGTGTGCGTCTGAAAAAAGGCATAAAAAAATCCGCTGACCATTGAAATCAGCGGAATTCGTTGCAATGTAAAAGGTTCAGAGTTTTGCCTCTGAACCCCAAAAAATGGTGGAGATGATGGGAGTCGAACCCATGTCCGAAAGCATTTCCGCAGCAGTTTCTCCGAGCGCAGCTGATGGTTTAGGTTTCGCTCGTCCGTCCGCCCGTCAGCAGGCTGATAGATCCGCTATCCCGTTGTTCCCTTGCAGATCCGGGAAAGTCTGTAAGGTTTTCCTGTATGATTCGATGCCAGACATCCGGCCTACAGGGAAACCGGAGCTGACACGCAGCGCTGCTTATGCAGCCAGTGCGAAATTGTTATTATTATTTTTAGCGTTTATATTTAAACGGCCCTTTTTAGCGCAGACTGGGCGACTGCGGCTCGCTTCTGCTGTTTCTACACCCCCGTCGAAACCTTTACACCCCCGCAAAGATCCGCCGGATATGGCGAACTGAATTTGTACTAATATTATACACGACTTTCACAAAAAGTAAACAGATCATCAATCGTTTATCGCCTTGCAAGTATCAATCGCCTATCACCTCGCAAGGCACCCCGCAAGGCACCCTCAGATCATCAATCGTTTACTGCCTCATAAATCGACGACATTTGTTGTATAGTCAAGAGATCCGATGAACCGGACCGCATCGACAGTGCGAAGGAAAACCGTTTTCTCGTTGGTGTTTGGATGAAACTCATCGGAGAGCACAGTACATGGTAGCTCGCAGTTCTAAAATATAGGGATTTACAAATTTTGTAAGGCCTGATATTCAACCTCTCCATGTAAGACGGATCTGCAATCTCTGCGGAACTGATTCACGGTTTCAGTGAGATGAATTCACAGGGAAAAGTTGATGACCACGTTCAGCGCGTGCTCCGGATCCGCCGCCCGCTGGATCGCAGTGTCGATGTCATCAAGCGGATATTCGTTGGTAATGAGGGTTTCCAGAGCTGCACCCTCCAACTCCATGATGCGGAAGACGTCCCGAACATCCTCCGGTGTGTAGCCTCCGGAGCCGATGATGCTCTGCTGTGCGTAAGTCATATGAAGCAGATCGATGCTTCTGGCAGTGTTGTTTACAGCGACCGAAACGAACCGGCTTTCGATTTTTCCGTGCACAAAGAACAGGTTCAGAAGCGCAGGCGCTCCAGCGGCATCCAGCACGATATCGATATCAGCGGTTTTTCCCGTCAGCGACGGTGCTTCGCCGAAATATTTGCAGGCTTTGGGAAGAAAGTTTTGTTCGTCCCTCATATTAAATACTTCGAATCCAAGTCCGGCAGCGATGTCGAGCCGGAGCTCCGAAAGATCGCAGATTATGACTTTGTCTATGCCGAAAAAGCGTAGAGCCACGGCCGCGGCAATGCCGATCGTTCCCGCGCCGAATACCACGGCGCGCTCGCCCGCTTTCGGCTGTGAGCGGCGGGCGGCATGGCAGCCTACAGTGAAAGGCTCTGTCAGGCAGGCGAGACGATCGGAGATTTCCTTCGGTACCGGATAAAGGGAATGCTCCGGCTTTGCTTCCGGAATGAGAATGTATTCTGAAAATCCGCCCAGAGTTCCGGCGCGGGAAGTGTCATTTTTCGCGTACAAAGGGTAGGGATATACGCGGTCACCGATGCGAAAATCTGTTACATCGTATCCGATGGCAGAGACGACGGAGACAGTTTCGTGACCGAATTCGCCGCCGACAGTGATGCGATGACCGGTCCCCGGACCATGAGTATAGACGGCAGCGTCCGTTCCGCATATACTGGAAAAGATGTTGCGGATTACAACATCCCGTGGCCCCGGTACGGGAACCGGGACTTCCCGCACTTCGACTGATTTTTTCCCAAGATAAACGGCAGTTTTCATATTGTTTCTCCTACTGATTTCGGGGTTTTGACAACTCGATATTACTAGATTAACATTGATTTTGCAATCGGTAATAATGAGATAAGTGTTGGAAATTTCATCCGGCGGCTTATGGCCGCCGGGCGCTGCTGCAGGTCATGTAGATGATCTGGGTTTCGCTGCTTAGTGTCTGCAGAAGGTCGAGCGCTTTTCTGATGTGGCGGTCATCCAGATTGACAAACGGGTCGTCCAGGATCAGAAAAGGCTTTTCGTTTCTGAAGAGGGAGTCGATCAGGGCGAGGCGCAGGCAGATCATGACCGTATCTTTCTGTCCGGCGCTGAAGTATTGCAGACTGCGCCGCTGTTCGCTGCGGCTGATCTCCACATTCAGATCTGTATCGAGATAGAGACGGTTCTCTGCTTCTGAAAGCCTGTTTACATAATGCGAAAGTTTCCGGAGGATCGGTCCGGAATAGCGTGCGGAAAGAGAATCCTTCGCTTCTGCGAGAAACTGCATGGCTGCATCCAGCAGATCTGCCTGCCGGTTTTCTTCCCGAATCCGAGCGGTGAGGACAGAAATTTCGTCTGTCTTTGCGGGAATTTCATCCAGCTGCCGATAAAGCGTCCGCAGAGTGTTTTCAATTTCTCCGATGCGCTGGCGATCCCTGCTGATTCGGACCGACAGCGTGTGGAGCTGCTCTGTCGGGTCGAGCTGCGCTGTCGTGTCAGGCCGCACTGCCGGGTGGAGCTGCGCTGCCTCTGTCGGGTTGCTTTGCGGCGTGGATACGCACTGCTCAGAGGGAATCTCTGCGGGGGTGTCGTTTTTCTCGCAGGGGCTCTCTGAGAGCTCGTCCTGATGCTCCCTGCGGAATTGTTCCAGTCGCTGTCGGGATTCGTCCCGGCTTTTTTTTAATGCGCCGGTGATCTGCCGGCGTCTGTCGGCGAGGGCATCAGACCGGTTTTTTTGTGCCCGCAGTTCTGTTACAGCCCTGCTCAGATCCTCCGCATTGTCGAGAAACGGCGACATCTGATGCACAAGGCGGTAGGAAAGGCGGTCGATTTGACTGTGCAGACCGTCCTCCGGATCGCTGATCAGTCGGAGACGGCGCTGAAGCTCGCAGAACTCTGCCAGCAGTGCGGGATCCTCGACGGCGGGGCCCGGGGCTTCAGTGTGCGGCGAGCGGGGGATGCGCCTTATGACGAACGGGATGCCGCCGAAAAGCACCGCAAGGATACCGGCAAGCACAAGCAGGCCTCCGGGGAGCAGTGATGCCTGATGCGATGTATGCTGCGACAGCAGCATCAGAAGGATTCCTCCGATGATCGCGCATATGCCGGGGAGGACAGAGAGACTCCGCCGAAGTCGGTGCGGCGAAGCTGCGGTTTGTCTGTCGGATTGATCCCGGTTCTCCGGGGCGGATGAACCGTCCGGAGAACCGCTGCCCGGAGCGGGCGTGTCAGTCCGGATGTGACCGGAATGGTTGTCCGGACGGCTGAACCGTCTGCTCAGTTCTGCGTATCGCAGCTGCTCCTGCGGGGAAAATTCCAGCAGCTCAAGCTGACTGTTCAGCCGGTCAATCTGCCGCACTATCGTTTCTGCCTGCTGCAGCAGCTCTTCGGAAGGAGCGCCGTCAGGAAAGCCGTCGTCGCTGAGAATTTCAGACGCATGTGCATATTGTCTGTCTGCCTCCGCACAGACCAGCTCGAGATCCCGGGCCCGTTCCCGGACGGAGCGGACAGAGACTCTTTCTGAACGTCGTACAGCCGACTGCTCGAGGGCGTCCCGGCGCTGCAGATTTTCCCGGAGACGGGAGTTTGTCTCCGATGCTTCGTTTTCCAGCCGGCTGATCTGATTTTTCAGACTGTCTTTGACGCTGACTTCGCTGTAAAGCTCCCGGAGCCGTCTTTGTGATCCGGCGATGCTCCCGCCCTGACCGCGGAAAGGACGCAGTCCTGCTCGAAGCTCCCGGAGTTTTGCGACGGCAGAATCGTAATTGTTAATGTCATCGGTATCTTCCACCAGTCCGCTGATCTTGCTCTGGATGTCATTGGTGAGCAGCGGAGAATGTCCGGAGACGCCCCTGCCTGCGGAACTTTCAGCGGTCTGCGGCATATATGTGCTTCGGCGGAAGGAATCAGCGTCGATTCCGAACAGCTCCGTTCCGATGTTTTCGGAGAAGTCGTCGGATCTCCGGTCTGTGCTGCCGCTGTACAGTGCAAAACGGTCTTCGCGGGGAGTAACGCCGAAACTTCGCTCAATCCGGTAGGGCTGTTTTCTGTACAGGAATTCCAGACTCCCGCCGAAGACGCCGCCCTGCCACGGCGTATACAGCTCACGGTAATTATCGGGAGCCTTGTGACGTTTCTTTTTGGGGAATCCGTAGAACATGGCGGTGATGAATTCCGCCAGTGTGGTTTTTCCGAATCCGTTGGGTTCGTCGATGACGGTCATATGCTCCCGAAAATCCAGAGAGTAGTCATGGAGACCGCCGAAGTTTTCGATATGACAGCGAAGCAGTCTCATAATGTGATCTCCTCTCCGCCGAGCGCCTGAAGCCCCGCCCGGATTACAGCGTTTTTATCCCGTTCAGGGAGCTTTGAGGCGAGCACTTTTCGGATGAATTCACCTTTCAGGGAAATGTCGCCGAGGAACGTGGCGGGATCGATGGAAACAGAGGTTTCATCGCGGATCTCCGCATAGAAAAAAAGCGAAGCAAACTCCTGCTCCAGAGCGGGGAGATCAAGCTGTGCATCCGGAGCGCATGCTCCGGTCAGAATAAACCGGACCAGACTTTCCGGGGGGATTCCCGCTGCTGTGTCCCGCAGCTTATGCAGAATCTCAGGGAATGTACGGCAGTCCGCGATGTCGGTGGGGATGCGGAAGAGCATTCTCTGCGCGTGAGGAACAAAGGTATGTTCCAGATGATTTCCTAAAACGCTCAGGAGGACAAAGCCTTTCTCCCCGCATTCGTCAAATCCTCGGCCCTCCGGACAGCCGCAGTAGCAATAAATTCCACGTTCGTCCAACACTCCGTGCCGGTAACTGTGCAGGTGACCCAGGGCAAGATAGTCAATTCCTTTGTGCTGCAGAGCAGGCAGCGGAATCAGGTCGGGACCGGCCTGAGATGAAAGCTGACCGTGTAACATCACGATGTTGACATGATTCGGATCCAGCGAGAGAGTGTCGAAGCAGTTGGAACTGCTCTGTGGATCCGGTTCAACGCCGGTAATATCGATGTTTCCGTAACGATAGGTCTGCCAATGACTGCGGAATGTCAGGAGGTTTTCCGGGAGCCCTTGCAGTGGAAAAACACGTTCGGCGCTGTCATGATTGCCGCTGAGGTACAGATAGTCGATTGCCGGAGTCCGTCGGATAATGTCCAGCACGGTTTCCCTTGTTCGGGCCGTGACGATGTCCGCATCAAACATATCGCCGGCAATGATGATTCCGGTCACATGCTGCTCCTCAGCCCGTCTGACTATGCGCTCAAAGGCCCGGACGATTTCATAACGCCGTCTGCGGGCATCCTCGCCGGACAGTTTCGTTTCCAGACTGGAATCCAGATGCAGGTCGGAACAGTGAATGAATTTCAGCGGTTCTCCGTCGGACTTTCCGGCAGCTCCGGATGCTCTTGCAATAATGTTCATCGGTCCTTCCGTCATTGAAAACTCCTCTTCAAAAATGAATTTTGCTACAGTAATATTATAGCGAACATTTGTTCGCTTGTCAATTAACTCTGTTTTTTAAATGATTGATACCGGGGGGATTTGGTACATCTGTTGCTTAAAATATTTTGAGCAATATGAGAGGAGAAATAATATGGATACGATTTTTTTAAATGGAAATGTATGCACGATGGATGAGCATATGCCGGAAGCACAGGCTGTGGCGGTGAAAAATGGAGTCATTACAGCGGTAGGAAGTAATGAAGAGGTTATGGCGGAGAATTCTGCAGTAACAGAGATAATTGATCTGGGAGGGCGTATGCTTCTCCCGGGTTTTACTGATTCACATATGCATCTGATGGCCTATGCAGCAGGAAAGAGAATGGTAGATTTGTCGGATGCAGAGTCTTTAGAGGATGTGTGTGAACGCTGTGCCGCGCCGGTATCTGAGATGCAGCAGATGGGAGAGTGGATTCAGGGGCTCGGGTTCAATCAGGATAACTGGAGTGAGAAGGTGATTCCGACACGCAAAGATCTTGATCGAGTCAGCACAGAGGTTCCAATAGTGATTCGGCGCGCCTGCTTTCATTTATCGGTTTGTAATACGAAGGCGATGGAAAACATAGGGCTGATGGAACCTGATGGAGAGTCGAATGAGTTGGGGTCGCCGGGTATCGGATACTATGCAGACGGAACGCCAAACGGAATTCTGTATGAGGACACACAGAATCTCGTCAACCGGAATATACCGCGAATGAGTGTACCGCAGCTGAAGGAACTCATCCTCGAAGGCCTTTCAGATGTTGCGGCACAGGGGATAACAGAAATTCATACAGACGATTTTATGTCAGGATATGCATCAGACAGTGATTTTCATCCCTACTTCCAGGCATACTGTGAGCTTGCAGATGAGGGGAAATTACCGGTGAGAGTGTATCAGCAATGTTCGCTTTGGAGTAAGAAGGATTTAGAAGGGTTTCTTGCGGAGGGTCACAGAACCGGTGAAGAGCATGGCCTATATCGGTTAGGACCATTGAAACTGATTGTGGACGGTTCTCTGGGGGCGCATACTGCAAAACTTAAACAACCCTATAAAAACGATCCGTCTGCAAATGGATGCCTGAATCATAGTGGTGAGGAATTGTATATTTTATGCAAGCTTGCTCAGGAAAAAGGGATGCAGATTGCAGCACACTGCATCGGAGATGGCGCGATTCAGGTTATGCTGGAGGTTTATAAGAAAATTCAGCAAGAACATCCAGGGCATGATATGCGCCATGGGATTTTGCATTGCCAGATCATGGATGCGCGCCAGCAGGATGAAATGCGAAGACAGGGACTTTTAGCATATGTACAGCCGGTATTTTTGCGGTCGGACATGAATATTGTTGAAAAATGCGTGGGGCAGAGACTTGCGTCACAAAGTTATGGGTGGAGAAGGCTGGCGGATCTTGGCGTTCACCTGTCAGGCGGTTCCGATTGCCCGGTGGAGCCCTTCGATATTCTGCCGAACTTAGAGTATGCCGTGACACGGACGAATCCGGATACTGGTCAAAGCTTTTATCCAGAAAACGGGCTTGAAATCGATGAAGCTCTGCGGATGTTTACGTTGGAGGGGGCATACGCCTCATTCAGTGAAGATAACCGCGGTTCGATTACTGTTGGAAAAAATGGAGATCTGACTGTTCTGGATCGAGATTTACGAAAAAGACCTGAAGAGGAAATTCATATGACAAGGGTGCTGATGACGATGGTGCAGGGGAGAATTGTGTATCGGGCGGATTGGTAGAGAGCGCGTATCGGGTTTATGTTTCAGGGCTCTATCGTATAGTGTCTGTCGATGCACACTGCCATTAAACTGTGCGCTGCGGCGCTGCTGACGAACTGTCATCAGCGCCCATTAAATTCAGCGGGGCTTTAATGAACAGATGCTATTTACAGAATCTGTCTGCAGTTGTACAATCAGGTGAAAGGAGATCCGGGCTATGATAGAAGAATACCTTGATACAATAACGAATATAAAGAATTATGTGGATGGACTGCTTGTGGTGGACAGTGACTATAAAATTGTCTATATGACACAATATAAGACAGAGTTTCCTCCTGTAGACGGGAGGCGGGCAATCGGCAAGACATTGTTTGAAATTTATCCGGATAAAACTCCTGAGAATAGTACAATTGTACAGGCAATCCGATACGGAAAGCCTGTTCTGAACCATGATGAGGTTCTGTACCCTACGATCGGAAGACCGTTTCACTGTATGGATAATACCTATCCGATACGGGAGGATGGGAAGGTCATAGGTGCAGTGTGCGTCACAATATTCCCGGAAAATTCAGCGAACCGGGATTCTCTGAATATTTTTACCGATAAGAAGAAAAAGAAGAGGAAGAGGTTGTACGACGTTTCCGATATCATTGGTCGAAGCCCGGAGGTGCAATATGTTCGCATGCAGGTAGATCGCATTGCAAGAACGTCTTCATCCGTGCTGATCTATGGTGAAACCGGGACAGGAAAGGAAATGGTTGCACAGTCAATTCATTCAGCCAGCCGTCGAAGCGGATGCCCGTTCCTGTCGCAGAACTGTGCGGCGATTCCGGACAATCTTCTGGAAAGTCTTTTTTTCGGAACCGCCAGGGGGAGTTATACCGGTGCCGAGGATCGGGCAGGTCTGTTTGAACGAGCTCACGGGGGAACATTGTTTTTGGACGAGATAAATTCCATGGATATTGCCCTGCAGGCAAAGCTGCTGCGTGTCCTTGAGGAGCGCCAGGTGACACGTATCGGAGGAAACAAAAGCTTTGACGTGGATGTAAGGATTATCGCTGCGACAAATAAAGATCCTGCGATCTGTGCTAAGGATGGAACGCTGCGGCCGGATCTGTTCTATCGACTGAGCGGCGTTACGATCGAACTCCCTCCTTTAAGACGTCGAACCGGAGATATTGAGCTTCTGACGAATTTCTTTATTTCTCAGTTCAATGCCCAGATGCAGATGGAAATTTCAGGGGTGTCTCAGGATGTGAAAACTATTCTTAAGAATTACGAATGGCCGGGGAATGTGAGGGAATTCAGGAATGCGATTGAAGGAGCATTTAATTTCTGTGAGGGACGCATCATCACGGTTCCGGATCTTCCCGCCTATATCACTGCTGAAATGAATCTGGACAATATTCTGCCTGAGGACAGCCGAAGCGGGGGAATGGGACTTCCGTGGATGGGATCGTTGAAAAAAAGTATGGATTCCTATGAACAGTTCCTGATCCGCAAGGCAATCGATAATTTTTCAACACTGAGCGCAGCAGCGGAATACCTGGGAATCACGAGGCAGGCACTGAATCAGAAAATGAAAAAATACGGGATAAAGAAATAAGAATTCGGAGAGGTTGAGCGTTCGATTTTTCTTTGTATTTTGTATAAAAGCATTAAACATGCCAAAAGAAACGGGGATGAAACTGACGCCGGATAACAGTAGCTGACAGTCTTTGTACAAAAAAGATTACATAAATGTGTAAAAATAATATTACGATGTAAATTAAAATTTACACGATGAGAGTTTTTTTCAGCCTAATTTTAGAGCATTTTGTTGTACTGGAACTTTTTTTGTGTTATACTCCATGCAATTTCATATATGAGATTGGTTGTATTCGTTGATCCGGAGAGTGTTGAGCGCACAGAACAGGAGGATTTTTATGAATACTTTTTTGAGTGAAGCAAAAGAAAATTTTACACAGATTACACAGGACAGAAGACAATTGCATCGACAGCCGGAGATTGGTTTTGATCTTCCTGTGACAGTAAAATACGTGCAGACAAGACTGTCGGAAATGGGAATTGAAAGTCGGCTCTGCGGAGGGGTGATTGATGAAAAACTGCGTCAGAATTTTATGAAGGGTGGATTTCCCTATATGAAGCAGTGTTATGGTGTGACTGCTACGATTGGAGAAGGAGAGCCATGTATCCTTCTACGGGCAGATATGGACGCTCTTCCGATGCCGGAAAACGCCGAGCTGGAATTTAAATCTGAAATTGAAAACAGAGCGCATATGTGCGGACACGATGCTCATACGGCAATGCTTCTGGGTGCGGCTCAGATCCTCAAAAATCATGAAGCTGAGCTTCCGGGAACGGTTAAATTGATGTTTCAGCCCGGAGAGGAATGCGGCTGCGGGTCGAAATTTATGGTCGACGATGGTATTTTGGAAAATCCAACTGTGAATGCGGCGTTTATGATTCATGTGATGCCCCAGCTTAATGTGGGAAAAGTACAGTATTCAACCGGGATTGCCTCTGCAGCGATGGACACCTTTATTGTGGATATAAAGGGAAAAGGCGGACACAGCTCGGAGCCGCAGAAAACAATTGATCCATTACTGATTTCTAATCAGCTGTATACTGCATTGAACCTGCTTTCGGGCAGAGAGACAGACCCTAAACAGACTGTGGCGATGACTGTGGGGACACAAACCGGCGGAACGGCAATCAATGTTATTCCGGACGAATCGCATATGGGATTCAGTTTCAGAACCTTTGACCGTACGACCAGAGAACATTTGCTTAGACGTGTTCCGGAGATTGTGGATCATACCGTCAAAATGTGGAGAGGAGAATACTCCCTTTGTGAATTTCATACACCATCGACCTATACGGACGCAGAGTTGTGCGCATCACTCCGTCCTGCGCTCGAAAAGGTTGTTCTCTCAGAAAACATAGAGAAAATAGCACCGATGTCAGGTACGGAGGATTTCGGGTATGTCACTGAACGTGTTCCCGGAATGGCTGTGTGGCTGGGAGCCGGCACAGAAAGCAGCGCACCGCTGCATAATCCGGATATGCAGCTGGACGAAGACTGTCTTCCGATCGGGGCGGCAATTTATGTGAATGTGGCGTGGGGATGGCTCAGGAACCATTAGCATTCATTCTGTTATATAGTTGGCACGAATCATGCTGAACAACTTTATAACAAATAATTGTTATGGGCTCATTTCTATCAGTCGTTGTTGTTTCGAAGAAAAGTAGATGGTGAAATTATGGGTAACACTACGAATTTAAAAAACGAAGGTAAATTCTTTTACGGGTGGTGGATCGTTATCGGGTGTACGGTCATTATGGCTGTTCTTTTCGCAGCGATTATAAATACTTTTTCGCTGTATGTTCTCCCTGTAACCACCGGATTGAATATCGACAGATCAGAATTTACGTATCTGTATTCTATCATGACTTTTGCATCAATGATCGGAAATCCGATATTCGGTATGCTGGTAAAGAAAATGAAGATACGTGTCATGGTGACGGGTTCCGTGCTCCTCGCATTCCTCGGTGAATTAATGCTGTCTCAGGCAAATGGACTGGGCATGATTTATCTGGCCGGTGTAATACTGGGAATTGCACTTTCCGGTGGGGCAACCATCCCGGTTTCGGTTCTGATTACGAACTGGTTTGAAGAAAAGCGCGGTCTCTGTATGGGAATTGCAATGGCGGGAAGCGGCGTTGGAGGTATGATCCTGACGCCGATCGTGACATGGCTTCTCGCTGCATATGGGTGGAGAACCGCATATCTGATAGTCGGAATTATCATCCTGGTCTGTATTGTACCGTTCTCTGCATTCGTATTCCGGCTTCATCCGGAGGAAAAAGGACTGAAGCCATATGGATCGGACAGCATAGAAGGAAGCCGGTCTGAAGAGAAGAAGCCGGTAAGCGGGCTTTCTTATGCTGAGACACTGAAAAAACCGCGGTTCTGGCTGCTCTGCATCACCATTGTCCTGGTGGCGATCGTGATTAACGCAATAGTTGTCAATCTCGTTCCGCTGCTGACAGATATGGGAGCGCCGGGAAAAGCCATCACGGCCAGTGTCTCCCTTGCAGGAATGTTTATCATTATCGGCAAAATCGTTTCCGGTCGAGTATTTGATAAACTTGGAATTACAGCGGGCATCATTTTGCTGATGGCGTGCACCACGGTGCAGTTCCTGTTCCTCTATCGCCCCACATCGAGCATGTTCTGTATGCTGTTCATCGGATTTCACGGACTGGGAGCACCGGCCGCAAATCTTCTCCCGGCCATTGTGATCGGACCGTTGTTTGGTGACCGCGATTATGCGGCCAAGTATGGAATCACATCTCTGTGTGCGGCTTTAGGAGCAGCGTTGTCCTCCTTTGTAGCGGGAGTTTTGTACAACTCGTCACACGGATATGTTTCCCTTATCACGTTCTCGCTGGTGCTGTCGGTTATCTGCTTCGCGCTGTTTATGATGATCATTAAAACGTCGCCGCAAATGGAGGCAGAGGAAGAGTCTTCGGCACAGTCTGAAGTAATTTAAATGATGTTCGCTGACTGAGCTTGCAGCGAATATACAGAAGAAACTCATACAAATCAGGTCCTCTTTGCAGAATAAAATCGCCAGAGGGACCTGATTTTGTCGTAGAAAATAAATCTCAAAAAAATTAAAAACCCCCTTGCAAAATGAAAAATATTTGATAAAATATATTTGTACAAAATAAAAGAGTAGACAACGCAACGCCGGGCGAACCGATGAACCGGCGAATGGAGAAAAGCAACGGAACAAGCGCCGGCCTATAAGAGGCAGGCAGGAAACAGAAGGAGGAAGACAGAATGAGTATATATGATTACAGTGTGGAAAAGCCGAACGGAGAGCAGCAGGCTCTCGCAGATTACAAAGGGAAGGTTATGCTGATCGTCAACACAGCGACAGGATGTGGATTCACGCCGCAGTACGAGGATCTGGAAGCGAAGCACCGCGATCTTCACGAGAGGGGCCTGGAAATCATCGATATCCCGTGCAACCAGTTTGCCGGACAGACGCCGGGGACCGATGAGGAGATCCACCAGTTCTGCACACTTCACTATAACACGGAATTTCCGCAGATGAAGAAGGCGGAGGTGAACGGTGAGAATGAATTACCGCTGTATCGTTATTTGAAGGAGCAGAAGGGGTTTGAGGGATTCGGTCACGGACCGAAGGCGCTGGCGATGAGCGCAATGCTGAAGAAAATCGACAAGAATTATAAAGATAATCCGGACATCAAGTGGAATTTTACGAAATTCCTGATAGACCGCGAAGGAAATGTGGTTGCGCGGTTTGAACCCACCGCCAAGATGCAGGATGTCCGGCAGGCGGTAGAGGAGCTGCTGAGATGAACGCTGACCGTAAACGGGAGACGTTGATGACAAAGGATACAACTGCCGACGGCGCGCGGACGCTTGCGAAAAATGCTGAAACCGTGGAAACCACGGGGGCTGCGGAGAATGTGAGAACCGCCAATATGGACAACACCGGCGATACTGTCGATCCGGACGATGCACTGAAGCTTGAGAATCAGCTTTGTTTCCCGCTCTACGCCGCCGCCCGGAGTGTGGTCAGCGCCTACACTCCGCTGCTGAAACCGCTGGGGCTGACCTACACGCAGTATATCGTAATGATGGCACTGTGGGAGAGGGACGATGTCACTGTGGGGGAACTGGGAAAACGACTGCGTCTGGATAACGGAACCCTGACGCCTCTGCTGAAGAAGATGGAAAAAGCCGGACTGGTGGAGCGGAACCGGAGTGCGGAGGATGAACGGCGCGTCAAGATCACCCTGACGGACAAGGGCCGCGATATGAAGAACGGGGCGGGCAGGGTTCCCGCCGAAATGAGGCAGTGCATGCCGGCGGATTTTACGCCGGAGGATGCACGGACGCTGTATGCTCTGTTATATAAATTACTGGGAGATTAATAATGAAAACGGCGGCGTCCCCGTAAAGGGAGCGCCGTCGTTTGCCGGGGAGGCGTAATATATGGGAAATTCAGAGAATAAAGTTCCGCAGAATCTTATGGAGAAAAAAGAGGATCGGGACAGAATCATCGTCCGCACAAGTGTGATCGGGATACTGGCGAATGTGTTTCTGGCGGCGTTCAAGGCTGCGGCGGGAATCATGTCGAATTCCATCGCGATTCTTCTGGATGCGGTGAACAATCTGTCCGACGCATTGTCATCGGTCATTACGATCGTGGGAACAAAACTGGCGTCTAAGGATCCGGACAAGAAGCATCCACTCGGATACGGCAGGATTGAGTATCTCAGCGCCATGATCGTGTCGGCAATCGTGCTGTACGCCGGAATCACTTCAGCTGTGGAGTCTGTCCGCAAGATCATCCATCCGGTGAAGGCGGAATATACGATGGTTTCGCTGATTATCATCGTAGTGGCGGTTCTTGTGAAGCTGATACTGGGGAGCTATGTAAAGAAAAAGGGGAAGGATGCGAAATCCGGAGCTCTGACCGCTTCCGGTGCGGATGCACAGTTCGATGCGGTTCTGTCCCTTTCTGTTCTTTTGTCCGCACTCCTGTATATCGCGACGGGAGTGTCGCTGGAGGCGTGGGTAGGCGCTGTTATTTCCGCAGTGATTATCAAGGCCGGCGTCGAGATGATGATCGATACGCTGAACGACATTCTGGGGAAGCGGGCGGATCCCGAGACCACAGTCAGGATCAAACGCCTGCTGTCGGAGGAGCCGGAGGTGCGCGGCGCATACGATCTGTTTCTGAATAATTACGGACCGGATAAAAATTACGGTTCGGTGCATCTGGAGCTTCCGGACACGATGACGGTGGAGGAGGTGGATGTACTGACCCGCAGGGTTCAGGAGAAAATCTATTCGGAGACCGGAGTCATCCTGACCGGCGTGGGGGTATATTCCTATAATACCGGAGATAACGAGGCGGCCGGGATTCGCAACCGTGTAATGGAGACGGTTCTGTCCCACGACTGGGCGCTGCAGCTTCATGGATTTTTCGTGGACATGGAGAATAAAGAGATGCGCTTTGATGTGGTGATGAGCTTCGAAATCGACCGACAGGAGGGAGTAGAGACATTAACGGAAGAAATCCGGAAGCTTTATCCGGATTTCCGTGTGAGCATTGTTTCAGATGTGGATGTATCGGACTGATTCCCGCGGCGTCAGTTCACAAAGACTGAGTCTTCGATGATATCCCGGAGTGGACCCGTCAACCCTGTTCCCGCTGTGCGGAGAGACTTTCCTGCAGCCAGCGCCGGAGTGCCAGCGCATGGTTGCAGGCCGGATCCTTCGCCGCATACAGAAGAGTGATGTTTTCGTGAAGAAGTGTTTCGCTGCAGAGACGGACGAAATCCGGAGCATCCGGATTTTCGTCCAGCTCCTGGCAGTATCGGTCGCAGAATTCCCGGAATTTCTCAGGATCGTGACCGAACCATTTACGCAGTTCGCCTGTCGGCGCAATTTTTTTTGCCCACAAATCGAGCCCGGCGGCCTCTTTTTTTACGCCTCGGGGCCAGAGACGGTCCACCAGCACGCGGAAGCCGTCGCCGGGCTCCGGAGCATCATATATTCGTTTACATAAAATCTCATTCATCCGGCAGTATCTCCCTTCTGAAACGGTTCAGCAGACGTCAGTTATTTTCAATGAAATCCAGCAGATCCTGCGCGGAGGTCTGGATCCCGGCGCGATCCTCCGGATCCCGTCCCAGTCTTGTATACACCTCTCCGACAAAGACGCCTGTATCTGCGAGACACCGGAACACATCATCGATGATTCCGCGGCAGATTTCCTGCTGCTGCATGGGACCGAAGGGATTGGCGAAATAGGTCTCGGAGAATCCGGTTTCCTGCGTGGTCCCCTTGGCCATGCGCCTGCCCCGGATAAAGATTTCCTTGGCTTCCTCGATGTCCTCGATCCGACGCATTCCGGTCATGTCGTCGTAATTGTTGGCGTAGACGAACAGATCTACCGGGTGCAGATCGGTGATGACCGAATAGGGCGCTGCCGGTGTGATGACTCTGGCGTTAGACTGGTCCGGATTGAAGAAAATCGAACGGTTCATATCCCGGTACGGGGTTCCCGGATCCAGATCGTCCAGCCGGACGAAAGCGCCGGTTTCCGTTCCCTGTGCATAGACTCTGCCATCTCGGATCTGAAAGCTTCCCATATCGTCGAAGACGATTTCGATGTTCTTGATTTTGTCACTGCCCAGGTTTTTCAGGGCTTCGATGGTTTCTGACTTCCCAGCGCCGGAATCGCCCATGAGACAGATGCCCTTCTTTTTGTCGTTCTCCAGTGTGATGTTGACGAACGCACCGTGGATGGGCAGCCGTCCGCGCTGCATCATCGCGACGTTGTGCAGGGTGAGAACGGTTTTCTTCATGTATCCGAAGTAGGAGATTTTGTCACTGTAAGAAACGCTGCCGACCCAGAGATCTTCTTCGGTATCGTGATAGAAGGTGCACTTGTCTTTGTTGTCGCGGTTCCCGAAAATCAGGATGCAGTCCGGCTTGCGGGAGGCTTCCTCCTGTGTGGCGATTTCAAACAGATTGGCGCAGCTGACGCCGTTCGACATGAAATCACGGTGGAAATAGATGAATATGGTCAGTGTTCCCACCTTGGCCGGGAAACAGAAGTAGATATCCGGATTTCCTTCGAAGGTCGTGATGGGATTGACGGAGACTTCCTCAAAGGGCCATTCCCGTTTGTTTGATTTCGGGTGAAGGATCATCGGCGTCCGCATCATGACCGAGTCGATGAACAGCACGTTTTTCAGCACGGCGTATCTGTCGCTGAGCCGGAAGGAATCGTGCCGGTAGCAGGCCAGACTGGCGTTCGTGCCTGCGTTCTGCTGACGGAAAACCTTGTTCGGGCGGCCCATCAGAGTCTGCTCGATGCGGCGGAATGTGTTGATGATCAGGTGGTTGAAGGCGGAGTCGTTTGACACAAAGGCCGTGGATTCCGCGTCGCCTCTGCGGTTCGTCGTCACGGAATAGCGCTCCAGAGTTCTCCAGTAATCGTAAAGGCGCTCTACGAATTCCAGCGCGGTTTCGCGGTTCCGGACCAGAGAGGAATCCGCCTCGTCGATGTCGAAGACCAGCAGCTCCCGTGCGGTTTTGCTGATGTTTTCCACTGCGGCATCCTCGTTCCCGTCGGGACAGGCCCAGGCACAGAGCTTTTCGTCTTTTTTCTGCAGTTTGCGCAGAAACTGGCGAACCACCGCCTGAAATTCGGCGGATTTGATCAGATTGGATTTTGTTTCAGGGTAGGACAGATCGAAGTTCATGATGACTTCGCTGTCTGTGAGGTACAGTTTTTCTTTCATTTTATTATCCTCCAGAACAGATTGGCGCTGCCGCCCGGCTGTTGTTTGATTAATGTGTGCTCAGGGGCGCTGCTTCTGAATTATTGTCTTGTGTCTCGTTGACTTGTCTGTCGGCGCGTCAGTTCCCGTTAAGTTCGACGCGGGCTTAACGCACAGATGTTGATTATAGATATCATACTATATCCCGCGTTTTTTTTAAAGGATTTATTCGCAGTTCCTGTGCGTCTCGGGGACAATCGTGTGCCGGCCTTGCAGAATGTTTCGCAAACGATCTTGCAGCCGATTCTGCGGGTCAATCCCGAGACGGTTTTACGGCTGGACTTGCGGCCGCCCCGGTCTGTGATATAATGAAGAACAGCGAAAATAACGGAATGAAAACATTCCTGTAAGCAGGAGGAAGTTTAATTGGAAAAGATTCGGACGACGGTTTCCGTCGCTGCGGTGATTCTGATCGCCTGCTGCCTGCGCGCGCCTTTCACGGGTACAGGTTCGATTGTCGGCATGATTCAGGAGGAACTTAGTCTGAGCAGCGGCAGCGCCGGGCTTCTGACCAGTATTCCTCTGCTTACATTTGGACTTTTGTCTGCATGCATGGGTCTGATTGGAAGAAAATACGGCGCCGGCCGCGTCATGGTGACGGGCGCCGGACTGATGATTGCGGGGATTCTGATTCGATCGTTCCTCGGAACAGCCGGGCTGTTTGCCGGAACCGTGATTCTGGGTGGAGGTATCGTAATCGGTAATGTGCTGGTGCCTGCCGTGGTAAAAGATTTTTTTCCGGAGCGCAGCGGCGAGATGACCGGTATATACACTACGGTAATGTCGGTGATGTCCGGGATCGCGGGAGGCGTCAGTGTACCACTGGCAGAATGCGCAGGCTGGAGAACGGCTCTTGCGGTATGGGCGGCTCCTGCCGTACTTGCAATGATGTCTTGGATCCCATGTCGGAGGATGCGTCTTTGCGAGGGGGCGCGGAGCAGCACATTTTCTGCGGTGCTGCGCTCTCCTGTAGCCTGGGCGGCAGGTGTGTATATGGGGCTGCAGTCTCTGATATTCTATTCCTTTGTTGCCTGGTTCGCGACGATTCTGCAGAGCCGCGGATACAGTCTGGATGCGGCAGGGCTCTACAACTCGCTGTATCTGTTTACCGGTCTGCTCGGATCATTTGCGGCACCTGTCATTGCGGAGCGATGTGCGAACAAAGTGCGGTTCGGCGGGTTTCTCGGAATCCTTTACGGCACCGGGATGCTGTTTCTCATTTTCGGAACCGGAGCTGCCGGAGTCTGGATGGTGATTCTGTTCTGCGGATTTTGTCAGGGCGCATGCTTCAGCTATTCCATGCTGATGTTTGTGTTTCATACGGAAAGTGCATCGGCAGCTTCGCTGATGTCCGGGTTCGGACAGTCGGTCGGATACCTGATCGCCTGTGTCGGACCTGTTCTGTTCGGAGCGGTTTATGATGCGGCCGGCAGATGGGAGCCCGCGATGTGGATCATGCTGGCGGTCTGCGGGGTGCTGACCGTTCTGGGGGCGTACATCGGACAGGAAAAATATGTAGGATAGCATTCTGAGGTGAAAGATGATATAATATCGAATAGATTTTTCGAGAGACGAGGGAGTGGAATGTTAGAAAAACCAATCAGAGAAATGACGACGCGGGAGAAAGCCGCTCAGGCGTACAGGCTTTTGTCGGAGGACGAAGCGGTTCGGGGACAGGCCCGGGCTGCGCGGACTCTCCTGGAGAAACTGGAGGATCAGGATATGACGGTGGCCGTTGTCGGCCAGTTCAAGAGAGGCAAAAGCGCACTCTCTAACCGCATCCTTGGAGAAGATGTGCTGCCGGTGGGAATTGTACCCATTACCAGCGCAGTCACCCGCGTGAAATACGGAGAGCGGCGGGCAGAGGTCCGCTACGAGAACGGGATATGTGAAGAGATCCCTGAGTCTGACCTGCATCGTTTCATCAGCGAGCAGGAGAACCGGAACAACGAGCTTGGGGTTGCGGAGGTCGTGCTTCAGGCGCCATCCGGCTTTCTGAAGAGCGGACTGACCTTTGTAGATACGCCGGGCGTGGGATCCTTTCACAAAAACAACACTGAGGTGGCCTACGACCACATGAAGGAAAGCGATGCGGTGATTTTTCTTCTGTCGGTGGACAGCCCAATCAATCAGATTGAGATCGACTTTCTGCGGAACACCAGAAATTTCGCGGCCCGGTTCTATTTCGCAGTCAACAAAATCGATACCGTGAGTCCGGCGGAACTCGGGGAGTACCTGAAGTACTGTGAGAGCGTTCTGGAGCAGCTGATGGGTGAGAAGGAGATTCGGATATTTCCGGTGAGCGCCCGGACCGGAGAAGGCGTGGAGGAACTGAAGGCGGTGATTCAGGCTGATCTGGGAGAGCAGGCCCGCTCGATTATGGAAATGTCCACGGCCAAGAAACTGATTGATGTGATCGACCGGGCCGTGGAACAGCTGGACTTTTACTGGAAAGCCATGAATATGGAGTATAAAGAGCTGGACCGGCGGTTCGAGGAAATCGAAAAGACGATGACGGACATCCGTGCCAGAGCCGCTGCGTGCGAAGGCGGGTTTCATCTTCATCTTAATGAATACAAGATGGAGCTTTCCCGGAGGGTAAAAGAGCTTTTCGGAATGGAATATCATTATGATATCGATATGCTGAAGTTGGGGATCCTGGACATGGATCGACAGACTTTTGTGCAGAAAACAGAAGAACTCTGCAGCGATCTGAAGCAGACGCTGGATCGTATTCTGCTCTACCGGGAGGAAAACGCCTATACGGTATGTCACAGGATCAACGCCATCAACCGACTGCTCCGGGAGCTTCGGCGTATCCGTGACAGCCTGGCGCAGGATCTGAGTCAGACATAGGCAAGGTATAATACACATGCGAGTTGAAGGGGGAGGTAACCCATGTCACTTCTGACAGAAAAAGCCCTGGCGGCGTCACTGAAAAAGCTGCTGGAAAAGAAAACCCTGAATAAAATTACCGTGCGGGATATTACAGATGACTGTGGAGTCAATCGCCAGACATTCTACTATCATTTCCATGACGTTTACGATCTGGTGGAATGGATCTTCACGCAGGAGGCGCAGAAGTATCTGTCGGACGGCATCGACGCAAAGAACTGGCGAGAAGTAATTTCAGACCTGATGGACGGACTCCTGGAGGAAAAATCCTTTGTCATGAACGCATATTATTCCCTGAACAGGAGACAGCTGGAGGAATTCATGCAGAAACTGGCCAGACCCGCGATCAGCGATCTGGTGAGGCAGGTTGAGGGCACGCGGATCATCAGCGAGGAGGATCTGGAATTTGTGATCGATATCGCGACCTTCAGTCTTGTAGGCATCATCACGGAATGGGTAGCCGGAGGGATGAAGCCGGAGTACAAAGAAAAGCTGGACCGGCTGTTTGTACTGCTGGACGGCACGCTGGAGGGAATGCTCGACAGAGTCGCGAAACGGTGAAATATTGTACATTTGCCGCCGGCTGTCCTGTTTTGCGGCAGGCGGAAGAAAATTGTCTATTGAAAGCTGTATCAGAGGGCACTATGCTGAAAAACAGAAACGTATTTTTTAAGGAGAAGGATAAAAATGAGTGCAGTTGGAAATGAAATCAAGAAACTGGGGCTGATGAAGGCCTATGAGTTTCTGGACAGGAATCCGGAGGCGAATCTTCCCAAGCTTCTGGACTGGTTTGATACATATGCGCCGAAGGACGTGCTTTCCGTGCAGAGGGACGTCATCAGGGATATCGTGACCCGGAAGGACGGGAACTGGTATAATCTGCTGATCAGTCTGTGGAGTGATATCGACGACGATGTGCGGAAAACGATTTTTGAGAATATGCTGATCAACGCCAATGCGCTTGCGGCGCCGCAGGCGAATGAAAACAGAGAAAAATACGGATGCAACATTCCCTGGGTCATCGCGCTGAACATCAACGGGAGCGGCGACAGCCGGTATCTGGACTTCGACGAATGGGACGATGTGATCGAACAGGCTAAGGCTCTCGGAACCTTCATGTTTTTCATTGAGGGCGAAGAACCGCTGAAATATCCTGAGGAAATCATCGCCCTGTGCAATAAGCATTATGAGTGTGAATTTCTGATGTTTACGGACGGTATGGGGATTACAGAGGAATTCGCTGATGAAATGCTGCGTGTGAAAAATCTGATCGTCGCTGTGGAGGTCTCCGGTACGCCGGAGGATCAGAAACTGGCTGAGACTGCGGGAATCCTTCATCGTAAGAAACTTCCGTACTGTGTGTCCTGCACTTATGATGAAGAGAGCCAGGACCGGTTTGACCGGGAGGAGTTTTTCGACAAAATGATCGAAAACGGCGTCAAGCTGTGTCTCTTCTTTTCTGCCGCACCGGCCGGAAAGGACCGCGTCTATGACCGGATTGTGGAGTACCGTAAACAGAAACCGATTATGACGATCAATTTCTGCAAGGATTCCACCATTACCGGGGGCTGTGTCGCCGGCGGAAGATATTACTGCAGCATCAGCGCCACCGGCGATGTGGAGGCGTGTTTCTTCTATCGGGAATCTGACAGCAATGTGAGAGAGAAGAGTCTGGTGGAGTGTCTTCAGTCGCCGCTGTTTATGAAATTTCACGATAAAAATGTTCAGTGCGTGCTGAACCGGTAGGCGGCAGGAACAGATGCGGCGACCGGAGGGAGATCCTCGGGTCGCCGCGTTTCTTTGTTATCTGATTGTTTATGGACTCCGGCCCTCTATGCCTCGATGCCCAGCAGGAGACGGTCCAGAATCTCTACGGCGTCCTGAATGCAGCCGTCGCAGCTGCGGAGAGGTTCGCCGGTGTCCACGCCTTTCAGCTGCCGGCAGACAATGGACTTGTTTTTGTTCAGGAAAGCCTCTGTCGCTTCCTTCATCATCTGGTAGCATTCACGTTTGGTTTGCGGGTGATCCATATCTCCGTCGGAAATTTTCATTCCGATTACCATGGCCATCGCGCTGACCGCGCCGCAGGTGCCCATGCTGCCCATGCCGAGTCCGAAGGGTTCTGCAATCCGGAACACCTGTCTCGGGTCAGTGCCCATAACATTGCAGTAGGAGCAGGCGACGGCCTGCGCACAGTTGAAGCCCTGTTTGTGAAGCCTTACGGCGAGTTCTTTTCTGTTCATATAGCGTATTCTCCTTTGTCTTTGGATGACCGGCGGAAACCGGACGGTTTCAGTATACCGCAGCAAAGCACGGATTGCAAGGATACGGCGCTGTATGATATAATCAGTGCATATAGAAATTAACATTGAGGATGTGTGAATCATGAAGTATCAGGTGTTGAAAACAGAGGATTTCAGAACTTCCCGCTGGACCGGCGGAACGACGACGCAGCTGGCGATATGGCCGCAGGACAGCGAATATCTGGAGCGCAATTTTGTCTGGAGACTGTCAACGGCCACCTGCGAAAAGGAAGAGTCGGTATTCTCCAGGCTGCCGGATTTCAACCGGATTCTGGTGGTGCTGTCCGGCAGTGTGGTTCTGGCTCATGAGAATGTCCGGTCTGCCCGGCTGCGGGAACTGGAGCAGGACGCCTTTGACGGCGCTTACAGAACAAAGAGCTTCGGGGCGATCACCGACTATAATCTGATGGTGCGCAAGGGGAACGAAGGCAGTGTGGAGGTTATAGCGCTTTCTGAGGAGAACCGGACGCTGACCGTGGAGGACAAAGAACAGTACGCCATGGGAACGCAGGCGTTCTATTGCAGGGACGGATACGCAACTGTCGATATCAGCGGAACGATGGTAATGCTGAAGGAGGGAGAACAGCTGGTAATCGATTATGACCGGCGGGAGTCTCTGCGTCTGTCCGTTATGGGAGAGGGACATCTGATCCGGTGCAGTATCTGGTATAATTACGAGGAAGGAAGTTTCGGACCGACCCGGATCGAAAAAAAACCGGCGACGGCAGAGGATTTCCGCCAGTGTGTATTTATCGCCAACACACAATACCGCTTCTCAAAGTATACGAATAAACGACTGAAGAGCGTGTGGTATGATGAGGAACTGCAGAAGGGTATCCGTGCAGTCAACCGGTTTGCTATCGCGGACATTGTGTTTTTCGCAGGAATTGCTCTGGTGGGTTTTCTGGGAGCGGGACGCTTTCATTCGCCTATTCTCTGGGTTGCGGCATTCGTTGCCTGGTTCCTGCTGTATTCTCTGCTGGTGGCGCCGGCCGTATATTTTCTTGCGGTGCCTAAGCCGGTCGCAGCGCATATAAAGGATGTCAGCAAGCTGACGCCCTATGAGAGAGAGCTGAGGGAAAAACAGATGAATACCAATGAACGCGTGACCAGAATTCTGAACAAATATAAATTCAGCGGGACTGCGGAATACGATGAAGACGGGAACCGGCTGGATGACCTCAGCAGTAAAAAATTCTGAAAACATTTGCGAACAAACTGAAACAAAAAAGCGCTTCCGCGGCAGACCGGATTTACAGCCGAAGACCGGGAAGCAAGGGCAGTCCGGAACCTGCCGGAGAAACGGTGTATACGCTCCGGCGTAGTTCGGACTCGTCGGTTGCCGGAACGCAGATTCCGGATCGGAACTCAGGCGGTTTCTGCACTAAGCTCGGAGGTGCAGTGGGGGCATCTGGTGGCGTCTGCCGGAATTTCGCTCTTGCAGTAGGGGCAGATTCTGGTTGCAGGCGCAGCTTCTTCCTCCGGCGCTTTCCGGAGGCTGCTGAGCTTGTTCAGAGCGCGGATGATGCAGAAAAGGACCAGAGCGATGAGAATAAAGTTGATCACCGCCATGATGAAATTTCCGTATGCAAAGTGCACATCGCCGATGTCGGCGGTCAGACGGGAGAAATCCTTTCCAACGACCAGACCCAGCAGAGGGTTCAGAATGTCGCTGACCAGCGAGTTGACGATTGCAGTGAATGCACCGCCGATGATGATACCGACAGCCATGTCCATTACATTGCCCTGCATGGCAAATTCTTTAAATTCCTTTAAAAATGTTTTCATTAAATTTCCTCCTGTTCTGAATACAGTAACTTCAATCGGCCCTGTTCCGGTGATAACCGGATAATCGTACGAGCTTCGGAAAATCCGAAGACCGGAGCGCGGGCGTCAGATGTCTGCCGGCGCACCCTTTCCATTGGATTGCTGTGCGCCGCGGCGTCTCCGACATCACTTATTGTATACTATACATTGTTTTTCTGAAAAAAGAAAGAACTTTTAGTGCCTGCCGAATCGAAACCTGTCTGAAAACCTGTCGGAAATTTTTGCTGAAAGAGAGAAAAATTCGTGGATTTTTGCTCCGGGCTGTTGTATAATATCTCCGTAATATTTTTTGCAGAAAATACAAGGACAGGATGGCGAGGCGAGAGTCGGCGGGATCTTATATCTCCTACTCACTCCTCAGGGCTTTCCGCCTTGTTTTTTGTTTTTAAGGACCAGAAACTGACGGAGGAGTTGAGTATGAAAAAGTATATTTTTGTTACCGGAGGCGTTGTCTCGGGATTGGGAAAGGGAATCACTGCGGCGTCCCTGGGCCGGCTGCTGAAATCCAGAGGACTGAAAGTGGCCGCGCAGAAACTGGATCCCTACATCAACATTGATCCCGGCACTATGAGCCCGTACCAGCACGGCGAGGTCTTTGTGACAGAGGACGGTGCGGAGACTGACCTGGATCTTGGGCATTATGAACGGTTTATCGATGAGAATCTGAACCGGTTCAGCAATCTCACAACGGGCAAGGTGTACTGGAACGTTCTGAACAAAGAACGCAACGGCGATTTTCTTGGGAGCACGGTGCAGGTGATTCCGCATATCACTGATGAGATTAAATCGTTTATTTACGAAGTGGGACGCCATTCTGATGCAGATGTCATCATCACGGAGATCGGAGGAACCGTCGGAGATATTGAAAGTCAGCCGTTTCTGGAAGCAATCCGCCAGGTATCTCTGGAGGTCGGCAGGGAAAATTCGCTGTTTATTCATGTGACGCTGGTGCCGTATCTGCAGAGCTCCGGTGAACACAAATCCAAGCCTACGCAGCATTCGGTCAAGGAACTCCGAAGTCTGGGAATCTCTCCGGACATTATCGTGCTCCGCGCCAACGAGACCATCGATCAGTCGATCGTGGAAAAAATTTCGCTGTTCTGTAACGTAAAAAAGGACTGTGTGATCCAGAATATCACATTGCCGGTGCTCTACGAAGCGCCGGTTATGCTGGAGCGCTCCCGGTTCAGCTGGATCGTATGCCGCGAGCTGGGAATCAACGCAGGTCCCTGCGAGATGGAGGACTGGATGAGAATGCTCGACCGTGTGCACAACCGGGAGAAAGAAGTTCGTATCGGGCTGATCGGAAAGTATGTCAAACTTCATGACGCATATCTGTCCGTGGCGGAGGCGCTTCGGCACGGCGGGTATGAAAACGGGGCGAAGGTGGAAATAGAATGGATTGAAGCGGAAAGTGTGACGGAGGAGACGGCAGGAAAACTCCTGGGTGCGCTGGACGGGATTCTGGTGCCGGGAGGCTTCGGAGACCGGGGGATCGAAGGCAAGATTCAGGCGGCAAAGTATGCCAGAGAAAATGACATTCCCTATCTCGGAATCTGTCTCGGCATGCAGACTGCGGTCATTGAATTCGCCCGCGATGTGCTGGGATACAAAGACGCCGACTCAGGTGAATTCGCGCCCGGAGGCGCGCATAATGTCATCGATCTGATGCCGGACCAGCAGGGGAATATCCCCAAGGGCGGAACTATGCGGCTGGGTGCCTACCCGTGTGCGGTCGGTGAGGGTACGAAACTGCGTGAGGCCTATGGAAAGGCGGAGATCGCGGAGAGACACCGGCACCGTTACGAATTCAACAATCTCTATCGGGAGGAGATGACAAAGGCGGGGATGGTGATTTCCGGAACCTCTCCCGACGGCAGACTGGTGGAGGCAGTGGAGCTTCCGGATCGGAAATTCTTTGTGGCTGTTCAGTATCATCCGGAATTCAAATCCCGCCCCAACGACGCACACCCTCTGTTCCGCGAGTTCATCCGGGCGGCGCTGAAGTAGCGGACGCGTATGTCCTGCCGCGGCGCTGAAGCAGCGAGTGTATGCTCGGCTGCATCGCTGAAACAGCGAGCGTGTATGTCCTGACGCTGCGCCGCGGCGGCTGTGCTTCACATGCAGCTGATGTTTACATGGATTTTACATCAATTTTACATCGGAAAGATGGCTTTTTTCCTGATATCATAGTACACTTGTGGCAGGAAGGATGGAAACTATGATTTATCTTGTAGAAGATGATGGGAGCATCAGGGAACTGGTGACCTATACTTTAACAAATGAAGGGTTTGAAGCCCGCGGCTTCAGCCGTCCCTCGGAATTCTGGAAGGGGCTGGAGGAAGAAACGCCGGATCTCATTTTGTTAGATATCATGCTCCCGGAGGAGAGTGGTCTTGACATGCTGAAAAAACTCCGGGCGCTGCCCCGCACCGCGAAAGTGCCGATCATGATGCTGACGGCCCGGGGCACGGAATATGACAAGGTTATCGGACTGGACTACGGAGCGGACGACTATCTGCCCAAGCCCTTCGGAATGATGGAACTGATCGCGAGGATCAAGGCGCTTCTCCGGCGGACACAGCCCTCTACGGGGGATGAGGAATATACGGCCGGCGATATTTCTGTTTCCCTGGCGCGCCATACGGTGACGGTGAAGGGACGGGATGTTGTGCTGACCCGGAAGGAGTTTGAACTTCTGGAACTTCTGGTAGAGAATAAAGGCATCGTGTTTACCCGGGATCAGCTGCTGACGAAGATCTGGGGCTACGCCTTTGACGGCGAGAGCCGAACGGTGGATGTCCATATCCGTTCTCTGCGGCAGAAACTGGGCGAAGCGGGACATCAGATTCAGACGGTACGCGGGATCGGATATCGCATGGAGGACACGGCGAAATGAGGAACCGGATTTTTTACGGGATTTTCAGCGTGGCTCTGCTGGTGCTGGTTGCCAGTATGGTCCTGATTTTCAGTGCGCTCTATACACAGTATTCCAAGGAATATGAGAAGAGTCTGCAGAACGAGGCGTACCTGGTGGCTGCGGCCATACGGCACACCGGATCGGGATATTTTTCCGACCTGAAGGTGGATAAGCGATATCGGATCACATATATCGCCAAATCGGGGAAGGTCATCTACGATACAAGCGTCGATGCGTCCAAGCTGCCGAACCATGCATCGCGTCCGGAGGTGAAGGAGGCGATGAAAACGGGATATGGATCGAACACCCGATATTCCAAGACGCTTTCCGAGAAGACTTCATACAGCGCGGTGCGGTTGGAGGATGGAAGCGTGCTGCGCGTGTCCATCACTCAGTTTACGCTGCTTACGCTGTTGCTGCGGCTGATGAAACCGATTCTTCTGGTGCTGCTTTTGACGATTATGATATCGCTGCTTCTGGCGTCGCGGATTTCTCGCCGTATTGTTAAGCCGATTAACGAGATCAATCTGGATGCTCCGACAGAGAATATGACATATCCGGAGCTGGAGCCGCTGCTTGTCCGCATAGAAGAGCAGAATGACATGCTGAATCAGAGAATTGACAAGCTGCGGGGGGATGTGGATGAGAAAACGCGGGAAGCGGAGTTCCGGAAGGAATTTACCGCAAATGTTTCGCATGAATTGAAAACGCCTCTGACTTCGATTTCCGGATTTGCCGAGATCATGAAAAACGGAATCGTCCGTCCTGAGGATGTGGGGAAGTTTGCCGGCCGCATTTATGAGGAAGCGCAGAGGCTGATCGTTCTGGTGGACGATATTATCAAGCTTTCTCAGTTGGATGAGAATCAGATTACGGCGAAGAAGGAACGGCTGGATCTTTACGGTGTCGCGGAGGAGGTGCTGTATACGCTGGACGCTGCCGCGAAGGGGATGGACGTGAAGGTGGATCTCAGCGGAAAACACGTCCATGTGGACGGCGTCTACCAGATTATAGAAGAAATCGTTTACAACCTGTGTGATAATGCGATAAAATACAATAAGAAGGGCGGGACGGTCCGGGTTTCCACCGGGATCACGGAGGGCCGGCCGTATATCTGCGTGAAGGACACGGGCATCGGAATCCCGCAGGAGGATCTGGACCGGGTGTTCGAGCGGTTTTATCGCGTGAACAAAAGTCACTCCAAGGAGATCGGCGGCACCGGACTTGGCCTTTCAATCGTAAGGCACGGTGTCGCGTACCATAACGCGGATATCCGGATCCGGAGCAAGCTGGGAGAAGGAACTGAGATCACCGTGCTGTTCTGACCGGCCGCGGAGGCTGTGCCTCCGCATTCTGAAGGATACGCGGAGATGTGTGATGAGACTGAAACTGATTGCGACGGCGACATTCGGCCTGGAAGCCGTCGTGAAGAGAGAAATACAGGCGTTGGGATATGACATCATCAGTACAGAAAACGGTCATGTCATGTTCTGGGGAGACGAGCGGGCGATCGCGCGGTGCAACCTCTGGCTGCGCTGTGCAGATCGGCTGCTTCTTTTGATGGGCGAATTCAGCGCCGTTACGTTCGAGGAACTCTTTCAGCAGACCGGCGGCCTGCCCTGGGAACAGCTGATTCCGCCGGACGGGAGGTTCACGGTGATCGGAACGTCGGTGAAATCCCAGCTCCACAGTGTCCCCGCCTGCCAGAGCATCGTCAAGAAGGCAATCGCACAGCGTCTTGGAGAATTTTACTGTATGGAACAGCTGCCGGAGACGGGAGCGGAATATCGGATAAAGATCGGAATGATGAAGGACCGGGCACAGCTGACGGTGGATACCAGCGGTATCGGACTTCATAAGAGAGGTTACAGGACCTCGGACGTGGCAGCCCCCATCAAGGAGACACTGGCAGCGGCACTGATTCAGCTTTCTTTCTGGAATCCGGAAAGAATTCTGGCGGATCCCTGCTGCGGCTCCGGAACGATTCCCATCGAGGCTGCACTTATCGGGAGGAATATCGCGCCGGGACTTTCCAGGGAATTTGCTTCAGAGGGCTGGGAACTGATTCGGCCCGAGATTTGGAAGGAAGAGCGGAGAGAGGCATTTAAGGCAATTCGCAGCGATGTGAGCCTGAAGATCCTGGCAGGGGATATCGATCGGAGAGCGATCGCCGCCGCCAGGGCGAACGCGGAGGAAGCCGGGGTGGACGACTGTATTGTTTTTCGTCATATGGATGTGGCGCGGCTGCAGTGTGATGATGAGGGCGGTGTCATGATCACTAATCCGCCCTATGGACGGAGAATCGGAGACGACCGCGAGATCCGAAGGATCTATAGGGCGCTCCGGGCGTTCTTCCGGACACGTCCGACTTGGTCTTTGTTCCTCATCACTGCGGACAAATCTGTGGAGAGAAATCTTTTCGGAAGGAAGGCGGACCGTCGGCGGAAACTCTTCAACGGGCGTATGGAGGTCTGCTATTATCAGTTCCACGGGAAGAAACCGGAGAAAACCTCCCGGTATAGTCCGGAAGAAAGGCGGGGAGAATACCTTGAGGATCGAGATTAATAAAAAGAGAAAAATTCCTCTTTATCTTCAGATTGAAAGTCAGCTGAAGCGCATGATTCTCGCAGGGAATATCCCGGATGGGGCGGTGCTGCCGTCGGAACGGAAGCTGGCGGCGCAGCTGGGGGTTCACCGGAACACGGTAATACGAGCCTATGCGGATCTGAAGGACATGGGTCTCGTGCGTTCGGACCGCGGGAAGGGTTATGCGGTCTGTTACAGCCTTCCGGAGGATCGCCCGCTGACGGCGGAGGAGCAGCGGTCGGTGAACTGGAGTCATGTGATCAAGGATGAATATCTGGACATGGAGGAACTCTACGACGATATTTTCCAGCGCTTCTCAACGGGGAAGGGAATATCGCTTTCGGCGGGGATGCCCCCTTTTGTCTACCCGGAGGAGGAGATCGCGGATGATATTGTCGCGATTATGAATGAAAGTCAGCTGCTTCCGGCCTACCTGGCGACGTATCAGGGGGACGGCGAGCTGCTGCGGCGTCTGCAGGATTATGTGCGTACAAAGGGTATCGAGGCGGGACTTCGCCAGATTCAGGTTCTGAAGGAAACCAATCAGGCGCTGGATTATATCATCACCGCAATGACAGAGCCGGGAGACTGCGTATTCATCGAGGAACCCTGCTCGCCAGACGTGTATAGGATGATCGCACTGTCTGGCTGTGATTTTTTTACGGTTCCTGTGGATCTGGACGGCATGGTGGTGGAACAGCTGGAGCCTCTGATTGCAACAAAGAAGCCGAAGTTTATTTATGTGAATTCCAGTTATCAGGATCCGACGGGGAATATTCTGAGTCTGGAACGCCGACGGAAACTGCTGGAGCTTTCCAACCGGTACAGGATCCCGATTGTGGAAGATGATGCGGGATCCGAGATGTATTTCGAGGATCGGCCTACTCCGCCGATCAAATCGATGGATCACTGTAATAATGTGATTTACATTTATTCCTTTTCGCTGACCTTCGTTCCCGGAATGACGCTGGCCTTTGTCGTCGCAGATGAAAAGCTGGTGCGTGCCTTGAGTTATCTGGTTTCCATTCACATCGTCTCTATCGGGTGGATCACACAGAAACTGCTGGCGCGTAATCTGGAAAACGGGACTTATCAGAGGAAATGCAGAGAAATTGCGGATCACAGCCGCAGGAACCGGGATATCATGTGCGCCATGCTTGACCGTCTCTCCGATATCGGCGTCCGGTATGTCAAGCCCAGAGGGGGCGTCTATATCTGGGTCAAACTGCCTCCGGGACTCAGCGGGCGAAGAGTGGCGGAGGAGGCGTCCCGCTTCGATGTCGCTGTCGTTCCCGGTGAGGTGTTCTATCCGACCAGGAAAGACGGGAAAGAGTTCATCCGACTGAATTACTCCTACGAATCTGTGGAATGGCTTACGGAAGGAATGAACCGCCTGGTACGGGTCATCAAAAAAACATATAAAGAAATTTCCGAAGAAAAACCATGATTTTCAATGGTTTGAAGCGATATAGGTACTGGTACTTAAAAATGATTAAGTGCTGGTACTTTTTTATGAAAATGAAATATTGTAAGATGGAAATATCAAAATTGACAGTTAATTATCGATGTACACTTAAATGAAAAAGGAGAATTATTATGGCAGTTAATCTTAAGGGAAGACATTTTCTGACACTGATGGACTTCACACCGGCTGAGATCCGTTACATGCTGGATCTGGCTCATGATCTGAAGGCCAAGAAGAGAGCCGGCATCTGCAATCAGGTGCTGAAGGGCAAGAACATCGTTCTCCTGTTCGAGAAGACCTCCACCAGAACCAGATGCGCGTTTGAGGTTGCAGCGATGGACGAGGGCGCTGGTGTCACATTCCTGGACAGCAAGTCCTCCCAGATGGGAAAGAAGGAAACAATTGCGGATACTGCCAAGGTTCTGGGCAGATTCTATGACGGAATCGAGTACAGAGGATTCAAGCAGAGCGTTGTGGAAGAATTGGCGGCGAATGCAGGCGTACCGGTCTGGAACGGACTGACTGACGTTGACCACCCGACACAGATTCTGGCGGATATGCTTACCATTGAGGAGCATGTGGCGAAGCCGCTGAACAAGGTCAAGGTTGTCTTTGTCGGAGATGTCAGAAACAACATGGCTTATGCGTGGATGTACGGCTGTGCCAAGATGGGTATGGAGTTCGTTGCGTTCGGACCGAAAGAACTGGCCGCTGAGGTTGACAAGGATGTTTTGGCGAGAGCACAGAAGGTTGCGGAGGAAACCGGAGCGAGCATCAGCGTAAGCAGCGACGAGTCCTGCCTGGAGGGCGCAGACGTGATCTACACCGATATCTGGGCTTCCATGGGTGAAGAGGATCAGATTCCGGAGAGAGTCAGACTGCTGACCCCGTTCAAGGTGACCAGAGAGTTCCTGGACAAGACCGGGAATCCGGACGTGATCTTCATGCATTGCCTGCCGAGCTTCCATGATTTCGACACCACGATGGCGAAGGATCAGAAGGAACTGGGATATGACATCCGCGAGGTGACTGATGAGGTATTCCTGAGCAAGAACTCTGTCGTATTTGATGAGGCGGAAAACAGAATGCATACGATCAAGGCGGTTATCGTCGCGACCATCGCATAAGAATCGTAACGGGTGCGTATTACTTACGCGGAATCAGGAAGGAGAAAAATATGTATCCCGGAATTCACAATTTCTCGGAGATAGGGAAGCTGAACAGGGTTCTGCTTCACCGGATCGGGCACGAGGTGGAAGGCTTGGTGCCGGACAACTTCGCGAGACTGTTGTTCGATGATATTCCGTATTTGAAGGTTGCGGAACAGGAACACGACAGGTTTGCGCAGGTGCTGCGTGATAACGGCGTAGAAGTCATCTATTATGTTGATGAGACAGCAAAGGCGATCAGGGATCCTGAGGTCAAAAAGGCGTTTCTGAACGATATCCTTGACGAGAGCGATCTGAATTCAGAGGGCATCCGGGAGGCGATCTACGATTACCTGATCCGGATGCCGGAGAGAGAAATGGTCGCTAAGATCATCGCCGGTGTCAGAAAAACAGATATTCCGAATGTGGAGTCCAAGACTCTGGCGGATCTGATTTCGTCCTCGTATCCATTTTATATGGATCCGATGCCGAATCTGTATTTCACCAGGGATCCGGGGGCCTGTGTCGGAAACGGTCTGAATGTGCATCATATGAGCACGGTGACCAGAAGACGGGAATCGCTGCTGCTGAAGTACATGTTTATGTATAACAAAGACTTTGCTCCGGAGGGATCACAGCTCTGGTATGATTATGATGATCCTGCCTCCATCGAAGGCGGAGACGTACTGGTACTGAATTCGGAAACGGTCGCCATCGGTCTCTCTCAGAGAACGACAGCGCTGGGAATCGAGCGCTTCGCAGAGAATGTTCTGCATAAATCCACGTTCAAGAGAGTGATTGTGTTTGACATTCCCAAGAGCAGGGCGTTCATGCATCTCGATACGGTTTTCACGATGGTGGATTTCGACAAGTTCACCATTCATCCGGAAATCGAAGGTCCGCTCCAGCTGTTTGAGATTACATTAAATGCGGAGGGGAAAGCTCATTTTGAGTCTGTGACGGACGAGCTGAGTCATCTTCTAGCCCGTGTTCTGAAGGTTCCTGCAGTGGAACTGATCCGCTGCGGCGGAAATGACGCCATGGCCGCGCAGAGAGAGCAGTGGAACGACGGCTCCAATACGCTCTGCATTGCGCCGGGAACGGTTGTGACCTATGAGAGAAATTATGTAACAAATGACCTGCTGGACAAGAAGGGAATCAAGGTTCTGACCATTCCGAGCTCGGAGCTTTCCAGAGGAAGAGGCGGCCCGCGCTGCATGTCCTGCCCGGTCAACAGAGATGATCTGTAACTGATGAAGATTTATTAAGAGATAGTGAGGAATTAAAATGGCAGAAAAAATTGTAATCGCGCTGGGCGGAAACGCTCTTCAGTCCGGAAAGGGCGAGGCAACCGCGGAAGCACAGCTGAAGGTCGTGAAGAAGACCTGTGAACACATTGCGGATATCAGCTGCGCAGGATATGAGATCGGTCTGGTGCACGGAAACGGCCCTCAGGTAGGGAGAATCCTTCTGGCTTCCGAGACCGCGAAAGACGTTACACCGGCAATGCCGTTCGATGTCTGCGGTGCGCAGTCCCAGGGGTATATCGGGTATCACATTCAGCAGGCCCTGAGATACGCGCTGGCGAAGAGAAACCGCAATATACCGGTCGTCACGATTGAAACGCAGACCATCGTTGAGAGGAAAGACCCCGCATTCAAGACACCGACGAAGCCGATCGGACCATTCTATACAGAAGAAGAGGCGAAACGGATGCAGGAGGAGAAGGGTTACACGATGAAGGAAGACGCCGGCAGAGGCTGGAGAAGAGTCGTCGCCTCTCCGCTTCCGCGCAAGATCGTTGAAATCGATGCGATCCGGACTCTGTGGCCTTCGACGATCACGATTTCTGTCGGAGGCGGTGGAATCCCCGTGGTCGAGAAGCGTAACGGCGCGCTGGAGGGCGTTGCCGCAGTTATCGACAAAGACTTCGGTGCGGAGCTTCTGGCCGAGGAGATCGGTGCGGATATTCTGATGATCCTGACCGAGGTAGAGAATGTCGCCATTAACTTCAACAAGCCGGATCAGAAGAACCTGACATCCATGACACTGGAGGAAGCCGACCGGTACATTGAAGAGGGACAGTTCGCTCCCGGAAGCATGCTTCCCAAGGTAGAGGCGGCGATGAAGTTCGTCAGAACATATCCGAACAAAAAGGCAATTATCACGTCACTGGACAAGGCGGTGGACGCCCTGAACGGAAAGACGGGTACTGTCATCACTTTCGCATAATAAAATCAATGAAACAGCAGAAACAGAAAGTAACACGCGTTGCTTTCTGTTTCTGTGATTAGAGGCTTTTTTCGTCTGAACGAGAGGACAGCGGGTGTGAGGCAGGCGGCATGCCTGCGATGTGTTGTGTCTGTGTGCAGATATGGATGTCTGTATATGTGTATGTGTGTGTCGCGGGAACATCGGATCTGAAGTGAAATGTCCTCAGAATTTTATCAGCATTTGTTGACATAAAGAAAAGTATATTATATATTGTATTTAATGTGCGACCAGGAACGGAGAGTACCTGATTGCTGTGTGATATGTTACTCAGGGTATCTGACTCGGTGACGGTACTCTGTGAACAGATAAAGGTATCAATTTATGTGATCTGCAGCTTCAACCGTTTGCGCAGATTTCTGACGGGAACCTCAGGGGCTGCAATTTGGAGGAATTGTTGTTATGGAAAAAGAAAAAAATCTTGGCATAGGTAAGCTTACCTTATTTGCCATCAGTACGACGCTCGCGTCCGGGGTGTTTTCTCTGTCAGGAGACTTCGCGGCCGGCGGTGCGCACACTCTGGCCGTTCTGATTGGATGGGCGATCTGTGGAATCGGAATGGCAGGACTTGCGGTTTCCTTTTACAGACTTTCCGTTGTCAAGCCGGAATTGTCCAGTGGAATTTTTAATTACGCAAAGACGGGATTCGGCGATTACATCGGGTTTATCAACGGATGGGGATACTGGATCAGCGCAATTCTCGCCCCGGTATCTTATGTGGCGCTTTTGTTCGCTACACTGGGGAACTTCTTTGATGCGTTCGGAGACGGAAACAATCTGCTCTCGGTGGTTGTCGGTTCCCTCTATGTGTGGTTCCTGATTCTGCTGGTGTACCGAGGCGTGAATTCCGCGGTCGGCATCAATGCAGTCGTGGTTATCGCCAAACTGGTGCCTATCATCTTTACTGTCTTTGCGATCATTCTGATGGGAGCGTTCAAGCCTTCCATATTCATGGAGAACTTCGCAGGCGCCGCAGACAGCCCCTCGCTGCTCACGCAGGTGAAGGGTACCGTGACGACGACGGTATGGACGTTTATCGGAATTGAGGGTGCCGTAGTGCTTTCAGCCCGTGCGAAGAACACAAAAATCGCCGGGAAGGCGACGATTAATTCGTTCCTGGCTCTGCTGATCCTGTATGTGCTCATCTCCGTGCTCTCCATGGGCGTCATGCCGCAGGAGGAACTGGCTAAACTGAGCAATCCGCCGATGGCCGGTGTGATGGCCTACGTTGTCGGCCCTTGGGGTGCGACGCTGGTGAACTGCGCGGTAATTCTGTCCGTTGCAGGTGCGATGCTCTCCTATGTGATTCTTTGTACCGACAGCGCCTATCAGCCGGCGGTGAACGGTCTTTTCCCGAAGTTCCTGAGCAAGCTTAATCGTTACGACGCACCGACCTGGTCCGTTCTGGGAACCGGTATCGTTCTCCAGTTCTTCATCATCATGATCTATGTGGCGGCAAGCTCCTATCAGAAGTTGTACGCTGTCTCCACCAGCACGATCATGTTTCCGTATTTCTTCTCGGCACTGTATTATCTGAAGCTTTGTATTCAGGGACACGGCTGCGATAACGACGCAGGCGGAAAAGCCGGTGCATGGCTGGCCGCTGTCGTTGGAACTGTCTACGGCCTCTGGCTGCTGTATGCTACAGGCTGGCAGTATATCCTGATCACGACACTGTGTTATGCGCCAGGCACGATTCTTTACTATTGGAGCAAGAAGGAGAGAAACGAAAAGGTCTTTCCGAAAACCAGCGATCTGGCGGCTTTCATCGTGGTTATGGTTCTGTTCGTGATTTCCATTATTCTGCTGGCAAACGGCACGATCAAGCCGTTCTAAGATAAACAGCACCTGCTGCCGATGAGGCGGCGAAAACTGCTGGAATAAAGACAGGACGGGAAAATAAGAAGACGCATTAATAAAGCCTCTCGCAAGTTCTGAAAGGTACTGAAGCGAGAGGCTTTTTAATTGAGGACTATATTATGGCATGCAACGGGCATGCGACCCGCGTCGGCATGCGTCATTGCGTACGGTCAGCCGAACCGCATTTGCTATGACGCAGCGCTGTGCGTCACTGTTTGAAGTCGCCGCCTTTGATGACTTTTTTATCGAACTTCGCTTTCTGTGCTTCAGGCACGCCTTCCAGATTCTGTTTCTGGATGGCCCGGATCTTCAGCGGAAGAGACCACAGGTTGATGAAGCCTTCGGCGTCGCTCTGATCGTAGACTTCGTCCGCACTGAAGGTGGCGAATTCTTCGTTATACAGGGAATATGGTGATCTGCTGGCAACCGGCCATGCGGTTCCTTTGTACAGCTTCATTTTCACATCGCCGGTCATCAGCTCCTGGGTTTTGTCCACAAAGGCGGAAATCGCCTCCCGGAGCGGAGTAAACCAGAGACCGTCGTAGCACAGTTCTGCAAATTTCTGCGCGACGATCGCTTTATACGCCATGGTGTCGCGATCCAGGATTAATTTCTCCAGATCCCGGTGCGCCTGATAGAGAATTGTTCCTCCCGGGGTCTCATAGACGCCTCTTGACTTCATTCCAACCAGCCGGTTCTCGATGATATCGATGGTGCCGACAGCGTTTCTGCTTCCCATTTCATTCAGCTTTGTCAGAAGCTCAATTGGTCCAAGCTTCTCGCCGTCAATTGCGACCGGCTCCCCCTTCTCAAAGGAAATCGTCACATATTCAGGTTCATCAGGAGCGTCCTCCGGTTCGCAGGACAGCACATGAATTCCTTTTTTGTGCTCGTTCCACGGATTCTCCAATTCACCGCCCTCGTGGCTGATGTGCCAGATGTTTTCGTCTCTGGAATAGATTTTTTCTGTTGTCTGTTCAATTGGAATGTTGTTCTGATGAGCATATTCGATGAGATCTTCACGGGACTGGAAATCCCAGGTTCTCCATGGGGCGATGATCTGCATCGCAGGATTGATGGCCTTAATCGCGGTTTCGAATCTGACCTGATCGTTGCCCTTTCCGGTGCAGCCGTGGCAGATGATGAATGCGCCCTCTTCTACGGCGAGTTCCACGAGCTTCTGCGCCATCAGCGGCCGCGCCATCGAAGTTCCGAGGAGATAATCTCCTTCGTAGATTGCTCCTGCCTTCAGGGTTGGGTAAATGTAGTCAGTGATAAATTCTTCTCTGATGTCGATCGTAACAGCCTTCGATGCGCCGGTTGCGATCGCCTTTTTTTCTATTGCATCGAAGTCTTCTCCCTGACCGGCGTTGCAGCAGGCAGCGATCACTTCGTAATCGAATTCTTTGATCAGCCATTTGAGAATAACGGATGTGTCCAGCCCGCCGGAGTAGGCAAGGACGACTTTTTCTTTAGACATATCGGGTTCCTCCTGAGAATCTTTTAATAAATATTAAACATATTGAATTTTATTTCGTGTATGTAATATAGCATATAGTGAATGAATAATCAAGGGGGTTTATCAAAAAATCAATAAAAATTTTACGAAATTTGTTTCTGAACAATAAATATTGTATTTTTACTGTTTCAGGGTTGAATAAAAATAGATATTAAATTATAATCTTCCCAATGCAATATTGTGTGGAGGGAGTAAAATGATGAAAGGTACGATTTATCTTGAGGACGGTACGGTCTATAAGGGCACCGGGTTCGGATTCCGGGGAACCCGGACGGGCGAGCTGGTTTTCAACACAGCGATGACAGGTTACCAGAAAACTATGACGGATCCGTCCTATGAAGGGCAGATTATCGTGATGACGTATCCGCTGATCGGAAATTACGGAGTCAACGATGTGGACTTTGAATCCAACAGAATCCACGCCTTCGGACTGGTGGCCAGAGATGTGTGCTTTCGTCCGTCGAACTGGCGGTGCGTCAGGACGATCGATCAGTGGATGCAGGACGAGCAGATTCCGGGAGTATATAATATAGATACCAGAGAGATTACGAGGCGGCTTCGGCGCATGGGCAGCCAGAAATGTGTCATCTCAACGGAGGATATCGGCATCGAGGAACTGGCGCGGATTTGCGGGGAGCATGAACTGCGCGGAGACGCGATGAAAACGGCAGGTGTGTCCGAGGTGACAGAATGTAAGGCGGAGCATCCAAGGTACCGCGTTGCGGTGATGGATTTCGGCGTCAAACGGAGCATCCTGAGGGAACTGACGGCCAGAGGCTGTGACCTGACTTTGTTCCCCTACGGTACAAAGGCGAGGACGATTCTCGACATGCACCCGGACGGCGTCTTCCTCACCAACGGCCCCGGCGATCCTGAAGAAGCGGCGGAGGCGGTGAAAATTACGGAGAAACTCGTCACAAACAGTAATTACGGGGAACGTGCCATGCCGATCTTCGGGATCTGCATGGGGCACCAGATTATCGCACTTTCTCAGGGAGGAGAAACCTACAAGCTGAAGTACGGGCATCGGGGCGGCAACCACGGAGTGTTCGACAAAAATACTGGGCGCAGTTATATTACATCGCAGAATCACGGATATGCTGTGAAAGCAGAAAGCATCATTCTTCACGGACTGGAAGTGACGCACCTGAATCTGAACGACGGGACTGTGGAGGGGATGCAGGCCATCGATAAGCCGGTTTTCTCGGTGCAGTTTCATCCGGAATCCAGTCCGGGCCCCAACGACGCGGGTTATCTGTTCGATAAATTTATTGAGTTGATGGAAGGAGGACGGCTATAATGCCAAGGGATTATTCATTGAAGAAGGTGATGATCATCGGCTCCGGGCCGATTGTCATCGGTCAGGCGGCGGAGTTCGATTATGCCGGGACGCAGGCGTGCAAGGCGATTTCCGAGGAAGGGATTGAAACTGTCCTGATCAACAGCAATCCAGCCACGATCATGACAGATAAGGGAATTGCGGACAAAGTGTATCTGGAACCGATTACGGAGGATGCGGTAACAAAAATTATACAGCAGGAGCGACCGGACGGCGTATTGGCTGGATTCGGAGGACAGACCGGTCTCAATCTTGCGATGGCGCTGGATGAAAAGGGAATTTTCGAAAAGTATGGAGTCAAGCTTCTGGGAGTCAATAAGGAAAGCATTCATAAAGCCGAAGACAGGGAAGCGTTCAAGGAACTGATGGGTCAGATCAATGAGCCTGTACCGCCCAGCATCATCGCTACAGGCTATGAAGAATGCCGGGCTTTCGCAGAGGAAACAGGGTATCCGGTTATCATCCGACCTGCCTATACCCTGGGAGGCACCGGAGGGGGCATCGCCCATAATGAACAGGAACTGCGGGAGCACTGTGATATGGGCATTGCGAAAAGCGCCATAGGCCAGATTCTGGTAGAGAAGTCCATCGCAGGCTGGAAAGAAATCGAATATGAGGTGATGCGCGACAGCAAGGATAACTGTATCGTTGTCTGTAGCATGGAAAACCTGGATCCGGCAGGGGTTCACACCGGCGACAGCATCGTCGTAGCGCCGACACAGACACTCAACGACACACAGTATCAGATGCTCCGTGATTCGGCCCTGAAGATTATCCGCAGTCTGAAAATCGAGGGGGGATGCAACGCCCAGTTTGCCCTGAATCCCGACAGGGATGAATACATCGTCATCGAGGTCAATCCCAGAGTCAGTCGTTCCTCTGCGCTGGCCTCAAAAGCTGCCGGTTATCCGATCGCCAAGATTGCCGCGAAAATCGCCATCGGATATTCGCTGGATGAGCTGAAAAACTATGTTACAGAAGGTTCCAGTGCATGTTTTGAGCCGGCGCTGGATTACTGCGTGGTCAAGATTCCCAAATGGCCCTTCAATAAATTCCGCACTGCCTCGCGGAAACTGGGGACGCAGATGAAGGCCACCGGAGAGATCATGGCGATTGACCGGTATTTCGAGGCGGCGCTGGCCAAGGCGATTTCCTCGCTGGAACTGGAGGGTACAGGACTGAGGATTCCATATGTGACAGGGCTCAGTAACGAGAAGCTGCTTGAAAAGCTCCGTGCCTGCGATGATGAACGGATTTTCTGTATCGCGGAGATCTTCCGCCGGCAGCTCATGACGCTGGAGGAGGTATTTGCGGAAACCAAAATCGATCGCTGGTTTCTGAACAAGCTGAAGGGCATAATCGACATGGAGGAACTTCTGAAAAACTCGGAGGTCACTGCAGAACTGATTGAAGAGGCGGAACACCGGGGATTTGAGGAGGAGGAGATCATGGCGCTCACTGGGATCCCCCGGGATGTTCTGCAGGATATCCGGATCTATCACGATATTTATCCGGTGTACAAAGTGGTAGATACCTGCGCGGGAGAATTTGAGGCACTGACTCCCTACTATTATTCCAGCTACGGAGGAGAAAATGAGAGCGTTCCCTCCGGGCGCGACAAAATCCTCGTTGTGGGTTCCGGCCCGATCCGCATCGGTCAGGGAATTGAGTTCGATTACTGCTGCGTACAGGGCGTATGGGCGCTTCGTGAGGCAGGCTATGAATCGATTATCATCAACAATAATCCGGAGACGGTGAGCACAGACTTCGATACCTCGGATAAGCTGTATTTCGAGCCGCTACATACCGATGACGTGATGAATGTCATTAAGCAGGAGCATCCTGAGGGCGTCATCCTGCAGTTCGGCGGGCAGACTTCGCTGAATCTTGCCTCTCGCCTGGCGGCGCGGAGCATCAATATTCTGGGAACAAAAAATAAATATATCGATCTGGCAGAGGATAGGGAAAAGTTCTCAGAACTGCTGGATCTCCTTGACATCGCGACACCGAAGGGTTGTGCGGTGCGCACGGAGGAGGAAGCCTTCGAAGCTGTGGAAAGATTGGGGTATCCGCTGGTCGTCCGGCCGTCCTTTGTCATCGGCGGAAGAGCCATGCAGGTGGTGTACAGCGATGAGGAACTAAAAAAATACCTGAAGGAAGCAGTTCGGATGTCCCATGAGCACCCTGTCCTGATCGACAAGTATGTGGAGGGACGGGAAATGGACGTGGACGCCATCGCTGACGGTGAGGACGTGCTCATTCCGGGGATTATGGAGCATTTCGAGCGCACCGGCGTTCATTCCGGCGACAGTTGTACATCCTATCCGCCGTATGATCTTCCGCGAGAGGTAATCGAGGAACTTGTGGAGAGCACAAAGAAAATCGCGAAGGCTCTGCACATTGTGGGACTGGTGAATATTCAGTACGCCTGGGACGGAGAAAAGGTGTATGTTATTGAAGTAAATCCGAGAGCGTCACGGACGGTGCCGATTCTCAGTAAGGTTACAGGAATACCGATGGTCAAAATCGCAGTCAAGGTTATGACAGGCTCCAGGCTTGCGGAGATGGAGTGGGGAACCGGGCTGTATCCTGATGCAGATTACTATGCCATCAAAATCCCGGTATTCTCAGACGCCAAACTGACCGATGTGGATGTCGCAGTGGGTCCGGAGATGAAATCCACAGGAGAAGTTCTGGGAATAGACCCTGACTTTTTTACGGCGGTGTACAAAGGCTTTTTGGGCGCCGGCGGCAGGATTCCCACGACAGGATCAGCCTTTGTGAGCCTGAAGGATCATGACAAGACGGAAGAATCGGCAGAAATCATTCGTGAATATGAGAAGATGGGCTTCCGGCTCCTTGCTTCCCGCGGAACCTGCGAATATCTCCGGGAGCACGGACTGAAGGCAGAGCAGATCGGCTATGATGGGGTGATTCCGCGAATCGTGGAGGGGGAGATTCAGATTGTAATCAATACTCCGAAGACCGTCAACCGGATCGGTGCAGACACATTCCCGATACGGCGCGCCGCCATTGAGAGGAATCTGCCGGTGATGACCTGCATGGACACGGCGAAGCTGTTTCTGAATGCCGTCCGGCTGCGGCAGGAAGGGAAGGAACTCACGTACAGTGCTTTGTAACGCCGGGAGTCCGGCCTTTGCAACAACGAGGGTACAGCGCTTTGTAACGGCGGGAAATAACGCTTTCTGACGGCGGGAGAGCCTTGCGCCCGCGGAGCCGCCGTTATATAATGGAGACATGGACAGAAAATGTGAATTGCTGGTCCCCGCAGGAGGGCCGGAACAGTTGATTGCGGCAGTGGAAAACGGCGCCGATGCGGTGTACATCGGCGGCCGCCTTTTTAATGCCCGGATGAATGCGGGAAATTTCGACGATGAAACATTGCGGAGCGCGGTGGATTTCGCGCATCAGCGGGGCGTCAGCGTGCATGTGACGATGAACACGCTGCTGCGTGACGACGAGATAGGGGAGGCGCTGAAATACGCAGCCTTTCTGTATGAGACCGGCGTGGATGCGCTGATCGTTGCGGACCTTGGACTTGGAAAACGGATTTCTGAGGTGATTCCGGATTTCCCGCTGCATCTTTCCACGCAGGGTACAATTTACAGTCTTGCCGGCGTAGAGGCGGCCGGACGGCTTGGTTTCGAAAGGGTTGTGCTCGCTCGGGAACTCAGTCTGCAGGAGATACAGACGATCTGTGAAAATACGGCGATGGAAATTGAGGTTTTCATTCACGGTGCATTGTGCATCTGTTATTCCGGCCAATGTCAACTGAGCCGGTATTTCGGCGGCAGAAGCGGAAACAGGGGACAGTGCGCCCAGCCGTGCAGACTTGGATACCGCAGCCTGACGGATACGGGAGCGGAGGCGCCTGCACCGCTTTACCCGCTGAGCCCCGGGGATCTCTGCCTGATTGATCATCTGGGAGCACTGGTTTCTGCCGGAGTGACTTCACTGAAGGTGGAGGGCAGAATGAAATCCGCCGACTATGTGGGCGTGGTGACATCAGTTTACCGTAAATATCTGGATCGTGTCTGTGCCGGTAAAAGCGGCAGAGTGGAGCCTGAGGATCGTGAGGCACTCGCTCAGATTTTCAACCGGGGAGGGTTCACGGATGCGTATATTCGCGGCGACTCTGGAACGGAACTGATGTCCGGAGACCTTCCGAAGCACGGCGGGATCTATATAGGCAATGTGCTCCGCAGGGTTCCCGGAACGGATCTTCTGGAAACAAAGGAAAATCTGCCTGTTTCTCTGGGAGACGGAGTTGAGATTCGCGGTACGGAGCTGTGCGGAAATGTTGTTACGTATTGCCGGAAAACAAAGGGAAAACTTCACATCGGAGATATACGAGGCAGCGTGCAGCCCGGGGATCCCATCTACCGAATTTCTTCGGCGTCGCAGCTTGCTGCGGTTCGAAAAACATACCGGCACACAGGACTCGACGGAGGACAGGAACAAAGGAAAACCCGTGTGGACATCCGCATCATCGGCCGGGGGACCTGCATCACGGCGATCGGTACGCATGAATCCGGGAAAAGAGCAGAGGTGCGCTCCGGAGCGTTTGAACCTGCCGCGGAACCGGTGGATCTGGAAAGGATGGAGGCTGCGCTGCGTAAGAGCGGAAACACGCCTTTTTTCATCGGTCGGATACGGTTCGATGGGGATTTCGGTATGCGCATGAAGGCCTCTCAGATGAATGAACTGCGCCGGCGCCTGCTGAAGGAGGTCGCGGATTCGCTGATCGTGCGCCGGCCGAAACCGGAGGTGATGGACTTTTCTTTTGTGCAGGAAACGCAGCCCCGTGTGATGGAATATTATTTCTATACATGGGAGAGGTTTCTGCAGAGCAGAAACGTACTTCCGTCTCATGACCTTCCGGTGGTCTGTGTGGTTCCGCTGGCGGAATATTTCCGCCGGTTCGGAGAAGTGGGGGACGGGGTGAATATCGTCCCGTATGTCTCCAATGTGACGAGGGGAAGGGAAGAAACTGTGTTGCGGGAAAACTTCACTGAGATCTGCGAAATCTGCCGTGAAACGGGTGTCTACGTGGGAAATCCGGGGTGGATTCAGCCGTTTCGGAGTGCAGGGGTTCCGGTTTATGGAGATTATGGACTTAATGTGTATAACTCGCAGTCGCAGGCGGCGCTTGATATGCTGGGTGTGCGTTTCAGTGTGCAGAGCCTGGAATCTGACGATCGCAGCAACGGAGCCATTCCTTTGATGACGCTGCAGCACGAACCCGAAGGAAGATATCTCGTGTCTGAGAGATATGGCGTGCTGGAAAAGGTGGAACGCCCGTGGTCGGACCAGACACTGCTGGTGGCAAGGGATGCGGACAAGCCCTCAGAGGACCGGTTGCCGGCCCGCGACGCCGGCTGTGAGGTTTTTCGCTACTACTGGAAATGATGGCGTGATGACGGTTATCGATGAAATATGGCATCGTGTCGAACTCCTGTATGGAAGAGAAGTAACTAATGCGTGCTCAGCTATCGGATATGCTTGAAATATCAATAATACAAAGAGCATATTCGGTAGCCTGCCGCAAAGTTTTCAAGCGTTTCATCCGAAAACCCTGCGGCAGTGGGATTCGGAAACGGCCGAATCCCTGAGCACAAGCATCAGTTAGTGTCTGCCGGCACGCTCTTCCATTGGATGGTGCGCCGCGGCGCTGCTGACAAACTGCCGTCAGCGCCCATTAAGTCCGATGGGGACTTAATGAACAGGCACTAATTATAAGGAGAACGCCGGCGCGGAAGAGTCTGTGAAAATATGTTTCAGGGAATTTTAAAAGAGGATGTTGCGAAAACATCCTCTTTCAGGTTTCATTCTATTTTACTAACGGTTCTATGCTTCCAGATTGGCAAGAGCTTCCTGCTTTTCCTTCTCTCTGGCCTGCATAATCTTTTCGTATTCTTCGTCGGTCATCTTCATCATGGTGATGCCGGTGAATCCGTAGAAGATGGATACGAGCGGATTGATCAGGTTCAGGAACGCATAGCGTCCATAGCCTCCGCCCGGGCCGCCCCAGGTCTTGACGCCCAGGAACTTCTGCATCGTAGCGCCGCAGGTGTTCCACGGAACGAGGCAGGAAGTGATTGTACCGGAGTCTTCCAGTACACGGGAGAGGTTTCTCGGCGCCAGATGTCTGTCTTCGTAGGTTTCCTTGTACATTCTGCCCGGCAGTACGAGGGACAGGTACTGGTCTCCTGCGATGACGTTCATGATGACGCAGCTGATAACGGTAACGGTAACCAGTCCGCCGGTTCCCTTTGCGAAGTGCAGCAGGGACTGTGCGATTTCGCCCAGCATTCCGGAAGCGTCCATAATTCCTCCGAAGCACATTGCGCAGAGAATCAGGTTGATGGTCCACATCATGGAATCCATACCACCCTTGCCGTCGATCAGCTTGTCGATGTTGTACTCACCGATGATGGCAGTGCTCAGACCCTGTTCTTTAGCAAGTGTTGCGAAGTCTCCGGCGTCCATTGCCAGGAAGCTGTCCGCATCGTAGGATGCGATCTGATCCGCCAGCTTGTCCTGTGCCTGTGTGTAAGCGTCGGTGAATCCCGGTACGGAATAACCGTAGTGCAGGATTCCCGGCCATTCGGCCAGATTGATTCCGTTGAAGATGGAGCCGATGATCATACCGGCAACGATACCGCCCATGATGCCCGGGATCGCGGGGATCTTCAGAGCAACGATGACGATAACCAGAATCGGCGGAATCAGCATCCACAGGTTCAGATGGAAGTTGACCAGGCAGGCCTGTCTCATCGGTCCGACGATGTCCAGATTGTTTCCGCTGGCTCTCATACCCAGAATCAGGTAGATGACCAGAGAGATGATCAGAGACGGTGTAACCGTGTAGATCATGTGGCGGATGTGATCGAACAGCGTGGCGCCCGCCATGGCAGGAGCCAGGTTGGTGGTGTCAGACAGCGGCGACATCTTGTCTCCGAAATAAGCGCCGGAGACGACAGCGCCGGCTGCCATGCTGGACGGGATTCCGAGACCCGTCGCAACACCGATCAGTGCGATACCGATGGTTCCGGCGGTGGTCCAGGAAGAACCGGTCGCCAGTGCGACGATACAGCAGAGCAGGCATGCTGCGAACAGGAAGATGCTCGGTTTCAGAATCAGCAGTCCGTAGTAGATCATCGCGGGAACGACGCCCGCGGCGACCCAGCATCCGATCAGCAGACCGACCTCAGCGAGGATCAGAATGGCCTGCATGGAACGGTTGATGGAAGCCAGCATGCCGGCCTCCAGGAATGACCATTTGTAGCCGTTCAGAGCGGCTACAATCGCGGCAAATGTCGCGGAAGTAAGAAGTGCGATGTGTACCTCGCCATAGTCGCAGGCGAGTGCATCCCCAAATAATTTTCCAAGGATGCCCAGACAATACATTAATACGATCAACGTGAAGAAGAAACATAATAATGCTTGCCATAGAGGTATCTTTCTACCCATAATAAGTCCTCCTCAATAAAGACAAGTAAAATAAAATAAACCCATGCCCTCAGGCATTATCTATTATAAGAGAGGCTTATTGATTTGTCAAGATTATGTGAAAATTCGGAGAAGGCATAACACAAAAATAACAAAGTGATGCGGGATCGACTCATAATAAAATGTTATTGATCCGGGAGCACGAGAAAACCGGGATGCAAGACGAGACGGCAGAAGAGCAGCAGACAAGCAGCGGAAAAGAAGGCGCGTGATCAGCGCCGGGCTTCGAGAAAGAGGCGGCAAAAGTGGACGACAGATGAACCGGCGCCTGTGAAATCACCGATCGGCAGACGCGGGGGGCAGTCAGATGAACCGGCGCCGCAGGGGCTGAAAGCCCGGGCTTTGCTTTGTTATATATAATGTAAGAAAAAGAAAATCAAAAAAACGTAAAATTAATTTTAAAAAGATGTTGACAAGGGAGTAAACAGGTGGTAATATATTAAATGTTCGCGGCACACGCGAGCACGGAAAGCCTTGAAAAATGAAGGATTTCCGGAAGGACCTAGAAAACCACATAGACAGGAAACGAAAGTCAAACAAGACAAAA
>NZ_VUMZ01000007.1 GCF_009695915.1 Hornefia butyriciproducens | reverse complement strand
TTGATTACCTCCTGAGGGTTTTGTTTCGCAGCTTTATTCTACAGGATTTTGGTATTTGATGCTCTTACTTTTTCAATCTAAAGATGGCTCACAGACAGTGAGCCACCCCAACATATTTTTTAGAACCGTAATTCCCTTCGCCCGCTCCACGAAAAAGACATCCCGAAAAGGATGTCTTTTTTTCGTGGAACAGAAAAAAAGGGAATCAAACCCTGACCGTAGAGCGCCACGCGCTGAAGCGCTGCGCTCCTGATAGCGGAAACGGTTCCGAACCGGAAAGCGTACCCAGAATCAGGTTCGTTGAATTTTTTTGCGGAATTTGGCCCGCGAGATTCATGTGGATTTTGGCGATTTCCTCAAGTTCCCGTTGCGCGGATTCAAGAATCGCAAGGTTAGCCACACTGGCAGATCGCCTTCGCCGTTTTTTGTGATATAGATAGGCTCAGCCTCATCATGTGCCAGATCGGAGATCATGCTGTAATCGTTCCGAAGCGCAGAGGAGGATTTAATAATCATAGGCCAGTCTCCTTTTGCATAATTCTGCTATAATTCTGCCGGAATTATCATCCGCTTTCAAGAGAGTCAATGCGATTCGAATGAACTTTGTGCGGCGTAATTTCCCTTTGTTTTGTTATAGAATCCGTCACTGAAGTGTGTTAGTATGAAAGAAAATATATCGCAGGACATGATAAAGCAGAAAGGTTATACAGCGGCATGACGGTGAGCACAGGATCAATGATGAATTGTATTGAACTGAAGCCATTGGAAGCGGAGGAACTGAACCGGTTTGTGCGGGATAATCAGGAGGCCTTTAATTTTGGAGCCCTGGAAGAATTCGGTCTGCGCGACAATCACTTTGAAGAGGATGAACAGATTATATCGCGGGCGACGATTGAGATGTCTGTCAGAGATGGCGAGACGTATCGAATCATGCAGAGCGGGAAGCCGGTTGGAGGGCTTGTCATCAAGGTCGATGGCGATGAGGGCGAACTGGAGCTTCTGTTTGTTTCGCCGCATGCTCACAGCAGAGGAATCGGTTACGCCGCCTGGTGTGAAGTGGAGAGACTTCATCCGGAAGTCAGGGTATGGGAGACTGTTACACCTTATTTTGAACAAAGGAATATCCACTTTTATGTGAATCGCTGCGGTTTTCACATCGTGGAATTCTATAACAGCCATCATCCCGATCCGAACGATCCTGACATGGCACAGGACAAGGATGAGCAGTTCCCTGCCGGGATGTTCCGGTTTGAAAAGGTGGTACGATAAGGGGTGAGTACAAATGAAAATAATGAAAATACTGTTGTTTCTTCTGGATTACTGGTTTCTGCTTCTGATAGCGGGAATTGTCGTCGGGGGACTTGTTTATCGGCTGGTAACAAAACAACCGGTGAGGGGGAGCATTCCTCCGGTCGGGGTTGCGAATGACCTGCCGGGCAGCGTGACGGGAATGAACAAGCCGGAGGAGCTGGACGCTATGAATGTCAGGATGCCTGCCCCGGATGAAGACGAATATTATGACAAGCATCATCTGTGGATCGACAAATAGTAACGGTTGATCGCATCGATGAAAGGGAGTGTAAGGATGATTGCGGCAATAATGGAAAAAATGATTACCTGTTCGGACGGCAACATTCACGATATAGACCATCTGATACGGGTGTGGACATATGCGAAGACGATAGGCGAACTGGAGGGGCTGGACAATGAACGTCAGTTTATTCTTGAAGTCGCTGCTGTGACACATGATATCGCCTGTCCTTTGTGCCGTGAAAAGTATGGGAATACTGACGGAAAAAACCAGGAGAAGGAAGGCGGGCCGCTGGTGAGGGAATTTCTGGCAAACACCGGGATGACAGAAACGCAGATTGACAGGGTCGCTTTTCTGGTTGGACATCACCATACCCTTGAGGGGATTGACGGTCCCGACTGGCAGATTCTCGTTGAGGCTGACTACATCGCAAACGCTTCCGAAAACGGATACTCCGGACAGAGTATCCGGAAATTTCTGGAGAAGGCTGCGAAAACGGAATCCGGTAAGAGGCTGATAAAAGCGGTGTTCGGGATCTTGTGACAAATGAGAGACTTTCGCTGGTTTCTCTTATTATGAGAGATATTGTGCAGATTATCAGTTGATTTTTCTTATGAACCGGATAGAATCATTATTAAGGTTGAATAAAATAATATTTAGTAAAATATATTTGTAAAAAATGAAAGGAGCTTTTATCATGAAATCCGCAGTGAGATATTATTCAAGATCAGGGAATACCAGATTGGTTGCAGAGGCAATTGCGAAAGGAACAGGCACGCAGGCGGTTTCTGTAGATGCCGCGGATGCGGAAGTCCGGGAACCTGTGGACGTCCTGTTCATCGGGGGCGCATTATATGCATATGGGATAGATACGAATCTGAAAGAGTATATCAGAAGCCTGAAGAAGGAGAATGTTGCAAAAGCGGTGGTATTTTCCACGTCATGGGTTTCCAAACATGCGCTCGACCTGATCCGGGAGGAATTGAAAAAGCAGGGGATCAGGGTTTCTGAGGAAACGCTGTATTTCCGCGGGAAGCCTAACGAAAAACAGCAGGCAGAGGCAGAAAAATTCGCAAAGAAATTTCTCTGATGATACCGATGCCGGAGAGCGTAAAAATACGCCTGTTATGCGTTCAGCAAGCAGGTGTATTTTATGGAGACAGGGTTTGAACCTGGAGGGGTGGTTGAAAATGGACGGTTTTCCTTATATCAATCAGGCGGACGAAGGTTAGAAAATATCCGAGACCTTCCGGCACAAATACGGATTCGTTATAGGACGGGCGGAAGGAACCCTTGAGAAAAAATGCTGAAAAAGGCCTCCGCCCTTTTTTCTGTTGGGATTGTGTAGGCTACAGCATAACGAACATGTTATAATGCTTCATCAGGCGGATATCTTCCTTAGAGATTTTTAATTCACGGATGAGTTCTTTGTTCATATCCATGGGCCGTTTGCTGAGCAGACGTTTGGCGGCAGAAGGCATCAATGGGCGACAGGAAATGCCGTAGGTCAGGACCCATTTGTAATCGGCATCCATATAAGGAGATGGAATAGTGATTTGATACAGATCCATGGGCATGTCATCGTTCTGCAGAAGCATATTGCTGATAGTGCCGTAATGGTTCAGTTTACCGTGGAAGGTACTTTCACATACCTTGTAATGGGCTGGATCATTGACGTTCATATACATGAGCACGTCTGACTCACTGGGATGGTTCTCCTGAGGGAAAATATCTATAACAGTGTATTGAGAACGGTCAACTCTTCCATCAAAAAAATACAAGTGCAGTTGGGTAACGTTTCGGAAGAAGGCTGGAACCTCAGCATCCTCCGGAGAATGATTTGTTTCCACTTTGTTGCGGTGCATTAGATCAAACACATTTACATTCAAGGCGTTGGCGATGTCATAAAGGGTCACCACATCAACAGCAATCTGCCCGTTTTCATATTTGGAAACGGTGGACCGAGTTTTACATATGGATTTTGCCAGATCCTCCATTGACATATGACGTAATTTCCGCAGATAGCGGATCTGAGCTCCGATTTCAGCTGCAACATTTTTCTCCATAGTACTGTGTGTCCTAAAAATCACATGTGACTCTAATTCTCTAACATATTTTGAATTATACAAAAGTTAAGTTCTATAGTCAAGAAATTCTATTGTCAAGAAACGATTCAGAACAAAATGTTTCTCCGCGGGAAATATAGCTGAATTGTCAAAATTTTATTACAGCGATATAATGACCTTGACAAAGAACTGTATATTATGTGGAGAGGATACAAACCATGAGAAAGAAAGCGGATACATTATTTTACGGCGGTAAGATATATACCATGGAAGAAGAGGGTGTTTGTAAAGAAGCAGTAGTGATTAAGGATGGGAAATTTGCATATGTAGGAACCGAAGAACAGGCTCGGGAGCAATTTGACTGTGCTGAAGTCATTGATTTGGAAGGAAAGACTGTTCTGCCGGGAATGGGGGATTCCCATCTGCATTTTTTCGCTTTTTGTCAGACTTATACTACCGTAGACCTGGGTAAAGCGAAATCCAAGGCAGAAGCCCTGCAACTACTTCGCGAACGGGCAGCTGAAACCCCCAAGGGGGAGTGGATTAAAGGATCTAATTTCGATCAGTCCAAATGGTCTGATAGTGAAGATAGGCTGCCGACCCGTCAGGATTTGGATCAGGCCAGCATGGAGCATCCCATTGTAATTAAGCGAGTTTGTCTGCATACGGCGGTGGCAAATACGATGGCTCTGGAACGTGCAGGGATAACCAACGGATATGTCTTTGGTCCCGGAGGTCTGGTGGAACTGGATAAGGATGGTGAGCCCACTGGAGTCTTTCGTGAGCAGGCATCCAAAATTTATGATAATCTGATCCCGGATCCCTTTTTGGTACCCGATACCAGAGAGGCCTGCATGAAAAAAGGGCTAGAACTGGCAGCCGGTTATGGCCTCACCATGATGCACACTTATGCCGCGGAAATTTGGCATTATGATGAGGATTTTGAGGATTATGCAGCTCGCAGCAAACGGGGAGAGCTGCCGGTGCGTATGACGGTGTGCCTGGATTACATGTTTGAAAAACCGAAAATTACGGAAAAAGAGCGGAATGATCCTTACTGCACGGCGCATTTGGGAAGTTTTAAAAGTTTTTCCGATGGCTCATTAGGATCCAGATCTGCTAAACTCTATGACGATTACAGTGACGATCCCGGGAACAGCGGCATCCTGGTAATTACTCCCGAAGGCCTGAAAGAACGAATGTACGAGGCCTATCGTCATGGCCTGCAGCCCGCAACTCATTGCATCGGCGATCAGGCACTGGACGTTACATTAAGTGCGGTGGAATATTGCCTTGAGCAGGGGCGTAAAGACGGTATGACTCAGGAGGAACAAAATATGCGCCTTCCTTTTCGGATAATTCATGCACAGATGGCTACACCGGGGTTAATCGAAAGGATGAAGAAACTTCCAGTCGTATTAGATATTCAACCTGTTTTTCTCATGACAGATCTTCACTGGATTGAAGAGCGGGTGGGAAAGAAACGGGCAGAAATGAGTTATACCTGGAGAACTTATTTGGATGAGGGGATTATTCTCGCAGGAGGGTCAGACTCACCGGTGGAAAGTTTCAGCCCATGGCTCGGTATCTACGCAGCTGTAACCCGTCAGGACATGAACGAATATCCCCCGGGAGGTTACCATCCTGCAGAGAAGGTTTCTGTTTATGAGGCTGTCAGCATGTACTGCAAGAATGTGGCATATGCTGCGGGAGAACAGGATCTTATGGGTACTATCGAGACAGGTAAATTTGCTGATATGGTGGTTATCGACCGTGATATTTTCCAAATTCAGGAAAATGAAATCAAAGATATCCAGGTGTTGCATACTTACCTGGCCGGACGTACAACTTATGAACGGCAGTAGTCTATATGCTGAAACAATGCAATTACAACATTTCACGATTCAGGGACGGCGCGAGATCGGGGACTTTAATCCTCGTACAAGGAATGCGCTCAGACAGGATCCCCGTACAAAGCAGAATTGGATAGTCAGGAAAGGAGGGAGAACATGAATCTTAATTCGTATGAGCGTGTGAAGGAACTTACACAGAATATGGTGGCAATCCCCAGTATTAATAAGGAGCCAGGGGGAGAGAGTGCAGTGGCTCGCTATGTGCGAGATTTCTACTTATCCTTGCCGTATTTCCGGAAATATCCAAATCAGGTGAATTATTTTCAGACTAAAGAAGACTTTGTGGAACGTCACAGCACTATGGCGTATGTAAAGGGCACTAAGGGAACTTCGAATCGAACTGTGATTCTCATTGGACATATTGATACCGTAGGGGTAGATGATTTCGGTACGATTCGAGAATATGCTTTTCGGTGTGGGGAATTACCGGAAAAACTGCGGGAGTCATTTGTACTATCTCAGGAAGTTATTGATGACATAGAATCTGGAGAGTATATGTTCGGACGTGGTGTACTGGATATGAAATCCGGAGTTGCAGGGCATATGTATCTGATTCAGTACTTCTCAGAGCATCCCGAGGAATTAAATGGAAATTTGTTGGCTATCGCTGAGTGTGATGAGGAGGATAATTCTAAAGGCATTATTACAGCATTAGATATCCTGGCGGAACTGAAACGGACTGAGGGGTTTGAGTATGTGGCTTGTGTCAATGCAGATTATTCAACCAACTATGCGCCCGGGGATGAAAACCGTTATGTGTATTATGGCAGCATCGGCAAACTTCTGCCCTGTTTCGCAGTGTTCGGTAAGGAAGCTCACGTAGGTCAGGCTTTCAGCGCATTTGACCCGAATTTGCTCCTGGCGAACATAACTCGAAAGATATCCTTAAACACGGAACTCTGTGATATTGCTCATGGGGAAGTTACAATACCGCCCATTTCTTTGAAGCAGATGGATACCAAAGTATCTTATACGGTACAGACTGCATTGACGGCATTGGGATATTATAATTTTTTCACCCACGGATGGGATCCTTCCGTAGTGTTGGACAAGAGCAGAAGTATTGCGGAAAAGGCTTTCGATGAAACTATCGATTATCTGAACGATCAGTACCGACGATTTTGTGAGCTGAGTAAGGTAGACTTCTGTCAGCTTCCGTGGGAGACTAAAGTCTATACGTGGAGTGAGTTTTACAACATGCTGGCAGAAGAACATGGGGAGGCCTTTACAACTGCCATCCGTGACTTCACGGTCAGGCTGCATCGAGAAGATCCTACTCTGGATTTACGGCTGTTCGGGCTGCGTGTTATCCAGGAAGCGTGGGAATGGTCTGAGGACAAATCTCCAGCCGTTATTGTGTATTTCGGCTCCATCTTTAGTGCCAGAATAGAAATGACTGGGCGCACGGAGAAAGAAAAAGCGCTTCTTGATGCAGTAGAGGCTGCCATTGAGAAGATTCGACCTGAGGCTGATAGGCAAATAAAGACCAGGATGTTCTATCCGTACATTTCAGACTCTAGTTTTATGGCTGTCTGCGATGATACTTTGGCCATTCAGGAAATGATTGCCAATATGCCTCAGTACGGAGTCAAGTACAGCCATCCGGTAGAAAAGATACAACAGGTAGATGTTCCGGTGGTAAACATTGGTACGTTCGGTCATGACGGTCATATGCTGACAGAGCGAGTGGACATGCGTCATACATTCCAAAATGTGCCCAATATTACTTACGAGGTAGTGACTCGGTTATTGGAATAGCAGAAAACTTCGTCTGTATGGAATGAGACAACGGGGTTGTGTTGTTCTGAGTCGGGAGTAGGCGAATTGAACCTTATAGAGAATTGATATCTTACATTTTGCTATATTGCAAAATGTTGAATATGAGGAATACGCAATCATATCACGAGAAAGGAGCAATTATGGTTATTTTGCAATTGATTCAGGACTTTGGAAATTGGTTTTGGGGCGTTCCGATCCTGATTCTCATCGGAGGAGGAGGGTTGTTTCTTACCTGCTATCTGGGATTTCCTCAGATACGTCATTTTGGCTATGCCATGGGTCAGACCTTTGGACAATTCTTTGCCAAGAAGGAAGAGGGGAAGGTGCGGCCCATTAGTGGTGCACTGGCTGCGTTGGCATGTGCAGTAGGCGCGTCAAATATCGTTGGCGTACCGGTGGCAATTGCATTAGGAGGCCCCGGTGCAGTATTTTGGATTTGGATTTTGGCAATCCTCGGGATGTGTACCAAGTACTGTGAGGTTGCACTGGGAATCAAGTATCGTCGTAGGAATGAAGATGGAGAGTGGATTGGTGGGCCTGCTTATTATCTGCGCGGGCTTGGCAAGAAAATCGGTCTTGTTTTCGGCATCGGATACGCATTCTTCTTTATGATTGAACTCGTTCCTTCGCTGGCCTCGCAAGGCGTATCTGCTGCATCTCAATTCAATGCGTTTGGAGCTAATCAGACTATCAGTGGTTTGGTTATTGCGATTCTGGTCGGTGTAATTCTGGCAGGCGGGTTCAAGCGGGTATCCAGTGTAACAGATATATTGGTGCCTACAATGGCAGTTTTGTACGTGGCAGGAGCCTTGATTATTATTTTTGCCAATGTAACAGAAATACCCAAGGTTTTTATATTGATCTTTAAAGATGCATTCACTGGACATGCGGCTGTTGGTGGATTTACCGGTGCCACAGTTATGGCGGCCATTCGTTGGGGTGCTGCGCGCGGCGTATATTCCAACGAGGCAGGTGTGGGCTCCACTGTCGCCGGACACTGTACTGCGGAAACAGATCATCCGATTCGGCAGGCACAGTTTGGTATATTTGAAGTATTTGTAGATACAATCATCATATGCAGTATCACCGCTTTTGCTGTACTGGCTTCTGGTGTTTGGACGCAAAAAGGACTAGATTCCAGTCAGTTGGCACTGGCTGCATTTTCTAGCGTATTCGGAAGTTTCGGATCTATTTTCATTGCGGTGACGGTGTTCCTGTTCGTATTTTCCACAATCATTTCAGCGGGATTTTTCGGGCAGGTTCAGGCAGAAATTTTGTTTGGATTGAAATTCTCCAAAGTATGGGTTTTTGTGTATCCTATCTTCATTGCAATTGCCTGTGCATTTTCCAATGTAACCACTATGTACATGATTCTGGATGGTTTCATGGCAATCATTGTTATTCTGAATATGATTGGAGTCATTTTTATGGTGAAGGAGGTTAAAGAACTGCAAAATGAGTACTACAGTACTCCGGGTAAGTATTACCTGGCCGATATCGCTGCTAAGGAAACTCGGAAGGCAAACAAGTAACGCAGTAAGATAAATTGTAATGCGAATCATACTACATATGATAAGAGAAATTATGAGCAAAAGGGGCATCTGCGGATGCTCCTTTTGCGCTAAATCCCGACAGACGCTTGCGACTGTCAAAAGCCTGTCCTATAATAGAAAAGGAAATAACGCATTCTTTGTCGCCACAAAGGAAGAAGCGATTGAAAAATTGATTGGATAGTGTGAAGACACCGCAGCCGTGTCGGAAACGGAGGGAATTTTATTATGTACAATTGTCTGCTGGTGGGGTGCGGGGGCTTTGTCGGTTCGGTGCTCCGGTACCTGGTGAGTCTTATTCCGGTCAGGGAGCATACGGCTTTCCCTGTCAACACGCTCGTTATCAATGTGGCGGGCGCGTTTCTGATCGGCTTTCTGGCGGCTATGGTGGCGGAGCACGAAAATTTCAGTCCTCAGGTGGAACTGCTCCTCAAGGCGGGACTCTGCGGCGGATTCACGACTTTTTCGACCTTTGCGCTTGAAACCAGCGAGCTTGTGGCGAACGGAAGGACGGCGACTGCGATCGTTTATGTTGCTGCCAGCATGATTCTCGGGGTTCTGGCGGTGGAACTGCCTCAGGTCGTATTCTCGAGGTAGGGCGCGATAAGCGTGGGATGATGATTTATAGTTCAGGCAAGGTTTGGAGGTATTTATGGCAAAGGTTCTGATGATTAACGGAAGCCCGGATCCTGCAGGCTGTATACATACAGCGATGGAGGAGGCTGCAGCGATTCTCGCGGAGCAGGGAATTGAGGCGGAGGAGCTGCAGATCGGGAGCAGAGACATCCGTGGGTGCATCGCCTGCAGAAAGTGCAAGGAAACAGGGAAATGCGTCTTTAATGATCTGGTCAACGAAACTGCGCCCAAGCTGGCAGGAGCGTCCGGCCTGATTCTTGGTTCTCCGGTTTATTACGGGAACCCCAACGGCACAATTCTTTCCTTTGTTCAGCGTCTGTTCTACAGCTGCGGCCTGGATCTCCGCATGAAGGTAGGCGCGTCCATCGTTTCCTGCAGGCGCGGCGGAAACAGCGCGACCTTTGAGGCGCTGAACCAGTTCTTTGGAATCTGCGGCATGCCGACGGCACCGTCGTCCTACTGGAACGATGTGCATGGTTATACAAAAGAAGACGTCTACAGGGATGAAGAGGGACTGCAGACTGTTCGCAACCTCGCATTGAATATGGCGTTTATGATTAAATCTATTGCAGACGGAAAGGACAGATACGGCGCGCCCGCAACAGTGACAGATGTCTTTACGGATTTCATCGGCGGCCGGTAGACGGAAATGTCCCGCTTTTACAAAGATTTGATATTCCTTTTTCCTTTTCCGGGTAGATGAAGCTTCTCTGATCTGGTATCTTTCGAGAAAGGAGGAGATTTGTCATGTATAAAACTTTTGTTATCGACTACAATCCGCAGACCTCCAAAATGGCCGAAGCGGTGGAGGAAAAAGCGAATGAGATCGCGGGAGCGGGTTTCAAGGTGCTTTCGTTTTCCGTTACAAACAGCGGAAAGGCGATTATTCTCGCGGAGACTTCGGACACTTCGTCGGAGGGGTGATGCCGGCGGACTTTCGGTTTTTCGAATTTCAAACCGCAAAATGCAATGCAGAACCGGCAGGGACAGTCTTGCTGGTTTTTTATGTGCGTCGTGTTTTGTGCATGCCGCTGCTTGCAAAAAAGCATGTCGTGGGATATAATACTATGACTAAAGGGGCGTGAAAGCATGGCAAACGCAACGGAAGCTGAGAGACCGACTGATACAGAACTGAAGACCAATCCGGAAAAAAGCAGAAACTGTTTGCATTACAGGAGGGACAGAGAATGACGATACTCACAAAAGTACTGGCGGCGCTGACAGCGCTGGAATTTCTGTATATCATGTATCTTGAGACCTTTGCGACGGCATCGGAAAGAACATCGAAGGTTTTCGGGATGGAGAGAGACGAACTGGAACGGAAGTCGGTTAATACTCTGTTCAAAAATCAGGGTATATACAACGGCCTGCTTGCGGTGCTGATTCTGCTGGCTGCGTTTCTGTTTGTCAGTAAAACCGCGGTCATGCTTCTGATGGGCTATATTGTGCTTGTAGCGCTCTACGGCAGTATCACCAGCAATCCCCGGATCATACTCATGCAGGGCGGACTGGCAATCCTGACGCTGATTTCCGGGCTTTTCTGATATTAGAGGTAGGCTGATGAACAATTATATTCAGGAGATTCTCCGTATCATCCGAACAAAAAATGACGGGATGGTGCAGAGTGTGATGATTTTTAATAAAGAGGGGATACTGGAGTATTACAAAAAAGGCGATGAGAACCTGGGGAATTTTGCGGACGAGGTGGTCGGAAAGAGTATTTGTGACATATATGAAAATCTTAACGAAACAAACAGCACTGTAGTGAAGGCGCTGCAGACGGGGGAATCGTCTGTTACGAATGAACAGCGATTGGTCTACAGGGACTTTGATCTGATAATATCGGGAACTACATGTCCGATTCGAGATGAAACCGGGGATATTCAGGGCGCGGCAGATATCGTCCGGACAGTGAAGGTCCAGAAGCAGAGAGAATGCAGTGATGTGTGTCTGGAAAGCGATGCGCTGAACCGCATCGTCACCGGTGATGATGGGATGGTTCGCCTGAAAAAGAGAATTTCTGAAATCGCAAAGAGCGATTCGGCAGTATTCCTGTACGGCGAAACAGGAACCGGCAAGGAACTGTTTGCTGAGGCGCTGCATGATCTCGGAAAGAGAAGAGACCGACCGTTCGTCACACAAAACTGTGCGGCAATTCCCGGCAGTCTGCTGGAAAGCATTTTTTTCGGCACAGAGAAGGGAAGTTTCACCGGTGCGGAAAGAAAAGCGGGATTGTTCGAGCTCGCAGATGGCGGCACGCTGTTCCTTGACGAGGTGAATTCCATGCCTTTAGATATTCAGGCCAAATTATTAAAGGTTATAGAAGAGCAGAGGGTCCGGCGTATCGGCGGAGAAAAGGATATTTCGTTCGATGTTCGTGTGGTCGCCGCATCGAATGAAGCTCCTTCAGCTCTGATCGACAGTGGAAGAATGCGATCAGATTTCTATTATCGTATCGCCGTTGTAAATCTGACTATTCCTCCGTTAAGGGAGCGAGCAGATGATCTGGATCTGCTTACAAAGTATTATATTGATTATTTCAATCATAAAATGCATAAGAATATTCAGGGACTCTCCCAGATGGCGCGTGATTTTTTTCACCAATGGTGTTGGCCAGGAAATGTTCGTGAATTGAAGAATACTGTCGAAAATGCTTTTAACATTGAAAAGAGCACACTGATTACGATGGACTCAATCCCTGATCTGATTGAACGGGTTGCTCTGTGGCAGCAAAGGGAACGTGGACAGAAAAAACATCCGGGCAATGATCATACGGTCTGTGAAGGAAACGTGCCGGAGCGGCTGGTTACAGAGGCGGACAAAAACATCAATCAGGTGTTGTCGGGACAGAGAACGCTGTCATCCGCACTGCAGGAGTATGAAAGGCTCATCATTCAACGTGCGGTTCAACAGAGTAAAACGCTGACTGCAGCGGGGAGATTGCTGGGGATGTCTCCACAGAGGCTGGATTATCATTTACGCAAACTGGGGTTAAAATAATTTTGCAGCGGCGTTTAAAAAATATTTTTAAAAAGATGAAAAAGAATTTAAAAAATATTTTATCCTTTTCAAACGATAAAACAGACGCAGAGACGATATTGAGAGCTTCGCCGGGCCGGCGGAGTTTTTTATTGCTGCAATTCCAACGGCTTTTCTGATTCGGGGGAATTTTCTTTCATTGACTGGCGAGTTTGGCATACATACTGCTAATCATATTGGAGAAAATGTGATTCGAAAATAATCGAAAGTGAGGATGAAAATGAAACAGAGAATGAAGGACGTTGTTGTCGTTGGTTTTGCAATGTTTGCAATTTTTTTCGGATCGGGAAATCTGATTTTCCCGCCGTATATCGGCCTTCAGTCCGGGGCGCAGATATTTCCTGCGATCATAGGACTTGCCCTCTCGGGAATTTTGTTTCCGATGCTGGCGGTGGCGTCTGTAGGGAATGTGGGCAATACCCTGGAGGATATGATGAAGCATGTCACTCCCTGGTGGCATCGACTGTTCATGGCGCTGGGTATTCTGATCGTGTGCTTTGGAACGGTTCCCCGGTGCGGAGGAGTTGCCTTTGAGGCAGGGTTTGAAGGTATTTTCGGCAAGATTCCTGTTGCAGGAAGAGTAGCCTTTCTGTTTGTGTTTTTCGCTGTCGCATATTACTTTGCCATGAATAAATCGAATGTGATTGACAAAATCGGCAACTATTTGACGCCGGTGCTACTGATTACTCTGCTGATCGTAATCGTTCTTGCCATAGTCAATCCTGTTGATTCTATACACGGCGGGGTTATGAGCAGCCCGGGAGAATCATTTATCAATGCGTTCAAGACCGGATATAACACAGGGGATATCGGCACAGGCATTCTTGTTGCGGGGCTTTTCATTGAAACCTTCCGACAGAAGGGATACAGGGAAAAGGTAGAAACCCGCAGAATGATGTTTGGAATCATCGCCACTGGATTCATTCTTCTTTTTATCATTTATGCAGGCCTGGCATACCTGGGAGCACAGGGAACATCGATTTACAGACTTGATGTGGATACGACATTCCTTCTGACATCCCTTGTAAAGAGATTAGCAGGGTATGGCGGACTTGTGGTTCTGTCGCTCGCAGTAATCTTCGCAACACTGACAACGGCTATTGGTATGATTGCAACGGTTGGTGAGTGGATTGAGGACTGGAGCCGGGGAAAACTTCCCTATACAAAGGCAGCGCTTATGCTGACAGTAATAATGTTTCTTGTGTCCTCTTCGGGGGTGGCTAATGTGCTGATTATTTCCGGACCGCTGTTCACCCTGCTTTTTCCGATGTGTGTCGTCATGACATTTCTGGGTCTGTTTCGCAAATTTGTACCGAATGACGGCGCCTGGAAGGGAGCAGTGATCGTCAGCTTTGTTATGGCGTTCTTTGATGCTCTGAATGTAGCAAAGGCTTCAGGGCTGATCCGGATGAATCTTGATGTAATGAATCGTTTCCTCGGCATGATACCGTTTGCGTCCAGCGGATTCGCATGGCTGATTCCGTCTGTGGCAGGATTTGTGATCGGTGCTGTAATCTACAAAATCCTGGGAAAAGAGAGTCTGCCTTATGCGGCAGATGAAAAGGCCGGGGAATGTGCGACATCGGCAGAATATCGTGATGATACAAGCGTAGAATTCTAAACCAGGAGGGAAAAATGTCAGAGAGAAAAGCATACTTGAACGGAAAAATCTTCACTTCCGATCCGGAAGCATTTCATGCGGATGCAATGATTGTGGAAGATGGCAGGATTCAATGGGTCGGCCGCGAGGAGGATATCCCTTCAGTCGCCGACTGCACTAAAGTTGATCTGGGGGGCAGGAGGGTGCTCCCGGGATTTGTTGATGCGCATATGCACCCTGTAATGCTTGCGGATTTCAGTACACAGATTTCCGCACTGCCGCCGGCGGTGAATTCGATTGCAGAACTGACAGCGGCTGTTGCTGAATTCCGGTCACGGCAGGATGGGGAACAGTGGATACAGGGCTGGGGATATGACGAAGGCAAATTCGCAGAGAAACGTTCGCCTAACCGTTATGATCTGGACGCAGGCAGTCCGGATGCACCTGTTTCCATCCTCCGCACCTGTGGGCATATTCGCTGTGTGAACAGCCGGGCGCTGGAGATTGCAGGTATTACAAAGGATACGCCGGACCCCGAGGGGGGAGAGATTGAGAGGGATGAGCATGGTGAGCCCACAGGTGTCTTAAAAGAAAATGCCCGGAACCTCATCACACCGTTTATTCCGGAGGACGATTTTAACAGTAAGGTGAAAAATCTGACAGCGCTTGGCGAATTACTGGCGTCTCAGGGAATTGTAGCGGTTGCCGATATGGGAGCGATTGAAAAGGTGGATAACTACCGATTCTTTGCTGAAGCGAAGAAGAAGGGTTTCCGTCAGGAGGTTGCTGTATATTATTTCTGGGAGTATTACTATGATGATCCGGAATTTCAAATTCCTGCGGAACGACTCGACAGAAACCGGCAAATCTTTGTTGCGGGGCTGAAACTTATTGGCGACGGAAGTGTATCAGGTCGAACGGCATGGATGAATGAACCCTATCTCGGAACAAATGAATGTGGAATTTCAGTGTGTACAGATGAACAGATCAAAACGGCGATTGATTATTGCAAAGCTCACGGGCTGCAGCTGTCAGTTCACGCCATGGGCGGAAAAGCCATCGATCGCGTCCTGGATTTTATATATCCTGAGGCCTCATGGACGCCGGAGGACGTTCCTTATGTCCGCATTGAACATGTTACAGAACCCTCAGAGTCAGCCGTGCGGAAGGCGGCCGAAAAAAAGGTAGCCTTCGTTACACAGCCGATCTTCATGTATGCGGAGATTGAAAGCTATCTGAAGAATCTCGGGGAGGAACGTATGCGGAAATGCTATCCTGTCAGGGACATGTTGGATGCGGGCGTACATCTTTCGATTTCCACAGACGCGCCGGCAACATCCTGGGCGGTTCCGTCGGATCCTTTTCCTAATATTAAAAGTGCAGTGACGCGGAAGGCCTATGATGGAACTGACTGCGGCCGGGACCAGAGAATTGATGTTGAAACGGCAATCCGCCTCTATACAAAGGAGGCTGCGGCTGCTGCCGGATTTCGGGAAACTGGACAGCTGAAGAAAGGCTTCAAAGCGAATTTCATAATACTGTCTGATGATATCATGACCGCAGATCCGGATGAAATAGATCAGATCAGAGTTGATGAGACGTATATCAGAGGGGAGAAAGTTTACAGCAGACACGGTCAGAATTAATCTGAATTCGCACGGTATTCGCCTTCGATGTCCAAGGACGCCGGAGGCGTTTTGTGATGCGTTGAGAAATGTGAAGCGTATCTGAAATGAGGGACGGGCGCAGAATTCTGTTTACTAAAGGCGCCAGATGGGATATCATTATTGTACCGGAAGGGTGATCTGCTCGAAACTCAAGGTTTTACAAGGGAGGAACGATTATGCTTACAATGTTGTTTTCAGTAATATTACTGTTTGCCGTCGGGATTATTATCTTCAAATTAATCGTATTTCTGTTCAAGGCGGCGTATGTGGTGATGGGAATTCTGCTGGCTCCGCTGCTCATCATCGGCATGCTCGGACTGGGAATTTTCCTGATCGGATGGATCGTGGTTCCTGTGATTCTGGTGGCTGCCCTGTGCACGGCGCTGGTCTCTGCCTGACCGGAGGTGACGGAATGAGCCTGCATGAGAGTTTTGTTAACTTCTGGAGGACGGAGGGAAAGTATATGATTTCCCACAATCCGGAACGCTTTTATGATAACCTCGAACGAAGGATGGAGCGGTGGACAGATACCGTGCAGATTGATGAATATGTTCTGACGCTGCGGTCCCGTAAGGAAACCACCAGGGCGCTGATTGTCGCTTTTTATGATTATCTGCGGAGGACGGAAGGCGTTGAGGTCGAATCGCCTTTGTACGATGTGTCCTTCTACGATTATGCATTCATGAGACAGCTGGAGATGGCCAAATTTCTGCAGCAGAGGCGGACGCTGAGGGAGATCGACGAGCACTTTCATATCGACGAACGGACCAGACGGGAAGATCTGCAGGCGCTCGAGAACGGACTGGAGGTTTTCGGAGCGGAGATTAAGATCACGAAGACTCGCGAAGACGGCAGAGTCTTTTACGAATCGACGCTTCATCCCATTTTCCTGCCGCTGAATCTCACAGAGGTATACGCAATGACAGAGTATCTGAAAAACGTTCTGCCTCCGGATGACCCTAATTCACAGCTGGTGTGGGATATCGTCCGGCGCATCGAGCTTCAGCTGTCCGACTACGCGATCGACAGGATCTGTCCGGCGGATGGACGTCCGGATGTGAGCAACGATTACAGAGACGACCGGTTCTTCTCCACCGACGACCGGCATGTGCAGATGTATCTGATGAAGCGCAGAAGTTCCTGCCGCATTCTGTGGATGGGAAAGGAATACACCGGGACGTTTGAACCGCGTCGATCCGGAGAAGGCAGGGGATATGTATTCCGGACGGAGAGCGGAGAGATTCTTGACGCCGACCCCCGGGATATCGAGGTCATCAGGGATTCTTTTGTATACAAATGAAACACGATGCGCAGTGCATGCGTCGACATGGGTAAACTGTCCATACCACGCATAGTTCATGCACATGTCATGCGCATCGCCCCGGCGTGCAAAATCGGCATATAGAGAAAAGCGGCGCACCCGTTGCAGGGTAAGCGCCTTTTTTTTGTGCGATAATGATGCCATAAACAATATCTGCTGATTGAGCTCCCGTCGGACATTACGGGCGCTGGTGGTACAAAGGAGGACCGATATGCTGAGAAATGTATTAAAGCTGGAGAGAAGAACTGAAGGAAATGTAGATACTAAGGAGATGCTGAACACTGTCAGAGACCTGGAAGGCTTCCTGCACTGGGCGCCGGATGCGTCCGACCCTGCGTGGATGGCGGGAATACGGAGCATCGTGGAATTTCAGAGGGAGGACGGCTTTTTCGCGCTGCTGGAGGACTTCTGGGTTCCGTCGGATGCGAGGGTGGATTTTATTTACATCCCGACTTATCTTTGTTCGGCGGTGCTGATGAAGGCGTACAGAACTGACCCCGGACTTCTTGAGGGTGCAGTGGGAAGAGCGCTGGCGAGGGGCCTGGACTGCTGTACGGGAAGGGGGCTGAGCGGCCATGGTTATGAGGGGCTGCGTGAACAGATTCGCGCTGTCGATTTCTTCCTGACGGCAGGAGTGATGGATTTTCTGTCAGACCATCCGGATATGTCGCGGAAGTTTACTGAGATGTTTGACCGGATAGGCGGGCAGTTCGCGATGATGGTCCGTAAAGAGAATTTCCGCGGCGCATGGGGCGAGGACTACGGGGAGGATATCCGTCGCATTGATGAGGCGCTGCATTACACCGTATTTGTGTACGGTACGCTGCTGCGGGGACGGAGCAACCACCTCGGCTATCTGCGGGGATGTCCGTGCATCGGGCGTGGAATCCTGGAAGGGTTTGATATGTACGATGTCGGGAGTTTTCCTGCGATTGTGCCGGGTGAGGGGCGCGTCAGAGGCGAGCTTTACCGCGTGAACAGGAGAACTCTGGAGCGGCTGGATATGCTCGAGGGTAACGGCAGCCTCTACGTCAGAAGGCGCGTGCGCGTGGCGGCGGAAGCATACACGGACAAAAGCCGCTGCGGGGACGACGGCGGAGCCGCGGCGTGTTATGCCATCGTCTATGAGTATCTCTGCGGTGTAGAAGGGCTGAGAGAAATTCCTTTCGAACAGCAGCCGTACCGGGACTGAGCACGGCTGCGTGCGGAGAGAAAGCCTCTATCCGACAACAAATGTCAGCCCGTCGTCGGAGATGAACAGGGGCTCTCCGTTTTTCCGCATGAAATCCTGTATCCAGGCGGACACCTCCGCATTCGGTTCGTCAAGCGACAGGTCGAAGCCGCTGCAGGTGTCGTGGATGTGAATGTGCACATCGAAGCGGCGTTCGATTTCAAGCTGCAGGCGGCTGATGTCCATAACAGTGAGATTGTTCATTTTCAGAATTCCTTTCAGCTGCGGCCCGGCGGCGCCACGAAGATAATCCTGTGCTGCCGGTGCTGCGTGTGCGTTAACTGTTTCTTCATTATACGCTGTTTTTCGGCGGAAAACAAAGAATTTCGAAAGGTTTTCCGGATGAGTTATCGGATAATTTGCCCGGAACTGAAGGAATGGGAGACGGCTGTATTTCTTACGTCGACGGGATTGAAAGCGGTTCTGTGCTAGATATGTATGCCGGAAGAAAATCTGTCGTTCCGCATCGTGAAACAGGAGTATCTCAGAACAAAACCGGGTTCGTTGACTTTTCCCGTGAATGGAGTATTATCTAAACAAATAAAGAATTTCGAAAAATCAGATTGGAGGGATCTATATGTTGAATGCAAAAACCGGAACAAGTGTGAACGCCAGCCCGGAACTGGCGGGAAAAGAAGCTGCGGCTGCAGTAAAGGCGGTTGAGGACGCGAAGGTGGCGTTCGTTTACAGCGGCGTTCAGTATGACACAAAGGCATTGCTGGGAGCGGTCAGTAAAGAGCTTCCCGGGGTACCTCTGATCGGCAACACTTCCTTTACGGGAGTCATTACAGATCAGGGCTTTGTGACCGGAGATGACGGATTCGTAGGAATCATGGCGATGGGGGATGCGGACATGACCGTCGGAGTCGCGGGATCACCGAAGGAGGGCGATGCACGGACGACAGGCCACAAGGTCGCAGTCGAGGCGATGAAAAACGCCGGAAAGGACTGCGCTCCGGATTATTTCTTCATGGTAGCCTCTCCGGGTGAAGAGGAATTCTATCTGAAGGGAATCACGGAGGTCATCGGACGCGTTCCGATGTTCGGCGGAAGCGCCGCGGACAATACGATTACAGGAGAGTGGGTTTTGTACACCTCGGACATGGTTACACCGGACGGCGTTGCGGTAGCCTTTTTCTACACCGACAAAGCCTTTGCCGATGTATATACAGGTGCATATAAGGAGACTGAGAAGGCCGGCATCATCACGAAGGTCGAGGATTACCGGAAGATCTGCGAGATTGACGGAGTTCCGGCGCTGGAGAAATACATGGAGTGGACTGGCGCTAAGAAAGAGGAAATCGAGGGCGGAAATCTCCTGGGATATTCGGTTACCGCTCCGGTGGGAGTGAAGGATCCGCTTGGCGACCTGATTGCGATCCGGCATCCCCAGAGTGCGAACGAGGACATGACCTTCAATATCGGCAACAACGCGGCGGTCGGTACAGCGATGATTCTGATGGAAGGGTCTGTCGATCAGCTGATCTCCTCTACCGGTGAGACGCTGGAGAAACTGAAGACAAAGCTCGGGAAAGAACCCGGAGCCTACATGCTGGTTCACTGTGGCGGCAGAAGAGCGGGCATCGGCGATCGCATCGATGAGGTGGCAAAAGCACTGAAAGATGCTGCCGGCGGCGTCCCGTTCATTACCGAGTTCACCTTCGGCGAGTTCGGATATGAGGACGATGGAAGAAACACCTGTGGAGGGCTGATGCTTTCCTTTGCGGGATTTGAAAAATAGGACAGAGCATACGACGGAAGCATACGGAGGTGATTTTGTATGAAAATGGTAATAAACGGAAAGTATGTAGACAGTGAAAGCGGAAAAACCTTTGATGTCATCAATCCGGCGACGGGAGCGGTTATTGAATCCGTGCCCCGCGCGACGGAAGCGGATGTGAAATCTGCGGTGGATGCCGCAGTTGAAGGGCAGAAGATCTGGGCGGAGTTTCCGGTCTGGAAGCGCGCTGAGGTACTGAAGAAGTTCCTTCAGCTGGTAGAGGTGAACAAAGATGACCTGGCGCAGACGCTCTGCGCGGAGAACGGGAAGCCGATTCGTGAAGCGCAGGCGGAGATCGGAAATATTCCCATTGGGTTCAGCGGATTCATGGAGCACGCCAAGCATTATTACGGGAGCATTATTCCGCAGGGCACAGAGCAGGGGCAGGATACGAATCTGCAGCTGATCACCCGCGAACCGATCGGCGTCGTGGCTTGTGTCATTCCGTTCAATTTCCCCTGCGACCTGTTTGATCAGAAGGTGGCGCCGGCGCTGATGATGGGGAATGCGGCGATCGTGCTTCCCAGCTCGGACAATCCGCTGACGCTGCTGAAGCTGACCGGACTGCTCTGTGAGGCCGGCGTTCCCAACGGCGCGATTCAGTGCCTGACTGCGCCTGGCGCGGTCAAGGAGGCTGCGATTACAGATCCCAGGGTGCATCTGGTAACTTTGACGGGCAGCACAGAAGTGGGAATTTCCACCGCGAGGCTCTGCGCGGACAATCTGACCCATACTGCTCTGGAGCTGGGCGGCAACGATGCGTTCATTGTCATGGAGGACGGCGATGTGGATCTGGCTGTCGAAGAACTTGTCTGGGGCAGAATGTACAATACCGGTCAGGTCTGCTGCGCGAGCAAGCGGTTCCTGATTCATAACTCTCTGAAGGATGAATTCGCAGAGAAGGCCGTCGCACGGATTAAGCGTCTGAAGGTGGGGCAGCCGGATGATCCGGACACTGAGATCGGATGCCTGATCAGTGAGAAGGCGGCCGTCAAGGTGGAGGCACAGGTGAACAAAACCGTGGAGCAGGGCGGAAAGATCATTCTCGGCGGTCACAGGGACGGCGCATTTTATGAGCCGACGGTCATCGTGGATGTACCGGCCGACGCGGATGTGGCGTCCGATATGGAAATCTTCGGACCGGTCGTTCCGATTATCGGATTCGACACCGAGGAAGAAGCGATTGCTATCGCGAACCGCTCCAGATTCGGACTTTCCAGCTGCGTATTCACCCGTGACCAGAAGACGGCGTTCCGCGTTGCATCCAAAATGGAGGCCGGCGGTGCAGTCATCAACGGGGCAAGCTTCTTCCGCGCCTTCGAGCAGCCGTTCGGAGGCTACAAAGACAGCGGAATCGGTACCGAGGGCGTATTCTCAACCTTCAATGAGATGACCCGCAGCAAGACGATTGTACTGAAAAATATTTTCTGATCTCCGACTCAAAACATAACACCGCCGCCGGAGTCTGTGATGACAGTGTCACAGACTCCGGCGGCGGGCTTTTTTGTGATGCGCCCGGCGAGCGCGGCGTCCTTTGTACCGTGAAGGTTCGGCGCGCTTTGTGCTGTGAAGGCTCAGCGCGTTTTGTGCTGTGAAGGCTCAGCGTTCTTCGTCCACGCTATGCGCAGTGGTCTTTGTACCTGTGAGAGAAGTCAGCCGGTATACCCCATGGTGCGGGAGATCTCCATCGCCTGTGCGGTCAGATACGATGCGACACTCTCAATCCGGTCTTCAGTGAAGACGCTGGTGGGTCCGCTCGCAGATATGGCGGCGATGATATCGCCCCGATAGTCGTAGATGGGAGCACCCAGGCAGCGGTGACCGATTTCAGACTCCTCATCGTCAAGGGCCCAGCCGCGGCGTCGCACGGTGTCCAGGTCGGCGATCAGTTCGTCCATGGAGGAAAGCGTTTTGTCCGTAAACCGGACGAACCTGCAGTTCGACATGATGTGTCGCACCTCCTCTGCGGAATAGTTGGAAAGAAGGCATTTCCCCAGAGAGCAGGAATAAGCGTGAACGTGGACGCCGATCTGGGAATAGAGCCGCACATTGGAGAAGACGTCCATTTTTTCGATGTATACGACCTCGTCACCGTCGAGTACGCCGAGATGGCAGGTCAGTCCCAGTTCGCCGGTAATTTTGGCGACATAGGGCCTGGCCTCCGTCTGGAGCTCCAGACTGTTGATATAACATCCGACCGCACGGATAAGCTCCAGTCCGATTTTATAACTGCCGTCCCGATCCTTCGCCAGATATCCCCGATTCAGCAGAGTCGCGGCAATGCGGTGTACGGTGCTTTTGTTCATGTTCAGGCGTTTCGCGATTTCAGTGATCCCCAATCCGCCGCTTTCCTCGGAGAGAACTTCAATGATGTCCAGAGCTCGATCCACAGACTGTACATTGTTATCAGATTTCATAAATAAACTCGCTTCCGTTTACTCAGAATGCGCCGGAGCCAGCGCGTTGCTACGGTTATTATACGAAATCTGCGCGGGAATGACAAGAGGGGAGCGGATGAAGAAAAAAAGCCGCACACGGACGGCTGAAACTGTCGTCCATGTGCGGCGTTTGTAATTGAGTCTGCCATCACTTCAGCAGATCGTTAATCAGGTTGATGTACAGATACGGGAGCACCTCGAAGTTGTATTTTTTGTTAAGGCGTTCGGTGCTCTTGTGGAAGTCCTTGCCGTAGCCGCCCAGCACGATGCCGGGGACCGAGAAACGCTTGAGATCCTCCTCGGGCAGAGAATACATGTGGTTCACGCCGATTACGTTCTGGAAAAGCTGGTCAAAGTTCTTGGACGAGTCCAGCCCGGTGTAGCTCAGGTCGGACAGCCCCATGTAGTAGTCCCGCTCCTCAAGCGTCGTGTCGTACTCTGTCCGGGCGTATTCAATGGTTCGATCCAGGCATTCCAGCAGATTCTTCACCTTCGGATCGCCGGTATCGGGGTAAACATCCGGATAATATGGAGGAATAATGGAAATGATGATCATCGGCCTGTTGAATCCGGACATCTCATAGATTTTTTTCATGGTCCGGATGGCTGTGGTCTGCATTTCCGGATTTTCGGCCTGCCATTCGTGAATCAGCCGGTCGATATAGGCATCGTAGTCCGGTTCGTCGGCGCTGCGGTCCCGCTCGTAGTTCGACCTTGCGGCGTCGTTCACCTCTCGGAAGGTCATGACGCAGGGCTGCGGGCGATGACGCTGAGAGCGGATACCGAAGCGCGCCTCATATTCGCTGATTCTCCGGTCGTACAGCTCATTCGCCGCATTGAAGCTCTCGAAGGCGATTTCCTTCAGCTTGCTCATCGCCACCTCCGGATCCAGATCCACGCTGATGATGTTGTAGTAGGATGCTGCGTACATCGGGATTGAGACGGAGTAGGTCGATTTCAGATCCATGCTTTTCAGGCATACCGGAGCCGGCGTCGCTTCGCCCCGCGCAGTTTGACAGAAATCGACGTTGAGGCTCATGCGCCTGTAAACCTCTGCGGAGAGGAGGTTGGGGTCAATGCCCATGAAGGGTGCTTCGCCGTGGGTGGATTCGCCGACAAAGAAGAACATGGGCATGATTTTCCCGGAAGCGCCCATGTGGACATAGTGAACGTCCTCCTTGGATTTGTCGTCCACAGTATAGCATTCGGTCAGCAGGAGGGCCTGGTAGTCCAGCCCCTTCTCATCGGTCATCTGATTGAAGAAGGGAACCGCCCGGAGCATTCCCTCCGAATTGGTTTCTTCGCCGCAGACCGCGGTGTACAGAAGATTGCCGTTGATACCGCCGTTTTCGGAATAATAGCGAAGGAGCTCCAGACACAAAGCGTGGCCGAATTTCATATCCGCGGTACCTCTGCCGAAGAACCATTCACCGCTCTCGAAATCCTCTCGGGCGCTGTCATCCAGCGGGATCCGGTTGATCTCGCGGCTGATTTTTTCGATATCGTATGCATCCTTTTGGAGGCTGCCGAACTCCTCGACGTCTACCACGTCATAATGACCGGTCAGGATGACGGTCTTTTTGCTCTGCGGACAGCATTCCAGATAAGCGGTGACGATGACTCTGTTGAAGGGATCGTTTTCCAGGGGAACCAGCCGGACGTTGTCTTTGTGCTCCGCGAAATAAGGAATCTCATAAAGCAGCTCCTCCAGCTTCCGTGCGGCCAGAATCTCATCCTCTGTGCCGGAAACGCTGGGAACCTCGACGAGCCTTTTCATGTTGTCATACATTCTGTTTTTCTCAATCATATGATTACCTCCTGCATGTCAGATCATCAGATAAGAGAAGTCCCGCGCGCGGAGAGAATCCGCACACGGGTCATGTTTGTGACGGCAGTAAACTGCGCCGTGCGTTGCCGCATGGTTTTGTTCACTACATATCGATATTCTTCGCTCTCGCGTCGCCGTGCTTCTTCACGTAAAGCGTTGCAAGGATGTAGATGCCGATGTAGCAGATCGCGCTGACGATGATTCCTGTACGCTGTGAGGCGTCAATAAGGGATACGACCAGCATGACCAGGAAGGCCAGGACGCCCAGAATCGGTACCAGAGGATAACTCGCGACCCGGAATTTCAGATCCTTCAGATCACCGCCCTCTGCGATATAACGCTTTCTGAATCTGTACTGGGAGATGCAGATTACGGAATACATGAAGATGTTGGCGCCTCCGATGAAGTAAACGATAAACAGATATACGGTGTCTTCTGCGACGAACTGAGCGACGATGCCGATCATCGCGAAGAGCATGGAGACGATCAGCGATCTTGCCGGCACGCCGTTTTTGTTGGTCTTTGCGAAATACTTCGGCGCCTGCTCAAACTTGGCCATGGACCACAGGTACCGCGCGCAGGCGAAGGTGAAGTAGTTGCCTGAGGTCAGCGCAGAGGTCAGAACGACGATGTTGACGATCAGGGCTGCGCTGGGCATTCCGGCGTTGCGGAACACGTAGACAAAGGGGCTGCCCAGAACATTTGCCTGCTGCCAGGGGAGCAGAGCTGCGACGATGGCGATGCTGATTACGACGGAGCCGATCAGTACCAGAAGAGTGATGTTGATGGCCCGGCCCATTTTGTTCTCATCCTGAATCTCGCCGGCTGTAGACGCAACGATCTCCGTTCCGGCATAGGCGTAGAAGGATGTCAGAATGACTGCTCCCATTCCGGCGAGACCGGTCGGGAACGCACCGTCACTGAAGTTGGAAAAGCCTACTGCGTCTCCGCTTCCGAGACCGCCCATCATTCCTGCGCCTACGATGACAAAGGCGACGATCATGATCAGTTTAATGGATGAGGCCCAGAAGGAGATGTTTCCGAAAATCTTGACGTCCAGCATATTGACGCCGAACAGCAGTGCGGAGAATACAACGATCCAAAGCCATGTAGGGGAATTGGGGATGATGTCCCGCATGATGATGGCGGAGGCCACAACCTGTGCGGTGATGGTCATAGCACCGCCGATCCAGTTGACCCAGCCGATGGTGAAGCCCATGGCCGGCCCTACGAATTCTGTGGAATAGGCCTGCAGGCTTCCGGAAACCGGCATGGCGGCAGACATTTCGCCCAGGCAGGTGGTCATCAGCCAGACGATCAGACCGCCGATGAGGTACATCACGATGGCTCCGCCCGGCCCGGCTGTGGAAATAACGTCTCCGGAACTCAGAAACAGTCCCGTTCCGATGGTGCCGCCGACGCCGGTCATGACTGCGGCGCGGGTCGTCATGTGTCTGTTCAGACCCTGGCTGGTGTCCATCACATGTTGAATGCATGGCACTTTCTTACTCATAAAACTTACCTCCTGCAAGAAAAACATAAAACATAAAACAAAATAAAAAATGAAAATATGTAAACGCACCGGTGCGCCGTGGCTGCCGTGCCGGTCGTACACAGACTGTTCCGCAAGCGCACCGATATGCCGCGTCTATTGTGCCCGGTCTGGCTCGCGAGCGCGCCGACATACCGTGGCTGCCGTGCCGGTCGTACACAGACTGCTCCGCGAGCTCGCCGGTGAGCCGGAGCGGCGAAATCAGCAGGTGTCACATCGGCATTACCGATCCGGTTTTACTTTGTGACCGGAAAATTCAATGACGCGGCGCGCCAGAACCTCCAGCGGGTCTTTATACATATCGCCAAGGTCGTTGTCGCTGCCGATGACGGAAAGCTCCGTGCAGGCCAGAAGCGCCCGCCCGCATCCGTGCCCGGTCAGTTCTCTGTGGATGTCCGTCCAGGCCTCCCGATCGTATGGAAGACCCGCCTTGACACAGTCGTAAATCTCATGCATGACCAGCGCCTGACCTTCGGGGCCGGGAACAAAAGGCTCAAGTCCCTGCGCTTCCAGCGCCTTCTGGTAAAGTCCGGTTCGGATGGTTCCGTCCGTGGCAAGTATGGCGACCCTGCGGTTTCCTGTTGCTGCCGCCTCCTTTGCAGTTTCTTCGGCAGTCTCCCGGATCATATGGATGATCGGAATACGCAGTTCGCCGGCGATTTTGTCCGCAAAGTAATGAGCCGTGTTGCAGGTGATCGCGATGGCGTCGCAGCCGCAGTTTTCCAGCGTCCGTGCGTCCTCAAGGAGACGCGCTGTGACCTCATCTGTCTTCCCGCTGAGAATCGCCTGCGTGCGGTCCGGCATCTGGGGGTCGCTCAGAATCATCATCGGGACGTGATCCTGGTCTCTGTCCGCAACCGTTTTCTCCGTGACCATCTTATAAAAAAGTTGACTGGCCATGGGTCCCATGCCGCCGATTACGCCAATTTTCCTGTTCATATTTATTCACACTCCTTATATATTAATGCGCGTTCAGCCGTCGGATCGTGCGCCGCGGCGCTGCTGACAAACTGCCGTCAGCGCCCATTAAGTCCGACGGGGACTTAATGAGCAGATACTAATTAATGCGTGCTCAGCTATCGAATATGCTTGAAATATCAATAATACAAAGAGCATATTCGGTAGCCTGCCGCAAGGTTTTCAAGCGATTCATCCGAAACTCCTGCGGCAGCGGGATTCGGAAACGGCCGAATCCCTGAGCACAGGCATCAAGTAGTGTCTGCCGGCGCACACTACCGTTGGATAGATTGTGCGCCGCGGCGCTGCTGACAAACTGCCGTCAGCGCCCATTAAGTCCGACGGGGACTTAATGAGCAGATACTAATTAATGCGTGCTCAGCTATCGAATATGCTTGAAATATCAATAATACAAAGAGCATATTCGGTAGCCTGCCGCAAGGTTTTCAAGCGATTCATCCGAAACTCCTGCGGCAGCGGGATTCGGAAACGGCCGAATCCCTGAGCACAGGCATCAAGTAGTGTCTGCCGGCGCACACTACCGTTGGATAGATTGTGCGCCGCGGCGCTGCTGATAAACTGCCGTCAGCGCCCATTAAGTCCAACGGGGACTTAATGAGCAGATACTAATTATAATAGCACGACGCGGAAAGATAACAAGCGGACAGAGGAAAAAATACTGTTCTGATTTGTACCTGTTCACAAAAAAGGGTTCGTACTCTCGTTGCATGAGCACAAAACCTTGTAAGCTTTTGTCGGAGCTTTTCAGGCAATGTTTGTACATTGATTACATGCCTGCGGCAATGAACATCCAAAATAAAATATACAGTATCAGTGCTGCGAACCCCACACCCAATAGTATCAGCACCGCTTTTATAATCCGTAGGATTGATTTCCGGAATCGGCTCTTTTCTGCAAGTTCTCCATTCAATGAGGCTAAAATTTTGGCATAGTCTTTTGTTGAACCGTTGTTCGCGCCGTATCCGAGAAGTTCGCTTACCGAAACGTCAAAAACATCTGCCATCTCAGACAATATATCTGCATCCGGAACAGACATGTTATTTTCCCATTTTGACACGGTCTGTCTTGTAACGCCGAGCTTATCAGCAAGTTGTTCCTGAGTCATTACTGCTCGTTTGCGCAAATTTTTTATATTTTCACTGAGCGTCATAGATCCTGCCTTTCCTATTTGTCTTTGCCGTTTTGCAGTCGGCTTCTCTGTATTCTATTTCCATTATGTCACCGGATTTCCTGCTAATCAAGCAACGTAATTTAACATTTGTATCAAGCGTTGCAGACATCCGGATTTTTTTAACAGATAGAGTGCACAATAACATCTAAACGTATTTTTCTGAATAATTCAATACATCTTTGCGCGGAGCGGTGCTTAAGTAATAAGAGTGATTGGCACGAATATTAATAGCAAATGTAGTTTATATTCAATAAAGAATGATATCTTATTCGTTATTCGGATTCGGAATTCTGTAACAACAAAGACTGAATTATCGCTTGAAAAAGCTGTAAAAATTCACGTTGAATTTTACAGCTTTTGTGTATAATATAAGTAGTGTCTGCTCATTAAATCCTCGTCGGACTTAACGAGCGTTGACGACAGTTTGTCAACAGCGCTGCGGTGACCATCCAATGGAAGGATGCGCCGGCAGGCTACCAAATATGCTCTTTGTACTATTGATATTTCAAACATATTCGGTAGCTGAGCACGCATCAAGTAGCAGAAACAAGATAAAATCAAGGAAGGAGCTGAAAGTATATGGCGAGTATTTTACCGGTATCTGATTTGAGAAATTATAATGAAGTCCTGAAAAACTGTCGCAAAGGTGAACCTGTATATCTTACCAAGAACGGCAGAGGGCGTTTTGTGGTTATGGATTTTGAAGATTATGAGCGTGATCGTGCAGAAAAAAAGCTTTTGATGAAGCTGCAGGAAGCCGAAGAAGCAGTGAAAGACGGTGAAGGATGGCTGAATTTGGATGAATTGAAGGCACTTGTGGGAGAATAAGATGTTAAAACTGCGGATTAACCCGATTGTTGCAAAGGAACTGAAGAATATTCGGGATTATATTGCTGAAGACAATGAGGAATATGCGGCAAAGACTATAAAGGAAATTTACGGTAAATTTGAAAATCTCCAGATGCTTCCGGGAATGGGATCAGATCTTTCAAAACGAGTCAGTTTCAGGACAGATTATAAATATGCGATATGGGAAGATTATGTGATTATCTACAAGGCAAGTAAAGAGTATGTTGAGATTTATCGAGTAATCAATCGGTATCAGGATATTACGAGGATTTTCGAATAATGCTTAAAAAAAGCGCCCCGGCGAACTGTATCGCACGGGGCGCTTTTGACTGTATCGGCTTCCGCGGCCGCGGAAGCCGCCGGGCTGTTGAATATCAGCCGAAATATTTCTGAATGTCGTCCTCGACTGTGCCGATTCCGCCGATTCCGAAGTTCTCCACCAGAACGTTGGTCACGTTCGGCGACAGGAAGGCCGGAAGGGTCGGTCCGAGGTGGATGTTCTTCACGCCCAGGGACAGGAGCGCCAGCAGTACGATGACTGCCTTCTGCTCATACCACGCGATGTTGTAGACGATCGGCAGATCGTTGACATCGTCCAGTCCGAACACTTCCTTCAGCTTCAGCGCGATCAGCGCCAGAGAATAGGAATCGTTGCACTGACCGGCGTCGAGAACACGGGGGATTCCGTTGATGTCGCCCAGTCCCAGCTTGTTATATTTGTACTTGGCGCATCCTGCGGTCAGGATCACCGCATCCTCCGGCAGAGCCTTCGCGAAGTCCGTATAGTAGCTTCTCGTCTTCTGACGGCCGTCGCAGCCTGCCATTACGACGAACTTCCTGATCGCACCGGACTTGACGGCGTCCACCACCTGATCGGCCAGCGCGAACACCTGCTCGTGCGCGAATCCGCCGACAATCTCACCCTGCTCCAGTTCTGTGGGAGCGGAACAGCTCTTCGCCTGCTCGATGATGGGCGAGAAGTCCTTTACCTCGCCGTAGGCCGCGTCGATGTGCCTGCATCCCGGATATCCGGCGGCGCCGGTGGTCCAAAGACGGTCTTTGTAACTGTCTTTCGGCGGGACGATGCAGTTGGTTGTCATCAGGATCGGTCCGTTGAATTTCTCGAACTCGTCCTTCTGCTGCCACCAGGCATTTCCGTAGTTGCCTACGAAGTTGTCATATTTCTTGAAGAACGGATAGTAGTGGGCCGGCAGCATCTCGGAGTGAGTGTAGACGTCCACGCCGGTTCCCTTTGTCTGCTCCAGAAGCATCTCCAGATCCTTCAGGTCGTGACCGGAGACCAGAATTCCCGGGTTGCTGCGGACACCCAGATTCACCGTGGTGATTTCCGGATTTCCGTAAGCGCCGGTGTTGGCCTTGTCCAGCAGCGCCATGCCCTGTACGCCGTATTTTCCGGTTTCCAGTGTCAGTGCGACCAGGTCGTCCACGGACAGCGAATCGTCCAGAGTCTTTGCCAGCGTCTCCTGGATGAACACATCGACGTCGGCGTCATCCTCCAGCAGTGCATTCGCATGCTTTGTATAGGCAGAGAGCCCCTTGAGACCGTAGGTGATCAGTTCGCGCAGGGAGCGCACATCCTCGTCTTTGGTGGACAAAACTCCGTTGGCGGCGGCTTTAGCCGCATACTCGTCCTCGCTTCCGTTCCACAGCGCAGCCGGAGGCAGGTCGTTGTTGTTGCGGACCTGATCCAGAAGCTGCTGCTTGACTGCCAGTGTTTCCTTGACTCTGGCCACGATGGCGTCCTTGTCGAAGTTTGCATTTGTGATTGTAGTAAACAGGTTGAGAGTCACCAGATGATTGACATCCTTGCTGACTGCGGTTCCCTCCTGACGGAGCCGGCAGGCGACCGCGGAAAGTCCCTTTGTGACATAAATCAGAAGATCCTGCATCGCAGCGACCTCCGGCTTCTTGCCGCATACTCCGGACACGGTGCAGCCCGTGCAGCCGGCGGTTTCCTGACACTGATAGCAGAACATTTTGTTTTCCATATTGATTACCTCCGTTTTCATGGCGTTTGCTGAGCGTGCGCTCTGAGAGGCTCGGAAAAGCCGGATCCCGGGGCGCCGTCACTGCGTATCGATTTCGTATGTTGTCTGCATAATATCACGTCAGCGGGAAAATGACGGTAACAAATGTTACGCAGCGGATTTTTTTATAAAAGTTTATGTGATCTTTGCGAGTTTTTTCTTGACACGGTGAAGGCACAGTGCTAGAATCGTTAACATTGTTAATTATTAACAAAGATAATGATATGCAGACGCGGGCAGTCAGAGCGGCGCGGAAGGAGAACGTATGGAAAGAAAGAAGGCAGAAAATGAAGAAAGTGAACGGATTCGCGAAGACCAGCGGGAACTGATTCATCTGATCGGACGCATCAAACGGCTCCATCCGCAGATAAAGGACTGTGATCTGAATCAGGGGGATCTGCATACCATGATCGCTATCGGCCATGAGATGAGAGACAGAGATTTCGTCAGAGTATCGGATATCGTGCAGGCACTACCGGTGCCGCCTCCGGCCGTTTCACGGAGTCTCCGGAATCTCGAGCTGAAGGGATATACCCAGAGATCTGCGGATCCCGGTGACCGGAGAAATACGCTGGTGCGCCTTACTGAAAAAGGCTGGGAAAAATGCGGACAGTGCAGGTCGCAGATGGACCGGTTCTTTCGGGGTATTTTTCTCCGGATGGGACAGGAGAATGTCAGAACGCTGCTGGATTCTCTGGCGCAGCTGATGGACGCCGCGGAGGCGGAGAAAGCAGAGTGCTGCGATAAAGGGAAGGGAGATGAAAATATATGAGGAAAATAATAGGGAATCTGAAGCCCTACCGAGTTACCGTTATAATTCTGGCGCTGATGCTCTGCATTCAGGCCTACTGTGACCTGGCGCTGCCGGAGTACACACAGGATATCATCGATGTGGGGATTCAGAACAAGGGCATTGAGCATATCGTGCCGGAGAAGGTAACGGCGGAGGAGTATAAAGCCGCGGGAATCTTCATGACAAAGACGGAGAAAAAGACGTGGAATAGCATCTACACCAGACAGGGGAGCCGGTATGTTCTGAACGTCACGGATGGAGACAGGCTGGACGAACTAGATCAGGAACTTCTGACTCCGATCGTACTCACCTACGAGATGGGACATACCAGTGTATCCCAGTTCAGAAAAATCATCCGTTCTTTTCTGCTGCAGCAGAAGAATTCTCAGAGCAGGGCTGTCGCATCGCGTATTGACGATATGTCGGTAAAGGAAATCGGAGAACTTCTTCATTATGACATCGACACCTTCCGGGCGGAGGACGAGAACGGAAAAGTGAAGACATATGTGGATATGCGTTCGATGATGCAGAGCATGATCGATTCCGGAGTTATGTCGGATTCGGCGGTGACGAATGCGAAGAAACAGATGGAGAAGACCATCGATTCAGTGGGGACACAGACTTTGAAATCCATGGGAATCGCCTATGCGGCCGGATGTGACAAAGCGGCGGGGATGAACGTAAACCGGATCCAGAAACAGTATCTATGGAGAGAAGGCGGCAGGATGTTTCTGATGGCGCTGATGATGTTTATCGCCGCGGCGGTGGCTTCTTTCTTCGCGGCGCGGATCGGAGCTTCTGTGGGACGTGATCTGAGAGGAAAGCTGTTCCGGAACGTGATGAGCTTTTCCAATGCGGAAATCGGCAGATTTTCCTCTGCGTCGCTGATTACACGCTGTACCAACGACGTGCAGCAGATACAGATGGTGACGACCATGATGCTGCGCATGGTCATGTATGCACCGATTATGGGAATCTGGGGCATTATCAAGGTGGCACAGACCGGCGCTCATATGGGATATATCATCGCTCTGGCGATTCTGATGATCATTGCGTTTGTGGGCGTTCTTTTCGCAGTCACGCTTCCGAAGTTCCGGATCATGCAGAAGCTTGTGGACGGTCTGAACCGGGTCTCGCGGGAGATCCTCACCGGACTTTCGGTAATCCGCGCCTTCGGGAGAGAGAAGGAGGAAGAGAAGCGATTTGATGTCGCCAACGAGAGGCTGAAGAGGACGCAGCTGTTTACCAACCGCGTCATGACACTGATGCAGCCATCCATGCAGATGTTTATGTTCGCGCTGATCGTGCTGATAACCTGGGTATCGGCACACCGCATTGACGACGGGACACTTCAGGTGGGCGCGATGACCGCATTCATCACATATTCGATGATGATCGTCATGTCCTTCTTAATCATCACGGTCATGTCCATCATACTTCCCAGAGCAGGTGTTGCAGCGGAACGGATCGATGAGGTCATCCGGACCGGATCTTCGATTCAGGACCCGGAGCATCCCCGGGAAATCAGCGCGCCGAAGGGTGTTGTGGAATTCGAGCATGTGGACTTCCGTTATCCGGACGCGGAGCATAATGTGCTGACGGATATCACCTTTACGGCGGAGCCGGGAAAGACTACTGCCATTATCGGGAGCACGGGTTCCGGAAAAAGTACTCTGGTGAATCTGATTCCCCGCTTCTACGATATTACCGGAGGAAGGCTGAAGGTGGACGGTGTGGAGATCCGGGATCTGAGCCTGCGCGCTCTGCGCGGTGAAATAGGCTTTGTTCCTCAGAAGGGAGTGCTGTTCTCCGGAACCATCGCCTCCAACATACGTTTCGGGAACAAAGACGCATCCGACGAGGAAATGCGGGAGGCCGCAGAGATCGCCCAGGCGGCAGACTTCATTGAAGAGAAAAATATGGGCTTTGAAAGTGATGTGTCACAGGGAGGAAGCAACGTGTCCGGCGGACAGAAGCAGCGGCTTGCCATTGCCAGAGCCATCGCCCGGCGGCCGAGGATACTGATTTTCGACGACAGCTTTTCGGCGCTTGACATGAAGACAGATGCGAAGCTGCGGAAAAAGCTGTCTGAGAAGGTAAAGGATGCGACGACGATTGTTGTGGCACAGCGGATAAGCACGATCCTGAACGCGGATCAGATCCTGGTGCTGGACGAAGGACATATGGTGGGAAAGGGAACCCATCAGGAGCTGATGGAGAACTGTGAAGTGTATCGCCAGATCGCGGAATCGCAGCTTTCCAGTACAGAATTGGAGGGGATATAGATGAAGGAAGACAGTTCGATGAAAACGGCGCCCCGCAGACATCCCGGGCCGGGGGGACCCGGAGGCCACGGCGGACCCGCGGGGATGATCCCCGGTGAAAAACCGAAGCATTTCCGGAAGTCCTTCGGGGACTTGCTCCGGTATATGGGAAGATACAGAATCGGCGTGTTTTTCGTGATGATATTCGCGGCTGCATCCACGGTGTTCAACGTGATGGGACCGAAAATCATGGGAAACGCCACCACGGAGATTGCCGAGGGGCTCATGCGGAAGATCAGCGGAACCGGAGGAATTGATTTCGGAACGATCGCCCGTATTCTCCTGATAACGCTGAGTCTGTATATCGCAAGCGCGGTGTTCGCGTTTCTGCAGGGCTGGATCATGACGGGAATCACCCAGAAAATCTGCTATCGCATGCGCCGGGAGATTGCAGAGAAAATTGACCGCATGCCCATGAAATACTTTGAGAGCAGAACCTACGGCGAGGTTCTCTCCCGCATCACCAATGATGTCGATACACTTGGAACCGGACTGAATCAGAGCATTACGCAGATTATCACATCTGTGGCGACCATCATCGGCGTGATCGTGATGATGCTGACCATCTCTCCGCTGATGACTTTGATCGCACTTGTCGTCATTCCGGTTTCTGCGGTGCTGATGACTCTTCTGATCCGCTTCTCGCAGAAATATTTCAAGACACAGCAGAATTATCTGGGCCACATCAACGGACAGGTAGAGGAGAATTTCGCCGGGCAGCAGGTTATCAAAGCGTTCAGCAAAGAGGACGATGTGATTGAAACTTTCGGGCAGACCAACGACGTGCTCTATGATTCTGCCTGGAAGTCGCAGTGCCTTTCGGGAATCATGCAGCCTCTGATGATGTTTGTCGGAAATCTGGGATACGCAGGTGTCGCTATTTCCGGGGGATTCCTGGCGATACGCGGAACCATCGGAATCGGAGATATTCAGGCGTTTATCCAGTACGTCAAGAATCTGACGCAGCCCATCGCCCAGATCGCACAGGTCATGAATCAGGTGCAGTCTATGACGGCGGCCTCGGAACGTGTCTTTGAATTCCTCGCAGAGGAAGAGGAGGAGCTGACGCCTCCGGATCCGGTTCATCTGGAGAAGGTTGAGGGACGCGTCCGGTTTGACCATGTCCGGTTTGGATACAGTGAGGATCAGATTGTCATCAACGACTTCAGCGCGGTGGCCGAGCCCGGCCAGAAAATCGCCATTGTCGGCCCGACCGGCGCCGGCAAGACCACGATGGTCAAGCTGCTGATGCGCTTCTACGATGTGAATGCCGGAAGTATCACGCTGGACGGCGTGGATATACGCCGGTTCGATCGTCACGAGCTGCGGGAGAACTTCGGTATGGTGTTGCAGGACACATGGTTGTTTTCCGGAACGATTATGGAAAATATCCGTTACGGGCGTCTGGATGCGACGGATGAGGAGGTCGTCGCTGCGGCGAAGGCGGCTCACGCTGATCACTTCATCCGGACTCTTCCGGGAGGTTACGATATGGAGCTGAACGAGGACGCCACCAATGTCTCACAAGGGCAGAAGCAGCTGCTCACTATCGCCCGCGCGATTCTGGCGGATAATCGTGTGCTGATTCTGGACGAGGCCACCTCATCGGTGGATACCCGTACAGAGGAGCAGATCCAGACCGCCATGGACACTCTGATGGAGGGGCGGACCAGCTTTGTCATCGCTCATCGCCTTTCCACGATACGGAACGCGGATCTGATTCTGGTCATGAACCACGGCGATATCATTGAACAGGGGACTCATGAGGAGCTTCTGGCACAAAACGGATTCTACGCGGAACTCTACAATTCCCAGTTCGAAAAGGTGTCCTGAGGACAACGGCGGCGCGGCCGGGCGAGCTCTGTACCGCTTGATATCTGTGAATGCGAGGCCAGCCGGTCTCGCATCTGCGTCATCCGCATGACGACGGCGGAATCAAAGACGGTCGAGTGCCCGCGCCCGTGCCCTGCGAAAATATTGTCTGAAAAATGCTGTTTCTTTTCCGCCGCATTTAGTATATAATGATGATATACAAAGAAGGGGTGAGGCAAATGAAGAAACTAGTCACAGTAAGCAGAGAATATGGAAGCGGCGGCAGACAGATCAGCGCCATGATTGCGGAGAAGCTGGGCGTCCCGTGTTATGATAAGGAAATCATCGACATCGCTGTCAAGAAAAGCGGTCTTTCCCGCGAGGTGATTGAATCGGCAGAACTGAGAGCGAAGAGTGCGTTTACTTACACGCTGTCATCCGCGATGGTGTTCGGCGATAATATCTACCGCGAACCGATTTCCATGAACGAGAAACTCTTTCTGACACAGTTCGATATCATCGAGCAGATCGGCGAGCTCGGCGAGGGCGTCATTGTCGGACGCTGCGCGGATTACATTCTGAAGAATATTCCGAATGTGACTAATGTCTTCATCTATGCGGAGCTTCCGGATCGGGTCAAACGCTGTGTGGAGGTATACGGGGACGACCCGGAGGAGGTCAGAAAAAAGATCACGACCTACGACAAAGCCCGGGCGAATTACTATAATTATCACACCTGCCAGAAATGGGGAGCGTATGAAAACTACAATCTCAGCATTAACAGCAGCTATATCTCCGAAGAAGCGGCTGCGGATCTGGTAGTTGACTTTGTTAAGACAAGAACGTACAGGTGATCTGAAGGAGGTAGAACATGAACAAAATGAGCGCGAATAAAGCGGATCAGGGCAGAAAGACCACGTCCAAAGCCGCGAAGGTGATGCTGGCTGTCATTGGCGTCGGAGTAGTCACCGGGGTGACTCTGGTTATCGGAATGGATCAGGTCATGAAACGTATTTTCGTCAACGAGGACTGGCCGGACGAGGAATGGTCCAGCGACGACTGGGCCGGCGAGGATCTGGAGGATTAAGTCTGCGAAAGCAGACAGAAATGATATGTCGGAAGACGGGAAAGCCGCCGTACCGGGCGCTGAGAGGCGCAGGTGCGGCGGCTTTCTGTCTGATGCGGTGCGGGCGGTCGGGTGGACTACTCTCGCAGTTCCCGGCAGATTTTGCGAAACGTATCCGCGAAAAGGCTTCCTTTGTTCCATACGAAACTGAAATCATGCTTCACCCGGAAATCGCACAGTCGGAGCTGTCGCAGACTTCCCCGTGACAGTGCCTCTGCTGCGGCCGCGCGGTACATAAAGGAGATTCCCATATCCGCCTCCAGCAGCTGCAGGATGATGTGCATACTTCCGATTTCAACGCACCGCCTGAAATCGCCGATGTTCAGCTCCGCTGCGGCGAGGTTTTTCTCAAGAATATCCCTCGTGCCCGAGCCCGGTTCCCGGATCAGCAGAGGTTCATTCAGAACCTCACGGAGATTCAGCGGTTCGTGTGCAAAAGCATGCTTCGCTGACGCTACCGCAATAAATTCCTCAGTGCTGTACCGGCAGAAATCGAATTCCCCGGAGTCAAAGTGCCCTTCGACCAGTGCCACATCCAGCGTGCCCTGACGGATCCGTTCCAGCAGTTCTGTTGTGTTGGAGACGGACAGATGAAGTCTGAGATCGGGATTTTCGCGCAGAAAACGAACTATCGGGCGGCCGATGACAAAGTCGGCGATGGTTTTGGTGGTGCCCATATGAAGTTCCCGAACCTGAGCATTCGTGTCCTTCAGCTGCTGACGCAGGAGTTCACCGTCGCTGCGGATCGTCCGGGCGTGTCGCATCAGCAGAGTCCCCGCAGGGGAAAGCGAGATGCGTTTATTTTTGTGCACAAAGAGCGGTACGCCGTATTCCACTTCCAGGCTCCTGATGTGTCGGGACACCGCCGGCTGCGTAAGTCCGAGTTCTTTCGCCGCACGGGTGTAGTTCAGGGTTTCGCAGACCGTAAGAAAGGTCTGCAGCCGATAATCTAACATGATGCTGAAATTCCTCCTCAGGGGGCGTGTGCCCGAAATGCCGACAATACATATATTAATGCGTGCTCAGCCACCGAATATGCTTGAAATATCAATAATACAAAGAGCATATTCGGTAGCCTGCCGCAAGGTTTTCAAGCGTTTCATCCGAAAACCCTGCGGCAGTGGGATTCGGAAACGGCCGAATCCCTGAGCACAGGCATCAATTAGTGTCTGCCGGCGCCTTCTTCCATTAGATGGTGCGCCGCGGCGCTGCTGATAAACTGCCGTCAGCGCCCATTAAGTCCGGCGGGGACTTAATGGGCAGACACTATATTATTGTATCATAAAATTTCCGTATGGATATATGAAAAAATATGATTTTACATTATAGCTGAAAGAAGGTATGATGTGAGAAGTCCGCTGAAGGCGGATAAACTGAGAAAGTGAGGAAACAGAAAAAGAGAATGGAATTTATGAAAACGAATGGAAGAGGAATTCTGCTCTGTATCGGAATCGCCGCGCCGGCATGGCTGCTGGGGAGGGCGTTTCCTGTTGTGGGAGGACCGATTTTCGGGATTCTGATCGGGATGGCACTCTGTCTGGCTTTGCGTGACAAAGAGGTGTACCGTGCGGGAATTGCTTTTACCTCAAAGAAGATTCTGCAGGCGGCCGTGGTATTACTGGGATTCGGTCTGAATCTCGGCGTTATCGCGCAGACAGGGAAACAGTCGCTGCCGATCATCATTTGTACGATTACCACGTCCCTGGTCATCGCCTGGCTTTTTCATAAAGCGACCGGCACGCCGGGGCAGATTTCCATGCTGATCGGGGTGGGATCGTCCATCTGCGGGGGTTCAGCAGTGGCGGCAACGGCAAGTGTAATTGATGCGAAAGACGAGGATATCGCCCAGGCGATTTCAGTGATTTTCTTCTTCAACGTTCTGGCTGCGGTTCTGTTTCCGCCTCTCGGACATCTGCTTGGCTTTGATACCGCCAGCGGAGAGGCGTTTGGCGTTTTCGCCGGAACGGCGGTGAACGATACGTCGTCGGTGACTGCGACAGCGGCGACCTGGGACAGCATGTGGAATCTCGGAACGGCGACACTGGACAAGGCGGTTACGGTCAAACTGACCAGGACTCTGGCGATTATTCCGATTACGATGGCGATCGCATTCATGCAGACGCGGAAGGAGGATGTCAGGGAACGCGCGGAAGGTAAAAACGTTTCGGTTCTCAGTGTTTTCCCGATGTTCATTCTCTATTTTATCCTCGCATCTGTCATCACGACGGCCGCGACAGGCGCCGGCGTTCCTGCGGACATATTCACGCCGCTGAAGGAACTCAGCAAGATTTTCATCATCATGGCGATGGCGGCAATCGGACTGAATACGAACGTTGTGGAACTGGTGAAGAAAGGAGGCAAACCGATTCTCATGGGACTCTGCTGCTGGAGCGGAATTACGGTGGTGAGTCTGGTGCTTCAGCGGGTGATGGGTATCTGGTAATGCCCGTCCGCCGCGTCAGTACAGCCCCAGTGCCTGCATCAGCTGAAGAGCGAATGGCACTGCGAGGAATGCGGGCAGAAGGTTGATGACCTTCAGACTGGTGAGTTCAAGCATGTTGGTGCCGATGGCGACGATCATCAGGCTTCCGCTGCAGGAAAGTTCCAGGATCAGAGCGTCTGACAGAAACGGCGCGAGGGACGAAGACAGCAGCACGATGGCGCCCTGTGCGATCAGTGTGAAGAGCGCGGATCCGTAGACGCCCGCGCCCATCGTGGCGCCCAGCATGACGCCGGTGATGAGATCCAGCAGAGATTTTGTGTAAAGCATCGTATAGTTGCCCTTCAGGCCCGCGTCCAGAGAACCGACGATCATCATGGCACCGACGCTCATGATCAGGCAGGAATTGATAAAGGCCTCCGCTGCTGTGATTCGTCCGTCTTCTGCTTCTTTTGTCTCGAAACGTTTCGTGAGCCGTTCTGTTCCGCGGCTGATCCGGCCGTCCAGATCGCAGAGTTCGCCGACAGCGGCACCGGCCACACAGGAAAGGATGAGAATCAGTGCGTTTTTCTCCTGTATACAGCCCTGCAGGCCGATGATAACGACGCACAGTCCCATCACCTTCATCATGATGTCTGAAACGCGCTCCGGAATCCCTTTTTTGAATATCAGCCCGAGACTCGTGCCGATGACGATCGCTATAGTATTGATGATAACTGCAAACATAACAGACCCTCCCTTTGCTGATACTATTATACTGCGGCCGCTGCGGAAATGCAAAATGGGATAAAAATACTTTTAATGGGAAAAACTGTATAAAAACCGGATAACAAAGAAAATCCGGTACGGATTCTTCCCAAAGCAAAAACATACCCGGAAAAATAACCGTCAAAACGCCTATAACCGTTCCAACTGCGGGGATAGGGGAAACTTTCAATGTATGGATAAAAATACATGATTTTATTCTGATAAAGGGGGTTGACGAGAATACTGGCAAGATGTTAATATGCTCTTGTATACAAGATACAGGCAGCCGCGCGGCGCATTTCGCGGCTGATAGAAAGCATTTGACATAGACAGCTGAAAGGAGTAATCGTATGAGAAAAGAATGGGAAGGGTTCAAAGGAGGCCTCTGGCAGGATCAGATCTTTGTGGATGATTTCATCAATCTGAATTTCACCCAGTACAACGGCGACAGCAGCTTCCTGGCGGGACCCACGGAAAGGACGGCCGAGGTCAATGAAAAGGTGAAGGATCTCCTGGTCAGAGAGAGGAAGAACGGTGGAACACTGAAGGTGGACGCCAGCAGAATCATGCGGATCAACGCGTTTGAGCCCGGGTACATTGACAAGGACAAAGACATCATCGTGGGACTGCAGACGGATGAACCGCTGAAAAGAGGAATCTGCCCCTTTGGCGGAATCAAAATGGTTCGGGAAGAGGTTGCGGAGTACGGTGAAGAACTTCCCGAGAACATTCAGTTCCTGTTCAACTATATGACTTCCCACAATGACGGCGTGTTCAAGGCCTACTCTCCTGAAATGAGAAAGGCGAGACACCTTGGATTCATTACCGGTCTTCCGGACGCCTACGGACGCGGAAGAATCATCGGCGATTACAGAAGAGCCGCGCTTTACGGTCTGGATTATCTGATTGAGCAGAAGCAGAAGGATCACGATGAAATCAGTTCCCGCGAGGAGATGACGGAGGAGAATGTGCGGCTGGCTGAAGAGGTCTGGAACCAGATTGCCGCGCTGAAGGAGATCAAGAAGATGGCGGAGAGCTACGGCTTTGATATCTCCCGTCCGGCTCAGGATGTGAAGGAAGCGATTCAGTGGGTGTACTTCGCATATCTTGCGGGTATCAAGGAGGAGAACGGAGCGGCGATGTCGCTGGGAAGAACCGCCACCTTCCTGGATGTCTATGCGGAGAGAGACCTTGCGTCAGGAAGATACACTGAAGAGCAGATTCAGGAATTCGTTGACGACTTCATCCTCAAACTCAGAGTGGCGAGACATCTGAGAACCAATGAATATAACGAGCTGTTCGGCGGCGACCCCATGTGGATCACAGAGGGTCTGGGCGGTATCGGTGCAGACGGCAGACACAGAGTCACCAAGATGACCTACCGCTACCTGAATACTTTGTACAATCTGGGGCCCGCGCCGGAACCGAATCTGACAGTTCTCTGGTCGGAGAAGCTGCCGGAGCCGTTCAAGAGATTCTGTGCGCAGGTCTCCATCGACACGGATTCGATCCAGTACGAGAATGACGATAAAATGAGACCGAATTACGGAGACGATTATTCCATCGCCTGCTGTGTTTCTGCGATTCAGATGGGAGAACAGATGCAGTTCTTCGGCGCGCGGTGCAACCTCGCCAAGTGCCTGCTGCTGGCTATCAACGGCGGAATTGACGAGCGTACAGGTGAACGTATCGGACCGCAGATGGAGCCCATGGGCGACGGCCCGCTGGACTTCGATGAGGTATGGAGAAGATATAACATTTATCTGGAGTGGCTCATGGGCGTATATGCACGCATCATGAACATCATCCACTTCATGCACGACAAATATGATTATGAGAGATCGCAGATGGCGTTCCTGGATTCCGAGGTGAAGAGGCTGATGGCGTTCGGCGTTGCGGGATTCTCGGTAGCGGCGGATTCCCTGTCCGCGATCAAATACGCGAAGGTTACGCCGATCCGCGATGAGAGAGGCATTATCGTGGACTACAAAACCGAGGGCGACTTCCCCAAGTACGGCAATGACGACGACAGAGTAGACGATATCGCGGTCGCGATTTCGGAAAAGTCCATCGCGGAACTGAGAAAGCATCCTGCCTACAGAAACGCGGTCACCACGCTGTCGGTGCTTACGATCACATCCAATGTAATGTACGGAAAGAAGACCGGAAACACACCGGACGGACGCCGGGCGACGACGCCGTTCGCACCGGGAGCCAACCCGATGCACCAGCGTGATACCCACGGAGCGGTTGCGTCGCTGAACTCGGTGGCCAAAATCGACTGGAACACCTGCCAGGATGGAATCTCCAACACCTTCAGCATCACACCGGACTCCCTTGGCAAGGACAAGGAGCAGAGGACAGACAATCTGGTTACGCTGCTGAGCGGGTACTTCAATCAGGGTGCGCACCATCTCAATGTGAATGTGCTGAATCGCGAGACGCTGATTGATGCGTACAATAATCCGGATAAGTATCCGAGCCTGACCGTTCGCGTTTCCGGATACGCGGTGCGCTTCAACGCACTGTCCAAGGCTCATCAGAAGGAAGTCATCGAGAGAACCTTCCACGAGGCGATTTAAGATATCGGATAATGTCCTCCCGCAGAACTCCGCGCGGGTTCTGCGGGTGCTGACGGCAGTCTGTCGGCAGCGCCGCGGCAGAAGAAAGAGTATTTGCAAAGTATTTTGAATTCAGAGGAGCAGGTTGACACATGGCGACAGGTAGATTACACTCAATAGAGACGTTCGGAGCGGTTGACGGTCCGGGAATCCGTACCGTATTCTTTCTGCAGGGCTGCCCTGCCCGGTGCGCCTATTGCCATAATCCGGACACGTGGAATCCGGCAGGCGGACAGGAAATCACCGTGGAAGAGGTCGTGCGCCGCGCAAAACGGGGAAGACCGTATTACGGCGCCAACGGCGGCGTTACATTTTCCGGCGGCGAACCGCTGCTGCAGGGCGAATTCGTTCTGGAAGCGGTACGTGCGCTGAAGAGAGAAGGAATCTCCTCGGCGATTGACACCAGCGGAACGTATTTTGACGATATGTCGGAGAAGGTCATCGATGCGGCAGATATGCTGCTGCTTGACATCAAGCATATTGATCCGAAAAAGTTCCGGGAGCTGACCGGCCGGGAGCAGAGTCCTCTGTTTCGTCTGATCGAGGTGATCAACCGTCTGGACAAGCCGATCTGGATCCGTCAGGTGATCGTTCCCGGCTTTAACGATGACGAGCAGTATATTTACAGTCTGAACGAGTTCCTCAGGAAGATCCGTTCCGTGAAGAAGATCGAGCTGCTGGGGTATCATAACATGGCGGAGAACAAATATGACAGGATGGGGCTGCGCTACCGTCTTCAGGGAGTCAGACCCATGAACCGGAACAGACTGCAGCAGCTCAGCAGTCTGACACAAATCGTGTAAATCATCTTATCTATATATTCTTTAACAGAAAGAAGGGTCGCGGGAAACTGCGACCCTTCTTTCGTGGGGATATGCGTGCGGAGGAAGACGATGGACGGCGGAGACAACTACTCTCCGCTGTCTTCTGTCTCGCCGGAAACGCCGGAAACATTTACCGGAATGCCGTTGATCTCCACGCCGTCGCCGGCCGGAATCAGAATATAGGAACTTCCGTCTATGATGCGGGTCTCGATCATGCTGCTGTACTCCGGTGCCACGGAAATCTTTACGTCGGGCGTCTCGATCCGGAATTTCCCGCTTTCGATGATATTACGCGGGTTCAGCTCCGCAAATTCTCCATAGCGTTCGCGGCACTCCTGCTGGAACGCTTCGGCCTTTTCGGCAGGAACTCCGCTGTGTCTCAGGACATCGCCGACTTCGGGAATGGACAGGACGAGAGGCTCAGGATCTTTGCTCTCTTTGTGCTCCGCGATGCGGCAGCGCACCTGCTCGTGAACGGATTGTACGACGTCGTAGCAGCAGTCCTCCTGCAGCGCACTGCTCAGAGCATCGTCGAACAGAATCTTCTGTTCCTCGGCAGACATGGGCGGGTCTACGTGAAACAGTGCGTCAATGATGTTCTGGTGTACCTCGTCGGGATTTTTGCTGTAAAAAAGAGCGTTGTATATATTCGCCGAACGGTCGTCGAAGGCGGGGAACAGAAATCCCAGCTCCGGTGCGAGAGCGATATGACCTGTGGATGTGCTGCGGAACGAGTGCTCCTGACTGTTGTAGATCAGTTCCAGCTTCGGATCCTTCACCGGACAGACACTGCAGACAAAATACTGGTAGACCGACTCAGAGGCGTCATCCATGACCGCACCGTCGCTGCCGCGGAAGGGTACGTCATAAGTGTCTGAAGCCAGGAGGATGAGGTAGTTTGTGTCTCTCGGATCCATGGCGTCAATGATGCGGCGGCAAAGCTCTTCACGGGCGTCTTTGTTCTCCAGACCTGACTGGCGCACAGTCTGAAGCAGGCGATGCTCCTCACTGTCCTCCACCTGCGCAGTGGAGAATTCAATATCGATCAGATTCCGTCCGAGCGCACCGGACAGAGACTTCTTCAGAAGTCCCAGGTACATATCCTGCTCTTCCTCCGGCATTAGCCCCAGGGAAGTGTCAATATATGTAATCGGTTCTTTGTTGCCGTTGACATAGCAGCCGTAGATCCTGCTGATGGCATTGTGATCCGGCTTGAAACGCCGGCGGATTTCATTGAGCTCTTTCTGATTCATGTTATGCCTCCTGTGGAACAAAATACAGTACTTGCTGAGCACGCATTAAAAAAACATACATATCATAATAACATGTGCGGGTTTCCGGTTCAATTGCTCATTGATCTGCGACGGTCGGAATTGAATTTTGTTTCTCCGTGTGCTATCCTAATAGTGTCAATGCCCCCGTCCCATTCGACGGGGAGAAGAAAGGAATGATTTGATGTCTGAAAACAAAGCTAGCAAGGGGACATATTACATCTCAACCCCGATCTATTATCCGAGTTCGAATCTGCATATAGGCCATACCTACTGCACCGTCATGGCGGATGCGGTTGCCAGATTCAAGCGCCTGTCCGGCTATGATGTACATTTTCTGACGGGAACGGACGAGCACGGTCTGAAGATCCAGAAAATCGCGGAGGAGAAGGGCGTTACGCCTCAGGAATATGTAGATGAGATCGTTGCCGGAGTGAAAAAACTCTGGGCTACCATGGAGATTTCCTACGATGACTTTATCCGCACGACGGAGCCGCGGCACGTCCGCCGCGTGCAGGCGATCTTCAACAAAATGAACGAGAAGGGAGATATTTACAAAGGCGAGTACGAGGGCTGGTACTGTACGCCCTGTGAATCCTTCTGGACGGAGAGCCAGCTGGTGAACGGCTGCTGCCCGGACTGCGGAAGACCGGTGGAAAAAGCCCATGAGAAGGCGTATTTCTTCCGTCTTTCCAAATACCAGGACCGGATTCTGGAGCTTTTTGAGAAAAATCCGGATTTCCTGAAGCCGGATACCAGAAGACATGAGATGGAGGAGTTCGTCAGACAGGGCCTGGAGGACCTCTGCATCTCCCGTTCGACCTTTAAGTGGGGGATTCCGGTGCCCGGCGATCCGGAGCACGTTATCTATGTCTGGCTGGATGCGCTCACGAATTATATTACGGCGCTGGGCTATCCCGACGACCCGGAGCTGTATAACAAATATTGGCCGGCGGATGTTCATCTGGTGGGGAAGGAAATCGTCCGTTTCCACTCCATCATCTGGCCCGCGATGCTGATGTCGCTGGACCTTCCGCTTCCGAAACAGGTGCTGGGGCACGGCTGGCTGCTCATCGACGGCGGCAAAATGAGCAAGTCCAAGGGGAACGTTGTGGATCCGGTGGTCCTGATCGACCGCTACGGCATCGATGCGCTGAAATATTTCCTGCTGCGGGAATATACCTTTGGGCAGGACGGCGTATTTACCAATGAAGTGATGCTGAAGAGGATGAACTTCGATCTGGCCAACGACCTGGGGAATCTGGTGTCCAGAACCACAGCCATGATCGAGAAATACTGCGGAGGCGTTATCCCGAAGGCGGAGACTGAGGATGAGATCGACCGTGAACTGAAGAGCCTGGCGGTCAGTGTCGCGCCTGAAGTGGAGAAAGACATGGACCGGTTTGCCTTCAACAGCGCGCTGGAGAATATCTGGGTGCTGGTACGCCGCGCCAACAAATATATCGATGAGAAGACGCCGTGGATTCTTGCGAAGGACGAGAGCCGGAAGGCGGAGCTGGACACATGTATGCATAACCTGGCGGAGTCGCTGCGGATTATTTCCATTCTGATCTATCCGTATATGCACACCACCACAGAGAAGATCCGGGAGCAGCTCGGAATCACCGGGGAGATCCGGTGGGAAGACACCTTCGTCTTTGACCTGCTGGAGGGGAACAAAGTGTGCCGCGGTGAGGCTATCTTCCCGCGCCTTGACATCGAAAAAGAGCTGAAGGAGCTGGACGAGTTGAAAAAACAGCAGGCAGCGGCGAAGGACGGAGCCGGAGAGAACGTTCCGCTGAAGCTGAAGCCGGAAATCGAATATGGAGATTTCGACAAAATGGACTTCCGCGTGGGAACGATTCTGTCCGCAGAGAAGCATCCGGATGCAGATCGCCTGCTTGTATTCCAGGTGCAGATGGGAACGGAAAAACGCCAGATTATTTCCGGCGTCGCGAAGGACTTCAGTCCGGAGGAGATGGTCGGAAAGAAGGTCATCGTTGTGGCGAACCTGAAGCCGCGTATGTTCCGGGGCATGGAGTCGAAGGGAATGATTCTGTTCGCAGAGGACGGAAAGCATGTGAAGCTGGTGACCACAGAGGCTCCCGACGGGAACGCGGTGAATTAGAGGCATTTCCATGGACAAAATATTATTTGACGCGCATGCGCATATCAACGAGGAATCCTTTTCAGAGGAGGATCGGAAAAAGCTGGCGGAGGCTATCGAGGCTTCGCCGGTAGCTTATGTTATGGACGGAGGCTCAAACATCGCGACTTCCCGGCAGGCGGTCAGAGACGCGGATACCTGGGAGTGGTGCTACGCCGTTGTCGGCGTACATCCTCACGATGCAAAGGATCTAGAGAGCGGCGCCGCCACGCTGGAGGAAATACGGAGTCTTGCGGAACATCCGAAGGTGAAGGGGATCGGTGAGATCGGACTGGATTTCTACTATGATAATTCTGAACGGGACGTGCAGCGGAAGTGGTTCCGGGAGCAGATCCGCATGGCCAATGAGCTGTCCCTGCCCATCGTGATCCATTCCAGAGATGCGGAACAGGAGACGATGGAGATTCTGAAGGAGGAGGGCGCGTTCAGCCGGGAACGGCAGTCGGCCTTTCCGACCAGAAAGGGGCCGGACGGGGATGAACTGCCGGACAGCAGGGTGCTGATTCACTGCTTCTCCGGAAGCCGGGAGACCGCAGAGCAGTATGTGAAGCTGGGTGCGACGATTTCGATCTGCGGTCCGGTCACCTTCCGGAACAACCGCAGAACCGTCGAGGTCGCACAGACGATTCCGCCCGAGTTTCTGACGGTTGAGACAGATTCGCCGTATCTGGCACCGGAACCGAAACGCGGGAGACCGAACATGCCTCCATATGTGGAATATGTGGCCCGCCGGGTCGCAGTATTGAAAGGGATGAGCTACGAGGATATCGCAGCGATCACCTGCGAAAATGCAAAACGATTTTACGGGATCTGAACGAAAGAAGCCGTCCCCCCGCACAGGCGGGGCAACGGCTTCTTTCGATTTTTAGACAGAGCGACTGCGCGGAAGAGAACCGCGAGTTACCTGTACTTTACAGTATAGTCGTTTTATAGAGCATAGTCAACCTGCCGACTGACCTTTTATAATTGTTCCGGGACGGTGCAGGTTGTATGATCAGTTATGAACCATTCTGGGAACGGACAAAAGAATCGGGAATCACTACGTATGCTCTGATCAACGAGTATCATTTCAGCTCGTCCACAATCGACCGGTTGCGGCATAACAAACCGGTGAACACGACGACGCTGAACGATCTCTGCAATATTTATCAATGTCCTATCGAAGGAATCGTGAAGTATATTCCGGACGATGATGCTGCAGAAGAGAAGTGATTTTCTTCCCGGATGTGACAGGCGGAGACAGGATGTGAAGGTACTGTGAAATGTTCCGGCTGAAACCGATTTTCTGTTTGAATCTGCCCGCCGGAATGGTATAATACAACCATGAATACCGTAGTAGACGCTGTCAGAAACAGCAGCCTGATAAGAGAACACCAGCACATTGTGATCGGACTTTCAGGAGGTCCGGATTCTATGTGCCTTTTTAGTGTGTTGAAAAATCTTTCCGCAGAGCTGGACCTGAAGCTGTATCCGGTTCACGTCAATCACAAAATCCGCCCGGGAGAGGCGGAGGCAGACCAGGCCTTTGTAGAACGGCTCTGCCGGGAGAGCGGGCTGGACTGCTATTCAGTGGAGTTTGACTGCCGCGCCGCGGCGGAGGCCCGGGGTGAAACGACAGAGGAAACCGGAAGATGGATGCGTTATGAAGCCTTCCGCGCCAGGGCAGAGGCTCTCTGCGAACAGGGCGTAGATCGGAAGGATATCGCCGTCGCTCTGGCTCATAATGCGGACGATCAGGCAGAAACGATTATGTTCCGCCTGATGCGGGGCACGGGAGTCGGCGGCCTCTCGGGGATGGCGGCAGAACGGGAGGACGAGGCCGGTTTCCGGATCATCCGTCCTCTGCTGGAGATCCCCAAATCCCGGATACTGGAGTATTGCAGAGAACACGACCTGCAGCCCCGGACAGACCGGACCAACGCGTCGACCGAGTACGCCAGAAACCGGATCCGGCTGGAGCTGATGCCGGCGCTCAGGCAGTACAACCCCCATATACGGGAGGCGATTCTGAGGCTGGGACGATCGGCGGCAGAGACCAGAGATTATCTGGACACGATGGCGGCGGCATACATGAAAGAGGGAATGGAGCGTCGGGGCGAGACCGGACTGTGCTTCCGCAAAGATCTGGCGGAGCTGCATCCTGCGCTGCGGAAGCATATAATCGGGAAGGCGCTGGGAACGCTGGGACTGTTTCAGGATATGACATCTGCCCATTACAGTGGGATTGAAGCAATTCTCCGAAGCGGGTCACCATCTGCCTCGGCAGATCTGCCTCACGGCTATCGGGCCTGTATGGAATACGGCCGGCTGGTGCTGCGTGCGCCGTCACGGGCCGCGGAAGCGGAACCGGCGCATGTCAGGCTTGCGCTGACCGTTCTTCCTGCAGAGGAAGCGGATTTTCCGCCGGGGGCCGCGGTGTTTGACGCGGATGCGCTTGAAGACGCATACGGATCGGATTTTGTTACAAAAATCACGCTGCGGACGCGTGGGAGCGGAGATTTTCTGGGAATCCGCGGGGGTCGGAAGAAAATCCAGGATCTCTTTGTGGACGAGAAGATTCCGAAGGAAAAACGAGATCGGATCCCGCTTGTCGCCATCGGCAGGGAGGTTCTGTTCATTCCCCGGGGAGACTGCGGTCCGTCGCGGCCGCGGTACAGTGCGAATTATGCTTTGTCTCCGGATACAAAAAGAGTGATTACGGTTGAAATAATTGGTATAGTATGATAAAATTAATGAGTTAATTTGTTAGAAAAAAACAAATTAAAACTCAAAGAGAATACAGCGGAGGGAAACAGAAAATTGAAACGATTTGCGAAGAACATCGTCATATATCTCGTGATATTCGGACTGGTTCTCGGTGCGGCAGTTCTGTACAAGGGCGGCGCCGGCGCCAGCAACAAGAAGGTAAGATATTCCACGCTGGTGCAGTACCTGGAGCAGGGAAAGATTACCGAAATCAGCATCGGCTCGGACTATAAGGTTACGGGAAAGATCGGCGACAAGGAATATGTGTACGCCTACTGCAACAACATCGTGGATGAGCAGTGGCTGTTCCAGAAATATATCACCAAGGGAATCAGCAGCGGCAAAATTTCCTATTACAGCAAGCCGCCGAGCTCAGGCAGTGCGATTCTGCAGATACTGCCCACCATTATTATGGTGATCGCCCTCGGCTTCCTGTTCTATCTGATGATGAATCAGGGAGGCAACGGCAAGGCGTTCCAGTTCGGAAAGAGCAAGGCCAGACTGTATAAGGGCGACGGGAAGGTGATTACCTTCGCGGATGTCGCGGGTCTGAAAGAGGAGAAGGAGGAACTTGAAGAGGTCGTGGACTTCCTCAAGGATCCGAGGAAATATCAGGAGGTCGGCGCGCGAATCCCCAAGGGAATCCTGCTGGTCGGCCCTCCGGGAACAGGAAAAACCTACGTGTCGCGGGCGACAGCGGGCGAAGCGGGAGTGCCGTTCTTTACGATCAGCGGCTCCGACTTTGTTGAAATGTTTGTCGGCGTCGGTGCGTCCCGTGTCAGAGACCTGTTCGAGCAGGCCAAGAAAAATGCGCCCTGCATCGTGTTTATCGACGAGATCGACGCGGTGGGACGTCAGAGAGGCGCCGGACTGGGCGGCGGCAACGACGAGCGGGAGCAGACGCTGAATCAGCTGCTGGTTGAGATGGACGGATTCGGAGAGAATTCCGGTATCATCATTCTGGCCGCGACAAACCGTCCGGACGTTCTGGATCCGGCTCTGCTGAGACCGGGACGCTTTGACCGTCAGATTGTCATCGGCATTCCGGACGTTAAGGGCAGAGAGGAGATAATCCGTGTTCACTCCAAGGACAAACCGCTGTCAGAGGAGGTTTCGCCGGAGATCCTGGCCAGAAGAACTCCGGGCTTCACGCCGGCGGACCTGGAGAATCTGCTGAACGAGGCGGCGCTGATTACGGCCAGAAGAAACGGCAGGAGAATCCGCATGGCGGAAATCGAGGAGGCGACGACCAAGGTGATCGCCGGCCCCGCCAAGAAGAGCCGTGTGATCAGCGAAAAAGAAAAGAGACTGACGGCGTATCACGAGGCGGGCCACGCGATTGTGATGCGGAGTATTCCGGGTTCCGATCCGGTTCATCAGATCACCATCATCCCCAGAGGGCAGGCCGGAGGTTTCACGATGTCTTTGCCTACGGAGGATCGCTCTTATGGAACCAAGAAGGACATGGAGCATGAGATCCAGCACCTTCTGGGCGGCCGAGTGGCAGAAGCGCTGACGCTGGATGATATCAGCACCGGAGCGAGCAACGATATTCAGAGGGCGACGGAGACGGCCCGCGACATGGTTACCAAGTACGGGTTCAGCTCCAAGATCGGACCGGTGAATTACAGTGATTCCAGCGATGTCTTCCTCGGACGGGACTATTCTAAGACAAAGTCCTATTCAGAGGGCGTCGCGATGGAGATCGATACCGAGGTGCGCAGGATTATTGAGGAAGCGTACAGCATGACGGAAAAAATCCTGCAGGAGAATATGGACAAGCTGGAACGTGTTGCACAGGCTCTGATGCGTGTCGAAACCCTGGACGGTGAGCAGTTTGAGGCTCTGTACACGGGGAAGGTGACCGCGGAGGAACTGGAGCAGCAGGTCATGGAAAAAGAGGCTGAGATCCGTCGGCAGAATGCCCGGGAGGCGGAAGAGTCAGAGCGTCTGCGCAGGGAAGAGGAGGCGCGCCTGGCAGCGGAACTTGCCAGATACGACACCGATTACCTGAACGATGACGACGAACCGGACGAACCGGAGGTACAGAGCACTCCGGCACAGAGTGAGCCGGAGCCGGAGGCAGAGAGCCCGGAGCAGGATGCACCGGAGGCTCAGGATGCACCGCGCCGGACAGAGGAGAATAACCCGGAGGGGGAGAATTCTGCGGATGAGAAAGAAGGCGAACGGCTGTGAAAGTTACTGTAAAGGATTGCCTGGAGCTGGAAGCGTTTACACCGGGCGTATTGCTGGCAGGCAAAAGGAATATTGACAACAGAGTGCGGTCCATTTCCTTTCTTGACGCTGACAATGCTGATGCAGCAGCAGCGGAGAACGGCGTCAGGGAGCAGCTTCTGCTCACCTCTTTCCGCGGCGTGCCCACGGACGAGGAGAAGACGAGGATCGTTCAGGCGCTGGGGAAAGCCGGCGTCGCCGCGCTGGCGGTGTTTCATCTGCCTCAGGGAGCGGACTCTTTGAACAAAGCCGTTGTGGCGGCGGCTGAGGAGTCCGGGCTTCCGCTTATCGTGATTCCGCCGGATAACAAAGCGGTGTATTCCGAAGCGATCGAGCAGGTGATGGACAAGCTGCTCTACGGCGATAATTTCAAGAACGGGCTGATTAACAACACGATCTACCATCTGCTGGATTTTGAAAAGCATAACAGTTTCCAGGCAGCATTGAAGGAGGCGGCGGTCAGCAATGAATTTCAGGTGGTGCTCCTGTCCAGAGATTTCAACCCGATTCTGACGGTGGAGACGCGGCAGAGGACAACCATCGCTGACGCCATACGCGCCGGAAAAGAACGAGACGTGGAGAAGTCGGGCATCTACACCTTTATCGATGTCAACGGTGTGCTCACCTACTGGGGCCCGATTACCATAAACAGTGAGAAATATTTTTTGTTCATCGTGGATAACGACGACAATTATTCTGCCGGAGAGATCACTAAACTGGCGGAAATCATCGAGCTGGCCATGGGTATGTGGAAGTACACGCCGGAGCGGGATGTGAGGGCGGAATTTATCAAGGCGCTGATCCGCTCCAACAAAAGTCTTGCCTACTCGCTCAAGGACGAGATGGAAATCGTGAGTGAGAACATCCTCGGCGTGTTCTATGCGAAAGGGATCGAGACTCCTGAGGGGCATGAAATCATAGCGGCCTGCGAGCGGGAGGAAAATCTCGAAGTCATGTGTATCGCGGAGGGTGAGGAAACCTACGGCGTGATCCTGAAAAACGGGAACAAACCGGAGGACAGCGAAACCACACAGAAAATGGGCGTTCTTCATCTGTTTGACCGCCTGAAGGAGGGCAACAAGACAGTGCGGATTTTCCACGCCACCGGAATCGACGGTATCGAGGGTGCGGCGGATGCGTTCCGTCTGATCGGTGAGACCTGGACCTTCGTGGAGAGCGTCTTCCCGTACAAGAGGGTGTTTACAAAATATGAGCTGGCGCTGGTTTCCAACTGCATCAACCTGCAGGTACAGGGAGGTTACCTGAAGAAAAACTATATGGATCTTCTGGAGCCGTTCAGGCGTGAGGTCGGAGAGAATAAAGCGCGACAGCTTCTGGAAACGCTGGAGACCTTTGTGCTCGATGCGGGCATGAACAGCAGCAAGACCAGTGTGTTTATGGGAATCCATACGAATACAGTTCAGTACAGACTGAAGAGAATTAATGAGATTCTGGGCGCGGAGATTACCGGGAATCGTGTTATCCCGGGTCTCACGATGGCCCTGGCGCTGAAAAGACTGGAGAGAGTCGTTAAATAACTGAAGGATAAGGAGAAGATGTTATTAGCCTTTGACATTGGAAACAGCAATACCGTACTTGGAGTGTTCAAAGACGGAAAGCTGGTGACGAACTGGAGGATCGAGACGGATCCCAACAAAAGCGCGGACGAATACGGCATGCTTGTCCGCCAGCTCTTTGATTATGAAGGACTGGTGATGAGCGAGGTCCGGGATGTGATTATTTCCACCGTCGTCCCGTCAGTGCTGTTTACGGTACAGCACATGTCGCAGAAGTATTTCAACAGGAGAGCCATCGTGGTGGAGTCCGGTGTCAAGACCGGGCTGATTGTGAAGTATGACAATCCCAAGCAGGTGGGGGCGGACCGGATCGTGAACGCCGTCGCCGCATATAACAAGTACGGCGGGCCTCTGATCATCATCGATTTCGGCACCGCGACCACGTTCTGCGCGATTACCGACAAGGCGGAATATCTCGGCGGAACTATCGCGCCGGGACTGAAAATTTCCTCGGAGGCGCTTTTCCAGAAGACTGCGATGCTTCCGAAGGTGGAACTGGAGGAGCCGGGAACGGCCATCTGCAGAAACACTATTCAGAGTATGCAGTCGGGACTGATATACGGACACATGGGTATGGTGGAATTCATGGTGCGTAAGATGAAGAAGGAACTGGAGGAACTGACCGATACAGACAGGCCGGTCAAGGTGGTCGCCACCGGCGGTCTGGCCTCCATGATTGAAAGCGGCGTCGGATGCATCGATTATGTGGACAAGCTTCTGACTCTCGAGGGTCTGGAGATCATTTACCGCAAGAACCGCCGCAGCCGCCATATCCACAAAGATAAAATGAAATGTGATTGTGATAAAGAGACGCGATGAATCATAACGAAACAGACATCGGAACGAGAGAAGCGAAGGCAGGGGAATGTGTATCCATCGGGAAACTGAAGCTGGAGAATCCCTTTGTCCTCGCACCTCTGGCGGGAATTACCGACGCTCCCATGCGGCGCATCTGCCGGCAGATGGGGGCGTCTTTGACGTATTCGGAAATGGTCAGCGCCAAGGGAATGTATTACGGCGACCGGAAGACGGAAAAGCTTCTGGCGCTGTATGATGACGAGGGCCCGACCGCCTGTCAGATTTTCGGCAGCGAACCGGAGGTCATCGCCTTCGCGGCGGAGAAACTGGAGCAGTACGGCCACGCTCTGCTGGATATCAATATGGGCTGTCCCATGCCGAAGGTGGTGCGCAACGGTGACGGTTCCGCGCTGCTGAAGGATCCCGTCAGGATTGAGAGGATCGTTGCTACGGCGGTGGCGCATACGACAAAGCCTGTTACGGCGAAGATCCGGATCGGCTACGGTGCAGGCGAGAATAACGCAGTGGAAACGGCCAAGGCGATTGAAGCCGGCGGCGGAGCCGCGGTAGCGGTTCACGGAAGGACCCGTGCACAGTTATATACCGGAAAGGCGGATTGGGACGCGATTGCGGCAGTTAAGCAGGCGGTAAAGATTCCGGTCATCGGAAACGGCGATGTGACCGATGTTTCCTCTGCCCGCGCGATGATGGAACAGACGGGCTGCGACCTGGTGATGATCGGCCGGGGTGCGCTGGGAAATCCATGGCTTTTCCGCGATCTCAGCCGCGACTGGCAGGGACTTCCGCCTGTTCCGCCGCCATCGCTTCAGGAGATCCGGGAAATGCTGCTGCGCCATCTGGATGACCTGACCGGCTGGAAGGGCGACTACACGGCGGTTCGGGAGATGCGCAAGATCTGCGGATGGTATATCCGCGGAATTCCGGGAAGCGCAGCCTTTCGCCGGCAGGTGAACCAGATTACGGATGTGGACGAGCTGCGAAGGATCATCAAAGGACTTTAGCGCCAGGCTTTGTCTGCGAATTCGCTGAGCGCTTGAGACTGAACCCATAACGGCTGCAGCCCCGCAGGCACCGAAGAGAGAAGAAAAGACACAAGACAAGATAATATAAGGACGTAAAAAGCCGCTGCATCATCGCTAAACCGTCTGATGCAGCGGCTCCTTTTATGAGCTCGGGGATGGTACCTGTCCCGGGCTCGCCTGCGGACGAGCGACTGACAGGAATTTCATCCTTCTCTGTATATTTTTATTTGCCGAAGTATCTGTCAAGCAGTCCCTTGAAGGCCGCACCGTGTCTCGCCTCGTCCTTGCACATTTCGTGGACGGTGTCATGGATCGCGTCAAGACCAAGCTCCTTGGCTCTGGTCGCCAGATCCTTCTTGCCCTTGCAGGCACCTGCTTCCGCATCCACTCTCATGGACAGGTTCTTTTCGGTGGAATCCGTCAGGACTTCGCCCAGCAGCTCTGCAAATTTCGCTGCGTGCTCAGCCTCCTCGTAAGCGGCCTTTTCGTAGTACAGGCCGACTTCCGGATAACCTTCTCTGTGCGCTACTCTCGCCATCGCAAGATACATTCCGACTTCGGAGCACTCGCCCTCAAAGTTCGCCTTCAGACCGTCTACGATCTCCTGATCTACGCCCTTGGCAACGCCGACCACATGCTGGTCCGCCCAGGAAACCTCGTCCTCCTGCTTCACAAACTTATCTGCAGGAACCTTGCATACCGGGCACTGTGCCGGGGGTTCCGGTCCTTCATAAACGTATCCGCAAACTGAACATACCCATTTCATAATCATGTACCTCCTTGGTTGAAAATATATAAACTTTTATGTCGGTTTGTCACAATCATTTGCTGTAACACTTTTATTCTACCACAGAATCAGGATTAGAAACAGTCTAATTTTATTTTTTTACAAATAAATTACAGAAGCGAGGAAAATGATGCGGGGGAAACAGGTTAAAGACGGCGGTAAAGCTGAAAAAAGAACTTATCGACGCAGTTATGTGATATGGGGAAATATTGCATTTATTTTGCTGCAGAATTATAATAAAAGGAAGAAATTTTCTTTTTTGTCGATATTGTGCAGCCTTGACAGCAACATGAGAGGGATGACAGATGCTCGCTATTTTCTTACAGATTGTAGATACGCCTGAGGAACAGACAAAATTTGAGAAACTGTATCACAGATATAAGAATCTGTTGTTTTACGTTGCGTATAATGCCCTTGAAGACTATGAAGATGCTGAAGATGCTGTAAATGAAACCTTTTTTCGCGTGGCAAAGAATTTTTCAAAAATCGGTGAGATTGAATGTCACGAAACTAGAAATTTTCTCGTTATTATTATTAAGAACATTTCAATTGATTTGCTTCGTAAAAGAAAGGCTTTTACAGGTGAGTTAAATGAAGAACAGCCGGTCAGAGGTTATGCAGGGACGGACGAAAATACGCCAGAAAAACTGAGAGATGTTGTTGATGTTTTGAAGGAAATGCCGGCAAAATACAGAGATGTTTTGTGGCTGAATGCGGTGGCAGGATATCGCGCTGTCGAAATAGCAGCTTTCCTCGGAGTGAGTCCGGAAACAATTCGCAAACGTCTGCATCGAGGACGGGAAATGCTGAAAAAACGGTTGGGAGAATAAGATGGAAAGAATAAGGGAAGCACTTGTATTGATATATGATGAAGAAATCAACACAATTGAAAAGGACTCCGTCAATTCGCCGGAACACAGTTTCACTGAGGAATTTGAAGAAAAAATTTTGTCTTATGTGAGGTTCTCCGAGCGACACTATGTCCCTGTGCCGCATTTCAGAATAAGAAAAGCCGCGGTTATCGCTGTGATTGCAGCGCTTGTGATGACCTCGGCAGTGGTCTCAATCGCAATCGTAAAGCCGTCTGTTATCTGGAACATTCAAAAAAAGGCTGTAGAATGGATAATAGAATTCCATCGGGAGAATACGGACAGTGAAACTGGCGGATTTAAGATCCGAAAACTGAAAATTCCCGACGGGTTCACGGTGAAGGAAGAGAGCAGGCACGACAGCGGTTATTATGTAAATTATGAGAACCATGACGGTAAATTCATTGCGCTCCAGCAGTCTGTGGCAGATGATACAAAGATGTATCTGAATGCTGAGAGCGACGAACGTAAGACCTTCAAAGTTGATGGGCATGATGCAATTGCAATACATGATGAAGATACCTGGGTAATCGTTTGGGATGATGGAAAGTATGTCTATGATTTGACAGGCAACGTGAGTTATGATGAGCTGATTCGGGTGATAGAGTGAAAAAATTAAAAAAAATAAAATAAGATGTCACGTTTCAGAGACTCTCCTCGTTATTATGTATAGAAATGTTATTTCAGAATACAGCGAGGAGGGTTTTGCATTATGAAAAAGAATGTAAGCAGAGGAGCATTATTCGCTATTTGCTTTATGCTGGTGGTTGTTTTATCGGGGACTGTGGCTGTTTATGCGGTAGATGTTGAACATCAGGCTGGGGAGAAAATAATAGATGAATATGAATATATCAGCTCAGCCTCAACGAATTTGTCGATTTCAGGGGACATGGCGACAGCATCAGCTAAAATAACTCGTAAATCCAGTGCAGATAGAGTGAAAATCACGATGAATCTTCAGCAAAAAAAAGACAATGAATGGAATACTGTCAAAAGCTGGGGGAAGAACAGTTCGAGCAGGGTCACGTACATAGAGAAAACAAAGACGGTGTCCGGCGGGCTATATCGCGTATATACAAAAGTCATAACATATACCGGAGATGATAGCGAAACTATAAAGATTTACAGCAAAACTAAGAAACATTGAATGTTGTGTATGTATACCGTGTGCCTGTTAGAAACATAGCAAGGGTGTATTTGGAAAAGAAGGATATAGCTGCAATGTTTTTATTATAAGCGGGAGGTGAGGACGATGACTTAGGAGACGGCTGCAGTTTGAGTTGATATATTATGCGTTATAGAATACAATATCAGAGAGGAGCGATGATGAAAATAAATCGTATTAAAAGATATTCAGTTATTTGTGTTGTGTCCTGTTTACTAGTTATTTTTGCGATGAGTATAGTTTCCTTTGCAGATGATACTGAAGAGAATTTAAACGGGAGTACTCGGCTAACCACATTTAAAGTAAATAGGGTTTCAGATGCTGAAAAATTTATTGAACTGTTTTTTAAAAAAAATAATGTAAAAATTGAAATTGGTAGTATTGAGTATGTAGACTACTTGACAGACTTATTGATGTTTGAAGATGATAAAAACCTGAAGGAATTACCTCAATATGAAGATATTAAGATTTATGCGAGTGAGTATCTGAGCAATTTGAATGTTCAAGAAGCAGTTGTTGAAAAAGATAAAAAGTTTTTTTGAATAAAGACGAGCAAGATAAAACTATTGATTTAATCAAAGAAGAGGCTCGTGAGGAAATGGCCGCAGAAGAAAAGTATGATAATGTTCTTAATGAATCCATAGAACCAAATGGATATAATGACTCGGATGCGGTAAAATATGCCAAGAAATGGGCAAAATCAAGGAATTCTAAATATAAGTCTCATAGCGCTGATTGCACGAACTTTGTTTCACAGTGTGTAAAAGCGGGCGGCAAATCTATGAGTAAACCGTCTTCAATTCCGGTGGGAGTGAAAGACACTACAAAGTACTGGTATAGTGTGCGTTATGAAGAATGGCATACAAATCATTACATATATAGGTGGAAGGAAAGTACATCATTTATTCGTGTAAGTGATTTTTATACATACTGGAAAAATAAGGGTATAGCAACTGCGAGCTATTCGAGCAAGGCGAAGCTTCATAATGGCGCAAAAATAGGCGACGTAGTTCAATTAAAAAATGGTGATGGGAAATGGTTCCATTCGATTATTATTACAGGAGGTTCTAAAGGAGCAAGAAAGTACTGTGGGCATAGTAAGGACAGATTGGATGAACCGGTAAAAAATATAAGTGGTGCAGTTTCATATAGGGCTCTTAAGTTCTAATCAACAGGGGGTGAAAGTTATGACAAAAAAGGAAAAAACTGTTGTGATTCTGGGTGTTGTTTTGATTCTTGCTGTATCTGCAGTCTGCTCTACAGGATTCATGTTCAGGGCCGCGGTGTTTACGCATTCGCCTGCGAGTGCAGTTACGATGCAGTATAAAGCGTCTGACGCAGCGACCCGCGACAGAGATCTGTATGTTATTACAAAGAATGCGCCGGTTGAAAAGGCCACGCAGGGGACACTGACAACCTGGATTGTATATCACTTCGGACCTTTGAAATTTGTGAAGTATTACGGCGAAGGATAAAATTAAGGCGCCTTCAGAATGGGATTCGGAGAGAGACGTTGTTATTGCCGCGGCTTTTCGGATGAAAAATATTGCCGCGGTTTTTTGGGTGAAAAGATTAAAAACGGTTTCAACAGGGTTTACATTCCTCGCCGGGATTAGTATAATGAATGAGTGTTGAAGCCCGCGCCGGCGGAACGGGAAATACTTTGTGTTTGCGGAGAGCGGGTTGTGGGTATAGACATTACATAAGCGAAAATCACAGACTGAAAAATGGAGGATATATAATATGGAAGAGAAAATCAATGCGGCATTGGCCGATGTAAAACAGGTGCTTGCCAGAGACGGCGGAGATATCGAGCTGGTCGAGGTTACCGGCGACAATATCGCCAGGGTCAGACTGATGGGACACTGCGCGGGATGCCCGGGCGCCAGAATGACGCTGAAGGGAATCGTGGAGCAGATCCTGCAGGAGGCAGTTCCTGAAATTAAAGGTGTAGAGGCTGTTGATTGATTCCGCGCCGCTTCAGGGATGCGCGTCACGGCGGTGAAACCGCGGGAGAGCGCTGACGGAGCGAAAGGAAAACAGGAAACGGCAGAATCGTGAATCGGAAGGAGTGGACATGAACCTGGCGCAGTATGTGGAACAGCAGAAAGGCCCGGCGGTCCGTACTCTGAAGGAACTGATCAGAATCAAAAGCGATGCGGGGGATCCTGTCACGTCTGCGTCCGGGGAATTTTTTCCATTCGGGCAGGGCGTACAGGATGCTTTTGCGTATATGCTTTCGAAGGCAGAAGAGTATGGATTCCGGACAGAGGACATCGATCATTACGGCGGGCACATCGATTTCGGCGAAGGTGAGGAGACCCTTGGCGTGGTCGGACACCTGGATGTGGTGCCGGCCCTCGGCGAGTGGGATTTCGATCCCTACGGCGGAGAAGAAAAAGACGGATTTATTACAGGCAGAGGCACGACGGACGACAAAGGCCCCGTGGTAGCGGCGTTCTACGCTATGAAGGCGCTGAAGGACGCGGGGTACGAACCGAAGCGGCGGATCCGCCTGATTCTGGGTCTGGATGAGGAGACCAACTGGAAGGGAATGGATTATTACCTGGAACGTGTCAAGGCGCCTGACTTCGGAATCACGCCGGACGGGGATTTCCCGGTAATCAACGGCGAAAAAGGGCTTTGTGATCTGGAAATTGCAAAGAAGCTTCCAAAGAGCCCTGCGAAGGGTCTGCAGCTCAGCCGCCTGTCAGGAGGCACCGCACGGAACATCGTTCCGGACGCCGCGAGAGCTGTTGTGAAAAGTGATTTCAAAGAGACCTACGACCATATCCGGAACGAACTGGCCGAATACCGCGAGGAGACCGGATACCGGCTGAAGGCGAAGGGTGTCGGTCAGGCGCTGGAGATCACCGCAGAGGGAAAGGCCTGTCACGGCGCATCCCCGCAGGACGGACTGAACGCGATATCCGTACTGTTCGGATTCCTGGGAAGGCTGAATTTCGCCAGTGACGACATCAACGAATTCATCGAATTCTACAATCATCACATCGGCTTTCAGTGCAGCGGCGAGGGGATGAATATCGGATTCGAGGACGAGGCCTCCGGAAAGTTGACCATGAACAACGGCATCGTCACCTACGATCAGGAGAGCATCGCCATAGAACTGAACGTTCGCTACCCGGTCACTGTGGACGTGGAGCAGCTCTATCAGGCTGTCATGCCGATTCTGGACAGGTACAATCTCGGGCTGGTGAAGAACGGGAACCAGAACCCGCTTTACTTCCCGCCGGACAGCCCGCTGATCACAACACTGATGGATATTTACCGGACGAAGACGGGGGATACAGAGCACGGCCCTATGGTCATCGGCGGAGGAACCTATGCGAAGGCGTGTCCCAATATGGTGGCCTTCGGAGGTCTTTTCCCGGGGGATCCGGACATCATGCATCAGAGAAATGAGAAGATTGCAGCGGACCGTTTCTTCCAGATGATCGATATTTATACTGAGACGCTGTATCGTCTCAGCAGTGAGGATTTCTCGCTGAAGTAATTTGTTTCGGAGTAACCTGTATGAGAATGAATTCAAGATATAACCGGGTGAAGATGACGACGCTGGCCATGCTGACCGCAATTTCCTGCGTGCTGGTCTTTCTGTCCTTCCCCTTTCCGCTGTTCCCCGCGTTCAAATACGAGCTGGCGGACGTGCCGGTTCTGATCGCGACTTTTGCCTTCGGCCCGCTTGCCGGACTGCTTGTCACGGTGCTCGCGGCTTTTGTTCAGGCGTTTATCCTGGGGCAGGACACATGGGTCGGGTTTCTGATGCATGTGGCGGCGACGGGATGCTTCGCTGTTGTGGCGGGGCTTCTGTACCGGAGGAACCGTACAAAGAAGAGTGCGGTGCTTGCGCTGATTCTGGGAACGCTGACGATGACAGCGGTGATGGCGCTGATGAATTACATCATCGACCCGCTGTTTTACGGAATGCAGCGCCAGGCGGTGGTGGCGCTTATGCTGCCGGCCATCATTCCCTTTAACCTCTCCAAGGCGGGGATAAACGCGGTCGTAACATTCTTTGTGTACAAAAAAATATCCAACGTGATACACAGGGCGGAGGACGGAGCCCGATGAGAACTGTCCGGATCAGAAACGAACGGGAGACCGGAGAGTTCGGGAGGCAGCTGGCTGAACAGCTGAATCCCGGAGATATTGTAGCGCTGGTGGGTGATCTGGGAACGGGGAAAACGACGCTGACCCGTGCGATTGCCCGGGGGTTGGGGGTTACTGAACCTGTCACCAGCCCTACTTTTACAATCGTGAAGGAATACCGCAGCGGACGGATCCCGCTGTTTCATTTCGATGTGTATCGGCTGAAGGACGGCGAAGAACTGCTGGAGACCGGTGCGCAGGAATATTTCGATGCCGGCGGGGTCTGCGTCATAGAGTGGGCGGATCAGATTGCGGAACTTCTGCCCGATGAGACAAAGGTAATCTTCATAAGCTACGGAGAACAGGAAGGAGAGCGGATCTGTCAATGTACATTTTAGGAATCGAAACCACCGGACCGGTCGGCTCGGTGGCGCTGTATGATCCGCAGACCGGACAGCTGTCGATGAAGCGGATGGAGGAGCCGATGGGGCATCTGCGAAGGCTGGCAGAGATGGCGCAGGAGCTGCTCACGGAGAATGGAATATCACCCCGGGAGCTACGGGCGGTCGCGGCTTCTGTAGGACCGGGCTCGTATACCGGCATACGAATCGGCGTTTCCACGGCGCGGGCGATGGCGCAGGCGCTGTCAATTCCTGCTGTGGCGGTGGGAGCGCTGGACCAGTTTCGCCTCTGCTGTGACGGGACCAGGCCTGTCGCGGTGATTTTCAACGCCCGTCGGGGACAGGTCTACGGGGCTGTTTTCGATGCGAACGGAGAAGATATTCTGAAGCCGGGTCCGTATATGCTGACAGAGGTTCTGGACAGGATCCGTGAGGAGTCGGTGAGGCCTTTGTTCTACGGAGACGGAATCGACGCGGGCCGTGAACTGCTGACAGGGTTCGATCTCGCGGACAAGGAAGAACGGTATCCGACGGCGGCGCTTACTGTGCGGATGGCGGCGGAGAAGCTGGAGGCCGGCGAAATCGTGAGCTATCAGGAACTGCTTCCCCGGTATATGAGGGAGACCGAGGCGGAGCAGAAGCTGCGCGACGGGACCCTGGCTAGGCTGAGGGAAGCAAAAATGGCGAAATTCAGGAGCAGGTAAATGATACAGCTGATCATACGAAAAGGAGAACCGGCAGATGCAGAAGGTCTGGAACGCATTGAGCAGGCCTGTTTCAGCGTGCCCTGGAGCCTCGATTCCCTCCGCCGGGATCTGGAAGAGAATCCAAAGGCTCTGTATATTGTGGCGGAGAAGGACGGCTGCCTGATCGGATATGTGAGTGTCTGGAATATCCGGGAGGAAGGTCATATCAACAATGTGGCGGTGCTCCCGGAGTATCAGGGAAAGCATGTGGCTTCTCTGTTGATGAGTGCGCTGATTCGTGTGACGGAGGATTCAGGCGTCAAAAGTCATACGCTGGAGGTGCGGGCCGGGAATGTGGCGGCGCAGCATCTCTATGAAAAGTTCGGCTTCCGCTCTGTGGGAACCCGGCCGAATTATTACGAAGACGATGGAGAGGATGCGGTCATCATGTGGCGCATCGGCGATCCTGAGCAGAGAGAAGAGGAGTCCTGAATGAAAGACGGAAAATTTATTACCCTCGGAATCGAAACCAGCTGTGACGAGACCTCCATCGCGGTGACGGCGGAGGGGAGAGAAGTATTGTCTGATATAATCAGTTCACAGATTGCGGTGCATACGAAGTTCGGCGGAGTGGTGCCGGAAATCGCATCGAGGCATCATCTTCAGAACATCAACGGCGTGCTGGATCAGGCGCTGTCGGAGGCAGGGGTTTCTCTGGCGGATGTGGATCTGATCGGCGTGACCAACGGCCCCGGTCTGATCGGTGCAGTGGTCATCGGCGTGGCGACTGCGAAGGCGCTGTCCCTTGCCGCGGGAATCCCCCTGGTGGGAGTCAATCACATGCATGGTCATGTGAGCGCCAGCTATCTGCAATATCCTGAACTGGAGCCGCCGTTCCTGGCATTAATCGTATCAGGAGGGCACACCAACATCGTTGAGGTGACCGATTACAACCGGTGCACGGTTCTGGGCGGAACGCGGGACGATGCGGTGGGAGAAGCCTATGACAAGGTGGCGCGGGTCGTCGGACTCGGCTATCCCGGAGGTCCCAAGGTGGATCGGGCGGCGAAGGACGGAGATCCGGACGCGATCCGGTTCAAGCGGGTGTATCTGGAAAACGGCAGTCTGGACTTCAGTTTCAGCGGACTGAAAACGCAGGTGCTGAATTACATCAACCGCGAGAGGATGGCGGGGCGTGAGGTGAACGTGGCGGATCTGTCGGCGAGTTTTCAGCAGGCGATGCTGGACGTGCTCGTGGACAAAACCATGCTGGCGGCGGAGCAGACCCGGGCAGACCGGCTGGTGACGGCCGGCGGAGTCGCTGCCAATTCCCGCCTTCGGCAGATGCTCGCAGAGGCCTGCGGCGCCAGAGGAATCCGGCTCTATATGCCGGAGCCGGTGCTTTGTACGGATAACGGCGCCATGATCGCCGCGGCAGCTTACTACAAATACAGGATGCAGGGGCCGGACGACCTGAGTCTGGACGCCTATGCGAACTTACCATTATAAATATGATCATATTATCGGCGACTGAGTTGACAAAAGCATACGGGGTAGATATCATTCTGGATCGCGTTTCCTTTCATGTGAACGAAGGAGACCGGATCGGGATCGTCGGCGCGAACGGCGCCGGCAAGACCACCCTTCTCAACATACTGACCGGACGCGATCATGCGGATTCCGGCGATTTTTTCGTGTCCGGTGACACCACTGTCGGGTACCTGAGCCAGAAGGATGATTTCTCTCCTGACGGGACTCTGATGGAGGAGGTTCATCGCATTTACGGGAAGTTTGACGAAATGGAGGCGGAGATTCATCGTCTGTCGGACCGTATCGCGGAAATGGCGGCGGAAGGGAATGCGGAAACGCCGGAATACAGCCGGACAATGGAGCGCCTGGGGCTGCTGCAGGACCGCTTCCGAAGCGAGGGAGGGTTTTCCTGGAGAAGTGAGATGAAGGGGATCCTTACCAGCATGGCATTCGGAGAGGAATATTACGACAAAGAAATCTCCACATTCTCCGGCGGAGAGCGGACCCGTCTTGCGCTGGCGTGCCTGCTGATGGGAAAGCCAGACCTCCTTTTGCTGGACGAGCCCACTAATCACCTTGATATCGGTATGCTGAAATGGCTGGAGCAGTTCCTGCGGAACTACAAAGGTACCGTTATGCTGGTTTCCCACGACCGGTATTTCCTGGATCAGATGTGTACCAGAATCTTTGAGATCGAGCATCACCGGCTGAAGGCCTACAACGGAAACTATACCGCGTTCGCGGAAAAGAAAAGGCAGCAGAGAGAGGTGGATCTCCGCGCTTATGAAAAGCAGCAGGAGGAGATTCGACGGCAGGAGGACATCATCCGGCGCTTCAAGGAGCGCGGGACGGAGCATCTCGCGAAACGGGCGGCTTCCCGGGAAAAGAGATTGGCTCACATAGAGAGGATCGATCGTCCGGAGCAGGAGACCGGGAAGGTGAAGATTCGTTTCCATCAGGATTTCCAGAGCGGAAACGATGTGCTTATCGGAGAAGGGCTGAGCAAGTCCTTCGGAATCGGCAGAGACCGCCGGGAGCTTTTCCGGAATGTGGATTTCGACATCAAGCGCGGGGAGCGCATCTGCATTGTCGGGCCCAACGGAATCGGAAAGACTACGCTGCTGAAGATCATGATGGGCGAGATTGAACCTGCAGAGGGATATCTGAAGCGGGGACACCAGGTGACTTTCGCATATTACGATCAGCAGCAGGAAATGCTGGACGGGAACAAAACCGTTATGGACGAGGTTCACGATGCGTACCGGCTGTACCGGGACAGCGAGATCCGGGGACTGCTGGGCCGTTTTCTGTTCACCTCGGAGCAGGTGTTTCTGCGTGTCGATGATCTGAGCGGCGGGGAACGGGCGAGACTTGTTTTGTTAAAGCTGATGCTCTCCGGAGCGAATACACTGGTGCTTGACGAGCCTACAAACCACCTGGACATCAACTCAAAGGAAGTGTTCGAGGAGGCGCTGCGGGAATTCCCGGGAACGGTAATCGCAGTATCTCATGACCGTTATTTTCTAAATCAGGTGGCAACGCGCATCTATGAACTGAATGCGGACGGGATTACGGAATACGTCGGCGGATACGATTATTACGAGGAGAAAAAAGCGTCTGTCGCCTCCGGCCGGAAATATCTGAACGAACTCAAAGAGGAGGCCGGACGGAACGATCAGCTGCTGGAAGGACTCCACAGCGCACAGAAGGCTGCGGGGATGATTGTCAGGGGCGAAGACGGGAAGCATCTTACCGCTGCGGAGGAGCGCGCTCTGAAAAAGAAACTTCAGGCGGAGGAAAGACGCAGAGAGCGGGAGCAGAAACGGCTTGAGGAGGAGATCGAGAGTCTGGAGGCGGAGATTCTTGAACTGCAGGAACAGATGTGCCTTCCGGAGCACCTTTCGGATCCGGTGAAACTTGCGGAACTGGACGAGAAACTGAAAGCCTGTCAGGAAGAACTGGAGTATGTGTACGACACATGGGCTGAACTGTCGTAAAAAATTGCTTGCAATACGGAAATGACTATTCTATAATTAGTTTTGTGATTACACGGATTCAGGAGGTTTATTATGACATTTGAAAAGATTAGGGACATCATTGTGGAGCAGCTCAGTGTTGACGAATCAATGGTAACTATGGATACAAATCTGATGAAAGATCTGGAAGCGGATTCTCTCGATGCGGTTGAGATTATCATGGCGATTGAAGAGGAATTCGACATCGAGATTCCGGACGAGGAAGCAGAGAAATTCCAGCTGGTCGGCGATCTTGTGAAATATGTGGACGACAATCTGAACGATTGATGAAAACCCGCCGCGGCGGGTTTTTCTTGTCGAAAGACATATCGGATATGATTTCTGATACACAAAATATTCCCGGTACAGAGCGGATCGGATGCGATTTCTAACACAAAGAGAGGTGGAATGTATGGCGAAAAATGCGAAAATCTCAAACGCGGTAATCAAGAGGCTCCCGAGGTACAGGAGATATCTGATCGAGCTGAAGAAGAAAGGCGTGGAGAAGATTTCCTCCAAGGAATTCAGCAATCTGATCGGATACACGGCATCGCAGATCCGGCAGGACCTGAACAATTTCGGAGGCTTCGGGCAGCAGGGATACGGATACAGTGTGGACGGTCTTTATAAGGAGATCAGCGCGATTCTCGGGCTGGACAAAGAATACCGCATGGTAATTGTCGGCGCCGGCAATCTGGGACAGGCGATCGCCAAATACACTCATTTTCACAAGCAGGGTTTCAAGGTGTGCGCAGCCTTCGATATCAATCCGAATCTGATTGGGAAGGATCTGGACGGAATCGAGATCTTGGACTATGAAAATATTGTGGAATATGTGGAGGAAGAGGAAATAGATATCGGCATCATCTGCGTGAACCGCGACAACGCGCAGGAGGTTGCGGACAAGCTTTCCTTCGCAGGCGTCAAGGGTATCTGGAATTTTGCCCCCACGGACATCGAGGTTCCGAGTCATGTGGCGCTGGAGGTTGTGCATCTGTCGGACAGTCTGCATTCGCTGGCATATCATATGAATGATATTCAGAAGAAGGAGGCTGCCGCAGAGGAGCTTCGCAGGAGCGACAAGAGTGCGAGGGACTGAAGCGTGAGACGGTGAAAGAGACAGGACATAAAAAATAACCGTTTCGCTTTCGCGGAACGGTTATTGTCTGATCGATGTCGCTTAGCCCTCAACCGGAGCGTCAACAGGACATGCATTGGCGCATGCTCCGCAGTCGATGCAGGTATCTGCGTCGATGACGTACTGAGTATCGCCTTCGCTGATCGCTTCAACCGGACACTCAGGTGCGCAAGCTCCGCAGCTGATGCAGGCATCTGTAATCTTGTAAGCCATTGGTAAATCCTCCTTTAGACATGTCTTAAAATGAATCGCTTATTATTATAGCAGAAAGAAGCAGGTTAGTAAAGGTGAAAGTTTATTCTCTGACAGGTAAAAGTGGCACCGGGAAAAGCTATCAGGCCATGAATCTCTGCAATGAGGAGAACATAGAAAGCATCATCGACGACGGGCTTTTTATCTATCACAGCAGGGTGGAGGCCGGTATTTCTGCCAAGCGCCAGAAGACGCATGTGGGCGCAATCAAAACGGCTTTGTTCACCCAGGATGCGCATCAGCAGGACGTGGCCTCCCGGATCCGGGAACTGTCACCGGACAGCATTCTGATTATCGGAACCTCGGACCGGATGGCAGATAAGATTGTCGCGCGTCTGGGACTTCCGCCCGTCAGCCGTCGGATCCACATTGAGGATATTACGACGGAGGAGGAACGGGAGACTGCCGAAAAGCAGAGAATCGGCCAGGGAAAACACGTGATCCCGGTGCCGACGCTCCAGCTGAAACGGGATTTTGCGGGGTATTTCATGGATCCGCTGAGAATATTCCGGGGCGGACTGTTCGGAGGTGACCGGCAGTCGGAGCGGACGGTTGTGAGACCTACCTTCAGCTATATGGGTGATTTTTTTATTTCGGACTCGGTTATTACTGATATTGCCGTGTGCGTCGGGAACGAGTCGCCGGGCATTGCAAAGGTGATGAAGGTTTATGAAAACACTGCGCCGGACGCGCTGGATGTGGATGTAAAAATCGCAGTGGACTCGAACGCCCGGTTCTGGGATGCGGCACTTGGTTTCCAGAAAGCGCTGGCGGAGCAGATCGAGTACATGACCGCCTTTAACGTCGTGCGAGTGGATGTGGAGATAAAGGCAATCGTATAAGAGACATCGTGCCGGATGCCCCGACAGGAAGAACGGTGGGGCAGGCCGCCGGCTTATACGGAGACTATGCGGGAACCGGATACCGACATGGTTGGGAAACCGGACGCTCTCATGGCTGGGAAACCGGTTGACACTGCCTTCCAAAAACAATATAATAGACTGAGTGCAGAAATTGCCTTTTATTAGCTTCGCCTGATATGGTCTGGGTCCTGCGCAATAGGATGCCGTGAACCTTGTCAGGTCCGGAAGGAAGCAGCAATAAGCGGAAGTTCTTATGTGCCGCAGATAAGCCTTTTCCTACGTCATGCGGAGCTACTAAAGGGCAATTTTGATTTTTCGGCGTCTGTACGACAGTGCGTCAGCGCAGAGGGGTCCTCCCTGCTGCGGATATCCGGCGCCGGAGCGAAATCCCGGGGTTGGCCTTCCGGCGAAAATGCGGGAGCCTGCGGACATCGGGGCGAGCGCGCCGGATCGTATTTTTGTGCAGCGAAAAGAAAGAAGGAGTCATGAAGCAATACCTGGCTTTGTACAGAGAAAACCGCCCGGAAACATTTTCGCAGGTTCTCGGGCAGGAGCACATTGTCAAAATTCTGAGGCATCAGATCGCCACGGATACAGTGGCACACGCGTACCTGTTCTGCGGGACGAGGGGCACCGGGAAGACGACTATGGCGCGGATTCTGGCCAAGGCGGTGAACTGCACCGGTGAGTCCGGAGAGAAGCCCTGCGGAGTATGCGACACCTGCCGGGACATTGCGGCGGGTAGATACGTCGATGTGGTTGAGATCGATGCGGCATCCAACAACGGTGTGGAGGATGTGCGTGATCTCCGCGAGAGCGTGAATTATCCGCCGGTTGTCGGCCGGAAGAAGGTTTACATCATCGACGAGGTTCATATGATGACCACCAACGCGTTCAACGCGTTTCTGAAAACGCTGGAGGAACCGCCGGCAGACGTTATTTTCATCCTGGCAACCACGGATCCGGAGAAGCTTCCGCCGACCGTCCTTTCCCGGTGCATGCGCCTGGATTTCAAGCGTGTATCCGGCCGGGAGATTCGGGAGAACATGCGGAGGATCTGCGCCGCGCACGGGGTGGAGATCACGGAGGACGCTCTCGCTCTGCTGGCGATGAATGCAGACGGGTCGGTGAGAGATTCGCTGAGCCTGCTGGAGCAGTGCATGAGCTCCGGAGAACCGCTGCTGGATCGTGATGTGATCCTGGAATTTCTGGGAGCTGCATCTGTGGAGTTCTATGCTGATCTGACGGAACGGACGCTGGAACACGATGTTGCCGGAGCGCTGCTGCTTCTGGAGGAAGCGCTGCAGGAGGGAAAGGACATCCGGCAGCTGATGCACGGCTGGATGGAGTATTACCGGAGTCTGCTCATTGCCAAGTTCGTGAAGGAGCCGCAGGATATGTTGAACATGTCTCTGGAGAATATCGACCTGCTGAAGGAGCAGGCGGGGCATATTAGGCTGGAGGCGCTGAATCGTAATATTGTCACGCTGGCACACACCATCAGTGACGCCCGCTATTCGACTCAGGCCAGAATCCTGATGGAGGTTGCAATTGTAACCATTGCCGAGGATATGGAATATGCCGGCCGGGCAGAGACACAGACGGGAGGAGCAACTGCGCAGCCGAGAAGAGCAGCAGAAACCGGACGGACTTCCGGCGGCGCTGCTGCAGGTCATGATGTGAGTTCGCGGAGAACAAAGGCCGGTTCGCCGGGCCGCTCCGCGTCTCCCCGGGCGCCGCGGCAGGAAATGCCGGCGTCGAACAACAGCAGGTTGCCTAAGTCTGCGGAAGCGCCGGCGGCGGAACAGAATGCCGGAACGGAACCTGCTGCGAGGGCACCTGCCGACAGCTCTGACAGGCTGGACGAAATCTGGCGGGATGTGTGCGAGGCGGACGGGCTGAGTCAGAACAGCGCAGGCGCCACTATGCGCAACGCACGGCTGGCGTCGATGAATGACAGTGAATTCAAGCTCATCGTCAGCGGAGATATGGCGCGTCGTATGCTTGAACGGAATTCAGAGCAGATCTGCGACCTGATGGAACAGCGAACCGGGCGGCGGAGGAAAATGGTCGTCCGGGAGATGAAGCAGGAGGGAAACCGGTCGAAGGATGAACGTTTGCAGCAGGTGGCCAGCGAGGCCGCAGATATTCTGGGAACAAAAGTAGATATAAGATAACGGAGGTTTTTCATGGGCAAAGGAATGAAAGCAGGAAAGCGCCCCAAAACGGGCGGAGCCAGGGGTGGAAAAAAAGGTCAGATGGCTCAGATTCAGCAGATGCAGGCTATGCAGAGGCAGATGGAGCAGATGCAGGCCGAGCTGGAGGAAAAAGAAGTTACCGCGACTGCGGGGGGCGGCGTCGTGACGGCGGTCGTCAGCGGGAAGAAGGAACTGATATCTCTGACGATTCAGCCGGAGGTCATTGATCCGGATGATGCAGAGACTCTGCAGGATCTTGTAATCGCTGCGGTGAATGAGGGAATGAGGCAGATTGACGAGCTGACGAACGATGAATACGGCAAGCTGACAGGCGGTCTGAATATCCCCGGAATGTAGGCGATTTATGGCACAGCAGTATCCGAAACCACTGGCGCGCCTGATTAGTGAGCTGGCCCGCCTGCCGGGTATCGGCAATAAGACCGCCCAGCGACTTGCGTTCCATATTCTGTCCCTGCCGGACGCTGAGGCAGAGTCACTCTCTGTATCCATTCGTGAGGCGAAGAAAACCATGCGTTACTGTTCCGTCTGCGGAAACCTGACGGATCAGGATCCCTGCCGGATATGCAGCGACAAAAGCAGGCGGGACGATATCCTCTGTGTAGTGGAAAGTCCTCAGGATGTAATGGCCATGGAGCGCATCCGTGAATACAACGGGCGCTATCATGTTCTGAACGGTGTGATTTCTCCGATGGAGGGGATCGGCCCGGGGGACATCAACCTGAAGCAGCTGATTCTGAGGCTTCAGCAGCATGAAGAGGTGAAGGAGGTCATTCTTGCGACGAATCCCAACATCGAAGGAGAGGCGACCGCCATGTATATTGCGCGTCTTCTGAAGCCGTCCGGTATCCGCGTGACGCGAATCGCTCACGGGCTGCCGGTAGGCGGAGATCTGGAATATGCGGACGAGGTGACGCTGCTGAAGGCGATCGAAGGGCGCACCGATCTGTAAAAGTGAAGAACATAAAAAACGGGTATCCAGAAGCGGCTGTCAGCCGCCCGGACCCGTATTTTGTTAGTGTACAGTAAACTCTTCCGCTCCGCCGGGGGAAGCCTGTGGCTTCTCCGGACTTCGCTTTGTTATCCCATCAGCGCCTTATACCATCCTGTGCCGGAGAAGAAAAAGCTGCTGAATTGCACAAAGATGACGATCGCCATGAAAATCGGACTGACATACCGCAGACAGAAATCGACGAAGGGACGGCTGCGATAATCGGAACTCAGCCGGACTTCGTCATCGATGAATCCGCGTCTGGACCAGCCCAGAAGAATCGCAGTGAGGAATCCGCCAAGGGGCATCAGGATGCCCTCCGCACCCAGGTCAAACACGTCCAGCCAGCTGCCCAGACCGAAGGGCTTCCAGACAGAGGGATTTCCACCCAGCTGATCCAGCGCGACCAGGATGCTTCCGAGAAGTGTGGTCAGGGTGATCAGAATCGTTACATGGCCGCGGCCGGCCGGTTTTCCTTTGCGTATGCGGTGATCCATCAGTGCGGAGATGCCGCCTTCCATCATACCGATAGATGAAGAAAATGCCGCCACGAAGACCAGGACGTAGAAGATGAATCCGAAGAGAGGGCCGGCCTTTCCCATCGCGTCGAAAACAGTCTGAAGAGATACGAACAGAAGTCCGGGTCCGGCAGAGGGCTCAAGTCCTTCCGAGAATACTGCCGGGAAAACAGCCATGCCTGCCAGAAGCGCCGCGGCGGTATCCATGACAGGAACGATCAGTGCGCTTTTCTCCAGGTTGTCTTCCTTTCTCATATAGGAGCCGTAGGCGATCAGTGCGCCGGAGCCCAGAGAAATCGAGAAGAACATCTGACTTCCCGCCGTCGCAAACACCTTGAACCAGCCGGTTCCTGCGAATACAGAGAAGTCCGGCTTGAACATGAAACGCAGACCCTCCATTCCGTTTGGCAGCGTGCAGCAGCGAATGACTGTGATGACCAGCATCACAAACAGAATGGGCATTCCGACAGAGCAGAATTTCTCGATTCCCTGTTCGATGCCGCGGTACACGACATAAGAGGTCATCCCGAGAAAGATCAGTGTGAAGATCGCCAGCACCTTGAAATCGGAGACAAAACTTCCGAAGAAATCGCTGCTCGCCATACCGTGAAGTCCGAAGGATGCGCCGATGACGTCACCGAAGTTGACGACGGCGTAGCGCATGACCATTCCGCCTAGCAGACAGTAGAAGCACAGCAGCAGGAACGGGACGGCGGTTTCAAACACGCCTGTGAATGCAAAACGCGGGTTGGCTTCACGGAATGCTTCCACAGCGCCCTTTCCGCTTTTGCGGCCTAGGGAAAATTCTGCCAAGAGCAGCGGATAGCCCACAAAGACTGCCATGAGAATATAGACAAGCAAAAAGGCAAATCCGCCGTTCGCTCCCATTTTATACGGGAAACTCCAGATGTTGCCCAGACCGATGGCGACGCCGACCGCCGACATCAGAAAACCAAAGTTGGATTTGAATCCACCCTTTCCAGAATCAGACATAATAATAAACTCCTCCGTTTTTCAAAGTAATGCTCGTTTAAAAAGTATGCATCAATTAGTGCATGCCGGCGCACAGCACGCCATACAGTTTGCCGCGGATTGTGCGCCGGGGCGCTGCGGACGAACCGCTATCAGCGCCGGTTAAGTCCGACGGGGACTTAATAAGCATGCACTAATTATAATTGTCTGAATAAAATGTGTCAACGAATATTGTCTTTTGCCGATGAATAATCAGGAGGACTGTGATATAATAATCGTGTTTGATGCACAGGCATTGTTCATACGGGAGGCAGTTATGGCAATCGATAAGGTAAAAGAATATTTCCGTCAGTTCGGTCTAGAGGACCGCATCCGGGAGTTCGACGTTTCCAGCGCGACCGTGGAGCTCGCGGCGCAGGCGGTGGGAGTCGAGGGAGCCCGCATCTGTAAGACGCTGTCGTTTCAGGTTCCTGACCAGGAGGATGCCTGCATTCTGATTCAGTTTGCGGGAGACGCGCGTGTCAGCAATCAGAAGTTCAAACAGACCTTCGGACACAAGGCGAAGATGCTGAGCGCAGAGAAGGTGCTGGAGCTGACAGGGCACGCTGTCGGCGGAGTCTGCGCCTTTGCGGTGGACAATCCGGACGTCCGTATTTACTGTGACGAATCCCTGAAACGCTTCGACACAGTTTTCCCGGCCTGCGGCAGTTCGAACAGCGCGATAGAACTCAGCCCGGACGAACTGTTCCGGTATTCCCGGGCGCTGGAATGGATCGACGTCAGTAAATTACCGGAGGTTCAGTAATGTTTTCCCATAGGACACCCAGGGAACCGCTGACGAGAAAACAGAAGCTCCGCCGGGAGGTTCTGCGGATTCTGGTCATCTCTGCTGCGGCACTTTTATCGGCCTTCAATCTGAACAGTTTCGTCGATACGGCGGATCTGTTTCCCGGAGGTTTTTCCGGCGCGGCGCTGCTGATCATACGGCTGACCGACAAATATTTGGGTCTGAAGCTGGCATATTCTGCGGTTTTTCTGCCACTGAATATCTTTCCGATTTATCTGGGGCTGCGGTACCTCGGAAAAAAGTTCACATTTTACTCAATGTACTTTACAATATTGTCCAGTGTACTGACCGATGCGATTCCGGCGATTCCCATCACCTATGATGTGCTTCTGATCTGTATCTTCGGCGGTCTCATCAACGGAATGACCATCGTTCTGTGTCTCTGGATGGACGCCAGCGGCGGTGGAACGGACTTCATTTCCATTGTTCTGCTGGAACGGAAGGGAATCAATGCATGGAATTATATACTGGCCGGCAACGTTGTGATTCTGAGCCTCGCGGGTATCTTTTTCGGGTGGGACAAAGCCCTGTATTCCATAATTTTCCAGTTCGTTACGACACAGGTCATTCAGAATCTGTTCAAGCGATATAACCAGTTGACTCTCATCGTGATTACCGATATGCCGGAGTCTGTCTATGATAAGATCAGCATTCTTACGCACCATGATGCGACGCTGTTCCGGGGCGAAGGCTTTTTCCGGGAAACCACAAAGCACATGATATACTCGGTTATCGGTGCAGATCAGGCACCGATGCTGATCCGGGAGATTCACGAAGTGGATCCCCATGCATTCATCAATGTGCTGAAAACAGAACGTCTGGCCGGACATTTCTATTCGAGACCGCGGGAGTGAGGCGCTGCCAGCGTCAAGACGTTGCGGCAGACACGCTGTCAGTAAGTTGGTTAAAAACCGCGGGCAGGAGAGCGACGGGAGAAACCGTTAATAAACATATGAAACCGAATGTCAGGCAGGAGGAGACAAATGGCAGGAATGATAATGAAAGGGGCGGAGGTAATTGCCGCCATGAAAGAAAAAATACTTCAGGATGTTACAGAACTGAAAACTCAGGGTATAGAACCGGTGATTAATATTATCCGGGTCGGCGCACGTCCGGACGATCTGGCGTATGAACGGGGTGCACGCAAGAGAATGGAGAGCGTCGGAATCCGTATGGATGTCACCGAACTTCCGGAGGACATCAGTCAGAAGGATTTCGCGGATGCTTTCCGCAGTGTCAATGATAATCCGGACGTTCACGGAATTATGCTCTTCCGGCCGCTCCCTCCCACTCTGGATGAAGAGGAGATTGCCGGAATGATTAACCCGATCAAGGACGTGGACTGTATGAGTCCGGTCAATATCGCCAAGGTGTTCGGCGGAGATTCAGACGGACATGCGCCGTGCACTGCGGAAGCCGTGATGGAAATGCTTGATTTTTACGGGATAGAGCTGAGTGGAAAGCGTGTCACCGTGGTGGGGCGCAGCATGGTGGTGGGGAAGCCGCTGGCCATGATGCTCCTGAAGAAGAACGCGACGGTGACGATGTGCCACACTCGTACAAAGGATCTGCCCGGCGCCTGCCGACAGGCAGAGGTGATTGCCGCAGCTGCGGGGCGGGCCGGCATGATAACCGCGGATATGGTCTCCGAAGGAGCGGTTGTAGCGGACGTCGGAATTAATGTGAACGAAGCGGGCAAACTCTGTGGAGATGTGGATTTTTCGGGAGTTTCAAAAAAAGCGGCCGCCATCAGCCCGGTGCCGGGCGGTGTCGGAGGAGTGACGACATCTGTGCTGGCCGCCCATGTTGTGCGTGCCGCGCAGATACTGGCGAAGTAGCGAACCGCAGCGCAGTAAGAAAGGAAACAGGTTGGATTTCAGAATTCATTCGGATTACAGACCCACCGGCGATCAGCCTCAGGCAATCGAAAAGCTGGTGGAGGGATTCCGGTCGGGAAAAAGATGTCAGACGCTGCTGGGAGTCACCGGCTCCGGCAAAACCTTTACGATGGCGAACGTCATCGAACAGATGCAGCGTCCGACTCTGATCATTTCTCATAACAAGACGCTGGCGGCGCAGCTGCACGGCGAATTCAGGGAGTTTTTTCCGGAAAACGCCGTAGAATACTTTGTCAGCTATTATGACTATTATCAGCCGGAGGCTTACGTGCCGTCCACCGACACGTATATTGAGAAAGACTCGGAGATTAACGATGAAATCGAAAAGCTGAGGCACAGTGCCACCGCGGCTCTTTTTGAGCGCCGGGATGTGATCATCGTTGCCAGCGTTTCCTGCATTTACGGACTGGGAAGTCCGTTCGACTATGAGAACCAGATGATTTCTCTGCGCCCCGGAATGGAGAAGTCCCGGGACGAGATTCTGCGGAAACTGGTGGATATCCAGTATACGAGAAACGATATGGTGCTGGAGCGCGGCAGCTTTCGCGCCAGAGGAGATATTCTGGATGTCTTCCCAGCGGGTGCGAACAATGCGGTGCGCATCGAGCTGTTCGGCGATGAGATTGAGACCATCAAGGAGCTTAATCCTGTAACCGGTGAAATTGTCGGTCTGCGGAACCATGTGGCAATTTATCCGGCAACCCACTATGTGACCTCGCCGGAAAATATGGAACGCGCCATGGGAACCATCGAGGAAGAACTGGAGGAACGGATCCGCTACTTTAAAGACAGGGGAAAACTGCTGGAGGCGCAGCGCATCGAGCAGAGAACACGGTATGACATGGAGATGCTCCGGGAGATCGGCACCTGCAAGGGCATTGAAAACTATTCCCGGCATCTGAACGGACTGCCGCCCGGCTCCCGCCCCTATACGCTGATGGATTACTTTCCGGAGGACTTTATCGTGATGATTGATGAGTCTCATGTCATGCTCCCGCAGCTGCGAGCCATGTATGCGGGCGATCGTTCCAGGAAACAGTCGTTGGTAGATTTCGGTTTCCGGCTGCCTTCGGCGCTGGACAACCGTCCGCTGAAATTCGAGGAGTGGGAGACTCTGGTGAACCAGATTTTGTTCGTCAGCGCCACGCCCGCAGCCTATGAGCGGGAGCATTCCGACGGTATTACCGCGGAGCAGGTGATCCGGCCTACGGGGCTGCTGGATCCGGAGATCGACGTCCGTCCAACGGAGGGGCAGATTGACGATCTGATCAGTGAGCTGAACACAACGATTGCCGGAGGCGGAAAGGCCTTTGTGACTACGCTGACAAAGAAGATGGCGGAAAGCCTGACGGATTATCTGGTGAATGCGGGGATTCGCACCCGCTATCTGCATTCGGAGGTCGATACGCTGGAACGGCTGGAAATCATTCGCGATCTGCGTCTGGGGGAATTCGACGTTCTGGTGGGGATCAACCTGCTGAGAGAGGGTCTGGATATTCCCGAGGTGACGCTGGTGGCTATCCTCGACGCGGACAAGGAAGGATTCCTGAGGACGGAGACCTCGCTGATTCAGACCATCGGACGTGCGGCCAGAAACGTGAACGGACATGTCGTCATGTACGGGGATTCCATCAGTAAGGCAATGCGGGCCGCCATTGATGAGACAGAACGGCGCCGGAGCATACAACAGAGATACAATGAGGAGCACGGGATCACGCCGCGGAGCATCGAGAAATCCGTCCGGGCTGTGATTGAGGCTACGCGTCCCGCGGAGGAAAAGGGCTACAAAGGAAAGAAGCCTGAAGAACTGACGACCCGGGAACTCAGAAAATACCTGGAGGAGATGGAGAAGGAGATGCGACAGGCCGCAGACGATCTGCAGTTTGAGAGAGCGGCCGAACTCCGCGACCGAATTTTTGAATATAAGTCAAGCAGGCTGTGAAAGCCGGTGGAAAAGGGGAATTAAATGGAAAATGAAATCATCGTCAAGGGTGCCAATGAAAACAATCTGCAGCACCTTGACGTGACAATACCGAAAAATAAGCTGGTGGTGATGACAGGGCTTTCCGGTTCCGGGAAGTCCTCCCTTGCGTTTGACACGATCTACGCTGAGGGACAGCGGAGATATGTGGAAAGTCTGTCCTCTTACGCCCGACAGTTTCTGGGCCAGATGGACAAACCGGATGTGGAGTTTATCAGTGGTCTGTCACCGGCCATCTCTATTGACCAGAAGACAACCAGCAAGAATCCGCGCTCCACAGTCGGTACGGTAACGGAAATCCACGATTATCTCCGTCTTCTCTACGCACGGATCGGGAAGCCTCACTGCCCGGTATGCGGACGGCCGATTTCTTCTCAGACTGTGGATCAGATCGTCGACGCCATCATGTCCTGGCCGGAGGGAACCCGTGTCATGATTATGGCGCCGGTTGTACGCCAGAGGAAGGGGGAGCACGTCCGGATTCTGGACCGCATCCGCAGAGAGGGCTATACCCGCGTCCGGGTGGACGGAGAAACGCTTTCGGTGGATGAGGATGAGATCCGGCTGGATAAAAAATTCCGCCATACGATTGAAATCGTCATCGACCGTGTGGTGGTGAAGCCCGGTCAGGAGGGCCGCATTTCAGAGGCTGTGGAGCTGGCCATGAAGGAGGGCGAGGGGCTGGTGAACGCCTGGCTCAGACATCAGGATTATGAAAAGGAACAGACTTTTTCCACCAAGCTCGCATGCCCGGAGCACGGAGCCAGCATTGAAGAGCTGGAACCGAGGATGTTTTCCTTCAACAGTCCCTTCGGCGCATGTGAGACCTGCAGCGGACTGGGTTTCACAGAGAAAATCGTGCCGGAAACCATGATCGATATGGACAAAAGCATCCTGAGGGGAGCGCTGAAGCGCATCTATGCCACCATGGAATTCAGCGGCTTCTACAAAAATATCGTACGGGTGCTTGCAGAGCAGGAAGGCGTGGATCTCAGCGTTCCATTCCGGGAGCTTCCAGAGAAATTCCGTCGGGAGATTCTTTACGGCACCGGAAACCGCAATGTCAAATATACCTATGTGAGCAGCACCGGTAAGACGCAGAAACGTAACCATCCGTTTGAAGGTCTGATCAGCAATGTGGAACGCCGTTACAGGGAGACGGGATCGGATTTCTTCAAGGAGCGGATGAGTAAATTCATGGTAACAAAGCAGTGTCCTGATTGTAAGGGACAGAGGCTGAAACCGGAGGTGCTGGCAGTCACCGTGGGCGGCTGCAACATTGCGGAGCTGTCGGATATGTCAGTACGCCGGGCGCTGGATTTTGTGGATAACATGGAACTGTCGGATAAGGATCGGATGATCGGACGTCAGATTCTGAAGGAAATCCATGAACGGCTGCATTTCCTTGTCAATGTGGGACTGGATTATCTGACTCTGAGCCGTGCGGCAGGAACACTGTCCGGCGGCGAGGCGCAGCGCATCCGCCTGGCAACGCAGATCGGCTCCGGTCTGACCGGGGTTTTGTACATCCTGGATGAGCCTTCCATCGGCCTTCATCAGAAGGACAACGATAAACTCCTTGCGACGCTGCGACACCTTACTGATCTGGGAAACACGCTGATCGTGGTGGAGCACGACGAGGATACCATGTATGCCGCGGATCATATTATCGACATCGGTCCCGGAGCGGGGATCTATGGTGGACGGCTGGTGGCACAGGGAACGGTGAAGGACATCTGCGCCTGCGAAGAGTCGATTACGGGGCAGTATCTGTCGGGCAGACGGAAAATCGCGGTTCCCCTGGCGCGCCGGCCCGGAAACGGAAAGAAAATTATCATCCGGGGTGCGGCGGAGAATAATCTGAAGCACATTGATGTGGAGATCCCGCTGGGGAAATTCGTCTGTGTGACCGGCGTTTCCGGCTCCGGAAAGAGCAGTTTGATTAACGAGATCCTGAACAAGGGAGCTTCCCGCGTTATCAACCGGTCTCAGCAGGAGGCCGGGAAATTCGACGAGATTCTGGGGCTGGAGAATATCGACAAGGTAATCGACATCGACCAGTCGCCTATCGGACGCACGCCCCGTTCCAATCCGGCAACCTATACAGGAATGTTCACTCATATCCGGGATCTGTTCGCGAGTCTCCCGGAAGCTAAGATGCGGGGCTTCGAGAAGGGACGCTTCAGCTTCAATGTCAAAGGCGGCCGGTGTGAGGCGTGCAACGGAGACGGGATAATCAAGATTGAGATGCATTTCCTGCCGGATGTTTATGTGCCCTGTGAGGTATGTCACGGGAAGCGGTATAACCGGGAGACCCTTGAGGTGAAATACAAGGACAAAAGCATATTTGATGTTCTGGATATGAGCGTAGCGGAAGCACTGGATTTTTTCAGGAATATTCCGTCGGTCAAACGTCAGCTGGATACGCTGAACGAGGTCGGTCTGGACTATATCAAGCTTGGTCAGCCCTCTACCCAGTTGTCCGGCGGAGAGGCACAGAGAGTCAAACTGGCGACAGAGCTGTCGAAGCGCAGCACCGGGAAGACTTTGTACATCCTGGATGAGCCCACGACGGGGCTCCACTTCGCGGATGTGGATAAACTCCTGGCCGTGCTGGACAAGCTGACCGACGCGGGAAATACAGTGGTGGTTATCGAGCATAATCTTGACGTGATCAAGCGGGCGGATCACATTATCGATCTGGGGCCGGACGGCGGAGACCGCGGCGGGACCATCGTTGCGACGGGTACGCCGGAGGAGGTCGCGGCGTGTGAAACGTCCTATACCGGACAGTTCTTGAAGAAAATGCTTAAGTAGAGTATAATGGTGGGCAGAGCCGGCATGACAAGATCGCCGGGAATACATTGAACACGAAGTAACCAAAAGGAGAAACCAAATGGTTAAAGAAAAAAACCTGACGATGCTCACGGATTTCTATGAAATTACGATGGCAAACGGATATCTGAAGTCAGGTATGATGAACGATATTGCATATTTTGACATGTTCTTCCGCAGAGTGCCGGATGAGGGCGGATATGCCATCATGGCCGGTATCGAACAGCTGGTGGAATATCTGGACAATTTGAAATTTACAGAGGAAGATATCGCGTATATCAGAGGGAAGGGAATTTTCTGCGAGGAATTTCTGGATTATCTGAAGAATTTTAAATTCGAGTGTGACGTCTGGGCGGTTCCGGAGGGGACGCCAATTTTCCCTCATGAGCCGATTGTGACGGTTCGGGGGCCTGTCATTCAGGCGCAGTTCGTGGAGACAATGATTCTTCTGATCATTAATCATCAGAGTCTGATTGCCACGAAGGCGAGTCGAATCGTCCGTGCTGCGCAGGGACGGCCGGTTATGGAATTCGGTTCCCGCCGGGCGCACGGTGCAACGGCGGCGGACATGGGCGCCAGAGCGGCATATATCGGAGGCTGCAGCGGTACGGCCTGCACTATCTCGGATCGGGATCATCATATCCCGGCACTGGGAACCATGGCGCACAGCTGGGTGCAGATGTTTCCGACTGAATATGATGCCTTTATCAAATACGCGGAGATCTATCCGAACAACTGCATTCTGCTGGTGGATACCTATAATGTGCTGAAATCCGGAGTTCCTGCAGCGATCCGGGCATTCCACGGGATGAAACCGAAAAAGATGGGGATCCGCATTGATTCCGGCGACATCGCCTACCTCACAAAGCGGGCGCGGAAGATGCTGGACGAGGCCGGACTGCAGGACTGTACGATTACCATTTCCAATTCTCTGGATGAATATCTGATCCGTGACGTGATTCTGGAGGGCGCGCAGATCGACTCCTTCGGAGTCGGCGAGCGGCTGATCACCGCCAAGTCTGAACCGGTGTTCGGCGGCGTATACAAGCTGGCGGCGCTGGAGAAGGACGGGAAGATCATCCCGAAAATCAAGATTTCAGAGAACGTGGAAAAGATCACAAACCCGGGATTCAAGACATTGTACCGTCTCTATGACAGAGACAGCGACAAGGCTCTGGCGGATGTGCTGACGGTGGACGGCGAGACCATCCCCGAGCAGGACGGATATGTGATCTTTGATCCGAACGCCATCTGGAAAAAGAAGACTCTGAACAACTTCTATGTCCGCAATCTGCGGGTACAGCTCTTCAGGCACGGCGAAAAGGTCTATGACTGTCCTGATATTGAGACTGTGCGGAATTACTGCGCGGAGCAGATGGAGACACTGTGGGAGGAGACCCTGCGCTTTGAAAATCCGCAGACATATTACGTGGATCTTTCCCAGAAACTCTGGAACATCAAGAACGATCTGATCGAGGAGCATAATATCCGATAGAGAATAGGCTTCGGCAGAGTGCAGTCTCTGATGGGGCGCGGCCTCCGGCGGAGCACTGTATGCGGCATCGCTGCAATATCTCCCGGAGAATATATGGAAACAAATGACTTGTGAGGTGAGACGCATCCGAATGGAACGGCGGATTCGCCTCGCTTTTTGTTTTTGTGCCTCGTGAAATCGCGGAGGAATTGAGGGATGGCATAACCCTTGCATTAATAGTAGCAAAGGGGGTGCGTTCTGTTGCGGGACGCGGACCTGAAATCAAGACAACGGGAGATGAATAGAATGTATAATTTTACGATGAGCATTCCCACGGAGATCATTTTCGGAGAGGGTGCTGAAGAACAGGCGGGGATGCAGATGAAGCGGTATGCGGATCGGATTCTGCTACTGTATGGAAGCGAGCGTATTTTTCGTACCGGACTGGGGCAGCGCCTGACAGCGCGTCTGGAAGAGGCCGGATGCACGGTGGTGCCCCAGGGAGGTGTGACGGCCAATGCGGACAGTGAACTTATCCGGAAAGCGGTTCGTGTGATTCGCGATCGAGAACTGAACGGGATTCTGGCTGTGGGCGGCGGAAGCGTCATCGATTCCGCGAAGGCGGCGGCGGCCGGCGCCTGCCTGAGAGGAACGGTTGAGGAACTGTTCAGAGGCGATATTGAACCGGAGGCATTTCTGCCCGTCGGTGCAGTCGTGACGCTTCCTGCGACGGGAAGTGAAGCCAACGGAATGGCGGTGATCCAGGATCACGAGACCCACGACAAGCTGCTTCGCTACTTTCCACAGTTCAAACCCCGCTTTGCTCTGCTGGATCCGGCGCTCACGGTGACGCTTCCGGCGCGGCAGACCGCGGCGGGAGGCTTCGATGTTTTCGCCCATGCGTTCGAGCGTTTTTTTGATCTTCGAAGAGAAAGCGTTCTCCTTGACAGAATGACAGCCGGACTGATGAAGACGGTGACGGAATGCCTTCCCCGTGTGATTCATGATCCCGGTGATCTGCAGAACCGGGCGGAGATGATGTTTGCGGCGACGGCGGCTCACAGTGATATGTTGGGACCTGGAGGGGACTTTGCCTGTCATACCATGTCTCATATTCTTACAAAGGAATACGGACTCGCGCACGGTGCGGCGCTGGCGATGCTGATTCCCGCGTGGTGCAGGGAAATGTTTCCGAAAAACGGTGAAAGATTTGCAGAGTTTTACCGGCAGGTATTTGGAGAAAAGGAACCCCGAAGGGGGCAGGAGCGTTTGGAGACGTTCGTCGATGAAATCGGACTTCCCCGTAAACTGGGCAGCGCCGGTATCGGGCCGGAGAAACTGGCTGAGGAAACGATGGATTCAGTCCCGCAGGTCGGCGAGGGTTTCTGTGACGGAATGAATGAGGAGGAGATAATCCGCGTGTTCCGCCGGATAATGCCGTAGGCCGGAGGTCCCTTTTGTTGCGTTGCCGCAACGCTGTCGGAGGTGCGTGCAACAAAGTAGAGTATACTTTGTTAAAAAATTGTTCAAATAACGGCATTTACACCTTGGCATGGTACTTGCTGATTTAATATGGCAGGAATCATTCGATATCGAAAATATCACAGCTCGTGAAAGGAGATACTATGAGCAGTAAATCGAAAGTAGCCCTGGTGAAAGGGGCTGACATTCAGGAGGATGTCACGAGAGTGTTCGACCTTCTCGGCGGAGTGCAGAATCTGATTCAGAAGGGATCGGTAGTGATGCTGAAACCGAATGCGGGACATGCGGAACCGCCGGAAACTTCGGTATGTACCAACCCGGAGGTCATCCGCGCCGTGATCCGCGAGGTGAAGAAGGCAGAGCCAAAGGAAATCGTAATCGCTGAAGCCGCCGCGATCGGCTGCGATACGGTAGAGTGCTTTGAGGTCAGCGGAATCGCGAAGATGGCTGAGGAAGAAGGCGTCGAGTGCTATGACATCAAGAGGGACAAGGATCTCGTCAACGTCGCGGTGCGCGGTTACAGATCCAATCTGGATCACATCAAGCTTCCCCGGAGACTGATGGAGGCAGATCACCTGATCAATCTGCCTATCCTGAAGGCGCATGCCAGCATGGTATTCTCCGGAGCGCTGAAGAATATCAAGGGCGTGGTACAGGACAAGGTTCACATGCAGATGCATCAGCAGAATCTGACCATGGCGATGATGGACGTATGGTCTGTATGCAGGGCGGATCTGAACATCATGGACGCGTACAGAGCGGCCAGCGGATACAGCCCCCATATGCCGGTGCCTATTGAATCCAACATGATTCTTGGCTCAAAGGATCCTGTCGCTATCGACCGGGTCGCCTGTGAGGTCACCGGAATCGATACCTCCGGCGTCAGCTATTTCACGGTAGCCGAGGAAGCCGGACTGGGAAGCTACAGCATGGATCAGATTGAGGTTGTGGGACAGACCATCGAGGAATGCTTCAAGCCAATGTGGATTCCGTACATCGGAGACATGAGTAAACGGTGGCCGGAATATGACGTGCGGTGCGACGGCGCATGCTCCAGCTGTCAGGCACTGCTTGCCATCAACATGGAAGAACTGAAGGCAGTAGGCGAGTACGACAAAAACGCGGGAATGACCATCGTCGCGGGACCGAAAAATGAGGTTCCGAAGGATATTCCCGATGAGAAGATCGTGCTCCACGGGAACTGTACAAAGAAATATTTGAAGGATCATCCGAACGCCTATTGGATTCTCGGATGCCCGCCGAATGAGCCGGCACTGTATCTGACTGTCCAGAGAAAAGAGACCATCAACGGAATGGGTGACCAGGAGGATGAAATCATCCGTCCCTGCATGAAGAGGGACGAACCCGTATGGCGCGACTATGTGTTCAAAGCCGCGGAAGAGTATTACAAAGAACATCCGGAGAGTAAATAATCATGCTGAACGATTACGTATCCTACAATAATGACGATGAATTCAAAAAAATTCTGGAGGACATCTTCACAGATGAATTCATGCAGAAATACACCAATCTGGAAAATTTCGAGGCATTTAAGTATTCCAGCGCTGTCATGTGCACATGGGATTCGCCGAGACTGGTGTATTCCAAGACACTGTTGGACGGCTTTGTCCGGGAAAGCAGTCAGTTTGACACGTGGGATGAAATGGTCGTGACCGCCACAGATCAGAGATTCGGAAAGAATTAGATGTTTCCTCCGGCGGTGCGGAAACCTGCTGCATCGGGTTCTGCGGCCTGATTGGAGAAATTCTCAGCCGCATGCACTTGTGCAGAAGCACGGGTGCATGTGCGGCAGCAGACGTATCGCCGGCGACAACCATATGGAGGTTTACTATGTCAGATAACAATGTGAAATTACAGTCGGAAAACACAAGGGCCGACTTCGGAAAGGGCTGGCTGATCATCTTCTACTGCATGATCATGTTCTGGTTCCTCATCGGTTATTCCATCGACGGACAGAATATCGTTATTGAGGCGTTCTCGGGTGCGCACTGGAAGGCGCTGGGCTACGCTTCGCAGACGGCGCTGCATGCGAGACTTCTGGATATGGCGTTCTATGCGGGTCTGATCGGTGTAGTCGCGTACTTCATCATCGGGCGCATCTGCGTTAAGATCGGAGCCAGGGCGCTTTCCGCAGTCTTCCTCGGACTGGCGGGCGCATCGTACATCTATTACGGAGCGTCTCAGACAGTATTCTCTTACTTTATCGGCCTGACACTGGTGACAATTTTCATCAACGGCGCTGCGTATATTGGCGGGGGGAATCTGGTTACCCAATGGTTCCCGAAGAAGAAGGGCCTTGCCAACGGATTTACGACGATGGGGCATAATCTGGGATCCGCACTCTACGTTCCTCTGATTTCCGCGCTGATCGGAGGCCTCGGCATGGCTGCCGGAATGAGAGTCATGGGAATTGTCGGCATCGTTGTGGCCATTATAGGCTACATCGTGATCCGGAACACGCCTCAGGAGAGAGGAGTCTACCCGGACAACGTCAGCAAAGATGTTTATGAAGCGGAATATGCGGATATGAGTTCTGAGAACACCAGCAGATGGACGGTTGCATCCCTGCTGAAAACTCCGGAGATGTGGGTGGTCGCTATCATCATCGGAATTAACCAGCTGGTCACCACCGGAGTCATGAGCCAGATGGTATCCAGAAACATTGAGTTGGGATTCACACCCACCAAGGCAGTATTCATGATGACGGTATGTGCCCTCGTCGGGCTGGCCGGCTCCTACGGATTCGGGTTCATCGACCAGAAACTGGGTGTCAAGACCGCGGTTCGTGCATTCCTGATCTGGTACATCGTTGCCCTCGGAGTCAACTATATTCTGAACAATCAGCTGGGCGGATATATCTGTGTCGCCATGGTCGGCGTTGCCATCGGAGCGGCGGCAAACTTCATGACGTCCCTTCCGGCTTCGGTATTCGGGAGACACAATTTCGATCTCGTCTATTCCATCTACTTCCCGATTATGGAGATCGTGCTGATGCTGAACTACAAAATCAATTCTCTCGCGCTGACCATCACCGGATCCCTGAGGGGAGCCTACATCGTATTCATCGTGCTGCTGGCGGTGAACATCATCCTGATCTCTGTGCTGAATACGAGAAAATATAATCTGGACTACGCGAAGGAAGACTCAATTACAGGAAAGGAAGCATAAGCAATGAGAAATGTCGTCATAGTAGCAGGCTGCAGAACGCCTATCGGAACCATCGGCGGGCAGTTTAAGACCATTACGTCACTGGATCTTTCCATCCCTGTCATGCAGGCGCTGGTAGAGCGGGCGGGTATCGATCCCGCGATGATCGAGGATGTAATCTGGGGCTGCAACTATCAGAGGACCTACAAAGAAAACAACCTGGCCCGCGTTGCCGCGGTCAAGGCGGGTCTGCCGGTTACGGTGCCGGGAATCACGATCCACAGAAACTGCACGTCGTCGATGTCGTCGATTCAGTTCGGCTACTATCAGATTAAGGCCGGCGAGGCGGACTGCATCATGGCGGGAGGCGCGGACAGCATGAGCACCGCCCCCCACATGGTGTTCGACGCCAGATACGGCAAGAAGTACGGCCATATGGAACTGAGGGATTCCATGTGGGATTCCCTGACGAATCTGGGCGTCGGTCCGGCGATGGGAATCACCGCAGAAAATGTGGCTGAGAAGTATCATGTAACCAGAGAGGAAATGGATCGCTATTCCCTCCGCTCCCAGCAGAGAGCAGTGGCAGCCATTGATGCCGGAAAATTCAAGGATGAGATTATCCCTGTCACAGTGCACGGAAGAAAAGGCGATACTACCTATGATACCGACGAGTATCCCAGGAGAAACGCGAGCTATGAGGCGCTGGCGAAGCTGAAGCCAACCTTTAAGGAGGACGGAACCGTGACCGCAGGCAATGCGTCCGGCATGAACGACGCGGCTTCCGGCGTGATCCTGATGGAGGAGGAAAAAGCCAAGGAACTGGGGCTGAACATCATCTGCCGCATAAGATCGGTGGCGACGGTGGGAGTTCCTCCGGAGCTGATGGGAATCGGCCCCATCGACGCCTCCAGAAAAGCGCTGGACAAGGCGGGAATGACCATCGACGATATCGATCTGTTCGAAATCAACGAGGCCTTCGCCGCTCAGTGCCTTGCATGCCAGAAGACGCTGGGAATTCCGGATGACAAACTGAATGTGAACGGCAGCGGTATTTCCCTCGGTCATCCCGTGGGCGCAACCGGCTCCCGTCTGGTCATCACCTGCATGTACGAGCTGATGAAACGCGGGCAGAAATACGGTCTCGCCACCCTGTGTGCAGGCGGCGGCATGGGTACTGCGGTCATCATTGAAATGGTATAGATATCGAAAGTGTTCAGGACTGCTGAAGTGTTGCCGGCCGGCATACAAGGAAAAGGTCTGGCCGACAGATAACAGCAACATGACAAGAAAACAAAGCCCTTTCAGATTCAGAAAGAAATAAACTGAATTTGAAAGGGCTTTTACATCTGTTTGCACTGTTGAAAATACAGCAGTCTTGTCCCGCTTGTATCAAAACTCCCGGAGACTGTGCTACTTGGTCCCCGGATAGTCGATCCCGTACTGCTTGATTTTGCGGGATATTGTGGAGGCGTTGACGCCCAGACGGGCACCGGCGTCCCGCAGGCTTTTCGAGTTTTTCAGAACCGTCTCGATGAGATTCTTTTCATAATTTTCCACGGACTGGGCCAGGGTTCCGGTGCCGGTGGCCGGGTTGTCGCTCTGAGAAATGTCCAGAATTCCTCGGAGAGTCTCCTCGTCCACGTGGTCGCTGCCGGAAGCACAGATCGTCAGATACTCGACGACGTTTTCCAGCTCTCTCACGTTGCCCGGCCAGTGATAGGCACGGAAGACTTCTCTGTTTTTTTCAGACAGAGTCAGACGGCGATGGTGCTTTTCCGCGAACACATCGATGAAGTGGTCGGTAAGCGCATCGATATCGTTGATCCGCTCCCGTAGCGGCGGGATGTTGACCGGAATAACGTTCAGCCGGTAGAAAAGATCCTGTCGGAACGTGCCCTCCGCGATTTTTTTCTTCAGATCGCTGTTGGTGGCGGCGATGAACCGGATGTCCAGCTGAATCGGTTTGGTGCCCCCTACGCGGGTTATTTTTTTGTCCTGAAGCGCCCGCAGAAGCTTCACCTGAAGATCCATGGGCATGTCGCCGATTTCGTCCAGGAGAAGCGTGCCGCCGCTGGCCATTTCAAAGAGTCCCGGCTTTCCGCCGGAGTTCGCGCCGGAGAACGCGCCGCGCTCGTAGCCGAAAAGTTCGGATTCCAGCAGGTTGGCGGGAATCGAGGCACAGTTTACCTTGATGAAGGTCCGGTCGCTGCGGTCGCTGCGGCGGTAAATTTCATCCGCGATGACCTCCTTGCCGACGCCGGATTCTCCGGTGATCAGCACTGTCGCGTCGGTGGGAGCGGCGAGGGCGATGATATCGGAGATTTTTTTCAGTGAGTAGGAAGCGCCGATAAGCCGATCGGCGGACATGGAAGGGGCCTTCGCGTTTTTGTGAATCGTGACGTGCTGCTGGTCCTTGGTGCGGTCGATTTCGGAGAGGAAGCGGCCGTAGTCTTCATGCAGAGCCTGAAGTGAAAGGATCGGACGGCTGCTGACCACCACCTGAGTCAGCTCTCCGTTTCTGTCAAAAATGGGAACGCCCACGGTATATCCGACTTCGGGTGGATCCTTCTTCTGTACTGTCGAGAGGCGGAAAATCTTCTTTTTCTCTTTAATGACGTCCAACGTCGAGCCGCCGGTGAACAGTGTGCCCTCCCGGACGATATCGCTGGTGAGGCGTCCCAGGACCTCTTCCGGCTCAATGTTGGTGTTCTTTTTGTGAGCCGGATTCACATACATGACGCGTCCTTCCCTGTCGGTGATGTAAATGCTGTCGTCGAGGCTGTCCACCACGACCTTGAAATCGATTCCGGCCTCGTGAAAACAGTGGAGATCGGCCTTGATACTCTGCAGCAGCGCCAGGGCGGCGTCCGGATCCTTATAGTCCTCTCTCTTGACGGCGTCGTCGATTTTTTCAATTACTTCCTGTATGGCTAATGTCTGATTCATCGCGTCCTCCCGGTTATTTTCCTTATTATACCACCGATGGGTGGAATGATAAAGGGAAGGATGAGCACTGAAAGCAAATTTGTTGCCGGACTGCAACGGGAATGACGCTGTGCAACTTGAGGGCCGCCGGAACGGCGTATTTTCAATGGTTTTGTGGTGGCACAAAGCTTGCGTTTGTATATGTGCGCAAAGAGAACGGCAACAGCGCCGTCATATTTTGTAGCAGGAGGAAACAAAAATCATGTATGAAACACGGAGACTGAATGACAAAAGTAAGGTGATCGTGACCGCGGCGCTGACCGGCGCGGTGACCACGAAGAAGGATAACCCTAATCTTCCGACGCAGCCGGAGGAAATTGCGGCGTCCGCGCTGGCGTGCTGTGACGTGGGAGCATCTGCGGTGCATATTCATGTGAGGGATGACAATGACGCGGCCAGCATGCGGTTTGACAAGTTTGCGGAGACGGTCAAGCTGATCCGGGACGCCGGTTCGCCGCTGGTGCTGAATCTCACGTCCTCCGGAGGACAGGGCTTTTCGTGGGAGGAGCGCATCCGTCCCTTCCGTGAACTGAAGCCCGAGCTGGCCTCCTTCGACGCAGGAACCATGAATTGGCTGAACAGTGTGGTGTTTATGAATGAACCGGAATTTCTTGAGCTGTGCGGAAAGGAAATGATCGCAGCGGGCGTCAAGCCGGAGATCGAGATCTTCGATATCGGGATGCTGAACACGGCGAAGTATTATATCAGGAAAGGGATTATTCAGGAGCCGGCGCACTTCCAGCTCTGCCTCGGCGCGGCCGGCGGAATGGAAGCGACGACGGAGAATCTGCTGTACCTCGTCAATCACCTTCCGGAGAAATGCACATGGAGCGCCTTCGGTATCGGGAAGGGCGCCAACGAGATCATGATGGCGGCTCTCGCCTTAGGCGGCAACGTGCGCGTGGGACTGGAGGACAATGTTTACTACAACAAAGGGCAGCTGGCGGGGTCGAATCAACAGTTCGTAGCACGAGTGAAACGAATTGTGGAGGAGCTGGGAAAAACCGTTGCGACGCCTGATGAGGCCCGTCAGATACTGGGCGTGTAAAACAGCTGCCGCCCCGGTGGCCGGAAAATCCGTTGCCTGACTGCAACGACATGCGCGGAATGCAACAGAAACCGCCGCAGGTGATGGAATCCGGCATTTGCTAAAACGTTGAAAATATGCGGATTGCAGTAAACCCGACGGAATGGCATACCCTTTGCTAATTAGTATAGGCAGATACGTATTACAGTTGTGATTCAATATGCGAAAATAAAAGGAGAAGAAAAATGGGTAAACAAGTATTAGTCGACTTATCACATCCGTTCGGCAGAGGTAATCCGCTCTGGCCGTCCAACGGCGATTTCCATATCGACAGAGTGCAGCATATGCCGATGCACTACAGACTGCTGCAGACCTTCAATGATTTCCATATGCATAATTCGACTCACGCGGATTCCCCGTCTCACGTGATTCCGGAGGGAGCCTATACCCACGAGCTTCCGTTGGAGAATTATTACGGACCGGCGGTATGTCTGGACATTCCGAAGAAGCACTGGGAACTGATTACTGCAGAGGAAATCGATGAAGCTGCAAAGAAAGTGGAAGGCGGTATTCAGGAGGGTGACTGGGTAATCATCTGCACCGGTATGAACAAGCGCTGGGGAGAAAATGACGACTATTTCGCATACAGCCCGGGATGCTCTATCGAGGCAGCGAATCATCTGGTCTTCGATCTGAAGGTGAAGGGCGTTGGCTTCGACCTTCAGGCACTGGATCATATTCTCTATACTTACGCGGCTCAGCACGGCCCCGGCCCGTATGTTCCGAGAATTGTTGAAGAATATAAGAAAGAGTTCGGCCATGAGCCTCTGGAGGATTATCCAGAGTGGGAGCCGGTACACAACATTCTGCTTGGCAACAATGTCATGGGCATTGAGAACATCGGCGGAGATGTGGAGAAGGTCAAGGGGCAGAGATTCATGTTCTGCGCTTTTCCTCTCAGATGGTACATGGGCGACGGCACCATCGTTCGCGCGGTGGCGTTCATTGATGAAGATAAGATTAACAAAGACGTACCGGACAGAGTTTACAAGTACGGCGTATATTAAAAATTCCGCGGGGTCTGACGAGTTCAGACCCTGCTTTTCTACAGAGAAAGAGAGAATCCCGACACCGGAGTGCTGGGAGAAATCCAGACGGAGTGACTTGCGGGTACGGGGCGATTTTTCAGGAGGAGAGAGATGGCTTTAATGACAGGAGAACAATATATTGAAAGTCTGCGCAGGCTGAAGACCAGAGTGTACATGTTCGGCGAGCAGGTGGAGAACTGGGTGGATCATCCGATTATCCGCCCGTCCATCAACAGCGTTGCGATGACCTACGATCTGGCGCAGGACCCGGAGTATGCGGATCTGATGACCGCGAAATCCTCCCTGACCGGCAAGACGATCAACCGGTTCACCCATCTGCACCAGAGCACGGAAGATCTGATCCGCAAGGTGAAGATGCAGAGGCTTCTGGGACAAAAGACGGGCGCATGTTTTCAGCGCTGTGTGGGGATGGACGCGTTTAACGCGGTGTTCTCCACGACCTATGAACTGGACGAGGCGAAGGGAACAAAATATCACGAGAACTTTGTGAAGTTCCTGGAGATGATCCAGGACGAGGATCTGGTGGTGGACGGCGCGATGACGGATCCCAAGGGTGACCGGGGAAAAGCGCCCCACGCGCAGCCGGACAAAGATCTGTTCCTGCGGATCGTGGAGCGGCGGCCGGACGGAATCGTGGTGCGCGGAGCCAAGGCACATCAGACCGGTGCGGTCAATTCCCACTGGCACCTGATCATGCCGACCATCGCCATGCGGGAGGCGGATGCGGATTACGCGGTTTCCTTTGCCTGCCCCAGCGATGCGGAGGGACTGTTCATGGTATACGGCCGTCAGTCCTGCGATACCCGGAAACTGGAGGATCCCTGCTCCGTCGATGTGGGAAACAACAGGTTTGGCGGGCAGGAGGCGCTGGTTGTCTTCGACGATGTGTTCATTCCCAATGAATATGTGTTCATGGCCGGAGAATATGAGTTTGCGGGCATGATGGTGGAGCGGTTTGCCGGATATCACCGGCAGAGCTACGGCGGCTGCAAGGTGGGCGTCGGAGATGTGGTCATCGGTGCGGCGGCGCTGGCAGCGGAATACAACGGAGCGGAGAAGGCTTCTCATATCAAAGACAAGCTTATCGAAATGACACATCTGAATGAGACACTGTTCTGCTGCGGAATCGCCTGCTCGGCTGAAGGACATCCCACCAAAGCGGGGAACTATCAGATCGATCTGCTGCTGGCGAATGTCTGCAAACAGAATGTGACACGTTTTCCGTATGAAATCGTCCGGCTGGCAGAGGACATTGCCGGCGGGCTGATGGTGACGATGCCGTCTCAGAAGGACTTTGAGTCGGAACTGCCTGCGGGAAGAGGAGGAGAATCCGTTGGAGAGATCTGCCGGAAGTACTTTGCGACCCGGGAAGATGTGGATGTGGAGGATCGTCAGAAGGTGCTCCGGCTGCTGGAGAATCTGTGTCTGGGGACCGCCGCGGTGGGGTACCGCACAGAATCCATGCACGGTGCAGGGTCGCCTCAGGCGCAGCGCATCATGATTTCCAGACAGGGGAATATTCAGGGCAAGAAAGACCTTGCCAGGGCGATTGCCGGAATAGAAAAATGATGAAAGCGCGGCGCGGAAGCGTCGGAATGCATGAAAAGAGGACCGGATCACCGGTCCTCTTTGTATAACTTGAATCATCTGTGACGCCTGTTCCGGTACAGTTTCTGAAACCTTTAGGAACTTAACGCCATCGTCGGCTTTTAGCGCTGGTTGGAGCACTTCAGCACGTCTCTCATCTTGTGAGCCACCATCTTCTGGATGGCATCTCTGCCCGGCCCGAGGTATTTGCGCGGATCGAATTCCGCCGGATTCTCGTGGAAGACTCTCCGGATTTCCGCTGTCATGGCCAGACGCAGGTCGGTATCGATGTTGACCTTGCAGACGCCGTGTTTTACAGCTTCAGTAATCATATCCTCCGGAACACCCTGGGCACCCGGAACTTCTCCTCCGTATTTGTTACAGAGTTCGACGAATTCCTGCGGAACAGAGGACGATCCGTGGAGAACAAGCGGAGTGTCCGGAATCAGCGCATGGATCTTCTTAAGTCTCTCGAAATCGAGATACGGAGTCCCTTTGAACTTATATGCGCCGTGGCTTGTTCCGATGGCGACCGCCAGAGAATCCACGCCGGTCTTCTCGACAAATTCCGCGGCCTCTTCAGGCACAGTGAAGGTCGCCTCCCTTTCGTTCACATGGACAGCGTCCTCTACGCCGGCAAGCTTTCCGAGCTCAGCTTCCACAACGACACCGTGGGCGTGGGCGTATTCCACGACCTGACGGGTGATTCGAATGTTTTCCTCAAACGGATGCTTGGAGCCGTCGTACATAACGGAGGTGAATCCACCATCAACACAGCTTTTGCAGATGTCGAAATCGGCGCCGTGATCCAGATGCAGAGCCACGTCCACGCCGGTGTCCTCGATGGCAGCTTCAACAAGCTTGACCAGATAGACCGGTTTCGCGTATTTTCTCGCGCCGGCAGATACCTGTAGAATCAGCGGAGCATTCTCCTGCTGAGCTGCGTCAACAATTCCCTGAATGATCTCCATGTTGTTCACATTGAATGCGCCGACCGCATAATCGCTGTTCAGTGCCTTTCTGAACATCTCTGTTGTTGTAACTAATGCCATTTTAATACCTCCCGAGTATTATTTAATAACATCTTTCGCTATATCTTTCTTTGTCATACCCTGGCTGAATGTGTAAGTTCCGCTTTTGATGGATGACGCGTTCAGACCGAAACTCTTGCATACCGACTTGAAATCGACAGAACTGGTGAACAGACCCGCATCGATCAGACACTGGATCTTCTTGTCTGCGCTGGAGCCCTCCACAGTGAGTGTGAAGTCTTCGGCGAGCTTGTCGTCGGTCCAGGTCGCCTTGTTAGTCCCGGAACTCTTTGCGCTCTCCTTGGCAGCGCTATTGTCTGACGTCGTGGCATTCTGTTCTGCGGTCACGGCAGTGCCCGCTTTCTGCCCCAGCGTCGACGGATAAGCCATGATGATGTTGATTCGCCACACAATCAGTGCTGCGGCGATGATCAGGATGATAACAGCAAGCAGGATATCACTGTGATCGTAGTGGTAGTCACGAAACGATCTGGATTTACTCATTAACAGACCCCCTTTATCTGGTTTCGTGCCGGAGCGGTTTGGGACTTCGGCACCGTTTTCTACAAAAACATCATAACATACTTCCGTCGAAAGAACAATTAATTTTGATTTACGCAGAACGCTGTTGTATAATATAAGACATGAAAAATATCGACATCGGTGAGAATGAACAGAACCAACGCCTGGACAGATTTATGCGGAAGTATCTGAACGGTGCCCCCCTCGGTTTTATCTATAAGGCAATCCGGAAGGACGTGAAGGTCAACGGTCGCAGAGCCGGACGGGATCAGATCCTCCGGAGCGGGGACGTGGTGAGCCTGTATATCGGGGATGAGGATCTGGCTTTGTTCCGCCGCAGTAAAAAAACGGAAAACGTCCGGCGGCAGTTCCGCGTCGCCTATGAGGATGAAAATATTCTGGTTGTGGAGAAGCCGGCGGGGTTGCTGACCCACGGCGACGGGAAGGAAAAAAAGAATCACCTGACCAATCAGGTGATTTCCTATCTGACGGCGACGGGAGGATACGATCCGTCCCGGGAGAAGACCTTTGTTCCCGCGCCTGTGAACCGGCTGGATCGCAATACTTCGGGACTGGTGATCTTCGGAAGGAATTATCGTGCGCTGCAGCATTTCAATGAGCTGATCCGGGAGCGGGGGAGCATCCGGAAATTTTATCTGACCATCGTCTGCGGCGATCTGAGAGAGGAGCTTCATCTGCGGGGCGAGATGGTGAAGCGGGAGGACAAGAATATGATCAGGGTCGGAGAGGAACTGCCGGGCGGAAAAACGATGGAAACTGTCGCTGTTCCACTGCGCCGGGCCGGAGGATTTACTCTGGCGGAGGTGGAGATCCTTACGGGAAGGACGCATCAGATTCGCGCGCATCTGGCGTCTGCGGGATATCCGGTCATCGGGGACGCCAAATACGGAGATCCCGGCGTGAACAGAGTCATTCGGGAACGATTCGGTCAGACGACTCAGCTGCTCCACGCATGGAGGCTTGTCTTTAATCATTGCGGAGAGGGATATGAGTATCTGGACGGAATGGAAATCCGGGGAGAACCGCCGGAGCGGTTCCGGAAAATCGAGAAGGAACTGTTGAAATAAGCGGAAACAAAGAGAAACGAGAGGAAATACGGAAAGTGGGAAAGAAAAAGGAAATCAGGGAAAAATCCCTTGCGCTGGAATGGATCAAGGATATCGTAATCGCGGTGATCATCGCGGCGGTGATCGTTCAGGTTGTGAAGCCGACTATCGTCAAGGAGAGATCCATGGAGCCGAACTTCTACCAGAACGATTATCTGTTCGTCTATCGGCTGGCGTACAAGGGAGATCACAAAATACAGCGGGGTGACGTCATCGTCTTCCGCTCTGATCTCGAGACGGATTCCGGCAAGAAAAAACTTCTGATCAAGCGGGTCATCGGCGTAGCCGGCGACGAAATTTCCATCCACAACGGTGAGGTTTATGTCAACGGGGAAAAGGACGATCAGAGTTACACGATGAGCGGAGAGACGGTCGGCGATCTGGACGAGACAGTGCCGAATGGAAGTCTGTTCTGCATGGGAGACAACCGCGATGTCAGCATCGACAGCCGGTCCGATCAGGTCGGGATGGTCAGCACCGGAAGGGTATTCGGCAAGGTGGTGTTCCGATTATATCCTTTTGACAGGATGGGGCGGATCACGAATCCATATAAGTAGTGTAAGCAGCTGCTGCGCTCCGGCTCTTTCCGCTCAGCCGGGGAAGAACTATCAGAGGAAAGAAATAATGGGGAAAAGACAGAGAAAGGTCGTGGCCAACAACAAAAAGGCCCGGCATGATTATTTTATTGAAGATACATATGAAGCGGGGATTGTACTGACGGGCACGGAAATCAAATCGGTACGCGCCGGCAAGGTCAGTATCAAGGAAAGCTATGCGAAGATCCAGGACGGCGAGGTCATTCTCCTGGGGATGAACATCAGCCCCTACGAGCAGGGGAATCGTTTTAACGCGGATCCTCTCCGCCCGCGGAAACTTCTCCTGCACAAAAAAGAGATCGGAAAACTGCTGGGGCTGACCACGCAGCAGGGACTGACTCTGGTGCCGCTGCAGATGTATATTAATGAAGAGGGACGAGCCAAGATGGAGCTTGCGGTGGCCCGGGGAAAGAAAAACTATGATAAACGGGAAACGCTGGCGAAGAAGGACGCTCAGCGGAAAATGGAGCAGGCGATGAAGCGGCGCTGAGCAGGTTCAGCATTCAGGCGGAACCGGAGACGGCGGGTTTGCCCTGCGTCTGCCGCATCCCGAAACATGACCGCAAAGCACGGGTCGGACCGCTGATCTGCATCACGGCTCCGCGGCTTAGGATGCACCGGACGTCTGCGAACTGTCAATCGCCCGTGAACTGCCGCACCCGTGAACTGCCGCACCCGTGAACTGCCGCACCCGTGAACTGCCGCATATGTGTACGCGCGGATGCGTGTTATAGACTGACGGTGAAAACCGATTGATATTACTGGATTTCTACTTTGAAAAGGGCTTGAAAAAGTCTTTGTTTTTTCTAAAAAAGTCTTGCATTTCCAATTGAATTCATTTATACTTAAAAGGCTTGCATTAGGCGATGAAGCGGGAAGTTGCTGAGCTATCAGGTAATTTCCGTGGAGAATTGTTCCCGCCGGACGGGAGCGAAGGAACTCGCCGGATTTTGTTTTGTGCGTTTTAAAAAGGAAACGCACGGACGCGTGTGCGAAGCAGGCGAAATCGAAGCACACGTTGAAAATCAGGGGAAAGAGCTCCTTGTACGAGAATAGCGAAAACAGTACAAAACAGTAACAGGAGGCAAATGATGAGTGAATTACAGAAAATCAGAATCAAACTCAAGGCTTATGATCACGCGCTGCTGGACCAGTCTGCCGCGAAGATCGTAGAGACGGCGAAGAAGACCGGCGCGGATGTTTCCGGACCGATTCCTCTTCCCACCGAGAAGGAGGTCGTAACGATCCTGCGTGCGGTTCACAAGTACAAGGACAGCAGAGAGCAGTTCGAACAGAGAACCCACAAGAGACTTATCGATATCACCAATGCGACACTGCAGACAACCGACGCGCTCACGAAGTTGGATCTGCCGGCAGGCGTTGACATTGAGATTAAACTGTAAGGGACTCTCCCTTAGATGTACGCGAAAGCGGACCAATGTAAGAACGGAGGAAAAACAATAATGAAAGCAATCTTAGGTAAGAAAGTCGGCATGACGCAGATTTTCGCAGAATCAGGAGAGGTTATTCCGGTAACTGTGATCCAGGCCGGACCGGCTGTGGTCACACAGATCAAAACAGCGGAGACCGACGGATATGACGCGGTCCAGATCGGATTCGAGGATCAGAAACCGCAGAGAGTGAACAGACCGATGACCGGACACTTTGAGAAGAGCGGTGTGGCTCCCAAGAAGTACCTGGCGGAGTTCAGAAACGATGAAGGCGAGACTTATGAGCTGGGACAGGAAATCACTGTTGCGGATTTCGAGGAAGGCAAGAAGCTTGACATCACCGGCGTTTCCAAAGGAAAAGGAACCCAGGGAAATATCAAGAGACACGGACATCACAGAGGACCGATGACTCACGGTTCCAAGCACAAAAGACTGGCCGGCGCGCTTGCAGGTGCGACCTATCCGTCCAGAGTCTTCCCGGGTAACGCGGGTCCGGGACGCATGGGACGCGACACCGTCACCGTGCAGAACGTAGAACTGGTAAAGATCGACACGGACAGAAATCTGATGCTCGTAAAAGGAGCGGTTCCGGGCGGAAGAGGAAGCCTGGTGAAGGTCAGATACGCTGTCAAGGGTCAGGGCAAATAAGTCAGACTGAGGAAAGGAGGAAGCGCATAATGGCTAAAGTAACAATGCTCAACATGGAAGGCAAAGAAGCCGGAACCATTGAGCTTAAGGATGAAATATTTGGAATTGAGCCCAACGCAAACGCGGTTCACGCTGTGGTGAAAAACTATCTGGCGAACCAGAGACAGGGTACTCAGTCAGCCAAAACAAGAGGCGAAGTCAGAGGAGGCGGCAGAAAACCGTTCAGACAGAAGGGAACCGGCCGTCACAGACAGGGAAGCAGCACCGATCCTTCACAGATCGGAGGCGGCATCGTATTTGCACCTAAGCCGAGAAGCTACAACTACGCAGTTCCCAAGAAGGTAAAGAGACTGGCACTGAAGTCAGTGCTGTCCGCCAAGGTGCAGGATGGAGAGATCATCGTTCTCGACGAACTGAAGATGGACGCTCCCAGGACAAAGGAAATGGTGAAGACACTGGCGAATATCGGTGCGGAGAAAAAGGCGCTGATCGTCACCGCCGCGAAGGATGACAACGTCGTCAGATCCGCTGCGAACATTCCGGGCGTGAGAACCGCTCTGGTCAGCACCATGAATGTATATGATATCATCAATCACACGAGCTTCATCGTAACAAAGGAAGCCGTAGAAAAGATCCAGGAGGTGTACTTATAATGAGATCCGCTTACGACGTAATCATCAAGCCGGTCATCAGTGAAAGAAGTATGGACCAGGCCGCTGAGAAAAAGTACACGTTCAAGGTTGCGGTCGATGCAAACAAGACAGAGATCAGAAACGCGGTCGAAGAAATCTTTGATGTCGAAGTAGCAAAAGTCAACATCATGAACGTCAATGGAAAGAAAAAGAGAATGGGAAGAAACGTCGGAACCACCTCTGCGTATAAGAAGGCGATCGTTACGCTGACTGAAGGCAGCAAGGAAATCGAGTTCTTCTCGAGTCTGTAATATAGGAGGTTGTCACAAATGGGAATCAGAAAATATAATCCGACTTCTCCTGGTCTGAGGGGCATGACGGTTTCGACTTACGAGGAGATCACGACCAGTACTCCGGAGAAGTCGCTGACGACGGCTCTGAAAAAGAATGCGGGAAGAAATTCGAGAGGAAAGATCACCGTCAGACACAGAGGCGGCGGCGCCAGAAGAAAATACAGAATCATCGACTTCAAGAGAAACAAAGATGGAATCCCGGGCACTGTCAGAAGCATTGAGTACGATCCGAACAGAAGCGCAAACATTGCACTGATCGTATATAAGGATGGCGAAAAGAGATACATCCTCGCACCGGAAGGCCTTCAGGTCGGCGCGGTCGTCGAGTCCGGTCCGGATGTGGATATCCAGGTCGGAAACGCCCTGCCTATCGCGAACATTCCGGTCGGTACAATCATTCACAACATCGAGATGAAGCCGGGAAAAGGCGCTCAGCTGGTCCGGTCCGCCGGAAACGGTGCACAGCTGATGGCGAAAGAAGATAAATACGCACAGGTCAGACTTCCTTCCGGAGAGGTCAGAAAGATCCTGATGGTCTGCAGAGCGACCATCGGCGAAGTAGGCAATTCCGAGCATTCTAACATCCAGATCGGTAAAGCCGGAAGAAAACGTCACATGGGATGGAGACCGACCGTCAGAGGTTCCGTCATGAACCCGAACGACCATCCGCACGGAGGCGGCGAGGGCAGAGCGCCTGTCGGACGCAAGAGCCCGGTTACCCCGTGGGGCAAGCCTGCTCTGGGTTATAAGACCAGGAAGAAGAACAAGGCTTCGGATAAATACATTGTAAAGAGAAGAAATGACAAGTAAGGAAGGAGCAAATAAATGAGTAGATCGGTTAAAAAAGGCCCTTTCGTAGAAGCTAAGCTGCTGAAAAAGATCGAAGAGATGAACGCGGCGAACGAGAAAAAGGTCGTTATGACATGGTCGAGATCGTCCACCATCTTCCCGCAGTTTGTGGGACATACGATCGCCGTTCACGATGGAAGAAAGCATGTTCCTGTCTACATTACGGAGGACATGGTAGGCCATAAGCTCGGAGAATTTGCTCCGACGAGAACGTACAGAGGACATGCCGCTGACAAGAAGGTAAAAGGATAAGAAAGGGAGATAGGAAATGGAAGCAAAAGCAGTTGCAAAATATGTCAGAATGTCTCCTTCCAAACTGAAGCCAATTGCCGACCTGGTGAGAGGCAAGGACTTGAACGAGGCACTGAACATCTTGAAGTTCACACCTGGAAAAGGTTCGGAAATCGTCGAAAAAGTTGTCATGTCAGCCGCTGCGAATGCGGAAAACAATTTTGACCTGAACCCGGAAGATTTATACGTTGCTGAGGTATATGCGAACCAGGGACCGACCATGAAGAGATGGAGAGCGGGAGCCCAGGGTAGAGCATCGATGATTCTTAAGAGATCCAGCCATGTTGGCGTAACTCTTAAAGAGAAAGAAGACTAAGGAGGTTCGTTGAATGGGTCAGAAGGTAAGCCCGCACGGGTTAAGAGTAGGCGTAATCAAGGACTGGGATTCTAAATGGTACGCCGGCAAGGACAACTTCGCGGAATTTCTCGCTGAAGATAATAAGATCAGAAAGTTCATCAAGAAGTCGCTGTATGGAGCAGGAGTCGCTAGAATCCTGATCGAGAGAGCTGCCGAGAACAAAATGAAGATTACTGTTCTGACAGCCAGACCTGGTATGGTCATCGGACGTTCCGGCGCGGGAATCGATGAACTGAAGAAAAATCTTGAGAAACTGACAGACAAGAATATCACGATCTCCATCGAAGAGGTCAGAAGAAGCGAACTGGACGCTCAGCTTACTGCAGAGAGCATCGCCGATGCGCTGGAGCACAGAGTCTCCTTCAGAAGAGCAATGAAGCAGGCGATCGGCAGAACGATGAAGGCCGGTGCGAAGGGAGTCAAGGTTCTCTGCTCCGGAAGACTGAACGGTGCTGAAATCGCGAGGAGCGAAAAATACAGCGAGGGTAATGTTCCCCTTCACACACTGAGAGCGGATATCGATTATGGTTTCGCTGAGGCGATCACAACCTACGGCAAAATCGGCGTCAAGGTATGGATCAATCACGGCGAGATCCTCGACAAAGGTCTGCAGAGCCCTGTTCGCGAGGAAAAACGCGACAAGAGAGACAGAAGACCGAGAAGAGACGGCGACAGAAGAAGACGGAACGACAGAAGAAACGACAGAGGCGGTCGCCGTGACATGCCCAAGGCGGTCAATCCGAGAGTGAGAAAAGCACCGAAGGAAGAGCCGAAGGCAGCACCGCAGGTTGAGGCTACTGAAGCACAGGCACCTGCAGCAGAATCACAGGAATAAGCATGAGTGAAAGGAGGAACTGAACCATGTTGATGCCAAAGCGCGTGAAACATAGAAGAGTTCATAGAGGCAGAATGAAAGGCGTTGCCACCAAAGGAAACACAGTGACCTACGGTGACTTCGGACTTGCCGCCACAGAGTGCGGCTGGATCACCTCGAACCAGATCGAGGCGGCCAGAATCGCGATGACCAGATATACCAAGAGAGGCGGCAAGGTATACATTAAGATTTTCCCACATAAGTCGGTCACGAAAAAACCTGCCGAAGTACGTATGGGTTCCGGAAAAGGTGCTCCTGAATACTGGGTGGCAGTCGTGAAACCGGGCAGAGTCATGTTCGAGATCGCCGGCGTTTCGGAGGAAACGGCAAGAGAAGCGATGAGACTGGCCAGCCATAAGCTGCCTGTCAAATCCGAGTTTGTCGTCAGGGAACAGGCAAAGGAAGGTGAAGCGTAATGGATTTGAATAAGATGAGAGAAATGACAGATGTTGAACTCAACGCTGAACTGGACAAGATGAAAAAGGAACTGTTCAATCTCAGGTTCCAGCATGTTACCGGACAGCTTGAGAACCCCGTGAAAATGCGGGAGGTCAAGAGAAACATCGCCAGAGTGAAAACGATCATCAGAGAAAAAGAGCTGGAAGAGGTTCAGGCTTAATCGAAAGGAGGATGTGAAATGGCAGACGCAAGAAACAGAAGAAAAACCAAAGTCGGCATCGTTGTCAGCGACAAGATGGACAAGACCGTTACGGTTGCTATTGAAGATTTCGTAAGACATTCTCTTTATGGAAAGGCTGTAAAGAGGACCAAGAAGGTCAAGGCTCACGATGAGAACAACGAATGCAACATTGGCGATAAAGTTAGAATAATGGAAACAAGACCTCTGTCCAAGGACAAGAGATGGAGACTTGTAGGTATCGTTGAGAAAGCGAAATAAGGAGGCGCCGAATCATGATTCAGACAGAAACAAGATTAAGGGTTGCCGATAATTCAGGCGCGAAGGAGCTGCTCTGCATCCGTATTCTGGGAGGTACAGGCCGTCAGTATGCGAACATCGGAGACGTCATCGTCTGCGCCGTTAAGGATGCGACCCCGGGCGGCGTCGTCAAGAAGGGCGACGTGGTCAAAGCTGTAGTCGTCAGAACAAAGAAGGGCGCCAGAAGAGCAGATGGAAGCTACGTCAAGTTCGACCAGAATGCAGCGGTAATCATTAAAGACAAAGAAGATAAGACTCCGGTAGGAACACGTATTTTCGGACCTGTGGCCAGAGAGCTCAGAGACAGAGGATTCATGAAGATCGTGTCCCTGGCTCCGGAAGTACTGTAGGAGGTGTAACGAATGCGTATTAAAAAAGATGATATGGTAATCGTTATTACCGGAAAAGACAAAGGAAAGACCGGCAAGGTCCTGAAGGCCATGCCGAAGGAGAACAGAGTCGTTGTGGAAGGCGTCAACATTCAGACGAAGCATCAGAAACAGACGCAGAAGGAAAGGGCCGAGATCAAGCATGTGGAAGGTCCCATCGATGTGTCCAACGTGATGTTCTATGACGATAAATCCAAAGAAGCGGTTAAGATTGGCTATTCCTTCAAGGATGGAAAAAAAGTAAGAGTCAACAGAAAAACCGGAAATGTAATTGACTGAGAAAGGAGGAGAATATTTTGGCAGCGAGACTGAAAGAAACCTACGATAATGAAGTGTTCAACGCACTGAAGGACAGATTCCAGTACAAGAACGTTATGGAAGTTCCCAGACTGACCAAGGTCACCATCAACATGGGACTGGGCGAAGCGAAGGAAAACGCCAAGGTTCTGGAATCCGCGGTAGAGGAAATCGGACTGATCTCCGGACAGAGACCGGTTGTTACCAAGGCCAAGAAATCAATCGCTAACTTCAAGGTGAGACAGGGAATGCCGGTAGGCGCCAAGGTGACGCTTCGTGGTGACAACATGTATGTCTTTGTCGACAAGCTCTTCAATATTTCTCTTCCTCGTGTAAGAGACTTCAAGGGCGTCAGCAGAAATTCCTTCGACGGCAGAGGAAACTATTCCATGGGTCTGAAGGAACAGCTGATCTTCCCGGAAATCAACTACGACGACGTAGATACGATCAAGGGAATGAATATCGTATTCACGACAACGGCGAAAACCGACGAAGAGGCGCAGGCTCTGCTTGAGCTTCTGGGAATGCCGTTCGAGAAGCAGCAGTAGGAGGTAGAAATGGCGAAGACATCTCTTAAAGTTAAACAGCAGAGAAAACCCAAATATGCAACTCGCGCCTATACGAGATGCAGCATCTGCGGAAGACCGCATTCCGTTCTGAAGAAGTACGGAATCTGCCGTATCTGCTTCAGAGAGCTGGCATATAAGGGTGAGATCCCGGGCGTCAAGAAAGCGTCCTGGTAAACCGGAACAGTTATCACGATTTTTGTGAAGGCGGGGAAACTCGAACCACACAAGAAGGGAGTACAATACAATGACAATGACAGATCCGATTGCGGATATGCTTACAAGAATCAGAAACGCAAACTCCGTTGGTCATGAGTCCGTTGAAATCCCGGCGTCCAAGATGAAGAAGGCAATCGCGCAGATTCTTCTGGACGAGGGCTACATCGAGAACTTCGAGGTGATCGACGACGGCGTTCAGGGCACCATCAAGGTCACACTTAAGTATGGCGCCAACAAAGAAAGAGTAATCAGCGGAATCAAGAAGATTTCCAAGCCGGGCCTCAAGGTCTATGCGAAGGCAAGCGACGTTCCAAGAGTTCTGGGCGGACTCGGTATCGCGGTTATTTCCACATCCAGTGGAATCATCAGCGACAAGAAGGCCAGAGAACTGGGTGTCGGCGGCGAAGTAATCTGTTATGTTTGGTAGGAGGTAGCGAATATGTCAAGAATAGGCAGAAAACCTGTAACGCTTCCTGCCGGAGTAGAGGTCAAGGTAGATGACAAAAATGTCGTTACCGTGAAAGGCCCCAAGGGAGAACTGGAGCAGCAGGTAAACGAAAGAATCAAGGTTGAGGTCGGTGAAGGTGAAATCAGACTTTCCAGACCGACGGACAACAGAAACGACAGGGCTCAGCACGGCCTGAGCAGAGCTCTGATCCAGAATATGGTCACCGGTGTTACAAGCGGTTATGAGAAGAAGCTGCAGATCATCGGCGTCGGATACAGAGCAGAGAAAAAAGGAAATAAGCTTGTCATGAATCTGGGATTTTCTCATCCGGTAGAGATGGAGGATCCGGAGGGCATCACAACAGAAACGCCGGATGCAAACACGGTCGTCGTTAAGGGCATCGACAAAGCTCTGGTAGGAAACTACGCGGCGAACATCCGCTCCTGGAGAAAGCCGGAGCCGTATAAGGGCAAGGGCATTCGCTATGAGGGCGAGCGTGTACGCAGAAAAGAAGGCAAGACCGGAGCTAAGGCATAGAAAGGAGTGAAGCAAGATGGCAAAAGAAAGCAGAAATGACAGGCGTCTGAAAAGACATGCCAGAGTCAGAAAAAACTTAATCGGAACTCCTGAAAAGCCAAGACTTTGTGTATTCAGATCCAACAAGAATATCTCCTGCCAGATCATCGATGATGAAAACCACAAGACTCTGGCAGCGGCGTCTACTGTGGACAAGGAGCTGAAGGCCGAAATCGGCTGCGGCGGAAACAGGGAAGCAGCCAGAAAAGTTGGAGAAGCTATTGCAAAGAGGGCGCTTGCCAAAGGCATCGAAGAGGTTGCCTTTGACAGAGGCGGTTTCCTGTATCACGGAAGAGTGAAGGAACTGGCTGAGGGCGCTCGCGAGGGCGGATTGAAATTCTAACAGGAGGAAAATAATGCGTAATATTATTGATGCTTCCAAGCTGGATCTGAACGAAACCATCGTAAACATCAGACGCGTTGCCAAGACGGTTAAGGGTGGAAAGAACATGAGATTCTCCGTTACCGTGGTTGTCGGCGACAAAAACGGCTATGTCGGCGTTGGTCTCGGAAAGGCGCAGGAGATTCCTGAGGCAGTCAGAAAAGCGACGGAAGATGCAAAGAAAAATCTGATTTATGTTCCGACTGTCGGAACCACAATTCCACACAGGAACGTAGGCGTTTTCGGTGCGGGAAGAGTTATCCTGATGCCTGCTGCACAGGGTACCGGAGTAATTGCCGGATCGTCTGCCCGTACAGTTCTGGAAGCGGCCGGAATCAAGGACGTCAGAGCGAAATCCGTCGGATCCGACAATGCGGGGAATATCGCGTATGCAACCCTGGAGGGTCTGAAGAACATGATGACAGTCGAGAAGGTGGCGAAGCTGAGAGGCAAGTCGCCGGAGGAAATTTTGAGATAGGAGGAGACGCAGAATGGCTGGTAAGTTGAAAATCACTTTAACAAAGAGCACAATTGGCGCTTCCCCCAAGCAGAAGAAAGTAGTCGAAGCGTTAGGACTCAGAAAGATGCATCATTCCGTTGAGCTTGAGGATACACCGGCGACGCGCGGTGCGGTCAGGAAAGTTTCGCATCTTGTAACTGTAGAAGAAGTATAGATTGGAGGTGCGAGAATATGAAACTTCATGAACTGAATGCGCCTGCCGGATCAGGGAAAAACCGTAAGAGAAGAGGCCGCGGAACAGCTACCGGACAGGGAAAAACCGGCGGCAGAGGAATGAACGGCCAGAAATCCAGAAGCGGCGGCGGAGTCAGACTCGGATTTGAAGGCGGACAGATGCCTCTTTACAGACGTCTGCCGAAGAGAGGCTTCACGAATATTTTCGGAACGGAATATACCGTACTGAACGTCAGTGACCTCGCGCGGTTTGAGGCCGGCACAGAAGTAACGCCGGAACTGCTTGCGGAATTGGGAATGGTGAAGCAGGTAAAGGACGGAATCAAAATTCTTGGTGACGGCGAACTGAAGAACAGCCTTACAGTCAAGGCGCATAAATTCAGCAAGGGCGCTGTTGAAAAAATCGAAGCTGCGGGAGGAAAGGCAGAGGTGATCTGATATGGAGATGTTCAAAACGATTTCCCAGGCCCTTAAAGTCAAGGAAATTCGTGGCAAGCTGATCTTCACATTACTGATGCTGGTTGTTTTCCGGATCGGGTCCAATATCCCGGTGCCGGGAATCAACAGAACATACCTTGCGCAGATGTTCAGCGGAGATAACATGGGTCTGTTTGAACTGTTCAACCTGTTTTCAGGCGGATCGTTCAATAACTTCACCATCTTCGCGCTGAGCATCACGCCATACATTACCGCATCGATCATTATACAGCTGTTGACGATCGCTTTTCCATACTTTGAGCGTCTCGCGAAAGAGGGAATGGAAGGCCGGAAAAAGATGGCGCAGATCACCCGCTATCTGACGGTGGCGCTGGCACTGGTTCAGGGCCTGGGTCTGACAGTCGGTCTTTTCCGGAAGACCATCATCGATCAGAACTGGTTCACGTTCGTGGTGATTACCCTGATCCTGACCGCCGGAACCACATTCCTGATGTGGCTCGGTGAACAGATCAATGAATACGGCATAGGAAACGGTATTTCGCTGCTGATCTTCGGCGGAATCGTAGCCAGAATTCCCAGCGGTGTCGCGAGCATATGGAATAAATACTCCGATGGATCCATGTCCATCATCACGGTTATTCTGTTCATCGTGTTTGGACTGCTGGTCATCATGGGCGTCATTGAGATTCAGCAGGGCACCAGAAGAATTCCGGTGCAGTACGCCAAGAGAGTCGTGGGACGGAAGATGTATGGCGGACAGTCCACACACATTCCTCTGAAGGTCAATCAGGCCGGAGTAATTCCGATTATCTTCGCCCTGTCCATCCTTCAGTTCCCGCTGACGATTATGTACTTCTTCCCGAATACTGCATTTTACAGTTTCTGCGAGAAGTACCTGTCGCCGGGAGGCAATCCGGGCGTCTGGGTGTATGCCGTACTGAACGTGCTGCTGATCATCTTCTTCAACTACTTCTATACCGCGGTTACCTTTAATCCGGTGGAAGTGGCGCAGAATATGAAGGCGAACGGCGGATTTATTCCGGGCATCCGTCCGGGAAAGGCCACCGTGGAATATCTGAATCGGGTGATGTCGAGAATTTCCATCGTCGGCGCACTGTTCCTGGCAGTCATTGCGACGATGCCGACAGTGCTGTCGGAGTACACCGGACTGGATATCCGCTTCGGCGGTACGTCGCTGCTGATTGCGGTCGGCGTTGCGTTGGATACGATGAGGCAGCTCGAGAATCAGATGGTAATGCGGAATTACCAGGGATTTTTGAAATAAAATGGAAAATGATGAAATAGAACGTGGGGTTTCGCGGAGCGGCTGCTCCCGAAACTCCGGCAGGGAGATACAGAGAAAATGCTGAGAACTATTTTGTTAGGTCCTCCGGGAGCCGGAAAGGGAACGCAGGCGGACAGAATCGTCGAGAAATATGACGTTCCGCATATTTCCACCGGAGACATTTTTAGAGAAAATATCAAGAATGGAACGGAGCTTGGAAAAAAAGCACAGGAATACATGAACAGGGGCGAACTCGTGCCGGATGATCTGGTGGTGGAAATCGCCACGGATCGCCTTCTGAAGGACGATTGCCGTGAAAAGGGATTCCTGCTGGACGGATTTCCGAGAACCGTTTATCAGGCAGAGAAGCTGGATGAATTCCTCGCTGCCCATGGACACAGGCTGGACAAGGTCATCGATCTCGAGGTCGGTGAAGCTGAACTGATGAAGAGACTGACTGGCCGCAGAGTCTGTAAAGTCTGCGGAGCAAGCTACCACATTGTTAACATTCCTCCTGCTAAGGAGGGAGTTTGCGACAAATGCGGAGGCGAGCTGATCCAGAGAGCGGATGATAATGAAGAAACCGCGAAGAACCGTATCGATGTATACAACAGAGAGACGGCTCCGCTGGTGGATTATTATGAAAAGGCCGGGGTTCTGGCAAGAATCGACGGCGCCGCACCGCTGGAAGAGACATTCGGGAGCATTACAGCTGCTCTGGAGGAGTAGTAATAGCATGATCGTCTTGAAATCACCAGAAGAAATCGAACTGATGCGGACGGCCGGAAAAGTGAATCTGGAGATCTTTGAAGGTCTGAAACAGTTCATCCGGCCGGGAACCACAACGATGGACATCGACCGTTATGTGGAAGAGGCTGTGAAGAGTCACGGCATGATCGCATCAGAAAAAGGATACTGCGGATTTCCCGCCAATGTATGCACCTCGGTGAACGAGGAGGTCGTTCACGGAATCCCCAGCAAGGACAGAGTGCTGAACGAGGGCGACATCGTCAGCGTGGATCTGGTCGTGGAATACGAGCATTATATGGCAGATTCCTGCAGAACCTTCGGCGTCGGGAAAATCAGCGACGAGGCGCAGCACCTGATCGATACCGCAGAACGATCCTTCTTTGAAGGAATCCGGTTTGCGAAGGAAGGCTGCCGGCTCCATGATATCTCTCACAGAATTCAGGAAATCGTTGAAGGCGAAGGGTTCGGCGTGATTCGTGACTACACCGGACACGGTATCGGAAGCGAAATGCACGAGGATCCGCCGATTCCCAATTACGGGAAAGACGGAAAGGGCCCCCGACTGCAGAAGGGCATGACGCTGGCCATCGAGCCGATGATCGTGCAGGGCTCCTATGAAACGGAGACGCTGCTGAACAACTGGACTGTCGTTACAGAAGACGGCGGATGGGCCGCACACTATGAGAATACCGTGGCAATCACCGATGGTGAACCGGATATACTCACGATTTAAAGAGAGGTGTAAATCATGGCGAAAAAGGACGTCATAGAAGCGATCGGAACCGTTGTGGAAGCCCAGCCAAACGCAATGTTCCGCGTTAAGCTGGAAAACGGTTTCGAGGTACTCGCGCATATCTCCGGAAAAATCCGGATGAACTATATCCGAATTCTGCCGGGTGACAAAGTAAAGGTGGAGCTTTCACCGTATGATCTGACTCGTGGAAGAATCATCTGGAGAGATAAAGGAAATTAATTCTGATATGTTTCATACCGGAAATACCGAGGAACATAAGCGAACGGAGGTTTTAAAATGAAAGTAAGAGCTTCAGTAAAACCGATCTGTGAAAAGTGCAAGGTCATTAAAAGACACGGCAAACTCATGGTAATCTGTGAGAATCCGAAGCACAAGCAGAGACAGGGTTAGGATTGTCACGGCCGTTCAGGCCGGATCGAACCCCTGAAAACCGGGTTTTGTACAAAAGCCCGCGGTGCCAGGATCGCGGGAATATATAAATTTTTTTCAGAATGCCTGTCTATATCACCCTGGATTTGTGACGGAAGATAGGAGAAGGAGGAAACGTATGGCACGTATAGCCGGTGTCGATTTACCAAGAGACAAAAGAGTAGAGATCGGATTGACCTACATCTACGGAATTGGCAGAACATCAGCGAAGAACATCCTTGAGAAGGCGGGAGTGAATCCTGACACGAGAGTGAAGGATCTGACCGAGGAGGAAGCAGGAAAGATCAGAAGGATCATCGATAACGATTACATGGTCGAGGGTGATCTCAGAAGAGAGACTTCCATGAACATCAAGCGTCTGATGGAGATCGGAAGTTACAGAGGTATCAGACATAGAAGAGGTCTGCCTGTCAGAGGACAGAAGACCAAGACCAATGCGAGAACCCGCAAGGGTCCGAAGAAAACAGTAGGAAGAAAGAAGAAGGAAGGAGGACGCTAATATGGCTAAGGCAGGAAAGAAAAACGTCAGAAGAAAGAAAATCCAGCGTAAGAATGTAGAAAAAGGCCAGGCTCATATCCAGTCCACCTTTAACAATACACTGGTTACGCTGACCGATATGGACGGAAACGCACTGTCCTGGTCCAGCGCGGGCTCACTGGGCTTCAAAGGTTCCAAGAAATCCACTCCGTTTGCAGCGCAGATGGCTGCGGAGGAAGCGACGAAAGCCGCGATGGAGCACGGTCTCAAAACCGTTGAAGTTTACGTAAAGGGACCGGGATCCGGAAGAGAAGCGGCGATTCGTGCGCTGCAGGCGGCAGGTCTTCAGATCACGATGATCAAGGACATCACGCCGATTCCGCATAACGGATGCCGTCCGCCGAAGAGAAGAAGAGTCTGATTAGAAGGGAGGAGTAAGAACATATGGCAAGATATACAGCCGCTAACTGCAGGCTTTGCAGAAGAGAAGGTCAGAAGCTTTTCCTGAAGGGCGACAGATGCTACGGAGCAAAGTGCGCACTTGAGAGAAAGAATTACGCTCCCGGACAGCACGGTCAGGGCAGAAAGAAAACGTCAGAATACGGACTGCAGCTGAGAGAAAAGCAGAAGGCCAAGAGATTTTACGGACTGCAGGAGACGCAGTTCAGAAACCTGTTTGAGAAAGCTGCCTCCAGAAAGGGAGTTACCGGTGACAACCTGCTGATCCTGCTGGAGAGCAGACTTGATAATGTGGTTTACAGACTGGGACTGGCTTCCTCCAGAAAGGAAGCGAGACAGCTGATCGTACACAGCCACTTCACACTGAATGGCAAGAAGGTCAATTCGCCGGGTCTGGAAGTCAAGGCCGGAGACGTGATCAAGGTGAAGGAAAAGAGCCAGAGCTCACCGAAATTCAAGGAAATCAAGGACATGCAGATTACTGTACCTTCCTGGCTGACGGTCGATACCGAAAAGCTGGAGGGAAAGGTGGTTGCACTGCCGACGAGAGCCGACATTGATACGCCGATCGCTGAACATCTGATCGTCGAGTTGTATTCCAAATAAAGCATAACCTGATGTTACTGCAACTGGAATTAATAGGAGGTTTTGATTCATGATAGAAATCGAAAAACCAACGATATCAAAGGAAATCAGCGAAGACGGCACCTACGGCAAATTTGTGGTTGAGCCGCTGGAAAGAGGCTACGGCACGACGCTGGGCAACTGCATGAGAAGAATTCTTCTCAGCTCGCTGCCGGGCGCGGCGGTCACTTCCGTGAAGATTGACGGTATCCTTCATGAATTCTCAACGATTCCCGGCGTCAAGGAAGACGTTACGGAGATTATTCTGAATCTGAAGAAACTGGCGGTCAAGCTTACCGGTGATGAGACAAAGAGAGTGATCATCAATGCGGTGGGTCCGAAGGAAGTGACGGCGGCCGATATCATCGGCGACACCGAGATGGAGATCTTCAATCCCGATCTTCATATCGCGACACTGGAGGAGGACGCGGCACTGGTCATGGAGATCAACCTGGCCCGAGGACGCGGATATGTTCCGGCGGAGATGAACAAAACGGAGAACACTCCGATTTCAGTCATTCCGGTAGACTCCATTTACACTCCGGTGCGCAGGGTGAACTACACCGTGGAGAACACCAGAGTCGGACAGGTTACAGACTATGACCGGCTGGTTCTGGAAATCTGGACGGACGGTTCCATCACGCCGGAGGAAGGCGTGTCCATCGGCGCCAAGATCATGCAGGAGCATCTGAATCTCTTCATCCAGCTGGATGATACGGCAGACAGCCTGGAGATCATGATCGAGAAGGAGGAGGATCAGAAGGAGAAGGCTCTGGAGATGACAATCGAGGAACTGGAACTTTCCGTTCGTTCCTTCAACTGTCTGAAGAGAGCTTCCATCAATACCGTGGAGGAATTGACGGAGCGTACCGAGGAAGATATGATGAAGGTCAGAAACCTCGGCAAGAAATCTCTGGATGAGGTTAAGAATAAGCTGGAAGAACTGGGTCTCAGCCTGAAACCCAGCGACGAGTAGTTAGAAGAAAGGAGCATAGAGATGCCGGGATATAGAAAACTGGGCAGAAATTCGGCTCATAGGAAGGCGATGCTGAGAAATCTCGTGACTGACCTGTTCAGAGAAGAGAGGATCTCCACGACTGACACCAGAGCCAAGGAAGCCAGAAGAGAAGCCGAAAAACTCATCACTCTGGCGAAGCGCGGCGATCTCCACGCAAGGAGACAGGTGCTGAGCTACATTTACGATGAGTCTGTTGTGACCAAGCTGTTCGAGGAAATCGGACCCAGGTATGCAGACAGAAACGGCGGATATACCAGAATCCTGAAGCTGGGTCCCCGCAGAGGCGATGCGGCCGAGATGGTATTCCTCGAGCTGGTATAGCGCGTTATAACACGCTATGGCGGCGGAGAGAGCTGAATAAGAAGACGAAGAAAAGGACTGCTGCGGTTGCGGCGGTCCTTTTTTGAGCGTCTCCCTTTTTTCAGGATTGACAGGTGCACCGGACCTATTTACGCCGGCATCATTCCTGCGATTCGGTTTCTTTCGGTTCAGCCTGCGGTTCCCGGTGTTCGGATGCAATCCGGACGATCTGATCATATTTGTCCAGGATCTTCGGATAGTTCTCATGAACGTGGGGGAACATGCATCCGCTGCAGTCCTTGAACCCGTTTTCCGTGTACTTGAAATTTCCTCCGCATTCCGAGCCCAGGGCGTAAAGCGGACAGTAGCAGAAGAGGCAGTTGAACTTCTCCGGTTTGCTGGTATTGTGGCAGGGGAAAAATTCACATTCTTTGTGCTGGAAAAAGGTAAACTTTTTCTCCAGTAGTTCTTTGATTTCTTTGTCTGTCATAATAAACCTCCATGTGATTTCTACTATATCAATTCCGGCTGGAATCGTCAAGCGGAGGAAAAACGGAAGGGTACATAGTCTGCGTGAGAAAATTGACAGAACACGGAGATATGTAGTAAGATAAACAGTGCCGGTTCATTGAGCTCCATCGGACTTAATGAGCGCCGAATATTACAGATATTCAGCGGCGCCGGCGGGTGACGGAAGAAAGGAAATCCATGTTTAAAGACGGAATCGGTGAAAGTTCCGAGTTTTCAGGGTTTCATCCCTGGGTTAATCTTATCTATTACATATTGGCCATTGGAATAACAATGTTTTCGCTGTCGCCGTGGTTTCTGGCGGCGACCTTTGTGCTGTCATGGACGTACTCTGTCCTGCTGAAGGGGCGCGGAACCGTGAAACTGAACCTGATTTTCAGTTTCTGGACGCTGGTGCTGATGGCGGTGATCAATGTGTTTTTTACTCATGAGGGCGTCACCGTACTTTTTTATCTCAACGACAACGCGATCACGATGGAGGCGTTCATCTTCGGCCTCAGTGCTGCGGTAATGCTGGTGTCAGTGATCATCTGGTTCGTCAGCTTCAATGTGGTCATGAGCGCGGATAAACTCATTTTCATCTTCGGGCGGGCCGCGCCCGTGCTGGGTCTGACTTTGTCCATGATATTCCGCTATGTGCCGCTCCTGAAGGAGCGTTTTGCGGAGATCCGCATGGGACAGGCCTGTCTGACCGGAAATCAGAAGAAGAGCAGGATCGCGCGGATCCGGCAGTTCGGGAAGGAACTTTCCATTCTCGTCTCATGGTCGCTGGAGTCCTCCATTGAGAGTGCGGATTCTATGGAGGCCAGAGGCTACGGCCTGCGGGGGCGCACCAGCTTTCATCTTTATCGGTTCACAAAGAGAGATCTGCTGCTTCTGCTTGTGATGTGCGGTCTCGGCGCGGTCGTCATTACGGGCGCAGTGATGGGAAAAACGACCGTCTGGTTCTATCCGGAGTACGTGCTTCGCCGATTCGACCTGATGACGGGGCTGACGCTGGGCGCCTATGTGCTGCTTCTGGCGCTGCCGATTCTTATTGATATCAGTGGGGAGGTCCGATGGAAACGATCCGGTTTGGCAATGTAACATTTTCATATCCGCTCTCTGACAGTCCTGCGCTGGATCGCGTGACCTTTGAGGTGCATCCGTCGGAGTTTATTGTAGTATGCGGAAAATCAGGCTGCGGCAAGACGACGCTGCTGCGGCACATGAAGAAAAATCTTATTCCCTATGGGAGAATGGAGGGGTCTGTCACCTACGGGAGTACTGAGGTTTCCGCACTGGACGATCGCAGAAACGCATCCGAAATCGGCTTTGTACAGCAGAACCCGGACAATCAGATCGTCACAGATAAAGTCTGGCATGAACTGGCGTTCGGACTGGAAAGTCTGGGGCTGGACAATCGGACCATCAAACGACGCGTGGCTGAGATGGCCAGCTATTTCGGGATTCAGGCCTGGTTCCGCAGAGACGTGAGCCAGCTGTCCGGCGGGCAGAAACAGCTGCTGAACCTCGCGTCGATCATGGCCATGCAGCCAAAGCTTCTGGTCCTGGACGAGCCGACCTCGCAGCTGGATCCCATCGCTGCGTCAGAATTTCTGCAGACGATTTACAAAATCAACCGGGATCTCGGAACTACCGTTATCCTTTCGGAGCATCGTCTGGAGGAGGCGTTTACCATGGCTGACAAAGTCCTGGTCATGGATCGGGGAAGAATCATCGCTTATGACGATCCCCGGCGCATCGGCCGGCTGATGTCCGGTAACGGAGACAACAGCCGCCATCCCATGTTCTACGGGCTTCCTTCAGTGACCCGGATCTTCTATTCCGCGGGAGGAGAGGGCGAGAGTCCGCTGACCATCCGTGAAGGAAGACTCTGGATCGACGAGGAGATGCGCCGGACTGGGAAGGAACCGGGAAAGGGAATCCCTCTGTGGCAGAAGGGAACCGGAAAAGAAGAGAAACCGAGGAAAATCAAGGATCCGGCAATCCATATGGAAAATATCTGGTATCGTTACGACCGGAACTCCCAGGATGTCCTTCGGGGACTGACGATGGATGTGGAGAAGGGACAGCTCTTTTGTATCCTCGGCGGAAACGGCGTAGGAAAGAGCACGACGCTGAAGGCGATCGCCGGGATCGTGAAGCCCCAGCGAGGAAAAATTGAGGTGAACGGACGTCTGGCCATGCTGCCTCAGAATCCGCAGGCGCTGTTCACAGAGGTCTGTGTGGAGGACGAGCTGCTGGAGGTCCTGCATGGCGAAAAAGGTACAGACAGAGAAAAAGTGGAAAAGGTTGTGGATATGCTTCGTCTCATGGAGATCGAACATCTCCGGAAGGCACATCCCTACGACCTGTCAGGAGGGGAGCAGCAGCGACTGGCGCTCGGGAAGGTTCTGCTGGCGGATCCGGAGGTGATTCTTCTGGACGAGGCCACCAAGGGTCTGGATCCCTTCTTTAAAATCACCCTTGCGAAGGTTCTGAAGAAACTGACCGATGCGGGCAGGACTTTGTTCATGGTGTCCCATGATATCGAGTTCTGCGCGGAGTACGGCGACTGCTGCGCCATGTTTTTCGACGGAGGAATCGTGTCTGCCGGCCCGCCGAAGGAGTTCTTCCCGGGAAACAATTTCTATACAACGACGGCAAACCGTATGGCGCGGGATTACTTCCCTGAAGCTGTCACATGGGAGGAGGTGGCGAAATGCGTCGGGGATTCGATCTGACTCAGTATGAGGCCGCGGCCAGAAAACGTACCGCCGTTTCCGCATTTCTGATTCTCGGCGTAATTCCTGTTACCGTGCTGGGAGGAAGTTTCCTGCTGGGCTCGGACCTGTATATGATTGGCAGCATCCTGATTGTGATCTATACGATGATTCCTTTTTTCATGGTGTTCGAACGGAGAAAGCCCAAGGCCCGGGAGATCGTCCTGATTGCGATGATGGCTGCCCTGACGGTGGTGATCCATCTCTTCTTTCATCTGACCGTTCCGATTCAGGCGGGGACAGCCATGATCATCATTTCCGGAATTTCGCTGGGCCCGGAGGCGGGCTTCATGATCGGTGCACTGGCGCGGTTCGTCTGCAACTTCTACATGGGACAGGGTCCGTGGACGCCGTGGCAGATGTTCTGCTGGGGTCTGCTGGGATTTCTGGCGGGGCTTGCCTTCAACAAAGTAAACTACGAGGAGATCCGGGATCGGGGGTTCCGTGACGAGCTTGCCTCGCGGAGCCTGCGGATGGTGATGGGGCCGGTGCTCTGCATCGCCTTTGCGCTGGCGGCAGCGTACATCTGTTATCTGATCTGGCCGGGAAAAGACCAGACCTTTTTTGGCTGGCGGCTTTATGTGTTCGGGGTGGCCGGCCTTCTGGGCGGTCTGCTGGTGCAGAGAAAACGGCTCTCCGTGGACGGACTGACCATGGCTCTGTTCACATTCTTTGTGACCTTCATCGTGTACGGCGGGATCATGAATATCTGCGCGATGGTGACCTCAGCCGCCATGCCGGGCGGACGGCCGGTGAGCCTGAACACGCTGCGGATTCTCTATATCTCCGGAGCACCCTACGATGCGGTTCACGCCGGCGGTGCCGCGGTGTTCATCTTCTTTTTCGGGGATATGTTTATCAAAAAACTGGAAAGAATCAAGATCAAATACGGGATTTACAGGTGACGACATGGAGAGGAAAATTTTTCTTGCGACGTTTTCAGACGACGCGCTGAAGGTGATAAAAAAATACGGTATCGGCATTGAATTCAACCAGTTCTGCATTTCTCAGACTCTGGATGAGGACAAGATCGACCGGACGATAGGCGCGATGCAGAAGGAAATGAAGGAATGCGGGATTTCGGACGAGCGCGGCGCGATTGTTCACGGACCCTTCACCGAACTCTGTCCGCAGTCCATCGACCCGCTCTTTGTGGATCTCGCCATGAAACGCTTCGAGCAGGCCTACGAAGGCTGCCGGCGGCTGGGACTGAAACGTCTGGTAGTACATTCCGGATTCATTCCGCTGATTTATTTTCCGGTCTGGCATGTGAAGCAGTCGGTGAAATTCTGGAGCAGATTTATGGAGGACAAGCCGGAGGATTTCACAATCTACATTGAAAATGTGCTGGATTCGGAGCCGGAGTCACTGACGGAAATTGTATCGCAGATAGACGATCCGCGTGTGAAGCTCTGCCTTGATGTGGGTCATGCCAACGTTGTGACGGAGCCTGAGTACAGTGTCACGGACTGGATACGGATAATGGGACCCCGGCTGGGACACTTTCATCTTCATAACAACGACGGAAGCAGCGACCAGCACGGACCGCTTACCTCGGGAAGCCTGAACATGAAGGAAATTCTGGCGGCAATCGACGATTACTGTGATCCCTCAGCAACTCTGACCATAGAGAGCAGGGAGTGCGACGAGAGCGTTGTCTGGTTGCTGAAGCAGTGAGGGAATTTCCTCTTGACGAAAGGGGAGATATCCGATACAATTAAAGTGCAATTGAAAATGCGTTTCGCGTTCTTCCACACGGAAGCTAAGAGGGAATCAGGTTGAACGCCTGAGCGGTCCCGCCACTGTAGTTGGAGAGCCAGGTCGCAGGATGCCACTGGGAAACCGGGAAGGCGCGGCCGGCGATGATCCATAAGCCAGGAGACCTGCGCGAAAGCGTTTCTGGTCGGCGGTGAACCGATGGCAGAAACATATGCATCAGCGAATACGGGCTGTGGGCAGACCCACAGTCCTTTATACTATCTGAGGATAGTACGGATTACGGGGAGCCCCAATTGCTTTTCATTCTTTTTTCATTTTGAGGCAGGCCCCGTCACCCTGCCTCGTTTGCTGTAGCAGGGAAGAAGCGGAGAGCGCAGGAATGTCAGAAAGGGGAAGAGTTATGGAAGATGAATTGTTGAAGAAGGCAAAGAGAAGGAAAATAAGGACGATCGCTGTTCTCGTGATTGTCGCTCTTGCGGCAACTTCGGCGGTTTTCGGTCTGAGTATTAAAAGCGCACGGGCGGAAAAGGCGAAGGCTGCAGCGGCACAGGAATCCACTGAGACTCAGGCCGCGGCTGATTCCGGTGCGGCGGAGAAAAAATCAACATCTTCGAAGGAAAAGAAGGACAAGGCCGCTGTGAAAAAGGTGGACAAGTTGATCGCTGCGATCGGCGATCCTGACAAGGTGACACTGGACAGCAAGGACGCCATTCAGAAGGCGAAAAAAGCGTATGACAAGCTCAGCAAAGACCAGAAGGAGATCGTGGAGAACAAAGAGGTTCTGACTGCGGCTCTGGAGAACTATCGGAAACTGGTCAAGGAAAAGAAGGCTGAAGCGGCAGAGAAAAACAGCAGCTCCTCGTCGGCAAGTACGGCGGCTGCGAAATCCGTGACCATCAGCATCGAATGCAAGGATCTTGCGAATGACATGTCAAGGCTGAAGGAGCCCGCCAAGAAAAAGTATATTCCGTCAAACGGCATCATTCTGCCGGTTACAAAGTATCAGTTCAAGAGCGGTGAAACCGTTTACGACGCGCTGAAATCCGTTTGTAGATCCCACGGCATCGCATACATCAAGAAGGACGCGGGCGCTTATGACGGCGTGTATATCAGCTCCATCGGGCATCTCGCGGAATTTGACGGAGGCAAAAACAGCGGCTGGCTGTACTACGTGAACGGAGTCACGCCGAATTACACCTGCTCCAAATACAAGCTGAAGAATGGCGATGTGATCAAGTGGCACTATACCGTCAATTACACAAAGGAGTAGACAAGTGCGCTGCAGGTGCAGTGCGGCAGAATCTAACGACAGAACAAGAGAGAGGCGAGGAGCGCCGCCGGAACATGGCGGAGGCGCTCCGGCTCTTTTTTTGTGCTAAAGGCAGAGCAAAGACAGAACAAATGTGATAGAATAATAGATAGTTTCTGCTCGTTAAGTCCCCGTCGGATTTAATGGGCGCTGACGGCAGTCTGTCAGCAGCGCCGCGGTGCACAATCCAATGAACGGATGAGCACGCATCAGGCAGACAAATGAATGGAGAGTAACGAATGAGTTTTGAAAATCTGAATTCCAGGCAGCAGGAGGCGGTGTGTCAGCTGGAGGGACCGCTTCTGATTCTGGCGGGCGCAGGTTCCGGCAAGACGAGTACCATGACCCACCGCATCGCCCATATGCTTGAAGAGGGAATTTCTCCGTACAGTATTTTGGCGGTGACCTTTACCAACAAGGCCGCCAGGGAAATGCGGGAGCGAGTGGAGGAGCTGGCGGGAGACCGGGCGGGATCCATGTGGATCATGACCTTTCACGCCATGTGCCTTCGCATTCTGAGAGTCTATCCGGAGGAAGCGGGGTACGAGCCGAACTTTGTCATCTACGACGGCACTGATCAGAAGACTCTGGTGAAAAACATCCTGAAGGAAAACGGGATCAGCGACCGGGAATTCGCGCCGCAGTATCTGCTGGCAGTGATCAGCGACCAGAAGGAGAAGGGCGTGGATCCGGAGCAGTACCTGGAGACAATGGAGAATAATTATAAAACAAAGGCGATTTACCTGGTGTACAGAGAGTACCAGAAGCGGCTGCGGCAGAACAATGCGATGGACTTTGATGATATCCTGCTGAACACTGTGAAACTCTTTGAGCGGAATGAGGAGATTCTGCTGCGCTACCAGGAGCGTTTTCAGTATATCATGGTGGATGAGTATCAGGATACGAACCATATTCAGTACCGGCTGATCCGCCAGTTGGCGGACCGGCATCGCAATCTGTGCGTGGTCGGGGACGACGACCAGTGCATTTACCAGTGGCGCGGGGCGGATATCCGGAACATCCTGGACTTTGAGTCGGATTTTCCGGAGGCGAAGGTCATCAAGCTGGAGCAGAACTACCGGAGCAAGGGGAACATTCTGGACGCAGCGTATTCGGTAATCCGCAACAACCGCGGCCGAAAGAGCAAGAAACTGTGGACGGACCGTGACAGCGGCGAGAAACTTCGCTATTACAGGGCGAATAATGACCATGAGGAGGCGGCGTATGTGGCCCGGCAGATCGGGTATATGAACCGCGCCGGCCGGCCGCTGACGGATTTCGCGATTCTGTACCGGACCAACGCCCAGTCACGGCTTTTTGAGAGCGCTCTTTCCCGGGATGGAATCCCGTACCGCGTTTTGTCCGGCATGCGTTACTATGACCGGAAGGAAATCAAGGACATCATGTGCTATATGCGGCTTGTGGTCAATCCGAAGGATGACCTGTCAATGCGGCGCATCGTGAATGAGCCGAAGCGCGGCATGGGCGACAAAACCGTGGAGAAGGTCATGGGCTTCGCTGCTGTGAAGAACAAAAGTCTGCTGGAGACGCTCAGCGATCCTGAGGTGCAGGACACGCTGCCGGGCAAGGCGTATGACCGGGTACGGGAGCTGACGGATTGCCTGAACCTCTGCCGGCAGGAACGGACGAACCTGAAGGTTTCCGACATCTATGACCGGCTGCTTACGAAAACCGGATATCTTCCCGCACTGGAGGAGACCGGCACCGTCGAGTCAGAAGGACGGATAGAAAACCTGATGGAGTTCAAATCGGTAATTTACGATTATGAAAAGGGAACTGAAAATCCCACCATCGAGGAGTTCATGGAGCAGCTGACGCTGGCGGCTGAGGTGGATAACTATGATGAGCATCAGGACACGGTGACGCTGATGACAATGCACAGCGCCAAGGGACTGGAATTTCCGGTGGTCTTTCTGCCGGGACTTGAGGACGGCCTGTTTCCGGGTAACAAAGCCTTTGATGATCCATCGGGAATGGAGGAGGAGCGGCGTCTCTGTTATGTGGGCATGACGAGGGCAAAGGAGCTTCTGTTCCTGTCCAGCGCTGAGGAGCGCACCCGCTACGGAAGAACGGAATATACGAGGGAGTCGCAGTTCCTTCGGGAACTGGACCGGCGTCTCGTCGAGGGGGATGCTGTTTATCAGAGAAAAACCGGCGACTCCAGCCTGGGAGTTTCCACGGGAAGCCGGGACGGATACGCTGCAAAGCCGTATAAACCCTTTGATGCACTGAAATATGCCCGGTACAGTACGCGGCAGAATGCGATGAAGAACACAGAGAGCTTCGCGCCGGGAGACCGGGTGAGCCATGGGAAATTCGGAGAAGGCATGGTGCTGGAGGCTACAGATACAATCGTTACGGTGGCGTTTGACGGAGCCGGTGTCAAGAAGCTTGCGCTGGGCGTGGCTCCGCTGAAGAAGATCTGAAGAACACACAGAGCAATGAAAGACAGAAAACAGGAAATCAGAGAAAAAATCGATATTTTGAACCGGGCGGCAAAGGCGTATTATCAGGACGGGATTGAAATCATGCCGAACATCGAATACGACCGGCTTTACGATGAGCTGAGGGAGCTGGAGCATGAGACTGGGATTGTCTTCGCAAACAGTCCGACTCGGAACGTCGGATACGAGGTTTTGTCGGAGCTTCCTCGGGAACGTCATCCGTCCAGGATGCTTTCCCTGGATAAAACAAAGAGTCGGCAGGAGCTGGTGGAATGGCTGGGAGATCAGCAGGGCCTTCTGTCCTGGAAGCTGGACGGACTGACCATCGTGTTGACCTACGAGAACGGTGAACTGATCAAGGCACTGACCCGAGGCAATGGGGAAATCGGCGAGGTGATCACAGGAAACGCTCGTGTCTTCGCCAACGTTCCGGTGAATGTACCGTATCGGGGAAGACTGGTTCTGCGGGGAGAGGCAATCATCACCTATTCAGAGTTCCGCAGAATCAATTCGCAGATAGGCGATGCGGATGCGAAATACAAGAATCCGCGTAATCTCTGCAGCGGATCTGTGCGGCAGCTTGATCCTGCGGTCACTCGGAGCCGGAACGTGCGCTTCATTGCGTTCTCACTGGTGGAGGCGGAAAATGTGGATTTTGGCGGGACCAGGTCCGGACAGCTGGAGTGGCTCGCCTCACAGGGCTTCGACGTGGTGGAGTACCGCCATGTGGATAAGACGAACCTTCCGGAAACTATCGACCGGTTCGAAGAACAGGTTAAGACCAACGATTTTCCGTCCGACGGTCTGGTGCTGATTTACGATGACATCGAATACGGGCGGTCGCTGGGAACCACCGCAAAGTTCCCGCGGGATTCCATCGCTTTCAAATGGGAGGATCAGCAGGAAGAGACAGTTCTCCGGAAAATCGAGTGGAGCGCCTCGCGCACAGGGCTCATCAATCCGGTGGCGGTATTTGATCCGGTCGAACTGGAGGGAACTACAGTTTCCCGAGCTTCTGTTCACAATATCAGCATCATGCGGGAACTCAAGCTGGGCATCGGGGATCGGATCAGGGTGTATAAGGCAAATATGATCATCCCCCAGATCTCTGAAAACCTGACGGGGAGTGACACCATCGAAGTTCCGGAGGTATGTCCCGTGTGTAGTGGAAAAACTGAGGTCCGCAGCGACAGCGGCGTCAGTACTCTGTACTGTACGAATCCTCTATGTCCCGCTAAACAGCTTAAAAGTTTCAGTCACTTTGTGTCCAGGAACGCGATGAACATTGAGGGACTCAGCGAGGCCACACTGGAAAAACTGATTTCCCGGGGACTTGTTCGAGAATTCTCAGACCTTTTCCGGCTGGATCGGTATCGCGCTGAGATAACAGAGATGGAGGGATTCGGAGAGAAATCTTTCGAGAATCTGACGACCTCCGCGGAGCGGGCTCGAAGAACCACGCCGGAGCGGCTTCTTTACGCCCTCGGAATTCCGGGAATCGGCGCTGCGAACGCCAGACTGATCGTCCGTGCAGCCCACAGAAACTGGGAAAGGATCCAGTCCATGACAATAGAGGAACTGACGGCCATCGACGGCATCGGTGAAATTATGGCTCAGTCATATGTTTCTTTTTTTCAGAATCCGGAGAAAAAGAAGATTCTCGAGGATCTTCTGGAGGTTCTTATTCTGGATGAAACAGAGGAAACGCGGGGTGAGGTTTTTCAGGGAATGACCTTTGTTATCACCGGTTCGCTGGAGCATTATGAGAACCGGGACGCACTGAAGGCAGAAATCGAAAAAGCCGGCGGGAAGGTAGCCGGCTCTGTCAGCGGCAAAACGTCCTGGCTGATCAACAACAATGTGAATTCCACATCAGGGAAAAACAGGAAGGCTCATGAACTAGGTGTTCCGATTATCAATGAAGAGACGGTCCGGAAATGGATCGCGGAAGGAGAGATCACCAATGGCTGAACTGAAAATCGGCAAGCTGGACAGCGACGTTTTGCAGCGTATCGTAATCGATAAAATCAGATACCGGAGGCCGGAGGTGAAAACCAGAGCCGGAATCGGCGAGGACTGCGCCGTGATCGATTACGGAGAATATGAATGCGTGGTGTCCACCGATCCCATTACCGCAGACGTAAAGAACATCGGGCGCCTGGCGATTCACATCTCCTGTAATGATGTGGCCAGCAACGGGATTGAGCCTCTCGGAATCACTCTGGCGGTTATGCTGCCGGTGGGAACGACGGAAAGCGATGTGCAGACCATCATGACGCAGGCCGGAACTGCAGCAGAAGAAGCCGGCGTTGAAATCATCGGCGGTCACACGGAGGTCACCCCCGCAGTGAATCAGCCCGTAATCGTCTCTACCGCTTTCGGCCGCGGAATTGCGGGAGAATCGGCCAGTGCCAGGAATATGCGGCCGGGTGATATGATTCTGATGACAAAGAGCGCGGGACTGGAGGGAACCGGAATCATTGCCACGGAAAAAGCGGAAGAACTGACCGGCGTTCTGACACCGCAGGAGCTGCGGAGAGCACAGGGCATGATCCGGAACGTCAGCGTGGTGAAGGACGGCGTTACGGCCGGCCGCATCGGCACGTCGGGCATGCATGATGTGACGGAAGGCGGGATCCTGGGAGCTGTCTGGGAGATGTGCCATATTTCCGGACTGGGTGCTGAGGTAGAGCTGGAGGCTATCCATGTGGATCCGGTGACAGAAAAAATCGCTGCTCATTACGGAATCGATCCGCTGAGGCTGATTTCCAGCGGGTGCATGCTGATCGTCGCACCTCCGTCGAAGGCGTATAAAATTGTGACGGAATATCATAAAATCGATGTGAATATCAAGTCCGCCATCATCGGGAAAATCTGCGCCGCGGAGCACGGCATCACCCAGATTGATCCGCAGGGACAGGAATCGGAGATTGCCCCTCCTTATGCCGACGAACTTTACAAGGTCATAACCCGTTGAATCGGCAGATAGCCTGAGAGATACGATCGACGCCCGAGATTTACGAGGGGTCAGTATCCATGACTCACGAGCAATTGACATCAGGACCGGCGACCGCACTCGGGACTCACGAGCGGTCGGACAGCCAAGACTCACGAACAGCCGGTATCTGCCGGAGCTTATGCAGAGCAAGAGGAAACGATGAACAGTTATACAATCAGGAATCTGAAAGACTTTCAGCTTGACCACATCTTCGACTGTGGTCAGTGTTTTCGATGGAACAAAACGGGGCCCGGCGTTTATTCGGGCATGGCTATGGGCCGCCGCGTGACGATGGAGCAGCGGGGGGATTCCCTCACCGTTACTCCCTGTACAAAGGAAGAGTTTGACACAATCTGGCGGCCGTATCTGGATCTGGACCGGGACTACGGCCGGATTAAAGAAATTCTGGCCGAAAAAGATCCGGTGATGGCCAGGGCCTGTGAATGGGGAACCGGCATCCGGATCCTTCAGCAGGATCTCTGGGAGGTTATTGTCTCATTTATCATCTCACAGAACAACAATATTCCGAGAATCAAGGGCTGTATTGAGCGTCTCTGCCGGCTGGTCGGGGCAGCGCCGGAGGGTGAGGAGGACCGGCGGGCACCCGTCCAGGAAAGCCGGCAGGAACCCGGGCAGGCGGTACGGCAAACGCCCGGGCAGGAAGGACTGCGGGCATTCGGAGCGAATGTCGGGCTGGACGGGGATCAGTATCCGGACTTTCCGAGTGCCCAGACGCTGGCGGCGCTGGAGCCGGAGGATCTCGCGCCGGCGCGGCTGGGCTACCGCGCACGGTATGTTATCGAAACAGCAAGGCAGGTGGCGGAGCATGGTCTGCCTCAGACGGCGGATCAGGTTTTGTCCCTCAGCGGCGTAGGACCGAAGGTGGCGAATTGTATTTTGCTGTTCGGAATGAAAAAATACGATAGTTTTCCTATCGACGTTTGGGTGCGCCGGGTCATGCACGAACTCTACGGTTTCCGTGAAGAGGATGTGAAGGGAATGAAAGCGTTTGCGGCCGCAGAATTCGGGGAATTCGGAGGGTTTGCTCAACAGTATCTGTTCTACTATATGAGGAGCCTGTGATTTTTTCATTTTTTTTCAAAAAAAGATTGACATTAAGTGCGCCAGGTCATACAATATAACTGTTGGTTAGCACTCGTATAAAGTGAGTGCTAACAGAATCGTAAACAATAGAAATAATATAAATGGAGGTAAGGAAAATGAGTTTTGGCATCAAACCGCTGGGAAGCAGAGTCGTAATCAAGAAGCTCGAGGCTGAGGAAAAGACCGAGGGCGGTATCATCCTGACGAGTTCCGCACAGGAAAAGCCGCAGATGGCTGAAGTCGTCGCGGTGGGCCCCGGAACCAAGGACGAGGAGATGGAACTGAAGGCCGGAGACAAGGTCGTCTTTTCCAAATATGCGGGAACTGACGTTAAGTATGAAGGCGAAGAGTACACGATTATGAGCCAGGGAGACATTCTGGCGGTCGTAGAGTAATTACAGGGGGTACGAAAAAATGGCTAAAGAAGTATTTTACGGAGAAGACGCGAGAAGAAAACTGCAGGCCGGCGTTGACAAGCTTGCGGATACAGTTAAGATCACACTGGGCCCCAAGGGCAGAAACGTTCTGATTAACAAATCCTACGGATCGCCGCTGATCACCAACGACGGCGTTACCATCGCAAGAGAAATCGAGCTGGAGGATTCCGTAGAGAACATGGGAGCGCAGTTGGTGAAGGAAGTCGCCACCAAGACGAACGATGTCGCAGGTGACGGAACGACCACAGCAACTCTGCTGGCGCAGGCGATTATCAGGGAAGGTTTCAAGAATCTTGCTGCCGGCGCAAACCCGATGGTTCTGAAGAGAGGAATTCAGGGAGCGGTAGATAAGGCCGTGGAGGAAATCAAGAAGGTGTCCAAGCCGGTAGAAACCAAGGAGAGCATCGCGCAGGTTGCTTCTGTTTCCGCAGGCGATAGCGAGATTGGCAGACTGATTGCCGAGGCGATGGAAAAGGTCGGTAAGGACGGTGTCATCACAGTTGAAGAATCCAAATCGCTGGGAACAACACTGGACGTCGTGGAAGGTATGCAGTTTGACAGAGGATATCTGTCTCCGTATATGGTAAGCGATACCGAGAAGATGGAAGCTGTCCTCGAGAATCCGTATATTCTGATTACAGACAAGAAGATTTCCAACATTCAGGAACTGCTGCCGCTGCTGGAACAGATCGTCAAGATGGGCAGAAAACTGCTGGTCATTGCAGAGGATGTCGAGGGTGAAGCTCTGGCGACTCTGGTGGTCAACAAGCTGCGCGGAACGATCGATGTTGTGGCAGTCAAGGCTCCGGGCTTCGGTGACAGAAGAAAGGCCATGCTGGAAGACATCGCTGTTCTCACCGGCGGTACGGTAATCAGCGAGGAGGTCGGCTACGATCTGAAGGAAGCCACAGTGGATATGCTGGGACAGGCAGGAACCGTCAAGGTTGATAAAGACAATACCACGATTGTGAACGGTGCTGGCGAGAAATCTGCGATCGATGCGAGAGTGAACTCCATCAAGGCACAGGTTGAGGAATCAGATTCTGACTTTGACAGAGAGAAGCTGCAGGAGAGACTGGCGAAGCTCAGCGGCGGCGTAGCTGTCATCAAGGTCGGCGCAGCCACAGAAACCGAACTGAAGGAGAGAAAACTGAGAATTGAAGATGCTCTGAATGCGACAAAGGCCGCAGTTGAAGAGGGCATCGTCTCCGGCGGCGGCGTAGCTCTGTGCAGCACGATTCCGGCAGTCGCGGAGTATGTAGAAGGTCTGGAAGGCGACGAGAAGACCGGCGGACAGATTATTGTCAGAGCTCTGGAGGAGCCGGTCAGACAGATTGCCGAGAACGCCGGCTTCGAGGGAAGTGTCGTCGTGGCCGAGGTCAAGAAGCAGAAAGCAGGATATGGCTTCAACGCTGCGACAGAGGAATATGTAGACATGATCGCGGCAGGCATCGTCGATCCAGCTAAGGTAACGAGATCTGCAATTCAGAACGCTGCGTCCGCGTCTGCAATGCTGCTGACGACAGAGGCAGGAATTGTGGACATCAAGGAAGACGTTCCGGCGGCTCCGGCAATGCCGGCCGGCGGCGGAATGGGCGGAATGGGCGGCATGATGTAAAGTCGCTCCGCTCTGCGCTGAAAACGAGATACGGACAGATAAAGAGGCTGCGGATTCAGGAATCCGGAAGGCTCCCGTAAGGGGAGCCATTCCGGACTCCCGAAGCGTGGCCTTTTTGCTTGCGGCAGTTCTATGTAGGATCTCCGATGCCTTTTCGCCGATAGAACGTGCGCGACGGCCTCGCCTTCGACATTTCGCCGACTGATTTCATCCGGCGACACCCTCGCCGATTGAATGTGTCCTTCAGCATCTTCGCCGACTGGATGCGCCCGCAGGACTCGCATCAAGCTGAATATGGACACGAGACGCCGGCTGCGATATAATGGTAACATGAATATCACGAAAAAAAGAAAACAGAAACTTCTTGCGGCCGCACTGGCGCTGACGGTCATGCTGACGCCGGGCGGTATTTTTGCAGCACAGAGCGGTGCAGGTACTGCGAATCGTGCGAAAACCGCAGACGGAACCAGTTCTGCGGTTTCCACCTACGAATCCGCTGCCGAAAAGCCGGAGGTGTCCGCAGAAGGCGCGATGGTCCTCTGCAGCGGGACGAATCAGATTTTGTACGAAAAAAACATCAATGAACGTCTAGATCCCCTGAGCACCACCAAACTGATGACTGTCTACCTCACTATGAAGGCCGTCGACGACGGAAAAATCACGCTTGACACTGTATTCACCGCCTCAAGGGCAGACACAAAGGTGATGGAGAGCAAACTCTACTTGAAAAAAGGTGAGAAGATGAAGGTCCGGTATCTTATTTACGCCACGCTGCTTCATTCCGCCAACGACGCAGCGGCGACCCTCGGAAGCAATCTCGCCGGCAGTAAAACGAAGTTTGCGTCTCTGATGAACAAGACAGCAAAGGCTCTGGGCTGTACCGGCACGAGATTTACCAACGCTAACGGACTTATCGAGAAAGGATGTCATTCCACGCCTCGCGACATGCTTCTGATCGCGAGAGCCTGCTTCAGCTATTCCTTTGTTCAGAAGGTGTGCCAGACGAAAACCTGCAAGATCCCGCCCACCAATCTGTATGACGACAAGATTACCGTGACGACGACGAATCCCTTCTACGAAAAACACAAGAAGGTCCGCCGCCCTTACGAGAAGTACAATATCATCGCCGGCAAGACCGGCACCTGGGACGCGGACAACGCCTCGCTGATCGAGATGGCTGAATACAAAGGCCGCTACATCTACACGATCGTCATGAACGACAAACTGAATAAGCGTTATCCGGATACTGTCAAACTGATTGAATACGCCAGAAATGTCATTGATGAGCAGGAAGCACTCGAGCAGGCGGAGAAGCAGCAGACCACTTCCGCTAAGGTCACGGGTGCGAAGGGAGCGGTTTATTCCGTACTCGGAAAAACGGCGTTGTTCCGGCAGGCGCTCAGCAGAATCAATCGGATTTCCGCGGTAAATACCGCCCGGATCAGCACTGCCGGCTATACATCGGAAGACGGCGTCCGTCTGGAATGGGACGGGGTCAGCGGCGCGAGGGGTTATGACATCTATCGCTCAGACGGAGGGACTTTTAAGAAGATAGCGTCCACCGGAGCAGACGATGAGGAAACCTATACCGACGCCGGAGTGAAGAAGAACCGTATTTACCGCTATTACATTCAGGCAAAGCGTGGAAACATGCTGGAATTTTTCCTGGCGAAATAGTTGAAAATAGTATAGAAATGGTATAGAATGTTTGCTAAAATAAAAAACAGCAGGAGTATCTGAACACGACGATTTGTCGGTCGTGACAACAAAAAAAGGAGGAAAAAAATGGCCCAGTTCTACAAGGAACCATCCAGAACGTTCAACGAGTATCTTCTGGTCCCTGGTCTGACAACAAAGGAAATGACCGTCGAAAATGTTTCACTGAAAACACCTATTGTGAAATTCAGAAAAGGCGAGGAACCACCGCTCTCAGCGAACATTCCGCTGGTTTCGGCCGTTATGCAGGCAGTATCCGACGACAATATGGCAGTCGCGCTGGCGAAGGAGGGAGGGATCTCGTTTATCTACAACTCTCAGCCGGTGGAAGAGGAAGCCGCGATGGTTAAGAGGGCCAAGACATATAAATCCGGATTCGTCAGAAGTGACAGCAATCTCAGGCCGGATCAGACGATGCAGGATGTGGTCGATCTCAAGAAGAGAAGCGGGCATTCCACCATCGCCATCACCGAGGACGGAACGGCGGAAGGGAAAATGGTCGGCATGGTTACCAGCCGTGACTACAGAGTCAGCCGGATGGATCCCTCTACGCCGATCAGCGAGTTCATGACACCCTTCGACAAGCTCATTACGGCGCCGGACGGATGCACCCTCAGCGAGGCGAACGACATCCTCTGGGACAACAAGCTGAACGCTGTGCCTGTGGTGGACGATAACCAGAGACTGACATATTTTGTATTCCGCAAGGACTACGACGCTCACAAAGCAAACAAGAATGAGCTTCTGGACGCTCATAAGAGCTACATCGTCGGCGCGGGCGTCAATACCCGGGACTATGAAGAACGGATTCCCGCGGTTGTGGACGCGGGCGCGGATGTTCTCTGCATCGATTCCTCAGAGGGATACAGTGAGTGGCAGAGCGAATGCCTTGCTTGGGTACGCAAGAAATACGGCGACGATGTCAAGATCGGCGCAGGCAACGTGGTGGATAAAGAAGGATTCTACTATCTTGCCGAGGCGGGTGCTGACTTTGTTAAAATCGGCATCGGTGGCGGCAGCATCTGTATCACACGGGAGCAGAAGGGTATCGGCCGCGGACAGGCGACCGCGGTCATTGAGGTTGCCGCGGCCCGGGACGAATACTTCCAGAGGACCGGCGTCTATATCCCCCTCTGCTCGGACGGGGGCATCGTCTATGACTACCATATGACGCTGGCTCTGGCCATGGGTGCAGACTTCCTGATGATGGGCCGGTATTTCGCCCGTTTCGACGAGTCACCCACCAGCAAGCTGAACGTCAACGGAAGCTACGTCAAAGAGTACTGGGGCGAAGGCTCCAACCGTGCCCGCAACTGGCAGCGCTACGATCTGGGAGGCGATCCCCGCATGAAGTTCGAGGAGGGCGTGGATTCCTATGTTCCCTACGCCGGCTCCCTGCATGATAATGTCAATCTCTCTATGACAAAAGTGAAGTCCACCATGTGCAACGTGGGGGCCACCAGCATACGAGACCTGCAGGAGAACGCCAAGATCACACTGGTGTCCGCAACCTCGATTGTCGAAGGCGGCGCGCACGATGTGATTCTGAGAGACACCTCACAGGGCGGAAACCGATAAAGTAAACGGACGGGCATCGCCCGCATAACTGAACTTCGCAGCCGATACGGCCGCGGAGTTCACTTGTTCATAAGCCCGCGCGGCAAACAGCACAAGTATAGAAGGAGTATCTTATTTATGGAAAAGGAACTGGTTATCGTACTGGATTTCGGCGGACAGTACAATCAGCTGATCGCAAGACGCGTGCGTGAATGTAATGTATACTGCGAGGTGCATTCCTACACGACGCCGCTTTCGGAGCTGCTGGCAAAGAATCCCCGCGGAATCATTCTGACGGGCGGTCCGAACAGTGTTTACGACATGAGTTCGCCGCACTACGACAAAGCCCTGTTTGAGGCGGGTGTGCCGATTCTGGGAATCTGTTACGGAGCGCAGCTCATGGCCTGGAGCTTGGGCGGAAAGGTGGCCACTGCACCGGTAAGTGAATACGGAAAGACTGATGTGGACATCGATCAGAGCGGCCGTTTGTTCGGTGATGTATCATCGCGGACAGTAGCCTGGATGAGCCACACGGATTATATCGCGGAACCGCCGGAAGGCTTCCGTATAACGGCGTCTACGCCGGTCTGTCCTGTGGCGGCGATGGAGGATGATTCACGCAAGCTGTATGCGACGCAGTTTCATCCTGAGGTCACGCATTCTGCAGAGGGCATGAAGGTCCTTTCCGCATTTGTTCTGGACGCCTGCGGCTGCAGCGGCGACTGGCGCATGGACGATTTCGTGGAACGGACGATCAATGAGATTCGCGAAAAGGTCGGCAGCGGACGGGCTCTGTGCGCGCTGTCAGGCGGCGTGGATTCCTCTGTGGCGGCGGTCATGATGTCTAAGGCTATCGGAAAACAGCTGACCTGTGTCTTTGTGGATCACGGACTGCTCCGCAAGGACGAGGGCGCTTCCGTCGACCGCGTGTTCGGCCCGGAGGGACCCTACGACCTTAATTTTGTGCATGTCGACGCCCGTGAACGCTTCTACAAAGCCCTGGCCGGCGTGACGGAGCCGGAGCAGAAACGGAAGATCATCGGCGAAGAGTTCATCCGGGTCTTTGAAGAGGAAGCGCGCAAAATCGGCGCTGTGGATTACCTGGTACAGGGCACGATCTATCCGGATGTGATCGAGAGCGGACTCGGAAAATCCGCAGTCATCAAGTCTCACCACAATGTCGGCGGACTTCCGGACCACGTGGATTTCAAAGAAATCATTGAGCCCCTGCGGATGCTCTTCAAGGACGAGGTGCGGCAGGCCGGGCTGGAGCTGGGGATTCCGGAGGAGCTGGTGTTCCGTCAGCCTTTCCCGGGACCCGGACTGGGAATCCGCATCATCGGCGAGGTTACAGCCGAAAAGGTTAAGATCGTGCAGGACGCGGATGCGATCTACCGGGAAGAAATCGCGGCGGCCGGGCTGGACCGGCAGGTCAGCCAGTACTTCGCCGCTCTGACCAACATGCGGTCCGTCGGAGTCATGGGCGATTTCCGGACCTATGATTACGCCATCGCCCTCCGCGGCGTCACCACCTCCGATTTCATGACCGCCGAGGCCGCACAGATTCCCTGGGAAGTCCTCCAGAAATGCATGAACCGCATCGTCAATGAAGTCGATCACGTCAACCGCGTATTCTACGACCTGACGAGCAAGCCCCCGGGGACGATCGAGATGGAGTAGGCGCAAGCGGTTTGCCATATTCCTGCTTCCATTGAAATTTCAACCGGGACAGCGACTGGAAAAAAACGCGTGATACTGATTTGATACTATAATTTCATAGATTGGCCAAAGTGGTGGATACATTGAAAAACCAATGTGTTCATCACTTTTTTTATATCACGGAGCGCCTGCTGCGGCAAACGTACATGCAGAAAAAATCCTGCTGCTCGCAGGGCCTCACGACAGTCTGACCGGCGGTATCATTTCACATTACTGCCTCATTCGCATAATTGCCGAATGAACGATTCTCCCCTATGATAATGAAAAAGGAGGGCAGAAAGATGTTCGGAAACAAATATAAGCTGAGCTACGATGAGCGCAGGATCATCGTCCTTTGCCTGATCGAAATGAAAAACAAGCTGATACAGGAGAACCGCTACACCGATGCCATCGACGATCTTCTTGTAAAATTTCTTGACGATTAAGTTTATCCTTTCAGCCGAAAGCTGAATACATGACCCTGCACAATCCGGTGCGGGGTTATTTTTCTATCCGACTTTCGGAGAAAGGATAAGAGATGACTACAACAAAGGAAACAATGAAAATTATTGCGATGGGGCTGGGAGAAACCGGAGCCCGTGAAACAGAAAGCTGTGCAGGCTGTCCGTTAGTGGATGCACTGGCCAGGAGAGCTGCAGAGCATTTTGCTGAGATGACCGAAGAAATGGATGAGGAAGTGATCCTGGAGATCGTACGCAAACTGGAAACAGAGGCCTGTTCGGATGAACCGGACGCTATGATCGCACTTCTCGGCAGGATCTTCCGCCAGAATGGGATGGAATCCGCTGCAGCGGAAATGGAGGCACTGGATTACTGCATCAGTGAAGTTCCTGATGCCTGCGAAGCATTTGCAGATTCATTCTTTGATGACGGATATGTTGACTGGTACTGCGTGGAAGGCTGGCTTCGTGACATGTTTCCCAGCAAGGACCAGAAGCTGCTGAGTTAGGAGGTTAGGAATGGCAAAATGCGAAACCATTGCGATCTGCAATCAGAAAGGCGGCGTAGGAAAAACCACCACGGCGCTGAATCTGGGGGTGGGTCTTGCCAGAGCCGGAAAGAAGGTGCTGCTCGTCGACTCGGATCCACAGGGTGACCTTACCCAGTCTCTGGGATGGAACGGGGATGAACTGGAGAAATCCCTGGGCAGGCTCATGTATCTGGTCACAAAAGACTGCAAACCCATCGTGGAAGATACGATCCTTCATCACGAGGAAGGCGTGGATCTGATCCCGTCCAATCTGGATCTTTCTTCTATGGAAGTCAGTCTGGTCAACGCCATGAGCAGAGAAAAGGTGCTGGATAACCTTCTCCAATCGGTAAAGAAAAACTACGAATATATTCTGATCGATTGCATGCCGTCATTAGGCATGATCACCATCAATGCGCTGACCGCTGCGGATAAAGTGATCATCCCGGTGCAGGCCCAGTATCTTCCTGCCAAAGGAATGACGCAGCTGATGAAGAGCATCGACCGGGTCAAGACACACACCAATCCGGACCTGAAGATCGGCGGCATTGTCATGACGCTGGTGGACAACCGGACCAACCTGGCAAGAGATGTGATCAGCAGCATCCGGACCCATTACGGAATGGCAATCCGGATCTTCGATACCCAGATCCCGGTGGCGGTGAAGGCAGCAGAAGCGGCAAAATCCGGGCAGAGTATCTTTGACTATGACGGAAACGGAAAGGTGGCGAAAGCTTATGAAGCATTGACGAAGGAGGTGATCCGCTGTGGCGAAAGAGAAAAGAGAAGAGATACAGTTTCCCTCACTCGATGAACTGTTTTCCTCTCAAGAAGAACGGGAGGACGCTAAACTCAAGCGGATCTACGAAATTCCGCTGACAGAGATCGATCCCTTCCCGGATCATCCCTTCAAGGTCCGGGATGATGAAGATATGATGAATCTTGTGGAAAGCGTTCGAATCAACGGGATCATTACTCCCGCTACGGTACGGAAAAAGGAAGACGGGCGGTATGAGCTGCTGTCAGGACACCGGAGAAAAAGAGCCTGCGAGCTGGCCGGACTCCCTACTCTCCGATGCGACGTCGTAGAAATGGACCGGGATGAAGCCACAGTATTCATGGTGGAATCCAACTTTCAGAGAACAACGATTCTTCCAAGTGAGAAAGCATTCGCTTACAAGATGAGGCTGGAGGCGATGAATAGGCAGGGAAAACGTAGTGACTTAACTTTTTCTCCACTGGATAAAAAGTTAAGATCCGGTCTGAAGTTGTCCAAAGACGTTGGTGACAGCCAGGCACAGATTTATCGATATATCCGCCTCACCGAACTGATTCCGGAGCTTCTGGAAATGGTGGATGAAGGGAACATAGCCCTCCGCCCGGCAGTTGAACTGTCATATATCCCGAAAGATATTCAGGAAGATATCTTCAACTGCATCGATATGGAGCAGTGCACTCCTACCCATTCTCAAGCGATCAGGATGAGAAAAATGGCTACGGAAAGCAAACTGACACCGGAATCCATCGAGGCAATAATGCTGGAGGAAAAGCCCAACCAGAAGGAGCGCATCGTCTTCCGGGGAGACCGGATCGCAAAACTTTTTCCAAGGGACCTGCCGCTGTCCAAACGGGAGGATTTTGTTGCGGCAGCTATGGAGCACTACAACCGCTTCCTCCAGCGAAAAGCAAGGGATCAGGAGCGGTAAAATGCGGGAGTACGCACTCCCAATTTTCCCTCCCTGTAACCCTCCCTTTATTTACTACCAGTTACTACCCGAAGAAGAAAAATTACTCAAAAGAAGAGAGGCAAGCTGAGACGTCTGTGTGAAAGCACAGGCGTTTTTGCTTGCCCTATCACGGCGCTTCAGCGCCGATGAAGGTTAGCCGCAAGAAATTCCCGAATCTGCGATTTGGTGAATTTTTCTGCGATTGCCATGAAACGGAAAGGAGAAATGCTTTGAACAGAAAAACAGAGCTCAAGCAGAAATTCAAGCAGCTGCTCACCATCGCCTTTGCATCCATGATGGTACTGGGATCCGCCCTTCCTGCGATGACGGAAACGGCCAGCGCATTCACCGGCAAGGTGGGAAGCAGCTATACGGTCACTGACGGTGGCAGGATCACCTACGGCTCCGGTGACGGAGGCTACAGCAATTCCAGAAAATGCGACCTGGGAGACGGGCTGGGAAGCAGATATACCTACTGCGTCCAGCCGGCCAAGGCATCGCCGCCCACCGGAAAGGTCACGGTAGACAAAGTGATCACCGATTCCGACGACAAAGGAAAATGGAATGCCCTCAGAAACATCGTGTTCTACTCCCCGTCCTACCCAGGATACGAGAAGAATATCAGCAACATCAAAGGCGCATACTACACCGGAAATTTCACCAAAGACTGGGCCATCGCTCATCTGGCCATGGCATATGTTTACGAAGGAAGACCCTCCGATATGGCGACCTGGGGAGGAACGAAGGCTTCCGGCCTTGGGGATATCTGGATAAAGGCGAAGAGGCTGGGTGACGGACTCTGGAATGCGGATTCGGAAAAAGATGGGGCCATCCCGGGAAATTTCAAGGTGTTCATCAGCACCATGAGCGGCGTGCAGGACATGGTGGCGGGATATCTGGAGGATATCCGGGGCGGATTCCGCCTGCAGAAGATCGATAATGATCTGGATGAACCGTACGCACAGGGAGATGCATCGCTGGAAGGCGCGGAATTCACCGCATTTAACAAAAGCGGTCATGCCGTTTTCCTCGGAGAGAAGAAAATCAACCAGGGAGAAGCGGCCGTTACAATCAGGACGGACAAGAACGGCCTTGCGAAGTCTTCTGCCGACGCCCTGCCCTACGGCGATTATCTGGTGAAAGAGACCAAAGCGCCTTCCGGATATCTTCTGAATGAGAAATGGTCCAGAGCCATCAGCATCCGAAAAGACGGAGAAATCATCGACATCACTTCGGATCCGGTGAAGGAAGAAATTCAGCGTGGCGGCGTTCAGATCGTAAAGCGGGACAAGGAGCTGAAGAAATCAGAGGCACTCGGCGGTGCTGATCTGAACGGGATCGAGATGACCATCAAAAACGTATCCGGTCACGATGTGCTGGTCCGCAGTGATATCGGAAGTCCAGAAAACAAAGTGGACTGGAAGGCCATTTCCTCAAAGAAGGATCTGATTGATTCCGGAAAAGTCAAGCGTGTAAAGTCCGGTGAGGATATGGGGAAGATCACCGTTCACTGGAATGAAGCAAAAAAGGCCTACACGGCAGAGACCCTTCCGGATGATCTTCCATACGGAACCTACACCATCCGCGAGACGAAGACCAACAAGACCTATCAGAGGACGGACAAGAGCGAGCATCTGTTCAAGATCCGGGAAGACGGAAAAACCGTTTCCTGCGACGACGGACAGAACGAAATGGCACTGACCTTTGACAACTATGTCTACCGCAGCGACGCCTAGGGAACCAAGATCGGTGACGGCGATTCCAGAAGATTTGCCTTTGTCCCGTTCAAAATCACCGCCGCATCAAACGGCGAGACCCATGTGGTGGTCACGGACAAAAACGGATTCTTCTCCACGAAGGACCGAAGAGCCGCTGGTGATCTGGACGAGGAAGAAGGGAAAGACAATGCCCGCAGACAGAATCCGTTCGATGATCTTCTGAACGAGAAACAGATCTCTACCGAGGCTCTGAAAAAGAGAGCGGAGCAGATCCGATGCGGCGTGTTCTTCGGCACAGGACAGTTCGGGAGCAAAGCTTCCATGATCGCCGGCGCAGGAGCTCTGCCTTATGACACCTACACCATCGAAGAGATGCGCTGCGAGAACAACAAAGGATATGTTCTGCAGAAGTTCAGCTTCACCGTGGATGAGAAAACCCGCACAGGAACCGTGGACCTGGAGACCATCACAGATGATCTGATCACCATCGGAACCAAGGCGAAAGCAGAGAATACCGGCATGAATCTTTCTGCTGCAGAGAAGGACGTGAAACTCATGGACACCGTCTCCTACACCAATCTGGTTCCCGGAAAGGAATATGTTCTGAAAGGAAAGCTCATGGACCAGAAGACCGGAAAGGAGCTTCTGGTGAACGGAAAGCCGGTGATTTCCCAGCAGAAATTCGTGCCGGAGAAGAAGGACGGAACCGTGGATGTGGAGTTTGTCTTCAGCGGTGCGGGCCTTGCCGGAACCTCAACGGTGGTGTTCGAGGATCTCTATGAGAACGATGTGAACATTGCATCTCACGCAGACATTCATGATGAAGGCCAGACCATCCACTTCCCGGAGGTAAAGACCCATGCGGAGGACCGGAAGACAAAGGACGAAGTCGGGGAAACGCACAAGGAAACCACCATTGTGGACAAGGTAAACTACCGCAATCTGATTCCGGGAAAAGAATACACGGTAAAGGGCGTTTTGATGGACAAGGAGACCGGAAAACCGGTGATGGTGAAGGGAAAGAAGGTCACTTCCGAGAAAAAGTTTACGGCACACAAGGCCGACGGAACGGTGGAAATGAGCTTCACTTTCGATGCATCTTCTCTGAAAGGAAAGACCACCGTCGTATTCGAGGATCTCTTCTATGAAGGAGTCAAGGTTGCCTCTCATGCAGATCTTTCCGACAAGGACCAGACCGTTCATTTCCCGAAGAAGCCGGATACTCCGCCGGAGACTCCTGCTCCGCCGAAGACCGGAGACAGGACAAAACTTCTGGGATATATCGCTCTGATGCTGGCAGCGGGTACCACCGCAGCAGGAATCGCGTATAAGAAAAGACAAATGCATAAGTTTCCGGAGGACCAGGACGATCTGAAGAAATAGAGCATGAAATAGCCAATGAGCCAAAAGGGCGGCAGAGATGCCGCTCTTTTTCTGGTTCGGTCAGGAGGAAAAGAAAATGATTACAAACGGGATCAATGGTGAGATCCGAAAGGAAAACGAATGCCGGTTTAACCGAAACATCGCCATGATATGCGGGATCCGGCCAGCGCTGATCGCTCAGTATCTCTGGGAGATCATGGAGTACGAGAACGGCACGGCCGACGATTACTGGAGAAAGATGCCCCAGAAGATGATCCAGACGGTCTACCCGTTTCTGAGCCGGCACATGATCCGGGATGCCATGAAAGAACTGACCGAATGCCGGATTCTTCGTGCTTCGGAAAGAAACGAGAGCCGGTTCGACCGGACCAGATGGTATCAGTTTACCGAATACGGCATGGAGCTGATGAGCCCGGGGAGTTACGCATGAACGGGCTGAAGGGGCGCAGGCAGTGCCCGGAGAACTGCCGATACCGCAGAAAGGAAGCACCCTTCTGCGGATACTGCATGATGGAGATCATCTATGGGAAACGGAAGGAGGACGAAAATGACAGCAGACAAAAGCAAGCTGAAGACACTGAACAAACTGACGGATGAGGGATTTGACACGGAAAAGAAGATCACATCCATCGATATGAAAATCGCCTATGATCACGGACTGAGCGGAGAGATCGGCGTGATCCTGGAGCTGCAGGAGGCGATTCGGGACCGGAAGGTCATCGCCTACCTTTGCAACGCAATGGACGATGCGAAACCGAAACCCCCAAAGACCAATAGCAGTAACCTTGAAGAAAAGGAGGATGACCGCAGTGAAAACAATGAAAGATACGAATACGGCGGATACCGCAGTAATCAGTAAGATGGAAGAACTCAGAAAGCTGGTGAATGATCTGGAAGACGGAACCTTAATCAGCATCCGGATAGAGGAGGTGATGATCCTTGCCGAAGAAGAATGAAAATGAGATCAAAGTCGTGAATGTCCGGCTGGTGAAAGAGCCTTCTCTCTATTCCACCAAAGAAGTCACGTCCCCGGAAGCTGTAATGGAAGTGGTGGCAGGCGAGCTGAAAAACTATGACCGGGAGGTATTTGCGATCCTGAATCTGAAGACGAACGGCAAGCCCATCAACCTTCATATCTGCAGCGTAGGCACCCTGGATGCAGCCATGATCAATCCGAGAGAGGCGTTCAAGGCCATCATTTTGTCCAATGCGGCATCCTTCATCTGTATTCACAATCACCCATCCGGAAACTGTGAACCGAGTCCGGCGGATATTGCCGTTACCGAGCGGATGGTCAGATGCGGCGAACTCATGGGCATCAAGATGCTGGATCATATCATCATCGCCGCGGAAACCGGAGAACAGGCCAGTTTTCTCCGGAAGGGACTTCTCGATGGAATGCGGTCAAGAGACGACTATACAAGCGAGTGGGAACGATAGAACAAAACCTGCGTTTTTCAGTTTCGGGAGGTGATGAACATGGCCGGCTTCACGGCAAAAGAGATCGAACTCGCCCGGGAGATGGATCTTCTGACCTATCTCAGACAGAATGATCCGGGGAATCTGATCCATATTTCGGGCGGCGAATACTGCACCAGAGAGCATGACAGTTTGAAGATATCCAACGGTAAATGGATGTGGTGGTCCAGAGGTTTCGGTGGTGTATCGGCGCTGGACTATCTGATCAAAGTAAAGGATGTACCCTTCACAGAAGCGGTAGGAATGATACTGGGCACGGAGGCGAAACAGCCTCCTTTTTCTTTTGTCCCGAAGAACGGAAAAGCAAAGCGGTTGCTGCTGCCGGAGAAGGCGCCGGAAGATCATGTGGTTCTTCGCTATCTTACCGGCCGGGGCATCGACCGGGAAATTGTCGAAGAGTGCATCGCCGGAGGGCTGCTTTATGAGTCGTTACCTTCACACAGTGCAGTCTTTCTTGGTTTGGATGAGAACAAAATAGCGAGATACGCCTTCTTCCGGGGAACCGGAAAAGACCGGATCATGGGCGAGGCTGCAGGCTCCGACAAGCACTTTTCCTTCAGGATCGAAGGCACGGGAGAGCGCGTTCATGTCTTTGAAGGCGCCATTGATCTTCTGTCCTATGCCACGATCCGAAAGCTGAACGGAGAAAGATGGAACAGTGACTCACTGCTCTCTCTGGGCGGCGTATATGGAGGAGCAAAGACCGTGAAGCTTCCGGCAGCACTTGAAAATTATCTGGATCACCATTCGGGAACCGAAGAAATCATTCTCCGCCTGGATGATGATCCCGCCGGAGGAAGTGCGGCTGCTTCAATCATCGGCAGGCTGAACGGACGGTACCACATCCGGGATGAGCCTCCTGTTCACGGAAAGGATTACAACGAGGAGCTGATGTTTCTGAGAACCCTTCAGCAGAAAGGAGAAACGAGATTTGGATGAAAAGAAGAAACGGGGACCTGACCGCAAGAGCCGGCAGGAGCAGATCCGGGAGATCACCGACCGGCTGGAGGAAGGCGTGAAGGAAGTATTTGAAAGCGACAAGTACCGGGAAATGCTGAAATGCATGAGCAAATTTCATCACTATTCTCTGAATAACTGTCTTCTGATTGCCATGCAGTACCCTTCCGCCTCTCTGGTTGCAGGCTACCGGACATGGCAGAAGGAGTTCGACCGGCAGGTCCGCAAAGGAGAAAAAGGAATCCGCATTCTGGCTCCCTGCAGGTACAAGGTGGAAAAAGATACTGCAGACGATGGGGATAAAGAGATCATCGAGATCACCGGTTTCCGGGTGGTCAGCGTGTTCGCCTATGAGCAGACAGAAGGCAGAGAACTTCCAATGATCGGCGTCAATGAACTGACCGGAGATGTGAAAAACTATCACAAGCTGTTCAATGCGCTGAAGGATATCTGTCCGGTTCCCATCTGTTCCGAGAACATCCAGGGAGGCGCCAACGGTTATTACGATGATGGGGCAAAGCGAATTGCTATACGCTCCGGCATGAGTCAGGTCCAGACTATCAAAACCATGATCCATGAAATCAGTCACCAGAGACTTCATTCCAAAGAGAATATGGATGAGGAAAAGCTGCCGGACCGCAGTACTAAGGAAGTTGAGGCGGAGAGTATCGCCTACACTGTCTGCAACCACTTCGGTCTGGATACCGCAGACTACACCTTCGGATATGTGGCCGGATGGTCCTCCGGAAAAGACACAAAGGAACTGAAAAATTCGCTGGAACGGATCAGAAAGACTGCTGATGAGATGATCACATCCATCGATCAGGCAATGGAAAAACAGCGTGAGAAGAGCGAAAAGGAGATCGAGAACGAGCGATGACAGTTCTTCCTGTATTGTGAAGGCACAGGTTATTAACAGTAGTATTCAATTCCATATAGTGACGGGACCCAGATGAATCGTTGTCAAATGGATATGATTCTTGCTTTTGTGCTAACAATATGCAATAATGTAAGCATGAAAGGAAGAAACTATGACGGCTTACGATAAGATTAATTCAATAGCAAAGGCGAATAACGGAATTGTCACATCCTCTATGGTAAGGGATCAGGGGATCCCCTCCTGGTATCTCTCGGAAATGGTCAAAAAAGGACGCATTCAGAGAGTTGCAAGAGGAATTTATTGTGATGCTTCCGGTGATTATGATGAGTACTATTTCTTTCAAATTACAAACAGCAGATGTATCTATTCGTTTCAAAGCGCACTGTATCTTCATGGCATGACAGATCGTGTGCCCTATCAGAAAGAGGTTACCGTCTATAAAGGGTATAACAGCTCGCATATTTCCGACGGAACCGTATTTCATTTTGTAAAAAAAGAAATTTATTCGATGGGTATTGTGGAGAAACCAACTGTCTTCGGGAATGCGGTCAGGGTTTATGACAAGGAACGGACCATCTGCGACCTGATTGCAGGAAGGAAAAACGTTGATGTGGAGATATTCTCTCATGCCATGAAGGCCTATGCCAGCGATCCTGACAGAGACTATAAGAAACTCCGTGTTTATGCCGGCGTGATGAAGATTGAAAAGAAAGTGGATGACATCCTGGAGGTAATATGAACAAAGATAAAATGATGGCTCTGATCAGGAAGAGGTCAAAAGAATCAGGTGTATCAATCAACACGTTATTACTGCTGTATTTCTTCGAACATTTTTTAGAACGCATTGCAGCAAGCAAATACAGGACAGATTTGATTTTGAAAGGGGGATTCCTTCTTTCATCGGTACTTGGGATACAAACACGAACAACGATGGATATGGATATGTCTTTGAGAAATCATCCATTGAGTGAAAGTGAAATTAAAAAGATTTTTTCAGAACTGGCCGCTTCCGATAGTGTGGATGGACTGCGATATATTTTAAAATCGATTGACAACATTAAAATTGAAGATCAATATCCCGGATATAAGATTTTGATGGAGGGTCAAATTGAGAATATACGTCAGCCCTTCAGCATAGATGTTGCGACTGGAGATCCGATAACGCCAGATGCGATCGAATATCCATACTGTTCTGTATTTGAAGATGACAAAACTGTAAAAGTAATGTCATATAACCTTGAGACTATTATTGCAGAGAAACTCGAGACGGTTGTTTCAAGAAAGACGGATAATAGCCGCAGCAAGGATTTTTACGATCTTTACCTTCTGTTTAACTTGAAATCTGAGAACCTTGATAAAAACAAACTGCGGGAAGCAGTGAATACAACTTTTGCGTATCGGAATACAGAACTTGATGCAAATAGTATACTCAGCGATTTGAACGATATTCAATCGAATGCCGGATTTCGTAAACGCTGGGAGCTGTATTGCAAGCGAAATGCTTATGTCGGTGAACTTTCTTTTGATCAAATGATCGAAAGTTTGAGAGGATATATCAATTTATCTGTAGATCATTGATGCGCAGATGTCTGCAACGGAGACTTGAATGTCTCCGTTTTGTATGCCCAGCATGGGCGTTCTCTAACGGGTGAAAGTCCCGAGTGGGCGTAGGCAACGACGAAGCACATAGCCGAACAGCAAGGGTGTCCGCCGTGAGACGGAATCTGAAAGAAGCTGTAAGCAAACCTCTGACCTGACGGACAGGAACCGCATACAAGGCTCGGAAATACGGATAAGGTGGCAAAAGGCACTGAGGTCCAAAAGTTGCTGGAAGTACGGGTAAATGCGGCAGGTACATGGAGGGAAAGAGTGCGCACCTTAACTGGGGAGGTCTTACAGGCGGTCTCATTAGCCGTAGTAACAACGAACTGTGAGAAGTACCCTGGGGGGCAGACCCTCAGCAGAAGCCATAGTAGTGGAGAAGTTCCTGTAATGGGAATGGAGCGAAGGGCTGAACAATCAATCAGTTGAAGTACGTTCCACTTCGTAGCCGGAGCATACGCCTGTCGATAACTTCAAAGGCGGCAAAGGCAAAAGGGGCAGAAAGGAAACAACGCATGGACACAAGTAGTCTCATGGAGCAGATACTAAGCAGAGATAATCTCAATGCGGCATATCTGCAAGTCGTAAGAAACAAAGGTGCGGCAGGCGTGGACGGTATGGCCGTAGAGGAACTTGGCGACTACCTTTCGGAAAACGGCGAAAACATTAGGGAACAGTTGCGGACGAGGTGCTTGAATGAAAAGGTAACTTCCACATTTAAGAGAAAAACGACCGGCAGAGGCTGGTTTCATAAAATCAGGTATAGGAATCAGGCCTGAAATGCTGTAAAATTCAATTAGCCAATACGGGTTCATTG
>NZ_VUMZ01000006.1 GCF_009695915.1 Hornefia butyriciproducens | reverse complement strand
AACTGAATCCGGTGGCAATAGCGAGGAGGTCACACCTGTTCCCATCCCGAACACAGAAGTTAAGCTCTTCAGCGCCGATGATACTTGGCGGGTGACTGCCCGGGAAAGTAGGACGCTGCCGGTTCAGTTTTTTTTCATCATATGGCCCCATGGTCAAGCGGTTAAGACACCGCCCTTTCACGGCGGTAACTCGAGTTCGATTCTCGATGGGGTCACCACACGGCAGGATCTTTCCCGGATCCTGTTTTTTTGTTTGGATATATGGTATACTATAACCCGACGGAGGAACTTTTTTATGGAAATTACACTGATCATAATGGCAGCAGGAATCGGATCCCGGTATAAAGGTGGAATCAAGCAGCTGGAGGCGATGGATGATCAGGGTAGAATCATTATCGATTATTCGGTCTATGATGCAGTTGAGGCAGGATTCAACCACATTATCTTTGTGATCCGCAGGGAGATTGAAGACGATTTCCGGTGCATTATCGGAAACAGGATTGAGCGTCTGTACTGTGAACGGGGCGTCCGGTTTGAATACGCCTTTCAGGAACTGGAAGACATTCCTCAGGGACACAGTGTCCCCGCTGGCCGTGTCAGACCCTGGGGAACCGGTCAGGCTGTTCTGTCCTGCCGGGAGCTTGTCAGCGGTCCCTTTGCGGTGATCAATGCGGACGATTATTACGGCAGGGATGCGTTTCAACTTCTGGCGCGTTACCTGACCGAAGACCCGAAGGAGGCGGAGGCCTGCCTGATCGGTTTTGTACTGAAAAACACCCTGAGCGAAAACGGAGGCGTGACCCGGGGCATGTGCGATGTAGACGGACGGGGAATGCTCCGGAGCATTCGGGAAACTTATAACATCCGCAGTACGGGCGGGATGATCGTCTCGGACAGCGGAATTCTGGATTCGGACGCCGTCGTTTCGATGAATATGTGGGGATTCGGTGCGGATTTTATGCGTGTACTGGGCAGGGAGTTTGCTTCGTTCCTTGGCAGCGGTGAGGAGCTTGCAGAGCAGGAGTTCCTCATTCCGAAAGTTGTCGGGAGCCTTCTGGAACAAAAGAAAATTCGCGTGCACGTCCGCCGGACGCGCGACAGGTGGTTCGGCATTACCTACAAGGAGGACCTTGAGCCGGTCAGGGACGAATTCACCAGACTTCGCTCGATGGGCGAATACCAAGAAAACTAAACGACGATAATATGATACTGTACGACCGCTTGTTTTGAAATTTCCGAGCTTTTCATACACGAAGAGGGGGGATAAGACGTACACTGCATAAAACACGCTGAAAACAGTTATATTTCCACTTGAAAAATCCTTTCCTGCACGCGTTGTTTGCTCTGTTTTTTCCTTGACACAATTCAATGATTTTGTTAGAATTTACATCGTGATCACTCGCGCGATTGGCGGAACTGGCAGACGCGCCAGATTTAGGTTCTGGTGGGAGACCGTGGGGGTTCAAGTCCCTCATCGCGCATTAGGAAAACCCTGTAGCCGTAACGGTTGCAGGGTATTTTGTTGCATTCGAAGACGCGCTAGATTATTTAATGGTTTCGGGAGGGTCTAGTGCGTCATAAAATTACGTTTAAGAAAGAAAATATTACCCCGGATTCAGCGGTAGAAGAGTTCCTCGAAAACAAACGGTTGATGGGACTGTCAAAAGCAACCCTGACAACTTACTGCGATCATTTGAATATGTTTCTCACCGCGGTTTCCTGTGATTCCATGGACGACATTACGCAGCAGAGCATCTCTCAGTTCGTCTCTTTTATGATGGATCGAAACGTGACCGGTCAGACAATCAATTCCTACCTCAGGACAATCCGCGTCTTTCTCAGATGGAGCGCAGGCAAGGAATATCTGGGTGAAATAAAAGTCACTATGGTTCGTTCCGACAGAAAATTAAAAGACACCTACACCGATGCCGAGCTGAGACTGCTTCTCGGTCATAAGCCGAAGAAAAAAGAGGGATTCCGCGTCTATCAGATTTGGGTACTCGAAAACTATCTATTGGCAACGGGAAATCGGATCGGTTCTGCGCTGGGTCTGCAGATTCAGGATATTGACCTCACAGAGGCCACAGTCAGGCTGAGACGGACGAAAGGACGCAGACAGCAGATAATCCCCCTTCAGGACAGTTTGGTTGCAATTCTGGCCGAATATCTTTCGGTTCGCGGTGGAAATGCGGAAGATTATGTTTTTTGTAATGTTTACGGCGGTCAGGGAGACCGGAGAACCTTTCAGGAAGCGGTTCACGATTACAATATCAGGCACGGGGTTGCTAAAACATCCTGTCATCTTTTCCGTCATACCTTCACGAAAAAATGTGTTCTTGCCGGAGTCAGTCTGCCGACCATCCAGCGGATGCTGGGCCATAAAGACATCACGACAACACAGAACTACATCAATCTGGTGGTATCGGATATGCAGATCGATATGAAAAACATCGATATTCTTAATAGTTTCCGTCACGATAAAATACAGCTCTGAGATTGGACGATTATGTATATTTTGAGGCTCATATGCTAGGAAATATGCTTAATGGTAGAGTTAAACTTCTGACAGTAAAACGTTAATGGTGACTTTAAAACGTTGAAATTCCAATGTGTTTTTTATGTGAAATAACTGCATACTGATTGTTTTTTTATATCGAAAGTTGTATAATGCATCTGCCAAAAGACAGATATTGATAAATCCGTTTCGGGCGGGATGCCGGCATGTACGGGTGACCGAAAAAGATTTGGCTTTAATCCGTTATTGAACTAATAAAAGAAGGAGAGATGATATGTCTATTAATCTTTCTACAACAGTGGTTCTCCATTTTGAGCCGCTGGAGGAAGGTTACTACCGGCTGACGATTCCTAAGGAAGTACTGAAAGCCGGCGAAACTGATACAGATGGAAACCTCGTCATGTATGCAGTTTTGAGTCCTGAGGATGATGAGAAAGGAGGAGCGTTTTGAAACTTCATGAGCTGAAACTATCTCCTAGTATGATCGGAGAAGTCCTTCAGTGCGTAAAGACCACAGACTGGCATGAATACGCTGAGGACGGCAGTAAAGGGAAAGTAATAGGAACAAAGTATTCCTGCTTATCCCGTGAACTGAATTACGATAAAGTGGTTCTTAAGTGCAAGGGACCTTGTACGGTTGATGTGGAGAACCGAATTGTACCGGTTACATATGAAGGGGCGACGATTAAGCCCTATTACGATAAGGCTGGCGAAATTCAGTTGTCAATCGTAGTGGAAAAGGTTGAACCGTACGAATAGGCTTGCCTACCGCAAGGCCGGGGGGCGGGGCGAATCCCCCGCTTCTGAGGCCAGGCGGGACATGCTGAAGTGAACGAGCTAGTATTACCTTTATGTTCACTTCTATTACAAACAAATGAAAGGAGGCCGCAAGGCCATAAGCATAAGTAACAGGCCGCAAGGCCATAGGCATAAGTACATAGGGAAAAGAACTGTTCTACAAAATAAAAGGACATAGAGATTATCGGAGGTAATTATGGAAAACACAAATCATCGGGAAATCATGGAAAACACAGAAAGAGATAAAGAAATCATGGAAAGCATCAGAGAAGCCATTAAGAGCCTCGGTGGACTGCAAGTTAGGGCGATGAGTGAGCCGCTCGAAAGAATGTACACCGGACGAAGAAAGAAGTGGATCGGCACATACAACAATCCGCCCATGGACTTCAACACATTCGTGGAGGAACTGCATCAACTCCCGCTGAAATACTGCGCAGCCTGCCACGAAAAAGCATCGCAAAATCACTACCACGTATATCTTGTGGCCAAGAGCACCATCGAGGCCCAAAGAATCCTGAGCCTGTTTCCCGGGATGCATCTGGAACCGAAGGGACATTCTACATCCAAGCAGGTGCGGGACTACATCTTCAAAGTGGGGAAACATTCCGGAAAATGCCAGACACTGAATACGGCCGAATGGGGAGAACTGCCAAACGAAAGTCAGGGAGAGCGCACAGACCTGAAAGCGGCCCTTCAGATGCTCAATGACGGGTATTCTCTGAAAGACGTGATCCTGAATATGCCGGGAACCATCCGCTACATGAATCAATTAAGGCAGGCCAAAACCATGCTACAGAAACCGGTACATGGGAAAAAAGAAGTCATTGTGTTAATCGGCCCCACACGATGCGGTAAGACCAGTTGGGTGTATGCTCACAACCCCGAGGAAGATCTGTATTGCGTGGATGATTGGGATCACCCGTTCGATGAGTACGAATCGGAGTCGACACTGCTTTTGGATGATTTCCGGGGGGAATTCAGTATCAGTTATCTTCTGCGGTTGCTCGACCGATACCCGGTCAAACTGCTGGCGAGATATGCAAACAAGCAGGCGGCCTACACGAAAGTGTTCATCACGAGCAACACCCCAATTGATCTGTGGTACCCTAAAATCGATCCAGAGACACGGAAAGCCCTGTATGCCCGATTCGATAGGGTTTACGAGTGGAAAGACGGGATAATGACGGACACCACGGAGAATTACAGATAAAAAGATACCCAAAATAGTGCAGATTTGTGCTATAATTGAACTACCGAAGACACGCGGGAAGTAACGCCTGTGGACACTGCGGTGGAGGAAGCAGGAACAGTGTCTTTAACGAAAGTGTTGAGAAAGAAAGGAAGGACGAATGAAATGTAATTATCCCCCGTGAAAACGGGTTTGAGTTTAAGAATGATGTAATTCTGTAGGGCAAAAACCCCAAATCCAAGGAAAGTGTTAGGAAAGGAGAAACCATGACCATAACAAAAAGACTAAGCATAGTGATTATCGCGATAGCCGTCACGATGGCATTCATGCCGATGATGAGCCAGAACCAGATTTACGCGGCAAGCAAGAAACCTGCGACCGTGAAGATAACGAAGGTGTCAGTCAAAGGAACAACCGTCACCGTGAAGTGGAAGAAAGCCAAGAGAGCGAAGAAATATCAGGTCAAGGCGGGAACAAAGATTGTCAAGACCACGAGCAAGACAAGTGCGGTATTCAAGGTTAAGAAATCCTGCACAGTGAAGGTACGCGGGGTAAACGGCAAGAAGAAGGGAAGTTATTCCAAGTCCAAGAAAGTGACGATTAAAACCCCATCCAAGCCAAAAAACCCGCAATCCAAGGAAGGGAAAGTGCATAGCGAAACGATAGCCATTGACAAAGATTTCAACTACGGTAGTCTGGTGGTCGGAGATACCTATATGCTGAAAACCAAGTTTGCTCCCGAACCGTACAAGGTCAAGGTGACGAGCATAGAAGATAGAGGCGGTGTATGCGGTACAGGAGTTGGGGGAACGACTGAACACGGCGGTAAGTTCTATTACTCATACGCTAATAAGAATGCTCATGGAAACACTTGCGAATACTATGATTTCTCCGACAGCGTGACGGATAACGATATGGCACTTGCGATGATTGGCGAAAGAGATGTTCCGTACTCCTGTGTGTCTATTGACGGTGCGGGTTTCCAGTGGGAACTGAAATCTAAGGCGGGAAGTGGAGTGACCTTCTACTGGACACTTGACGGAACCGAGCCGAAGATTGGACAGAAAGACCGCTACGGAACCACTGAATACTTCCATTACGACAACAAGCCTGTTGAAAATGTGAAATTGGCGGGAACCGTAACCGAAGGGAACACGGACATCATGGGGAAAGAAGCCAATGACAGAAAGGGAAAGCAGTTCTACTGGGTCAAGGGCTATCAGGGGAATAACCTTGTATACGAAAGTATTACTCATCTTGAATAAACGATTAGTGCTAACAAAATTCCATAAATTTCACCATTACACGGCTCTGCCACACGGCGGGGCTTTTTTCGTAGAAAGGAGTCTTTGATGATAACAAGAAAACGGTCAGTAATAGCGATTGTGTTGATTTTGCTGATGCTGATGATATGCACGGTCAGCGTACACGCGATGTATGCCCCCGCAAGCAGTTCAAGAGTGACTCGCCTAAAAAATGATTTATTTACGAAATATGCAAGCGGGCAAACAAGCACCCCCGTAAAGACCACCATCAAGGGTATGTATGCCGTCAAACCGATTGACCCTGCCTATCAGTACATGATTCAGCCGAGCCAGATAACCAAAAAAAGCAGTCGCATCGTGTCTGGAACAAAACTGAGCGACAATCACATGAATGAAATCGCAAACAAAGGAAAAAGGGATTATGGCAAATGGACAGACGCAAATTTCTGCTTCAACCTCGATGCCAACGGACATCCGAAAGTAGAATACACAGGCTACGAGATATACGATGCCCAGAAACACGCGTATGTGCAGTTGAAAATCATCGGTGAGGTTAAAAGTTATAGTTATGTGAAGGACAAGGACGAATATTATACCGAAGGAAAGAAGAAAAAGTACAAGCCGATTGTGACCTTCGGAAAAAACCTTCACGGACTGCCTCAGATTATGGCGGTCAACTGCGGGAACGTGAAAATCAAGTGGAGTTTCTACACCACGGACGGAAAGCCGTATAATGTTAGAATGTCCATGACATACAACGATATTGACTGTATGCAGGCACTCAGCATTGACAAGGCATCTTCCGCAGGAGTTTTTTTCCTTGGATTACAGGTTTTTTTGTTGGACTTTGATTTTGCGTGATTTACATCCCGATGAAGCGCGTTATAATAGGGGCAGTCTAGCGCGCCAAATTTCAACGTTTATAGCGTGTCTTTATGAAAAATCGTTACGCATGGCCTGATGTTTCTCCCCGTCTGATTTAGGTTCTGGTGGGAGACCGTGGGGGTTCAAGTCCCTCATCGCGCATTAGGAATACCCTGCAGCCGTAACGGTTGCAGGGTATTTTGTTGCGCCGCCCCGGTTACCCGAAGCGGTGCGTTGGTTATCTTTTTTAACCGAGCAGTTACTCTATATAATCTGAACGGTTATCGAGAACAGATGTTCGGTTATCCAAATGGAAAAATATGGAAAATTTATTCCAGACGAAGCACATTAGTCCATGAAAAATATTTGGTCGGAGCGATGGAAATCTCGGTTCCAGAGCTGTCGCCGGATTTGCCGTCGCGGTCGTCATGGGCGGCAACGGAAAGAACATTTCCGTATTTGTCTTTTTCTCCGGTATAGATCTCTACATGGCGGGATGGGTTGATCAGGATGTCTCCACGTTTCAGTTTACTGATGGATAGACGGCCCTTATCCTTCCATCCGGCCTTTTTCAGCGTATTATAAAGGGTAGTGCAACCGCCGCTGTGAGAGCAGTAGGCGTTCATGACGGAGGAGCCGCCATAGCCGTGAGCAACAGCTGCCGCCACAAAGGAAGCACAGTCGTAATCGCGGGAGGCTTTGCTGCCATGGCAGAAGTAGCAGAAGCGATCGACCTTGGAGTTGATATTCGTTCCCATGCTGTATCCGAATCGATTGTCCCGGGCGATTTTTTCTGCCCATACAACCATTCCTTCCAGTGTGCCGGTGACCTGAATTTTTACTTTGGCACAGGCGGCGGATTTACCGGATGCTGCCTTCGCCTTTGCAGTGATGGTTGTGGTACCGATACCTACTGCCTGGACCGCGCCGGAGGAGGAGACTGTGGCGACGGATTTTTTGGAAGAAGTCCACTTTATTGTCATATCACCTGCCTGACTGGCAGTTGCACTGAGCTGGATTGCCTTTCCCTGTTTGACAGTCTGCTGCTTCGTGGTTGACAGCGTCACCTTGGTCGGATACTGGGGGATTACCTGAACTTCAATAGAAGAAACTGCAGGCTTTGCACCTTTTTCCGACTTTGCGGTTGCAGTGATGGTGGCAGTTCCTTCTTTCTTCTTTGCCGTAACGGTACCGTCGGAGCTGACGGTGGCGATGGAAGTATTGGAGGATTTCCAGGTGAGGGAAGTGTCTCCCGCCTCGTCTGTCTGTGCGGTCAGGGAAATCTTATTTCCGGTGACCAGTGTCTGAGAGGACTGGAGGATGGAAACCCTAGTCGGGTATTTCGGAATCACACGTACAGAGATCGATTTCCGGAGTCCGTTGTGAGCGACTGCGGTGATGGTGGTGGTACCGGCTTTTTTTCCGGTAACGACGCCTTTCTTTATGGAGAGGATCTTATCGTTTCTGATTGACAGTTTAACTTTATGGTCAACTGATCCGTTGGCTTTAGCCACGATTTTCGCGGTTTCTCCGACTACAATTACAGTCGGTTTCTGGGTGAAGGTGATGACCGTAGCGTTTTTCTTTCCGGGACGCACGAAAACAGAAGACGCTTTTCCGGTCTTCTTTTTGTGATAGGCTCTGACCTTGATGCGGTAGCTCCGTTTCTTTAGCCTGAGCTTTGCGCTTGTTTTCGTTACGGTTTTAACTTTCTTGTATTTATCGAATTTTCCCTTTGCGACGTAGATCTTATACCGGGTGGCTGTTTTGGAGCCGGCGGATTTCCATTTCAGCCGGACGATGCGCCGGGTCTTTTTCTCCTTCTTGCTGAGTCCCTTTGTGGAAATCTCTGCGTTCAGGTTGATGACCCGAACATCCGCTTTTGAAGTTTTCTTCTTAGCGCTTTTTCCGGAAGCGGCGTATGCCGGATCCGCCAGTAGCGGGAAAAAGGCCAGTGCAACGACAAAAATGAGCGCAATAAACAGCGCCTTCGACAAAAAAGTTTTCGGTGAATTGTGATAAACCATATCGTACCTCAATCATTATATGATTCTGTTCAGCGTGCCGCCCTCGATATAACTTGCGAGGTTCGCCGCGCTTACATCAACGACTTTCTGCCGGGTTTCTCTGGGCATCCACGCAATGTGCGGCGTTACGATGCAGTTTGGCGCACCGATCAGCGGGTGAGGGCGGACCGGCGGTTCTGTTTCCAGAACGTCGATGCCTGCACCTGCCAGCTTGCCGCTACGGAGTGCCTCCAGAACGTCGTCCGTCTGAATCAGTCCGCCTCGGGCAGTGTTGATCAGAATGGCGCCGTCTTTCATTCCGGCAATGAAATCTCTGTTGATCAATCCATGATTTTCGGAGTTCAGCGGGCAGTGGAGTGTAAGAATATCCGATTTACGCGCGGCTTCAGGATCGCGGCTGTAAATGTTTACCGTCATACCGAATGCTTCCGCAATGCGGGCGACACGTCTGCCGATGTGTCCGTACCCGACAATGCCGAGGCTCTTTCCGTCCAGCAGCGAGATGGACTCGCGCATGTAACAGAAGTCCGGACTGTCGTACCAGTCTCCCTGAAGCACGGAACGGTGATAACTGCCGACATGGTTCGTAAGTTCCAGGATCAGAGCGAATGCGTGCTGTGCTACCGCCTCGGTAGAATAGGCCGGATTGTTGGTCACGGCGATGCCGTGTGCCTTCGCGGCCGCGATATCTACGTGGTCGTAGCCGGTTGCCGTCACGCCGATGTATCGGAGGCGTGGGAGGGCATCCATAATTTCCCCTGTAATGACGCACTGACTGACATAGATTCCATCCATGTCCCGGCTTCGCCGGATGATCTGCTCGTCGGAAGTTCTGTCGTAGCATACCAGATCGCATAACTTCGCCAGTGGATCCCAGCTGAGATCTCCCGGGTTGATGTTATAACCGTCCAGAATTGCTACCTTCATCTTATCTCCAGTGCCGAAAATTGGTTTACATAATTTTCGATGCAGTTGACAATAACTTATGTAACGATTATTATACCACAGATTGTCAAGAATGTGGTATAATATTTTTCAAAGTACTGAAAGTAATATTGGAGACTTGAAAGGCGTATCATCATGGAATTAATCATTGCGGCGTCAAAGAACGCGAACAAAATCCGCGAAATGAATGAAATTACAGCGAAACTGGGACTTCACATCATCTCACGGGATGAGGCCGGTCTCCCCGACGTGGAAATCGAGGAGGACGGCGCAACCTTTGAAGAAAATTCTTTTAAGAAGGCTAATGAGATCATGAAGCTGTCCGGACATATTGCGATTGCGGATGATTCAGGGCTGGAGGTGGAATATCTTCATGAGGCTCCCGGCGTGTACTCTGCCAGGTTCGCGGGAGAGGATGCCAGCGACGAGAAAAATAACGAAAAACTTCTGTCCCTGATGGAGGATCTTCCGTATCGGGACAGGCGCGCGCGCTTTGTTTCTGTAATCACAATGGTCTGGCCGGACGGGCGGAAGCTGGTGGCCAGGGGAGAATGTGAAGGTCATATTCTTACCGAACCAATCGGTGAGAACGGATTTGGCTATGACCCGCTCTTTGTGCCCGACGGATATCAGCGCACATTCGCGCAGCTGTCCGCTGAGGAGAAGAACAGAATCAGTCACAGGGCGAAAGCTCTGACCAGACTGGCAGAGATGCTGAAAGGAAATGAATGAGGCGAGATCAGGTTAAGGAACGCATCCGGCAGATGGTACTTCTGGGAATCAAGCAGTTCGGAGACCCCTATTATCAGGGATTTGCCGCGCAGATTGCTTTTTTTGTAATGCTGTCGCTGGTTCCGACGATTATCGTGATCACCCAGCTGCTCGGTTTTTTGAATATCAACAATCTGGACTTTCTGGAGGACTGGATCGATAAATACATAACCTCTGATATGGGGAACACGATTAAAGGGCTGCTGAGGAATCACTCTTCTGTCGGGAACAACATCGTTCTGACTGTGCTGGCGCTCTGGGCGGCCTCCAGAGCTCAGTTCGCGATGATGCGCATTGCAAATTACACATACAGCAGCAGCCGCACAACGGGGAATTTCTGGACGGAACGGCTCAGGTCGCTGAGGACCATGGTTCTCACCATCCTGACCTTTGCCTTTGTCATCGTCGTTCTCGTCTATGGCAAAAAAATCCTGTATATCTTTGTCGGAGGTGTTGTCGAGGAATACAAGATCACGATGCTGTGGACCCTGTTCCGGTGGCCGCTGATCGCTGTGCTGTATTTCCTGGTCATCATGCTGAACTATTATGTGATGCCTGTGGAGCGTCTGAGCCTGCGGGATCTGCTGCCGGGCTCCATATTCGGTTCGCTGGGACTGCTGATCGTGACGTTCTTCTATGTGGTATACACTCAGTACATCGTGAATTACAACATTATATATGGTTCCATGTCCTCTGTGGTCGCTCTCATGTTCTGGTTCTATTTCCTGGCGTGGGTGCTGGTGCTCGGGGTGCTGGTGAACAAAGTATTTCGTGATACGAGGAGGAAACGATAATGGCGGATTATGAGGATTACAAAGAAGAAATCGGAGATGTGCTCTACGACTACGGGCGCGGACTCTATGTGAATATCACCAACCGCTGTCCGTGCCGGTGCGAATTCTGCATACGGGATATGACGGATTCCCTTGGCAGCGCGGATTCTCTGTGGCTGAAGCGTGAGCCGACAGTGGAGGAGGTAATCGCGATGCTGAAGGAGTGGAATCTGAACGCCTATGAGGAACTCGTATTCTGCGGCTACGGCGAGCCTACGGAGCGTCTGGACGATCTGCTCGCAATTGCGAGTTATGTCAAGGAAAATACGGATCTGTCCGTCCGTATCAACACCAATGGGCTTTCGGATTTGATCAACGGAAAGGAGACCTGTCCGATGCTCGAAGGCATCATCGATTCCGTCTCAGTCAGTCTGAATCAGTCTGACGCGGAGAAGTATACAGAGCTCTGCCATCCTAAATTCGGTCCCGCGGCCTACGACGCCATGCTGAAGTTCACGAAGGATGTGCAAAGGTATGTTCCACATGTCGCAATGTCGGTCGTAGGCGTGATTCCGGTGGAGGATATTGAGAAATGCAGAGAGATCGCGGCCGGTCTCGGTGTGCCGTTCCGCGTTCGCTGATTCCGGAACACAAAGTATGTCATGCGCCGCGGAGCGCATTCAATTTACGGTTCTTTACTGCGGAACAGAAGAAAAGGAACCGCGGTTCCGCATAAAGGCGGAAAAGGGCAGAAAGAAAGAATATGGCAAGAGGGAAACGACAGAAAAAAAGAAAACGATACAGACTGAAACCCCGGTTCTTTGTGATTACGGCGACGCTTCTGCTGATATTGTTCCTGCTTTTGTTCAGGGTGATTACTCTGATGCTCCCATTGTTCGTCGATCCGGAGGAAGAGACAGCGCAGGCGCAGGCAGCAGATCACGGATGCACCTATCAGCAGGGGATCCGGATCATGATCGGCGCAAAGGGATACATTAATACCGGCCTCACCTACAGTGACCGGTATTACAGCGGCGGATACCCGCCTGAGCGCATCGGCGTCTGCACAGACGTGGTGTGGCGGGGACTGACAGGACTGGATGTGACCCTGAAGGAACTTGTGGATCAGGATATCGCTTCGAATTTTCAGGCGTATTCGCAGGTGATTGCGAGCGCGGATCCGTCCATCGATTTCCGGCTCGTACCGGTGCTGCGCGTCTACTTTGACCGGCACTGTGTGCGGCTTTCCGATGATCCGTTCAATCTGCTGGCGTGGCAGCCGGGCGATTTCGTGGTCTATGATGATCAGCATGTCGCGGTGGTCTCTGCTATGCGAAGCTTTTTGGGATATCCGTATATTATCCAGCACGGGAAGGACCCGGCAGGGGATGAAGATCGTCTTTTCAATGACAGCGGTCTGAAACTCACAGGGCATTACCGCTGGCCGAAAACAATTGTAATGGGGAGTAATTGAGATGAAGAGAGCATTGGTAATCATTAATCCGTGCGCGGGAACTAAACAGGCGAACCGGCATTTCGTTCAGATCACGGATATTCTCTGCAAGGCAGGGTATGAAACTGTGGTTGCGACGACGGCGGGCCGGGGAGACGGCACGGAGATCGCACGGACCAGAAGCAGAAAATTTGACCTGGTGGTATGTATCGGCGGCGACGGGACATTTAATGAGGTTGTGGCCGGAGTACTGGAGTCGGGCTCGAAGGTTCCTATCGGATATATTCCGGCAGGCAGTACGAACGATTTCGGAGCCAGTCTCGGGCTTTCCAGAAACATCATTCAGGCGACAAAGGATATCGTGATGGGAGTGCCGGTAACGCTGGATATCGGAAGCTTCAACGACCGGTATTTTTCCTATGTAGCTTCCTTCGGGGCCTTTACGGCCACCAGCTACAGCGTGCCTCAGGATCTGAAAAACACGCTGGGGCATCTGGCGTACATCCTGGAGGGAATCCGTGACATCCCATCCATCAAGCCGCTGAAACTGAGAGTCCGGAATGAGGTGGGGGTCTACGGCGGAGAGTACATTTTCGGCGCTGTATGCAATTCGACCTCAATGGGAGGAATCATCACTCTGGATAAAAAACTGGTGGACATGAATGATGGCCTGTTCGAGGTCCTGCTGATCCGTTCCCCCAAAAATATCTTTGAGCTCACGCAGATTACCATGGCGCTGACGCAGGGGAAATATAAGGAGTGTCCGATGATGTCGTTCTTCAGCTCAGGAAATCTGCATATTGAGGCGGATCCGGATATGCCCTGGACGCTGGACGGGGAATATCAGCCGGGGAGCGAGGAGATCAGCATCCGGAACAACAGGAGCGCGATCCGCATCATGGTCGGAAGGGACAACGCCGCGGCGCAGGACGTTCTGCGAACAGCGGGGAACAAAGGAAAACTGTGACGCCCTCCGGAACACAGCACTGGTTTCCGAAATATTGCTTATCGTAAATCGAAAGCAAGTTTCAGCAACGGTGTGAATGTATCAATATACCAAATATAACATATTAATGAATCAAGGGCCCGGAAATTATTAAGAAATCTTAATAATTTCCGGGCCTGTTTAATGCTTGAAATTCCAATAAAAATGGTGAAAGCATCTGTGAAAATTATGTGAAAATGAACATTATGCAGTTGACAGTGCCTTGTATATAGAATAGGATATTTTTTATTGGTACAGCTGCGACATGAACAGAAACAGAAGAAACCGGAAAGAAGCATAGAAGAAACATAAAGGAAAGGATTTGTGCTTATGTTTGCAGGGAATGACTGCAAAGGGGTGTTCAGGGAGCTGACTGTATATAACAGGGGAAATAAGACAGACGGAGAGAGGAACCGATGAGAGCCATGATAAAAAAGATTTCCGATGCCTCGAGCCGGAAGAAGCACAGAATCTATGCGGTCATCGCAGTGGAAATTCTGGCGCTTATCCTGGTTCTGATTACATCGACGGGCGTTTACGCCGCGAAGGATTACTGGACGGTGGAAGGCGGCGACAAGACCCTTGCGACACTGACATCCAAAGCGGAGGCGGAGAAGGCGATCCGTCTGATTCAGCAGAATTACACAAAAAAAGGCGCAAAGAACGTAAAGGTAAAACTGAATCCCACGCTCAGCGTGAAACAGAAGTTCTATGGAAAATTCGACAGGAAACCGAAGGTTTCCTCAGCTGAGGAGACCGCTGCCGCAGTGACCGTGAAGAAGGACGGGAAGAGCCCCGTCGTGGACGTTATCACGAAACAGACGGTCGCAAAGAAATATAAGCTGGATTATAAGACTGTATATAAAGAATCCAGTGAAGCGGCACTGAATACCACCGCAGTGAAATCCGAAGGAAAGAGTGGCGTGAAGACACAGACGGTGACATCCACGTCTCTGAACGGTGATGAGGTGGATTCTGAAGTTCTCAGCAGTAAAACATTGGAAGAGGCGGTCGATAAGGTGGTCCTCCGGGGAACCGGAACCCGAGAGGCCGCGAAAGGCGAGACCACGACCAGTCTGGGCACACAGTACAGCCGTGAGAGCGGCGAGGCGCTGGTGAAATATGCAAGGCAGTTTCTGGGAAATCCCTATGTGTACGGTGGTTCCAGTCTCACAAAAGGCTGTGACTGCTCCGGATTCGTAATGGCGCTGTACGCTCATTACGGAATTCAGCTCCCTCACGATGCCGGTGCGGACCGGGCGTACGGAAGAGGCGTCTCGCTTGCAGAGGCGCAGCCGGGCGATTTGATCTGCTTCTACGGACATATCGGAATCTATATCGGAAACAATCAGATCATCCATGCGATGAATGAACAGAACGGAATCACGATCTCTACGATCGGATATAACGGAAAAAGAGTGCTGACTGTCCGGCGGATATTCGGATAGCGCGGCAGACAGACTGCCGCGCTATGCAGACGGTCGGATCGTTATCCGATCTGGCGAATCAGGTTGACCATCTCGATGGCACCGAGGGCACAGTCATAGCCTTTGTTGCCGGCCTTGGAACCGGCCCTTTCCAGAGCCTGCTCGATGCTGTCTGTGGTCAGGACGCCGAACATCACCGGAACGCCGGTTTCCAGACCGATGGCCGCGATGCCTTTGGAAACCTCTGCGCATACATAGTCGTAATGGGAGGTTGCGCCGCGGATTACGGCGCCAAGGCAGATTACCGCGTCATAACGGCCCGAGAGGGCCATTTTTTTTGCGGTCAGCGGAATTTCGAACGCGCCGGGGCACCAGGCGACGTCGATATTCTCTTCGGGAATTTCATGACGTTTAAGACCGTCCATCGCGCCGCTCAGGAGTTTGGAGACTACGAGCTCGTTGAAACGGGCGCAGACGACACCCACGTGTATGTCTTTGTTTACTAATTTTCCTTCATAAATCATTGTTAAATCCTCCGTTTCTTTTAATGTTTTCATCTGACGTTCTTGTCTGATATTTATGTCTGAGGTTTATATCCCTCAGGTCGATGTCCCGGACTTTTCGACATCTGTCTCCGCCTCCGCTCAGAAAGTTTTACGGATCGGTGCGGAGCCGTGTCTGTTCTGTGATCCGGTGAGACGGCCGGCAGATGCCGCGGTCCGGGGCTTCAGTAGTCGAGAATATGTCCCATTCGGTTCTGCTTTGTTCTGAGATAGAAAAGATCATGGGAGTTTGCCTTCATCTGGATGGGAACCCGCTCGATGATTTCCATGCCGTATTCACTGAGTTCGTAGACCTTCTGCGGGTTGTTCGTCAGAAGTCGCATTGTGCAGACGCCGAGTTCCCTCAGAATCTGTGCGCCGATGTAGTACTCCCGCAGATCCGGCGGAAACCCCAGCGCCACGTTTGCCTCAAGCGTGTCCATTCCCCGATCCTGAAGCTCATAGGCCTTCAGCTTGTTGATCAGACCGATGCCGCGTCCCTCCTGTCGCATATACAAAAGAATCCCGCGGCCTTCCTTTTCGATGGCGGTCAGGGCCGCGGCCAGCTGCTGTCCGCAGTCGCACCGGCTGGAACCGAAGGCGTCTCCGGTAAGGCATTCAGAGTGGACGCGGCAGAGAATGTTCTCACCGTCGCCGATTTCACCTTTGACCAAAGCAACATGATGTTCGCCGTTCAGTCTGTTGATGAAACCGATGGCGCGAAAATCTCCGTACCGGGTGGGAAGGGATGTGTTGGCAACCTCTTCAACAAGAATGTCATGCTTCTTCCGATAGTCCTGCAGTGCCCTGATGGAGATGAATTTTATGCCATATTTCGCCGCCAGCTTTTTCAGCTTCGGCGTGCGCATCATAGTTCCGTCTTCATCCATAATCTCACAGCAGATTCCCACGGGTTCCAGGCCGGCCAGACGCATCAGATCAATGGTTGCTTCAGTGTGCCCGTTGCGCTCCAGTACGCCGCCGGGTCTGGCCAGGAGCGGGAAATTGTGCCCGGGGCGGCGGAAGTCAGAAGCCTTGCTCCCGGGATCCGCAACCTTACGGGTGGTGAATCCGCGTTCCTCAGCGGATATTCCGGTGGTGGTATCGGCGTGGTCGATGGAGATGGTGAAGGCCGTCTCATGATTATCAGTATTGTCGGTGACCATCTGGGTCAGATTCAGGCGTCGGGTGACTTCTTCACCGACCGGCATGCAGATCAGGCCTTTGCCGTGGACAGCCATGAAATTGATGTTTTCTGTGGTGGCGTACTGACCGGCGCAGATGAAGTCGCCTTCGTTCTCCCGATCCGGATCGTCGGTGCAGAGAATCAGTCTGCCGCGGCGCAGATCTTCAATGGCTTCTTCGATGGTACTGAATTGAAATTCGTTTCCGTTTTCTTTTTTGTTCATCACAGATTCCCCTTTCTGAATAACTGTTCTGTGTATTTGGCGATGATGTCGGTCTCGAGATTTACCACACTGCCGCTCTGACGGTCGGAGAGTGCGGTGACGGACAGAGTGTGCGGAATAACAGAAACCTGAAATTCCGCTTTTCCCGGCGTGTGATCCACATTTGCCACCGTCAGACTGATGCCGTCGATGGCGATAGAGCCTTTTTGCACGATATAGCGGATCAGCTCGTCCGCTGCGGTGATGGTAAACCAGACGGCGTTGCCGTCACGGGTGCGTTTTGTGATCGTCCCTGTACCGTCGATATGGCCGGTTACGATGTGACCGCCGAACCGTCCGTCCGCCGGCATGGCCCGCTCCAGATTCACACGGACGCCGGGGCGGAGAGCCGCCAGCGAGGATCGGGAGAAGGTTTCCGGCATTACATCGGCGGTGAAGGTTCCGCTTCCCAGTTCTGTTACAGTCAGACAGACTCCGTTTACGGCGATGCTGTCGCCGATGCGGGTTGGCGCGCCCCCAGAGGGATCGCTGCTCATGGAGCCGCTTTTTCCCAGTACCCGGCGGCAGGCGATAGTAATTCTGGCTTCAGTTCCGCCGCGGCGTATGGCCCGTACTGTACCGACTTCTTCTATGATTCCTGTGAACAAAGTTCCACCTCGCTTTCTATCAGATAGTCCTCGCCGATCCGGGTTATCCGGCTGTCTGTCAGCATGAAGGCATGCTCCGGTGAATCTACTCCGGCACCGCCCACCGGCCCCTTGGCTTTCGCACCGCCGAAAATTTTCGGCGCGATGTAGGTCTGTACCCGGTTCACGATTCCTGAGTTCAGTGCAGACCAGTTCAGTTCGCTGCCTCCCTCCAGCAGGATGCTGTCGATCTGCATCGTTCCGACTGCCTGGACGAGCGCGTTGAGATCAATGTGTCCGTCCGCTCCGCGGGGGAGCGTCAGGAATTTTACGCCAAGCTCCTCGTAGGGTTTTGTTCGCAGGGGAGAGTCCTCTGCGGTGGCGATGACGGTTCGGGGCTGACGCAGAGACGGACCGGTTTCTGCAGCTGTCTGTACCAGTCTTGAACTGAGAGGAGTGTTCAGCTCCGTGTCGCAGATGATGCGCACCGGAGAAAGTCCCTGGCTGTCGCGGCAGGTCAGTTCCGGATCGTCTGCCAGGACGGTGCCGAGGCCGGCCATGATGGCCATGTTCCGACCCCTGCTGTGATGGACATGTGCCCGCGCAGCCTCGCCGGTGATCCATCTGGAACTGCCGCCTGCGGTTGCGATCCGTCCGTCCCGGGTCATGGCGTATTTCGCGGTAACAAAGGGAAGGCCGGTGCGGATATAGTGGAAGAATACCGGATTCAGCGCGTCACATTCCTTTTGGAGGCAATGTTCTGTTACGGAAATTCCGGCTTCCCGAAGGCGGGCGATTCCGCGCCCGGAAACCAGCGGGTTTGGATCTCCGGAGCCGATGACGACGCGGGAAATCCGGCGTTCGATGACGGCCTCAGTGCAGGGAGGCGTTTTCCCCTGATGGCAGCAGGGCTCCAGCGTGACATAAAGTGTGGCCCCGGCTGGGTCTTCCGTACAGGAGGCGAGGGCGTTTCTCTCTGCGTGGGGCTCGCCGAACCTCCTGTGCCAGCCTTGTCCGATGATGCGCCCGTTCTTGACAATTACAGCGCCGACCTGGGGATTGGGGTTCACAAAGCCTGCGCCCCGGCGGGCGAGCCGTATCGCCTGCTCCATATATGTTTTGTCCTGTTCGCTCTGGTTAATCAGATCCATTATGTTCATCATCTCCTGTCTGGTTCGGGTCTGTCTGATTTTGTCTGATTGCCTGACTGTCAGCTCCTTTTCAGCTGTGCCGAAGCGTATGATTCAGTGTCTGTTCATGATCAGCGTCGGAATCAGCGACGGACTTAATGATGACGGCAGTTCGTCATCAGTGCCGCGGCGCACGATCCGATATCCGGGCACGTATTAAAAAAAGAAGCCTCTTGAGGCTTCGGGGGAGTCGGATGCCGGAGATGACGGCTCATCAAATAAAAACCCGGAATCAATGATTCCGGGACATGTTTCAGCAACAAAAGAACTCTGCTGTCGATCTTCTCTCATCCAGACTATACTGTCGGCTCCGGAATCTCACCGGATCATGCCTGTCGGCTCGCGGGCTGTACCGCCGGTAGGGAATCTCACCCTGCCCCGAAGATTTCAATTGACATCATTGTATACCGAAAGGAAGCGTCTGTCAAGGGAGTAAGGGAGTTGTATGAAATTTATAGAAATGGTAAATAATGGTTGACGATGTATGGGGAAATTGTTATTCTCATGGTACAGAAGGGAGCCGGATATGGATATCATTCATGTAGGATTATGTATCGCCGATCGGGATTTCGCTATGGCGCTGGCGCGTGGGATTTCCAGAGAGTCGCGGTGCATTCAGTTTCATATGGAAAACGGGAGAACCTGTGAGCTGATTCTGGTGGATGAGGGGGCAGATGGGGGTTCCTCCGCTGTTCAGCTGACCGATATTCGCTGCAGGAGTGATCCGGAACGCGGGATTTTATATCGCTATGAAGCCTGCTCATCGCTGGCGAGACAGATTGTGTACCAGTATTACCGAATCACGGGACGGCCGTTTGAACCCATGGAGTGCAGAAGGAGCCGCCTTGTAGCCTTTGCCGCAGTCAGCGGAGGAACGGGAGTAACAGCGTGCGCCGTTGCAGTTGCCAGGATGATGAAAATTCTCTACGGAAAGCGCTGTATTTATCTGAATCTGCAGACAGTGAACGATTCCGTGCGGTATTTCCGTCAGGAAGGCGGTACGGCGGTCAGACGACTGATTTATGAATTGAACCGGAGCGGGGAGAGGAAGGAGCAGATTCTTCTGTGGATGGAATCTGTCATTGCGGGAGACGGGGATCCGGATTATCTGAATACTTCGGCGTTTAACGAGATTGCAGAGGATATTGATGAGAAACTTCTGGATCGGCTGATTCTGGCGCTGGATCAGATGGGGCGGTACGATTATATCTTGCTGGATCTCGGAAATGATTTCCGGAGACGTGATCTCCATGCGTTAAAACGCTGTGACTGCGGAGTACTTCTGCGACAGAGGGAGCCGTCCCAGGAGACGGTGTTTACAAAGGCGATGCTGCATCGTGTTATGGAGACCGCACCGGCTCTGATTCAGGTTCTGTGCGGACCGAGATCTGGCGAAGAGCGCGGGGAAAAGGTATGCAGCATTTGCTGTGACAGGACTTCTTTTATCCGGATGAACGGTCAGATCAGAATCAATCTGCGTCGGAATTACGGAAGGGATATAGCGGTTCTGACAAAGAAAATTGCGGGGATTTGCAGTGAATATGGACAGATACGAGACCAGGAGGAGACTCTGCGATGAGGTGAGGCGCAGAGCGGAGGAAAATGCGGGCGAACAGGAACTGCAGGATATCATTGAATCCGTTGTGCTGGAGAGGAAGGACGGATTTCCGCTGAAAGAATGCGGAGAACTGATCCGTTGGCTGAATTCCAGATTCGTGTACCGTCTGGGCGTGATCCAGCCGTATATTGAGAATGAGGAAATCAATGAGGTGATGGTGAACGGAATCGACAGGATTTTTCTGGAAGATCGGCGGGGCATTTACAGAGCGCCTGAATCCTTTGAATCCGAGGAAGAACTGGAGGAAGTGATCCGGTTCATTGCGGCCAGTGTGCATCGGGAGATTACAGAAATGAATCCGGTTCTGGACGCGAGGCTCAGCGACGGTTCACGGGTAAATGCAGTTCTTTCCAATGTAGCGCTGGACGGACCGGTACTGACGATACGTAAATTTTCCCGGGAACACATTTCCATGCGGCAGATGGTGTCAGGCGGAATGCTGACAGAGGAATGCGCAGAGGATCTGCGTACTCTGGTACGCTGCGGATATAATGTGTTCGTCAGCGGAGGAACCTCTTCTGGAAAGACGACTTTTCTCAATGCACTGGCGGACGCTATCCCGAAGGAGGAAAGGGTGATCATTATTGAAGATTCCCGGGAACTGAATTTGGAACAGATTCCCAACCTTGTGCAGATGGAGTGCCGGAACGCGAATTCGGTCGGCAAGGGGAAAATCACAATGGAAATGCTGATACGGACCAGTCTCAGAATGCGGCCCGACAGGATCATCGTGGGCGAAGTGCGGGGCGCAGAGGTGGCGGATATGCTTCAGGCCATGAACACCGGCCATTCCGGAAGCATGTCCACCGGGCACGGTAATTCCGTTTCCGGGATGCTGCGCAGGCTGGAGGCGATGTATCTGATGTCAGCGAATATTCCGATGGATGCGATTCGTGCGCAGATTGTAGAAGGGATTGATATCATGGTTCATCTCGTACGGAACGCCTCAGGAGCGCGTCAGGTGATGGAGATTTCCGAGCTTATCGGTTTTGAAGGCGGAGAATATGTATTGAATCCGCTATATGTGAGGGAGGACGCCGGAGGACTGCGCCGGACTTCCGAAGAACTGCGAAACCGGCACAGACTGGCGCTGGGAGGAAAGGAAAATGCGTTATGACAGGTTTGAACTGACGGTACGGGAGAAGGTGGGTTTCTGTATGGGACTGCTGTTATGTGCGGCTGCCGTCAGCGTGATATTCTACAACACACTGCTTCCGGTTCCGGTTGCCGCACTTCTGTACAAACCGGGAAAGAGAATGATGGAGCAGGTTTCGTGTGATAGGCGCAGGCGGGATCTGCGGATCGAATTCTGCGATTTTCTCCATTCAGTTTCCGCATCTCTCGCTACAGGGTGCCATATGCGGGATGCGATGGAAAATGCCCGACAGGAGCTCTCCGGAATCTATGGGCCGCAGGATCTGATCATGAAGGAACTGAATTGGATGCTCCGGGAACTGGATCGGCAGGGAGCCGCAGAACCGCAGGTGATTCTGGAACTGGCTGAACGGACGGGAATTGAAGAGATTCATGAGTTCGCACAGGCGTTCCTGATCTGCCGGGAAAGCGGAGGCGATCTGGTCGGGGCAATGACGGAAACCGCACGGATCATTACGGAGAAGACAAATATAGAAGGTGAGATCAGGCGCATGAGCAGTCAGAAGCGGCTTGAGGGGCAGATTATCACGGCGATGCCCGTTCTTGTGATCCTGTTTCTGCGTTTCTCTTCGCCGGAATATATTGCAGTGATGTACGAAACCTGGGCGGGCCGGGTTCTGATGAGTCTTGCGCTTGCGGTCAGCGCGGGAGCCTTCTGCCTGATAGAAAGGATGACGAAAATTGAAGTATAAAGGATGGAGAATTCCGCTGAAGGAATTGCGGGAGCTGGTCAGAATGTCGGAAAACAGACGGAAGATTGCCCTGATTTTTCTTTTTTCAGCCGCAGTTTCAGGGCTTCTGTGGATTCGGGGAACAGGAGGAGGGAACCGGTTTATCGTAAACGAGCGGGGACGGCTGGTGGGAATCCTGCGGGAGGATGACGGAAGGGAAAGCACATTCCCGCTGACGGTCGAAATCCGTTCCGGGGAGGCAAGTCTGCGGAAAGAACTTTTAGTCACACTGCGAGGGGAAAAGGCAGAGCGAATTCCCGGCAGAAGTAAAAAGGAGAAGGACTCTGTGGCGGAACTTGAACGTTCTGTTTCCGAAGTCCAGGCAAAACTTCAGGAGCGCAGAGGCAGGAAAATCATGCTTCCGACAAAAACAGAAGAAGGGGCAGTTCTGCGATGGGAACGTGTTCCGAACCGCTCCCCGCTGAAGGTCATGGTATTGCCTTTTTTCTATCTTCTGTTTTTATACGCGGGACGTAATGAAAAGGAGAAAAAAGCGGCAGAGAGACGCCGCAGCAGCATACTTCGGTCGATGCCATCATTCTGTGACCAGCTCCTGCTGATGATGAACTGCGGGCTCATTTTTCGGGATGCGTTCGCAAGAATCGCAGAAGGATATCAGAAGCACGGTGTGAAGGACGATTATTTCAGAGGTATGATCGTAGAGCTGGAGCATTCTGCCCGAAGTGGGAAACGGAATCTTGTTCCGCTTCTGGAAGAACAGGCGAGGGCTATCGGGAACCGTTCCTTTTCCAGACTGGTGAATCTGATTTCAGACAATCAGCGAAAAGGAACGAATATGACCGGAAAACTCAGAGAGGACGCTGCGACTCTCTGGGAGGAACGGAAGCAGGCTGCGGCGGAACGCGGAAAGCTGGCGGAAACAAAGTTATCGCTGCCGCTGGCAATGCTGCTGATGGTACTGATTGTAATTACTGCGGCTCCGGCGATGCTGCAGGTGAAAGGAGTATGAAATGTTCAGAAAGCTGAAGGAAAAGAAGGGCATGGTGTGTCCGATGGAAATGGTGCAGGTCGCTCTGCTGATTGCTCTGGCAATTGCAGTAGGTCTGATCTTCAAGACGGAGGTTACTGAATTTGTAAACAAGACCTTTGAGAATCTGAATGGTTAAAGGGATTCTTAGGAACCGGCGCGGAGCAGAAATGGTGGAAGCGGCCATCGTGATACCGCTGCTCATTCTGATGCTTCTCAGTATGCTTATGGTACTGCTGTATTTCTACAGAGCAGAGCAGGAGCAGTCAGCGGCGCATATCGCACTTACAGAAGCAAGCATTGCGGATAACCGTATCTTTGCCGTACAGAAGAAATCATACGAAACAGGCGTCGGAATGAGAGGTGCGGTGAAGATCCGGATGGAGCAGAAGCGGATCCGGAGGTGTTATGTACTGAATCCGGCGGACGGAGTGCGTATGGGAGATTTGTTTCATGAGAAAGATGAATAAAAGAGGATCGGTCACCGTGCTGGCGGCAATGCTGCTGGTGACAATGATTACCGTGATCATGACATTTGTTCACGCGTCGAAAATGCTGGCCGTGAAGGGAGTGGCCGCCGAAGCCGGGCTTCTCTGGTGTGAATCGGTTCTGGGAGAATATGATCTGAACCTCAGGAATCGATATGGACTGTTCGGATTTTACGGCGTTGAGTCTGACATATCGGAGAAAATCGACGACTATGCGCAGCGCTCCTTCGCTGATAAAAGATACATCAGGTATGAGGGAAGCAGCTGTGAACTGTATGAATACAGTCTTGCGTCAGTGCGGAACTTTCGTGAGCAGGCGGTGAAGACGGGAAAACTTGTCGCAGCGGGTGTTGTCAAAAAACCGGACTGCGGGATCCGTGCCGCGGTTTCCGCAGATACTCCGGTAGATGGAGAGTCTGCGCTTCAGGAGCTTCCGTCAGCGGGAATGCGGGAAGGCATGAGAATGCCGTCACTGAAACAGCTGGGAAGGAGTGAGAAGGAGAATCCGGTGAAGAAAGGAAGCGACCGGTATTTTGAGGATCGGTACATTCAGACATTTTTTCGTGACTTTCTGGATGAGGAAACGAGTCCGGTATATTTTCGGGGAGAGGTGGAATATGTTCTTGCGGGAAAGAAATCGGACAAGGAAAATCAGAGGACGGTAAAGCGTGCGCTGATGACGATGCGGACTGCTTTGAATCTGGCATATATCCTGAAGGAGCCGGAGATGAAGGCAAAAACAGCGGCAGCTGCTGCGCTGCTCGCACCGGAGGCTCAGCCGGCCATGCAGAAGGCTGTCGAGACGGCGTGGGCGGCTGCGGAGGCGTGGAACGACTGTCAGCTCCTTCAGCACGGGAAGAAGGTTCCATGGATGAAGGACAGGAAATCCTGGGCCACTGATCTGGAATCAGTCATCCGGAGTTTCTCTGCGGAAAAGGGGAACTCCTCGCTGAAGAAAAGAACCCCTTATGTGGATCCGGGGAATGTGGACGGGCCGGATTACGGGGGATATCTCGCGGTGCTGCTCTATGCGATGAATCGGGAGGTGAAGATCATGCGAGCGATGGATCTGATCCAGATTAACATGAGACGCTGTTATTACGGAAGTTTTCGTATTCGCAACTACAGCTGCGGACTTGACGCAGAACTAAAAATCAACGGGAGCAGAGTCCATGTTCGGAAAATGTATTAAAAACAGACATGAGAAAAGTCTTAATACTCCTGATGGCATGCACAGGAAATGTGTCGGCAGCAGGGAGATAAGGCATATCAATAACAGACGCGGAAGTTATCTTGTTGAAGCTGCCGTCGTTATTCCTTTCTTCATCATTGCTGTGATGCTTCTGATCGGAATCATGCCGGTAATCTCAACCTGTGAGAGGATCACATTTGATGTGTGTGAGGAGATGCGGCTTGAGATGGCAAAATCTGCAGTCCGGAGCAGTCGGGCGGCACTTCCGCTGTCTGTACAGGCACGCGTACCTGCTGAAGAATCAAAAGTGACGTCCTTTCGTGTCACGGGTTTTCGATACCGCTTTGAAGAGGACGGCACCGGGGACAGAATCGAACTGAAATTCCGGGCGGTGTTTCATGAAAAAACTCCGGTCGGCGCATTCGGAAGGATCCGGTTTGACGGAAGAATCGAAGGAAGAACATTTACCGGCGCCTATTACAGAGGCGGAGGAAGAGGAGGGGGGATCGTCTGCATTTTTCCAAAGGCGGGCAGGTGTTATCATTCCAGGGCATGCTCCTTTGTGAAAGCAAACTGTCATCAGACTTTCCTGTCAGAGGAAATCCGGAGGAGATATCGTCCATGCCCCAACTGCAGAGCGGGGAAGGCGTCAGCCGGCAGTCCGGTCTTTGTATTTGAAGACACAGGAAGAGCTTATCATCTGGCGGGATGCAGCGCAGTGAGCCGTTATTATATCGAGACAGATAAAAATCAGGCTGTGGAGAAAGGTTATACACCATGCGGGAAATGCGGCGGTGTACCGCGGGGAGTTTCGCAGCAGAAGGGAGGAGCATGAACGGATATATTGAACGGACTTATCGGAAGGGGATGTTCCGATCTTATCAGAAGGAAATTCTAAGCAGGGAACTGTGCGATATTTTTATGCCGGTGAATTTTATTGAAAGAGATACAGAGGAAACGGCGATTTACAGGGTCGCCGGATATGTCCCCCTTGCCGCGGCCGGACCTCTTTCCGAGGAACAGGCGCTTACACTGGTTTCGTCATTGATTGAAGGAATGATCCGGGCGGAGCAGCACTGCATTTTTATCGGTGAATATCGGATCTGTGAAGAGGTTATGGGGGTTTGTCCGGATTCTATGAATGCGGCGCTGCTTTATCAGCCATGGAGATATGACAATCGGGAAGAACTGCTTCGGGAACTTCAGCGGATTATGGAGGGAATGGAACGCAGGGCTGCGGGGCGCGGCAATTCCTGTCTGCACAGGGCCGTGGAAATCGTGGCAGCCGGAAGATCCGGTCTGGATATCATAGGTCATCGCATCGAGATGCTTCGCCAGAAAAGTGCGGAACATCCTTCGGATACAGAAAATGATTGCCGTAGCGCTGCCGATGGAAATGGCGAACGAAGAGCCTTATCCGGGCACAGAGAATAATTCAGATCAGCTGTCTCTCTCTGCAAGACCGAAATCAATCTGACGTTCATCGGGATTTGCATTCAGGACTTCGATTGTAATCCGATCACCCAACGCGAAGACACGGTGGGTGCGCTCACCGATGAGCCGGTACTTTTCAGCTTCAAAGATATAATAATCGTCGTTCAGATCAGAAAGGCGAATCATGCCTTCCACCGTATTGGGCAGCTGAACGTAGATCCCAAAGCCGGTGACTCCGCTGATAATACCGTCGTGTATCTCTCCGATGTGATCCTTCATATACTGCGCTTTTTTCATTTTCTCCACATCGCGCTCCAGTTCCTGCGCCTGGCGTTCCGTCTGAGACGCGATTTCCGCGGCCTGCTCCGCAGAACGGCGATACTTCTTCAGGACGCCTGCCGGAACGCTTCCGCGGAGAAAGGATTTAATGATCCGGTGGTCGATCAGATCCGGATATCGGCGGATAGGGGAGGTGAAGTGGCAGTAGTAATGGAAGGCCAGTCCGAAATGGCCGGCACATTCGGTGCTGTAATACGCTTTCGTCATGGAGCGGAGAAGCACTGTGCTGACGATATTTTCCTCAGGTTTTCCGTGAACAAGATCCAGAATGCGGTTTAGTTCGGCAGGGTGAACGTTGTCTGCGTTTCCGCGCAGGTCGATGCCGAATCCGGCGAGGAACTGACGCAGCTCCATAATTTTTGCCGGGTCGGGTTTTTCATGGACGCGGTAGACAAACGGCGCCTCAAACTGATAGAAATGTTCTGCTATGGTCTTATTGGCGGCGAGCATGAACTCTTCAATCATCCGGTTCGCAGTCCGTCGTGGAGCGATGGAAATATCAACGGGAATCTCCCGCTCACCCAGTGTGATGTCCGCTTCATCGAAGTCAAAGTCGATGCTGCCCGAACGCTTCCGTTTCTCCCGGAGAATTTCCGCCAGTTCCTCCATCAGGAGCAGACTGTCACAGATGTTTTGATATCTCTGGATCAGCGCTTCATCACGGTGCTCCAGAATGTCGGAAACATCGTCGTAGACCATGCGGGCCTTATTATTGATGACACTTTCGTAGATATCGTGGTTGACTATATTGCCGTTCCTGTCGATCTCCATTTCGCAGCTCAGCGTCAGACGGTCAACGCCTTCGAAAAGGCTGCAGATACCGTTGGAGAGACTTTTTGGAAGCATCGGAATGACCTGTGTCAGCAGATAAACGCTGTTTCCGCGGCACATGGCCTCACGATCGAGAGGAGATCCGGCGGAGACATAGTGGCTGACATCTGCGATGTGGACACCCAGCAGGTAATTGCCGTTATAGAGACGGTCGATGGACACAGCGTCATCCAGATCTTTGGAATCCGCACCGTCGATGGTGATGATTGTTTTTTCCCTCAGATCACGCCGGCCGGCAATATCCTCCGGTGTAATGATCTGCGTTGCTTTCATTGCGGCATCGGCTTCACAGCGGGCAGGGAAGCGGACTTTCAGTCCGGCGGCGCGGATCATTGCACGGATTTCCCCGCCGACTTCACCGCGGCGGGCAATAATTTCCGTCAAACGACCCTCCGCCAGCGATTTCCGACCGGGGTAGCGAGTGATGACGCACACGACCCGGTCACCGTCCCGGGCGCTTTTTGACGCAGAACGGCGGACAAGAATATTATCGGAATTGCGGCGGTCGTCGGGAATTACCATATCACTGCGCTTTCCCCTGTGATAGGTTCCGACAATTTCACGGCTGCCGCGTTCCAGAATTTTGTCGACGATGCCTTCGGGATTTCTCCCCCAGAACTGAGGGGGAAGCAGATCAACGCGCACCCGGTCGCCATGCATGGCTCCTCCGATGTTGGAGCGGTCGATATAGATGTCACCGTACTCAGAGCGGACAAAACCTGAGCCGTTTCGTGTCTTTTCCAGAATACCGGTCCTTGTGCCGCTTTTTTTCTTTTTCATTTTCATCTTGAGACTCGTTTCCTTTGTGTTATGTACAGAATGAAGATATGAAAAGGGGACCACCGTTCGGTGATCCGCCTTTTAAACTCTGATTGAAGCGGCCAGAGTTAAATCTCCTCAGCTGTACCGATTTCCGCGGATTCCTCCACGACTTCCTCTTCGGTTTCCGGGGTGTGATGCTCTGCCTTTTCAACTGCTGTTTCAACCTCTACGACAGAGGACTCGTCCTCCTCCGCGGGAGTGTCTTCCACCGGCGCTTCCTCTGCAGGAATTTCGGCTTCTTCGCCGATCGCGTCCTTGATGGAGAGACTGATTCTTCTTCTTTCAGTGTCGATGTCCAGAATTCTGGCATTGACCATCTGGCCGACAGTGAGCTCATCGCCGATGTTTGCAACGCGCTTGTTCGCAACTTCAGAGATGTGAACCAGTCCGTCCAGACCAGGCTCCAGCTCTACGAACGCACCGTACTCCTTCAGCTGAACGACTTTACCTCTGACGATCTGATCGACATGATAATTGTCCTCGATGACGGACCAGGGCTCCGGAGTCGTCTGCTTCAGACCCAGAGAGATCTTGCCTTTTTCTTTGTTCATGGAAAGAATCTTGACGTTGATCTTCTGACCGATGTGCAGAACCTCATCAGGATGCTTCAGCTTGCCCCAGGAGATTTCAGAGATGTGGAGCAGACCGTCGATTCCGCCCAGATCTACGAACGCACCGTAGTCGGTGAATCTCATGACAGTGCCTTCCACGATATCGTCCACGCTAAGGGCAGCCCAGATCTGATCGATCTGTTTCTGCCGCTCTTCTGCCAGAACCGCCTTGTGGGAGAATACGGCACGGCCTCTTCTCTGATCCACTCTGGTGACCTTGACAGAAAGAACCTGTCCCAGAAACTCATCGGCGCTCTCCACATACTTGTTGGAAAGCTGGGAGAGGGGGATGAATCCGGAAACCTCCTTGTAGACAGCGATCACGCCGCCTTTAACAGCTTTGACAACCTTGACGTCGATAGGTGTCTTATTTTCGAGAGCCTCATTGATTTCGTTCCAATGCTCGTTAACTTCCAGTCTTTTCTTCGACAGGAGGATACCTCCGTCGCTGTCATCTGTCTTGATGACCTTCGCCTGGACTTCATCGCCCACCTTGAATAAATCAGTCAGCTTCTGACCTTCCTCAAGCGATACCTCGTTCGCTGTAAGGATGCCGTCCTTTTTGCAGCCCATGTTCACGATAACTTCGCTGTCGTTCACCTGGTCAACTTTCCCCGTGACGATGTCTCCGGTGTGAGGGAGTCTCAAAGATGCATCGATTTCGTCCATGTAATCTGCCATTGAAATGTTGTTTTCGTTGGTGATGTTTTCACTCATTGTAGAAATAACCTCCTTAATAACACGTTCGGGTGTCGAGGCACCCGCCGCAATACCTATTCTATTACATTTTTGCAATTGTTTCAACGGTAAATCTTTATTATTTTCGACAAAAAAGCATTTATTTTGATTTTTTTTGCATATCTCGTACAACTTCTTTGTGTTTGAGGAGTTTCTGCCGCCGATTACGACCATGGCGTCCACGTGTTTTGACAGTTCGGCGGCTGACTGCTGCCGCTCTCGTGTGGCGCTGCAGATCGTGTTTTGTATCTCGAGACGCACGCCCATACGACGAAGCATTCCGGTGATTTCATCGAATACCTTTTCATTGAGGGTGGTCTGGCTTACGACGAACGCATCCGTAAACGGATAAAGGGAGGCCTCCTCCGCAGTCGAAGCGATGAAAGCGGTGTCTTCGCACCAGCCGTTGATGCCGATTACTTCAGGATGCTTTTTGTCGCCGACGATGACGATATGAGCGCCCCGTGCGTAAGCGTCGTGAACCAGCGTGTGAATCCGGGCGACAAAGGGACAGGTGGCGTCGATGACGTGCAGCCCCCGTTCATGGGCCGTGCTGTAGAACCGCTTCGGCTCTCCATGGGATCGGACGATGACTGTATCGCCGGATGACGCCTCCTCCGGCGAGTTGATGATACCGACGCCCCGGGATGCGAGCTCGTCGGTGACGGTGGCATTATGAATCAGCTGGCCGCAGGTGTATATGTGGCCGCCGGCGTTCCGGCCGATCTGCTTCATCGTGGTGTCGATGGCCTGCCTGACGCCGAAGCAGAAGCCGGAATGTTTTGCTCGTATGATTTCCAATAGTTGTACCTCCTGTGCGCGGTGTCTGCGCGCTGTATGATGTGTGCACCGCGGCGCGCGGCCGCCGAATACGATCCCTGTATTACTGATATTTCAGGCACATTCAATGGCTGATCACGCATTAAATACTGCGGTGATGTGCCGGTCAGTTCTGTCTGCAGATCCGGGGCTCTTTCTGAAGCTCGTAGACTGCCATCCGATCGCCGTCCAGATCCTCCCGGTGCATGTCTACGCAGGATATTCCGCTGTTTTCGTAGGTCGTATAGTAATAGATTCCCCGATCCATATTGCAGCAGGAGGAGTAGATGGTGTACTCGCAAAGCAGATTGCCGTCTTCATCAGTTCCCAGCCTGCAGCATCCTTTCTGCTGCTCTACAGAGCCGAGAATCTTGAAAAACTGGCTGACGCTTTCCTCTTCGCTGTCGCCGGACAGAGAATTCATCTTCGTGAATGCGACCTTGACAAAACGGGAGGCGGAGGAAAGATCACCGGGAATCCCGAAGCCTCCCATACCTCTGCTGTACGGCTCCAGTCCGACGCCGGGCACGAGTCTGTTTTCCGGAAGCTGTGCGGAGGCGTTCATGTAGTCCTGCAGATGGAGCATATGGTAATCGAAGGTGGGGTTGTTGGTCATTACCCCCACGGGGTTGTCAAATATCCGGGCTCCGTTTTCCGTCTGCTCGAACACGATGGATTCCTTTTGATCTGCGATGAGCCAGTGCAGGGGAGACGGCGGAAGCTGCGGGCTGAACGCTGTGTCGGTCAGGTTGACATCTGCCAGAAGGTTCCGGGCCTGTTCGACGGTGTCGCACTGTCCGAGAATCCAGGGGATCAGTTCAAAGGATGCGAGGTTCCGGTGCCCGTCCGCCGGTGCATTGTAATGCGCGTTTCCGGGGAAATTAAGACCGGCCATGGACAGTCCCTTTTCATTCGTGGCGTCATAGTAGAGAGGGTAATCCTCAACTACAAAGGCCATTCCTATCATCGCGTAATGCTCCTCCAGAGCGTCAGTGTGGCGCATCGGAAGAACCTTTCGGCGAGGAGTGACCGTCACGGTTTCGTGGTAGGAAAATTCAAGATCCAGGTTTCTTCCGAAATAATGATTCTTTGTCGTATAAGTTGCTGCAGTACACATAGCAGAGCCTCCTTTTCAGATTGTATCAGTTTTTTTGTATCAGTTTTTTTGTGTTGTTCCTGTGTCAGTGTGTCGGCGGGTATTATCGGATCCGTCGGGTATTATCGAAGCCGCCGGGCCTTCTCAATGGCGCGTATCATGTCGTCGGGCAGGGGAGCGGTGATCTCGGAGGGCCGCCTGCTGACCGGGTGCAGAAACCGGATCCGCCAGGCGTGGAGTGCCTGCCGCCCGATGAGTTCAGGCGCGTCGCCGCCGTACAGGGAATCCCCTGCAACGGGATGCCCGAGCCAGGACATATGGACGCGGATCTGGTGAGTCCGTCCTGTTTCCAGGCGCAGCAGCACCTGTGTGTAGCCGGATTCGTAGCGCTCCAGCACCCGGACGCGGGTCACTGACGGCCGACCCTGTCCTTCGGGAAGGACGCAGCGGGTCACGCTGTCCGGCGTCGGTCTGCCGATGGGTCGGTCGATGGTGAATTCCTCCTGTTCGATGATGCCGTGAACCAGAGCAATATAGGATTTCTCCATTCCGCCGCCGTGCATCTGCCGGACGAGATCGTCTTGTGTATGGGAATTTTTCCCGACGATCAGTATACCGGAGGTGTCCATGTCCAGTCGGTTCACGAAACGAATCTTGAACAGCTGATCCGTTTCCCGCATGTATTTCATCAGCCCGTTGGCGATGGTGTGGGAGGCATGACCCTTTGTGGGATGGACGGTGACGCCGGCCTGCTTGTTCAGAATCAGCAGATCTTCATCCTCGTGAAGCACTTCGATGGGGATATCCTCCTCCGGAAAATGGCTGGCTTCCTCAGGCAGAACTGCCCGGATGATGTCGCCCTCCTTCGGCTTCATCCAGCCTTCCAGCACCTGATCGTTCAGATAGACGCTTTTCTGCGCCCGGAGCCGGGTCAGGAGACGGGAGGAAAAACGGAAATTTCTGCGGAGCATCCGGCGGATGCCGACGCCTTCGTCTTCCTTGCTGACAACAAAGGTATATTCGCGCATAGTTCCTCCTATAGAAATTTACTCTTGACCTTGGTCCAGAAATCGTAGCCTTCAAAACGGATCAGGTTCACCTTAATATCAGAGTAATCCACTGTCATCTCGCGCACATCGCTGTATTCGGTGGTGTAGCCGTCTCTGCAGATAGCGATGGCGGTATCGCTGCTCATATCGGGAATCAGTCCAAGGGAAAGATCCGAGGGCAGCAGGATGCTGGAGGTGAAAGCCCGGTACGCCGTGGTGTTCATCGGTGCGATGGGCGTGATCTGCAGGAGATTCAGCCGGGGATCCACTATGCTGCCGCCCAGAGAATAGTTATACGCGGTGCTTCCGGCCGGAGTGGCCACCACCAGTCCGTCGCCGCTGAACCGTTCGATGAAACTGCCGCCGATTGAAAGATTCAGGTGGACGTTGTAACTGTTGATTCCTTTGATGCTGACCTCATTGAGCCCGATGTGCTCATGGGTCTGGTCACCGCAGATGATGCGCAGCCGCACCGTGGAGAGGGGCTGCAGCGTGTAGTTACCCTGGGAATAGTTGAAAATGAAATCGTCAAGCTGGTCCGGCATGATTTCCTGGAAAAATCCCAGATGCCCGGTGTTGATGCCGATAATCGGAATCGTAGGGAAATTATATTTGTGAATCGCTTCCAGAAATGTCCCGTCGCCGCCGATGCAGACCATGAGCTCCGCATCCTCTGAATATGTACGGGTCACGGTGTACCCGGAGTTGTCCAGCTTTCCGCACAGAGCCCTTCCCGCCGCGAGGGAGGAAGGCGTCTGATTGGAGAATACGAAAATCTTTTTGTTCATCGCTGCTCTGTCAGTCCTTTCAGGTCATCCACCAGTGTGCGGAAGGTATCCATCGCCATCGCGACAGGTTCCTTGCTTTCCATATCCACACCGGCGATTTTCAGAAGTTCCACCGGATCGTCATTTGTACCGCAGGCCAGGAAACGCAGATAGGCATCGCGGGCCGGCTTGCCCTGCTCCAGAAGCATTGCGGAGATCGCTGTTGCTGCGGAATAGCCGGTGGCGTACTGATAAACGTAGTAGCTGCGGTAGAAGTGGGGGATTCTGGCCCATTCGTACTGGATGAGATCGTCGTGCTCCAGCGCCGGTCCGAAGTACCGCGTGTTCAGCTCGTCATATGTCCGGTTCAGCCATTCCGGTGTCAGACTGCCGCCATCTTCAACATAACGGTGCGCACTGTGCTCGAACTCCGCGAACATGGTCTGGCGGAACAGAGTAGTGCGGAAAGCTTCGATATACATGTTCAGCACATAGGCGCGCATCTGCGGGTCCTCTGCGGTATTCAGCAGGTGACGCATCAGCAGAGACTCGTTTACGGTGGAAGCGACCTCGGCGGTGAAAATAGAGTGATCGCCGTAGACATACGGCTGGGTCTGCCGGGTATAGAAGGAATTCATGGAATGTCCCATCTCGTGAACCAGCGTAAATACGTCTTCCAGTCGGTTGTCGTAGTTCATCAGCACATAGGGTGCAGAGTCGTAGGAACCGAAGCTGTATGCGCCGGATGTCTTTCCCTGGTTTTCGTAGCGGTCGATCCAGCGGTCATCAATTCCCTTCTGAAACTGGCGCAGATAATCTTCGCCCAGCGGGGCAAGACCTTCCATGGCAATGCGGACGGCCTCCTCAAAAGAAATGTTCTTTTCCGGCAACTGAATCAGCGGAACATAGACATCATACATTTTCAGTTCGTCGACGCCCAGAAGATCCCGGCGGATCCGGATGTAGTCGTGGAGGGCGGGAAGCGCCTCATTGACCGTTTCTACCAGATTGTCATAGACGGCTTCGGGAATGTTTCCGCCGGACAGGGCGGAGGCCCGGGAGGAGCTGTAACGGCGAATCCGGCTGACGATGGCGTCAGTCTTCACGTTAGTGCTGTAATTGGATGCCAGCGTGTTGATCAGGGACCTGTAGGTCTCATAGCAGGCAGTGTAGGCTTCTTTCCGGACATCCCGGTTATAGGAGCGCATGAAGTTGATATAGTTTCCGTGGGTCAGCTCCGTTTCCTCGCCGTTTTCATCGTGAATTGAGCCGAATTTCAGGTCGGCGTCGTTCAGCATGGTGAAGAGGCTGTTCGATGACCCGAGAACTTCACCGAGCTGTGCCATCAGATTCTCTTCTTCGGTGGAGAGGACGTGCTCCTTTTCGCGCAGGGTGCTGCGGAGCAGGTGGCCATATACTCTGAGGCGGGGTTCCTCATCCATAAACTGAAGGATACGGTCTTCCGGAATGGAAATGATCTCCGGGGTCACAAAGCTCAGGGCGGCTGAGACGCGGGAGATAGTCTGCATGGCCTTGTCCAGCATGGCCTGCTGCCGGGAATCGCGGTTGTCCTCGTCCAGCTTCATCCGCGCGTAGACAAAGGCTTTTTCCAGTGTCTGTCCGATCCGGTCGCTTTCCTCCAGCGCGTCCGCCAGGGTTGCCGGAGAATCTCCCAGATGTCCCCGGAACCGGTCATAGCCGCCGGCGCCGGAAAGTGCGGCGTCGATATCTCGGTTCCACTCCTCTTCAGAGGTGTACATGGCCTCCAGATTCCATTTGTGTTCCGGAGCGATTTCCTCACGGGTTCGTAATTTTTTGTTTCCCATTTTGTCCTCCTGTTGTATAATAAACAATAGTATATCATAAATCGGAAAGGAATTACAGATGGATAACAGACCGATCGGCTTCTTTGACTCGGGAATCGGAGGGCTGACAAGCATACCGTATATCATGAGGAGGCTTCCGGAAGAACGTATTATTTTTTTTGGAGATACGGCTCGGACTCCGTATGGCTCCAAGTCGAATGAAACCATTCGCCAGTTCACGATGCAGATCGGGGATTTTCTTGCCCGGAAGGGTGTTAAGATGATGGTCATCGCCTGTAACACCATCAGCTCCACCTGTATAGGGGAGCTTCAGAAGGCCTATCCGGAGATTCCGGTGATCGGGGTCATTGCGCCTACCGCCCATGTGGTTGCGAGGGACTGCAGTCCTTCGGATCATATCGGAATTCTGGCGACCCGGGCGACTGTGCGCAGCGGTGCTTATGTGGAGCAGATCCGGGAGAAGAATCCGCAGATGCGTCATCTGTATGCAAAGGCCTGCCCTGCCTTTGTTCCGCTGATTGAAGAGGGGATAATTGAAAATGAGATTATGGATCTGACGATCCGATATTATCTGGATGATTTTATGGAGGAGCATCAGATCGACACTCTGGTGCTGGGCTGCACGCATTATCCGCTGATCGCGGGACGCCTGCAGCGGATTTACCCGGGGGTGCGCATCGTCAGCTCCTCGCAGGAGGCGGCGACTGCAGTCTCCATCGAGCTGGAGAAACGGGACATGCTTGCCGATCGGCGACAGGGAGAAAATGTGTTCTACGCAAGCGACCTTTCCGAGAATTTCGTGAATATGATCCAGCTGATTCTGGGCAGAGATCAGGAGGATCTGAACATCCGTTTCAAGAACCTGGACCTTTGATTGGAGGCAGAGATGAACAGAGAAGAATTTTATGATCTGCTGGACATCGATACCGGCGGAGATTTTCAGTATTTTGAGAATGTGGCAGAACTCTTCGAATCCTCGGAGGAAGTCAGTGACGACCTGATCTATGAGCTGCTGTCCGAATTGGATCTGGAACAGTTTGGCGAGCTTGTGGAGAATTATTTTGACCATATCGAAGACTGGATCCCGGACGGAGAGGTGGAGTTCTTCACGCTGATGACCAATATTGAACGAGTCATGCTCGGCATGATCCAGTCCCTGATCAACAACGATGAAGACGATGAAACCGACGAGACCCTGTTGCAGCTTGCCGATGAGATCGGCCGTTTCCGTCAGTGGTACAGCGATACCGACAATGTGGAATGTATCAGCGACGCCACGGGAGAAAAGAACATTCTCCCTGTGCGGGACGCGCTGGCGCTCAGCAAGGAGGAAAAACTCGGCGGAGCTGAATATACGTTTGATTTTTCTGACGCGCTGAATTATGAACTTGGAGATTTTGTCATGAGCTTCGCGGATCTCGCGGAGCTGGAGCAGTAGGAGGTCGCGCAGGCGTGTCAGGAACTACAGAGAAGAAACTGAACTTTGTCAGCGTGGCGGCGATGTATGTGGGCGTCATTATGGGCGCGGGTTTCGCATCGGGCAGGGAAACCTGGCAGTTCTTCGGGATTTTCGGGGACAAAGCCTTTTACGGCGTGGTAATCGCGGCCGCGGGTTTCGCGGCTATCGCCTACATGATCGGATATCTGGCGGTCCGCCTCAATACGAGAGATATGGGCAGGATTGTCTGCTTTATTGATAACCGGTACCTTTCCGAGGGGTTCGGTTATTTTATGGCGGTTTTTCTGTTTACTACGATTATTTCCATGACGGCGGCGGGGGGCTCCTTTCTGTATCAGCAGTTCGGCGTTCACCGGGCGATCGGCGGAGGAATCATCGCGATTCTGGTGGCGGCAACGATTCTGGGAGACTTCGATCGGATCTCCCGGCTGTTCCGGTATATCGTGCCGGTGCTGTTTGCGGTGGTCATCATATGCTGCGCCCTCGTGATTCTTTCGGATATGAAGCAGAGCGGAGCGACCGGGGGATTCAAACCCAGCAGAATGGCGCCTGACTGGCTGATCGCGGCGCCTCTCTATGTCGCATATAATATGATGGGGATGATTCCTATGGGAGCGACGGCGTCGCTGAACGCCAAAAGCCGGGGGCATGCTTTGTGGGGATCTCTGTTCGGCGGACTTCTGCTGGGGATGATGATTCTGGTGCTGGTGTTTGCGCTGCAGAAGGATATGGCATTTTCCGCCAGCCTGGATCTGCCGATGCTGGGATATTCAGTCCGGCTTTCGCCGGTTATCAATGTTTTGTACGGAAGCGTTCTGTACGTTTCCATCTATTCTGCAGCGACCAGTGTGTTCTACGGATTCACGACCAAACTGCCGGAGGGACCGCACCGGAGCAGGATTATTCTGATTTCAATTCTGATCGGATATCTGCTGGGATTGGTAGGCTTCCGGAACCTTGTCGCATATATGTATCCCATTGAAGGGTATTTCGGACTGGTGGTCATCTTCATGATCACGGTGAACTTTTTCAAAGTATTGCTTGGAGGGAAAAAGACAAGAAAGAAGGGCGTTCATGAACAATACGATTGATCCGCAGGAGCTGAAGCTGTATTATTCGTTTCCCGGATATGACCGGTTTGATTTTCCGGAAGGAATCTACCGGGTTACGGCGGGAATGGGCGGCGAGTCGCTGCTGATCTCCGGAGAAAAGTATGTGGCGCTTTACGATACGGGTATGGCGTATCCTCACCAGGCGCTGATCGGGAATATCCGGCGGGTACTTGCGAAACTGGGACGGGACAGAGTGGATATTATTTTGTTGTCGCATACGCATTACGATCATATCGGAGCGCTGCCGTACCTGCTGAAGGAATGGCCGGAGGCGGTCGTGGTTGCGGCGGACAAGGCGCGGTCGGTGTTCGCCAGTGAGGGCGCGCGCAGAACCATGAAGCGCCTGGGGGAGGTGGCCAGGGACAGCTTTTCGGACTCCTCGGAGCCTGTGATCACCGACGGTCTGCGGGTGGACTGGACGGTCGGAGACGGCTCCCGCATCGACATCGGAGGTAGGTGGCTGGATGTGCTGGAAACCGGAGGTCATACCGACTGCTCGCTGACCTATGTGCTGCAGCCGGACAGCATCATGTTTCTGTCCGAGAGCACCGGGATCATGCGGGGACAGGACGAGGTCCGCACCACGGTGCTGAAAAGCTTTCCAGATTCCATCGAGTCGGCGCGGAAATGTAAGGAATATCATCCGGAACGGATTATCGTGCCGCATTACGGCATCGTTCCGGAATTCTATACACAGAAGTATTTTGATGTCTATCTCCGGGAACTGAGGGGCGAAATAAACCTGGTTTGCGGACTGGCACAGCAGGGTATGAATGAAGAACAGATACTTGAACAGGTCGAACAGATCTACTGGTTCAAGGGAAGAGAATATTATCAGACGAAGGAGGCGTTCCGGCTGAACACTGGCATCTCTATCCGTCTGATTCTGAAAACCTACGGAAAGGACGGCATACCGACGGAATGAAGAAAATCGCATTTGCATTCGTTGCCATCGTCCTGGCGGCCTTTCTGCTGATCCTGACATTTACAGGGCTTCTGGGAACATATTTTGGAAAGAAAGCGGAGATCGTCAGTCTGATCGTGATCGCGGTCATCCTGCTGATTCTTCTGCTGCTGAACAATCGATCTGACAGGGGGAATGAGAATGATAAAGACGAGAACATTGAATAACGGAGTCCGGGTGGTCATGGAACACATGCCCTCGGTGCAGTCTGTTTCCATCGGCATCTGGGTCCACACCGGTGCGGTGAATGAAACAGATAAAAACGCGGGCGTATCTCACTTTGTAGAACACATGATGTTCAAGGGCACAGAACAGAGAACCGCGCGGCAGATTGCCGGTGATATTGACCGCATCGGCGGACAGATGAACGCATTTACCGGCAAGGAGGCGACCTGCTACTATGTGAAATCCGTCGCAGAAAATTATCGTAAGGCTGCCGATGTTCTGGTGGACATGCTGGAGCATTCTCTCTTCGATAAAACCGAGATGGATCGGGAACGCAGGGTCATCTGCGAGGAAATTAAAATGACCAGAGACACACCGGATGATCTGGCGCACGACACACTGATGGACGAGATTTTCAGGGGCGACAGTCTGGGCAATTCCATTCTGGGAACACCGACATCCCTGAAACGTATTACTCGCAATGTAATCACGGACTACGTCAGAACTCATTATGTGAGGGAAAACATCGTTGTTTCCGTCGCCGGAAAATTTGACGAGGATGATTTCTGCGAATACTTTGAGAACAGCTTTCAGACGCTGGGAAGGGAATTGCCGGAGAACCGTATGAAGCGGGGAGAATACAGACCCTCGCTCCGATCACTGAAAAAAGATATTCAACAGTCTCACCTCTGTATGGGGGTTCGTACAATTCCTCTGGGAGATGAGGATCTGTACGCGGAGAGAATCATGAACAACCTCTTCGGCGGCAGCATGAGCTCCAGACTGTTTCAGAACATCCGGGAACAGAAGGGCCTCGCCTATTCCGTCTGTTCCATGCTGGGAACGTTCAGCACTGACGGATATATGGAGATTTACGCCGGCGTCAGCCATGAGAAGATCCGCGACGCTATTGAGGGAATCCGGGAGGAACTGCAGACGCTGAAGGATGCGCCGGTATCCGGAGAGGAACTGGAGTCCTCCAGAGAACAGATGAAATCGGGGTATGTTTTCAGTCAGGAGAGTACATCCTCGCGGATGATGGCCAACGGGAAAAACTTCATGCTCATCGGACGGGTTTTTGTTCCTGAAGAGGTAATCGAGGGATATAACAAAGTCACGGTCGAAGATATTGAGCGTCTGAAGCAGATGATCTGTGATCTCGACCGGTACTCGGCGGTCGTTGTCTCGGGAACGAGGGTCAATCTGCGGTCGATGATGGGACGTGCGTGATGAAGATAAAAATAATCAGCAGAAGCGGCAGGATCCCTGCCTATGAAACAGGCGGCGCGGCGGGTTTTGATATCCGCGCGCTGCTCGAACATGATTTTGTTCTCCCTGCAGGCGGACGGGCGCTGGTGCCGACGGGGCTTTACCTCGAAATTCCGGAGGGATGTGAGGCACAGGTGCGCGCCCGGTCGGGACTGGCGATTCGTCACGGTATCGGTCTGGTCAACGGGGTAGGCACCGTGGACAGTGACTACCGCGGCGAGCTCTGCGTCCCTCTGATAAACTGGGGGGAACGGGATTTCGTGATCCACGACGGAGACCGGATTGCCCAGGTGGTGATCAGCAGGGTGGAACAGGTGGAATTTGAAGAGGTCGAAGCCCTCTCGGATACCCGGAGGGGCGGAGGAGGTTTCGGTCATACGGGGGTATAAGTATGCGGAAACGTGAAGAACTTGAGGAAAAAGAATTAAGGGAACTGTCACTGTTCGCCAGCAAGGCGGCGGTGAGCAGGGGACGTGCGGAGGAGGAGGAACCGTGTCCGTTCCGCACGTGTTTTCAGCGTGACAGGGATCGTATCATTCATTCCAAGGCGTTCCGGAGGCTGATGCACAAGACGCAGGTTTTTCTCTCTCCGGAGGGGGATCATTACCGGACGCGGCTGACGCACACGCTGGAGGTGACACAGGTGGCCCGGACGATTGCCCGGACGCTGAATCTGAATGAGGATCTTACGGAGGCCATCGCACTTGGGCATGATCTGGGGCATACCCCCTTCGGTCATAACGGTGAGAGCGTGCTGAACGCCATCTGCCCCGGAGGATTCCGTCACAACGAGCAGAGTCTGCGGGTAGTGGATGTGCTGGAATACCATAACGGAAAGCGGGGAATGAATCTCACCTTTGAAGTCCGCAACGGTATCCTCAATCATACCGGGAATCTTAAGGCAAAGACGCTGGAGGGGCAGATCGTCGGAATCAGCGACAGAATCGCCTATATCAACCACGACATCGATGACGCCATCCGCAGCGGTGTGATCCGGCAGAAAGATCTTCCGTCCGGCCCTATCGAGCTGTTCGGAGAACGGCACGGCGACCGGATTGCCAACATGATTGAAAACGTGGTCATGAACAGCGACGGAAAAAACGAGATCGCCATGGACGAGGAACATGCAGAGCAGCTGAATGTTCTGCGTGATTTCATGTTTAAAAACGTCTATAAAAGCAGATCGGTGAAGAAAGAGGAAGACCTTGCCAAGGTGGAGGTCGTCCTGACTTCCCTGTATAACTATTTTCTGTCGCATCCTGAAAAGATGCCGGACGATCTCCGGGAGCTGGGAAAGGATGAAGGAACGGAAATCGCCGTGAAGGATTATGTGGCGGGGATGACAGACCGGTACGCGGTGAGCCTGTACACGGACATTTTCGTACCGGACATGACCTACGGATATCGAAAATGAACGCCGCGCGGGAGTGCGGAAGAAAGAGCCGGAATTCCCGCCGGCTTTTTTTGTTATCTGAAAAATGTAACATACGCGGTAAAAAAAAGAGATAAAAAATAGTCGTTTTAGAGGAAAACGGAACATTTTACGGAATAATACAGTATGAGTGTTTCATTTTCTGCAGGGTCAATTGAAAATCTGAAGAGCCGGGTCGATATAGTTGATGTGATCGGGCAGGTCGTTCCGCTGAAACGGGCGGGTTCCAACTATAAAGGGCTCTGTCCGTTCCACGGCGAGAAGACGCCCTCTTTTATGGTGTCGGAATCGAGGCAGTATTTTACCTGCTTCGGCTGCGGCGCAAAGGGTGACGTGATCGAGTTCGTAAAGCGGTACTATAACATGGATTTTGTAGAAGCCGTGGAGAAGCTGGCCCGGGATTACGGCGTGACGATGGAGACGCGAAACTACGATGATCACCGCGGAGAATATTATGAAATCAACCGCATGGCGGCGCAGTTCTTCTACGACGCGTTCACAAAGAAGGCGAACCGGGGGTACAGCTACATGGAAGGACGGGGAATCGCTCCGGCAACTCTGAAGAAGTTCGGAATCGGCTATGCAGATGGAGAGTGGGACAGCCTGTACCGGTTCATGGTGTCTCAGGGTGTAGAGGTGAAAAAACTTCAGGAGCTGGGTTTGGTTTCCACCAGTAAGGGTAAATGTTATGACAGATTCCGCAATCGCGTCATGTTTCCGATTATCAACACGAGCGGGAAGGTGATCGGATTCGGAGGAAGAGCCGTCAGCCCGGAGGACAATCCTAAATATCTGAATTCGCCGGAGAGCAGAATTTTCCAGAAAAAGAACAATCTGTACGGCTTGAACATATCCCGGAAGGCGGCGGGGGACGAGGGCTTTCTGATCCTTGTGGAAGGGTATATGGACGTCATCGCCCTCTATCAGAGCGGAGTACACAATGTCGCGGCGTCACTTGGGACGGCGCTTACAGAGAATCAGGCCAGACTGATTCATCGATATACAAAGGAAGTCGTGCTGAGTTATGACGCCGACCGGGCCGGACGGGCCGCTGCTCTGCGCGGAATTGAGATCCTCCGGAAGGAGGGTAGCAAGGTGAAGGTGCTTCACGTTACAGACGGAAAGGATCCGGACGAGTATGTGAAGAAGAACGGCCGGGATGCCTTTCTGGAACTGGTCGGAAATGCTTTGTCCTACGGAGAATACAAGCTGGAATCCGCGAAGCTGGGGTATGATCTGAGCAGCGACGAGGGCCGCCTCGATTATATGAAAAAGGCGGTGGAAATCATCGCCGCAATGAGTCCTCTGGAGCAGGAAATTTATAAAAAAAAGATGGCCGGAGACCTGGGTGTCGCGGAGTCAGCCATCGATCGGGAACTTGCGCTTCGCGACGGCAGAAGATCGCCGCAGACATCGGAGACCAGAAGGCAGATGCGCCGGGAGGAAAATGCACCTGAAGCGCGTGAGGAAATTTCCCCGCTTGAAAAGACGCTTCTGAAGCTGGTTCTGACCGATGACGACTATCTTCCGCGGCTTGCTGAGGAAAAAGATGTAGAACTTTCGCTTCCCGCGCAGGATATCCTTGAGCATGCTCTGCGGGAGAAGGAGCGGCATCCGGACGCTGTTACGGATACCGTACAGCTGATTGAGGGACTGCCTGAACCGGAGAGCCGGGCGCTGCAGCAGCTGATGGAGGAGATCATGCTGGACCCGGAGCATGAGAAGGTGTACGAGGAATGTCTGAAGACAGCAAGAAGCGAGAAACTGGCAAAGCGGGAGCAGGAGATTCTGACGATGCTCTCCATGGCGGACGAGGGCGGCAGCCAGGAACAGATTCGGCAGATGACCGACGAACTGATGCGAATACAGAGAGAACGGAAAAATCTCAGATGATAAGATAAACAGATAATCAGGCGAAACGCATTCACATAGAAACAGAGGAGAAACGGATGGCAAACGAAACAAAGAAAAAAACAACTGTGACAAAAAAGAAGCCTGCGGCGAAGAAGGGGGCAGACCACAAAAAGGCAAAGCCGGCGGAGAACGGTCAGGGAGCCGGTAACGCTCCGGCGGCAGATGAACTGGCGGGACTCAAGCCAGACGAACTGAAGGCCGAACTGGTCAAGAGACTTCTTGCCCGAGCCGGGGAGAAGAAACAGATTCTGACGTATTCTGACATGGCCGATTATCTGGACAAGTATGATCTGGACAAGAACGCTATCGACGAAATCTACGAGGAACTTCTGTCCCGGGACGTAGAGATTACAACGGAATCCGCGCCGGAGGACTTTGCTATGATCCTGGACGGCGACGACGATGACGAGCCCGACGATGACGGCGTGGTGCTGACAAAATCCGGCGAAATCGATGTGGACGCAACGGTTCCCAAGGGAATTGCCGTTGACGATCCGGTTCGTATGTATCTGAAGGAGATCGGTAAGGTTCCTCTTCTGACGGCAGAGGAGGAGATCGACCTTGCGAAGCGGATGGAGATGGGCGATGAAAGAGCCAAACAGCGTCTCTGCGAGGCGAATCTCAGACTTGTCGTCAGTATCGCGAAACGTTATGTCGGCCGGGGGATGCTGTTCCTTGACCTGATTCAGGAGGGCAACCTCGGACTGATCAAGGCGGTCGATAAATTCGATTACCGGAAGGGTTATAAATTCTCGACTTATGCGACCTGGTGGATCCGCCAGGCGATCACCCGTTCCATTGCAGATCAGGCGAGAACGATCCGGATCCCGGTGCATATGGTGGAGACGATCAACAAGCTGATCCGGGTTTCCCGTCAGCTGCTTCAGACCTATGGGAGAGAGCCGACGCCGGAAGAGATCTCAAAGGAAATGGGGATTTCAGTCGAAAAGGTTCGGGAGATTCAGAAGATTGCCCAGGAGCCGGTTTCGCTGGAAACGCCTATAGGCGAGGAGGAAGACAGCCATCTGGGCGACTTTATTCCGGACGACGATGTGCCCGCCCCGGCAGAGGCGGCGGCCTTTTCCATGCTGAAGGAGCAGCTGGTGGAGGTGCTGGATACGTTGACAGAACGGGAGCAGAAGGTGCTGAAACTCAGGTTCGGGCTGGAGGACGGCCGCTCCCGGACACTGGAAGAGGTCGGCAAGGAATTCGACGTTACAAGGGAACGGATCCGCCAGATTGAGGCGAAGGCTCTCCGGAAACTGCGCCATCCCAGCAGGAGCAAGAAACTGAAAGATTATCTGGAATAGAGATACGCATGGAGCAGAAATGAAACTCAGCGAAAGATTACAGACGATCGCCGATGAAATCAGAACGGGAGAAACCATGGCCGACATCGGCACAGACCATGGTTTTTTGCCTATTTATCTAAAGCAGAGCGGAAGATGTCCCAAGGTGATTCTGACAGACGTCAGCCGCGGGTCGCTGAACAAGGCGATGCGGGACTGCCGCATCTACGGCCCGGAAGAGGAGTTTGATCTGCGGATCGGCGACGGCCTGTCCGTGCTGCGGCCGGGCGAGGTGGACAATATAGTCATTGCAGGGATGGGTGGCATCCTGATTACAGAAATTCTGGGCGCGGATCCCCAATTGAGCCGATCCTTCGGCACATATATCCTGCAGCCCAGGAACAACCTCGGACGGCTTCGCTTCTGGCTGGCGGAAAACGGATACGAAAGGATTCGGGAGCATATCGTAAGGGAAGGCCGGTTTCTGCCGGTGATTATGACTGTACGGCCGGGAGAGACCGCCGACCGTCACGACCGTTATGAAGACGCTCCGGAGCTGTGGGATTATCCTGATTCAATGCTGAGGGACCGGAACCCGTACAGCCGGGAATACCTCGAGGCAGAGCGGGAGCGGCAGCAGAGGATTCTGGACGCGGTTTCAGCAGGAGGCGGAGAGCATCGTATACAGGAACAAAAGGCGGTTCGGCGGCTGCGCCGGATCGGGGATTTGTTAAGGGAGATGAATTGAAATGATAAAGGAAAAATTTTATCGGATCATGGAAGGAATTTGCCCGGTTGAACTGGAGGAAGACTGGGACAACTGCGGGATACAGATCAACACAGAATTTCAGGATGTGGAGCGGATTCTGGTCGCGCTGGAAATCACCGATGCGGTGATCGACGAGGCGATTGAGAGAGATGCGGATATGATCGTAACACATCACCCTCTGATTTTCGGCGGCCTGCATAATGTTGACCACAGCAATATCACCGGAAAGTATATCAACCGTCTGATCCGCGCGGGGATTTCCGTATATTCCTGCCACACATCTTTCGATACAATGGAGGGAGGAAACAACGATCATTTCGGTGAGGTGCTGGGTCTCAATGATGTGGAGCCCTTTGAAAGCGGAAACCGTTTCTGCCGCAAGGGCGTGACGCCGATGGAGATCAGTTTCCAGGAGTTCATTTATCAGGCGGCAGAGGCTCTGGGCGTCAGCGTCCGGTTCTTCAGCGCGACGGGAGACCTGAAACGGAAGATCTGCACTGTGGGATGGTGTACCGGCTCCGGCGCGGAATTCATGCGGGAGGCTGTCGATGAAGGCTGCGACCTGTACATCACCGGAGACCTGAAATATCATGATGCGCAGAACGCCAAAGCTATGGATCTCTGTGTCCTGGACGCAGGCCATTACGGAACGGAAAAAATCTTTGTCGATAACATGGCGGAAATCCTGAGCCGCAAAACAAATTGTGAGATCCTGAAAACGAAGATTGATATCAATCCGTTTGTATGATAAAATAAGCATTCAATGGGCAGGCCAGACAATCGCGTGCACAGCATGAGGAAAGTCCGGGCTCCGCAGGGCAGGGATGCCGTGATAACGTCCGGCGTAGGTAACTATAGGGAAAGTGCAACAGAAACACACCGCCGAAACGGGTTATGCCGTGGTAAGGTTGAAATGGTGAGGTAAGAGCTCACCGGCGTCATGGAGACATGGCGGCCGTGTAAACCCCATCCGGAGCAAGGTCGGAGGGCAGTATGGTGGCGGCCCGTCACCGCCCGAAAGGTGGACCGCATGAGCGCGCAGAGATGTCGCGCCTTAGATAGATGATTGTCGAATACAGAACCCGGCTTACAGACCTGCCCATTTTTTATTAGTAAAAAACTGTTACTGATGTGATTACAGAACAGGTGATTAGATTAGAGGAAAAAAGGGAATCAAGATTATCGGAACAGAAACAGAAAGGAAGAAAGTGAAAAATAAGCATAAGGGCGAAAAACCGGAAACGATTGACAGCGAAAGAGAAGCTGACGAAGTACTGACTGATGTCGGGACGGAAACCGGAGAAATGAGAATCGACAGCGACGCGAACAAGATGGGGTCGGCACCGGTGGGGAGGCTGCTCGCATCCATGGCGTGGCCGGCGATGCTGTCTATGACTATAGCGGCGCTTTACAACATTGTAGACAGTGTCTTTGTCGCGATGCTCAGCGAGAAAGCTCTGACGGCCGTATCGCTGATTATGCCGCTGCAGATGCTGATGATTTCAGTCGCAGTGGGCAGTGCGGTGGGAGTCAATTCGCTGATTGCCAGAAGGCTGGGGGCCAAACGGTTCGAGGAAGCCGACAAGGCGGCAAGCACCAGTATCCGGATCGGCGTGTTCAATTTCGTTGCGTTTGCGGTAATCGGCCTTTTGATTGCTGAGCCTTTTATGAGTGCGTATTCGGATGATCCTGAGATTTTTTCTTACGGAGTGGCATATCTCCGCATCGTCACGACGCTGTGTCTTTTCAGCATGGTGGAGATTCAGCTGGAGAAGGTGCTGCAGGCCACGGGAAATATGATCGCACCGATGATCATCAGTCTCAGCGGTGCAGTGACAAATATTGTGCTGGACCCGATTCTGATTTTCGGACTGCTGGGTATGCCCCGGCTTGAGGTGGCGGGTGCCGCACTGGCCACAGTGATTGGCCAGGGTGTGTCCATGGCTGTGGCGATATGGATCATCCGTCACCGGGAGCACGCAGTGGAGGTTCGTCTCCGCGGCTTCAAAATAGACTGGAGGGTAGTGAAAGATATTTATGCGGTCGGATTGCCGGGCATGGTGATGCAGGCGATTGGATCCTTTATGTTGCTGGGTTATAACGCGATTCTGGCAGTGAATGCGACAGCGGTGGCGGTGCTCGGTGTTTATTTCAAGCTGCAGTCCTTTGTCTTCATGCCGGTGTTCGGTCTGAATCAGGGCGCCATGCCTATAATGGGGTACAATTACGGAGCAAGAAACCGTGAACGACTGATGAAAACATATAAATGCGCGCTGATTACTGCGCTGGTGATCATGAGCTGCGGTGTGGTTGCGTTTCACGTAGCGCCGGGGCTCCTTCTGAAACTCTTCAGTGCGGATGCGAATATGATGGAAATCGGCATACCAGCGCTTCGTATCATCAGTCTGTGCTTCATTCCGGCCGCCTTCGGCATCATTTGTTCCACACTGTTCCAGAGTACAGGACACGGCGTGTACAGCCTGTTTGCGTCGCTGCTTCGTCAGCTTTTGGGCATACTGCCGCTGGCTTATCTTTTGTTCCACTATGTGGGTCTGACTGCCTCCTGGGCGTCTTTCCCGCTTGCGGAGATCATCGGGACGACGTATTCCGCAATAATGATTGCGCATCTGTACAAAAAAGAGATTCGGGATCTGTAGGGCGGAAAACGTGTTACATCAGAGGGTGAATATGAAATTAGGAATCGATATCGGATCGACCACCGTGAAACTGGTGGCATTGGACGAAAATGAGAATGTAATATACTCAAGATATGAGCGGCATATGTCGAATGTCTTCGACAAGGTCGATGAACTGGTGAACGATATGTACCGGGAAATGGGAGATGCAGAACTGCAGCCGGTGATTACCGGATCCGGCGGGCTTGCTCTTGCCAAACTTCTGGGGATCCGCTTCGAGCAGGAGGTTATTGCCTGCAGTAAAGCGGTTGAAACGCTGATTCCGGAAACGGATGTCGCCATCGAGCTTGGCGGGGAAGATGCCAAGATTACCTTCTACGGCGCGACCATCGAGCAGCGGATGAACGGTACCTGTGCAGGAGGTACCGGCGCTTTTATCGACCAGATGGCGATTCTGCTGAATACGGACGCCGGAGGACTGAATGAGGTCGCCAGAGATTACAAGGTCATCTATCCTATTGCGGCGCGGTGCGGAGTGTTCGCCAAGACAGACATCCAGCCGCTGATCAATGACGGCGCGGCGGTGCCGGATCTGGCAGCCTCGATTTTCCAGGCGGTAGTGAATCAGACCATAAGCGGGCTTGCATGCGGTCATGTGATTAAAGGAAAAGTTGCGTTCCTCGGCGGACCGCTGTCCTTCCTCTCGGAACTTCGCAAGCGCTTCATTGAAACGCTGGGACTTTCAGATGAGGACGTTATCTTTCCGGAGGACTCGAAGTATTTTGTCGCCATCGGTGCGGCGATGCTCAGTGGAAACGAGGAGCCGGTGCGCCTGGGAGAGATCGTGAACCGGATGAAGACGGCGGATAAATCTCAGATGGCGGAGACCAGACATGTGGAGCCGCTGTTTGCGAACGGCCAGGAGTACGAGGAATTTCGGAACCGGCACAACAAAGATAAAATCAAGAGGAAAGATATCAGGAAAGCCAAGGGAAACGTGTATCTCGGAATCGACGCCGGATCTACGACGACGAAGGCGGCGCTGATCGATGAAGACCGGTGCCTTCTGTATTCGTTTTACCGCAGCAACGAGGGAAATCCTGTAGAAGCTGTACGGGCGATGCTCAGGGAACTGTATTCCCGGCTGCCGTCCTCTGCGGTGATCGCCAACACCGCGGTCACCGGATACGGGGAAGGCCTGATTAAGGCGGCGTTCAAGGCGGACATGGGTGAAATCGAGACCATGGCGCACTACAAAGCCGCCGCTGAATTCCTGCCCGGAGTGGATTTCATTCTGGATATCGGCGGGCAGGATATGAAGTGCATGAAAATCAAAGACGGCGCGATCTACAATATCATGCTGAATGAGGCCTGCTCCAGCGGCTGCGGCTCATTCCTGGAAACCTACGCCAAATCCGTCAACCTGGACACTGACGCTTTCGCGCACGAGGCTTTGTTCGCGGACAGCCCGGTGGATCTGGGGACACGATGCACCGTGTTTATGAACTCCAAGGTGAAACAGGCGCAGAAGGAAGGGGCATCCATCGGAGATATCTCCGCAGGGCTTTCCTATTCCGTTATCAAGAATGCGCTGTATAAAGTCATCAAACTCCGGAACAATGACGAAACCGGAGATAAAATCGTTGTGCAGGGCGGAACCTTCATGAATGACGCTGTCCTCCGCAGCATTGAAAAAATCATCGGGAAAAATGTTGTCCGACCGGATATCGCAGGTCTGATGGGCGCCTACGGATGCGCATTGATCGCTCAGGACAATTATGTGACCGGAACCCGTTCCTCTATCATCGGAAAAGAGGAACTGGAGGACTTTCATGTGGAGCATTCCAACGGCAGATGCCACGGGTGTGAAAATCAGTGTATCCTGACAATTAATAAATTCAGCGACGGCTCCAGATTCATCACGGGCAACCGCTGTGAAAAGGGAGCGGGAGGGCAGATGACCGATCATCAGATCCCCAATCTGTACGCTTATAAATTCAAGCGTCTGTTCGACTACAAACCGCTGTCCGATTTTGATGCCGAAAGAGGTACCGTGGCGATTCCGCGCGTGCTGAACATGTACGAGGATTATCCGTTCTGGTTCACATTCTTTACAAAGCTGAAATTCAGGGTCGAACTGTCGCCGCCCTCGAGCAAGCACATTTACAGCATGGGGCTGGAGACTATCTCCTCGGACACCGCATGCTATCCGGCGAAGCTGGTACATGGGCATATTAAATGGCTGGTGGACCAGGGGCATCAGTTTATCTTCTATCCGAGTCTCAACTTTGAGAAGTCGGAGGATCCGGATGCACCGAACCATTATAACTGCCCGATCGTCGCAACTTATCCTGAGGTCATCGCGAACAATATGGATGATCTGTTCGCAGAGAAGAACGTCAGGTTCCTCCATCCGTTCCTGCCGTATGACAGCGATCTCCGGCTGATCCGGGAACTTGGCCGTGTCCTCAAACCGCTGCATATCAGCCATGAGGAAATACGCAAGGCTGTACTGACTGCGCGTACAGAGCAGACCCGGTTCAAGAGAGACATTCAGAAGCAGGGGGAGTACGCCCTGAAATATGCCAGAGATCACGGAAAGAAGGTCATTATCCTTGCAGGTCGCCCGTATCACCTGGATCCGGAGATCAACCACGGGATTGACAAAATGATCAATTCCTTTGATATGGTCGTGATTACCGAGGATTCCATTTCCGGACGGGTCAGCCTTCCGAGACCGATACGCGTACTGGATCAGTGGGTCTACCATTCCAGGCTGTATAAGGCGGCGGTCTTCGCAGGTGAACATGAAAATGTGGAGCTGGTTCAGCTGAATTCCTTCGGCTGCGGGTTGGACGCTGTTACCACGGATCAGGTTGAGGAAATCTGCCGCAGACATAATAAATTGTATACGGTACTGAAAATCGATGAAGTCTCGAATCTGGGAGCTGCGAAAATCCGCATCCGTTCGCTGAAAGCGGCGATGGAGGAGCGAGAGAAAAACAATATTCACATCGTTCATGGCGGGGAACCTGCCAAACGCAGGATCTTTACTCGTGAGATGCGTGAGAATTACACACTGCTGATTCCGCAGATGTCGCCGATCCACTTCAATTATCTGAAGGAGGCGATGAAGGCCTGCGGATACAACGTGGTGCTCCTTCCGCCGGTAGACAAAAACTCAGTGGAAGAGGGTCTGAAATACATCAATAATGATGCCTGCTATCCGACGATCGTGACACTGGGGCAGATTATCTCCGCGCTGAAATCCGGAGAATATGACCTGAACCGCACTGCAGTGTTCATGTCGCAGACCGGCGGCGGATGCCGCGCCAGCAATTACGTTTCGCTGCTGCGGAAAGCGCTGGCGGATCTGGGTATGAGTCAGATTCCGGTAGTGTCATTCAACGTCGTCGGACTGGAAAAGAACCCCGGTTTTAAAATTACCGCCAAAATGGGCTTCATGCTGGCGGTCGGCTGTATTTACGGAGATCTGATGATGCGGCTTCTCTATGCGACTCGGCCCTATGAGAAAACTCCCGGTACCTGTCAGGCTCTGATGGAGAAATGGTATCAGCCGATTGTGGACAATATTCTGAACTTCAACAGAAAAGTCTACGCGGAGAACATGAGGAAAATCGTAGAGGATTTCGACAGCGTAGAACGGCTGGATGTGAAAAAGCCGAAGGTGGGTGTGGTCGGAGAGATTCTTGTCAAATATCATCCGAACGCCAACAATGATATCGTGGGAACCATTGAGGCTGAAGGCGGTGAAGCCGTGGTGCTGGATCTGATCGACTTCTTCCTTTATGGAATGGAGAACAAAAAATTCAACTATGAGCATCTGTCCGGCACATGGAAGTCCATGAAGATCAATCAGATGGCTATCCGCGGTGTGGAATGGCTGCGAAAGCCGATGAGAGATGCGCTGGTAAACAGCCGGCATTACACAGAGCCCGCCCGCATTGAGGAGACGGCGCGCGCTGCATCGCAGGTTGTGTCCATCGGAAATCAATGCGGAGAGGGATGGCTGCTGACCGGTGAAATGGTGGAGCTGATTCACAGCGGTGTGGAGAACATCGCGTGCCTGCAGCCGTTCGCGTGTCTTCCGAATCACGTTACGGGAAAAGGCATGATGAAGGCGATACGTAAAATGAATCCCAAGGCGAATATCGTCGCCATCGATTACGATCCCGGTGCCAGCGACACCAATCAGCTGAACCGTATTAAGCTTATGATGAGCACGGCCCACAAAAATCTTGAGACAGAGCTCGCTCAGCAGGCCGGAGCGGAATAAAAGGAAATATTTGACATATCACCCGGAAGATGGTAAAATTGATAGTGTCAGAAACCAGGCTCAGGCAGTCCCTTAAGGGGCTGCCTTTTCTGTTTCTGGAAATCGACAGAACTGCAGCATGCTGCAGTTTTTTTGTGTGTAGGAGGTAAAAGATGGCAAGACAGCGAAACAAACGATGGATACGATGGAAACAATGGAGAAGGATGACGTTGCGCGGCGGTGCGGTCTGTCTGGGAGCGCTGATCCTGGGAACGGCATGCCTTTCTGCGGAAACCCGGTGCGTTGACGCAAAGGTCACTGTGACTGTCCGGGAACAGAGGACATCCGGAACCGGGGGAGAAGAGAACTCGCATCAGAAACTGATTGTATCGGCGTTTTATGAGGGACTGATTCAGGGAGGAGCTTATCGTCTGGAAATCCGACTTCAGGATGCGGAAGGGAATTCGTTACAGCCGGAAAGTGAAGACAGGAAGATAATCGTACATGATTTTACGGCGGGAGGAGGACGCGCCGAAGACTCTTCGTCTGTGGTGACAGAACCGGATCCCCAGACGGAGTCCGGGCAGAAGGAGCGGGAAGTGCGGGGAGAGACTGTTTCTCCGGGGACAGAGAACAGAGGAAACGCCGGCACGGAAACCGTGGAGAAGGGTCGGAAACCATCGGAGTCCGTTGCTCCGGAACCTGAAACGTCAGAGGATCCAGAGACGCTTAGGGATTCGGAATCCGGAGCGGTGGACGTTACCTATGATGCTGTCACGGGAAAAAGCAGTACTGTGGGCGAGCCGGATGATGCATACGCCAGCGGAATTCTCACAAAGGAAATCGCCGTCGACGTCCGGAAGGCGGCGGGGAAACCTGTTTTTGTCAATGTACGGTGCTTTGCGGATGGGGAAGTCGTATGCGAGGGAACGCAGCAGTTTAGTTTCACTTCGTCGGCAAAGAAGGCAGGCGGCAGCACGGATAAGAACGAGAGAAAGGAGAATGCTGAAAAGGCCGAAAATAACGAAAAGAGCGGGACGCATCCGGCCGAAGACCCCGCATCCGTGCAGTCAGAGGACGGTGCGGCAGACAGAGCCTCAGAAGACACAGGGACGGCGATGACAGAGGAGAAGCCGGGGGACGGGAAGAACCGAAACGGCAGTTCTACTGCAGAGGCCGGAGAAGCGCAGGCGATTCCCGTTGAGGAGGACGATCCGGATGAGGACAGTACTTCGGCGGAATCAGAATCACATGGTATGGGTCCGTTTACCGGAGACACGGGAGCAGAGCTGGTTACTGCTCTGTTTTTTATTATGGCGGCTCTGATGACGGGAGCATGCGCAGTCGGACTTCGCATTCTGCGCGGCGGAAAGGAGTAAAGGCGTGATGATGACGAAAAAACTTCTGACCGCTCTGGTTCTCACGGCGGGACTGATGCTCCCCGCGGGAGCATGGGGGAAAACGTCCGGAGACAGCGCAGCGTTTCAGAACGATTCCGCGATGTATGCGGTGAGCAGAGTGCATGGAGATACCGTCGTGCTCCGGTGGTCGAGACGGAATTTCGCGGACGGGTACGAGGTTTCCTGGGGAAGCTCGCAGAATCCCGCCGATGGAAGGATAATACGTCTGCGGGAAAAGAAACTCACCAGTATACGGATCAGGCGGTTGAAAAATGCGAACAGTCTTCGCTTCCGGATCCGATGCTACAGAATCACCGGCGGAGAAAAGCTGGTTTCACCCTGGATAGAGACCGAAAAACAGACACGGATTGCAGGATTCTGCGATGTAAAACAGACGGATATCCGTGCGAAAAAGAACAGTGTGGTTCTTTCCTGGAAAGGCCGGCGGGAGAAAAAAGGGGGAGGTTCCGGAAACTACGTGGTATACAGGCGTGAAAAAGGAGAATCCGTCTGGCATGCCGTGGGCAGCGTCACGGATGAGGGAAGTTCCGGACAGATCCGTTTTACCGACACACATCCGCTGAAAAACAGATCAGCAGAATATACGGTCAGACACCGGCAGATTTTTATTACAACGCGTCCCGACCGTGTGGATACCGGGCTGCAGCCGGCGGAAAACGCACCGTCGAATCAGTTTTTGTTCAGGCAAGGCATACAGAGCGATGCAGCAAAGAAAAAGACCGGCGGAGAGACGGACGGCGGAAAACGTAAAGGAGCATCAGCAGACCGGCAGATGAAATGGGAGCCGGGACAAAGGGTCACGTATCTGAAGAAGAAAGGAAGGGCGCTGAATGTCCGGGCACTGGCGGGAAAAAAACTGTGGGGTTACTATACGACGCAGGGGGCATGCAGTGACGGGAATTACGTCTACATGGCCTTTGTCCTGCGCAGAGACAATTATCGGTATGCGAAGATTATGAAGATACGGCTCCGGGATCTGACATGCGTCCGGGTTTCGGACCGTCTTGCCATCGGGCATGCGAACGACATGACCTATGATCCGGAACGCGGAGAGCTGATTACAACAGCATGCAATAAGGGGACGGGAAGCAGACTGTATGTGGACAGGATCAGTGCATCAAATCTGAAGCATCTGACACGGACGAAGATCCGGATTCCCGACTCGGTCCGGGGTGCCGGCAGTGCGAGACTGCGTTCTGTCCGCGGATTCAGCGCAGTGCAGTACGACGGGAAGAGCCGCCGGTTTTACCTGAAAATCTGGGGACAGCGGGCGTTTTTTGTTTTGGATCGCGATTTCAGAATCAAAAGCTACTTCATCACTCCGGGAGTACGTCAGGACGTTACAGCGCAGGGGATATCCATGCACAAAGGAAAGTTCCTGAGGGCATACAGCAAGGCGCAGTCGAGCGACCGCAACCTCGTGATCTGTTCGGATGGAACCGGCGGAAAGCCGAAGACTGTACGTCTGAGAGTGACCGGAGAACTGGAGAGTTTGTTTCCTGTGGGAGAAGAACTTTACGGAACCGTACACCGCAGATACAGGGACTGCGGCGGACGGGACCGGGTTTTCTCCTACATCATCCGGATAGACTCGAAAAAATAGAGAGATTAAACGGCACGCGCAGAACAGTGAAAATCGCGGGAATTCGGAATAAAAACCAAGTCGATATTGAAAATGGAACGTTTTTGTTGTATAATACCGTAGTTGAGTATGACTTAAAAATTGAAAATACAAAGAAGGAGGTGTCTCCATGGGAAGACACGGCACAATCGCGGGCAGAAAGGCGGCACAGGATTCCAAGAGGGCCGCACTGTTCACGAAGTATGCGAAAACCATTACGGTAGCGGCAAAGGACGGAGGAGATCCGGAATATAATGCGAGTCTGCGCGTTGCCATTGAAAAAGCAAAAGGCATCGGCATGCCGAACAACAATATCGAACGCGCCATCAAGAAAGGCACAGGCGAGTTGGGCGGAGCGGCCTATGAAGAACTGAAATTCGAGGGATACGGTGCAGGCGGAGTTGCGATCATCGTCGACTGTCTGACAGACAATACCAACCGGACGACCTCGGCAGTCCGTTCTTTGTTCGACAAGCACGGCGGAAATCTGGGTACGCCGGGATGTGTATCCTACATGTTTGCCAGAAAGGGCGTAATCATCATTGAGAAGACAGACGATGTGGATGAGGACACGCTGATGGATGCGGCGCTGGAGGCCGGAGCAGAGGATATGACCACCAATGAGGACAGCTTTGAGATCACCACGGATCCGGCAGATTATCCGGCGGTGGATGACGCACTGAGAAAGGCGGGCTATGAGCTGGTGGAGTCTGAGGTTGAATATGTTCCGTCCGTGGAGAGCACGCCGGACGAAAAGGATCTTCGCAAGCTGAAGAAACTGGTGGATTTCCTGGAGGACAACGACGACGTTCAGAGTGTCCATACCAATTGTTCGGTGGATCTGGAAGAACTGGAATAGCCGGACCGTTCGGGGAGACCGGAGAGGTTTTGCATAAGAGTTTTTCTGATTCCGGTCGTTTTGGATTGTAAAACGGAACGGATTGGAGTATAATAAATTTGCCTGGAACATGCGTTAAGGGCTCTTAATTGAACCTACAGCTTTTTATAGGGAATCCGGAGTTCCCGGGCGGATGTCAAGCCTCCTCAGAGAGGACGGCAGAAGCACAGGACAGGGTACCCACCTATCATTTTTGATAGGCGTCAATTAAGTCCTGACGGTGTCCTGGGTTTTTTTCTGTATCACGAACAATTGCGGGGGATATCAGTATGAAGAATAGAATCGTCATCATCGATGGAAACAGTCTGATCAACCGTGCTTATTATGCCATGCAGAAGCCGATGATTACGAAAGAGGGAATTTACACTCAGGGGATCTTCGGCTTTTTAAATATGCTTAATCGGATTCTGGATGATTATGATCCGGATTATATGGCAGTCGCATGGGATATGCGCGCGCCCACTTTCCGGCACGAGGCATATAAGGACTACAAGGCGGGCCGCAGGAAGATGCCGGCGGAACTTGCGATGGAACTTGAGCCCATGAAGAAGATTCTGGACGCCATGCATATTCACAATCTGGAACTGGAGGGCTATGAGGCGGACGATATCATCGGGACGCTGGCCCGCAGAGGAGAAGAGGAAGGGCTCGATCCGCTGATTATCACCGGCGACAAGGACGCGCTTCAGCTTTGTACCCACAAGACGCAGGTTCTGATTACCCGCAGGGGAATTTCGGAATTTGATTTGTTCGATTACGACAAAATGCTGGAGCGGTATGAGGTGACCCCGGAGCAGTTCGTCGATTTAAAGGGGCTGATGGGAGATTCCTCTGACAATATTCCCGGAATCCCCGGTGTCGGTGAGAAAACCGGCATCAAACTGCTGAAGCAGTTCGGCTCGGTGGCTGAACTGCTGGCACACACTGATGAAATCTCAAACGCCAGACTGAGGGCGAAGGTGGAGGAAAACGCACAGCTGGCGGCCATGAGCCGCAAACTAGCAGAAATCAACACCCATGTTCCTCTGGATATTGAAATCGAATCTCTTCACAGAAAAGAGCCGGATTACGAGAAGCTTGTTGAACTCTATACAAAACTGGAGTTCAACCGTTTCCTGCGGCAGCTGAATGCCGGAGGAGTCGGGAACGTGCTGACAGAAACCGTTTCGGATGACACTGAGTATGAGAAGCACCGTATCGATTCGCCGGAAGATCTGAAACTGCTGGAGGCGTTGCCGGAAGGGTCAGAAATCCTGATCCGGGTTTTCGGAAATAATGATCATGTGGAGACGCCGGTGATTCAGGGAATCTCGCTGATATGCGGGAATCAGAGTTTCTTTGTGACGACTGAAGGACAGACAGAGAGCCGGCTGATTGAGATTCTGAACCGGGGGAATTTCCGATATGCCGGACACGACCTGATCGCAGATTATTATATGCTGATGAGCCTGGGACTCAGAGATCCGGTTACCGCCTTCGACAGCGCAGTCGCAGAATATGTGCTGGATCCCGGACGGTCAAACTATGACCTTAAGACTCTGTCATTTGAGTACCTGCATACGGAAATTCAGTCTGAGAAGGAATTCCGGGAAGCGAACGGCCAGATGGATCTTCTGGGACAGGACCTGGAGGCCATGGAGGAATACGGCGCGCAATGGTGCCGGAATGTGAAGCTTATTCGACGTCTTCAGGAGGGAAAGATCAGTGATAACGGACAGGAAAAACTCTGCTTCGAAATCGAGTTTCCGCTGATTGCGGTTCTCGCAGGCATGGAGGTCGAGGGAGTTTCCGTGGATCGCGGTACGCTGGAGGAAATCGGCGACAGCCTGAGCGGAGAGGTAGACGGAATAGAAACTCAGATCTATGAACTCTGCGGAGAAAAATTCAATGTGAACTCTCCGGCACAGCTCGGACCTGTTCTGTTTGAAAAGCTGGGTCTCCCGGCGGGAAAAAAGACAAAGCGCGGATACAGCACCAGTGCGGAGGTTCTGGAGAAGATTCGGGACAAGCATCCGGTGGTACCTCTGATTCTGCAGTACAGAACCCTGACCAAACTGAACAGTACTTACGTTGAGGGGATTCGTCCGCTGATCGGCAGTGACGGCAGAATACATGCGCATTTCCAACAGACGGTGGCGGCAACCGGACGCCTGAGCTGCACAGAACCGAATCTGCAGAACATCCCTGTTCGCTATGAGATGGGGAGACAGCTGCGCAGAGCCTTTGTGGCAGGAGAAAAAGAACTCCTGATCGGCGCAGACTATTCACAGATCGAGTTGCGGATCATGGCGCATCTCTCCGGCGATGAGAATCTGATTTCCGCGTTCAACAACGGGGATGACATCCATCGGATGACCGCGGCCCGCGTATTCGAACTGGATTATGACAAGGTTACTCCGCTGGACCGCAGCCGCGCCAAGGCGGTGAATTTCGGCGTAATCTACGGCATGAGCAGTTTCGGGCTGTCTGAAAATCTGCATATAAGCCGCAAAGAGGCGGAACGGTACATTCAGGAATATTTTCAGAAGCACCGCGCTGTTAAAGAGTATCTGGATTCCCAGGTGGCGTACTGCAGAGAACACGGTTATACGCTGACGATGTTCGGACGGCGCCGGTATATCAATGAAATCGGCTCTTCCAACTACATGACCCGCCAGCTTGGAGAACGGCTCGCGATGAACAGTCCAATTCAGGGAACCGCGGCAGATATCATTAAAATCGCCATGAACCGGGTCTTCAGGGAACTGACGGAGCGCGGCATGAAATCCAGACTGGTGCTTCAGATTCACGACGAACTGATTATCTGTGCGGCAGAGGATGAGGTTGAAGATGTGAAGGAACTTCTGCTGCGGAATATGGAAAGTGCGGCAGAACTGTCGGTGGAGCTCTCCTGTGACATGAATACGGGACGGTCCTGGTATGATCTGAAAAACTGATACGGAAGCTCACAAAGGATAGGCAGGACAAAGGAATGACACGGGCGACACAGACAGCCAGAGAGCCGCAGGGCGCAAGGCTGCACGGTACAGACAAACAAAGGCAATACAGAGGGAACCATGAGAAAAATTATCGGAATCACGGGCGGAATCGGCACGGGAAAGTCAACTGTATCCGCATATCTGAAGGAGCAGGGGTATCCCGTCGTCGATGCGGATCAGATCGCCCGCAAGGTGACAGAAAAGGGAAGCGCGACTCTGGCTGAGCTGGCGAGAAACTTCGGAAGCGGCATTCTAGACCGCGACGGGGGACTTGACCGCCGGAGGATGGCGGAACTGGCGTTTTCCTCTCCGGAGAAAAAAGCCAGACTGGAGGCGATCGTAACGTCCCGGGTAATCGCGGAAACGGCGGCGAGAATCCGGGAACTGCGGCAGGAAGACGGACCGGTGGCTTTTCTGGATGCGCCGACCCTGTATGAGACAGGATCAGACGTTTTGGTGGACGAGGTATGGCTGGTCACTGCGGACGAGAGCGTCCGGGTCAGGAGGGCCGCGGACAGGGACGGATGCAGCGAGGCCGAGATCCGGAGAAGAATCCGCAGCCAGATGAGCGAAGAAGAAAAGCGCTGCCGGGCGGATTACATTATTGATAATTCTGACGGATTGGAGCAGCTTTACACCCGAATCCGTGCATTGATAAAAAAACATGATTAATCGGGGAAAACTTGCGAGTTTTATTTGACAAAGAGCCGAAATTGAATTATAGTAGTAGCGTAGGTTTTTTGAAAAATGTGCGGCTGTGGCGGAATTGGTAGACGCGCACGCTTGAGGGGCGTGTGGGCAACCGTGCTGGTTCGAGTCCAGTCAGCCGCACCATTTTTTTTATACTATGCCGGCGTGATGGAATTGGCAGACGTGCGGGATTCAAAATCCCGTGGTGGAAACACCGTATGGGTTCGACCCCCATCGCCGGCACCACGTAGCACAGGTATACAGGAGGAAACAGGATCTTATGAAGTTTGGTACATTTTTGATGGCGTCGTCAACCAGTTCGTTCGCGTTCCAGATGCTGATTCTTGTCGCGTTCATCGTATTGATGTATTTTCTGCTGGTCAGACCGCAAAAGAAAAAGGAGAAAACCGTCAACGAGATGAGAAATTCGCTGCGAGTCGGCGATGAGATCATTACCATCGGAGGAATCTGCGGAAAGATTGTGAAGACAAAGGATCAGTCCTTGATTATTCAGGTCGGCGCGGATAAGACGAAATTCGAGGTTATGAGATGGTCCATTTCGTCTGTGACGTCGAAGAGCAAGAAGGGCGACCAGAAAGGTGCAGGCGGACTTGATGAGGATGAAGAGTCAGAAGTAAGAACACGCAAGTCTTCCCCGAAGAGATTGAAGAAGGCCAAGAGCGAAGAGCCGGCTGAGAAAAAGGATGCTAAAGCCGAGAAAGCTCCGGCCAGTGCTGAAGAAAAGGGAGAGGCTGCTGTGAAGGAAGACGCTTCCGGTACGGACAGCACAGCGGATAGTGCGGCTGAAAAATAGAAAACAGCCCTGTGTGCAGGGTGGATAAGAGATAATCTCCTGGAAGCAGGAGATTTTCTTTGTTTCAGGACGATTTTCAGTCCTGCGGGACGGGCAGTTGACTCTTGAAGATATGTGAGAAGTGTAGTAAAATACAAGGAAGTACGAGGTTTTTCAAACCGGAAAGGTAATACTGCGGAAAGTGAGAGAGTAATAATATGAGTTCAAAATTCAGGAAAATTCTTAGCGTACTTATTATCGCACTCGTCGCGTTCGGTGCATATGTTTCGTTCTTCGGACTCGGACCGGTGGATAATATCAAAGATTCACTGAAGTACGGTCTCGATATTGACGGCGGCGTATACGTGGTCATGGAGGCACAGACCGGGAAAATGACCGGAACCAAGCTGAAGGAGACCATGGAACAGACGCAGCAGGTCATCAACAAGCGTGTCAACGCCATGGGAGTGTCGGAGGCTTCAGTCAACATTGAGGGTGAGAACCGCCTCCGTATTGAAATGCCCGGTGTGAAAGACGCTAAAACGGCGATCAACCGGATCGGTGATACGGCGAAACTTCGTTTCACGCTTGCGGACGGAACGCAGTATCTTACCGGAGACGACGTCAAGACCGCCTCTGCGGAAACGGACAGCGAGCACGGCGGTTACAAGATTATCATGAAATTCAGCTCGAAGGGTCAGGAGAAATTCGCCCAGGCCACCAGACTGGCGGCGGCCGGGAATGTTAACGCCACTGTAAAAGACGACAGCGGCAATACCGCAGATCCGACATCTGTTGTTATCTGGCTGGACGATAAGGTGCTGACAGCGCCGACGGTAACGGGCGAAATCAATAATGATTCCTGCGAGATCTATCAGCAGAACGGCGGATATTCCAAGACAGAGGCGCAGGAAACCGCGGCTCTGATCCGGGGCGGCGCACTGCCGGTATCGCTGACAGAGGTGGAATCTTCGGTACGGACGGCCTCAATCGGCGCTAATGCGCTGGACAAGAGCATTGTGGCCGGAGGAATCGGACTGTTGCTCGTCTTTATCCTGATGATTCTGATGTATAATGTGCTGGGACTTTTCGCAGATATCGCGCTGTGCCTGTATGTTATTCTTGTACTGTGGATCATGTCTGCGATGGGAGCTGTTCTGACGCTTCCGGGTATCGCCGGTATCGTCCTGGATATCGGTATGGCAGTGGATGCCAATGTAATTATTTTCTCCAGAATCAAAGAGGAAATCGGATTGGGCAGGTCGATACGGGTGGCAGTTGACCAGGGCTTCAAACATGCGCTTGTCACCGTTCTGGACGCGCAGATCACCACGCTTATCGCCGCAGTCGTTTTGTACGAACTGGGCTCCACAACAGTGAAGGGATTTGCCGTTACCCTGATGATCGGTATTATCGTCAGTATCTTCACCGCCGTAATCATCACTCAAATATTTGTCGGCGCACTGGCGGACAGCAAATTCGCGAAGAATACGTTCTTCGGATGCAGGCCGGACGGCACCCCGAAGAAACTGGTCCGGAAGGAATTCCATTTCATTGAAAAGCGGAAGATCTTCTATTGCATCAGCGGCGCTGTAATCGTAATCGGTCTGGTGACGCTGGGCATACGGGGCTTCAATTACGGAATTGACTTCACCGGAGGAACCATGATCCAGATGGATCTCGGCAAGAAGGTGGCTATCAGTGATGTGGAGAAGACGATCAGACAGTATCACCTGAATCCGGAAATTGTGTACTCAGGCGCCGATCAGCATCAGGTGATCATCAAGACAACCAAAGCGCTGAACGCAAATGCGAGAGCCAGTGTGCAGCAGACAATCGAGAAGAAGTATGACCTGAACAAAAAATCCGTGGTCGCTTCCGAAGAATTCGGGCCGTCCATCGGCAAGGAGCTCCGGAACAACGCAGTCAAGGCGATTTTAATCGCAGCGCTGTTCATGCTGCTCTACATCATCTTCCGGTTTAAGACCTGGCGATACGGCGTCGCTGCGATTGCCGGAATCGGTCACGATGTATTGGTTCTGATAGCGGTATATGCGGTTTTCCGGATTCAGGTCAACAACCCGTTCATTGCGGCAATCCTGACGGTGGTCGGATACTCTATCAATGATACGATCGTAATTTTCGACCGCGTCAGAGAGAATTCGAAAATGCTGCGTCAGAAACCGGTTATGGAGCTGCTGGATCACAGTATCAATCAGACACTGGATCGATCAATCATGACTTCAATGACCACAGTTATCGCAACGGTGCCGCTTCTGATTCTGGTATCGGCACAGTTGTCGCAGTTTGTGCTGCCGCTGATGATCGGTGTGCTGGTGGGAACCTATTCCTCTATCTGTCTCTGCAGCCCGCTCTACTATGAGTTTAACCGCAGAGCAGAGGCGTCCCGTTATCTGGCGCAGCAGAAAGCCAGAAAACGGATTGAAGCAAAGAAAAGCTCGAAGAAATCTGAAAAAAAGGCTGTTGAAGCGCCGAAAACTGAAGTGAGCAAAATCACCGAAAAAACCTCCGATGCCGGAATCGCTGCCGGAGATACAAGCACCGGCCAGGAGGCAGAGGCACCGAAGAACGGAAATAAATCCGGGAAAAAATCCGGCGGGAACGGTAAAAAAGGAACCGGCGGAAGCAAGAGCAGAAAGAAGAAGAAAGGCAGCAAAAGAAGATAACGAGTCGATATTACCGGAGAATGTATGGAGACAAAAGCAAAGTTCCTGAAGGAAATTCTGAAATACAAGCAATATGACACCGAACTGATCGGGCGGGCCTATGAGAAGGCTAGACTGCTTCACGAAGGACAGCTTCGCAAAAGCGGCGAGCCGTATCTGATCCATCCCATCGCAGTGGCCATCATCCTTGCCCAGCTGGGCATGGATGATGAAACCCTGGTCGGTGGGCTTTTGCATGACGTGGTAGAGGATACGGCGTATACTAGAGATCAGCTGGTACAGGATTTCGGCGAGGAGGTGGCGCTGCTGGTAGACGGCGTCACCAAACTGGGAACGCTTAAATTCGACAGCAAGGAGGAGGCGCAGGCGGAGACTCTGCGCAAAATGTTCCTGGCGATGTCCAAGGACATCCGGGTGCTGATTATCAAACTGGCGGACCGTCTTCACAACATGCGGACCATCGAATACATGAGTCCGGACAAGATCATCGAAAAATCCAGAGAGACGCTGGAGATCTATGCGCCTCTCGCCAGCCGGCTCGGAATTTATACGATAAAATTCGAGCTGGAGGACATCGCGCTGAAATATCTTCATCCCGAGGAATATGAAACGCTTTCGCGCGAGGTCAGCGAGAAGCGGGAGCAGAGAGTCAAGTTCATCAACGAGGTTATCGCGGAAATCCGGGAGGCTCTGGACGCCATGAACATGAAGTATGACATCATGGGCCGTTCCAAGCATTTGTACAGCGTCTATAAAAAGATGGTTCTCCAGCACAAGCAGCTGGATGAAATCTTTGACCTGACCGCAATCCGGGTCATTGTGGAGAATGTCAGAGACTGTTACGCGGTACTGGGACAGGTTCACACGATGTGGAAGCCGATCCCTGGCCGGTTCAAGGATTATATCGCCATGCCGAAGCCCAATATGTACCAGTCTCTTCACACTACTGTGCTGGGAGACAACGGCGAGCCCTTCGAAATCCAGATCCGCACCTATGAAATGCATCGGGTCGCGGAGTACGGTATCGCGGCGCACTGGAAGTACAAGGAAGGAAATACCAGCGGCAGACAGAACAACGAGGATATGAAACTTGCCTGGCTGCGGCAGACCCTTGAATGGCAGCAGGAGCTGGACGATCCGAAGGAATTTATGGAGACCCTGAAAATGGATCTTTTCTCTTCCCAGGTCTTTGTATTCACTCCGAAGGGGGAGGTCATCGACCTCCCGGCGGAATCCACTCCGCTGGACTTCGCATTCAAGATTCATACAGACGTGGGATGCCACTGTGTCGGCGCCAAGGTGAACGGGAAGATGGTGACCATCGACCATACACTGCATAACGGCGACATCGTGGAGATCGTCACATCAGCCAATTCATCCGGACCCAGCACAGACTGGCTGCGTATCGCAAAGAGCTCCTCTGCGAGAAACAAGATCCGCCAGTACATCAAACGCCAGAACAAGGGAGACGACGTCTCCAAGGGAAAAGATGCGCTGGACAAATATGTCCGGAAGAAGGGCTACGATCCCCAGCAGATCATCCGCACACGTTATCTGACGGCGGCTATGAAGGAAATGAAATTCGCCACCATGGACGAGGCTTATACGCAGATCTCGCAGGGCGGCACTGTCCTGAGCCGGTACGCCAATCTGCTTTTCGACCTTTATAAGAACGAGCAGGAAGAGGAAAAGCAGAGAAAACAGAGAAAAGAAGAAGAGCTGATGAATGAGTCTGCGAAGCACGAGAAGACGATTCGCAGGCATCGGGAGAACCCCGGAATCATCGTAAAGGGCTCTGAGAATATGCCGAATCTGATGATTCGCGTGGCCAGGTGCTGCAATCCTGTGCCGGGAGATGAAATTATCGGCTTTATCACAAAAGGAAGGGGCATTTCTGTACATCGGAAGGACTGCTCCAACATTGTTTCGCTTCCGGAAAAAGAACACGCCCGTTTCATCGAGGTAGAATGGGAAGAGATCGCTGAGGACAAATCATATGCGGCCGAGATCTGTGTGATCACAAGCGACCGCAAGGGAATATTCTCGGACATTTCCCGGGCCTGCGAGGATCAGAACGTTCGCATCGAAGGCGTGAACGCCAAGAGCACCCGGGACGAGACGCTGAGCATCACGCTGACGCTGATGCTGATCAGCACACAGCAGATGCAGCGGGTCCTGCGGACACTGAGGAATGTCAGCGGCGTTCGGAGCGTGTATCGGGCGAGATCGTAGACCGCAGAGGAAAGACCTGCCCGCACAGCCGCGCATCCGCGACAGAGGCAGGTTTGAATTTCTTAAACTTTGCAAGGGGCAATCGGAGAAAGCAGAGCAATCGGAGGGAGTATGAAAATATTCAGATACAGCACCGGACCGATCATGGTGAATACATACCTCGTCTATGATGAGAATAAAATCGGCTTTGTGGTCGATCCGGGAGGCGTCAGCAGACAGCTGAACGAAAAACTTGCGGCGGAAAATGTGGATCTGCAGTATATTGTGCTGACCCACGGTCACGCCGATCATACCGGCGGAATAGCGGAACTGAAGAACCGGTATCCGGGAATCAGAATCGTCGCGTGTGACAGAGAAAGGACGATTCTGGAAACGCCGGAATACAACTCGTCGCCGGAACTTCTGGGACGTCCTGTCAGCGTCCGGGCGGACATCTATGTGAAGGACGGAGACTCCATGGAGATCGGTGACATGAAACTGAAATTCCTGGAGACTCCGGGACATACGCCCGGAGGAATGTGCATTCTTGTTCCGGGGCATGTCTTCAGCGGTGACACCCTGTTTCAGGCAGCCATCGGTCGTACGGACTTCTACGGCGGAGACTACGGAGAAATCGTCCGCTCCATTCGGGAAAAACTTTTTCCTCTTCCGGAGGATACAATTGTGCTCCCCGGTCATATGAACCAGACCACGATAGGCTTTGAAAAGGAGAACAATCCCTTTGTCCGATAAACTGAAAATCAAAATTCACGGATACCGCAAGCTGCCGGTTCTTCAGGAACTGATCGACGAATTTCTGCGCCCGGCGGATTACGAGCTTCTGCCGGACGACGGGTTCCGGCGGGATGCTGCGGTACACATCAATCTGCGGGAATCAGCTGACAAGGACGAAATCAAGCGAGAGATCTTTGACCGTCTTTCGGAACTGACCGGGATCCGGCCTGACTGGGGGATCCTTACCGGCGTCCGGCCGGTCAAACTGGCGGGAGAAATGCTGGAACGCAGCGGAGATCGGGAAGCGGTTTTCCGGACGCTGACGGGCGCTGACCGGCTTACGGAGGATAAGGCGAGCCTGATCCTGTCCGTTTACGAGCGGCAGGATCGTCTGTACGGAAAAGCGGATGAAAATTCCACCGGTGTCTATATCGGAATTCCGTTCTGTCCGACGAGATGTGTGTACTGCTCCTTTGCGTCGAATCAGGTGGGCAATGAGGAGATCGAGCGGTATCTGACTGCGCTTCATCAGGAAATCCGGTACGCGGGACGGAGGCTGAGAGAAAGCGGAATGTATCCGGAAACCGTTTATTTCGGTGGTGGAACGCCGACGACTTTGACGGCCGTTCAATTGCAGACGCTTCTGGAGACAACCAAGGAATCCTTTGACTTTTCCGGAGTCCGGGAGTTTACGGTGGAAGCAGGAAGACCGGACACCATCACCGCAGAGAAACTGGAGGTCCTGAAGAATTTCGGGGTGGACCGGATCAGCATTAACCCCCAGTCCATGCGGCAGGAAACGCTGGACGCCATCGGACGGAGCCATACGCCGGAGGATATCAGGAGGGCGTTTGCGCTGGCAGCGCGCACGGGATTCCGGGTGATTAACGCGGATCTCATCGCAGGACTTCCGGGCGAGGCAGAAGAGGATTTCCGGGACAGCCTTCGCCAGGTGCTGGAGCTGGGCGCAAATAATGTGACTGTGCATACCCTGGCGGTGAAGCGGGCATCCCGGCTGAAGGATATCGACCGCGACTATCATTACCGTGTCGCGAATACAGTTGCCGCCATGCTGGAGGACAGCCGCGAGATTCTGGGTGAACATGGTTTTGTTCCATACTACCTCTACCGGCAGAAGCATATGGCGGGGTTCTTCGAGAACACCGGATACTGCCTCGGAGAAACAGACGGACTCTACAACATCCGTATCATGGACGAGCATCAGACCATCGCGGCTCTGGGAGCGGGAGGAATTTCCAAGCGCTATTATCCGGAGACCAACCGCCTGGAGCGGGTGCCGAATGTAACCAATTATCAGGAATATATCCGCCGCATTGATGAGATGTGCGCGAGAAAAGAAAATAAATTATGGAGGTAAATCTATGCTAACGAACGCGCCGAAGGGCACAAAGGACACATTGCCGGATCAGGTATACCGCTGGCACTATGTCGAGAAGAAGTTTGCCGAGATCTGCGACCGCTACGGCTATCGCGAGATCCGCACGCCGGTGTTTGAGCACACAGAACTGATCAACCGCGGCGTTGGAGATACCACAGACATCGTTCAGAAGGAAATGTACACGTTTAACGATCACGGCGGCAGAAGCCTGACCCTCAAGCCGGAGGGAACCTCACCGGCAGTGAGAGCTTTTGTGGAGCACAAAATGTATGCGGAGGTGCAGCCCACCAAACTGTACTATGTGACGCCGTGCTTCCGCTATGAAAAACCGCAGTCCGGAAGACTTCGGGAATTCCACCAGTTCGGAATCGAGATTTTCGGTACGCCGAACATGATGGCGGATACGGATGTGATCTGCTTGGCTCACGATTTCCTGGAGGAAATGGGAATCCGGGACGTGACGCTGGAGATTAACAGTGTCGGATGTCCGGAGTGCAGGGCACGTTACAGGAAAGCCCTGCAGGACTTTCTGCGGCCGCATTACGACGAACTTTGTGATACCTGCAAGGACAGGTTTGAACGGAATCCGATGAGAATTCTGGACTGTAAGTCTCCTGAGGATCAGGCTATCGTTAAGGATGCGCCGGAGATGCTCGACTATCTTTGTGACGACTGTGCACAGGCTTTCCGGGACGTGCAGGAAGATCTGACTGCCATGGGAATCGAATACGTTGTGAATCCGAGAATCGTCCGGGGGCTGGATTATTATACAAAGACAGCGTTTGAATTCGTTTCCAACAGCATCGGCGCGCAGGGGACCGTCTGCGGTGGCGGGCGTTATGACAATCTCTGCGAGGAGCTGGGCGGACCTCCGATTCCGGGAGTCGGATTCGGTCTGGGCATTGAACGTCTTCTGATGCTGATGGACGCCAACGGCGTGGAGATTCCGGAGCCGTCTCCGGTGGAGGTATTCATCGTGACCATGGGGGATAAAGCCAAAGCCGAAGGCCTCGGCCTGATTCACACACTTCACAGAGAGGGAATCAGCGCGCAGATGGATACTCTGGCACGGAATGTGAAAGGGCAGTTCAAATACGCCGCCCGTCTGAACGCACGTTATACTATTGTAATCGGCGATGAAGAGATCGAGAAAGGCGTGGTTCAGTTCAAGGATATGGAGCAGCATGAACAGCGCGAGATTCCTTTCGGCGAAATTCTGAAGGAACTTGGAAAATAACAGTAGGAGCTTGATGTATGTCAGAAATATTTAAGAGAACTCACATGTGCGGCGAGCTGCGCATGGAGAACGCCGGAGAGACTGTTGTTCTCAACGGCTGGGTTTCCAGACAGAGGCGTCTGGGCGGACTGATCTTCGTGGATCTGCGGGACAAAACCGGCATTGTACAGATCACGTTCGATGAAAGTGTCCCGAAGGAGATTTTTGATCGGGCACAGGCGCTGCGCGGAGAATATGTCATCGGGATCAAAGGGACGGTACGGGAGCGGGCTTCCCGGAATCCTGAGCTTCCTACCGGCGATGTTGAAGTCTTCGCCTCTGATATGATACTCTATGCGGAGGCGGCAACCCCGCCGATCTATATCCGGGATGACGATAACGCTGACGATAATCTGCGGCTGAAGTATCGCTATCTGGATCTGCGGAAGCTGAAGATGCAGCGGAATCTCACATTCCGTCACAGAATCGCGAAGGTGACGAGAGATTATTTCGACGAGCAGGGATTTACTGAGGTGGAGACGCCGATGCTGGTACGCTCCACGCCGGAGGGCGCCAGGGACTACCTGGTTCCCAGCCGTGTGAATCCGGGACAGTTCTATGCACTGCCCCAATCGCCGCAACTGTTCAAACAGCTTCTGATGGTGGGCGGAACCGACCGTTACATCCAGATCGCGAAATGCTTCCGCGACGAGGACCTGCGGGCAGACCGGCAGCCTGAATTTACACAGATAGACATGGAAATGTCTTTTGTGGATATGGACGATGTGATCGGGATGCAGGAAGGCTACCTGAAGCGGCTGTTCCGGGACGTTATGGATATAGAGATCGAGACGCCGTTTCCGCGCCTGACCTGGCAGGAGGCTATGGAACGTTACGGATCGGACAAGCCGGATACGCGGTTCGGATTTGAGCTGAAAAAGCTGAATGATGTGAAGGCGGTTGCGGAAACGGAATTCATGGTGTTCCGGAATGCGCTGGACAGCGGTGGAGACGTTCGGGGAATATGCATCGAGGGCGGATCGAAGCAGTTCAGCCGTAAGGATATCGACAAGCTGACGGAGGCGGTGAAACCCTACGGAGCCAGAGGACTGGTCTGGATCCGCAGAGAAGAGAACGGGTACAAATCCTCCGTCAATAAGTTCTTCAGCGAAGAACAGCTGGATGAAATCGCGGCGGTGTTCGGCGCCGCGGCAGGCGATCTGATTTTAATCGCCTCGGACCGGCCGAAGGTCGTGTTCGACAGCCTCGGGTTCCTCCGCCGCCATATTGCGGGAATGATGGGCCTATTGGATGACCGTCAGTTCAATCTGCTCTGGGTGGTGGATTTCCCGATGTTCGAGAAGGACGAGGAAACAGGCCGGGTAAAGGCCATGCACCATCCTTTCACACATCCTAAAGCGGAGGACATCCCGATGCTTGATACGGATCCTCTGCGGGTCAGAGCGGATGCGTATGATATCGTTCTGAACGGCGTGGAGATGGGAGGCGGCAGCATCCGTATCCATGACCGTAAGCTGCAGGCGAAGATGTTTGAAATCCTCGGAATCTCAGAGGAAGAAAGCATTCAGAAATTCGGGTTCCTGCTGGAGGCCTTCAAATACGGTGCGCCGCCTCACGGCGGTCTTGCCTACGGACTTGATCGCATGGTCATGCTGCTGGCCGGAGAACACAGTATCCGGGACGTAATGGCCTTCCCGAAGAACCAGAACGCTCAGTGCCTCGTGAGCGATGCGCCGAACACTGTGGATGAGGAACAGCTGGAGGAGCTTTCAATCAGGCTCAGGTGACATGAAGAATATCGGAATTCTCGGAGGAACGTTTGATCCTTTCCATCTCGGGCATCTATCCATTATGGAAGCGGCCGCAGAGGAACGGCTTTTTGACCGGGTCATTCTTCTGCCCGCACGGGTCAGTCCGTTTAAAATCGGCAGAGAGATCGCAGACAGGGAAGACCGTCTCGCCATGCTGGAATGTGTCGCAGCGGAATATCCTTCCGTGACAGTCTCCAGGCTGGAGATTGACAGCACGAGAGTGTCGTATACCTTTGACACTCTGACGGAGATGCAGAAGCAGTGTCCCGGCGACAGGCTATGGTTCATCGTCGGATCAGACTCTCTGCTGAGTCTGGAGCGCTGGTACAAAGGCAGGGAACTGCTTCGCGGATTTTCCTTTGTGCTCGCCCCCCGGCCGGGATTCGACCGGACTGATACCGAAGCACATATTCAGCGCTACCGGGAACTTTACGGGACGGAAATCAGGACACTGCACAACAGACTGAAGAACATCTCCTCCACAGAGATCAAAAAAAACATCAGAGAGGGAAAACCCATCGATTCCCTGGTTCCGGGACCGGTGGCAGACTATATCAATGAACACAGACTCTATCAGTAATTACATCAGAGATCATCTCAGTGAAAAACGCCGGATTCACACGGAAGGTGTCCGGACGACGGCGATAGAGCTGGCCCGTCGGTACGGGGCCGATCCGGAGAAGGCAGAGACGGCTGCGCTGTTTCACGACATGTTTCGCGGCGTGGATCGGGATACCTTGAACCGATATGTGGACGAGCTGGGGCTGGACCCCGGTCGGTACAGAGACAACCCGAATCTTGCACACGGAAAGATTGCCGCGGAGATCATGCGTCGGGACTACGGGATCACGGACCCGGATATCATCAACGCCGTAAGGTATCATACGACAGGTCGTCCGGGAATGTCTCAGCTGGAGAAGGTGGTGTTCATTGCGGACGCCATCGAGCCCTCCCGGGATTATCCGGGCGTGGAGGAACTCCGGAAAGCGACCTGGAGGGATCTGGACGAGGGGTGTCTGACGGCACTGTCCAGAACGTCGGAATATGTGAAGAGCCGGGGAATTCCTCTGGATGAGGATACAGCGGAAGCAGAAGCGTATTTCAGAAGGTTAATGGAGAATAAGAATGGAGAATAAAGAATTTGCAATGCAGGCAGCAGAGGTGCTGAATCAGAAGAAGGGAATCGGCATCAAGGTCATCGATATCGCCGGCAAATCATCGTTTGCAGATTATCTGATTGTGGCGAGCGGAGGTTCGGACCGCCAGGTAGCGGCTCTCTCCGACGCGGTGGAGGACCACTTCGAGGAGCTGGGCGTCACTCCCAGAAGTATCGCGGGCAAGAACAACACCGGATGGGTGCTGATGGATTACGGCGACGTGATCGTGAATATTTTCAATCCGGAGCTCAGAGAACGGTACAACCTGGAGCAGGTATGGGGTGACTGCAGTTTTGTGGAGATAAAAGATCAATAACAGGAGTTACAATAATGGACGAGAAGTATAATTTTAAACAGGTAGAAAAAAAGTGGCAGAAATACTGGCAGGAGCATGACTGCTTCCATACAGAGGAGGATCCGTCGAAAGAAAAATATTATGTTCTGGAGATGTTCCCTTATCCGTCGGGTAAACTCCATATGGGACATGTCAGAAATTATTCAATCGGCGACGTGGTGGCTCGTTTCAAGAAAATGCAGGGCTATAACGTGCTCCATCCGATGGGCTTCGATTCCTTCGGACTGCCGGCGGAAAACGCCGCAATCAAGCATGGAATCGCACCGGACAAGTGGACCTGGGATAATATTCACGAGATGGAAGACCAGCTGAGACAGCTGGGACTTTCCTATGACTGGGACCGGGAGGTGCAGACCTGCAATCCGGATTACTACCGCTGGATGCAATGGATCTTTATTCAGTTCTTCAACAAGGGACTCGCTTACAAGAAGGAAAACCCGGTAAACTGGTGCCCAAGCTGCCAGACAGTGCTGGCTAACGAGCAGGTTGTGGACGGCTGCTGTGAGCGCTGCAAAACCCCGGTCGGCAAGAAAAATCTGTCCCAGTGGTATTTCAAGATCACTGATTATGCGGATCGTCTGCTGGAGGATCTGGATCATCTTCCGGGGTGGCCGAACAAAGTAAAGGTCATGCAGGAAAACTGGATCGGAAAATCCGTCGGCGCAAACATCGATTTCAAAATCGACGGAACCGATCGGGTACTGAAGGTTTTCACCACCCGCGCCGACACTCTGTTCGGCTGTACATACATGGTTATGGCGCCGGAGCATCCCTTTGTAAAGGAACTGGTGGACGGAACGCAGTACCAGGAGCCGGTGGACGAGTATCTGGACAAAGTCCAGCATATGAACGAGATTGAGAGAACTTCGACGACAAAGGAAAAGACGGGAGTGTTCATCGGCAGATACGCTGTCAATCCGGTGAACGGGAAGAAGGTTCCGATCTTCATTTCCGACTATGTTCTGATGGGATACGGAACAGGAGCCATCATGGCGGTCCCTGCGCACGACCAGAGAGACTTTGACTTCGCCAGAGCGTTCGATCTGGAAATCATTCCGGTCGTCGACCCGGGAAATCCGGACATCGATGTAAACGATCTGAAGGAGGCCTTTGCTGCCGAGGGTACTATGATCAATTCCGGACAGTTTGACGGCATGAACAACCGGAAGGCGATACCGGCGATGATCGACTGGCTCAATGAAAACGGTGTCGGGGAAAAGACTGTTAACTACAAGCTTAGGGACTGGCTCATTTCCAGACAGCGCTACTGGGGAACCCCGATTCCGATGATCTACTGCGACGACTGCGGATGGGTTCCGGAAAAGGAAGAAAATCTGCCGGTTCTGCTGCCCACCGACGTGAAATTCACCGGAAAAGGAGAATCTCCGCTGACGACATCCAGGACCTTCGGAGAGTGCAGCTGCCCGCGCTGCGGAAAAAAGGCCAGAAGAGAGATGGACACGATGGACACCTTCCTCGACTCCTCCTGGTATTTCCTGCGTTATTGCGATCCAGGGAACGAGAAGCAGGCGTTCAGCCGGGAGAAGACGGATTACTGGATGAATGTAGACCAGTACATCGGCGGAGTGGAGCACGCTATTCTGCATCTGATGTATGCCCGGTTCTTCCAGATGGCTCTTTATGATCTGGGCCTTGTGAAGGATCAGGAACCCTTTGAAAATCTCCTGACGCAGGGCATGGTCAACAAGGATGGCAAGAAGATGAGTAAATCTCTGGGCAATGTCGTCAGCCCCGAGGAGATTATTGACCGCTACGGCGCTGATACAGCGCGCCTGTTTATCCTTTTCGCGGCGCCGCCGGAAAAGGAACTCGACTGGTCCGACACCGGCGTCGAGGGAAGCTACCGCTTCCTCAACCGTGTATGGAGGCTGGTCTATGACTTTGTCACAAATTATGACGTGAAGGAAACCGACTTCAGTGTCGTGACAGAGGATGATAAAAAACTGAACTATATGTTGAATACGACGATAAAGAAAATTACGGATGATGTGAGCGGACGCTTCAGTTTCAATACAGCGATCAGCTCAATCATGGAGCTTGTGAATGAGCTTTACCGGTATAAGCAGCACGCGGAGATCAACGAACCGCTGTTCTGCGCGGCCGTCACCAGGCTGGTCGTAATCCTTTCGCCCTTCACACCTCATATCTGTGAGGAAATGTGGAGTGCCCTGGGACATACAGAGTCGCTGACCGAGGTCGGCTGGCCCGCCTACGATGAATCTGCGCTGGAACAGGATACCATTGAGATCATCGTGCAGATCAACGGGAAGCTGAAGGAGAAGATGCAGATCGCCAGCGGACTTGACCGTGCTGCCCTGGAGGAACAGGTCAGAGCGAACGAGAAGGTGCAGGCGCTGATCGAAGGCAAAAATGTGGTAAAGACGATTGCGGTTCCTGACAAGCTTGTAAACTTTGTCGTCAGGTAAAAGGGGAAGCAATCGAATGAGAGACTATAACAGCAAGAAACCGTCACGCCCGGCGCCGCAGAAGAGAAAGAGCGGCGCCGCAGCAGGCGGAGGCAGCAGAAAAAGGACGGAAAAAAGCAGACAGTCCGGCCGTACCAGATCAGCGGCTCCGGTATTTGCGGAGACCAGAGAGCTGGGAAAGCAGCTGGGACTGAAGGAGAAACAGAAGACACAGAAGAAAAACCGGACCGCGGAGCAGACTTCCGCAAAAGCAAAGCCGAAGAAGGCGGCGACGCCAAGGAAAAAGGCGGAAAACATGAAGATCTTCCCGATCGGAGGTCTGAACGAGATCGGAAAGAATATGACGGTTCTGGAGTACAAAGATCAGATTATGGTCATCGACTGCGGAATGTCCTTCCCTGAGGACGAGATGTTCGGCATCGATGTGGTCATTCCGGATTTCACCTATCTGATCAACAATGCGAAAAAGATCCGGGGCGTTGTGATCACTCACGGACACGAGGATCATATCGGGGGAATCCCCTACCTTCTGAAGAAAATCAATGTGCCGATCTACGGAACCCGGCTTCCGCTCGGGTTGATCCGCAACAAGCTGGACGAGCACGGAATAAAGGGAGATCTGAGACCCATCAATGCAGGAGATAAGTTCAGACTGGGCGATTTCAAGGTTGAAGCGATCCGCACGACCCATTCCATCGCTGACTCTATCTGCCTCTGCATTGAAACGCCGGCGGCGCGGATCTTCCATACCGGCGATTTCAAAATCGATTACACGCCCATCGACGGAGAACCCATCGATTTCGCCAAACTGGCGGAGCTGGGCCGCAAGGGAATCGATCTGATGATGGCAGACAGCACCAACGTGATGCGGCCGGGATTCACGCCGTCTGAGCAGGTGGTCGGGCAGACTCTGGACGGTATTTTCCGGGAAGCGAAAAACCGGATCATCATTGCCACCTTCTCTTCTAATGTACATCGGGTTCAGAAAATTATCGAACTGGCTGTACGGTACGGAAGAAAGTTTGCAGTTTCCGGAAGAAGCATGGAGAACGTGGTAAAACTGGCGGTAGAACTGGGATATCTGAAATTCCCGGCAGGATCCTATGTAGAACTGAACAAGACCAGAAATATTCCGGACAGTGAGCTCGTCATCATTACGACGGGAAGCCAGGGCGAGCCAATGTCTGCATTGGCAAGAATGGCTGACGACGAGCACCGCAATGTGAAACTCAAGAAGGGCGACATGGTCATCCTTTCGTCGACTCCGGTACCCGGAAACGAAAAAGAGGTGTCAAATGTCGTCAACAAGCTTTCCGAAAAGGAAGTCGAGGTCATTTACAATGAAGTTGCGGACATTCATGTTTCCGGGCATGCCTGTCAGGAGGATCTGAAACTGATTCACTCCCTTATACGACCGAAGTTCTTCATGCCGGTTCACGGGGAGCACCGTCATCTGGTGCGTCATGCGAAACTGGCGGAGGAACTGGGAATGAAGAAGGATAATATCTTCATTCTGAGCAACGGCGATCAGCTGACTGTGGACAAGAGAAAAGCGATTCAGTTCAAAAACGTGGTCAGTGCCGACGATATTCTGGTAGACGGACTTGGTGTCGGAGATGTTGGAAACGTCGTACTGAGAGACCGGAAGATGCTGTCGGAATCGGGACTGATCATCATTGTCGCCGCCATCGACAGGGCCAACGGAGTCGTGGTGTCCGGTCCGGAAATCGTCTCGAGAGGTTTTGTCTACGTCAAAGAACATGAGGAACTGATCGAGGCGGCCCGCAAAAAAGCTCTGGAATCCATAGAAGCGAATATCCGGGGCGGGTTCAAGGACTGGAATACCATTAAGAACGGCGTTCGGGACGACATGCGTAAGTTCGTGTTCAAGAGCACGCGCCGCAGTCCGATCATCATGCCGATTTTCCTGGATATATGAACCCGCTGCTGCCCGTTATGCTCCCGCAGATTTTAACGGGTGCATGAAAATAAATCGAGAGGTGATAACAGTATGAACGTGTATGATCAGGCTCACGGGCTGGCACAGGCCATTCGGGAATCTGAGGAATTCAAACAGTATGACGCACTGAAGCAGAGGATCGACCAGAATCCGGAGATCGCGAATGCGGTTCATGATTTTGAGGCGAAACAGATGGAGCTTCAGGCCAGACAGATGATGGGAGAAACTGCCGCAGACGGTATGCAGCAGCAGATTCAGGATCTCTATCAGATCGTCATGAAGGACCCCGCCGCCGCGGCTTATCTGCAGGCACAGATGCGGTTTTCTCTGATGATGAGCGACGTCTACAAAATCCTCGGAGAAGCAATGGGTATTGGCAATCCGCTCTAAATCTGCTATAATAGTTCATATCGTGAACAGTTTGACAGATTTGTAACGGGTCACGGAAAATAACAGATAAGAAAAAGACAGATAGAAAGAGAGTTAAGACCAATGATAACAGCAGGAGATTTCAGAAAAGGCGTTACGTTTGAGATGAACGGGGAACCCCATGTGGTTCTGGACTTTCAGCATGTCAAACCGGGAAAGGGTGCCGCTTTTGTCCGCACCAAGTACAAGAATATCCTGACGGGAGCGATTCGCGAGGAGGCGTTCAACCCCAGCGACAAGTTCCCGAAGGCTCACATCGACACCAAGACGATGCAGTACCTGTACAACGATGGTGAACTTTACTATTTCATGGATCAGGAAACCTATGACCAGGTTCCCATCAGCAAAGATGATGTGGAAGAGGCGATGAAGTACCTGAGAGAGAATGACGAGGCGACGATCAAATTCTACAACGGAACCCCGTTCCAGGTAGAAGCGCCGAATTTCGTGGATCTCGTGGTGACAGAAACCGAGCCGGGCGTCAAGGGCGACACCGCGACGAACGTGACAAAGGCCGCCACAGTTGAAACCGGCGCTGTGATCCAGGTGCCGATTTTCATCGAGGAAGGTGAAAAGATTCAGATCGATACCAGATCCGGCGAGTATCTGGGAAGATCCAAGTAAACCCTCGGCATGAGAATGCGCAGGGCCCCGGAACCTTGTAAACTTTACAATGAACGAACATTCAAAGGGGCGTATTATACGCTCCTTTCTTCGTTTCTGACGCAACCTGGAGGAAATATATGAGTAAAAAAACCAAAGCCAAAGGAAAGGGAACGGTCATAAAGGTGATTCTTCTGATCGTTGCGCTTCTGATCGTCCTCTTTCTCGGACTGATCATATACGCGAACAGTCTCGGAGGAAACGCCAGAGATTCCGGAAGCAAGACGATGATCACAGTGGCGATTGAGAAGGGTTCAACCACCAGTGATATCGGCGCGCTTCTTGAGAAGAAGAAGATCATCAATTCCGGCTCTGCGTTTAAGCTGTACACTGCATATAAACGTCTGGACGGAACGTATCAGGCCGGTACCTACGCACTGTCCCCGTCGATGACTGCGTCGGAGATTTCGCATATTCTGCAGAACGGAAAGACGAACGACATCACCTTCACGATTCCGGAGGGCTACACGGAGTATGACATTGCCTCCCGTCTGGCATCTATCGGTCTTGTGGATAAAGACCAGTTTGTGTCTCTTCTGGAAAACGGCGGATTTTCCACGGAATACACGTTCCTGAAAAAGGCGCAGAAGGGCAAACACAATCTGGAGGGCTATCTGTTCCCGAGCACTTATACGATTCCGGCAACATCGGACGGCGATTTTATCATCAGCACGATGTTGAGCGCCTATCAGAAAGTGTTCACCGATGCGGACCGCGCCAAGGCCAAGAAACTGGGCTATTCTGAGAATGAGATCATCATCATCGCATCCATCATTGAGAAGGAGGCGGCGGTGGACGAAGACAGAGCCAAGGTCGCCAGCGTCATCTACAACCGTCTGGACGACGGCATGGCACTTCAGATGGATTCCACCGTCCAGTATGTCCTGAGTCTCAGCAGCGACCGGAAGAAAGATCTGTCTATTGATGACACCAAGGTGGACTCCAAATATAATACGTATAAGTACACCGGTCTGCCTCCCGGGCCCATATGCAATCCGGGCAGAGCGTCAATTGAAGCGGCGCTGAATCCCGCGAAGACCAAGTACATGTACTTCATTCTCAGCGACAGGCTGGATGACACCATGGTCTTTTCGACGACATATAAACAGTTCCTGAAGGACAAGGAAGCGTATTACAAAGCAAGAGACAAGGCCGAGAGCAAAAATAATTGATGGAGATGATAAATGCGGATGTCCAGACGTTTCTGAACCGGTATTACCGACCGGTCAGCGACGCTCTGGTCCCGTTCCGGGAAGCGGGAGAAAAGGACAGAATCCCGATTATCCTGAAGGAAACTGAATCTGTACTGACGATGCTGCTGAAACTGAAGAAGCCGGCTCGCGTTCTGGAGATAGGAACGGCGATCGGCTACTCGGCAGCATTCTTTGCCCTGTCCTGTCCGGAGGCGGAGATCTATACCATCGAAAAAGATGAACTGGCGTATTCTGCGGCGCGTCTGAATGTGAAACGCGCCGGTGTATCAGACCGTGTTCATCTGTTGTTCGGTGACGGTCAGGAACAGATTGAGAAACTCAGGGATCGGGGAATCGCGGACATTGACTTTGTGTTCATCGATGCTGCCAAGAGCCATTACAAACGGTTCCTGGAGAGTGCTCTGGAAATCTGCGGAGACGGTGCCGTGATCGTTTCGGATAACATTCTGATGCATGGACTGACGGTATTCGAGTCGGCTGCGCCGGACGGAAAGCACCGCAGGAAACATAATACTAATCGGAGAAAAATGCGGGAATATCTGGATTTCATCACAAGGGATCCCCGCATGACCACATCGCTGATGACTGTGGGCGACGGCATGGCGGTCACCTTGTATGAGAAGAAATGAAAAAAATTGAGCTGCTTGCCCCTGCGGGGGATCTGGAAAAACTGAAAACCGCCGTAGACTACGGCGCAGACGCTGTCTATTTCGGAGGAGAGATGTTTTCTCTACGGGCCGGCGCGGGAAATCTCACGGTTCCGGAGATTCGGGAGGGTGTGGAATATGCCCGTCAGCGCGGGTGCAGATGTTATCTGACCGTGAATATTTACGCGCATAACGAGGATATCGGACCTCTTCAGATGTATCTCAGAGAACTGCGCGGAATTCCGATCGACGCGTTCCTGGTTTCCGATCCGGGCGTCATGGATGTCATTCGCGAAGAGTTTCCTTCTGCGGAGCTTCATCTGTCGACGCAGGCGAACATGACAAATTACAGAGCTGCCGGCTTCTGGCACAGAATGGGGGTGAAACGGCTGGTTCTTGCGAGGGAACTTTCTCTTGCAGAAATCCGGGAGATTTCACAGAAAAGCTCCGATGGACCGGAACTGGAGGCCTTTGTACACGGAGCAATGTGCATTTCTTACTCCGGACGCTGTCTCCTGAGCAGTTTCATGACGGGGAGAGATGCGAACCGCGGATTGTGTGCCCATCCCTGCCGTTATCGCTATGCTCTGACAGAGGAGAAACGCCCCGGCCAGTATTATCCGATCGAGGAGGACAGCCGGGGGACATATATCCTCAATTCCAAGGATCTCTGCATGATCCGTCATATTCCGGAACTTGCGGAGAGCGGAGTCGTCAGCGCCAAGCTCGAGGGTCGGATGAAGAGTGCGTATTACGTGGCGACGGTGGTTCATGCCTATCGCCAGGCTATTGATGCATATTACCGCGATCCGGAGCATTATGTGTTCCGGGAGGAGTGGTTCCGCGAACTCTGCAAGGTCAGCCACCGGGAATTCACGACAGGCTTCTATTTTCACGAGGCTGCAGCAGAGGATCAGAATTACGAAACCAGCGCCTACCGGAAGGAATACACTTTTGTGGGTGTGGTGCGCAGACCGGCGGGTGACGACGGATTCGCCGTCGTGGAGCAGAGGAACAAAATGACCCGGGGAGAGCGCATCGAGGTGTTCGGCCCGGACATCGGATTCTTCTGTCAGGAAATCGGAGAAATGTACGATCTGAAAAGCGGGGAACCGCTGGAATCCGCGCCTCATCCTCAGCAGATGCTGCGCATGAGGATGGAGCAGCCGGTGAAGGAGGGCTACATGCTCCGCCGGAAAATCGAAGAACCCTGAAGGAAACACAGAAAACAGTATCGGAAAAGGCTTTGCAGGGAACGCATTTATACATGGGATAATCAGTAAGGCACAACATTATACATGGAATCTGCAATGCTGCAGGCATAGAGAAATGGAGTGAAGAATCATGACAACAGACCCGGATAGTCTGCCGTTATCATGTGTTATGGCCGTGGCGGCCGCGCTGGTCATACTGAATATGATCGTTATCATCTGTAATACCGCGATGGATTCAGTCAGCAGGAGCAAGGTGCGCGGCTGGATGGAGGAGGAACCGCGGGATCCGCGGGCAGAGAAGTTGTGGAAGCTTCTGGAGAAGCCCTCCCGTTACCGTTATACTAACAATCTGCTGAGTTATGCGATCACAGCCGCCGGCGCGGTTCTGGTTTTGCTGCTTCCATACAACAAAATCGTCAGCGTTCTCGTGTTCCTGGCCGTTATCGTATCTGTGGGTGAGATATTCCCCAGAAAACTGTCTTCTCAGCACGTGGAGTCTATCGCCCGGAAAATGGCGGGAGTTCAGACGTTCACTTATCGTCTGCTGCTGCCGGTCACCTGGCTTGAACTGCAGATCGCCAATATCTTTCTGCGTATGTTCCGCCAGAAAACCGATGTGGACGAGCAGGAGTTTTCCGAAGATGAAATCATGTCCATGCTGGAGGTCGGTCAGCTGAACGGTGAACTCCGGGAGGAGGGCAAGAAGATGATCGGGAGTATCTTCCGGTTTGATGATGAGCTTGCCTATGAGATTATGACGCCGCGGACGGACGTGTTCATGATCGACATCACGGATCCGCCGGAGGAGTATGTGGATCAGCTGATGAAACTGAGGTACACCAGGATGCCGGTATGCAACGGCGGCGCGGACGATATCATTGGAATTCTTCATATCAAGGACTATCTGATCAAAGCCCGCGAGGAGGGTTTCGACAAAGTTGATATACGCGGAATTCTGCGCCAGCCGTATTTTGTGCCGGAAACAAAGAAAATCGACACGCTGTTCTTCGAACTTCAGAAGGAGAAGCAGCACATCGCCATTCTGATCGACGAATACGGCGGCTTCAGCGGAATCGTGACGATGGAGGATATTATCGAGGAAATCGTGGGCGATATAGACGATGAATACGACGAGGAAGAGGAGAGCATCGAGAAACTGGATGAGGATGATTATCTGGTAGACGGAAATACAGACCTGGATGATCTCAATGAGGCGCTGGGAACGGATCTGGAATCGGACCGCAGCGAAACCATCGGCGGATACCTGATCGATATGATCGGCGAAATTCCGCGGGACGGATACGTCAATCAGGCGGTGTCCTTTGAGCGGTACACTTTCACGATCCTGTCCGTGAGAGAGAGACGGATTGAAAAGGTCCGGCTGCATATTGACCGGAATTACTCGCCTCAGGATGAGGATGAAAAAACAAGAGAAGAAAAGGAAGAGCAGAAATCATGAGCGCGGCAGAAAATTCACAGAGAAGGGAGCATGTTTCGCGGGCGCTGATGGAAAAGGCGGCGGAGGCAGCGCTGTCTGCCGAAGGCGTCAGCAGTATGAACGGGACGCTGACGGATACGCTGAAGACCGTACCCGGGCTCCCGACGCCGGTCAGAGGCGTAAAGATGTCTGACGATGATGACAGGCTGGACATCGATCTTCATATCAATGTTTATTATCGCACGAAGATCCCCCAGCTTGCCTGGGATATTCAGAGAAAGGTGAAAAAGGCAATGGAGGAGGCATGCAGCCTGCCTGTCAGGGAGATCAACATTCATGTAGACGGCGTGGAAGCAGTGGAGGAAAGAGAATGACCAGAAGAGAAGCCAGAGAATTTATGATGAAGGTGCTGTACCAGATGGATGTGACCTCGGATGATATGACGGGGCCTCTGGAACGATATGTCCGGGATACCCGCCTGGGCATTCAGAAGGAATACTGTGAATCGGTCTATGAGAAGTTCTGTGCCCATAAAGAAGAAATCGACAGTGAGATCGCCCGCTGCAGCATCGGATGGAAAATCGAGCGGATGCCCAGAACAGATGTGTCGATTCTGCGTCTTTCAGTCTGCGAGATTCTGTATATGCCGGATATTCCCCCCGCTGTTTCTATCAATGAGGCGGTGGAGATAACGAAGAAATACGGGACAGATCAGTCTCCGAAGTTTGTAAATGCCATCCTGGGCAGCATTGCGAGGGAGAGAAAATGAGCGGCAGATGTTTTCTGGGAATAGATACGAGCAATTACAAGACCTCGGTCGCGCTGGTAGATGAGGACGGAGAGATTCTGGCAAATCATCAGCGATTCCTGACAGTTAAGGAGGGGGAACGGGGGCTCCGCCAGTCTGACGCGGTTTTTCAGCATGTGAACCGGCTTCCGGAAATGATGGAACAGCTGTTCCGGAAGCCGGGCGGGTTCGACGGACGCGAAATTGCGGCGGTCAGCGTGTCGGAAAGGCCGCGCCCGGTGGAAGGCTCGTATATGCCGGTGTTTATGGCGGGGCTCGCCGTGGCTCGATCCACGGCGGCGGCGCTGGGCGTGCCTCTGTACCGGGTATCCCATCAGGAGGGTCATATTGAAGCGGTTCGCCACGGCACGCCGCTGGAAAGGTCGAAGCGGTTTATATCATTTCATTTTTCCGGCGGAACGACGGAGGCGATTCTCGTGGAGGAACGGGAAGCCGGGACATCGTACCAGATTGTCGGAGGCAGCCGGGACATCTCCTACGGGCAGCTTCTGGACCGGGTAGGGGTTGCGCTGGGGATGCACTTTCCCTGCGGCGCGGAGCTGGACGAAATCGCAATGAAGAGTTCCGGCGGCAGCGTCTCCGGGGTCGGATGGCACAACGGAAACAGAGGATGTGGTGTGACCCTGAGCAAAGATGCCGCAGAAAAATCAGGGAAGAATCCGGAAACGGTGAGGATTCCGGTTATCCGCAGCAAAGACGGCTGGATCAATCTGTCAGGAATCGAAACCTGCTGTCAGCGTCTGATCCGTGAGGGAGCGGAAACGGAGGCGCTGACCCGGGCTTTGTTCCGGGAAATTACAGTATCCATTGGAACGATGACCCGCCAGATTGCCGAGAAGTATGATGTTGCGGATTTCCTGTATGCCGGAGGCGTTTCATCAAGTCAATATGTCAGGACCCATCTGGACACCGGAACGCGCAGATACTTCGGTGCACCGGAGCTTTCGGCGGACAACGCCGTGGGAGTGGCCTTATCAGGAGGTAAATATTATGCCGCTGAAGCCTGTCAGCGTAACACAACTGAATGATTATCTGAACCGCGTGATCAGCACGGATCCGCTTCTGAGCAGCGTAACGGTGCAGGGCGAGGTCTCCGGTGTCAAATACCATTCCAGCGGACACGTATACTTTTCCCTGGTGGACAGCCGCTCCAGACTGAGTTGTTTTCTTCACCGGGAGAAGGCTATGCAGCTGCAGGAAAAGCTGACAGACGGAATGGAACTGACGGCGTCCGGCGGGATCACCGTCTTCTCCAGAGGCGGGAGTTACTCTCTTTATGTGCGGTCACTGGAAATCGAAGGGAAGGGCGATCTTGCGGCCGCATTTGAGCAGATGAAGCGGCGGCTGGATCGGGAAGGACTTTTCAACCCAGCACACAAAAAACCGCTTCCGCCGTATCCGGACAGGATCGGAGTGATCACAGCCGGTACCGGCGCTGCGATCCGCGATATTCTGAAGATTATTCGCAAACGGAACAATGTCTGTGATGTGGTTGTTTTTCCCACGGCCGTCCAGGGGGACGGTGCGGCGGAAAAAATCGCCCGGGCTATTGATTTTGTCAACGAAAATTTCAACGATATCGATATCCTGATCGTCGGCAGAGGCGGCGGATCCGCGGAGGATCTGTGGGCGTTCAATGAGGAGGCGGTGGCAAGAAGCATTTATGCGTCCCGGATTCCGATTATTTCAGCGGTGGGTCACGAGATTGACTTTTCGATTTCTGATCTGGTGGCGGATGTGCGGGCGGAAACTCCTACCGCGGCGGCTCAGATTGCCGTACCGGATACGGAAGAACTGTCCGGCCAGCTTGAGACCTGGAAAGAGCAGCTGCGGCGTCAGCTGGAAAACAGTCTGATGTATCAGAATCTTAAGGTGGAAAATCAGATCCGCATGCTCCGGGACGGTCTGGAGTCGAAAATCAGCGGTGTGCAGAACCGACTGGAGCAGTACCGGACGGTTCTGAGGGAGAACGATCCGCGGCGGATCCTGGCGCAGGGGTACTCTATCGTTGAAGACAGCCGGGGCCGGGTGATGCTGGACGCAAACCTGATCAGCCCGGAGGAAACATACAGAATCACGTTTCATAACGGTTCGGCGGAGGGGCGCCTGAAGAAGACAGGAGATGGTAACGATGAGTGAGAACAAAATGAGTTTTGAGGAGGCACTGAGCCGTCTGAAGGACTGCTCGGAGAGGATTAAGGCTCCAGAGATCAGTCTGGAGGATTCCATCCGCTGCTATGAGGAAGGAATGGAATATTTCGAGCTCTGCAGCAGGACCCTGAGAGAGGCGCAGCAGAAGATTGAAACATTTGAGATTAAGGAGTGAACGTGCTGAAGAAGTGCTGAAGAAGGGAAGGCTGAGCAATGAAGGAAAATTATGATGAATATAAACAGGTGGTAGAAGACCACCTGCTGGATTTCATTCCGAATATCGATGCAAAGAGCGGTACGTTGTATGAATCCATGAAATACAGCCTGACGGCCGGCGGAAAACGGCTCCGCCCGGTTCTGCTGCTGGCGGCCTGTGAGTTTGCGGGGCGTGATTCCAACGTCGCGCTTCCATATGCCTGCGCATTGGAATACATTCATACCTATTCGCTGATCCACGATGATCTTCCGGCGATGGACGACGACGAGCTGCGCCGGGGCAAACCGACCAATCATATGGTTTACGGCCCGGGCATCGCGACTCTGGCGGGGGACGGACTGCTGAACACGGCGTTTGAGGTTATGTACAAAAATCTGTTCCTCTGCTTTGACGACCCCGCTGAACTGAAACGCCGGATAAATGCCGCCTACGTGATCTCCAAGGGTGCCGGCGTTCGCGGAATGATCGCGGGACAGGTTTCCGACATCGAATCAGAGAACAGGGAATGCTCCCGGGAAATGCTGGATTACATTCACCTGAACAAAACAAGCGCGCTGATCCGCTGTGCGGTAGAGGCGGGGCTGTACCTGGGCGGCGCAGAGGATTCCGTGATGCGCGATATGATGCGTTACGCTGAAAATCTCGGTCTGGCCTTTCAGATTGCGGATGATATTCTGGACGTTCGCGGAAATGCGGGAGAGATGGGAAAGAAGACCGGCGAGGACGAAAAGAACGCAAAGGTGACCTACGTTTCCCTGCACGGAATGGAGGCTTCGGAAAAGAGACTGCATGAACTGACGGAGAATGCGGTCGCGGCCATCGCTGATTATTATGATAACGCGGAATTTTTCCGGAACCTTGTACTGAAACTGGAGAAGCGCACATACTGACACGGGAAAGGAAATTCTCCGACTGTGCTTGGAAATCCGTAGAATGAGAAAGACTGCGGAAATCGACCGGCGGAGAGGGAAATTTAAGGAAACAGGACGGGAACAGGATGAAAAAAAATCTGACTGACTATAATTTTCCGGAGGATCTGAAGAGCATGGACGAATCGGAGCTGGAGCTCCTGTCCTATGCCATTCGGGATTTTCTGATTCAGAAGGTATCTGTAACGGGAGGTCATCTGGCCTCCAATCTCGGCGTTGTGGAGCTGACCATCGGGATACATAAGGTTTTTGACAGCCCCCGTGACCGGATCATCTGGGATGTGGGACATCAGTCCTATGTTCACAAGATCCTGACCGGACGGGCCGGACAGTTCGATCACCTCCGCCAGAGCGGGGGAATGAGCGGATTTCCAAAGGCCGCGGAGAGCGAGCATGACGCATATGATACGGGACATTCCAGCACGTCACTGTCCGCCGCCGCCGGAATGGCAGTAGCCAGAGATCTCAGGAAGGAGAAATACAATATCATCGCGGTGATCGGAGACGGCTCGATGACCGGCGGAATGGCATTCGAAGCACTGAACAATATCGGCGCGTCCAAATCCAAGGTAATCGTCATTCTGAATGACAACGGCATGTCCATTTCGAGAAATATCGGCGGACTGTCCAACCATCTGATCCGTCTGCGCTCCTCCGCCCGCTATATGGATGTCAAGAAGACGGTGAGGGAAAGTCTGAACCGCATTCCCGTAGTGGGCAGAGAACTGACCTCCGGCATCTCCAGCGCCAAGGAACGGATGAAGTATGCGATCCTGAACGAAGGTATCATTTTCGAGGAGCTTGGATTCACTTATCTGGGGCCCATCGACGGACACAAAATCGAGGACGTAATCGAAGCTCTGGAAAATACAAAAAAAGTGGAAGGTCCTGTCATTCTCCACGTAATTACCAGGAAGGGAAAGGGGTACCGGAACGCGGAAGCGGATCCCGACAAATTTCACGGGATCGGGCCCTTCAATCTGGAAACGGGAAAGGTTCTGTCATCACCGCAGCTGAGCTGGTCCCGGGTGATGGGGGACACGCTGACAGAGCTGGGACGGGAGAACCGGAATATCGTCGCCATAACGGCGGCCATGGAGTCCGCAACCGGGCTGAAACCGTTTCATGAAGCCTGTCCCGGCCGCTGTTTTGACGTCGGAATTGCTGAAGCGCATGCGGTGACCTTCGCTGCGGGACTTGCCAAAGGCGGCATGCGGCCGTTGGTGGCTATTTATTCCTCCTTCCTTCAGCGAGCCTATGACCAGCTGCTGGAAGACGTCTGCCTGCAGAATCTGCCGGTGGTTTTCGCCATTGACAGAGCCGGCATCGTCGGCGCAGACGGGGAAACACATCACGGGCTCATGGATCTCTGCTATCTTCTTTCAATGCCGAATATGCGGATTCTGGCGCCGGCAGACGGCGGTCAGCTCAGGGCCATGCTTCGGTATGCGTTTACTCTGGACGGGCCGGTTGCGATCCGTTATCCGAGGGGCGGATGTGAGCAGGGTGACAAAGAGCAGGTTTTCCATGGCGGAAACTCCCGTCTGTGTGACGGATCGGACGGCGATATCTGGGCGGTGGGTTCAATGGTGAGTCACGGACTGAAGGCCCGGGAGATCCTTGCGGCACAGGGGCTGCATGTGGGCGTTGTTGCGGTATCGGAGGTGAAACCGGCGGATCGGACTTTGTTAGAGAAGAAAAGCCGCAGAATTTTCACGCTGGAAGACGGCATGACCATCGGCGGATACGGTCAGTATATGGGTGCGCAGTTGCCGCCGGAATATGAAATCCTAAGCCTGGGGTGGCCGGACTCGTTCATCGAGCACGGCACGCCGGCAGAACTCTATCACCGTTACAGGCTGGACGGAGAAGGAATTGCAGAAAGGATCCGTGAATACATTGAAGGAAAGGCTTGACGTTCTGCTGGTGCAGAAAGGATTTTTCGATTCGAGAGAAAAGGCGAGACGGTCCATTATGGCGGGACTTGTCTTTGTAAACGGACAGCGCAGCGATAAAGCTGGGAACAGAACAGATACGGAAGCAGAGATTACGGTCCGGGGAAATGAATGCCCCTATGTGAGCCGCGGCGGATACAAGCTGGAGAAATCTATCCGGAGTTTCGGACTGGAGCTTTCCGGAAAAACCTGCGGCGATATCGGTGCCTCCACAGGTGGCTTCACCGACTGTATGCTGCAGAACGGTGCAAAAAAGGTCTACGCCATGGACGTGGGATACGGGCAGCTGGACTGGAAACTGCGGACGGATCCCAGAGTCGTCAATATGGAGAAGTGCAACGTGCGGTATCTGGAACCGGCACAGATCCCGAAACCGCTGGATTTCATAAGCATCGACGTATCCTTTATTTCACTGAAAATGATTCTTCCGGTGGCTGAGCAGCTGCTGAGCCCGGAGGGAGAGATGGTCTGTCTGGTCAAACCGCAGTTTGAGGCCGGAAGGGAACAGGTCGGAAAAAAAGGCATTGTCCGGGATCCGGGGGTTCACTGTCAGGTTATCCGCCGGTGTATCGGATATGCAGAGGAAAACGGTCTCGTTTCATACGGTCTGACCTTTTCTCCTGTGACCGGTGCGAAGGGAAATATAGAATATCTTTTACATGTTGGCAAACCTGAAAAATTGCGTTATAATCAAGTTACAGTCGATGAATTAATCGATAACGTGGTGAAACAATCACATGAGGAATTAAGGTAACTTATTAATGTTATGTAAAGGAGTAAGAGAGTCATGAACATTTCTAAGAGAGTGAATGCGATGCAGTTCTCACCGATCCGGAAATTCAATCCGATGGCCATTGAGGCAGAGAAGAACGGAAAGAAGATCTATCATCTGAACATCGGACAGCCGGATGTGGAGACCCCGGAATGCTTTATGGAAGCGATCCGGAATTTTGATGAAAAGGTCATTGCCTATGCGGAGTCAGGCGGAAGGCCGGAACTGATCAGCGCGGTTATCGATTATTACAAAAAGTATGACATCGAACTTGAACCTTCGAATATGATTGTCACAAACGGAGGATCCGAGGCGCTGAGCATGGCGTTTCTTTCCCTGCTGAACGATGGCGATGAGGTTCTGATTCCTGAGCCGTATTACACCAACTATTCCACGTTTGCTCTGATGGCGGGCGGCATCGTGAAACCGATCCCGGCGGACGCTTCCAAGGGCTACGCCTATGCCGACAGAGAGAACATTGAAGCGTGCATCACGCCGAAGACCAGAGTCATCTGCTGTCTGGAGCCGGGCAATCCTACCGGTAATGTCCTGACTCTGGAGGAAATGAAGGTGATCTGTGAAATTGCGGAGAAGCACGATCTGGCGATTATTGCGGATGAGGTTTACAGAGAGTTCGTTTACGACGGAAGAACTCCGGTATCCTTCGGACAGCTGTCGGAGTATGCGGACAGAGTTATCATCGTGGATTCCGTTTCCAAGAGATTTTCCGCCTGCGGCGCCAGAATCGGTCTGCTGATTTCCAAAAACAAAGAATTCATGAGCGGCTGCATGAAGATCGCTCAGGGTCGTCTCTGTGTGTCCACCGTGGATCAGATCGGCTCCGCTGCGCTGTTCCGTCTGCCGGATTCTTATTACGAAGAGGCGAAGGCGATTTACTGCGGAAGAAGAGACGCAGTTGTGGAAGAACTGAGGAAGATTCCGGGCATGAATGTCGTAGTTCCCGCCGGTGCTTTCTATCTGACCTGCGCTCTGCCGGTAGAGGATATCGAGGATTTCCTGACATTCCTGCTGACCGAGTTTGAAGATAACGGTGAATCCGTGATGTTCGCACCTGCCGCAGGTTTCTATGCGACGCCGGGCAAGGGCAAAAATGAGATCCGTATCGCTTATGTTCTGAAAGAGGAAGACATGAGGAGAGGTGTAGAACTGATCCGCCTCGGCCTGGAAGCTTATAACAAAAAGCTGGGAAAATAGAACAGGAGGCAGAATGAAATTATCCCCGATGATGGAGCAGTACATGAACATTAAGGAGCAGTATAAGGACTGCATCCTGTTCTTCCGTCTCGGCGATTTCTATGAGATGTTTTTCGATGACGCCAAGCTGGTTTCGCGCCTGCTTGAGCTGACTCTGACCGGAAAAAGCTGCGGCCTGGAGGAGAGGGCTCCCATGTGTGGAGTCCCCTTCCATGCCGCAGATTCTTATATAGAAAAGCTTGTCCGCATGGGCTATAACGTGGCCATATGCGAACAGCTGGAGGATCCGGCAGAAACAAGGGGAATGGTCAAGAGAGGAGTCGTCCGCATCGTGACACCGGGAACGGTGACCTCTGATGCGATGCTTCATGAGAATGAGAACAATTATCTTGCGTCTGTATATATGAGTACCGGCGGGATGTCAGTTGCATACTGTGACATTTCCACCGGGGAACTTTATATTACAGAAAAGACCGGCGGAGCCAATATGTTTGAGGATATGATCAACGAGCTGGTCAAAATCAACGTCAGGGAAATCCTGATCAATCAGGAAGCGGCGCAGAACTATGGAGAGGGAGAAATCCGTGATCTGACGGATTCCTTCATTCATGTGATGCCTGATTCCTACTACTCTAAAAAATCGGCGGAGACGGCGATAAGAGCCCAGTTCGGAAGTATATCTCTGACGGCTCTGGGCATTGACGGACGGGAACTGTGCATTCTGGCTATGGGAGCATTGCTGTCCTATCTTCTGGAAACCCAGAAACAGAATCTGAAACAGCTGACCCGCTGCCAGTTTTATGAGATCGGAAATCACATGTCTCTGGACAAGGCGACGATCAGAAACCTTGAGATTACAGAGACATTGTATGATAAAAAAGTGCAGGGCTCGCTTTTGTGGGTCCTGGATAAAACCTCCACCGCGATGGGCGGGCGCAGACTCAAGCAGTGGTTGCGGGAACCTCTGAACGAGTCCGGCGAGATTAATCTCCGCCTGGACGCCGTGGAAGAACTGACGGAACAGCCGCTTCTGCAGAACAACATCGTGGAGGCGCTGAAGCAGATCTATGATTTTGAGCGTCTCTCGGGTCGGATTGCCGCAGGCAGTGCTAACGCGAAGGATCTGATCGCTCTGCGGAATTCCATCGAGTGCCTGCCGGAAATCCGGGACAATCTGAGTGATGCGCGGAGCGAACTCCTTAACGGACTCGGTGCGGAGATTTCAGATCTTTCCGAGGTGTACCGAATGATTCAGGAGGCAATTGTGGAGGAGCCGCCGTACACGGTGAAAGAGGGCGGACTGATCCGGGAGGGCTTTTCTGAGGAACTGGACATTCTGAAGGACTCTATCCGTGATGCGAAGGACTGGATTGCCGGACTGGAGCAGAGCGAAAAATCGCGTACCGGTATTCAGCACCTGAAGGTGGGATATAACAAGGTATTCGGCTATTACATTGAAATCAGCCGTTCCAACCTCGATCAGACGCCGGAGGAATACATCCGCAAGCAGACCCTGGTGGGCGGGGAACGGTTTATCACGCCTGAACTCAAGGAGAAGGAGAGCCTTGTTCTGAACGCCGAGGCGAAAATCAACAAACTGGAGTATGAGATTTTTACCGGTCTGCGGGAGAAAATCGGAGAGTACATCCTGGAGATCCAGAAGACCTCCGCCGCTATTGCAGTTCTCGACGTCCTGTGCTCCTTCGCCACGGTGAGCATGCGTTTGGGTTATGTGCGCCCGACGGTGGATGACAGCAGACTGCTCTCCATCGAGAAGGGCCGGCATCCTGTCATTGAGCAGACGACGGAACAGGGACTGTTCGTGTCCAACGATACTTATATGGACAGCGATCAGTCCAGCATGCTCATCATAACCGGGCCGAACATGGCAGGGAAATCCACCTATATGCGGCAGACCGCGCTGATCGTTCTGATGGCGCAGGCAGGATGCTTTGTCCCTGCACAAAAAGCCCACATCGGCGTCTGCGACCGGATCTTCACGCGCATCGGCGCATCGGATAATCTGGCTCAGGGGCAGTCCACATTCTTCGTGGAGATGAGTGAGCTTGCGTATATTCTGCGAAACGCCGGAGAGCGGAGTCTGATCATCCTGGACGAGATCGGACGGGGCACCAGCACCTATGACGGGCTGTCCATCGCCTGGGCCACGGTGGAATACCTCTGCAGCGAGAAACGCCGGATCCGGACGCTTTTCGCTACGCATTATCACGAGTTGACCGTGCTGGAAGACGAGCTTCCCGGAGTACGTAACCTGAACGTGGATGTGTCGGAGGAGAACGGCAATATCATTTTCCTGCACAAAATCGTGCCCGGCAGCGCGAGCCGAAGCTACGGTGTCCATGTGGCGCGGCTGGCGGGCGTTCCTTCCCGGCTTCTGAACAGTGCGGAGGACAAGCTTGCCCGCCTGGAGGCGGAGGGCTCGGGGAATTCTGTGACAAAGGCGTTTTCCCGTGAACCGGCGAAGGAGGAACCGAAGCAGCTGTCTTTCTTCTCACGCGAGCCGGTTCCCGTTGTAGAGGAACTGAAGAAGATTGACCTGATGAATGTGACGCCGTCTCAGGCGATACGCATTCTGGAGGATCTGAAGGAATTGATCGATGATTAAATTACTGGAGAAAAACATTGCGGACAAAATCGCAGCGGGGGAGGTTATCGAACGGCCCATCTCCATCGTCAAGGAACTGGTGGAAAACTCCATCGATGCCGGTGCCTCTGAGATTACGGTGGAAATCAGAAACGGCGGAAAGACATTTGTTCGCGTGACGGACAACGGCTGCGGAATCCCCCGGAACGAGGCGGAAACCGCATTTCTGCGCCACGCCACCAGCAAAATCGCAACGCTGGCGGATCTGACGGCGATCAATTCTCTCGGATTCAGGGGCGAGGCACTTGCCAGCATCGCGGCGGTGACCAGAACCTCTCTGATCACAAGACCCCCGGAGGAGAGAACCGGGTGCCGCATCACGATACACGGCGGTGAAGTTATCGAAAACACAGGAGTAGGCTGTCCGGAAGGGACGACGATGATCGTTACCGACCTGTTTTATAATACGCCTGCACGTCGGCAGTTTCTGAAGTCGGACTCTGCCGAGAGCGGACTGATCATCGATTTTGTTTCAGAGATGGCGATGGCGTATCATGACCGAAGGTTCCAGTTAATCAACAACGGACGGAACCTCTTCAGCACGCCGGGTGACGGAAATCTGAAGAAGACGATCGCTGCGGTCTACCATCGCCGGGAATATGAGGAACTGGTAGAGGTGGAATACGGAGAGAACGGATACTCTGTGTCCGGCTGTATTTCGAGACCGTCCCTGACTCGCAGCACCAGACGGGATCAGGTGTTCTTTGTGAACGGACGCATCGTCAAGAGCAGGATCATGGAGCGGGGGGTATCGGAGGGATACCGGGAACGGCTCGCTGAAGGCCGGCAGCCGGTCGTGTTCCTGTTCCTGCGCACGGATCCGGAAACGGTGGATGTCAACATCCATCCGAACAAGAAGGAGGTCCGCTTTCACGATGAGAAGGCGGTCATTTCCGCGCTGAAGGCGGCGGTGTTTCGGACGCTTGCCGCAAAGGATGCGGTGGTCGAGGTGCGGGATTACTTTCCTGCCGCAGGGGCAGGGAGCACAGAAGAAGCGAAGTCTTCCGCACCGGGAACCCCGGATGCTCCGGGCAGTGACCGGCCGGAGCCTTTCCACATCAGTGCCGGACAGGACGGTCTGCTTCGAAAGGAGCGAAAAGAGGATCAGGTTGACATAAAACATATATTGTCCAGAATGCGGGAAGAAGATCAGGAGACGTCTTCGGCATCTCCGACAGCCGCTACGCATGCATCGGCGGCAGATCCGGCAGCTTCATCGACTGCATTTTCGGAAGATAGAACAGCCGGATCCGGAGCTTATCCGCCGGCGGCGGGAGGAAGCTCGGCGGTAATGGATGCTGCGGCGATGACTGACGGGAAACCTTCGGCGGAACGTGACCCTTCGGCGATGGATCTCCGCGGACCGCGGCAGAAGCCTTTCGACTTCAGCGGGCTGAAGATCACCGGTTCAATTTTCGATACGTATATCACAGCGGAGGATTCTGACGGATTTTACCTCATCGACCAGCACGCGGCACAGGAACGGATTTTCTATGAACGTCTTGCGGAGGAATATCTCAATGACGATAAACCTTCTCAGACCATTCTGACGCCTATTACACTTGAGGTGCCTCTGAGCGTCAGGGAGGAGGAATATGACTGGATCGACTCCCTGCGGGACATGGGCTATCACATAGAAGAATTCGGCCCAAGTTCCTATATCATCAGGGAAATCCCGTACTTCATGGAGATATCTGAGGCGGAGTCCTTTCTGCATGATTTTGTGGACCAGATCGGTGAGCAGGATGACCTGCGCAATACTGTGGTCATCGATAAGCTGATCACCCGATCCTGCAAATCCGCTGTCAAGGCCCGCGACCACATGTCGGACATGGAGCTCCGGCAGCTGATCCGGGATCTGGCCCGGTGCCGGAATCCCTTCTCCTGCCCCCACGGCAGACCGACCTTTATCCGTTTTTCCATGTATGACATCGAAAAGATGTTCAAGAGAGCGTGACTCGGAATGAATGATACAGACAGAAAAATCATCGCGATCTGCGGTCCCACTGCGGTCGGCAAGACCCGATTCGCCATCGAAGCCGCACTGGCGCTGGGAGGAGAGATTATTTCCTGTGATTCCATGCAGCTTTATCAGTACATGGATATCGGCAGTGCCAAGCCTACTGCGGAGGAGCAGTCGAAGGTCCGTCATTATCTGGTGGATCAGATTGACCCGCGGGAAAGTTTCTCCGTCGCCCGTTATCAGAAGCTGGCGAAGACAGCCATCGAAGAGGTCTTTGTCCACGGAAAGATCCCGATTATCGCAGGCGGAACCGGTCTCTACCTCAATTCACTTCTGTACGATATGGATTTCAGCGCGCCCCCGGAGAACAACGGGTTTCGCGACGCGATGTACGCTCTGGCGGAGGAGCAGGGTCCGGCAGCGGTCTATGACCGGCTGAGGGCGGCGGATTCTGCGGCGGCAGACAGGATCCATCCCAATAATCTGAAGAAGGTGATCCGGGCGCTGGAGGCGGCGGAGGCGGGGAACAGGGTGAAGGATTTTGCTTCAGATCCTGTTCCGACAAAGGATTATTCGCCTGTACTCGTCGGGCTGAACCGCGATCGTCAGGAACTCTATGACCGCATCAACCGAAGAGTGGACATGCTGATGGAGCAGGGACTGGAGCAGGAGGTTCGCAAGCTTCTGAGCATGGGTCTTACAGGAACGGATATTTCCATGAAGGGCATCGGCTACAAAGAACTCATCGGATATATTCAGGGGGAATACGACCGGGAGGAGGCCGTGCGGCTGATTAAACGTAACACGAGACATCTGGCAAAGCGGCAGCTGACCTGGTTCCGGCGGTACAGGGACATGAAATGGTTCAGCATATCGGAATATGAAAGTGAGGAGCGCTGTATCTGCGCAATGAACGAATGGCTCAGGGAACAGATAAAATCGTAAAAATTCATAACAAGAGTGACCGGCCGGACAATATCGTCGAGACGGAAAATGAAATCGACGAGGAGTGTGAGAAACTGGAGACGCAGATGCCCCGGTTCCTGAGAGGTTTTTTTATCTATCTGCGCGGAAACGTGCTTCCCATGACCCGGCTTGCCTACCTTCGTGACATCAGGTTCTTTCTGAATTATCTGGTTCGGGAGACAGATCTGACGGAGGCGGAGAGCATCGGGAAGATCACACTGAAGGAGTTTGACGCGATCCGGGCGGCGGACATCAATATTTATCTGGATTACTGCAGGAAATACAGGGTAGAGACAGAGAAAAACATTACCGTCTATGAAAATCACAGCAAAACTCTGGCCCGCAAGAAATCTTCTGTTTCCGTGATGTTTAAGCAGCTGTACCGGGATGAGCTGATTTCCAGAAATATTACCGACGGATTCGATCCCATCCGGGTGCAGAAGGCGGACGAAAGGGAGATTAAAGCACTGCAGGATGATGAGGTAATGATCATGCTGGATGCTGTGAGCACCGGCACCGGCCTGACGGAGCATGAGCGGGCTTATTGGGAGAAGACGAGAAAGCGGGACAAGGCGATTCTGATTTTGTTCCTGACCTACGGACTGCGTCTCTCGGAGCTTCAGCAGCTGAATGTGTCCTCTTTCAATTTCAGCCGGGGAGAGTTCAAAATCTACCGGAAGAGGGGAAAAGAATCCATCATGCCAATGAACGATTCTGTGACCGCGGTGATTCACGATTATCTGAATAACGAGCGCAAGGAAGACAGCGCCGTCGTGCCGGAGCACCGGGACGCACTGTTTCTGTCTCTTCAGGGACGCCGGATGACACAGCGGCAGATCAGGGAGCTTGTGAAGAAATACACATCCATCGCGCTGAAGACCAGCCGCAGTGCAGGCTACAGCCCGCATAAGCTGCGGGCAACGGCGGCAACCAGTCTGATCGGACGGGGCAATTCAATTTATGATGTGGCGGCGCTGCTGGATCACGAGCAGGTGACGACGACCCAGCTCTACGCCCGTCATAAAGCGAACGTCAAGCGTGATCTGGTCCATGGCATGGAATGGGAAATCGAACGGCGCGAAACCGAGCAATACGAAACTGTGCGGCATGAAACTGAGCGGCATGGGAACGGGCGGCATAAAGCAGAACGGTATGAGACTGAATACGGAAACGGAGAGGATAAGAATGAAAAATGAGATTCATCAGCTTCTGGCTGAAAAATACAGTATTGAGGACGCAGTAATCAGACATGTGGAAGTATGCGGAGAACAGTTATCCGGACGATTCACCGCACAGGACGAAATCCGGGAATACAATCAATACAAAGTTTTGTCCGCACTGCAAAAAAATCGCATTGCGGATATGCATTTCGGATGGACGACCGGTTACGGCTACGACGACGCTGGCCGGGAGGCGACGGAGCGGGTATACGCTGAAATTTTCGGTACGGAGGCTGCGCTGGTGCGTCCTACGATTGTAAACGGAACTCATGCGCTTGCCATCACTTTGATGGGACTTCTCCGGCCTGGAGACGAGCTGATCTACTGCAGCGGCGGACCGTATGACACCCTGGAAGAGGTCATCGGCATTCGGGGCCGGGGAAAGGGCTCACTGGCGGATTACGGGGTAAAATACAGACAGGTGGAACTGAAGGCGGACGGGAGTATCGATCTTGACGGCGTAGCAGCGGCGATCGGCCCTTCCACCAGGATGGTCTGTGTGCAGCGCTCCACAGGTTACAGCTGGAGGAGGGCGCTGACGATTCCGCAGATTGAGGAGTGGGCGTCCTTTGTGCATAAGGAGCACCCGGAGATCATCTGCATGGTCGACAACTGTTACGGGGAATTTACGGATATCCGGGAACCTTCTGAAGTGGGCGCGGATGTTATCGCCGGCTCACTGATCAAAAATCCGGGCGGCGGACTGGCGCTGTCCGGCGGCTATGTGTGCGGTCGGGCGGAACTGATTGAAAAAATCAGCTACCGCATGACATGTCCCGGTATCGGTGCGGAGTGCGGTCTGACTTTTGGACAGACCAGAGCAATGCTGCAGGGACTGTTTCTTGCACCATCTGTGGTGAACGGCGCGGTGAAGGGCGCTTTGCTCTGCGGGCAGGCGTATTCCGCTTTAGGATATCGGGTCTGCCCCGAATCGGAGGCAGCGCGGTCGGATATTATTCAGGCGGTCCGTCTGGAAAGCGGTGAGTCGGTGGTCGCCTTCTGCGAGGGAATTCAGGCGGCCGCTCCGGTGGATTCCTTTGTGCGGCCGGAGCCATGGGCTATGCCGGGATACGAGGATCCTGTGGTCATGGCGGCCGGCGCATTCGTGCAGGGTTCCTCCATCGAACTGAGCGCTGACGGACCTATGAGGGAACCGTTTATCGTCTATTTTCAGGGAGGGCTGACATATGAACACTCCAGGCTAGGCGTCATGAACTCTCTGAACCGACTGTACCGAAAGGGACTTCTGAAGGGAAGGGGACTTTGTGTATGAGTGACAAAGGAAGCAGGGAAAAGCGGCTGCGCCGCGCTCTGACGATACTAAAGCTCGCTATGCTTGTCGCAATTGTCGTCGCCCTGCCGATTTATATCATCATCTGTCAGAAGGATGTGATTTCCGGATTTCGCAGTTACTCGGATGCGATTCATTATCTGCGGGGATTCGGCATCAGGAGCGTCATGATTTATCTTGCAGCTGAAATTCTTCAGATTGTTGTAAGTGTGCTTCCGGGAGAGATTTTTCAGTTTGCCGCCGGTTCGGTGTTCGGTTTTTTTCCGGGACTTATCCTGACGCTGGCAGGCTGTGCAGCAGGCGAAACCGTGGCCTATTATCTGGCGCGTTTTCTGGGTGAGGACGGACTCGAACTGATTCTCGGAAAGGAACGGATGGAAAAATATGTGAGCCGTTTCAACAGTGAAAAAGCGTATATTCTGACATTCCTGGTTTACCTGATCCCGGGGATTCCGAAGGATCTGGTATGCTATGCCGCCGGAATCTCGCACATGAAATTCCGTGCCTTTCTTCTGCTCTCCCTTGTCGGCAGAATTCCGGCACTGTGCGGATGCCTGCTTTTCGGCGATATGATGATGAAAGGAAATTATCGGGGGATGATCGTGATCGGCGCTGTCTGCGGCGTGATTCTGCTCCTGTGTTTCATCTTCCGGAAGAGAGTCAACCTGTTTATCGATCAGATTTATGAGAAAATATCGTAAGGAACGCCCCGGAAAGCATCGCCGCGGAGCCATTGACAGAATGAAAGGCAATTGCTATAATTTATATAGAATTAAATATGTCGGTACAGTGCCGTGGGCGGAAGTCTGCGGTTAAAAGGGAATCGGGTGTGAGTCCCGAACGATCCGGTCACTGTAAACAGGGAGTTCTCCCGTACTATGCCATTGGCAGCATACATCTGGCGCAGACGACGGGGCCGCAATGCTTCGGCGTTCCGGTTGTCACCGTCATTTCGATGCTGTTGAGAAGGCGCGGAGGAACAAAGATCTGTAAGTCAGGAAACCTGCTGTATCAGAATTATCGGCGAAATGCTTCTGGGGAGAGTGTGCCTGTAATAATAACATGATGAAACATTGAACACATTGCATCATTGTTCCGCTGCAACAGATATTTCATGTAGTATAACTGAGTTTTCATGCAAGCACCCGCTTTGGAGGAAAGTGGGTTTTTTGTTAGTCTGAGATATCTCGCAGTCATGTTACCAGAACTGAACGCCATGCTGAGCGAAAAAATGATGAGAAGGAGAATTTGTTTTGAAAAAGAAAAAGTATTACAAAATTATGTTATCCTTCCTGTTAATCGCTGCGCTTGTTCTGACGCAGCTTGCCGGTGCGTTTGCGGAGGATTCCGCAGGCGTCGGGAGTGCGTCTCCGAAAGCGACGGCACAGCAGGAGACCGCGGCGGGTACGCAGGAAAGTCAGTCTGCACCGACAGACGCGGCACAGCAGGAGGACCGGAGCACAGCGGCCTCTGGTTCCTCAAACGACTCGTCAGCCGCTTCTTCCGCCGACTCCATGCAGCAGCGGTCGGGGCAGACCGAAAGCAGGCAGCAGGGCACATCCAATGCGTCGGAAAATCCGTCTGGCAGCAAGACAGCTTCCTCCGAAGAAAAGGAGACAGCACAGAATCAGACTGCAAAGGCCGGAGAAGCTTCCGCCATCGATAACAGCACGACGCTGGAGGACGGCATCTACACGCCGGACGACGTTTCCTTCACCGGCGGAACCGGAAGAGTGAAAATCACGGTTCCGACGATTACGGTGACGAACGGGAAGGCATATGCCGACATTCTGTTCAGCAGCAAATCTTATACGAAGCTTCAGGCCGGAGGAAAGACCTACGAGCCGGAGGCTGACACATCGAACGGGTCTTTGTTCAAAAAAGTTCCGGTCGCTCTCAACAAAGATACGGCGATTGTCGGAACTACCACGGCAATGTCGAAGATCAACGATATTGAATATTCTATTCACGTAAAAAAAAGTGAACCGGTGAACGATCCGGATACCCCTGCTGTAGATAACAGAACCGATTTAGCGGACGGCGTCTGGGTACCGGACAGCTTCAGTGTGAGCGGCGGTACGAACAAAGTGATTATTACCTGTCCGAAGGTTACGATTTCTGACGGAAAGGCGGTTGCGACGATCGTGTTCAGCAGCGATAAATATACACAGCTGAAGGCAAACGGCAAAATTTACGACGGTGTGACGGATTCTGCTGCAAATACCTCGACATTTTCCGTTCCGGTGGCGCTGAACACGGCCAATCCTATCATCGGGAAAACCGTTAGAATGTCTGATCCGCACTGGATCAGCTATTCCATCACCGTTCGAATGAGTGTGAACTCCGGGAAGTATACGGAGCCTTCCGGCGGACAGGATCCCGATCCGTCACCATCGGATCCGACAGTGCCGGCAGAGACGAAAGACCTGAAAGCCGGAACCTGGAAGGTAAAGTCAGACACCGATAATCGCATGTTCTACCTCTATCCGAAAACCGGAACCAAATACAGTACTCTGACGGTTAAAGGGGAGGGCAGTAAAAAAAACATGACCGCAACCGTCACGCTGACTGGAGAAGGCTACGACTATCTGTACATGGGAACCGCGCTGGAGGCGGCGAAGGCACCGAAGAACCAGTGGATCAAGGCGAAGGTGGTCAACGGATATTATACATACACGTTGCCGGTTTCCGCCCTGGACAAAAATCTGACGGTCTCTGCTCATTCCAAGAAACTGAACAGCTGGTTTGAACATACCATTATCTTCTACAGCAGCGGTGCGAAGGCGGTTCCCTCCGGCACATCGACGACAGTTCCCAAGACAAAGAAGAAGAAAGACAAATACGCCACAAGCGGTAAACAGACGAAATTCAAGAAGAGCAAAAAAAAGGACAAGGTATCCAAATATAAGGATGACAGCCAGAAAAGCACAGGCGTGGTCAACAACAGAACCGCGCTGAAGGACGGAGTATACACTCCCGATTCCTTCAGCTGGTCCGGAGGCTCCGGCCGTCTCGCTTATATTAAATGCAGAAAAATCACGGTAACAGGCGGAAAAGCCTATGCAACCATCGTGTTCGGCAGCAGCAGCTACGACCGTCTCAAGGCAAACGGAAAGGTTTATTCCAAAAGCGGGGGAGGTCTTTCCACCTTTGTGATCCCGGTGAAACTGAACGCCAATAATACTATCATCGGACGCACCACAGCCATGTCCCAGCCTCACTGGATCCGGTACACTATCTATGTGAAAAAAGCCGTCAGTGCCAAGGCCGCGAAAAAAGCTCGGGCAGAAGCAAAAAAAGCCGCGAAGGACGCCCAAAAATCCAAACTTTCGCTGAGTAAATCTGCTCCGAAGATTACCGGATTAAAATACAAGTCGACGGTGAAAAACAAGTATGCGAAATACTTCCGGATCTTTCGATATAACCACGGCGTTTCCCTGCTGAGCATAGATATCAGCAAGAACACCGCACTGTATGAGGAATACACGAAAAACGCGAAGAGGTTCGCAAAGGAAGACGGTAAGGTGGAGTATGACGAGGAAGGTAAACCGGTCGCTCGCTCCCAGCATGAGATTACAGAAGCTCTTTATAAAAACAACGTTGTAAGCTATCTGCTGGTTCCGGAGAAATTCGATGTTCCCGCCGGTCTGGACAAACAGTATATCATCGTCCGGACCCCTGCAGAGAAGAGCTATGTAGCATCGAACTCTGCTTTGTCGTTCCTGGACGCCATGGATGCGGTCGACGGCATCTGCCTCACCGGCGTAACGCCTGAAAAGGTCACTGCCTCCGGCGTTGCGAAAGCGATAAAGCAAAAGCATATAGCCTATGCCGGAACTCCGGAATCACCCCGGTACAGCACAATCATCCGGAAGAAAACCAGGCTGGCCGTTTTGCCGGGAAGCCTGATTCCCAAGGAGATTTCGACAAAGGAAACCCTGCTGAACAAAGACAAGATCGCGAAGCAGAAGAAACAGGCAGAAACGGATCAGAAAAAGCTCGAGACTCTGGAATCCCGTTTTACGGCACTGGATATTCCGGTCATCCTCGACCGGTCTCAGCAGGAGAAGAGTCGTCTGGGGAAAAAGGAATGGATCCGGGCTTACGGAGAAATTTACGGCAGCGCGAAAAAATCGCAGAATATTTTTGAGAAAGAAGTAAAAGCAGAACAGAAATAAAAAAGGCAGGATGAGATGAAAAACCGATTCAAGAGAGGAATGGTCCTTTTTCTGGCGCTGATGACAGCCACGGTGCTGCTGTCCGGATGCGGTGCGAAGAACAGCGAATCAGCTTCGGGCGCGTCGGGGGCTCCTGAGATCAGCGGGCTGACCTACAGCAAGACCATGAAACTGGATTATGCAAAGGAATTCAATGTTTACTACTACAAAGACGGGTACAAACTTATCGATATTAAAGACGATGCTAAGTACCTGATCGTGCCGAAGGGAAAGAAGTCACCGGAAAAGCTGAGCAAAAAGATCAAGGTTCTCCGCGGACCGGTGAAAAACATCTATCTTGCGGCGACTGCGTCCATGGCACTGTTTTCTTCCATGGACGCCCTGGACAATATTTCCATGACCTCGCTGAAATCGGGAGGCTGGTCCTTCCGGTCTGTACGGGACGCGATGAACGCGGGGAAGATCGTTTACGCTGGCAAGTACAGCGAGCCGGATTATGAACTGCTGCTGGACAAAAAATGCGGTCTGGCCATTGAATCCACGATGATTTATCATACGCCGGACGTAAAGGAAATGATTGAGGATCTGAAAATCCCCGTCATGGTGGACCGGTCCAGCTACGAATCAAATCCCCTGGGGCGCACAGAGTGGATCAAACTTTACGGCGCGCTGACCGGACATGAGAAACAGGCCCAGGCTTTCTTTGAAAAACAGGAAAAGAAGATCTCCGCCCTGGACGATTTCAGGAATACGGAGAAAACCGTAGCCTTCTTCTATATATCCACGGACGGAAAAGCGGTGGTGCGCAGCAGTAAAGACTACGTTCCCACGATGATCGAGATGGCCGGCGGACGGTACGTGTTCAAGAAACTGACTGATTCCGACGGGAAAACCTCCGTTCCGATGACCATTGAAAAGTTCTACGATACGGCCGCTGATGCCGATTATATCGTGTACAACGGGAGCATCGACAGCACGGTTCGTTCCATGGATGATCTGATCGCAAAGGATCCGATTATGAAAAAGTTCAAAGCGGTGAAAAACGGACAGTGTTACGCAACGGGAGCATCGATGTATCAGCGGACGGACATCGTCGGCGATATGATCCTGGACTTTCATTATCTCGTGACACAAAAGCATCTGTCTGAAATGAAGTTCCTGACGAAACTGAAGTGAGGATCCTCTGTTCTGCGCTGCATCCCGTAACGTCAGAACCAGAGTACACGACCTTTCTTTCTATTCGACCGTGTACGCGAAAAGAGAAATCGGAGGAAATACAGGTAGTTATTTATGAAAAAAAATATTCCCGCAATCCCGGCAGCCGCCGAAAGCTTTCAGCACGAAAACCTTCGGCGGCGCAGCCGCTATACCATGGTATTCGTACTGCTGTTCGCCGCATTCTGCGTGATGACTGTGATCAATATCAATTCCGGTAATGTACATATATCGCTGGATCATATCGTCAGGATATTGTTCACCGGACAGGGAGATATCAAGGAAACCAATATAATATGGAGAATCCGCCTTCCCAGGATACTTACGGCGGCTATTCTGGGCGGCGCTCTTGCGCTGTCCGGATTTCTGCTTCAGACATTCTTTGAGAATCCGATTGCGGGACCCTATGTTCTGGGAATCTCTTCCGGAGCGAAAATGGTTGTAGCCTTTGTTATGATCGTCGCACTGAAATATTATTCCACGATTTCCTCCTATACGATGATTGTGGCGGCCTTTGCCGGTTCTCTGGCGTCGGTGGGCTTTATTTTGCTTGTTGCCCGGAGAATCCAGAATATGGCGGCTCTGCTTGTGGCGGGAATCATGATCGGCTATATTTGTTCCGCTGTCACGGATTTCATCATTACCTTCGCCAGCGACTCGGATATCGCAAATCTTCACGGCTGGTCTCAAGGCAGTTTTTCCGGGATGAGCTGGGAAAGCGTTCGGATCATCTCAGTTGTGGTGTTTATTACGTTTGCTCTCACACTGTGCTGCGCCAAGCCCATCAGCGCCTATCAGCTGGGAGAATCCTATGCGCGCAGTATCGGTGTGAATATCCGTGTGTTCAGGATTGTGCTGATTCTTCTTTCCAGCGTGTTTTCGGCAACAGTGACGGCCTTCGCCGGACCGATTTCCTTTGTTGGTATCGCGGTACCGTTCCTGATCAAAGGAGCGCTGGGCACGTCCAGACCCATCGTGGTGATTCCGGGAGCATTTGTGATGGGAGCGGTGTTCTGTATGTTCTGCGATCTCATCGCGCGGCTTGCCTTCGCTCCGCTGGAACTGAACATCAGTACCGTGACATCCGTTTTCGGCGCACCGATTGTCATCTATATGATGATCAGCAGAAAGAGAGGCAGATGAGATGAAAGAAAATTATCTGGCTCTTGAACAGCTTTCTGTGGGTTATCACAACAAAAGCCTCATTGACGATATCTGTCTGAACGTTCGCAGGGGTGAGATCGTGACGCTCATCGGACCCAACGGCGCCGGAAAATCCACGATTCTGAAGACAATCGCCCGGCAGCTTTCCATGTTGCGCGGTGACGTGGTCATCGACGGGAGCAGACTGAACGAGATGACCTTCCGGGAACTATCCACCCGCATGGCTGTGGTTCTGACAGACCGTCCGAAACCGGAGCTTCTGACCTGTCACGATATCGTAGCGGCCGGACGGTATCCGTATACCGGCCGTCTGGGCATTCTGACCCATGAGGACGAAGCAAAGGTGGACGAGGCGCTGGAGACGGTTCATGCGCGTGAGCTTGGAAACCGTGATTTCAATGCTATCAGTGACGGGCAGAAACAGCGTGTGATGCTTGCCCGGGCAATCTGTCAGGAGCCGGAAATCATTCTTCTGGACGAGCCGACATCATTTCTGGACATCCGGTACAAGCTTGAACTCCTGAGTATCCTGCGCCGGATGGCCAAAGAAAAGGGAATCACTATCGTCATGACCCTCCATGAGATTGATCTCGCACAGAAAATCTCGGATCGGATTGTCTGTGTCAGCGGGGAGCATGCAGTCCGGGCCGGAACGCCGGAGGAGATTTTTCATTCGGAGGTTATACGTGAGCTCTACGATATCGACAACGGCTTTTATGATCCCGTGTTCGGAAGCATTGAACTGGCAAGGCCTGAGGGAAATACGCCGCAGGTCTTTGTGATATCCTCAGGGGGAACCGGCATACGGATTTATCGTGAGCTTCAGCAGGAGAATATTCCTTTCGCCGCGGGCATCCTGTATGAGAACGATATTGATTATCAGCTGGCTTCGCTCCTGGCCTGCAAGGTAATAAGCGAACGTCCGTTTGCGGAGATTTCTCCTGAGACCTATGAACAGGCGGTGGGGGAGATGGAACAGTGTCAGAGGGTAATCTATGCGGGAGTCCCCAAAGGCGGAATCAACGCCCGCCTGTTTGATCTCGTCAGGCTTGCGGCGGACAAAGGAATCCTGGAGGAGGTCTGAACCTCGTTACAGAACAGAACCACATTTCACAACTAAATAATATCGACCGCAGAGGCGCCGAACCGGCGTCTTTTTTTTGGAACTCTGAAGGAACAAAGAAATACTTCGATGCAGACAGGGGCAGAATTTCTGCCGGTGCACAGTAAAAAGTGACGAGAAAAGAAAACAAATGTTCGCTTTACTATTGACAACGAACATACATTCTGATACTATATTAGTACGAACAAACGTTCCGGGCGAACGTTTCGTACAGGAGGTATACATGATGAGGAAGATGAGAATTGCATCGAAGTTCAGATTTACAATCTTTATGGTTATTGTGCTGCTGACGGTATTCACAGCGGCTTCGACAATTGCAGGTTTCAATACAGCGAACAGTTTATCAATGGATCAGTACAGATGTGTGGAGATTGAATCCGGTGATACATTATGGTCGATTGCGGCTGAATATGCTCCGGACAACCAAGACGTCCGTCAGGTCGTACATGATATCTGTGAGACTAATGATATACAGGCAAACGACATTGCATCGGGACAGAAAATCCTCGTACCGGTGTATGATTGATCCCATATTACATTTCAGGTGTTCCGAACTGGCGCTCGGATGAAACTCCTGGATTAGAGGTTTTGATAAGGACCCGGCAGCCGGACCTGATACACCCGGCGCAGCGGGCCTTTATCATAAGTAAATCTTTTTTAGAAGCAGATTTCATAACAGACTTCATAATAAAATGATGTCTGACGCGCATACAAGACAAGGGAGTCGTGTATGTCTGGTATTGTTCCGATCTTGTCCCAGCCAGAGAACTGCTAAAAAAGTGTCTGCTAAAACGAGGCTTAAATTTACGTTTTAAGCGATTTTAAATGATGATGAGGATATACGGGTCAACCCAATATACGGGTCAACCTGAGCATGGCGTATCATAATGCGTTTTTATTATTTTACCCGCAACTATTCCCAAAATTATGATTTTAGGAATAGTTGCGACTGGAAAATCCAGGAGAGCGTGCCCCGTGAATAACGACCGACCCGCACCCTCCTGTTTTTTCTGCCATATACATTTATTTTTTTTATAGCGCCCTTCCGGATCTTTTGCGTAGCACCTGCATGGATATATCACAGGACGCCAGTTCATCAGCACAGCGTTTCAGTTCCGCACCGATGAGTTCCGGATTTGAAAGTTCCTTTTTATATTTAATCTCATGCTCCAGACTTGCCCAGGTATCCATTGCGATAGTTCTGAGTTGAAATTCGACATAATACCCTTTATAGCGGACAATCATATGATAACTTCTGTAACCGTTCGGCTTGCAGTCTCGGATGTAATCCTTCTCTGCTGTGACTGTAAACGCGTTACGGATCATCTTAGCATAATCATACACTTCGTCTATAAAATGGCATATGATCCGGAAGCCGATGGCATCATGTATCGATTCCAGAGCAGAACGTTCGTTCTCAGGAAGATGGTTGAGACGGCATTTGTTCCGCATACTTTCCTCGGACTTGATTCTTCTGCGGATGTGTTCGTAATTTCCGTTCTCCAGCATTCTGCTGATTTCATCCGCGATTGCGTTCATTTCAGGGAGATGTTCTCCATATATACTGTTCATGGTTTCTGTTGTTTTGCTATTTTTGTATTTATCAGCGGTCCTCAGTTATCTGCGGTGCGGTTTCGTTTATTATGCGGATTCAAGTTCTGTCAGCCGGCAGGATTGATGATCGCTTAAAATATGCAGATCCGCATTGATGGAAGCCAGTTTGTCATTGAGATAACTGATGTAAAGCGACAGCTTTTCTTTGTCTGTGTCGGGGTCGTCTTCCCATATCTGATCCATGACCAGGCTGAAATCGATATCCCGGTTCATATTTTGAATCAGATAGCGCATCAGATCGGTTTCCTTGGGCCCCAGCCGGATGGAATGCTTTGCCGAAAGTTCCCCCTCCAGAGTATCAAGTCGGACACAGCCTGCGGACAGAATGACAGCGCCGCTTCTTCTCCGGATGACAGAGTTGATCCGTGCGATGAGTTCGTCAAAGGAAAACGGTTTGGTGATATAGTCGTCAGCACCGAGATCGAGACCCGCGACCTTATCGTCGATATCATCGCGTGCGGTCAGAAGAATGGCCGGCGTATGTATCCCTTCCTCGCGCATTCTCTTGAGCGCTTCCGTTCCGCTCATGACAGGCATCATGATATCCAGCAGCATACAGTCATATCGTGTTTCCCGTACCATGGAAAGCGCATCACTTCCGTTCTCCGCACAACTTACTGAGAATCCTTTGAATTCCAGCATTTCCCGGATTGCCTCTGACAAAAGCTGTTCGTCCTCAGCCAGCAGGAGTTTCTTTCTGGTATGATTCATGAGTTTACTCCCCTCCCCTCTGCATACCAGAATACAGTACGAATATAATTGATAAATGAGCTGTATATGACGATTCAGAAAAGAGTCCTGCCGGGGATGTGAAGGAATTCATCACATCCCCGGCATATTTGATTCCAAAATTGCGGATTCTCCAAATCTCAAAGTTCAGCAACTCAGTTTCTTCTAAACGCCATCAGACATGTAATGATTCCGAATGAAATCACCGCGAGTGTCACGTACAGAAGCAGCGTCGTCCGGTCACCGGTTGCCGGTGCGGGCGTTTTGCCGTGCTTTGTTACTGCAGTCGGCGTATGAGCGGATTTTGGCGGAACATTGGCTTCGGCCTTTACGGGGTCTACATCTGTTGCGTAAGCAGCGGAGATGTTCTTCACTTTCCTGCCGTTTGTCGCCCGGGCACGGTATGTGATTCTGAAGCTGTCCTTCGGCTGCGCGTCCCGTCGGGTCTCAACCTGAAAATGGTCCAGACCGAAGCTGATGCCGCAGGATTTTGTGATGTCTCTTCCGTTATAGAGGACTTTGACGGAGGCCGGATCATATCGCAGGTTGTCTGTCATCACATGATCCATGATAATTACCCGGCGCAGCGGAGTGAGCGCTTTTGTCGTCAACGTATAGTGAAGATAAGTGTTTTTCGAGGTTACTGACTCGCGTACAGTCTTAGAGTGAATGATTTTCCTCACACCGCCGATAAATCCGACCCTGTTTTCAGTTTCTGCCGGTTCAGCATTTTCCGCACTGCCAACGGCCCTGTTGATCATTGCGGCCTGCGCAGGTATTTTGTCTGCGAAGGTGATGTCATAGGTTACAGTCAGAGTTTCACGAAACGAAAGATCTGTATGAGTCCGGATGATGCAGGTCCCTGCTTTGTGATCTGCAGAAATGTCGCAAGATGCAGTAATATCCTGATCTCCCTTCTTCACGCGTATAGAATCAGGATCACAGACCCCGAGGCTCCTTTGTTCAAAAGCGTCTTTTATGATGATATTTTTCGCTGTCACACGGTCGCGGGCCTGGGTGAGTTTGATAGTATAATGCCCTTTCTCTCCTGCTTTGTACAGCGTCCGGTCGCTTTTCTTGCTGATTACAAGTAACGGTGTCTTCGGGCGGAAATTAACGCCTGTTTCGGAGAAATCGCCGCCTGAAGGAATCGTATCCTGATCCTTGATTCGAATGCCGTTTGTGTTGTCTGTGGCGGGTGCGCGTACAAAATTCCTGAGCTGCTGTGCAGGAAGTTCTGACTCGTCAACGGTCATGGCATACGAGAGATGCAGACCGTTCTTCAGATTCAGATCCTGATAATCAGTCTTATGCTCACGTTTCAGATAATTTGCTTTCGATCCGCGGGAATCCGAAGAGGCCGGTTCCTTCCCGTCCCTGTATCCGATGTTGGCGTATTTTCCGAGGAATCGAATCACGAAGCCGCCGTGATTTTCCCGGGGCAGCGTTTCACCGGAATTTCGGAAACTCTGCGCGGAGGTTTTCAGTTCCTGCCCCGCAACGCGGTCAGCGCCCTCTTTATACGGGTATAGCAGGTAATCAGTTCCCTTTGTCAGCGCAGTCCCGTCGCCTCCTGTTATCTTCAGCGAATCGGGATCCAGTGTCAGACCGGGGGTCTCCAGGGTATCCACCAGAACGATATTTCTCATGAAGGTTCCGGGATTGATGTTGGTGATGTCTGCGGTGAATTGTACCGTGTCCCCTGCTTCATACTCTGCCTTTTCCTGTACAGATTTCTTTTCTATGTTCAGCTTCGGACTGTTTATATATACAGAGGTCGAAGCAGAGCGCTCCGGAACAGTATCGGCCGACGCCCTTACTATATTCGGTACGACAGTTCCATTCAGCGCGTTTCCCGGGACTGCGCTGAACGTGATAGTGACAGTCTCTCCGAATCGAAGTTCAGGCGTGGTGAACTCGAATCCTCCGCTAACAGCCTTCAGAGAGAATTCCCGATTGATTCCTGCTGCTTTCAGTGTCTTAGGATCAATTGTCATATTTGCGGGAAGATCGGTATCTCTGACTCTGACACAGGTTGCGGACGCCTTTGAATTAGTCTGCCAGATACTGATTCTGTACGGGACTTCGTCACCGACCTGGAATTCATAAGGTTCTGTGGTTTTGTTCACGGCGAGTCCCGGTCTACCCTTCTCATCCTGTGGAAAATGTATGCGGACGGATACTTTGTTAGAGAACCGTTCCCACCCGTCAATGACCGCTGAGAACCGGTTGGGAAATTCTGCAGAGGTTTCCGTGGTGTCAAAATGCTTATGATCGCGCAGTTCTTCTGCACTGACATCGTGGCGGACCGAGGCTTCAATATGCAGCGTGATGGTCTCTCCCGCACCATTTCCGTAGAGTGCCGTATTGTTCACATCTGTGCAGGTTGCGGTGATATTTCTGCCATCGGTTTCAATCCGGAAGAGACTGCTGAGATCCTTCCCTCCCCTGTTCTGAATGCGTATTTTGGAGATATCCGTAACAAGACAGCTGTCAAGTGTGTCCCTGAGGACAAAGGACTTGAAATAGAATCCTTCATGATATCCTGCGGGAATCTCCTGTGAACAGTTGAATGTAAAGGATTGATGAAGGTCGGGCAGATCCAGATCGGTGACATTATTCTTTTCGCTGCTGCTAACTGTTTTCTGCGGATCCGGAGTCTCGAAACGAATCAGACTCCAGTCCTGTTGCGGTCCGTAAAATGACCGCGCACCGTTCATTGCACCCTCTTTATAGGTTTTTTTGCCCGCCTTTTCTACGATCTGGTCGGAATGATACCGGACAGCCAGGGCTCTGGTCTTATATGCAATAGATACTCCGTTTTCTGGATTTGCTGCGCCTTTCGCCACGTTGTAGGCATAATTGGAGAAGAAATGCCAGCCTTTTTCTTCCTTGTAAGAAAGTTTGCTGTTGGATGGTACGGCGCTCTTCTTTATACCGTCAGCCCGAAAAGACATCGCCTGTCCCCAGTCGATATCCAGGTAGGTAAAGTTGGATGTGATTTCTGCCGGAGTATCCGTCCCTGAGAAATAATAGGAATATTTCATTTCAAGAGTACCGATGTTGAAAGTATTCAGTCTGGTCATTCCGGCGTATGCCTTTTTGCTCAGGGTGAAATACGGAGACAAAGTATTGTTTAACGGTTTTTTGTGTTTCACGTAATCAGCTGAGCAGAGTTCAGCCACAATATCCAGTTTCACATAACCGGCCATCGAACCGGAACGCAGGGCTTTCTCGTGCTTTGGAGCGTACCAGTAATAATTGGTGTATTTTACCCTGACTGCGCCTTTATTGCTGCCGGAATTCTTCAGTTTGAACTGCCAGGTTGTTTTAATGTTACCGAGGTTGTCCCTTTCACCGTTGGAATTCTTGTATTCAACAGCTTTGCTCAAAGGACTCCCCTTGAGCACCGTACTGCTGCTGTCCGATCCGGGAAGGATTCGGAAGGCGTACAGTTCATCGCAGCTCAGCGCTTTTTTCGCGCTGTCCCAGGTGGAATAAGCGCCGCCGGCTCTGGTCTGAAACGCCTTGTAACCTGAAGAGCTGCTGAGGGGTTGAGCAGTGGCTGCATGGGTGATCACAGCGGAACAAAGGATTATTCCGAGCAGCAGGCAAACCCTGCCTGCCGCGTTTAACATTCTGTTTTTCATCTGATTTCCTTTCCTTCTTTAATTTAGTGTCTACCCGTTATTAAGTTCCTGCCGGACTTAATGGGCTCTGACAGTTGACAGCATTCTTTTTTCCGGTGGCTCTCTGGACTGGAATAAAAATTTTTTGATGCTCTGTCTCATTTTCTCCATCCTCCCAAACGAAAAAAACGTCCTTCCGGACGTTTTCCCCATACTCCGCGGTGATTCGCTCCGATTCAGGCCGATTTTCTTTGTACAAAAAAACGCACGAGCGCCGCAGCCGTTGAAATAGCATGTTCTGTAAAAGATACAAGAAAAAAAGACGGGATGTTTCAACCGCCTTTTTTGCATTCTTTTCCATCAACATCATATCATAGATGTCAGAATCTGTCAAACCTGAATTAAAGAATCCTCGGTTGCCCAAAATAAGAAATCTGAAGCTACAGCTTTTCAAGGTCCTCCTGATCCAGGATTTTAATTCCCGCCTGGCTCAGAGCTTTGTGCCCTCCCTCGACGTCGCTGACCTTGAGAATGATGTAGGCCTCATCTCTGTGCTTTGTCGTAAAGGCGTAAGTGTACTCTACATTAATCTCGGCGTCTTTTAGCGCGGCGAGGATATTTACCAGGCTTCCCGGCTCGTCCCTGATAGCGATGGCCAGAACAGGCGTAGCTTTGAAGATGTAATCCTCCGCCTTCAGTACAGTGGTCAGTTCGTAGTTATCATCGACGATCAGGCGCAGAACGCCGTACTCGGAGATCTCTGCAAGACAGAGAGCTCTCATATTGATGTCGTTCTTTTTCAGAAGCTCTGTGAATTCATACAGGGCCCCCGGTCTGTTTTCCAGAAATACGGAAATCTGTTTTACATCCATTCTTCATACCGCCTTTCATTAAATGTGACGCTTGTCAATGACGCGCTTCGCTTTTCCTTCGCTTCTGGTTATCGTTTTCGGGGCCACCAGCCTGACATCAACGTAGATGCCGAGCATGGATTTCAGTGCACCGATCAGCCGTTTCTCGCGTCCTTCCATTTCGGACATGGAGTCTGAGAACATTTCCGGCGTCATCTCCACCTGCAGTTCCAGCCTGTCGCTGTTGTTCTCCCGCGTGACGATAATCAGATAGTTTGCCGGATAGCCTTCGTTCATCAGAACGGTCTCAATCTGGCTCGGGAAGACATTGACTCCCTTGACGATCAACATGTCGTCGGTTCTGCCCATCAGACGCGACATTTTGGCCAGAGTCCTGCCGCAGGAGCATTTCTCATGACTGAGAACCGTAATATCCTTTGTTCTGTAACGGATCAGAGGGAACGCATCTTTGTTGATGCAGGTGAAAACCAGTTCACCCTTTTCTCCGTCCGGAAGAACCTTTCCCGTTTTCGGGTCAATGATTTCCGGAATGAAATTATCCTCATTGACATGCATTCCCGATTGTTCACTGCATTCAAAGGAAACTCCCGGGCCGGAAATTTCAGTCAGGCCGTAGATGTCATAGGCTTTAATACCGAGACTGCTTTCGATGTCGCGACGCATTTCCTCACTCCACGCTTCTGCGCCGAAAATGCCGGCCTTCAGATGGATCTGATCCCGCAGACCGCGTTCGTTGATGGACTCAGCCAGATAAGCTGCGTAAGAAGGCGTGCAGCAGAGAATCGTGGAACCGAGATCTGTCATGAACTGAATCTGACGGTCTGTGTTTCCGGAGGACATGGGAAGCGTCAGGCACCCGACTTTATGGCTTCCGCCGTTGAGTCCCGCCCCTCCGGTGAACAGTCCGAAACCGTAGGAAACATGGCAGACATCGTCTTTTGTTCCTCCTGCAGCGACAATCGCACGGGCACAGCAGTCTTCCCAGACATCAATGTCATGCTGAGTATAAAAGGCGACGACTCGTCTCCCTGTAGTGCCGCTTGTGGACTGAATGCGGACGCTGTCCCGAACCGGACGCGCCATCAGACCATAGGGATAGCATTCCCTCAGATCGTCCTTGGTCAGAAACGGGAGCTTGTGAAGATCCTCAATCCCATGGATGTCTCCCGGTTCTACACCGGTTTCCTGCATTTTCTTCCTGTAATATTCCACATTTTCATAAACGCGTTTCACCGTGTCGACAAGACGCTTATTCTGCAATGCGGTCATCTGATCCCGCGACGCGGTTTCGATATCCGGCTGATAATAATTTTCCATTCGCGTGATTTTCCTTTCCTGTGTATCTGTTACTGAGTATCCGTTTTCATTGTGTGCCGCGGCGCTGCTGACGGCAGTCGGTCAGCGGCACTCGTTAAGTTCGACATGGACTCAATGAGCCGGCATTATTTAAAGTATTCAACTGCGGAGCGGAACATTTTCATGTCGTAACTGCCCGGCACGTTTTTATAGAGGTTTCTGCCGATTCTTTCCGCGTGTCCCATCTTTCCGACCACTCTGCCGTCCGGCGAAGTGATACCTTCTATGGCATAATAGGAGCCGTTTGGATTGTACTGAATGTCCGATGTTACATTCCCATCCAGATCTACGTACTGAGTCAGGATCTGTCCGTTGTCAGCCAGTTGCCTGATCAGATCCTCCGGCGCGATAAATCTGCCTTCGCCATGGGAAATCGGTACATTGTAGATTTCTCCGGTGCTGACGTTTTTCATCCAGGGCGATTTATCGGAAGCCACACGGACGCGGACGATCTTGGACTGGTGACGCCGGATTTCATTGAATGTCAGCGTCGCACTGTTTTCGTCGGTGTCCACGATTTTTCCGTATGGAACCAGCCCCAGCTTGATCAGCGCCTGGAAACCGTTGCAGATCCCCAGCATCAGGCCGTCCCTTTTCTCCAGAAGTTCTGTGACCGCTTCCTTGATTTCCGCGTTCCGGAAGAATGCGGTGATGAATTTTCCGGAACCGTCCGGCTCATCTCCGCCTGAGAATCCTCCCGGGATGAAGATGACCTGAGAGCGGCGGATTCTGTTCGCAAATTCTTCCACTGATGAGGCGACTGCATCTGCGGTCAGGTTGTTGATCACAAAGATATCCGGGTCGGCTCCTGCGTCGCGGCAGGCTTTTGCGGAATCGTACTCGCAATTGGTTCCCGGGAATACCGGAATCAGAATCCGGGGAGACGCGGAGCCTACCGCCGCATGGAGATTTTCCTTGCGCTCAGATGTGAAAGTTTCCAGACGGTTTGTCTCCGGCGTAATGTTGCATTTGTAGACAGGCTCAAGCTTGGCTTCGTAAGCACCAAACAGCTCGTCGAATCCGAGGCTTTCCGTACCCTTCCGTATCACAGGCTCCGCAATCGTTCTGCCAATCTCGAAGATATTGGCGTCTTCCACGGAGACCTCGCCGCCGTCAATTTCCAGCAGGAAGGATCCATAGTGATAACCGAAGAGATCCTCCATGGTCAGAGAGTCGGCATATTCAAAGCCAATCCGGTTGCCCATGGACATTTTCATGATTGCTTCAGCAACACCGCCGTATACGGGCGTGCAGGCCGCTTTAACGATGCCGGTATCCATGAGCTGTCCCACTGTTCGATACAGAGCTTTCAGTGATTCTCCGGTGGGCAGACCGTTGTCGTCATATTCCGGAGTTAACATAATAATTTTATCGTCTGTACTCTTGAATTCCGGCGAAACGATTCTTTCTGTCTTATCTGTAGTGACCGCAAATGAGATCAGTGTCGGCGGAACATCAATATCTTCAAATGTTCCGCTCATGGAATCTTTTCCTCCGATGGCGGCCACGCCGAGCTCTTTCTGCGCACGGAATGCACCCAGAACGGCGGCCATGGGTTTCCCCCAGCGCTTCCCTTCACTGCCCGGTTTTTCAAAGTACTCCTGGAAAGAGAGGTAGACGTCCTTATATGTCGCTCCTGTTGCAATCAGCTTTGATACGGATTCCACGACCGCAAGGTATGCGCCGTGATACGGACTCGCGCTGGAAATATCAGGATTGAATCCCCATGACATGATGGAACAGGTATCGGTATGCTTTTTTTCCATAGAAATCAGATTGACCATGGCCTGAATAGGCGTGCGCTGATATTTCCCGCCGAAGGGCATCAGCACAGTTCCCGCGCCTATTGTGGAGTCGAATTCCTCGGAAAGTCCGCGCTTGGAGCAGACGTTAAGATCTTCAGCAAGCGCCTTGTATTCCTGTACAAAATCCGATCCGGTCTTCTTCGCGAAATCGCTATGCAAAGGAATATCGATATCGATATGCTTTTCCGCACCGTTTGTGTCTAGGAACGCTCTGGAAATGTTCACGATCGCTTCCCCGTTCCAGTACTCGCGCAGATAAGGTTCGTCTTTGACAACCGCAACTCTGGTGGCTTCCAGATTTTCCTGATGGGACAGCTCGATAAAGCGGTCTGCATCCTGTTCTGCCACGACGACGGCCATTCGTTCCTGAGATTCTGAGATCGCAAGTTCTGTACCGTCAAGTCCGTCGTATTTCTTCGGCACCCGGTTCAGATCGATTTCAAGACCGTCTGCCAGCTCGCCTATGGCGACAGAAACGCCGCCTGCACCGAAGTCATTGCAGCGTTTGATCATCCGGCTTGCTTCCGGATTGCGGAAGAGTCTCTGGAGTTTTCGCTCCTCCGGAGCGTTCCCCTTCTGAACCTCTGCGCCGCAGGTTTCCAGAGACTGAAGCGTGTGCTTCTTGGAGGAACCTGTTGCACCGCCGCAGCCGTCGCGTCCGGTTCGTCCTCCCAGCAGAATCACGACATCACTGTCGACGGGGCGTTCCCTCCGCACATTCTCTGCAGGAGCCGCAGCGATGACAGCACCTACCTCCATTCTTTTGGCAACATATCCGGGATGATAGATTTCATCGACCTGCCCGGTTGCTAGACCGATCTGATTTCCATAGGAGCTGTAGCCGTCAGCGGCCGTCGTAACCAGCTTACGCTGGGGCAGCTTGCCCGGTAGAGTCTCAGAAACCGGTTTGAGGGGATCTGCTGCGCCGGTGACGCGCATCGCCGCATAGACATAGCTTCTCCCCGAAAGAGGGTCGCGGATTGCGCCGCCGATGCAGGTGGCCGCGCCGCCGAAAGGTTCAATTTCCGTCGGATGATTGTGGGTCTCGTTCTTGAAGAGAAGCAGCCATTTTTCCGTACGCCCTTCTGCTTCCACATCGATTTTGACGGTACAGGCATTGATTTCTTCAGATTCGTCAAGTTTATCCATCATGCCGCGTGACTTCAAATATTTAGCCGCCAGGGTTCCGATATCCATCAGATTTACAGGTTTCTTTCTCCCAAGTTCTTCCCGGGTCGCGAGATAGTCCTCATAAGTTTTCTGGATTTCCGGATCCTCGAAGGTCACATGATCGACAGTCGTATTAAAGGTCGTGTGACGGCAGTGATCGGACCAGTAGGTATCGATGACGCGGATCTCGGTGATGGTCGGCTCTCTGTTCTCGGATTTGAAGTATTCCTGGCAGAACTTCAGATCCGCCAGGTCCATTGCAAGTCCACGCTCCTCCAGAAACCTCCGCAGCGCGTCTTCGTCCATTGCGTTAAAACCGCGGATAGTCTCCACCCGGGTGGGAATTTCGTATTCCATCTTCAATGTCTTGAATTCCTCCAGCGAGGCTTCTCTGGCCTCTACCGGATTGATGACATATTTCTTTACGGCTTCAACGTCTGCATCAGTGAGATCGCCGGTCAGGATATAGACTCTGGCGGAACGGACCTGGGGACGTTCCCCCTTTGAAATCAGCTGTATGCATTCCGCAGCGGAATCAGCCCTCTGGTCGAACTGACCGGGAAGGTATTCCACGGCAAAGACTTTGTCTCCGTCTCCAACACGCAGACCTTCGCTGACATCATCTACCTGCGGCTCGGAGAACACCGTGTGGACCGCATCCTCAAACAGGTCTTTTGACAGATTTTCAACGTCATACCGGTTTACGACGCGCACATCCTTCAGTCCGTCGATTTGAAGGAGACCGGTGATCTCTCTGCGCAGAGATTCCGCCTCGCTGGCAAAACGCTTCTTCTTTTCAACATAAATTCGATAAACCATTATTTCCCCTCCAGTGCGTTCAATGCTCTCTGACCGATGTCTCTGCGGCAGAAGCCGTTATCGAACCGAATCTTTCTGACCGATGCGTAAGTTCTGTCAATGGCTTCCCGGAGATTTTCTCCCCGCTCCGTTACGCCCAGAACGCGGCCGCCGCTGGAACGAAGTGTTCCGTCTGCATCTCGTTCGGCACCGGCGATATATACATTCGTGACATCAGAAGGAATTTCGATGGGAAAGCCCTTCTCATAAGATTTCGGATATCCCTTGGATGCCATGACGACACAGCAGGCGGCATCTTCCGCAAAGGACACATCTGCGTCAGCCAGCGTGCCATCCGCGACATGGAGCATGATCTCGAAGAGGTCACTGTCCAGCAGCGGCAGAACCACCTGTGTTTCAGGGTCACCGAAACGGCAGTTGTATTCGATGACCTTCGGGCCGTCCTCAGTGAGCATCAGCCCGAAATAGAGACAGCCGGAAAAACTGCGTCCTTCTTTGTTCATTGCGATCATGGTGGGGAGGAAGATTTCTTCCTCGCACTGCCGTGCGATTTCCTCCGTATAATATGGATTGGGTGCTACCGTCCCCATACCGCCGGTGTTCAGCCCTTTATCTCCGTCCAGCGCGCGTTTGTGATCCATGGAGGAAACCATGGGGATCAGCGTTTTCCCGTCAGTAAAACTGAGTACCGACACTTCCGGACCTTCCAGAAACTCTTCGATTACGACGCGGCTTCCGCTTTCACCGAACACCTTGTCCTCCATCATTTCACGAACCGCCTGTCCGGCGTCTTCACGGGTCTCCGCAATGATAACGCCCTTCCCCTTCGCCAGACCGTCCGCTTTGACTACAACCGGAATTCTGCAGTCTTCAATGTAATGCAGAGCGTCGGCCATCTCCGTGAAGATTTCGTACTGGGCGGTCGGTATACCGTATTTCTTCATCAGATCCTTGGCGAAAGCCTTGCTGCCCTCGATGATCGCCGCGTCTCTGTTCGGCCCGAAACACGGGATTCCTTCGGCCTGCAGCAGATCGACGCATCCCATGACCAGAGGGTCATCCGGCGCAACGATGGCGAAATCGATTGCATTCTCTGTTGCAAATTTCACGATGCCGGGAAGATCCTCCGCGCCGACGCCGACGCATGTAGCGTCTTCTGCGATTCCTCCGTTTCCCGGAAGTGCGTAAATTTCGTCGACCTTCGGGCTTTCCTTTATTTTCTTTATGATGGCGTGCTCTCTTCCTCCGCCGCCAACAACCATTACTTTCATCGCACAACCTCCTCGTATCAGTGATGGAACAGTCTCATGCCGGTGAATACCATGACCATATCATATTTGTCGCAGGTTTCGATCACATTGTCGTCCCGGATGGAGCCGCCCGGCTGCACTACGTAACTGACTCCGCTTTTGCGGGCACGTTCGATGTTGTCTCCGAACGGGAAGAATGCGTCGCTGCCTAGTGTCACTCCGCGGATGGCACTGAGGTAAGACTTCTGTTCTTCTCTCGTGAACGGCTGAGGTTTTTCTGTGAACAGCGTTTCCCATACGCCGTCTCGCAGAACATCCTCGTATTCATCACCGAGATAAACATCAATGGTGTTGTCACGGACCGGGCGGGAAATCTCCTTTCGGAACGGAAGACCAATGACTTTCTCAGACTGACGCAGATGCCAGAAATCAGCCTTGTTTCCTGCCAGCCTCGTGCAGTGAATGCGGGACTGCTGACCGGCGCCGACGCCGATGGCCTGACCGTCCTGCACATAGCAGACGGAATTGGACTGGGTATATTTCAGTGTGATCAGTGCGATGACCATGTCGCGCTTCGCTTCCTCGCTCAGATCCCTGTTTCGGGTCACGATTTCGGTGAAATCATCCTTCGAGACTGTGTAATTGTTTCTGCCCTGCTCAAAAGTTACGCCGAAGACCTGTTTGCGCTCCGTTTCTGCCGGTTCATAATCCGCATCGATCTGGATGATGTTGTAATTTCCTTTTTTCTTTGATTTCAGAATCTCCAGAGCCTCGTCGCTATATCCCGGCGCGATGATGCCGTCGGAGACCTCACGCCTGAGAATTTCCGCAGTCGTCCGGTCGCAGATATCGCTGAGCGCGACAAAATCACCGTAGGAGGACATTCTGTCCGTGCCGCGGGCTCTTGCGTAGGCCGTGGCGATCGGCGAGTCATCCAGCCCTTCGATGTCGTCAACAAAACAGGCCTTCTTCAGCGTATCGCTCATGGGAACTCCCACTGCCGCAGAGGTCGGACTGACATGCTTGAAGGAGGCTGCCGCCGGCATTCCCAGGCTCGTGTGAATCTCATGCACCAGCTGCCAGCTGTTGAAGGCGTCCAGAAAGTTGATATATCCCGGCCGCCCGTTCAGAATCGTTACAGGAAGATCGCCGCCGTTCTCCATATAGATTCTGGCGGGCTTCTGGTTTGGATTGCATCCGTATTTCAATTGAAATTCTTTCATTTTTCCTCCCATTTGTTGATCATGCGGCTGACTGCCGCGCCTGTCGCGATATCGGTATACCGCACATAGAGCGAAATTTTGTTATCCTCATTCAGATTGGTCCAGATCTCTTCGGCGAAGGCGTCGATGTCCTCCGGTACAGTAATCCGTTCCGGCTCTCCGCAGAAGGTGGGGATCGGACTCCCATCCGTCATATATGTGTGAAGGAAATGACCCTGCCCCGGAATGCCGGGATATTCAAAGAAGTACCGACTGCAGGCACTGCCCGCCGCATCAGCGCTCTTCAGAATGCTCATTTTGTACCGGAAACCGTCTTCGAAACAGAGGAGTCCGGAGATCCGCGGCGTCCAGTTGGGGCCGTCCGGCTCGAATGCTCTGGTACGCAGCGCCTCCTCAAAGGATCCCCCCTCCTGAAGGAAATCGCGGATCGTGTCTGTCTGATCGCCGTTAGTCACAATCAGTTTCTGTCCGACCAGGCGGACAGGATAATAGATGATCAGCGACGGATCCTCCACTTTGGATACATCAAAGGGACGGATCATCAGATCCTCTCCTTCTTCCACAAAAATACGGTTTCGGCTGTTCTCAGAACGTCCCATGATGAAATATGCCGTCACGGCGGTTTTCCCGTCGCCGGTCATTCCGACAGCGATTCCGCGTCCCACATAAGGATTTCCCTCAATGTATTCGCGTATCGGCCTCGATTCATATACATTCATTATCGAATTCCTTTCTGTATTTCCAGAGAAATATCCTCCGTCGCCTTCGGAAGCAGGATCCATTCTGCCTGCTCCATGACTCGCCGCTGCAGAGTCTCAGGTGTATCTCCATCTTCGACATTCACTGCCTTCTGCGCTATGATTTTTCCTCCGTCGGGGATTTCATTGACAAAATGAACCGTTGCGCCGGTCACCTTGACGCCGTAATCCAGAGCCTTTTCATGGACATGTAGACCGTAACAGCCCCGACCGCAGAAGGACGGAATCAGAGATGGGTGGACATTGATGATCCGGTCACGGAAGGCTCCGATAAATTCCGGACTCAGAATCTTCAGGAAACCTGCCAGAACAATCAGTTGAATCCCCCGGCGCTTCAGTTCCTTCAGCAGAGTCTGCTCGTCCTCCGTTACGAAAGTCTCGATTCCATTTCGCCGGGCTCTCGTCAGAGCGTAAGCATCAGGATTCCCGGACGCGACCAGAACGATTTCTCCGCTCCGGAGGATTCCGCTTTTCTCGGCATCGATAAGCGCCTGCAGATTGGTGCCGCCGCCGGAAACCATCACGCAGATTCTGGTTTTGTTCGCTAACATATAACCACACTTTCCTCCGAGTTCACGACTTCCCCGAGAATATAGGCATCTTCGCCGGAAGCCTTCAGGACGGACAAAGCCTGATCCGCATCTTTTTCAGCGACGACGCAGGTCATCCCGACGCCCATGTTGTAGGTGTTAAACATATCCCGTTCCGGAATGTTTCCTTCCTTTGCCAGAAGATCGAAGATCGGCAGAACACGGACGTCGCTTCTGCGGATCCGTACACCGACGCCTTCCGGAAGGCTGCGGGGAATGTTTTCATAGAATCCTCCGCCGGTGATGTGCGCGGCGGACTTTACGTCAACCGCATCAAACAGCGCAAGCATAGATTTGACATAGATCTTTGTCGGAGTAAGGAGCGCCTCCCCGAGAGTCTTTCCGTCAAGCTCCCCGAAGGTCCGGTTCAGATCCGTATGCTCCACATCGAAGACCTTGCGGACAAGAGAAAAGCCGTTGGAATGAATTCCCGAGGACGGCAGTCCGATAAGAACGTCTCCCGCCTTGATTTTCGTCTTGTCCAGGACCTTGGACCGATCCACAACTCCTACAGCGAAACCGGCAAGATCGTATTCATCCTCCGGATAGAATCCCGGCATTTCCGCGGTTTCTCCGCCGATAAGCGCGGATTCCGACTGGACGCATCCCTCTGCCACACCGCTGACAATCCGGGCAATTTTTTCCGGGTAGTTTTTTCCGCAGGCGATGTAATCAAGGAAGAACAAAGGCTTTGCCCCCACACAGATAATGTCGTTGACGCACATGGCGACGCAGTCGATTCCCACAGTGTCATGACGATCCATCAGGAACGCGAGCCGGAGCTTGGTGCCGACGCCGTCTGTCCCGCTGACCAGGACCGGGTCGCTGATACCGTTCATATCCAGATGAAACAGACCGCCGAAGCCCCCCAGATCAGAGGTGTCGCCGAATGCCATGGTCCGTTTGATGTGCTGCTTCATCAGCTCGACGGATTTGTATCCGGCGGTGATGTCAACACCTGCTTCTTTGTAGCTTTCACTGAAACTCTTGCTCATCTTCTCCTCCTGAAATTATTCTCTGCTGCTGATCTTTCTCTCAAAACGATTTTTATCCCCGTCTGACGGAATCGCCGTCGCATATCTGCCGCTGAAGCATCCGTCGCAGAACCCTTCTCCGGGAGCTGTACCGATCAGAAGATTCAGGTGATCGATGTTGAGGAAACCGACGCTGTCGGCCCCAATGACGTCCGCGATTTCATCGACCGAATAGCGGCAGGCGATGAGATTCTCGCGTGAGTCGATATCGGTCCCGTAGTAGCAGGGATTTGTAAAGGCCGGTGCAGAAGACATCATATGCACTTCTGTGGCACCGGCTTCCCGCAGAAGCTTCACGATCCGCGCACAGGTCGTGCCGCGGACGATGGAGTCGTCCACGAGAACTACACGTTTGCCGCGGACGGTTTCCGAGATCACGTTGAGCTTGATCCGAACCTTGTCCTCTCGCGCCTTCTGCCCCGGCGCGATAAATGTGCGGGCAATATATTTGTTCTTGATAAAGCCGATTCCATATGGAATTCCGGTCTGTCTGGAATAACCCAGAGCCGCATCGAGACCGGAATCAGGCACTCCGATTACCACATCCGCCTGAATGGGGTATTCCATTGCGAGGCAGGTTCCCGCGGCAACTCTCGCCGCATGAACACTTTTCCCTTCAATTACGGAATCCGGCCGCGCGAAGTACAGATATTCGAAAATACAGATCTTGTGCGGCGCTTTATCACAGTGATCCCGGATAGACTGAATGCCTTCCCGGCTGAATACAAGGATTTCTCCCGGATCGATGTCCCGGACGTATCTGGCGCCCACCGCGTCCAGTGCACATGTTTCGGAAGCGACTATATATGTTCCGTCGTCTCTGACACCGTAGCATAGCGGGCGAAACCCGTTTTCATCGCGAACAGCGATGAGTTTGGCGGGCGACATGATAACCAGAGAAAACGCCCCCTCCAGTTTGTCAATGGCCTTGTTCACGGCTTCCTCGATTGAGCCGCTGCGGATCCGTTCCTTTGTGATAATATACGAGATGACCTCTGTGTCGCTGGTGGTGTGAAAAATCGACCCCTGAAGCTCCAGTTCAGTCCGAAGCTCAAAGGAATTGACCAGGTTTCCGTTATGAGCCAGCGCCATTCTTCCTTTATGGTGATTTACGACGATAGGCTGTGAGTTCAGCCGCTCATTTCCACCTGTTGTGGAATAGCGGACATGTCCGACTGCCATCTGCCCCTGTCCAAGATTCTCGAGCGTCTGCGGGGTGAACACATCGTTCACGAGTCCTGAGTCTCGATGATCGGTAAAGACTCCGTCATCATTCACAACAATACCGCAGCTTTCCTGGCCGCGATGCTGGAGCGCGAACAGACCGTAATAGGCGGTATGTGCGACGTCCTGCGTCTGCGTCCCAAAGATTCCAAAAACTCCGCATTCTTCCTGTAAGCTGCTCATTTTTCACTCCTACTGATTGAATTTCTCTTCGATGGTCTTGTTTTTTCCGAGAACCTTTGCCGCGGCTTCTTTTCTCTGAGCGCTCAGACGTCCGGCGAGCTCCTCGTCGGTGATGGCCAGCATCTGAGCGGCCAGCAGCCCTGCGTTCTTCGCGCCGTCGATTGCAACGGTTGCAACCGGGATTCCGCCCGGCATCTGCACAGTGGACAGGAGCGCGTCCAATCCGTCCAGGGTTGAAGATTTTACCGGGATTCCGATAACCGGCAGAGTGGTGTTCGCGGCGAGCGCACCTGCGAGATGAGCTGCCTTTCCGGCAGCCGCGATGATGGCACCAAAGCCCCGGTCGCGGGCAGACACGGCGAATTCCTTCGCCTCATCCGGCGTCCTGTGGGCTGAAAACACATGTACTTCGTAAGGGACGTCCAGTTCCCGGAGCGTCTCGATCGCCTTCTCCACGACCGGGAGATCGCTGTCGCTTCCCATGATGATTCCGATTTTTTTCATTGATTCTGTACCTCCAAAAAATACAAAAGTATCCGTGTTTAACTTTACCATAGATATTTTTTATCTTCAATATTCGTTCCGTAAAAAACCGTAAAAATGCACACTTCTGCGGATTTCTCCCATCTTTTTCCGTTAAAATACGAATATTTTTATAGATATTCCCAATTATAGTTCGCTATAATGGGAATCAAGATACGACTGAAGTATTATCACCGCCGCCTGCTTATCGATAACTTTTTTTCTCTTGCTCCGACTGACATCGGCTGCAATCATGACCTTTTCTGCCTGTACGGTCGTCAGCCGTTCGTCCTGCCATACGATTTCAATTCCCTTCATGCCGGTGCTTCGCATTTTGTTCTCCAGCATTCTGCGGAAATCACGAACTTTCTCTGTCTGACTGCTGTCTTCTCCGTTCATAGACAGCGGCAGACCCATCACGATTACGTCGCATTCATACTCTCTGACATAATCCAGTACTTTGCCGGAGTCTTTTCGGATTCCGACACGTTCAATTGTTGTAATGCCCTGCGCGGTAATTCCCAGCGGATCGCTGACAGCAACACCGATTGTTCTGTCCCCCACATCAAGTCCTATTTTTCTCATCAGCTTATCATTATCCTTTCAGATCACTTTGCCCTGTTCATATTTCTTCTCATAATTAAAAAGAGCGAGTGAAAATACCCGCTCCCGTTCTTAGCAGATCTATTTCTTCAGATATTCCTTCAGGATCTCCTCCAGAAGATCATCGCGATCAATTCTGCTGATCATCAGCCTCGCATTGTTGTGGCTTGTGATATAGGAAGGATCCCCGGACAGAATATAGCCTACCATCTGGTCGATTCCGTTATAACCTCTCTCTTCCAGAGCGTCATATACAGACTCCAGAACCTCCTTGGTCGTTCTCTGTTGTGTCTTAGCAGCGTCAAACATTATAGTCTTCTTGTCCATTTACAAGGCCTCCTGTTCAATGATTCATAAATGAATCGAATCTATCTAATGCCTATTATACTATGCCAGAAGCTCTTCTGCAACCTTAAATGCTTCAGAAATACCTTCCGGATTGCGGCCGCCGGCCTGTGCCATATCGGCCTTACCGCCTCCGCCTCCTCCGACTTTGGCGGCGATCTGCTTGATCATCTTTCCGGCGTGAAGACCGCGGGCGGTCAGATCATCCGTAAGTGAAACCAGCAGAGTAACTTTCCCGCCGCTGACTGTTGCGAACACCATTGCCGTATGGTCGCAGGCCGCCCGGATTTCGTCGGAAAGACTGCGGAGATCGTTCATGTTATAATCGCTGAACTGCTTCGTGATCAGGCGGACTCCGTTGATTTCCGCAGCGTCACGTATCATGGCATCAAGACTGCTGTCCATGGCGGCTTTTTTAAATTCTTCGAGTTCACGTTTTGTATCCCGAAGTTCCGCCATCAGCGCGGAAGCCCGCGCCGCAACCTGATCCGGCCGGGACTTCATTGCCTCGGATACCTCCGCGACTGTCTCCTCTGCCCTTTTAGCTGCATCCAGAATGCCGGTTCCTGTAACGGCAACAATACGGCGAACTCCGGAGGCGACTCCGGATTCACTCATGATTTTCAGTGCACCGATCTGGCCGGAATTGGACACATGCGTGCCGCCGCAGAGTTCGACGCTGAAATCGCCGCAGCTGACTACACGGACACGCTCTCCGTATTTTTCGCCGAACAAAGCCATAGCCCCCATTTTCTGCGCCTCAGCGAAGGATGTTTCCGTGGTCGTCACAGGAATGAATTCGCAGATCTTCTCATTGACAAGCTGCTCTGTCTGTGCGATTTCCTCAGGCTTCATAGCGGTGAAGTGGCTGAAGTCGAAACGAAGCTCTTTTTCGTTCACAAAGGATCCCGCCTGCTCTACATGTGTGCCCAGAACCTCACGGAGAGCTTTCTGAAGGAGATGCGTTGCTGTATGATTTCTCGCAGTCTGATTGCGCAGTGCAGCGCTGACAGTACTGCAGACTGTATCTCCTCTCCGGATCACACCTTCGGTGACGGCTCCTTTGTGAGCGAATACACCTCTGGACTTCGTCGTATTCAGAATTTCCACGCGGCCATTCGGAGTAGACATAAAACCTTTATCGCCTACCTGACCGCCTCCTTCCGCATAGAATGGCGTCTGATCAAGATAGATGACTGTCTGATCGCCTGCTGTCGCCTCCTGGACGGGTTTGCCGTCACGATAGAGTGCAAGTACGGTTCCGCTGCCGCTGAGCGTGTCATAGCCGTGGAACACCGTTTCCGGAACGTCTATGTCCGTGTCGCCTTCTTCCCATCCCAGTTCTTCCGTATTCTTCCGTCCTGCCCGCGCCGTGTCGCGCTGCTTCTGCATGCAGGCGCTGAACCCGTCCGTATCGGCGGACATTCCGTTTTCAGCCAGGATTTCCTTTGTCAGTTCCAGAGGAAATCCGTAGGTGTCGTAGAGCCGGAACGCTTTTTCTCCGTCCAGCACCTTCTCGTTCTGATGTTTCAGTTCTTCGATATATTCGCCGATAATGGATTCCCCCTGTTCGAGAGTCGCCATAAACTGCCGTTCCTCGGCGGAAATGATGTTTTTGATGTAATCCTGTTTTTCGGTCAGCTCCGGATAGGCTTCGCCGGATACGGTGATGACCCGATCCGCCAGTCCGGCCAGGAATCCGCTCTGAATCCCAAGCATGCGCCCGTGGCGGGCCGCTCTCCGGATCAGGCGGCGCAGTACGTAGCCGCGACCTTCATTAGACGGCGTGATAGTATCCGCGATCATGAAAACCATGGACCGCAGATGGTCAGTGATGATACGGATGGAAACGTCAGCTTTGTCGTTACCGGATTCATAGGGGATTCCGCATAGTTCAACTACTCCGTCCAGGATGTAACGGATCGTGTCCACGTCGAAGATTGAATCCACATCCTGCATCAGGCACGCGATGCGCTCCAGACCCATTCCCGTATCAATATTGGGATGAGCCAGGTCAGAATAACTGCCGTCCTCTTCCTTTGAAAACTGAGTGAATACATGGTTCCAGAATTCGATATACCGGTCGCAGTCGCAGCCCGGTCGGCAGTCCGGCTTTCCGCAGCCGTACTCAGGCCCCCGATCGTAGAAAATCTCTGAATCGGGGCCGCAGGGGCCAAGCCCGATTTCCCAGAAGTTATCTTCTTTTCCGAGACGGACGATCCGTTCCTCCGGGAGTCCGAGACTTCTCCAGATATCATGGGCCTGTTCGTCATCCTTATAGATTGTGGCCCAGATTCGATCCTCAGGCATTTTCAGTACCTCAGTGATGAATTCCCATCCCCAGGTGAGAGATTCCTTCTTGAAATAATCTCCGAACGAAAAATTCCCCAGCATTTCAAAGAATGTCCCGTGGCGGGAGGTCAGTCCCACATTGTCGATGTCTCCTGTACGGATACATTTCTGACAAGTCGTCATTCTCCTGGAAGGCGGCGTCTCCTGTCCTGAAAAATACGGCTTCAGCGGCGCCATTCCGGAATTGATGATCAGCAGTGACTTGTCGTTTTTCGGAATCAGCGATGCGCTCTTTCCCGGATAATGTCCCTTGCTGACATAAAAATCACGGAACATTTTTCTTATTTCGTTTAAACCTTTCTTTTCCATTTATGTTAAGTCCTCCAAATTTGCGATGATACTGTATTATACATCATTTATCGGTATTTCTCAATGATTCGGATGATTTCTCGTTCTACAGATGTGAAATCTTCTGTTTCAAAGGAATAGATTTTCATTTTCGATTCTGTGCCGGAGGGACGAATCGCCAGCGTACTTCCGTTTTCAAGCCAGAACTGGACAACGTCTGCCCTGGGAAGCCCGGTATCCTCCATATAATCAATTTTACGCAGGATCCGCCGTCCGCCGATGGAATCTCCGATTTCTCCGCGGAAATATTCCATAATCTTTTCCATAGCTATGCGGCCGCGTACCCCCTGGAAGTAGTAGTTTCGGATTTTATCGACGCAGATTCCGTACTCCTCATACAGCTCATTCAGGCGGTCTACCGGATCTTTCCCGTAGCTTTTGTGGAAGGCCGCCATCTCTACGATCAGCATGGCGCTGCTTACGCCGTCCTTTTCACTGATGAACGGGCTGAGCAGATAACCGTTGCTCTCTTCAAAACCGAAGTAAAAGTCCTCCGGCCGGCCTTCTTCCCGCAGTCTTCTGATCAGATCTCCGATATACTTGAAACCGGTAAGTGTATTGACCACTTTCATTCCGTATCGTTCTGCGATGCGCTCTCCCAGCGGTGACGTTACGATGCTCTTCGCGACAATCTGGCCCGGTCTGGGGGGACGTATATGACAAAGGTAATCGAGCAGAAGCACGCCCAGCTGGTTGCCTGTGAGCAATGTCCGCATTCCCTCATGGTAAAGTGCCGCGCCGACACGGTCAGAATCCGGGTCAGTGGCGATCAGCAGGTCACCTCCTGCGATATCCGCCCGCCGGAAGGCTTCATTGAAGGCCAGTATCTTTTCCGGATTCGGCTGCGGACAGGTGGGGAAATTCTCATCAGGATACTCCTGTGTCCGCACAATTTCAAAGTTCTTATATCCGATACTTTGGAATACCTGACGGACATATTTACGGCCGGCACCGTTCAGCGGCGTGTAGATAGTTTTCAGCTGATTGAGCCGATCCGGCTCAATACGGGTCGACAGTGCTGTGATGCTTCGGACGAAATCTTTTCCGATTTCCGGATCCACGGTCAGGACTCCGTCATCATTGTAAGGAATCGCATCGAAAAAGTCGATTTTTTCGATTTCGTTCAGGATGCTTTCAGGCTCTTCGCCGACAATCTGATATCCCTCGCTGTTGTAGACTTTATAACCATTATAGATTTTCGGGTTATGGCTGGCGGTGATCATGACGCCCATGTCGCACTTCAGTGTACGGATGGCGTAGGAGAGGCAGGAAACCGGCGTCAGTTCCCGGAAGATCCATGTCCGTATTCCGCTTCCGTTGAGAACCCGTGCGGTTTCCCGGGCATAATAAGCAGAACCCGCTCTGCTGTCATACGATATTACAGCAGAAGGCGATCGGAACCTGTGGTTCATGTAGTTCGCAAGACCGGCGCTGGCGCGCCGAATCACAATCCCGTTGATCCGGTTCGGTCCGGGTCCCAGAAGCCCTCTCATTCCGGATGTCCCGAAAGTGAGATGGCAGTAGAAGGAATCCGTCAGCTCTTCCGGATTATCCACCAGCGCACGAAACTCTTCATAATATTCATCGCCCTCGCGGATCTGTTCGCTCCAGCGAATATATTCCCGTTCCGCGTTGCGTGTGATTTCGTTCATATCCATAAGCATTATTTTATCACAGCACGCCGTATTATGAAACTGTTTTCCGGGAGAAAAAGGAACGGCGGCTCCGAAAAAACACAAAATAAAAAAGAGCGGCGCACCGTTTTTTACAGATGTGCCACTCCTTCTGTCAGATGTCTGTTTTCTTTTACAGAAGGGCCTGCTATTATTCTTCGCCGCCCTCGTCATCGTCGTCTGCGTTGGGATCGAATCCCTCCAGACCTTTATAATGCTTTCCGTTCTTCTGCGCGTAATCATAAATCGCGGATTTGATTGCGTGATCCGCCAGAACGGAGCAGTGAACCTTGACCGGAGGCAGTCCGCCCAGCTCGTCGATGATGGTTTTGTTGGTGATTTCCAGAGCCTCCTCGACAGGCTTTCCGATAATCATTTCAGTTGCCATGCTGGAAGAAGCGATAGCGCTTCCGCAGCCGAAGGTTTTAAACTTAGCGTCCTTAATGATGTCGTCCTCGATTTTTACCTGGACCTGCATCATGTCACCGCATACCGGGCTTCCGTATACGCCTGTGCCGTCCGGGTTTTCCATCTCTCCCACGTTTCTCGGATTCATGAAGTGATCCATTACTGTATCATTATAAAGTCCCATATCAGTTCCATCCTTTCTGACTGTTTACTGAGGAAATCTCTCTCAGTCTTTCTACAACCTTGACCAGGCATTCCACTGTGTAATCAATATCTTCCTTTGTCGTGAAATCTCCGACAGTGAACCGGATTGTTCCGTGTATCATCTCGTCAGGCACGCCGATCGCCGACAGCACATGTGACGGCTCCAGTGACTTGGAGGAGCAGGCGGAGCCTGTGGAAACCGCAATGCCGAAACTGTCCAGCAGGAGCAGGATCGACTCGCCCTCGATGTATTCAAAGGTGATGTTGGCGTTTCCGGGATGACGGCGGCTCATGTCAGCCGGTCCGTTGAGATATACGTCAGGAATTTTTTCCATTATCTGCTGTACCAGATAATCTCTGAGTTCTGAGCAGTGGCGGACGTGATTTTCCAGATTCTGTTTCGCCAGTTCCGCAGCCTTTCCGAATCCAACGATTCCCGCCAGATTCTCTGTGCCAGCCCGTTTTCCCATTTCCTGGGCTCCGCCGTGAATAAAGCTTGGAATACGAACGCCTCTTCTTACATAGAGAGCGCCCTCCCCCTTCGGCCCGTAAATTTTGTGAGAAGACATGGAAAGCATGTCGATGCCGGCCGCCTTCACGTCGATGGGTGTATTTCCCACAGCCTGAACAGCATCTGTATGGAACAGGATCCCGTGCTTGTGAGCAACTTCCGCCAGTTCCCTGATGGGCTCGATGGTTCCGATCTCATTATTGATATACATGATACTGATCAGAACCGTATCGTCGCGAATCGCTTTTTCCAGTGCTTCCGGTGTGACGGTCCCATCCTTTTCCACGTCCAGATATGTGACCTCATATCCGTTCTTCTCCAGAAACTGGCAGGTGTGCAGCACTGCGTGATGTTCGATTCTGCTGGTGATAATATGGTTACCTTTGCCCTTGCTCTTCATGTCGTTGGCGATACTCTCCAGAACCCAGTTATCGGATTCACTTCCGCCGCCGGTGAAATAAATCTCCTTGGGCGAGGCTCCTATCAGATTCGCAACCTGCTCTCTCGCCTTATCGATCGCCGCTTTGGATTCAAGTCCAATGGTATATAAACTGGATGCGTTGCCGAAATGCTCGGTAAAGTACGGCAGCATCTCCTTTAATACTTCGTCCCTGACCGGTGTCGTCGCTGAATAGTCAAGATATACTTTTCTGCTCTCCGTCATGTTCTTAGCTCCTTTTCTGAATTAATCTATTTCGTTTATACCATATAACCTCATTTTCAAACAGCGAATCCATTATTTTAGGCACAAAAAGAGACCGGAACGCCGGTCTCGCGGTCTTTCATGACTTTTTCTTATCATCTGTCCATTCGATGCGATCCAGCTGTGCCTTGAGATTTGCCCGAAAACTGTCGATGTATTCCTCCCGGAGGAGCCCCTGCTCAAGTTTTTCCTCTTCGGTCAGTCCTTCGCTTTTCGCCTTATGGGCCAGCTCGTTAATCCGATCGATTTTTTCTTTTGTGATCATATCCCTCTCGCCTTGTATCTCTGCTGGTGTAATGTCTGGTCTGTGCCGGCAAAGCGCTGCGGAACCCTGCCGGCACAGAACATATTGTATCAGATTGCTTCCGGATTTTCAACATTGATCCGCCAGATGACGTAACTGAGCACCTCCGTCGCAGTCGGACGTCTGGTGATCTCCTCAGGGAAATAAGCGCGCAGTCTGTCTTTCATCCTGTCCGGATCCTTTTGCCACGCCGCAGCGATAGCCTTTCTGACGCATTTTTCCACGTTGCAGGGGGAAATGTTATTGATTTCTCCGACCATGACATATAAGCCCTTCTGAATCTGGTAAAGAAGATTCATATTTTCCCGTATCAAAAGGCAGCAATCACATAAATACAGGTAACCCGTCATGCTGGAATGGATTCCGAGTTCGCGAACATGACGCCCTATCTCGCAATACAGCATACTGTTTCTTTTCTGATTCATGATTGTTCTGATGATCCTCCCTCAATTATTTCAGCTGCAAATAACTCTGCGCAAACTGCACACACAACACATGATAAATATTACCTCTTTATGTTTAACCTGTCAATATATTCTAAATTAAATGGTAATATTTTCCTTCATTTTCTCAAAGGTCTTTTCCCCGATTCCGCTGACATTCTTCAGATCCTCGATACGCTTAAACGGACCGTTCTGTGTCCTGTAATCAATGATTTTCTGTGCAGTCGCCGGTCCGACTCCGCTGATCTGCTGAAGTGCCGTGGAATCTGCTGTGTTAATGTTGATTTTGTCACCCGGAGCGGATACCGATGCCGACAAAGAATTTTCTGCTGTGCCGGTACCCGGCGCCCCTGCGGTTTCCCCTTTCTCAGGGATCTGAATCTTCTGCCCGTCCTTCACCTCCTCCGCCTGATTGAGTGCAGATGTGTCCGCCTTCTTCGTCAGCCCGCCGGCTTTTTCAATCGCTTCAAACACACGATCCCCAGAATTCATTTTGTAGACGCCGGGTCGGGCGACGGCTCCTCCTACATCCACATAGAGAATGCCTTCTGAGGAAGATTTCCTCTCGCCTGCGTCTTCCTTTGCCGCCGGAAATCCTTCAGAAACGGTAATTGTGTCATTCTTCTCTTTCATCCCATAAAACAGAAAGGCGGTGATAATGATCATTATCACCGCTAAAAGCTTTATGGAATTTCTGTTTTCAGTCAGCTTTCGCAGACCCTGCCTGAGTTTCTCCATATCCATATTGCCTGTTCCTTTTCCTGTACTTTCCTTCGTGAATCGGTTCCTTTCTCTTTTATTTCTTCCATTATTTTACATCCATCGGATCGCATAGTCAAGAGGCAGAATCAGTCCGTTCCGCGTCACGTCAATTTCATACCGCCGGCAGGAGAGCCCGGTGAAATCCAGAAAAGAACGGATGACAAGCTCCGGACTCAGGTTGGATGCGCTGCCGCAGTCGAGTTCCAGCCGGATGCGCAGCTTCCCGCGGCATCCTTCTTCCGTCGTCATCGTCCGGATTTTTTCGCGGATGTCAACTTCGCGCAGTTCTTTGCTTTTTTTCTGTTTCTTTTGAACAATAATCTGCTTCTGTTCCAGATAGCGCTTCGTTATCGCAGGGAAATCCTCTCTGTAATACGGCACCGGGAAACAAACGGTATAGACAGCTCCGGAAACAGACGCTGCCAGAGATTTTTTTTCTTTTATTTCTCCGCACCGGACGATTTGAATTCCCTCCGGAAGATTTTTCTGCAATTCTGTCAGAAACCGGTGCGCGCTTACCGGCTCTTCGGTTTCAATCTCCAGCCACTCCGCGTCTGCCTCGTAGCCCAGTGAAAGCGGCTGCGCGAGGCTCATCCTGGGATGGGGATTATATCCCCTGCTGTACTGCAGCTCGATGCCGGCCCGTCGGAACGCCCGTTTCATAATCCGCTGCAGATCGAGATGAGATGTGTATTTGATGTAACCACGCTTGGAAAATTCCAGCACATATTTAAACATGAGATCCCTCCTGACTGCAGTACGTATATTGATTCACGCCGCATCCAGAGCAGCCGGAACGACAGTCTGCCGTTGTCATCGCCTGCTCTGCCTTCCGGTTCTCCCGGAGCAGAAAGTCCTTTGTCACACCGCTGTCAATCACATCCCAGGGGAACACCTCGTCGCAGGATCGTTCCCTCTCTGTGTAAAAACGGTAGTCAACCTCCCAGTTTTGCAGGAGTTCGTTCCATTTATCACGGTCAAAATATTCACTCCATCCGTCGAACCGGCATCCCGCCCGGTGTGCGTTCAGCAGCAGCTGCCCGCATCGGCGGTCGCCCCGTGCGAATACAGCCTCGCAGGTGCTGACGGCGTCATCATGGTAATTATACGTGACGCCCTTGATCCGGAGGCGTTCCGTCAGATAATCATGCTTTCGCTTAAACTCCTCAGTAGAATTCTGCGGGAACCACTGGAACGGTGTATGTGCCTTTGGAACAAAGTTGGAAATGCTCACGGTCACATTGAAGCGTCCGCCCCGTCCGGAACGCTTATGAATATTGATGATGTTCTTCGCAATTTCGGCGATTCCGTCCAGATCCGCATCCGTTTCAGAGGGCAGACCGATCATGAAATAAAGTTTCACATGACGCCATCCGAGTTCAATCGCCTGCTCCACCGCACTGTAGATATCCTCCTCAGTGATTCCTTTGTTGATCACATCCCGCAGTCGCTGTGTTCCCGCTTCCGGGGCAAAAGTCAGACCCGATTTCTTGTACTTCTGAATCTCCTCGAGCACCTGGAAGGAAAAGCTGTCCAGACGCAGCGACGGCAGAGAAAGGGAGACATTGCGTTCCCGGCAGTACTCTGTCAGTTCCATGGCAAGCCCCTCAAAATCCGAATAATCGCTGGTGGAGAGAGACATCAGCGCCAGTTCGTCATGCCCTGTACGCTTAAGCTGTTCTGCAGCGATCCTGAGAATATTTTCCCGGTTCCGTTCGCGAACAGGACGGTAAATCATTCCGGCCTGACAGAACCGGCATCCCCGGGTACATCCGCGGAAAGTCTCCACCACAGCCCGGTCATGAACGGTTTCAATCAGCGGGACGATGTTGTTTACCGGATATTCCGCGTGATTCAGATCACTGACGATCGCCTTGCGTACCCGGTCAGGCGCTCCGTACCACTTTTTTTTGTACTCGAGAACGACTCCCGACGCATCGTAAACCGGCTCATAGAAGGACGGAACATAAACGCCCGACAGTCCTGCGGCACGTTTCAGCGTTTCCTCCCGGGACAGCCCCTGCTTACGGCATACACGAATAAGTTCCAGAAATTCCGGAAGCGCTTCCTCTCCATCGCCGATCAGGAACAGGTCGATGAAATCCGCAAGAGGCTCTGGATTGAAGGCACATGGCCCTCCGGCGATCACCAGCGGATCTCTCTCGCTCCTCTCGTCGGAACGCAGAGGAATCTCTGACAACTCCAGCATATTGAGGATATTGGTGAACGACATTTCATACTGCAGCGTGAATCCCAAGAGATCCATCTCCCGGCAGGGAGTCTTTGTCTCCAGCGTGAACAAAGGATAATTCTCCCGGCGCATAAGCGCCTCCATGTCCGGTGCGGGTGCAAAAACCCGTTCGCAGCATATCTTTTCCATTTTGTTCACAAGATTGTAGATGATCTGCAGACCCATATACGACATTCCGATTTCGTACATATCCGGAAACGCAAATGCGAAACGCAGTTCGGTCTCGGCCGGGTCTTTCACGACGACGTTCACTTCATTTCCGATATAGCGTGCCGGTTTCTCAACTTGTTTCAGCAGATAATCCAGCGGAGGACGGAACAGACTGTCCACGGTACGTCCGATCACAGCCTCGATCTGATCCATATAACCGCGGGTCATTTCTCTGGCCGCCAGAAGGTGTCGTGTTCTCTCGGGATTCTCACCTTTTTTGTGAATCAGATAATCGACTCTTTTGTCCAGACCCACATACTCGTCCTCGCGGACGAGGCGGTCACCGAGACATACGAGATCTGTCTCACTGATCTGGCTAATGTCTCCGAATTTATAGAACATGTGAACTCGAACGATTGCAGCCTCGTCGTAAAAGCCGTCCGCCTCCAGCATGTCTGCTGCAACCTGCTCGTGATGCTCCTGCAGACGTGCGACATCGTGAATAAGACCGGCATACCGGATCAGTCCGATATCCAGGTCATATCCATGGCGATTCAATTCCTCCGCAATTCTCACAGCCGTTTTGCTCACCGCCTCGCAGTGAGCGATGACATGCGGGGGAGTTTTGTATTTCCTAAAATATTCAAAGCAGTCTTTTTCCGTAAGTCGTCTGGACTCTGACATGTCCGACCTCCTCGTTGTCAATACTCGTCATAATATTCAAATTCGTAGTCAAAGATGCGGATCGTATCGCCTTCTTCCAGCCCCATTTCTATCATCTTATCGATGGCGCCTTTCTTCTCAATGTATTTATACAGATACCGGAGAGAGCCGAAATCGTTGAAATTGGTGGAGTCAAAAATCTTTTTCAGCTGTTTTCCTGTGACGACGTAGGCTCCCTTCTCCCGGGCAACATACACCTCCCGGTAGTCCGGATCGATATCGTCCGTTTCAAAGTCAAAGTACTGATACTCCGGTTCCGGCTCCGGCTCTGCAAGCGCCTTCTGAAGCTCGGCCAGCGCCGCATCGAGAAGGGCGGGAACGCCCTGACGAATCGGTGCGGAAACCGGAAATACCCGGTATCCTCTGGACTCGACGTATTCCTTGAATTTCAGATATCCGGGTGCATCCTCACCGATCAGATCAATTTTGTTGGCAGCGACGAGCATCGGTTTGCGGGCTACAGATTCGCTGTATTTCAGCAGCTCACTGTTGATCTTCTCGAAATCTTCAATGGGGTCGCGTCCTTCGCTTCCGGATACGTCCACAACATGTATCAGAACCCGCGTACGTTCGATGTGTTTCAGGAATTTCAGTCCGAGTCCGAGTCCCCGGTGAGCGCCTTCAATGATCCCCGCGATGTCTGCCATTACAAAACTGGTATCATGAATGTGCACCACGCCGAGATTCGGTTCAATCGTTGTGAAATGATAATTTTCAATCTTCGGCCGCGCACTGGTGGAAACCGCGAGAAGACTGGATTTTCCAACATTCGGAAAACCTACAAGTCCGACGTCTGCAATCATTTTCAGTTCGAGAATGATCGTGCGCTCACGTGCCTCGGTTCCGGCTTCCGCGAAGTTCGGTGCCTGCCGGACAGAATTTTTATAATGTACGTTTCCCTTGCCTCCGCGGCCTCCTTTTGCGGCAACAAAGGACTGTCCGTCCTCCACCATGTCCTGCATGACAAGTCCTGTCTTTTCATCAATAACGACGGTTCCCTGCGGAACTTTAATAACGAGATCCTGACCGTTCCGGCCGAATTTCTTTTTTTTCATTCCGTCCTGGCCGTTCTCAGCAGCGTATTTTTTTTTGTAGCGGAAATCCATCAGTGTTCGCAGGTTTTTATCTGCAACGATAACGATATCTCCGCCCTTTCCTCCATCGCCTCCGTCCGGCCCGCCTTCCGGGACAAACGGTTCCCGGCGGAAAGACACGGCCCCGTTTCCGCCTTTTCCGGATCGGATTTCAATTTTCGCTCTGTCTACAAACATCTATATCCCTCTAAAATCAAAAACAAGCCCCTACTTGCATAGGGGCTCCTGGTGTTTTATGCTTCCTTCGGATAGACACTGACCTGTTTTCTGGTCTTGTCTTTTCTCTCAAATTTTACAGCGCCGTCAATCTTGGCGAACAGCGTATCATCACCGCCGATTCCCACATTATTGCCTGGATGAAGCTTGGTACCTCTCTGTCTTACCAGAATGCTTCCTGCTGTAACGAACTGACCGTCACCAGTCTTGACGCCTAAACGTTTGGACTCGGACTCACGACCGTTCTTAGAGCTTCCTACTCCCTTTTTACTTGCCATAGACCGTACACCTCCTTACTGAATGACAATCCTACTGAGCGTTTTCAATCGTCTCAATGATCACTGCCTTGGTGGCCTTCTCATCAATTTCGATATTATGTTCCTTTGCATAGGCAATCAGCTCATCCTTTTTCATGGACGCTGAAACCTTTTTCTCTTTAGCTTCCGGAGTCTCGGTTTCCTCTGCCTTCGGTTCGGATGTTTCTGCCTCCGCAGGCTTCTCCGCCTTTTTCATCTCTCCTGTGAGACTTGTGATCTGTACCAGAGAATACGGCTGTCTGTGACCCTGTTTCTTTCTGTAATCCTTCTTGCTCTTGTACTTGAAGATGATCACTTTCTGGCCTTTTCCGTTTTCCTTGACCTCGCCGACAACCTTGGCTCCGTCCACATACGGCGTTCCGACCTGAATTCCGTTGTCATCACTCAGCACGAGGACTTTGTCGAAAGCGACAAGTTCACCAGCCTCAACTCCCAGCTTCTCCACAGAAAGCACATCACCTTCCTGAACGCGGTACTGCTTTCCGCCGGTTTCAATTACTGCATACATATTTCTGTTACCTCCTCTTACCAGTCTCGCCTTTTCGGGTAGCGCATACGCACTTTAAAGGAACCCTTTCCGAGCGGTCTAACTTAGTCAGTTTAGCACATAAAAGAAGGCTTGTCAAACTATTTTCAGTCCTTAGTCCGGATTTAGTCCTTAGTCTGGATTTTCAGTCCGGATTTTCAATCCATCAGACGTATATCTACTCCGGTATAGGTCCGGTGAAGTCCGTTAAGGCGGATTCCCGCACTCTCGCATTCTGCCTCTCCGCACTGATTATCGATGGGATCTATCCGCGAGAACTTTTTTTTCGGTATAAGCTCTGCCTGCATCTCGTTATTGATCGGAATGCGATATGGATCCAGATTCCCGAAATAAAAGTTCCACTGCGCCGTGTTGCCTTTCGCACAGGCAGAGTTTCCGTAAGACGGATCAGTATACAGCCATCCGGCTTCCGGAATCCAGAACATCGCCCAGTCATGTTCTCCGACATGTTCAGGAGAAGCGATAAGTCCGGACTGCCAGCGGGCGGGAATCCCGCTGATCCTGCACAGCGCGATGAAAAGTATCGCCTGCACGCCGCAGTCCCCCCGCAGCGACGCCGCAGCAGATTCCGCGATGCTCTCAACCGCGAAATAATCACGCATAAAGCGATATTCCATCCGGGTTGTCACAAAATCATAAATCAGCCTCGCCCTTCGCAGCGGCGAAAATTCATTCCCGCATATCTCGTCCGAAAGAGCTTTCAGATATGGTGAGAAAATAATATGCGGGAGTTTCTCCGAAAGATACGGTTTAACATTTTCCGGATATTCGATTATTCCCTGTCCCGGTACATTGAGTCTGTAATCATTCGCTGTGCCTGACGGAGGAACCAGCGCGATTCCGTCTGTAATCCTGCCGAGTGCTTCCATGTCGGTAACAGGATATGTCGTGGTCAGCGAATATTCAATTTCAAAGGTCAGGTTCTGTGCGGCCGTGTCCCGGAAGCAGACCGTCGGCTGCAGTTCGTCTTCCTCCGGAAGCCTGACCGGTTTCCGCGAGGATCGGATTAAACGTACATCACTGATCTCCGCAGTCTTATGCGGAAAAGGCATATGAACCAGCAGCGATTCTCCCTCCCGGACATCTTCTCCGTCGATTCGGATACTGTGTATGATATGGATATGTGCCGCCAGACATTTCACCGTGCCGGATTTTTCAACGCATTCATCTTTCAGCCGCGAATCTTCCTCCGGCCTGCGAGCACGCCTTCGGTATTCCGGATAGGTCTCCAGCAGCGTTCCGCGAAAGCTGTCTATGAACCGGACTTCCCCGTTCAGATAGATCCAGTCGGCGCGCGACTGAATACGGAGCGTCTCAAGCTCCTCTGCGGTAAAATCCGGAATGATTACCTGCATCATTTTTACGGCCTCGTCTGGAGAAATCGTGTACCGCCTGCGCAGTACCGTGATATTTTCCAGCTCGTATTCCAGACGCGATCTCATCGCCCGAGACAGCAAACGGTCGGAAAGGCGGAATTGAATCATTTTTATTTCGTTCTCGAAATGTCCGCTCATCCGCTCGGCAAGAATGTCGTCGGGAAGCGGAACGGTCAGATATTTAAGTTCATCGTTCTGCATGGAAGAATCTCCCTTCTGCTGTTACAGAGCAGTCCGTTCTGCGAAAATCTATTCGATGATCACGCCGTCCTCATCGACGACAATGTCCTCTGGTACCGCAGGTGTATCAGGAGCATCTGCGGTCTGCCCCTCGCCGGCGTCAAGAGTATCCATGACCTTCCGTCTGATTTCCTCCAGGGTTTCCGGATTGGCTTCCAGATAGTTCTTTACATTTTCACGTCCCTGTCCGATGCGGTCGCCGTTGTAACTGAACCATGAGCCCGCCTTTTTCACGATTCCTTCGTTGACGGCACAGTCGAGCACATCGCCGGACAGCGAAATGCCTCTGCCGTACATGATATCGAATTCGGCTTTTTTAAAGGGCGGAGCAACTTTATTCTTTACGATTTTAACGCGGGTGCGGTTGCCAAGCATCTGATCGCCCTGCTTGATGGTTTCTATCCGTCTTACATCCATGCGCATGGAAGAGTAAAATTTCAGCGCGCGTCCGCCGGTTGTAACCTCCGGATTTCCGAACATGACACCGACCTTCTCACGGAGCTGATTGATAAAGATAACGCAGGTATTGGTTCTGTTCACAGTTCCCGTCAGTTTACGGAGTGCCTGCGACATCAGTCTCGCCTGCAGGCCTACGTGGGAGTCGCCCATTTCTCCCTGGATCTCCGCCTTCGGCACCAGGGCGGCGACAGAGTCGATGACGATCACGTCGATAGCGCCGCTGCTGGCCAGCATATCGCAGATTTCAAGAGCCTGCTCGCCGGTATCCGGCTGTGAAACCAGCAAGTCGTCTATCTGCACCCCAAGATTCTTCGCATAAACCGGATCAAGAGCATGCTCCGCATCGATAAATGCGGCTTTACCGCCGGCCTTCTGTGCTTCTGCCACGATGTGAAGCGTCAGCGTTGTTTTGCCGGAGGATTCCGGTCCGTAGATCTCGACGACTCTTCCTCTCGGTACACCGCCTACCCCCGTTGCCATATCAAGACTCAGAGAGCCGGTGGAAATCGTTTCTATATTCATATGAGCGCTTGCGTCACCCAATTTCATGACTGCACCTTGCCCGAACTGCTTCTGTATGCGGGACAGTGCATCATTCAGCGCCTTCTCCCGTGCATCTTTTTCTGTTGATTTTGCCATTCCTTACCTCCACAAAGAACATTTGTTCTTATTTTATTCTACATGAAACCGGTCTTTTGTCAAGTCTTTATTCCCGTCGGTCACTCGTGCTTTCTCCTCGTCCGAATAACGCAACGCAGTCTTCTATGCAAGCGTTTACATGAAAAACAAACGATGCATTTTCCGGCTGAAAGCCATAGCGGGTGGAATATGTATCTGAATAATATGTAAATAAATGGTAACCACACTATATCACGATTACCATTTAATGTCAATTTATTCTTCTTTCAGAGTGTTCACGACCAGACGAAACATCGCAATAACTGCATCACGGCGATTCCGGCTCCGGCTGCAGCTTCCTGTCTGCAGCATCTCAACCTGAACCTTTCCGCAATGACAGCAGCCGATATAGACTGTTCCAACCGGCTTTCCGGGGAGTGCCCCGTCCGGACCGGCGATCCCGGTTACGGAAACACAGATATCGCTCCCTGTCTTTCTGTACAGGCCTTCTGCCATCTCCCGGGCGACCTCCGCGCTGTAAACTGTATGAGTCGCCAGCGTTTCCTTCCTGACGCCAAGTTCCTCCATTTTGGCACGCTCAGTATAGGTGACAAGCCCCCTGTCAAATACACCGGAGATTCCGGGAACTCCGGTCAGTGCCGCCGCAAACAGTCCGCCGGTACAGGATTCACAGCAGGATATTGTAATATGGTTTTCTACAAGTTTTCTTCCCGCTGACCGAATCAGCAGACGTTCTGATGCACTGAAGAGCCCTTCGCTGAAAAAATCTTCTGCTGTTTCAGTTCTTCCGCCGTTCATGATTTGCTTTCTTCCTTAAACACATTGCTGTTTTTGACGATGTATTCGATTCCTGAATAGACAGTCATGATCAGAGATGCCCATAGGAATCCGTATGCCAGATAGTAAATGATCTGTTCCGCGCCGCCGGCGTTTCCTTTCAGTGCCAGCATGAACAGCAGCAGAGGTACTGCGATCATCTGAAGCACTGTCTTGGCTTTGCCGCTCATGGCCGCCGCGATGACGATTCCGTCGGATGCTGCGACAGTACGGACGCCGCTGACGACAAATTCACGTGCCAGGATGACGATCAGCATCCAGGCAGGAATCGTTCCGTCGCCGATCATCAGGCAGAACGCAGAGTACACGAGAATTTTGTCTGCCAGAGGATCCATGATTTTTCCGAAATTGGAAACCAGATTGTATTTCCTGGCGATTTTTCCGTCAAGCATATCCGTGAATGACGCCGCGATAAAGATGATCAGTGCGATTATAAAGTACCCGGTCAGATACGCGGCGATGAAAAACGGTACCGCGATCATACGGCAAACCGTCAGTTTGTTCGGTAAATTCATTTTAAACCTCCCGGCCCTCCAGATCATAGTCAAAGGCCTCTAAAATCTCCACATTAACGATATCTCCAGGACAATGCTCCCTCAGTGGCGTGAAAATCACCGAATTATCGATATCCGGAGCGTCATAGCGAGTCCGTCCGATACAGGATCCGTCCTCATCAGTTTCATCCACAATCACCTCCAGAACCTGCCCAAGCTTGCTCCGGTTGTTCTCCAGCGAAATTTCCATCTGGCGCATCATGATACTGTCAAGCCGCTGCTGTTTGATTTCCTCCGGAATCTGATCCGGCATTTCCGCGGCAACGGTACCGTCTTCCCTGGAATAAGGAAAGACACCGAGTCTGGCGAACCGTTCATCCTCTGCGAAACGGTACAGAATATCGAAATCCTCATCGGTCTCTCCCGGAAATCCGACGATCAGTGTTGTACGGATATGAATATCCGGAATCGCATTCCGAAGCCGGTCTATGGTTCCGCGCAGCGAAGCCTCCGTCGAGTGCCGGTTCATACGATCAAGTATCCGGTCACTGGCATGCTGGATCGGAATATCGATATAGTTACAGATCTTCTCTTCCTCAGCAATGGTCTGAATCAGTTCGTCTGTAATCCGATCCTCATAGCAGTACATCAGACGGATCCATTGAATCCCGTCGATGCGGCACAGGCTGCGGAGAAGCTCTGCGAGAGCCGGTTTCCCCCGGAGATCAGTTCCGTAATAGGTCAGATCCTGAGCAATAAGAATCAGTTCCCGGCATCCGGCCTCCGCGAGCCGATGGGCCTCTTCCATTACCGCTTCCGGCCGTCTGCTTCTGTAAGGTCCGCGAATCCTGGGAATAACACAGTAGGCACACGCATTGTCGCAGCCTTCTGCAATTTTCAGGTAGGCGGTATACAGATTTTCCGGCAGGTGCCGGTGTTCCTGTTCTTGTTCGATGGCGGTCAGGTCGCAGGGATTGCTGACGACAAAACGCTCTGAACCGGGTTTTGTCATCTGATCCAGAAGCTGAGGAAGACGGTCGTAGTCGTTGACGCCAAGAAATCCGTCCACCTCAGGAAGTTCGTCAAAAAGTTCCTGCGAGTACCGCTGTACAAGGCAGCCTGAAACGATCAGTTTCCTGTCCTTTCCTTTTTGTTCCGCCATACGGAAAATCTCGCTGATAGATTCCTTTTTCGCGTCATCGATGAACCCGCAGGTATTTACGATAAAGACATCCGCATCCTCCGGCGTCTCTGCGATTTCATAGCCTTTTTCTTCCAGGATTCCCATAGCCATCTCAGAATCGTTGAAATTCTTGGGACATCCCAGGGTGTCAAAATATACTTTCATGGATTTGTTTCCTGTGTCTTCTCCTTTAACTCTGCCAATTCTTCCTCACTCATCAGAACCTGCCTCGGCCTGCTGCCGTCCTGTGGTCCGACGATACCTCTTGCCTCCATTTCATCGACGATACGGGCAGCGCGGTTATATCCGATACGATACCGCCGCTGAAGCATAGACACCGAGGCCTGTCCCTGCATGACTACACATTCAATGGCGTCCGGCAGCAGTTCGTCAGCGTTGTCGTTTTTATCCGGGAGCATGGTGTTTCCGCTTTCGATGGTATCTATGACCTCGTCGGAGTAATCCGCTTCGCCCGACTGCGCCTTCACAAAATCAATCACTCTCTGCACCTCTTCGTCAGAGACAAAGGTTCCCTGGATGCGCACGGCACTGCCTACGCCCAGCGGATTAAACAGCATATCGCCCTTTCCGACAAGATGCTCCGCCCCGCCGCGATCCAGAATCGTTCTGGAATCAGCCTGCGAAGAAACTGCAAAGGCGATTCTGGAAGGAATGTTCGCTTTAATCACTCCGGTGATGACATCCACGGAAGGTCTTTGCGTTGCAACGATCAGGTGCATGCCTGCTGCTCGGGCCATCTGTGCCAGCCTGCAGATCGATTCCTCAACCTGGTTGGGCGCTGCCATCATCAGATCCGCCAGTTCATCGATGATGATCACCACCTGAGGCATCACCATATCCGCATTTCCATCAGCCTTCATTTTCCGGTTATATGAACCGAGATCCCGCACATTTGACTCCGCAAACATCTTATAGCGATTGGTCATCTCCACAACAGCCCAGCTCAGGGCCGCCGCAGCTTTCGACGGATCAGTGACAACCGGAATCAGAAGATGCGGAATACCGTTATAATTTCCAAGCTCCACTACCTTTGGATCAATCAGAACCATTTTCACCTCATCAGGATTGGCCTTATACAGGATGCTGGTAATGATGCTGTTGATGCAGACGCTCTTTCCGGAGCCTGTGGAGCCGGCAATCAATAAATGCGGCATACTTTTCAGATCAGCGACAATGGGCTTTCCGGCGATGTCCTTACCTACCGCGAATTCAATCCGCGACTTCGCATTCCGGAATTCTCTGGAATCGATGATTTCGCGGAGCCGCACCATATTGATCTTATCGTTTTCCACTTCAATTCCGACGACGGCCTTTCCGGGAATAGGTGCTTCGATGCGAATACTCTTCGCCCGGAGATTCAGCGCGATATCGTCGGCAAGATTGACGATCTTGCTGACCTTGACGCCAACGTTGGGCTGTATTTCATATCGGGTGATTGCCGGACCCTGAGTAACCTGAACCACTCTGGCATCGACATTGAAATTCTGCATAGTCTCTTCCAGAAGGCGTGCTTTGTTCTTCAGATCGTCGTTCAACCCCCGGCGATCCGGGGTCTGAGGCTTGTCCAGCAGATCAATCGGCGGCTTCCGGTATTTTTTTGTGTGAGTTTTGTCCACGGATTTCGTCAGCGCCGCAGCACCGTTCCTCAGCCCGAGTCCCTCGCCGATCTCAGCGGCTCCCCGGGCGATTTCACTGGCAGAAGCCTTTCGCCCCTCGTAATTCTCAGTATTAATTCCGGCTTCCTGCGAGTTGTGAATCTCCCCGTCTAGACCATATCCGTCTCTAGGCGTATGAATTTCTTCAAGTCCCCGTTCAATTTCCACAGGCTCCATGGTGTCACGGCCATCGGAATCCCGCCCGAAGGGATCCCCCTTTCGGATAAAATCGACCACATTGCTTCCGGCGTGCCGCCGTCCGTCAAAATGCCTTGCTCTCTCTCCTGTCGCATCCTCATAGGGCGTGACGATGCGGATATCGCCCGATCCGGCCGGGGGATCCGCCGCGCCGTTTCCGGCTTCCAACGCGTTTCTGACATCCTGTCCGGATCCTGCCTGACCCGTCCGCGAAGAAGGCTGCGGCTCATCTGCGGACAGACGCGACTGCTCCCGCATAAGCTGACGTTCCTCACGCCTGTCTCTGGCTGATTCCAGTGCGTTGGACAGCGGCGTATTGACCAGGAACAGTAAACTGATCAGTGCAATGACAAAGGAAAAAATATAGAGTCCGGCCTTGCCGATCCACCGCACAAGAAGCGTGCCTGCGGACATGCCGAAGACACCGCCTCCGGTAAGGCTGACGCCATCATTAAAGAACTGGTAAGGTGTAATCACAGTATGTGCCGCATCGATGAATCTTCCGGAATTCAGGAGACAGAACATCAGAAGCATTACAATACAGGCCAGAAGCGATTTCCCCGAGAAATGGCTGGCCTTGTGGAGCATCAGGAGGAATCCGATTAAAATCAGATACCAGGGCAGGATCAGGCCGACTAAACCGAAAATCCCTTTCAGAATGTCGCCCAGCGCATTCCCGAACTGACCGGCAGCCTGAAACTGCACGGCAATGAAAATAAAAGCCCCGACTGCGATATAAACGATGCCCCATATGATGTCATCAATCAGCCGGCTTCGTTTCCGCTCCTCCTGCATTCCCCGGATATCGGCTCTCGCAGCGGCCTCCTCAGGCGTATCTTCCTTTTTTCTCCGCCGCCCTCCCGCACTCTGAGAGTTCACGGAACGCTTTGACCCGCCGGAGGAAGCTGCACCGCGCTTTCCTCCTGAGCTGCTCTTTGTATTTTTTCTGCTTTTATTCTTTACGTTTGCCAATCCATACCCTTCCTTTGCTGTTCTCGTCTAGGCCGTTACTACGTTATACACAATTGTGAATACTCCCAGAGCCCAGACATAGTAGGCAAACCACTTCAGTTTCCGGTCGACAACCACCCGGATCATTGCCTTGATGGCCAGAATGCCGCATACTGCGGAGACGACGACACCCGCAATCAGCGGTCCCATCTCCAGACCTACCGAGGACGCCTTCATTGCCGCCGGAATCTCCAGTACCGCCGCTCCCAGAATGGACGGAATCGAAATCAGGAACGCAAACCGGACTGCAAAATCCCGTTTCAGACCGGTGATCAGACCTCCCACCATAGTGGATCCGGAACGGGAAATTCCCGGGCAGATCGCGATACCCTGCAGCACACCGATGAAAAAGCCGTTGCGGAAGTTCATTTTGTCGATGTCTTTGACACTTTTCCCGAGCTTTTCCGAAAAATAGAGCATGCAGCCAGTGATCAGCCAGCCGATTCCGATGGCCCAGAGCTTGCTGTTCAGGGATTCAAAGAAATCGTTGAACAGCAGCCCCATTACCGTCGTGGGAACCGTGGCCCAGATAATCATCAGCCCAAGTTTACGCGTGGGACGCTCTTTGATACGCAGTCCTTTCCCTGTGATCAGGTCCGCGATCATCAGAAACAGTTCTTTAATCAGAGCCCAGATGTCCTTCCAGTACATCACAAATACGGATACCAGCGTGCCGATATGGAGCATGACCGTGAACATCAGGACACGGTCGCTCTCCACGCCGAAGAAATGCTGCAGCAGAGCCAGATGTCCGCTGCTGCTGATCGGCAGAAATTCTGCAAGCCCCTGTACAACTCCCAATATGATTGCCTCAAAATAAGTCAATGTTTCCCCCTTAATCTATTTGTGTGAAATATAATTTTTTTCAACAAGAGCCTCTGCCGACAGCACAGCTCCTCCCGCGGCGCCTCTCACTGTATTATGTGCTAGGCCGATAAACTTGTAATCGAACAGATTATCCTCCCGGAGCCGTCCCATGGTAACCCCGAAGCCTCTCTCATAATCCACATCCAGTCTGACCTGAGGACGATCTTCTTCCTCCATGTATTTGATGAACTGTTTCGGCGCGCTGGGCAGATCGGCTTCCTGAGGAAATCCCCGGAAGTGAACCAGCCGATCGATCAGGTCCTCCTTCGAGGGTTTCTGCGCGAATCGGATTGACACAGCTGCAGTATGTCCGTCCAGCACCGGCACGCGAACGCATTGCGCGGAAATCACCGGCGCCTCTGCGTTGACAATCTCACCGTGCTCAATGTGACCGAGGATCTTCAGCGGTTCCTTCTCGCTTTTCTCCTCCTCGCCGCCGATATACGGAATGATGTTCTCCACCATTTCCGGCCAGTCCGCAAAGGTTTTTCCGGCACCGGAAATCGCCTGATACGTGCAGACGCTGACTTCGATCGGTTCAAACTCCTTCCATGCAGCCAGAGCAGGCATATATCCCTGGATGGAGCAGTTCGGCTTGACTGCTATGAACCCTCGGTTCGTTCCGAGACGTCTCCGCTGAAAGTCGATGACGTCGTAATGTTCGTCATTGATTTCCGGAATGACCATCGGTACGTCTGGAGTCCAGCGGTGGGCGCTGTTATTGGATACTACCGGAGTCTCCGTTCTCGCGTAAGCTTCCTCAATGGCGCGGATCTCATCCTTTGACATATCCACGGCACTGAAGACAAAGTCAACGGTACTGGCAACATTGTCAATATCAGAGACATCCATCACGACAATATCCTTCGCGGCCTCCGGGATCGGCGTCTGCATCTTCCATCTTCCGGCCACCGCATCTTCATAGCGGCTGCCCGCGCTTCTTGCGCTCGCGGCGATGGTAACCACCTCGAACCAGGGATGATTCTCCAGAAGGGAGACAAAGCGCTGTCCTACCATTCCGGTTCCTCCCAGAATTCCAACCTTCAGTTTTTTATCCAGATTTTTCATCTATTTATGACCTCCATTGTGAATTCTATTCATTATAGCATTCCTGCCGGGCATTTTCAACAGGACATGCCCTTTCACAAATGCACGTTCCTTTTCATCTGCCGCTCTTTTCGCAGACGCGTTGTATCCTCTTCTCCCGGATGCATCGCGCGCTTTGCCGAAAAGGTCCCTGTGTTCACTCCGGCAGGCGGCTGCCGCTGAACAAGATGCGGAGCTTTCCGGCACAATAAAAAGCAGGCACCGAAATGCCTGCTTTACATTCGTGCTAAAAGGATTAGCCCTCTGCCATTACTTCGTCGTCTCTAAGAATGCTCTTACCATCGTAGTAGTTGCAGTTGGGGCAAACTCTATGCGGAAGCTTTGGCTGATGACACTGGGGACAAATCGAAAGCCCAGGAGCAGTCATCTTCATGTTTGCAGATTTTCTCTTATCACGTCTGGCTTTAGATGTTTTCCTCTTTGGAACTGCCATTGTCTACACCTCCTCGTACAAAAATTTATATCAAAGATATTTTTTTCGTCAACTTCTAAAGTATATATCCTTTAACAAAATCTGTCAACTGTTTTTATGCGAAGTATCGCGGCTTTTTTTGACAAGCTCGCTGGTTTCTCTTGCAATGACGAGTTCTTCGTTCGCCGGGATCACCATAACCTTGACCGGAGAATCGTCTGTCGACAGCATTGCCTGTACTCCGCGTGCCTGGTTTTTGTGCTTATCCAGCTTGATTCCCAGATTGCCCATGTTGCTGCAGATGAGATTCCGCATGTAGGCGTCGTTTTCACCGATACCGCCGGTGAAAACAAGTGCGTCTACACCATTCATCTCGGCAATGTAGGCTCCGATGTAGAATCGAACCTTGCGCGCGAATATCTTCAGCGCCAGCTCCGCTCTCTTGTTTCCGTCGTTCATTGCCTTCTCCAGATCCCGGAAGTCGCTGGAGATTCCGGAAATACCCAGCACTCCGGATTTTTTGTTCAGCACCTCGACGACTTCCTCGTGGCCGATCTGCATTTTTTCCGCCAGCATGGATACAATGGTGGGATCAAGGTCTCCGCAGCGCGTTCCCATAACGAGTCCCTCCAGCGGCGTCAGACCCATGGAGGTGTCGATGCTGCGGCCGTGCTTGATTGCGGATACCGACGCGCCGTTTCCGAGGTGGCAGGTGATCAGTTTCAGATCATTCACGTCGATGTTCAGCATTTCCGCAGCTTCCTTGGCCATATATTTATGAGATGTTCCATGGAATCCGTATTTACGGATGCCGTAGTCCTCATATGCTTCATACGGAATCGCATAGAGATATGCCTCCGGCCGCATGGTCTGATGGAACGCAGTATCGAATACCGCCACCATCGGTACGCCGGGAATCAGCTCACGGCAGGCTTTGATGCCGTCGAGATTCGGTGGATTATGAAGCGGCGCCAGATCGATACATTCCTTCAATGCGTCCACGACGGAATCATTGATAATGACGGAATTCGCATATTTCTCTCCGGCATGGACGACACGATGCCCCACAGCGTTGATCTCGTCCAGCGACTTCAGTGCACCGTGATCCGGGCTTAACAGCGCGTCCATTACATGCTGAATCGCTTCCTTATGATTCGTCATGGGTGTTTTCAGCACGTATTTGTCATCAGTTTCGGCAAGTTCATGAGTGATAACGGAACCTTCGATTCCGATTCTCTCTACAAGGCCTTTGGCAATCAGCTTCTCTTTTTTCATATCGAGCAGCTGATACTTGAGCGAGGAGCTCCCGCAATTGATAACTAAAACTAACATAAATACTCCTGTTGGTTTAAATTGGTGAAATAACTTTATATGCCGATAAACGGCGCTTTAATATAATCCGAATAATCATAGAGATCATTTCTGGTTATTATATTATACATATCTGATGCGAGGATGTCCGTCGCCAGTGTAGTGGCGATCTCCGGATAGTCATCCTTCTCACGGTTTATATTGGTAATGACAGGAATGGTGCAGCTGTCATTTTTTTTCATTTCCTTGATGAATTTCGCTCCGACATCGTCCAGCGCCAGAAGACGAATATACGGCTTCGCGTTCCGGACCGTATCTTCTGTAATGCCCAGAAGAACCTGTGTCAGGAGCCGGGAGATCCGGGTTCTTGTATATGCCTTCGACTTGATTCTCTGGATCAGCTGCTCCGTCGAGCTGACATAACGGATCTCGTTTTTCAGTTTGTTGCCCAGACCCTCTCCTGCAGAGAATATCTCCTCGAGCTGTTCGTTATCCGACTGCAGAATGCGGGCGCTTACGAGAGAGAAATACGCCTGATCCATATGTTCAAACCGGTCCGGATCCTGTTCCGTCAGGATTTCACGCTGCTTTGCTCCGGACTCGTGATAACTGTCTCCGCGGCGCTTGATTGTCACCGGCCGCATATTTTTTATATGCTTCAGATATTCAATAGCCAGAATGTTATTCGGTTCCCGGATCAGAGCCTCGTCCAGTTCCGGCGCGAGCTGCCTGGCAGCCATGGCCCTCGCCTTCGGATAAGAGTTCCCGTGCTTCAGCAGTTCCTTTGCGATCTGCTCAATATAGACCTCATTCCTGACCATGATCCGGCTGGCGTTTCTCAACGCGTCAACATCGCCGCTCTCACTTCCGAACGCCAAGTAATCGATGCATCCGAATCCCTCCAGAATCCGCACCGCGCCGCGGGCGAAATATTCCGCGCTGTTGCACGCGAAAACGGTTGGAAGTTCGCAGACCACATTGATCCCGTTCTGCACCGCCGTCTGTGCCCGATCCCATTTGTCGTAGACCGCCGGCGTCCCCCGCTGCGTAAAATCTCCGCTCATAACGGAAACGCAAACCTTTGCCTCTGTCGCCTTCATGGCCTTTTCCAGGAGATAGGCATGTCCGTTGTGAAACGGGTTATATTCCCCGATAATTCCGATTGCCTTCATGCTCTACTCATCCTTATCTTCATAGAGCCATTCCTCACCGTTTTTGGTACGTACAGCCATCTCCTTCAGCTCATCCCGGTTCTGCTGCAGAACTTCGCCCATATTATCAAAGGTTCTGGCCATGTAATTGAAGAGCTCATTCAGATACTTTCCGTTCAGCTCATCGAATTTTCCCTGCATATCGTACAGGGTTTTATCCAGATAATCATAGGTCTTCAACTTCAGAATCGTGGAATACTCCTGAGCTTCCTTGTTGATGGCATCGGCTTTCTTCTGTGCGGCCAATGTGATGTCGTGCTCATCGACGAGATAATCCGCCTGTTTTCTGGCCTCCACGATGATCTTCTCATACTCTTCCTTCGCCTCCGACAGGATCCGTCCCTTCTCATCCCGTACCCATTTGGCCTGTTGCACGTCATCCGGCAGGCTGATGCGAATTTCCTTGACGATTTCCATCAGCTCGTTGCCGTCCACCATGATTTTATTTGTCAGCGGAACCGTCGATGCGGTTTCCACAATGTCCTCGATTTCATCTAACAGATCCAATATTGTCATGTCTTCCTCCTATTGATTCACATACTTCTTGACAATCTCGTCCATGATTTTCTCCGGTACCAGTCCTTCCACGCATCCGTTCAGTGAGACGACCTCCTTGATCATGCTGGAGCTGATAAACGAATATTCCGGGCTGGTCATCAGAAATACGGACTCGATTCCCGGGGCGAACAGTCTGGCGTTCATCTGCGCCATCTGTATCTCATACTCAAAATCCGTCGTGGCCCGCAATCCGCGAACCACTGCGTTGAAACGGTTTCTGTTTACATAATCTGCAAGCAGCCCCTCGAAGGAATCCACTGTGACATTCGGCAGTTCATCTGTGATCTCGCGTATCATCGCGACTCTCTCTTCCTTGGTGAACAAAGGATGCTTGGCAGGATTTACGATCACACCCACCACCAGTTCGTCGAACATTCTGGAGGCGCGGGTAATAATATCCAGATGGCCGTTCGTCATCGGATCAAAGGATCCGGTATATAGTGCCTTTTTCATTCATTCCTCCTCAGAAACGGACTCCTGCGGATAACGGTAAATGCTGACGACAGTTTTGCCGTATCGGCATTCTCTGATCCGCTTCAGTCTGCCCGCCGATTCCGGCATGGCGTCTCTGGAGCCGTGCTCTGTTATTATTATACCGTTTCGTGATAATAAATCAAGCCGATCTATCTTCAGCAGGCACTTTTCATACAGTCCCGCCCGGTATGGAGGATCCAGCAGAAAGACGTCCACTTTCTCATGGATCCGATCCAGGGTTCGCTGATAATCTCCCTGCAGGATTACAGCCCGTTCCTCTGCTCCGCAGTGCTCGATGTTCCGGCGGGTCAGACGTATGCTTTCCCGGGCGCTGTCGCAGAAATAGCACTTTTTCGCCCCCCGGGACAGCGCCTCGATACCGAGGCTTCCCGTTCCGCTGAACAGATCGCAGAACACCTGTCCCCAGGTGTCGTTCATCAGCAGATTAAATATCGATTCCTTCACTTTATCAGAGGTCGGACGGATCTCATATCCCGTCGGCGTTTCCAGCTTTCTTCCACGATATTCTCCTGTTATAACTCGCATTTTCTTTCTCCTATAATTCCAGTTTTATGTCTTCCCCGAACATCTTCTCAACCCGCCGTCTCAGCTCCGCATAGCTGTCTGACATGAGTCCGGGATCCTCCTGAAGAATTTCTGCGGCCGCTTTCCTGGCCTTCTCCAGAACATCGCCGTGGCGCACGATATCACTGATGTGCATCTCGGGGAGCCCGTGCTGTCTGGTGCCGAAAATCTCTCCCGGCCCCCGCAGATGGAGATCCTCCTCCGCAATACGGAAGCCGTCTGTGCTCTCACACATGATCCGGATCCTCTGACGGGCAACGTCCGTCTCATTTCCCTGGATCAGGTAGCAGTAAGACTGGTCGCTGCCGCGGCCCACTCTGCCCCTCAGCTGGTGAAGCTGCGCCAGGCCGAATCGTTCCGCATTTTCAATCACCATTACTGTAGCGTTGGCGACGTTGATACCAATCTCAATGACCACAGTGGAAACCAGAACATCAATTGTCCCCTGATAAAAATCCGACATGATCCTGTCTTTTTCCGCCTGAGGAAGTTCGCCGTGAATCAGCGCAACTCTGTAATTCCTGTATTTCTGGCACAGTTCCTGATAAACGCGTTCCGCCGAATGCGCCTCAATCTTCTCCGAGTCCTCGATCAGCGGCGTGACGACATAAGCCTGATGTCCTTCGGCCAGTTCCTTTTCCACCCGGCGGTACACACCGGAGCGCCCGGCTCCGTCCACAGAAACCGTCCGAACCGGCCTGCGCCCTGCCGGCATCGTATCGATTACAGAAATATCCAGTTCCCCGTACAGAATCACCGCCAGCGTCCGCGGAATCGGCGTCGCGGTCATTACCATCACATTCGGATTGGCGCCCTTGACGGACAGGCGGCGGCGCTGCTCGACGCCGAACCGGTGCTGTTCATCGGTGATCACCAGCCCAAGATTCCGGAACGCCACATCCTCCTGAATCACCGCGTGCGTTCCCGTGAGAACATCGATATCTCCGCGGATCAGTCTTTCAAGAACCTCTTTCTTCTCAGATTTTTTCATGCTCCCGGTCAGAAGTCCGACCCGGATCCCATAAGGCTGGAAATCTTCTGTCAATGACTGATAGTGCTGTCTGGCCAGAATCTCCGTCGGCGCCATCATCGCTGCCTGATATCCGCTTCGCGCCGCGCAGAACATGCTGATCTCCGCAACGGCGGTTTTTCCCGAGCCGACATCACCCTGCACCAGCCGGTTCATCGCATGACTCTCCCACAGATTCGCGGCGATCTCGCTCCACACCCGCTTCTGCCCTGAAGTCAGAGGAAACGGAAGTCCCCGGATGAATTCATCTGCCGCCGAAACATCCAGGCGAACGCCTTCGCCCTCCCGGACGTTATCATGCTTCATGTACAAAAGACCGGTGGAGAGAGTCAGCAGCTCATCGAAGATCAGGCGGAACCTGCTCATCAGAATGTGGCTCCGATCCTTCGGGAAATGGATATGATGAAGCGCGAAGGCCGGACCGGCCAGCCTGTATTCCCGCACAATATGCTCTGGAAGCCATTCCGGAATCTCATCAATGACCGGCTCGATCTGCCGCTGGAATTTCCGTACCTCCTTTTGTGAAATGCCGGAAATGGCGGGATAGACCGGAAGAATCTCTCGGACATCCTCCGGAGCGCCTTCCCGGCAGGACTCCGGATGAACCATCTGCACCCGTCCTCGGTTCTCCGTTATCTTTCCGTAAAAGATATACCGGCCATGAATTTCAAACGCCCGGCTCATGTACCGTCCATTGAAGTATACGACCTCAAGCATTCCGGTGTCGTCAGAAACCAGAAAGGAGACCGGCACATGTTTTTTATAGGGGTTGCCGCTGTACCGTCTGGACAGAATTTCACCTCTGATCAGAGCAGGCTTTCCCGGACGAAGTTCTCCGATGGGTGTGAGCTTCCTCCGATCTTCATAGGAGCGGGGAAACCACCATGCCAGATCCTCCAGTGTCGCGATACCGTGACCGGCGAAGGCCTCTTTTTTCTTCTCGCCAATTCCTTTCAGGCTGCTGATATCATCCGTTATCTTCATATCTGTATACGACCTTTGTATTCCTTCTCGCTTTGTGCCGGGAGCGGACTCCGGCGATGTTGATGGTGATTGCCGCAGGCTTTCTGCCGCTGTATTTTACAAAGGCATCTGCAATATAGTCAGCCAGATGCTTCGTCGTTCGCTTGATGCTGATGCCGAACAAAGTAATCACGCTGAATTCCAGCTCGACGCGTCCTTCTTCATTGAAGTCCACGTCAATATACATGGAAAATTCCGTATCGATATACTTCGGCACAATGCCGATCTGCCGTCCCCGCGGAGTTGCCGGCCAGATTTTGCCCCTGCATTCCGGAAGGCGCATTCCCTCAAAGATGATCTGCGCGAAAACCATATTGGAAATGGAAATCTCGCCCAGCTCGGTCTGCTTTGTCAGTGCCATATAATCCCCTCCTAACGAAAACTCCGCTTCAGGAAAATGATGTTGCTGATCACCCGCTCATACAGTGTTTCCAGATATTTCAGGTGCTGCAACGACATGGATTCGTTGACGTGATGCCGCAGATTGTCCTCATCTCCGAAGGTCGGACCGAACACGATGGAATTGGGAACGATCTGCGCATAGGTTCCCACCGTATCCACATGATATTCTGCCGGCCGCTCTGCCAAGTGCTCATACGCCTCTGCCATCGCTTTGATGAAAGGCTGGTTCCTGCTGATAAATGAAGCCGGCTGTGAGCTGATACGGTCGATCCGGACGATATCCTCGCGGAAATACCGTTCGATGGCGGTCAGAACCTGATCCTCTCTGGTATCCGGGCTGAGCCGCGCGTTGATATTGACGAAGAGTCTGTCCTTCTGCCGGAAAATCGCAGTCGGCGCATATACGTTCTCACCGGAATATTCGTTTTTATACCGTCCCAGACTTCCGGGAAGCCCGGCGCGTCTTCCGTTTCCCTCGAAAAATCCGGCCTTCAGTTTCCGGAAAATACGGTAGGTCGTGTCTCGCCGAATCTTCGCTTTGTTCCTGCCGCGCAGAGATTCCAGTGCTTCAGCCATATTAAAAATCGCGTTGTCCGTCAGCGCCAGCATGGAGATATGACCGGCGGATCCGCGGGCGGCAAAGGTTCTTCCGTCATTCAGCGTGACCTTGCAGACCTCCGGGACGGTTTCCGGGTTGCTGCCTGCGCGGACATCTCTCAGAACCTGCCCCTCTGTCTCCAGAGGGAAAGAAATCAGCACGTTAAAACTTCCCATTTCAACATTGCAGAGGGGAAACATCCCGTCGGGACTGAAACTGTAATCAGGCGGGCGATGGGTCAGCAGATAGTCCCGCATGTCGCCGCCTCCGGCTTTCTGCTCCGTCCCGATAATCATGCGGACCTTTTTCCGGGCGGGCAGACCATATCGGCGACTGAGCTCTGCCACGTCTGCCATCGCGAACAGCGCCGCCATGGCGGGTCCTTTGTCGTCCACAGCTCCTCTGCCGTAGATCCTGTCTGCATCCACGACCGGCTGGAAAGGAGGAGACTCCCAGAGAGTGTAATCGCCCGGATGCGCCACGTCAACATGGGTGAGGATGCCAAGTGCCTCGCTCCCCTGCCCGTATTCTATGATCCCGATCCGTCCGTCCGCAGCCAAAGAAACGGAGAAACCGAATTCATCCCCCCGTTGAAGCATATAGTAAAGAGCCTCCAGGCAGTTTTCGCGATCCCCGCTCACACTGGGGATCCGGATCAGATCCGATACCGACTCAACCAGGTCGTACATGGGCAATTCCTTTCCGCTTTGTCCGTTTTACGCTTTAGAAAAAAAACCACACTGAAGTGATTCAGCATGGCGTGTTTCTTACGGTCAGATCAGATGGCACGGTTTACTTTGCCGGATCTCAGGCACTGTGTGCAAACCTTGGCTTTTCTGACAGTTCCGTTATCATCGATCCTGACGGTCTGGATATTAGCATTCCACTTTCTTCTCGTATGTCTGTTCGAGTGGGATACATTGTTTCCGGAAACCTGACCTTTTCCGCAAATTTCACATTTTCTCGACATCTGCCGCACCTCCTATCCTATATCGTTAAGTCTGAACGTGTCATTCATTCCTGATTGATTGTGCCATGCCTAACATCGCACGGACAGCATTATACCACAGATACGCTGATAAGCACAAGTTTTTTTTTATTTGGAATGGATTTTATCGTAATATTCGGCGCGGAGCATCGACATGAGGCACAGATCGTAATATTTTCCGTTCTTTTTTCCTGCATGGCGCATGATCCCTTCATCCTGGAATCCAATCTTATGATACAGGTGGCGCGCGACCTCGTTTTTGACAAAGTGATCAATCGTCACGCGTTCCATATGAAGATTGATGAACGCGTATTCCAGAATCATCCGGATAGCCTCTTCTCCGTAGCCTTTGTTCCGGTTTCCCGGATCCGCGATGTATATCCGCGTCAGATCCAGGCTGTCATCCGCCCGGTTGATCCGGGACAGATAAATCCGACCTATGGGTTTTCCGGAAGGCTTCAGAGTGATCGTGAACAGTTTCTTCTCAGGATCAGACCCGTAACGGATGAACTCCGTGACGATCTCCTGATAATCGCGGTCGTCCTCCATCGTGAAAAATTCCCTGACCTCCTCGCTACTTTCCCACTCCGCAAAGATGGCGCAGTCGTCGAACGCCGTTTCTCTTACAATCAGATTTTTCGATTCCATGGTTAATACTCCACTCACTTCTCGTTTCCTTCTTCCTGCTGATTACTGCGTACCGGCGCATATTACAGCTGCATTGTGTGCCGCATGCTGTTAACTGACCATTGTCATATCCACTGTATGCGGCCATTAAGTCCGACGGGAGTTTAATCCCCGGGCAGTGATTAAATTTCACGAAATTATTACAAATAATTTTTTCATTGTGGTATTATTATATAGTATTTTCAAGGAAAATAAAAGGAGATTAGACGATGATTAACAAAAAAATCACATCCGTTGTGCTGATTTTTTTTCTTATGGCTGCTGCAGCGCTCCTGTCAGCGTGCGGCACCACAGGCAGCGCCAAGACAGAAACAACATCACAGGAGGATCTCACGTCCAAGATTTCATCCAAGATCGACGCATACACCACCGATCTCATGGATTCCAGAGATTCCATGAAGAGCAACCGGGCAATATGCCGGTATCTTCAGAACTGGGCAAAATCCAAAGGCATACATTCTGAAACTGACAGTGCAGGCAATGTCATCATGAGTGTCAGTTCTTCAAAGAAATATAAGGATGCGGCGCCTGTCGTAATCGTCTGTCCATATGATTATCTGGAATTCGACAATTACAGCAGACCCGTCGCGATGGCACTCTACACCATTAAAAACAATGAATCAACGGGCAAGCTCACCGTGATCTTCACCCGTGAAGACGGGCATGACCTCTCCGGAGTCAAGACGCTGAACAAAAAATATTTCACTGACGATGCCAATGTATTCTGTCTGAACGCCGCGGATCAGGGGCTGTTCTCACTGAAATCCGGCGCAAGTTCCACATACCGGTTCACGCAGAGCGTCAGACGGGTTTCACCGACGCTGACAAAGGCGTATAAGATCACTATCAAGGGTCTGTCGGCCACTCAGCCCGATGCTCAGATATCAAAGGCCACGAACCCGATCACGCGTCTGGAGTCGCTGCTGGTTTCGCTGAAGAACCGGAACATCAGCTACGAGATCGCCTCCTTCAGGGGCGGAGAAAACACCAATCTGTACGCGGCCTCAGCCACGCTGACCATCGTCATCGACGCCAACAAAGAAAAGTCCTTCCTCGATAAGATGCAGGAAGTGACGGAGCGATTCAACGAAGACAAGAGCAAGATGCATCCCGGCGCCACCTATACATATAAAGAAGTCGATCTTCCATCCAGCGTGATCCGCAGATCAGACGGAAGCAGGCTGGTCAATTTCATGTACACCCTGCTCGACGGCGTATATGAAAAGGATGAGGACAGCGGAGATCTCGTCTCCATCAACAATGTGTCCAAGATAGACACCTCAGGAAGCCGGGTACAGATCTCCTCGGTCGCTTACAGTCTGAGCGAGACCAACCTGAAGACCATCGATACAGATGCGAGAACACTCTGCAATCTGTCCGATATCAAGTTCAGCAAAACCGGTTCCGTTCCGATGTGGACGGGGAAAGAGGATACAGAATTTACGAAGAACGTCGCTTCCGCCTACAAAAAGACAACGGGAAAGACTCTGAGCTACAACGATTCCGTGACATCCACCTCTGCCTCCTATGTGGCGCAGAAGAACAGCAAATGCAACATTATCAGCATTACACTGAACGAAAATATTCTGAAGGACTGTACAGGAACCATGATCAACTACCTGATCAATTCACTTCCTGAAGATGACGACTGATCTCTTCTGCGTCCGGCTCCGGGCCGGGCGCAGTTTTTATCCATAACTGAAAGAGCCGTGTCCGGGCGGATCCATTCCGCCGGAGCACGGCTCTTTTCTGTCTGCTTCATCTGATATTCAGTTGACATTCAGTTTTCTGCAGCCGGCCATAGGGACCGGCTCTCAGCCCAGCACGTCCTTTGCCGCAGCAGCAGATGCCATAGCGTCCGCCACGTAATAGTCTGCGCCGATGGATTCTGAATAATCCTTTGTGACCACAGCTCCACCGGTCATGACTTTGCATCCCGGAGCGGCCTGACGAATCTGGCGGATGGTTTCCTCCATGTTGCCCAGCGTGGTTGTCATTAGCGCCGACAGACCGACCAGATGAACGTGATCCCGCACGACACGGTCCACGATGACCTTCGGATCCACATCCTTCCCCAGGTCGATGATGTCGTAGCCGTAATTTTCCAGAATCACTTTCACGATATTTTTGCCGATATCATGAACGTCCCCCTTCACTGTGGCAACGATGATCTTTCCCTTCGAGACACTCTGTCCGCCGCCGGCTGCCAGGCGCTTCTTGATGACCTCGAAGGCGGCCTGCGCAGTCGTCGCTGCAAGAATCAGCTGCGGGATAAAGATCTTTCCGGTCTCAAAACGCTTTCCGGTTTCATCCAGAATCGGAATCAGCTCATTGTTCACGATATCAAGAGGATCTCTGGTTTCCAGTTCCTTCTCAATAAGTTCCCGGCAGGGTCCCTCCAGTCCGTTGCTGATATAATACGACAGCGTTCCCTCTTTCTGATTCACCGCGGAAACCGTCTTTTTCCCCGGAGTCGGCGCGGCGGACACCGCTTCCGTGTCTTTATATTTGTCAATGAAATCACGTGCGTCGCGGTCAATTCCCATAATCAGCTTGTAGACGTCGATCGCCGCTACCATTCCGGGCGCCGCCGGATTGATAATCGCCAGATCCAGACCGCAGGTCAGCGCCATCTGCAGGAAGTTCTGATTGATCAGCGGGCGCTGCGGAAGTCCGAAGGAAATGTTGGATACACCCAGAACCGTTTTCAGTCCCAGCTCACTCTTCACCCGGCGGATCGCCTCCAGAGTGTTGGAAGCATTATCCTGCTCCGCAGAGACAGTCAGAGTCAGACAGTCCACATAGATATCCTTTTTGGGGATTCCCAGAGACAAAGCACGGTTCATTATTTTCCGCGCAATTTCCAGCCTCTTCTCCACTGTTTTCGGGATTCCGTCTTCGTCCAGTGTGAGAGCGATGACAGAAGCTCCATATTTTTTTACAATAGGAAGAATCGCGGCCATGGATTTTTCCTCGCCGTTTACAGAGTTGACGATAGCCTTACCGCAATAAAGCCTGAGCGCAGCCTCCAGAACTTCCGGGTTTCCGGAATCGATCTGAAGAGGTGCGGAAACGTTGCCCTGCAGCTTTTTGATTATGTTTACAATAACCTCTTTTTCGTTTACTCCGGGTACGCCCGCGTTTACATCCAGAATCTCCGCGCCTTCGGTCTCCTCCTGCAGCGCCATATCAAGAACATAGTCGAGATTTCCCTCTGCGATGGCAGCTTTCAGTTTTTTCTTGCCCGTCGGGTTGATTCTCTCCCCGATTACTCTCGGACGATCCAGGAGCACGATACTTTCCGGCGTACAGACAGCCGGCGGAATCTCAGCCTCGGAGCGGTTCGAAGCCGCACTGCTCAGCCGCAGCTTCAGCTGCCTGATGTAGTCCGGATCAGTTCCACAGCATCCGCCGGCCAGACGAACACCGCAATCCGCCAGACGCTCCGCATAATCCGCGAACTCCGTCGCTCCCACCAGATATTTCCCGGTTTTAGGATCGGGAAGCCCCGCATTCGGTTTGGCGACAATCGGAAGTTCCGTCCACTGAGAGAGCTCCTGAATCAGAGGAAGAAATTCCGCCGGGCCCAGACTGCAGTTGATGCCGATGGCATCTGCCCCCAGTCCTTCCAGCGTCAGCGCCATTGAAGGAATAGATGTTCCGGTGAATGTCCGGCGGTTCTGCTCAAAGGACATGGTACAGATCACCGGCCGTTCTGAATTTTCCTTGGCGGCGAGAAGCGCAGCGCGCATCTCGTATAGATCTGTCATGGTCTCAATGACGATAAGATCTGTTCCCTTCCCTGCGACGATCTGCCTTCGAAATATCTCATAGGCCTCCTCAAAGGTGAGATTTCCGTTCGGCTCTACAAGACGACCGATCGGTCCGATGTCCAGCGCGATCTTCACATCTGTTCCGACAGCCGCCTCTGCGGCGTTTTTTACGGCAGCTGACGTCAGTTCCTCAACGGTATATCCACAGCCCTCTATCTTGTAATCGTTGATGCCGAAAGAGCAGGTGTAGATCACATCTGCGCCCGCTTCTATGTATTTTCTGTGAATGTCCTGTACAATTTCCGGACGGGTAATATTCAGAACCTCCGGAACCTTTCCGACCTCCGCGCCGCTCTGCTGCAGCATCGTTCCGAAACCGCCGTCCAGAATGATGAAGTCCGGATTCCCGAACAGTTTTTCAATTTTATTCAATCGCCTCATCTCCCTCTTTCTTATTAGAACAAGGTTTTAACGTTCTGACAGATCCTTCTGGCGATATACGGATTATTCATGGTGTAGAGGTGAATGCCGTCTACTCCGTGTGCCAGCAGATCCACAATCTGGTTCGTCGCATAGGCGATTCCCGCATCCCTCATCGCTTCAGGTTTATGTTCAAATTTTTCCATCATTTTGATGAATTTCTCCGGAAGCGTCGCGCCGCAGAGCGTCACCATACGTTCAATCTGTTTTTTGTTCACCACCGGCATGATTCCTGCCTCGATCGGAACGTTTATTCCGGCGATTCTCGCCTTCTCCAGGAAGGAGTAGAACATCCCGTTGTCAAGGAACAGCTGAGAGATCAGATGCTCTGCGCCGGCGTCCACCTTCAGTTTCAGGTTACGTATGTCGTCAATCATATCGGGGCTGTCGGGATGTCCTTCCGGATAGCACGCCGCTGAAATTCCGAAATCATAGTGGCTCGCTCGGATATACCTGATCAGATCGCTGGCGTGCGGGAAGTCCTCCTTGGGCGGGACATCCGGGACGCGGTCACCCCGCAGGGCCAGAATGTTGTCGATTCCTGCATTCGCCAGTCGCTCCAGCATAATATCGATCTCCTCCCTGGTGGAGTTCACGCAGGTCAGATGCGCCGCCGCTTCCAGGCAGTACTGCTTTTTAATCGCAGACGCGATTTCACAGGTGGAGTTATTAGCCAGGCTTCCGCTGGCACCGTAGGTCACGCTGATAAAATCGGGATCCAGGTAGTGGAGCTGATCCAATGTCGTATAAATCGTATTAATGTCCGCGTCTCTCTTCGGCGGGAAGATTTCAAAGGAAAAGACCGTTTTTTCTCCATTGAATAAATCTTTCAGATTCAAGTAATCACCCTCTTTTTCGTATCATTATCCCTAATAATATACCAAAATGGTATGTTATTGCAACACTTATTTTTTTACAAAGTAGATATTCAGATCCACGTTCTTCCTGATGCCTTTGATTTTCCCTGTGGAGGAGTACTGCCACATCGCGTACTGATAGGGATAATAACTCGTCTTACTGTAATGTGCCAGCCAGAATTCATATCCCGTCAGATACCGGAGATCCAGATTTTTCAGCAGCCATTCCGGATTGCCGTAGATCATCGGACGGAAGCTGTTCTTCTGCACGATTGTACAAAAGGCGTCTGCAATTTCCGTCTTTTCTTTTTTGGTGAGTTCTCCTACCCGGTCGCCAGGCGTATGCTCCATGTCATATACCACCGGATAGGTGATGCCCCTTCCCCGGATATGTCGGACTACATATTTCGCCTCCCGGACCGCTTCGTCTGTGGTAATCGCCTGGGAGTAGAAATAAACGCCGACGTTCAGCCCGGCCTTTTTCGCGCCCTTCAGGTTTTTCCGGAAGTTCTCGTCCTCATGAATCGTCCCCTTCTCCGAGCCGCTGTATCCCACCCGGATCATCGCGAACCGGATGCCTGCGCCGTAGACCTTGTCCCAGTCCACGTTCCCTTGAAATACAGAAACATCGATTCCGGGAATGGAACGGTAATTTCTGTCCCGGTAATGACGCAGTCCGTTCTCGGTGTACAGTGCGTCGGAGCTGTACCGGTTCATCCGTATCGTGTCCTTTTTCCCCAGACCGTTGTAACTTCCCAATACGACATAGGAAATGCAGAACAGGAAAACCGCCGCCGCTGCCATCACCACTACAGCGGTGATGAGCGCAATCCGACGGTCGCGGATACGGAGGCCTCCGCGGCGTTTCCGACCCGGTCGTCCGGGTTTCCGCGACCTCTTTCGGCCTGACGAACGGACACTTTTCCCATTCCTGACCGATGTTGCCGGCTTCCGCGACTTCTGTATTATGTTTGTTCCTTTTGCTCCAGTGATTCCTTTTGTTTTTCTCATAGTCCCTATACTAACATAATTCCCGTTCTAAATAAAGTTTAATTGACGAAACGCAGGAAGTCCTATATGATAAACGTAAGAGAGGAGAACTCATGATAGACTACGAAGAATTGTCAAGACAGATAACCGGGTTCCGAAGAGATCTGCACCGGATCCCGGAGCTGGGTTTTTTCGTCTACAGGACGAACGCCTACATCCGCAGCATCCTGGAACAACTGGACTGCCGCATTGAAACCATCGCGAAAACAGGTCTGGTGGCCTTTTTCGATTTCGGCAGGGAGAAAACTCTCTGCTACCGCGCTGATATGGATGGACTGCCCATTGAAGAGGAAACCGGCGTTCCCTATGCATCAGAAAACGAGGGCTGTATGCATGCGTGCGGTCACGACGGTCACATGGCCAATATGCTGGGCTTCGCCAGGATTCTGAACCGTTATAAAGAAGACGGCGTCCGTTTCAACTACAATGCGCTGCTGCTGTTTCAGCCCGCAGAGGAAACGATCGAAGGAGCGCGAACCATCATCGGAACAGATTTGTTTAATGAATTCAATGTTATTGCAATCTTCGGCCTGCATATGTGGCCATTCCTTGAAAAGGGAGAAATTACTACAAAGCCTGGACCGATGATGGCCAAATCCACGAATGTCCATATTGAAATCCACGGACTCAGCGCGCACTGCGGCGAGCCGGAGAAGGGTCACGACGCGCTGGTGGCCGCCTGCAGGTTCATCGATCTCGTTTATGACTATAAAGACGAACACATCCGGGAACGCTCTGTTCTGAAGTTCGGAAAAATGCAGAGCGGAACTGTGCGGAACGCCATTTCTGACCATACCGTCATCGAGGGCACCATGCGGACCTTTGAAGAACAGACATGGAAAAAGCTGGTGAACGCCATGAAGCATTATGCCCGGCAGGTTGCGCGCAGATATCAGGTCACCATCGACGTGGACACCTCCAAATATCATCCGGCGGTCGTAAACAGCCCCGAGCTTTATGAAAAAGTAAAAGGAGAGCTTCTGGAGCACCACATGAATTTTGTCGCGCTCCGCCGACCCTCCATGATCGCAGAGGATTTTTCTTTCTTCGAAAAGGAAATCCCTGGTCTGTTCTTCTGGCTGGGCACCGGAACCGGAATCCCGCTCCACGCCAGCACCTTTAACTTCGATGAATCCGTCCTGATCGAGGGAGTCAAGCTCTTCAATACGATCTTTACCGAATTCGACGATTTCAACGCGGCTCCGATTGAGGAATCCGCCGTTTAACTGTGATTCACCGTTTTCAATTCGATTTTTTCATCGGCGCATTCCGCCACATAGGAGGAATGCGTCACGAGGATCACACATTTGCCGTTTTTCGTTGATTGCTTCAGAGAATTGTGTTTGTTTTTGGTTCGTTTTTTGTCCCGGGACCGCAGTCTTCTACGCTCTTCCCGCGGTTTCCGGCACAAAAAAGAGACTGTAACCCCGCGGAATCCGGCGTACTGCCGATTCTCCCTCGCGGCGCAGTCTCTCTGTGTCCGCATGTTATTCCTTATAATTCTTCTTTTTCGTCTACTTCATCCATTTCATTGTAAGCGGCAATCAGTACGATCGCTGCGACAGCACAGAGGCTGATGACGGTCCATGCTTTCTTCATCGGAATCACTCCCTTCATAGTTGTATTATATCGTCTTATCGGTGCAAAATCAATTCTAATATTTTTATATTTCGCTGACGCGAACTCTGCCGCGCCCCCGGGCTGTTCCGATAATGAGCCGCCGACGCTTCCGCTTCGCTGACGGTTACGGACGCTTCAGCCTCCGTAGCCCGCCAGTTCATATAAAAGCTCCCGTTCTTCTTTGTCGACCGCCATTCGTTCACAGATCAGCGCCAGCGCTTCTTCGCTGAACACAAATTCCGGATCCATGCATAACTGCGTGAAATCATTTTTACTGATGCCGCTCTGACTGAAGGTAATCTCTCCGGATGAGATTTTGCGGTCGTAAATCCTTAAAAATACCTGATTGAATGTCATTGGAATTTTTCACCTCCCGGCTGCGCGTTTCCATGCTCTGTCTCCGTATCGGGATTGACGTGAACCATGCAGTGCTTGATTTCGGGATTTTCCCGTTCCAGCAGACGATGAACAGCCTCAGCGGTATCATGAGCCTCACAGAGCCGGAGCTGTCCGTCCATAGTAATCTCAACATCCACGTAGATTCTGGATCCGAACTGCCGTGTTCGCAGGGAATCGATGTGTTCCACGCCCTCCACAGACAGAATCTCCTTTTGGAGTTTGCGAATAATCTCATCGTCGCACTTCCTATCGATCATTTTATCCATGGTTTCTCTGAAGATATCAAAAGAAACCTTGATGATCATCACTCCGATGATTACACTGGCCAGCGGATCCAGAACCGGGTACCCCAGCCGTGCTCCCAGGATTCCCACAAAACTTCCGATTGAACTCATCGCATCAGACCGGTGATGCCAGGCCTCCGCCTTCAGCGACACCGAGTTAATTTTTCTCGCGGAGAGAATCGTATACCAGTACAGGCCTTCCTTTGTGCCGATGGAAATCAGCGCCGCCGCAAGCGGGAGCAGCGTGGGGACAGCAATGCTCTCCGGGTGAAGGATCTTCATCAGGCCGTGATAGCCGATTAATGCTCCCACAAAGAAAAGAATATCCGCCAGAAGTGTTGATACTACGCACTCCATCCGCTCGTGACCGTAAGGATGCTCCCGGTCCGGCGCCTTGCCGGAAAGATGCGCGCCGATGATGACCAGCACCGTTCCCGCCACGTCCGAGGCCGAATGTACTGCATCCGAAACCATCGCCGCGGAATTTCCCAGAATTCCCGCCACAAATTTAAACGCCGCCAGCAGAACATTCAGCGTAATGCTGACCGCGGACACACGATAAATCACCTTCTGTGACGAAAGCTCCCCCTTCTCCCCGGGGTTCTTCTCTTTTCTCTGCCCTTTTCTCATACTCATCGCCTGCTATCATTTCGTCCGGAGCCGCCACTCCGGGTCAGTTTCCTTTGTTGCTTCAATTTCTGTCTTTAAGATAATACCACAGGTGCAGCCTGCATTTCAAGTATAACGGAGAGGGCGTTCAGAGCGTAATGCGGAGTGGTTTCTTGGTATGAAAAACTCCCTCTTTGGCGAAAAGGGAGATGTCAATTGATTATTTCTGTGGAATCCCGTTTAAGATAATCGTTTGAATGCCATATTTCCTCATTTGCTGGATTTCCGCAAGTGTGAACATCTTCTGATGACCGGACACCCATGCATGTCTGTCCAGTCCTTTAGAGTTCTTGTAGAACTTTGAATTCACTTGACTGTCGTTGATGCAGATTCCGTTCATTTTATATTTCTTTGCGAATTTCTTCGCCTTGGATGTGTCTTTAGCATTCTTAATCGTTACTATGGCTTTAATTTGCACACCATATTTCTGACGGGCATATTTCTTGGCATACACCGCATACTCTGCAGGTTTATTTCGAAATCCAAGATATACGGTTCGTTTACTCAGTACCCCTGTTTTATGCAAGAACCTGACAGATTTACGAATTCCTGCTTTTGTCATTCCGCTTTTGACTTCCACAACCGGAACCATTTTGTATTTTTTACACGCTCTGGCAAAGTCACCAAAGGTCGCTGCTCCTTTTGTTCTGTATTTATCGTCGGTCCTGTTATTTATTGTTTTTATTACGTTTTTATAACTAAAACTTCGTAAAGATTTTCCATTGATTTCGCTGTCGTGAGCGGTCACAATCACCATGTGATTGGCTTCGTTGATATCGCATTCACAACCCCAGAAACCAGCCTTCCCGGCCGCTTCAAAGGCTTCCTTTGTATTGGTTCTCATAGTTTCATTAGACAAGAATCCCGCATGGGCAACATATTTTACCGTTGCCGCATGTACGGTTATTGGAAATGCGGCAACAGTACATAGAAGTACTCCCCCTATATGAATCGCAATAATTAACCTAGCCCGTTTTCTCAATTTCACGTCTTTCCTCCTCGTATAATATATTTAATTATCACACTTCCGTCCTGTTTTTTTCATACATGTACGCTAAATTTGGGTATTGTAAAGATGTTTCAGGGCGTATTCGACATTTACATTGTACTTACTTTTTTGTTACAATGCGTACACTCTCTGTTTTTCGCGTACAACAAACAATTAGGCTTCCGATAATACGAATTGAGCCTCAGCTAAAGTATAGCACAAATCCGAACCGTTTTGGGCACTTTCGAACAAAAAAAGGTATTATGCATAAAATCAGAACAGAGATCATACGGTTCTAAAAAATATGTTGGGGTGGCTCACTGTCTGTGAGCCATCTTTAGATTGAAAAAGTAAGAGCATCAAATACCAAAATCCTGTAGAATAAAGCTGCGAAACAAAACCCTCAGGAGGTAATCAA
>NZ_VUMZ01000005.1 GCF_009695915.1 Hornefia butyriciproducens | reverse complement strand
CGGACGGACTCTCCGGGATCAAAGAGGCGATCACAACTGCTTACCCGGAGACGGAGCAGCAGCGCTGCATCGTCCATATGGTGCGAAACACGCTGAAATATGTGGCAAACAAAGACATGAAAGAATTCGCCAAAGATCTGAAAACAGTCTATGCGGCGGTAGATGAAGAAGCCGCTCTGGAGCAGCTCGAAAGAGTGAAAGGAAAATGGTCGCCGCAGTACCCGTATGCCATGAAACGCTGGTATGAGAAATGGGATGCCGTTTCTCCGATCTTCAAGTTTTCCGCGGACGTTCGGAAGGCATTTTACACGACCAATGCGATCGAGTCGCTGAATACCACGCTGCGCAGGCTGAACCGTCAGAGGTCCGTATTTCCAAGCGCTCAGGCACTTCTGAAGGCGCTGTACCTGGCCACGCTCGAAGCCACCAGAAAATGGACGATGCCGATCCGGAACTGGGGTCAGATCCTGGGAGAACTGGCGATCATGTACCCGGACAGGATCCCAGAATAGAAAAAATCAGCTGATATGCCGAAACCAGAAACGCCCGGAATTGCCGGGTGTCCTTGACATGACAGCAGATTTCTGATAAACAGTAGACAGGTGCTGAAGGGAAGTTTTTCCCATTCAGATATATCTCATCTCATGAAAGGCCCCAAATTACAGAAAGAATTTCATGCTCCCGTTTAATCTCCACAGTGCCGCCGCCAGATAAAAATCGTAGGCTGCTGGCATCAAGGTGAAATCAGTGTTTGTTATCTGCTTTATCTTATTAAGCCTGTACATTACAGTATTTCTATGTAAAAACAAGGTGGACGCGGTGTTGTTGAGCTGCGAATCGCAGTCGATTAGGTATACCGCAAGGGTTTCCATCAGGTTGTCACTATCGTCCTTTACGGCTTCGATTATTGATTTGATATGTTCGTTTCGATTGCCTCTGTTTATGACTAAATTTATAATCTCCTGTGAAAATATAACATCATACATGTCGCGATATTTTCGGTGAATGAAAATTTTACTCATGGCTGCCGAATTTGCACAGAAAGCAGAGTATATTTTTCTCATTGAAGTTAGGTTCTTACTTGTATCTAAAAAGAATGACGCTCCCTCGTACTCATTTATACATTTCTCTATTTCCGAAGCTATAATACCATCATCCTTTTGGGAAGCCATTATAGAACTTAGAATTACAAGCCTGCCGTCAATGATATCTTTAACAAAGAATCTTTCATTTTCCTTTAATATGCTTTCAATCTGGCGAAGAATTTCTTTCAAATCGTCTTCTTCCGAATCAACTACAAGAATTGTTGAGAGTTCCGAAAAAGGTATATCGCCTTCTGCAAGAAATTTTTCTCCTATTATGCGAGATGATTTTAGAATCAAAGTGATAACAGTATTGTAATTCTGCATGTCGAGAGTATATCCCCATAAAGTAGAGAAAAAATTTGTACATGCACATATTTCATCTAACTTATGCCTGCTAAGGCTGTTTTCATTACTGGAGGCATAGAGTGTGAACCAGGTATTTCCCGCGTGTGAAAACTCTTTTCTGTATAAATAAAATGACTTATCCTGCAGTGATATGCTTTTGCAGAAAAGATCCGTTGAACCGTCAGCAAAGGCATTCAAAAAAAATTCCGGTTCGAATTGTCCAAAGGATGGCCTATATATTGATGTAAAATATAAGCCATTTTTGTTATAAAGCACAAGATTGCAATTGTACGTTTCAGCGATTACATTGAGAAGAGTTTCCATGCTTCTTTTATTGTAAGGAATCTGTTTTAACCTGTTTTCCACAGCATCTGCAAAAGAATCTGTGGATACTTGATCGTAGAAAACAGCTCCCATTACATCTTTAATAACATCACTGTATCTGACACTGTATTTCGTATCATCTTCAATGAGAATTAAAGGGATATTCATGACGTCTGCTGCCTGTAATAACTTGTCAGACACGTGAGAGATGACGTCTCCGACATAAAACAGCACTAGGGCAACGCCTCCACCATCATATAGGCTTCGTATTTCCTCACATTGTCTATCCGGATCGTCTTTAATTGAAAAAAATGATGTAATTAATAATTCATTAGGATTGAACACGCTGATTGACTCAACTGCTTTTTCCGGTATTTCTACTACAGATACAGATGACACGATTCTCCCCAGCCCATTCTTTCCTGCAATCACCCTTGCGGAATGAAATGCCGGCAGTCTTAAACAATCTTGGACAGTAACACTCATGACTCCTCCTATTTTAATTGTTTTCTTTTATAATAGCAAAGCTTCCGGCCTTAATCAAGATTATTGTGCAAAAGCACAATATAATTGATAAATAATTCTGTCATCTGCATAGTTATCATCTTAAGAATTATGTGTTATCATATAGAAAATTTAAGAGGAGGTACCCATTATGAGTACAAACGAAAATAAAGGTAAGAAAGCAGAAGTCACGGCTCTGCAGGCGATTTCTGCTGAAGACAGAAAAGACTGGATTTCGTTAGCCTTCGTTCAGGCCGGCATATGTGTATGCGTTCCTGCATTCCTATTGGGAGCATTGTTAGCAGAAGCAATGCCTATATGGCCTGCAATTATTTCAGGTTCTTTAGGCTACTTAATTGTAGTAGTAGGTATGGTCGCAACAGGAATGATAGGCTGTGACCTTGGCCTGGCAGCCTGCACATGCTGTCAGGCAGGTTTTGGAAAAAGCGGAGCCAGATTTATCGTAAGTACTATCTTTGCTGTTAACATGATTGGCTGGTTTGGAATCCAAAATGGAGTATGTGGAGAAGCCTTCAGTAACGCTATGCTGGCTATGACCGGATGGGATATTCCGGTGGTAGTTTCAAACACAATTTGGGGAATTATCATGCTCCTGACTGCAGTATACGGAGTTCATGCTCTTGAAAAACTTGATAAGATTTCTATTCCATTACTAATGGTTATTATGTGTTACGGAACATTCCTAGCATTTAAAATCTACGGAACAGGAAATCTTAATGATGAAGGCACCGTACAGTCGATGAGCTTCATGTCAGGAGTAGCATTATCATTTAACTTTACTGCTGTAGGTACAATTACCGGTCCTGACTACACAAGATTTCAGAAAAGCAGAAAGGATACTGTGAAATCCGTTTTCTACGGTGTATTTCCAATGGGAGTAATTACCCTGATTATGGGAATCGTTCTTACAAAATTGTCCGGGCAATACGATATCAGCATGGTTTTAATTGAAGTAGGTCTTCCGTTCCTGGGCATCATTGCACTTGTTATTTCTACATGGACAACTAACTCAACAAATGCATACAGTGCAGGTCTGAATATTGTTATGGCCCTTAAGCTTAACGATAACAGAAGAAGAGAAGCTACCTTGATTTCGGGAATTATCGGAATCGTATTATGCGATCTGGGTATTTTAGGTCACGTTGAAGGTGTTCTAAGCTTATTATCCTATGTTGTCTGCCCTGTTGGGGGAGTAATCCTTGCAGATTACTGGGTTGTAGGAAGAGGCAAGGCTAAAAACTTCAGACCGCAGGACGGTGTAAACTGGGCCGGCGTAATTGCCTGGGCTTTAGGTGCAATTATTTCCTACGCACTGGTTAAAATTGAATTTGTTGGCATCATTGTAGGTTTTGTTATCTATCTTATTGCAGAGCGCTTTATCCCATCTGCTTCAAGAGACAGTGCCGAAAATGTCGCATAAATTATCATGAGAAGAAAAGGAGAGAAAAAATGAGAGAATTGAACAAACAGGACATGATTGATGTATTGTATGGATGTGCTGTGCTCGGCACCGGTGGCGGCGGTCCATTAGCTGATGGTCTGGAGCTTTTAGAGGAACATTTCGAAAAGGGAAAAACTCTAAAATTAATCACTTTAGATGAGCTTCCGGACGATGAGTACGTTGTTACTCCTTATGGCTGCGGTGCACCGTCAGCGAAGCCTGATCCTAGACTTGGTCATCTGAAGCATAGCGAAACTGCTCCTGCAGTTTTAGCTGTACAGGCTCTGGAGGAATCTTTAGGTAAGAAAATGTATGCAATTGGTTCGACGGAATTAGGTGGAGAAAATACTGCCGAAGCTCTTCACGTTGCACTGTTAATGGATCTTCCTCTTATCGATGCTGACCCGGCCGGACGTTCGGTTCCTGAACTGCAGCATTCTACATATTACGTAAAGAACGTTCCTATTTTCCCTATGGGCGTTGCTACAAAGTTTGGTGAAAAGATTGTAATTCAAAATGTAGCGGATGACCTCAGGGCTGAAGATATTGTCAGAGCGATTGCCGTTGTAAGTGACAATCTTGTAGGCGTAGCCGATCACGCGAATGTTGGCAAGGTTATCAAGAACTCTCTGATTCCCGGAATGATTACTTACGCTCAGGAAATTGGTAACGTTTTGAGAGAAACCAAAGAAGCCGGTGGAGATGTCGCTTCTGCCATCTGTGATAATAAGGAAGGTAAAGTATTATTCAGAGGCCACATTTCAGACTGCACTTGTGAAACAAGAGATGGCTTTAACTTTGGCGAAATTTACCTGAAGGGTGAAGAAGATTACGCAGACGAAGCCTATCATATCCGGTTAAAGAATGAAAACATCATTTCATATCGCAACGGAGAAGTTGATGTAATTGTACCGGATCTGATCTGCATGATTAATGAAGAAGGAAATCCAATGACTACACCTAATTATAAAGTCGGGGATAAGATGACCGTAATTGCACTTCCTTCTCCTGAAATCTGGACTACCCCGGAAGGTTTGGAATGCTTCGGTCCTAAGCACTTTGGACTTGATGTGGAATATAAGCCATTTGAAAAATAATGAAAGATATACAAGGGTCGGTTGTATAATCGACCTTTTGTTTTAAAATTTCTTACAAGGAAGTGATAAAATGGAAAAAATGATCGAAGATTTACGTTCACTGATTAATATAAACAGTGTATGTGAAAAGGATTTCTCCGGTGCTTATCCTTTTGGAGAGGGTGTGCACATGGCCTTAAAGAAAGCTCTGGAAATATGTAAGAATTACGGTTTTGAAACTGAAAACTGTGAAAACATGATTGGATACGCAGAAGTGGGAAGCGGCGAAACACTAATGGGTATTCTGGTTCACCTGGACGTGGTTCCTGCCGGTGACGGATGGGATTCCGATCCCTTTTCTCTTGAAGTCAGGGATGGTAAGATTTACGGTCGTGGCGTGACAGACGATAAGGGTCCTGCAATAGCTGTAATCCATGCTATGAAAGAGCTTCTTGAAGAAGGCGTTACGTTTAATAAGCGAGTCCGTATCATTTTCGGACAGACAGAAGAGACCGGTGAGTGGGAAGACATGGATTACTATAAAAAGAATGAAGAGGCGGTTGACTTTGGCTTTACACCTGATGCTGATTTCCCTGCAATCTACGGCGAAAAAGGAATTGCTCACTTGAAAATTGCTTTTAAGAAGTCTGATACCTGCTTTGATACTATCTCCGGAGGAACAGCGATAAACATGGTTCCTGACAGCTGCACTGCCACATACTCTGTTAACGGAGAAACCAAGACTCTTTCTGAAAGAGGAAAAGCTGCCCATGGAAGCACTCCTGAAGATGGAGAAAATGCTATTTCAAAACTGATGAGTGAATTGAGCAATGATGCTGCAGACTGCAGGCTTGTTAAGTTCTTCCGTGAATTCATTAAGCTTGAATACAATGGGGAAAGCCTTGGCGGACATGTCTCTGATGAAGCCAGCGGATCAGCAAGCTACAATATTGGCAAAATCGAAACGGTTGGTGATGATATTGTTCTTTCTATAGACTTGCGTTATCCTGTAACATTTACTCTAAAGGATATCGTAAATGCTATTAACAACCATCTCGCAGCAAATGGTTTCAGTGATATCAAGGTAGAGGTTATTACTGACAAACCACATGTTTATATGGATAAAAACGATACCGTTATTCAAACGCTTCTCTCTGCTTATCGCGATCAAACAGGAGATGTGAGTGAACCAACAGTCATCGGTGGCGGAACTTACGCAAGGGCAATGAATGGAATTGTTGCCTTCGGTCCAATGTTGCCGGGCAGAGAATTGACCGAGCACCAGGCAAATGAATATATCTATTTGTCCGATCTGATTCTTGCTAAAGAAATATATAAGACTGCAATTAAAAGGCTTGCAGCCGAATAGCGATTTAGAGAGGGGGGTGCGGACAAAAACCTGGACACATATAGGGCTCAGAAAGGAGTCAATGATGTATTCAGAAGAACAGAGAACAAAGGCACTGCATGTTTTTCATGAGATAGAATCTGTTACGGATACGGTACGTCGACTTGGTTATCCCAGCAGAAAGCACCTGTATACCTGGATTCGTAACGAAGGAAAAACAAAAGAAAAACGAAAAAAACTTAAACTAAAAAACACCACTGAACATCCCAGAAATCCTTCAGCGGAGTTTAAGTTGCAAGTGCTTCGTCGTTGCTTTGAGAATGGAGAGAGTGTAAAATCAGTATCAGAGGAGATTGGATACAGCCGAGTCAGCATATATATGTGGTGAAAGCGATATCTTCAAGGAGGTGCAGCTTCTCTGATGAACACGAAAAATATCAGGCCGGGAAAATTACCGGATATGGATGAAAAGATATCTTCAGAAGAAGTCGAATCGCTCAGAAAGCAGATGTACGAGCTCCAATTGGAAGTAGATATCTTAAAGGAGACAATTAACGTATTAAAAAAAGACCCCGGCGTCGACTGGAAGGACCTGAAGAACAGGGAGAAAGTAGCGGTAATCGACGCCATGAAGGAGAAGTAGCCGCTACCGATCCTGCTTCGAAGAATGAAACTGTCAAGGAGTAGTTACTACTATCAGATAAAGGATTTTGCAGCAGAAGATAAATATGAGTATCTGTGCCATGAAGTTGTTCGTATATTCCTTGAAAACAAAGCTCGGTATGGATATCGCAGGATCCATGCAGAACTAAAAAGGACAGGGATAAAGGTCTCGGAGAAGGTCGTTCGCAGAGTGATGAAGGAAGAGGGTCTTGAAGTAAAAATCCGAAAAGCCAGGAAATACAGTTCGTATAGGGGAGACTGTCCGAAAACCAGTCTCCCCACTCATAGAGTTCAAAAAATCCCGTCACAAGCATTTCTTTCTGCTTCTCGCAGCAGCCGTTGTGCTGAATTATTTCTATCTGTTTCACGGAATCTCTCCTGATCAGCAGGAATGGTATAACGTACTCTACGGCTTACCTGTAATCAATACGCTGATCCTGTCTGTTTTAATGGCTGTGATTGCCAGCCAGTCTGTGGACATGGAGCATAAAGGAGCCATGTGGAATCTCCTTCCGACGCTGGAAAGCAGGGCGTCCATCTATCTTGGCAAGATTCTGTACGGGTTCATCTATCTGACTATATTCTGTTCGCTGCAGATGGCCATGGTTATTCTGATGGGAGTCCATCTTGGATTTGCAGGAAGCATTCCCTTTCATGCAATCGGAGTCACGTTTCTGGCTGAACTTGTCAGCGGAATGATCGTCTATCAGGTACAGTGCCTGCTGTCTCTGCTGTTTTCCAGTCAATTCGCTGCGCTTTCCGTTGGCTTCGGCGGTACTCTGACCGGTTTGTTTCTTGCCTATATCAGTACAAAAGCATGGACGCCATGGTCTGTACTGTTTTCCCTGAGTCCCGTCGGGATGGACTATGACCGGGCATCCAGGACCGCCACGCTTTTTCTACGGCCGATTACAGTTCCCGAGATTCTGACTGCCCTGCTTTACTTGGTTGGCTTTTTTCTGTTGGGATTGTATCTTTTTACAAAAACGGAACAGGGAGAACTTCTGGCCGGCGCACACGAGCACAGGGTGTCCCATTCTGTTCACAGCGGGCTGCCGGTCGAACTGATCAAACTGAAACGCAATCCCCTATGGATCCCTTTTGTTCTGATCCCGCTGATTTCAGCTGTAATCGGCACAGTCAATTTCACGCAGAATCAGGACGTCCTGAAGAACACCTGGGGAGACCTCTGGACGCAGCAGTCCCTGTTTCTGGGCATGTTTTTCCTCGCGCCTCTGGTCGGCATTCTTTGCAGTCTTCTGTGGCGGATGGAGCATCAGGGAAGCAACTGGAATCTGCTCCTGACAGTAACCACACCTGCCAAGCTGGTCAAGGATAAATGGCTGACAGCTTCTCTTCTCTCATTTCTCAGCATTGGCTGGATCGCCATGATTTATCTTTTTACCGGAAAGATCCTGGGGCTCCCGGGAGATGTTCCAGAACTGTTCTGGATCCGAATGGTCAGCGCTGTTCTGTGCCTTGCCGCCATCACAGCTGTGCAGAGCATGCTGTCGATGCTCTTCCATTCCTTTGCCTTTCCCATCGCACTTGCTTTTGCCGGAAGTTTTGCCGGTCTGGAGCTGACCGTTAAAGGCGCATATTATGCCAGTCCGTACTCCATGCTTATTTATGGGATGGGAAGCACCTCGATTACCGGAGAATTGAACGTTCCCGTACTTCTTACTTCCTGCTGCTTCTTTATTTTGTCAGCCCTGGCAGTCAGCGTCCTGGCATTAAAAAGGATGGACGTACGCACACACGTCTGACAATGAACAGTTGTATGCCGTCTTCACATCCTGTGCTTACCGCTTAAACATAGCCGTCTTGATTGGTCATATTCTGCGGGCTGTATACTGTAATAATGGGCAGTTCCATCGAGGAACTGCCCATTCGCTTCCTGCGCATGCCTTTGCTGTCTCCGGCAGGCGCAAACCCGTTTGCGCTTTCTGCCGGACGCAATCGCTGCGTCGCATACGCTCCTTGCTCTTGCTAGTACAGCTTCGCGCCTGCCGGAATATGGTCGTCCAGCAGGATGAAATCCAGATGCTCTTCGCCCTCGTAGTCGCAGATCATGGAACAAAGCATTCCGCAGGATTCCACGCCCATCATTTTGCGCGGCGGGAGATTGGTGATGGCCAGCGCAGTTTTGCCCACCAGTTCTTCCGGCTCGTACCACGGATGGATCCCGCTCAGGATCGTCCTGTCCTTGCCGCTTCCGTCATTCAGAGTAAACTGCAGAAGCTTGTTGCTCTTGGGCACAGCAAAGCATTCTTTTATTTTCACCGCCCGGAAATCAGACTTGCTGAAGGTGTCGAAGTCCACCATATCCTCGAACAAAGGCTCCACCCGGACCTTGGAGAAATCGATTTCCTCTTTCTCCCGTACCGGCTTCAGACCCTCCGGTTTCATCGTCGGGAACAAAATCACATCTCTGATGCTGGGGCTGTTTGTAATCAACATAATTACACGGTCTATGCCGACTCCCAGGCCTCCGGTCGGCGGAAGTCCGACCTCCAGCGCGTTGACAAAATCCATATCCATCGGGTGCGCCTCGTCGTCTACGCCCGCATCCCGTTCTCTCTGCTGTTCTGCAAAGCGCTCATACTGGTCGATAGGATCGTTCAGCTCGGAGAAAGCGTTCGCGACTTCCCAGCCGTTGATATACGCCTCAAAACGGCGGGTGACGCGGGGATCCTCCGGATCTCTCTTGGCCAGCGGCGAAATCTCCACCGGATGACCGACCACGAATACAGGACCATCCAGATATCCCGGCACATCCTCACAGTAACTCTCGAACATCTCCGCAATGATTTTGCCACGATTTCCAAGTGCTCTGGCTTCCTCTTCATCCATGCCGTAGTCAATAGCCGCCTGAACCGCATCCTCGTCGGACTCAATTTTGTTAAAGTCAACGCCCGTGATCTCCTTCACAGCGTCTGTCATGTTCAGCCGCTTCCAGGGCGGCGTCACATCGAATTCCTTGCCCTGATATGTCAGAATCGGAGTACCGTTCACTGCCATCTGAGCCTTGTACACGATCTGCTCCGTCACATCCATCGTGGATTCCATATTACCGTAGGCCATATAACATTCCATCGATGTGAATTCCGGATTGTGATTCCGGTCCATGCCCTCGTTGCGGAACATATGTCCCATCTCGTAAACACGATCCAGGCCGCCGACGATCAGCCTCTTCAGATAAAGCTCGTTGGCGATTCGCATATACAGATCGATGTCAAGGGTGTTGTGGTGAGTGACAAAGGGCCGCGCGTTGGCTCCGCCGGCGATTGGCGACAAGATAGGCGTGTCCACCTCCATGTAGCCGTAGTCCTCTTCCAGCACCCGTTTGATCTCGTGTACGATCTTTGTTCTCTTGATAAAAGTGTCGCGAACCTGCGGGTTCATAATCAGATCCACATATCTCTGACGATAGCGAAGATCCGTGTCCTTCAGTCCGTTCCACTTGTCCGGCAGTACCTGCAGGGATTTGCTCAGCAGTACAAGGCGGGTCACGTGAACGGAGATTTCATCCGTCTTGGTCTTGAACACCCGGCCCTCCACTCCTACGATGTCACCGATGTCATAAGTCTTGAACCATTTATATTCCTCTGCACCGATGTCATCTCTCTTAACATAGCACTGAATCCTGCCCTGCTTATCCTGCATGTCAAAGAATGCGGCCTTGCCCATCACGCGCTTGCTCATGATCCGGCCCGCGACGGACACCTCCTCGTCCTCCATAGCGTCGAAATTATCTTTGATGTCCATGCTGTGAGCGGTGACATTCCAGGTTTCCTGCAGAAACGGATTCCGCCCCGCCTCCTGCAGTTCCTTCAGCTTCTGCCGGCGTATCCGGCGCTGCTCCGTAAGGTCCTCCGCATACATTTCCTGCTCCGCGGTTCCCTCGGCACTCATTTCCTGCACCGAATCCGCGTTATTGTTCTTTGTGTCGCTCATTTTCTTCTCCCGTTATATCAATCCCGTTATATCAATATGCCGCCTGTAAAATCAGCCTCGGCCGCGCTTCGCCGTTACAGGACTGAAGAGTCTTCCGCTGTATTATGGAGGACGATGTCTGTAAAACCGGCTGCAGCCGCGCTTTCCGCTTACAGCTTAGATATTTCCTCTACTGTATAGTGAAGAATTCCGTCCGGAACCGGAATCTCTGCGGTTTCACCCTTCTTCTTGCCCAAAAGTCCGGCCCCCACCGCGGAGTCATTGGAGATCTTTGCCGGCTCTGCAAACGGATCGGCCTCCGTTGAACCGACGATCACGAATTCCATCGTCTCTCCGGTATCCTCATCCTTCACGCTGACCTTCAGGCCGACGTTGACCTTATCGCCCTTCACATCATTCTCATTAATGATCTTGGCGTTCCGCATCATCGTCTCCAGCTTATGGATCCGCTCCTCAAGCTCGGCCTGCTCGTTCTTCGCCGCGTCATACTCGGCGTTCTCCGACAGGTCTCCATAAGAAATGGCCTCTTTCAGCCTTTCCGAAACTTCCTTGCGCTTTACTGACACAAGTTCGTCCCGCTCAGCCTCCAGTTTGTCATAACCCTCCTGGGTCAACAGTACTTCATCTGACATTAATATTTCCTCCTTTGCGCTATCCGCTTGCGCCAAATTATACCCTACAAGCCGCTTATTGTCAATGAATGCGGCCTGTCAGCTCTCTATGCACGGCCTGCATGCAGACGCCGGCGGCTCATCCGCCTCTCTGCACACACGACCCGTCAGCCTTCCTTGTTCTCATCCACGAAACGCTTGATTTTCTGCGCCGTGTTCTTCTGGAAATCGTCCTCGCGCACGACCACTTTTTTGATCTTCTTGAACAAAGGCAGGTCCTCGTTGATGCGATCCACCTCTTCCCAGATCAGGTCCTGCGCCTGCTGCGGCGTATAATCCGCCCCCAGTGCGGCCTCCACCTCGTCCTTCTCCAGCGTCACCGTCGCCGCGACAGTCATTTCATCGGGATCAATCTCACTTTCGCAGCCCCAGACCATGGTTTCCGCAATGTAGGGGCTGTGGTTCAGATAATTCTCCAGTTCCTCCGGATAGACATTCTTGCCGTTCTTGGTGATGATCACGTTCTTCTTCCGTCCCGTCAGATAGAGGAACCGGTCTTTGTCCACATAACCGAGATCGCCGGTGCTGAACCAGCCGTCTTTCAGGACTTCATCCGTCGCTTCCGGATCGTTGTAATATCCCAGCATGACATTCGCGCCTTTCAGCACGATTTCGCCGATTCCGTCCTCGTCCCGTCCGATGACCTTCACGTCCATTCCCGGCAGCAGATGTCCGACGGAATCGTTCTTCATCCGGGCGGGGTCGTCCGGATTCAGCGCCGCCATCGGCGAACATTCCGTCAGTCCGTAGCCCTGCACCGCCTGAATTCCGATGGTGTTGAAAAACTCCAGCACCGCCGGGTCGATAGCCGCACCGCCAGAGATGATCATCCGCAGATTACCGCCGAAGACCTTCAGGATATCTCCCGCGAAGGGCTTCACCAGATTGAGCCGGGCTTTAGATGTCAGCCGGTTCACTGCCAGCAGATTGCTGAACATTTTATCTTTACCCTGCCTGCGGATCTCCTTCCAGATTTTTTTGTACAGACCCTCTATCAGAACCGGCACGCCCAGGAACATGGTGGGCCGCACCTCCTTCAGGTTCTTCTCGATATACCGCAGACCCTGACAATAGGCGACGGACGCTCCTTTATAAAGGGGCATCAGGAAACCGCAGGTACACTCGTAGGTGTGATGAATCGGCAGGACAGAGAAGAAGATGTCGGTCGGTTCCACGTTCAGAAGCGTCGGTGCGCTCATCAGGTTGTCACAAATGTTTGCGTGGGAGAGCATGACGCCCTTGGCAACACCGGTGGTTCCGGAAGTATAGAGGATGACCGCCATATCGTCAGCCGTAATCTCTGCATCCAGGAACTGCCGGTCGCCCTGGCTGACCTCCTTCTGCCCTTCCCGGATCAGTTCCTTCCAGGAGAGAACCTCCCGTTCCGGATCCGCATCGCCGAATGAGATCAGGGTCTGCAGTTTATTTCCCGGATCCCGGCGCAGGCGGGCGAACATGTCTTTGTACCCGTCCTCAAAGATCACGCAGGAGACCTCCGAGGCTTCAATCAGCTGGCCGATTTCCTTCTCGCTGAGTTCCTTGTCCAGCGGCACCACAACGCCGGTACCGCAGATGACCGCAAGATAACTGCTTCCCCACTGATAGCAGTTCTTGCCCATCACCGCGATTCGGGCGCCGCTCAGTCCGCGGTTCATAAGCGCCGTGCCCAGACCGTTAACGTCCGCCAGCATCTGACGGTAGGTGATGACTGTATATGGCATGTCCTTCTGGTATTTCTGATAAAACGCCACCCGGTCTCCGTAGATGTCGGTACTGGTTTCAATCATCTGCTTGATGTCCGTAATGGGGCGGCTGGTTTTATATACAACATAAGGATCCGTGCTGTCCGCCAGTGCCTGAGCCTTCTTCTTGGCACGTTTCATCTGGGCGCGCCGTATCTCGCTGAAGGAGGCTCTGCCCCGACTGTCCGCAGCATTGGTGATCAATGTGTTACCGAAGCGCTTGATCTTTCCGGTGGTGGTCTTGGCGAACTCCTCTGTCCGGATATTGATGCGCTTCACCTGTTTGTACGCCGGCATCTTTTTATTAATCTCGTCCACAAGGTCTTTATAGAAGTGGTAGATTTCCGAGGAATTCATCTCTCCCTTCTGCTCCTTCAGAAGCTTGTAGTTCGGGTAGATATCCGCTGTGATCATGACGTTTCCGACCCGCTCGTCCGTCACGCCGTGCACCAGCACCTCCTGGATCAGTTCGTCCTCCAGCAGAACCGCTTCCACCTCCTCAGGGAAGATGTTCTTGCCGCCCTTGGTGACGATGACAGTCTTTTTCCGTCCGGTCACATAAACGAACCCGTCTTTGTCGATGTAGCCGAGATCGCCGGTGTGAAGCCACCCGTTGTGCAGAACCTCCTCTGTCGCCTCCGGGTTCTCATAGTATCCCAGCATCACAGAGGGCCCCTTGCAGATGATCTCCCCTACTCCGTCCTCATCGGAATTGATAATACGGACCTCAGTGTGCGGCATAGGCAGACCGACGGATTCCGCCTTGCTGTACCGGTCCTGATTCACCGCGATGATCGGCGCATTCTCACTCATGCCGTATCCCTGAATCATCGTGAAGCCCATGGCCTCAAAATCTTCGATGACCTTTGGATCGATGGCCGCACCGCCCGCAACGAACTTCTGCATGTCGCCGCCGAAGGACTGATGAATCGCCTTGAACATCCGCTTGACGACGGGTTTGTTGTTATACAGTTTCAGGCGCTTCGACAGCGCGATGGCGTTTCTGAGCTTGTCGCCCTCGCCCCGGGCCTCCGCCTGCTTGAACATACCTTTATACATCTTCTCAAAGACGAGGGGCACGCCCAGCATGACGTTGGCATGAACCTCCGCCATATTCTTCTGTATATAGCGCAGTCCCTCGCAGATAGCGATGGTCTTTCCCTGATAGAATGTTGTCCAGATGTCGCAGGTCATCTCGTAGGCATGGTGCACCGGCAGGATGGACAGCACGATGCCCGGTTCCGGAATCTCAAACATCATGGACATGTTCTGCACGTTGGCCGCGATGTTCCGCTGAGACAACATGACGCCCTTGGCCAGACCGGTGGTTCCGGAGGTGAACATCAGTGTCGCCATCTGATCAGGATCAATGTCCGCACTGACGTAACGACGGTCCCCTGATTCAAGGAGCTCCCGTCCCTGCCGGATGAGCTTGTTCATGGACAAAGTCCTGTCCGTATCTTCGTTTCCGTCGATAGAAATGAAAAATTCAATATCAAAGGGATCGTCAAAAAGCGGCCGAATACTCTTCTCGGATTTGTCGGAATAGACAATCGCGCTGGCGCCGGATCGTTCCACCAGGCCCATCAGTTCATCCTGAGGAAGGTTCTTGTCCAGCGGCACGATGGCGCCGACGCCTGCAACCACGGTGAAGTAGGTGAGGATCCAGTAGTAGCTGGTCTCGCCGATGACCGCGATCTTCCGGCCCTTCAGTCCCATGTCGATCAGTTTTGTCCCGAAGCCGTCCAGATCCTCCTTCACTTTCCCGTAGGTGATGGGAACGAACTTGCCGAGCTTCCGGTCCTTCACCAGATACGCCGGGTGCTCCGGAAACATACGGGTGCTCTGTACGATGATGTCCTTCAGATCGGTCACATCCCTGACCGGATAGTAAACGCCCTTGTATTTTTTATTATTCATATGGTTTCCTTCTGACTTTCTGCCTTTCTGTATCGGCTGTTCTGTACAGCATATGCTGCGGTACATATTTGGTCAATATTTTATCATTTTTGTCCTCTGAATACAATAAAATACAGAAGCTTTCTTTCAGAAATCCAGAAAACTTCTGTTATAGAATTTCCATGCGGTGCGCTGTGCGGAATGCAGCAGGTACAGGGCGACGTGCACAAAAACCATGTCTCCCTCAGACTTAATGCGCAGACTGCTTACAATCCCAGCGCCTTTGCTTATGTGTGATAAAGAAGCAATAGAAGTGCAAAAAATTTTGCCGTTCCTATCCGACACTTGGCCATTGTGTCGGATAGGTCGGGCGGTTATTCGGGCAAGTCAATCTTGCCGACAAAGCTGTAATAAATCTCAATGTCCTGCCTGCGGGTGCCGTTCTCATCATAGCTGCACTCATGCACCACAATTTTCTCGATCATTTCCCGCAAGAGAGTGGGGGTCAGTTCTTCAAAGGCAAGGTGCTTGCGGACAATGCCCATAAATTTCTCGGCGTTGACGGTAGCTGCCTGTGACTTGTCCAGTTCGGCTTGCAGGGCGGCGGCTCTCTTTTTCAGCTCCGCTTGCTCGGCTTCGTAGTCAGCCGACAGTTCCATGAAACGCTCATCGCTGATTTTGCCGTTTACATTGTCCTCATACAGCCGCTTGATAATGCGGCTGATTTCAGAAATGCGTTCCTGCGCCTGTTCAAGCTGCTTGATGGCTGCGGCGGTCTTTCGCTTGCCGCCGATCTCGTTCTGCTGGACAAGTAGTTTCACAAACCGGCTCTCATGCTTGGCTGCGTATTCGGTCACTTGCCGGAGATTTGCCAGGACACCAGCGGTCAACAGATCGGTGCGGATAAAGTGCGCCGTACAGTTGCGGGTGCGCTTCTTGTAGCTGCCGCAGATGTAGCAGTCCTGTTTGCGGTCTTTGTTCTGATACCGCTGCTGATACAGCACATGGCCGCAGTCGGCGCAGAACAAAATCCCGGAGAACAGCCCCACTTCATCGTAGCGGTTCGGGCGTTTGCGCTGTTTGCGTAACTCCTGCACCCGTTCCCATGTTTCCTTGTCGATGATCGGCTCATGGTGGTTCTCGAAAATGGCCTGCTTCTCGACGGGGTTCTCTATGCTGTGCTTGACCTTATAAGAAGGCTTTTCCGTTTTGAAGTTCACCAGACATCCGGTGTACTCTCGGTTTTCGAGGATATGAACGACGGTGTTGGTCGCCCATTTGCACTCATAGCCTGGGTGATAACGGCGGGTGCTGCCTGTCCGCTGATATTCCAGCGTCCCCGGCGTGGGGATTTGCTGCTCCGTCAGCATACGGGCAATCTTGGTCGGGCCGTTCCCGGCAAGGCAAAGCTGGTAAATCTGCTGCACCACCGGGGCGGCTTCCTCGTCTATAATAAAATTCTCGTCCTCGTCCATCACATAGCCGTAAACCGGCTTGCTGGTAACAGGCTTGCCGCTCATGCCTTTTGACTTTTTCACTGCCTTGATTTTCTTGCTCGTATCTCTCACCAGCCATTCATTGAACAGATTTCGCAGCGGGGTAAAATCGTTGTCCATGCCCTCGCTGGCACTGTCCACATTATCGTTGACAGCGATAAAACGCACACCCTTTTGAGGGAACAGCATTTCCGTGTAAAACCCTACCTGCAAGTAGTTTCGCCCTAACCGGCTCATGTCCTTGACGATGACCGTACCCACTTTCCCGGCTTCAATGTCCGCAAGCATGGCTTGAAATCCGGGCCGCTGGAAGTTCGCGCCGGAAAAACCGTCGTCGGTGTACCAGCGCAGATTGGTAAAGCCGTTCTGTTTTGCGTAGGTTTCGAGTATCCTTTTTTGGTTCGATATGGAATTACTCTCGCCTTGCAATTCATCCTCGTGGGACAATCTCGGATAAAGGGCGGTAATGAGGTTTTGGGTGGCTTGTCTTAACATAAAATCCTCCGTTTCCGACAGCCAGCCCCACTATTCCGTGGTTTCATTGTACCACGGAACGGCGGGGGCTGTACAGCGGCAAAAGCGTTAAATTTGCTTCTTTACAGCTTTTCAATTTTCCGATTTTTATGGTATGGGTTGTCGTCCCATATTTGCAGTAGAAAAGTTCATAACTCCGTGGTATACTCTGATTTAACAAAAAAATCAGAAGTTAAAGGAGAAAACATGAAGTATACAATAGATGAATTAACCGCGGCCAAAAGGCAAATTGATTCAACTCTGCACAAGCTAAGAGAAACAGTAAAAACATTTGAATCAAAGGATAATTCCGAGCGTTATAAATCACAAATCACATTGGCAAAGAGAAGAATAAAAGCCTTTGAAATTGCAAATTATTTTATAGAGAATGAGATTAAGAATTGCTAAAGCACTTCCGATTTTCGTTCCAGCGGTCATGCTCCCTGGCATGGCCGCTTTTCCATGCCCCGGTTCACGCCGGATAAGTCGGCTCCTGTGTAGCAGCGGCTTCCGCTTCCAGTACCCGCGCCATTTTGTCGGCGGCTGTGGTTGTGGTGTCTTTCTTGAAATAGCCGGACACGACAAGGACGGAATTGCCCATGCGGATTTCCGTCACACAGTCAGGGCGGCGGGTGGTGCGGGTGTCGTGCTGCTTGTTATCTGCCATAGGCAATACTCCTTTCAGTCGGTAATCAGTTTCTTCATGCTCTCCATTTTCCGCTTGGCGGTTTCCTGCCGGAAGTTGTCGCCGGTAAAGCGTACCGGGACGCACATGGAAAGCAGGCGGTCATAAATCCGGGAATGGGCGGTGTCCTCCGGGTTGTGCAGGTCGTCCAGCGTAAGGTTGGTCGTGACGATCAGCGGCTTGCCGCTGCGGTAACGGCTGTCAATCACATTGAACACCTGTTCCAGCCCGTATTCCGTCCCGCGTTCCATGCCGAAGTCGTCAAGGATCAGCAGCGGATAACGACAAAGGCGGGAAATGTACTCGTTGCGCCCCTCAAAGCTGGCGGCAAGGTCATTGAGGATAAGAGCAAAGTTCGTCATGCGGACGGGGATTTCTTTCTCCATGAGGGCGTTTGCGATACAGCCTGCAAGGTAGCTTTTGCCGGTGCCTACGCCGCCCCAGAACAGGCAGCCGATATTGTCTGTCCGCATATCTTCCCAATGCTCCACATACCGGCGGGCAAGCCCGGTCTGCGGGTTCCTGCCGTTGTCGTTCTCGAAAGTCCAGTCCCGCATGGTGGGGTCGGTAAAGCCCCGGCGTTTCAGTTCTTCCACGGTGTCAAGGTGTCTGCGCCGCTTTTCGGCGGCTTCCCGTTCCTCGCGGGCGGTTCTCTGGCAGTCGCACTCTGCCGGGTGGCGGTCGCGCCCGAAGATAGCGGCCTTATCCGGCGCAAAATAGGCTTCTTTCGGCTTGCGGCACTTGCCGCAGTACAGTAAACCGTCCTCGCCGGTGTAGTCCTCCGGCTCCGGGATGGTGGTCGTCATATTCTCCAAAACCGCGTTGATTTCATTCTTCATAAACTCTCGCCCTCCTTGCATGAGTAGTCTGGTATGCCCTTTTTAGGGGCTTCCTTTTTGTCGTTCCCCGCCCATATCCGCAGGGCGGCGGCATAGTTCTGGTAGCTTTTCCCGTTGGCGGCAAGGTAGCGGCTCATTTCCTCGATGAACCGTTCCAGCCTGTCAGGGTACTCTGCCTGCAACTCGTCGTATTCGGTCTGTGACAGAAAAATATTTCCATATCGGCCATAGGGCGCGGACGGCCCCCCACTCACTCCCTTTGTTTGGCTCTCTGTAAGGTTGTTTATAGTAGTTTGGTTAGGGGACGGTTTTCCGACCATCATAAGGTCGGTTTTCTGACCATCAGTAGGACGGTTTTCCGGCTCTATGAGGGGCGGACTTCCGGCCATCAGTTGGTCTGAAAACTGTACCTGTGGCACTGGCGGTACTTTGACATAAAGCCGGTTCGGTGCGGAGAAGCCGCCCCGTTCCCGTTCCAACAGCCCCGCCGTGTCCAGTTCATTAAGCGCCCCCTTGATGGTGGTGCTGCCTTTATCCAGTATTTCTGCTATCTCCGCGATGGGATAGATAATATAAATCCTGCCCTCGTCGTCCAGCCACTTGTTTTTCTGGGAGAGGGTGGAACGGTCTAACAGCAGCGAATACAGCAGCTTGGCGGTCTGTGAAATCTCCATTTTCAGCAGGAAACGGGGATACGGCAGATAGGCGGGCAGCCGCGTGTCTGCCCTGATATAATCAGCGATAGGATCACCTCCCTGTGTTCGGGTTGATTTTGGCGTATTGTCACGCATTAAAACGCCGTTTCCGGGGGAAAAGGATAAATGTATCGCGTACCCTTTGACACCCACGAAAAAAGCCTTGATTTATGCGGGTTTGAAAGGCTCTAAAGCGTGACATCTCTGCCTTTGTTTCCGCTTTCTCTCGGCGGCTTTGATTTTCTTCATGCGCCCGGCGCAGTCGGGGCAGTATTTTCCCCGGTTGGATTTGGGGACAAAGGCCGCCCCGCAGACGGCACACCGTTTCCGGCTTCCCCGGCACAAGAGGGCTGCGGCCAGCTCCCCGTCAAGGGGCAGGACAGCCACACGGAACCAGTGGCACATGAGGGAAAAGGAAATGCTCTGGACGCACACGCAAGGCTCCCCGTCGTCCAATAGCAGGCAGTTCCCCTCATCGTAGTTACAGCACTCATGTACCAGCCGCCGCGCCCGCCGGTGCTGGCGGTAGTCCATGTGGGGCAGGTTATCGCTCATGGCTCTGCTCCTTTCTGCGGTGCGGCTCGTCCCGGCGCAAAATCTGGTCGATGTTCCGCTTGACGGTCTGCAACTCCTTGAACCGCTGTTTCTGTTCGTGATAGGTGTTATACAGGCCGTCTTTCTCGGAGATAAGCTGCTCGATCTCGGCCTGCAACGCTTTCCGGGCGGGCAGCTTGGTAATGCCATGCGCCTTGAAATACCGGGCTGCTGCGTCGGCTATGATAAAATCGCTCTCATGGGCCTGCCGGTATGCGGCGCGGGCTTTCTCGGATTTCTGTGCCCGCAGCCCGTCGCGGGCGGCCTTGGTCTGGGCGTAGGCCAACACCTGCCGCTGCAACTTCTTTTTCCCTTGCAGCTTCGTTTCCAGTGCTTTCAGTTCGCCGCTGGTCTGGCGCATTTTCTGATAGGCGGTGTCAACGGCGGCTTCTAACTGCTCCGGGGAAGTAAAGCCGTATTGCTGGTAGACGGACAGCGTTTTGGCGGCCTGCTTCAGATTGTGTATCTTCGCCCAGCGTTCATAGCCCCGGCCTTTGCCCTCGGCCATTTTCTGCTCAATGTCCACAAGCCGCTGCACTCCGTCCTGTTTCGGGGCGGCTATCTCGGCTCTGGCAACCTGCAAGCGGTCTTTTATGGTGCGTGGGGGATCGGGGGATCTGGCTGGCGCTTCGGCTGCTCTGGCGGCGTTTTGCTCTAAAACGGCAAAGACAGCGGCGCGGTCAAAATCGTCGCCCAGCTTCCGGGCGGTAATTGGCTTTGTCCTGTCCGGCGTGAGGTAGGAAAGCCGCCCCCGGCTCTCCTTGACGGTCACACCCTCCTGCAGCAACAGAGAGGAAAACTCGTCAAAGCTGGCGGCGGTGGCAAGGGCTTTCCGTAGGGTCTGCCGCAGCTTCTCCTTGTTCGTTTCAAACTTGGTCTGCCGGGGCGTGATACTATCGGCAATCATGGGGGCGTTCTGCTTGTCCAGCGCGGCCTGTCCCTTTTTCTGCGCCCAATACTCCCGGTCGGTGACGCGGTTCTTGCTGCCGTTCAAGAGGTCGATTTGATAAAGCCCCTCCCGGTGGCACATCTCCATGACTTCGGATTTGAAGTAGCGCAGGGCAGCGTCGGTACATCGGTGCTTGCAGCCGACTTTCGTATCGGCCGGCCTGTCCATGTAGGGCAGGAACGGCACTTCCTCAATCCGCAGGCTGTTTATGACGATATGCACATGAATGTTGCCGCTGTGGTTATGCCCGTCCGGGTGGGTGCAGACAAGGGCCTGGTGGCCGGGAAAATGCTCTTTACAGAATTGTTCCCCCAACGCCTGCGCCCGGTCTACGGTCAGGCCGTTGTCCGGCCCGTCCCGCGGGTCAAAGCTGATGATGTAGTGGTGGCTTTTCACATCTTCCCGCCGCTGGTTTTTCTGATAGCGGAGATTGGCCCGCATACACGCAACGGCAAAATCCTCCCCGTCGCAGTTCAGCGTGGACAGCCGGTAGTCCTCGCGGGGGATAAGCCTGCCGGTTTCATCAAGGACGGGCTTCATGGTAAACTCGTCATGCTCAAAGAGAAGATATTGCTCGGCGGCTCCGTAGTCGGCGTTTTTAGAGTTGATATGCTTGAGTGTTGCCAACCGCGTCACCTACTTTCTTGAGGACTTCATACTTGAGGACGGCAAGGTCGGATATGGCGGCGCGTACCTCGCCGGAAAGGGTGTTGTAGGGTACGCCGTATTCGTTCAGATACCGGGCAATCTGATTGAGGTTGCCGCCGATCCTGCCGTACTCGGCTGTCAGCTTCCCGACAGCGGAAAGCAACTCGTCATTGACCGACGACACATGGACAACCGGGCGTATGGTCGCCCGCCGTATCGCCTGCCGGAGAAATTCGGACTGGCTGATACCATAGGGCGCAAGCCGCGCTGTGAAGTCGGCATACTCATCTTCGGACAGCCGGGTTTTCACAACGCGGCTGCGGTGGGGCGTGTTGTATTTCTTTCGCATGGTGTGACCTCCTTTCTCGCCCGTAAGGGCGCATGAGCAGGGTTTGGGGAAGGCACTCCCCAACAAGTTTCCCGCGAGGGGCAAAACTGCAGAATTGCGGATTTTGGCACCGTGGTAGAAACTTGCTCTCCGTGACTGCAAACTTTCTCTCACTTCCGTCCGCCACTTTTTTGGAAAACTGCAACCACAAAAGTTTGTTTCTCTTTTTCTGCTACTACTAATCCTGTAAAGGGCATTCCTGCCCGCTTTCGCTAAAATGACACCGGACGCAGTGGTTTCTACCCGGTGTTGGAGAAATCCTTTCTCTTTGCCCTCTACTACGGGTAAATGCTCCAAATGCCAAACACCAGGGCAGAAAAATTCCCTCCTCGCTTACTACTACAACCGGCAGGGGGCAAAATGGCCGGGAGCGGAGCCGGACAACAAAAAAAGCAGTAAATCTTTTTCAAGACTTACTGCTTTCGCTGGCCGCGTCGGTGGCGGCTGGTATTCAGTTTTTATGACTTGTCCGGTGGTTCGTCAAGCCGGAACTTGAATTGACAGTCAATTAACCGCTGCTTTACATAGTCCTCCACCTCGGCGTTGACCTGCCCGTTCACTTTTGAGAAATAGCGGATATATCCGGCGTAGTGGAGCAGGACAGCGTTCACGGCTTCTGGGTCGCCCTCACGGGCTTTGAGGATTGTTTCATAGGGGAGAAGTCTACTCATACCGGCTCACCCCCATTTCTTCGCGTAGCCGCTGCAAGGCAAGCTGGATATGCCGCCCCGCTGTGCTGCGTGACCGGCCAATACACGCGCCGATCACGCGCTGCGGCTGGCGCAGAAAGTAATAGCGCAGGATTTCTTCCCGCGTCTGCTCCGGCAAAACAGAGATCGCGTCGGCAAGGGCGGCGTTGCAGAGCAGGACGGTCTGACCGCAGACGGTAAATGGGTATTCCTCGTCCGGCTCCGACGCGGCAAACTGGACAAACTTCTCGTTCATCAGATAGTCAAGGGAAACTTGCCGTTCCCATTGCCGTTTAAGCTTCAAAATCTTGTCCAAGGCGGCACAGCGGATAACAGTCTTGCAAAAGGCGTTGTACCTGCGCTGGATATATTCTTGATAGGCTATCTGGTCGGTCATGGAAATTCCCCTTTCTGAATAATAGTGCGGGGCGGTGGCACTTCTTGCTGTCGCCCCTTGATTGCCTACCAGCAAAGGCGGGCGGGGCTGTCAACGGCTGCGCATATGCGCCGTTCATCTTGACCGTTGACTGGCTCGGCTGGGTTTGCTATTTACCCGACAAACTTGAATTTATTTTAAGCTATCACGTTTTACCTTCTTAAGCCTTACTATCATTACCATAGGAATTTCTTTGTTGGTTTTAAAACATTCTTCATAAAATCCATCAATGACAAATCCAGCTCTAAAACAAAGGTTAAAAATATCTTGTATGGAACGATGATAATAAATCTGCTCTTTCGGTTGCCCTTCAATCGCTATATCATAGTAACTGTGCGGTGTCATATATTTTTCAGTCAACGTGACAAAACAAGGGTGTTGCGTTGCAAAGACAAAAATTCCGCTTTCCTGCAACAGTTCATAAACAGCCATAAGAAGTGGTTCAATATCCGTAATATCCATAATTGCCATATTAGAAACTGCTTTCGTAAAGGCTCGATTTCTTTTTAATTCTAATATACTTTTTCTATCGGTCGCATCCGCCACACAAAATTCAATTTGTTTTGCATATTGTGATTGCCGTCTTTTAGCCAATTCTATCATTTTTTTGCTGTAATCAAAAGCGACAACCGAAGCGCCTCTTTGTGCAAGATACGAAGAATAATTTCCATTGCCACACGCAATATCCAAAATGTAATCCGCAGGATTAGGAGATAGAAGTTCCGTTACTTTGGGACGCACTACCTCTCTGTGAAATTCATTAGATTCGTCACCCATTGCATTATCCCAAAATTGTGCGTTCTCCTCCCAGATTTTTTTACTTTCCTCTGTTCCCATGTTCTCTCCCACTCCCCAAATTTGCTTTTTTGCTTCCATTAAATCTTCCTTACTATATTCCATTGTTACCCTCCATAACTTCTGATTGTTGCCGTCTTGACGATTATGTATCTTTACATTACCTTCTGAAACATATGGCGCACCTTGTCCAGGCGGCTGTTTGGACGGCGGGGCTGGATGACCGGCTGACCGACAGCGGCCTGATATCCTTTCAGTTCTGTAAGGCATACGCTCTGCCCGTTGGTGTAAAAGGCCAGATCAGTACGGTATGCCTGTATACAGCGGGCGGGAATCTCGCCAGTAAAGACAACTTCATCCTTTTTTACCTGGACCGTTTCGATGGTGGCACAGTATTTCGGTGCATCATGATAAGCCCTGGAAAGATATTCCCGGGGCGCATAGAGGGTGAAGGAGAGATAAGGTTCCAGCAGTTGCGTCCCTGATTCCTTCAATGCCTGTTCCAATACAATCGGGGCCAATGAGCGGAAGTCCGCCGGCGTGCTGACCGGACTGTAATAAAGCCCGTATTCAAAGCAAATCTTACAGTCCGTTACGTTCCAGCCGAACAAGCCCTGCTCCAGCCCGTAACGGATACCATCCCTGACAGCGTTTTGAAAACTCTGGTTCAAGTATCCCAGCGAAACCCGGCTCTCGTATTGTACACCGGAGCCAAGCGGGAGTGGTGTAACAGACAGTCCGATGGATGCCCAAAACGGGTTGGGCGGCACCTCGATATGGATGGTGTGGCTGGCTGCTTTGAGCGGCCGCTCCATATAAATGACGGTGGGTTCCTTTACCACTGTTTCAAGCTTGTATTTTTCCGACAGCAAAGCGGAAACAACCTCCAACTGCACCCGGCCCAAAAAAGAAAGAATGATCTCATGGGTGATGGAATCCACCTCGCAGCGCAAAAGCGGGTCAGTATCCGCAAGTTGCGTAAGAGCGTCCAGCAGCCGTTCTCTTTGCGCTGCCGTTTTCGGCGCAATCGACGTCCGCAGCATGGGGAGGGGGTCCTCACGCCACCTTTTACGAGGGAGCCGGGTTGGGTCCCCTAATACATCGTTTAACCTCACGCTGTCGCTGGGAAGGATAACAATTTCACCCTGATAAGCGGTGTCTGTCCGAACAATTTCCCCTTTGGATGGAATACGCATCTCTGTGATTTTCAGCTTTTCTCTCCCGGCCAGGGCCACCGTATCCCGCAGGCGCAGCGTTCCGCTGTATAACCGTAGATAGACACGCCGCTGGCCGCAATCGGTGTACTCAACCTTGAAAACGCTGCCGCATAGGGCGGCGCCCCCCTGTTCCCCAATCGGTTGGAACAGCCCTGTCACCGCATCCATCAACGGTTGAATGCCAAGGCCATTTTTGGCGCTGCCATGATAGACTGGGAACAGGGAGGCGTCTTGAACCCGCTGCTGTTCCTCCCGCGCAAGTTTTTCCCGGCTGATTGGTTCTCCTGCGATATACTTTTCCAATAATTCATCGTTATTTTCGATGACCGCATCCCATGCTTCTATGTCGGTATTTTCCTCCAGGACTATTTCCGGGGACAGCGACACCGTCTGCTTGATGATAATATCGGCGGAGAGCTTATCCCGAACAGACTGAACCACGCTCTGCAAATCAACGCCAGCCTGGTCGATCTTGTTGATAAAGATAACGGTGGGAATGTTCATTTTCCGCAGGGCATGGAACAGAATACGGGTCTGGGCCTGCACGCCATCTTTAGCGGAGATCACCAAGATGGCCCCATCTAAAACAGCCAAAGAGCGGTACACCTCCGCCAAAAAATCCATGTGGCCGGGCGTATCCACAATGTTAACTTTACATCTGTGCCACTGGAAGGAAGTGACTGCCGCTTGAATGGTAATCCCACGCTGCCGCTCCAAAAACATGGTGTCCGTCCTCGTTGTCCCTTTTTCGACGCTCCCCGGTTCTGAAATGGCTCCGCTGGCATATAGCAGGCTCTCCGTCAAGGTCGTCTTTCCAGCGTCTACATGGGCAAGAATTCCAATATTGATTATTTTCATGTGATTGTCCTCCCTTTACAGCCCCAAAGGGCATAAAAATCCCCAGCAGTAAAATACTTTTACCACTGGGGATTATAAGTTGCGGACATACACATATACAGCATACACCTGTTTGTGATTGCTGTTTTTGGGGATATGTCAAAATTGATAAGGCAAAAGTATTCTTAAATTGGGTACAAAAAACTAAGTCCCTACAAAAGGAGCTATCATAATCCTTTGTTCCCACTATTTGATTATAGTTTTATTTAAGAATACCTTGCCGCATATTTTTTACTCCTTTTCTGGATTAAATCATTGTATCACATCAGTTTTAGGAAAGCAAGTACCTAAAAGAAATTTTTCTTCCCCTTATATGTAACAATCATACCGGCTTCCTAGCGTTCAGAATGTTTTCTGCTGTCTGCTGTGGTGTTTGGTTGGAATTGTCCAACCAAAAGCCGATCCGTGGTGTTGTCTGCATTTTACTAAATACAAATTCAATGTATACAGAAAGATATAAGGAGTGGGAGGGATTCCGCCGTAGTTGGCATTGTAGGAAAATCCAAAAGTTTAGATTTTCCCACAATGCTTATCTTTTGGTCTTTGGTTCGGAATAGTGTAGTGCTGGCGGTCTATCTCTTGTTTTCGGTTGCTTGCTTCCTTACCGTACATGAGCATTCGCCGCACGCTTCCAGCATTTCATGTCCACGCCGCAGCGCTCTCCCAGCCGGATGGGCCGCAGGATAAACGCGTCTGTCTCGCACGGACCGCCGGCCTCCACATCCCGCTGCAGCGAAGTGGTATCCTCCGGCCGGGAACGATCCAGAATTGTAAGATTGCGTTCAATCAGATCCTCTTCATAATGAATCCCCATCTTCTCCCCGAGAGCGACGACCTCCCCGATCGCCTCACGGTAAAAGTCCCGTTCCTCTCCGGGCTTCATCAGCAGGCCCATGGGGCAGTGATATACGAGGGCGGTGACGGCCATCGACCCCACCAGTGAGAACTTCCGCAGAACCTCCTTCTGTATATCTTCAGAAAGAGTCGCCTTCATCCCCGGCACCGTGCATTCCTTCTGAATCGTCTCCAGCTTCTCGCGGCTGACCTCCGGATCCTCTGTTCCGAAATAGATGTGCATCCGATCTCCGCTTAGGTAAATCCTGCCGTCTCCGTCTTTTCGCGCGAAAATATAAATCAGCCCATCCGCGACCTTCACACCGGGCAGCAGTTCACGAATCTGCTCTGCCGCCGCGATGCCGTTCAGCAGAGAGATGACGAGCGTGCTTTTCCCCGCTGCCTGCCGGATGAACGGAGCGACCTCCTTCACCGAGTAGCTTTTGGTACAAAGGAAAATCACGTCCGGAGTTTCTCTCCGGGTCAGGTATTCCTCCGACGACAAAGCCTTCACCGCAGGGATCGCCTGCTCCCCGCCGTCCCGGACAAAAATCAGCCCGTTTTCCTTCATGGCGTCCAGGTGACTTCCTCTCGCAATCAGCGTAACATCCCGGCCCGCCATCCCGAGGAACGCCGCAACACTTCCGCCGACGCCTCCCGCGCCGACAATCACATATCTCAGACTCATACCTCCTCCTGTTCCGGCGGTGTCAGCATCATGCAGGCCGCCATCAGTCCTCTCTTTCCGCCCTGCCCGCGGTGAGAGAAGAACACATCCGTATTCTCCTTTGTACAAAGCTCCATACAGGCGACATTCTCACGCCTGACTCCCGCCGACGTCAGCTGCCTGCGGATCAGCTCCCAGAGATCGATGTAATATTTGTTCCGGCCCCCGTCATACCGGGAAAACTCCGAAAAATCGCCGTACCTCCCTGCGAACAGTTCTGCAACGTCTGCGTCTACCTCGAAGCAGTTCCGGCACAGCGACGGTCCGATTCCACAGATGAGATCGCCGGGATTGCAGCCGTAATCGGACTGCATTTTGTCCACCATACGGGATCCGATTCCGTCCAGCGTGCCGCGCCAGCCGCTGTGCGCCAGTCCGATCACATGCCGCCGCGGATCATAAAAGTAGATCGGATTGCAGTCCGCATGCAGCGTGACGAGCGCAACGCCGCGGCAGTCCGTCACCAGTCCGTCCACATCCTGATAGGTGCGCTCACGAGTCGCACCGCATCCCCGGTCCTCCTCCGTCACATTTCGTATGTTCGTGGTGTGAGTCTGCCACGTGAACACCAGATTCTCCGGACAGATGCCCATACATTCCGCCAGCACGCCGATGTTGCGAGCCCGGTTCTCCGGAGTGTCCGGATCATTCCCCAGTCCGAAGCCCAGATTCCAGGTGGCACAGGGGCCCTCGCTGAACCCGCCGCACCGTGTGGTGAAGAGATGACGCAACTCCTGATACCGGTCCAGTTGCGGAAAGGTCAGATAACATGCTTCACCCCGCCGATGCATTTCATAGTTTTCCGTTTTCTGTGGGATCATCCCCGGCCTCCTCGTATTGACTGCCGAAAGAGTTCGCGGGTCTTTCCGGGCAGCGCCTCCGCTGCACAGACTTTTCCGCGATTTACTCATTCTGCAAAAATATTCTGCCATAGGTTAGTCATCCGGCAGAAGATATCCTTTCGCGCTCAGTTCCTGTCCGATAAGCTCCAGTGTCTCTTCATCAGGGGCTTCCACCGTATGATAATGGTACCCCGAGGTGATATTCATCAGCGGAGCGGACCGGCTCTCCCGGATCCCTTCCAAAAACTCCCTGACCTTGCGCCGGGAGCTTATGTCCAGATCCCCCGTGACCTTGCCGTAAACTCTGTGCCACACGAAAACGTTCACCACCGTTCCGCCCAGATCCACCACAGTGTTCAGCTCGTCCTCCATCTGCTCCGACGTATGGCTCACCTTAAACACCCTCCGCGGCCGATCAGTTTCCACCAGCAGATACCCGCGGTTGGTGGAAATAATCTGGCAGCCTGTGGCCCGAAGCAGTGCGATATCCTGTACGATCACCTGCCGGCTGACGCCGTATTCCGCAGCCAGATCCGTCCCGGAAACCGGTTTCTCACTGCTGCTTATTCTGCGGATAATTTCTGCTCTTCGTTCTGCTCCCTTCATCTCTGTTCGTCTCCTTTTCTGCCGGACAGCATACCTTCTGGATTTACAATTATACTCTTTCCTTCTGTTTTGTGCAATGCGGAGAAAGGGAGATTCACGACGATTCCTTGTTGACCGGAGCTCCGCCTCGTAGTATAATTTGTGGAGCAGCAAAACATAATTCTACAATATATAGTATTACAGAGCGTGTAACAAAGGCAGCAAGAGAAGGAGTTTGAACAATGGAAACTATCGAACGTATCATAAAGCGCGACGGCAGGGTCGTCCCTTTTGATATTGACAAAATCACCGATGCGATTTTCAACGCCGCTCAGGTTCTGGGCGGAAAGGACAGGGAAATGTCCTCTTACCTGGCGAAGCAGGTGGAGCTCTATCTGCTGGAGGTCTGCCATAACAGTGTCCCGACGGTGGAGCAGATTCAGGATGCAGTGGAGAAGATTCTCATTGAAAACGGCCACGCCAGAACCGCCAAGGAATACATCCTCTATCGCGCAGAGCGCACCCGCATCCGTGACATGGACACCCGGCTGATGCACATCTACGAGGATCTGACCTTCAAGGAGGCCAGAGACAACGACGTCAAGCGGGAAAACGCCAACATCGACGGAAACACCGCCATGGGAACCATGCTGAAATACGGCTCCGAAGGCGCAAAAGAATTTTACAAGATGTACGTGATCGACCCCAAGTATGCCAGAGCCCATGAGAACGGCGACATCCACATTCACGACATGGACTTCTATACACTGACCATGACCTGCTGCCAGATCGATCTGCTGAGCCTGCTGAAGGGCGGATTTTCCACCGGACACGGTCACCTCAGAGAGCCCAACGACATTGAAAGCTATGCGGCTCTGGCCTGCATCGCCATTCAGTCGGATCAAAACGACCAGCACGGCGGTCAGTCCATCCCGAACTTCGATTACAGCATGGCGCCCGGCGTCCGCAAGTCCTACAAGCGTCTTTACTTTGACAATATGGGAAAGATGCTGGAGCTCCTGTTTGGTCTGGAGAACGGCGCAGCCAGAATGCGGGCCTTCGGCCGGGAAGCCGAGAAGAGGCTCGGTGTCTTTCCCTGTATGTCCTGGGACAACGACTACCGGGAGGTGGAGCTGAAGCAACTGCTGCAGTACGCCGACGAGCCCGCTGTCCGCCAGCTGCAGGAGAAGGCCGCCATGTTCGCGGATCGGGAAATCGTCCGGAAAACCTATCAGGCGATGGAGGCGCTGATCCACAATCTGAACACCATGCATTCCCGGGCGGGCGCACAGGTTCCGTTCAGTTCCATCAACTACGGCACCGATACATCCCCTGAAGGGCGCCTCGTCATGAAATCCGTGATGGAGGCCACAGAAGCCGGTCTTGGGAACGGCGAAACGCCGATCTTCCCCATCCAGATCTTTAAGGTCAAGGAGGGCGTCAGCTACAATCCGGAGGATCCGAATTACGATTTGTTCAAGCTCGCATGCCGCACAAGCGCACGGCGACTTTTCCCTAATTTCTCGTTCCTGGACGCTCCCTTCAACAAACAGTTCTACAAGGAGGGCCATCCTGAAACAGAATGCGCATACATGGGCTGCCGCACCCGGGTCATCGGCAACGTTTACGACCCGAGCCGGGAAATCGTCTACGGGCGGGGGAACCTGTCCTTCACCTCCATCAACCTGCCCCGCCTTGCCATCAAGGCGAAGGGAGACCAGGAAATCTTTTTCGAGAATCTGGATCACATGATCGATCTATGCATCGGTCAGCTGATGGAACGGTTCCGGATTCAGGGGCAGAAAAAAGTCAAGAATTTCCCGTTCCTGATGGGGCAGGGCGTCTGGATCGATTCCGACAAGCTGGGCCCGGAGGACACGGTGGAGGAGGTCATCAGGCACGGCACTCTGACCATCGGCTTCATCGGTCTGGCGGAATGCCTGAAGGCCTTAATCGGGCAGCATCACGGAGAATCTCCGGAGGCGGAGCAGCTGGGCATCGAAATCGTCGCCTACATGCGGAAACGGATGGACGAGGAGGCACGCAAGACAGGGCTGAACTGGTCTCTGATCGCCACGCCGGCGGAGGGACTCTCCGGACGGTTCGTCCGCATCGACCGTGAACGCTTCGGCGTGATTCCAGGCGTCACAGACCGCGAATACTACACCAACAGTTTCCACATCCCGGTCTACTATGAGATCAGCGCCTTCGACAAAATCCGCAAGGAGGCTCCGTTCCACGAGCTGACCAACGGCGGTCACATCTCCTATATTGAGCTGGACGGTGACCCGCTGAAAAATCTGGAGGCCTACGAAAGCGTCGTCCGTTGCATGAAGGAGAGCGGCATCGGCTACGGTTCTATCAATCATCCTGTGGACCGCGATCCGGTCTGCGGCTATACCGGCATCATCGATAACGAATGCCCCAGCTGCGGCCGCCGCGAGGGCGACGGCAACCCAAACTTTGAACGGATCCGCCGCATCACCGGCTATCTGGTGGGGACCATGGATAACTGGAACGACGCCAAGACCGCGGAGGAGCGGGACCGGGTCAAGCACGGCCTGAGCTCCGGCTTTGAGAGGCTGTAGCCGTGGGCACGGCTCTTCGGCTCGCCGGCGTTATCCGCGAATCCATCGTAGACGGTCCCGGAATACGGTTCGTTATCTTCTGTCAGGGCTGCCCTCACCGGTGCCCCGGCTGTCATAACGCCGAAACTCACGATTTCTCCGGCGGCTATGACTGTGATATTGACAAAATCCTCGCCGCTGTGGACGCCAATCCCCTTCTTCAAGGGGTCACCTTCAGCGGCGGAGAGCCGGCGTGTCAGCCGGCTCCTTTCTATGCGCTGGCAAAGGAAATCAAACGCCGCGGCCTGAATGTCTGGATGTATACCGGGTACACGCTGGAGGAGCTGTCCCGCCTGGCCCGTTCCGGTCCGGAAAGCCCCTGTCGGCTGGCAGAGGACCGGAAAGCGCTGCGAAAGCTGCTGAACACCATCGACGTTCTGGTTGACGGAAAATACATAGAGGCGCAGCGCGACCTGACCCTCCGGTACCGCGGAAGCACCAACCAGCGGGTCATCGACATGAACCGGACCCGCGAAACCGGCACGCTGACCCTGACAGAATACTGAAACCTGATACGGTGCGACCAGCGCATTATGATATGCCCGGGCCCCCTGAACCAGAATGTGTTCACCTTCCTGTCGTTCCTGAACGAAGAAGGCGGACACTTTTATTTTGTGTTGAAAGGCAAATAACACCGTGGTAGAATTACCTCACAAGTTATTATAAAAGCGCTGCTAACGGAAACGGGGTGAAAAGCCCCTACTGTCCACAGCAACCGTGAATGCCGCAGGGCATGAGTCGGGAGACGAGCAGTGGCTTGGATGGTTCATTCCTGAGGCACGTATGTCCATCCATTCAGACAGGGAAACGAGCGTAGAGAGCTTCGGGTTATAGCGGCGCGAAGTTCTGCAGATACGGCACTTTCTGATGTTATTGTTGGTTTTGAAACAATGGTTGTGTGTTGACGGCATTGATTTGGATTTGCTGCGATCATTGCGATACATAGGCTGCCTCAGGGCGGTTTTTTTGTTTTCCGAAAAGGAAAGGGAGGTGTAGAAAGGGAAAACGAAAACCGGCAGGTTAATCGAGGAAAGGATAAGAAAAAAATGAAAACAAGAAATCTCAGGAGCAGAATCACAATTCTACTCCTGGCGGTACTGATGACCGTAACCTTCATGCCGGGACTTTCTTTCATGACCGGCACGACAGACGTATATGCGGCAACGTCCGTCAGCGACGTTTTCGAAGGACTGCCGGTCACGGCGACCCCGGGAACGGGAACGACACAGTGGACGGCGACTGCCGACAAGATCCTGAAGTCTGGTAATGCCGGTAAGAGTTACTCCACGAGTACCCTGACACTGACATTTACGGCAGACACTCATATTTCTTTTGAGTACAAAGTATCCTCAGAAAAGAAATATGATAAATTCAGCATCATGCACGGCAGCACAGCGCTGGTGAAAGACGCCAGCGGAGAAGTCGACTGGACCGGAGCGGAGGCTGACGTCAAGTCCGGCGATACGATGGTCTTTACCTATTCAAAGGACAGCGGCGGAAACGGCGGAGACGATACTTGCTATCTGCGCAATTTCAGTGCGGGAGAGGCTTTAGTCGTCACCTTCCACAACGGTTCAGAAACCCGTGAGCAGAAAATCTACGGCGGCAAAGGCACACTGCAGACCAACACGTTCACCAGAACAGGGCAGGTCTTTGCCGGATGGGCGGAATCCGCAGACGGCACAGTGAAATATCCGGACGGTGCAGACATTACACTGAACAGTTCCATCGATCTGTACGCCGTATGGGATGACGCTTATACAGTAACATTCGATAATAACGGCAGCACCGATTCCGTTGACGTTGCCCGGAACACCGCAATCGGAACCGCAAAGATGCCCGCGGATCCGACCAGAAAAGGATACACCTTCGGCGGCTGGTATAACAAAGAAGATCGGCTGACGAAGGACACCGTGATCAAAAGCGATGTAACCTACACAGCAAAATGGACGCCGGTCACATATACTGTCCGTTTCGATGCAAACGGGGGAACCGGAACAATGGACTCCATTACAGCCACCTATGATCAGGAAGTTGTTCTGCCGAAGAACGGGTTTACCCGCAGCGGATATACTTTTGTCGGCTGGGGGACTTCCGGCTCCTCAAAAACCTACGGAGAAGATCAGACTGTCAGTAACCTGAAAAGCAGACAGGACGACGTGCAGACACTGTACGCGGTCTGGGCAGGAAATGACGTCGCCGTTACTGTCGATCTGAACTATGACACCGATAACAGGACGGTCTCCCGAACCGGAGTCGTAGGATCGAACTACAACTACATCAGCTCCGGGTCTTCCGCAAAGTACAGCGAGCTGAAGGACCCGACGAGAGACGGCTGGAACTTCAAAGGCTGGTTCGATGCGGCAGAAGGCGGGTACACAATTACCAGTCAGTACAAATTTACAGCGGAAGACGCTCTGAAAGGGAAAACCCTGTACGCCCACTGGGCACAGGCGGTAACTCTCACCTTTGATGCCAACGGCGGAAGCTGCTATGTATCCTCCAAGAGCATCGACAGAAGGACTGCCTACGGCTCTCTGCCCTCCGCATCCCTGGACGGAAAGGTCTTCGACGGCTGGTATACCGCCGCAGAGGGAGGTCAGAAAATTGATCCGGATACTGTTTTCAATGAAAACACCCGGCTTTACGCACACTATCGCAACTATCAGAACAGAATTTCCTTCAGCGCCAACGGCGGCGAAGGCAGTATGGAGCCTCTGACCGTAGAGAACGGCGTAACTGCAAGACTTCCGAAATGCACATTCACCCGGGACGGATATAAGTTTGTGAAATGGTGCACAAGCAGTTCTCCGTCCAACTGGTCGAAATCATATGACGATGAAGAGGACTACATCTGGAACGCCTCTTACGGTGACGGTTACGGACAGACACTGTATGCCGTCTGGGAGGAAACTGTATTCCACAAGGCATTTACATCTGTCCGGACAGCTCTTCCGGAGGACGACATCGTCCGGAATACAGGTTCCCTGAAACTGCCGACAGAGGGCGACGGGTATAAAGTATCTTATAAAAGCAGTGACACTGACTGCATATCCGACACCGGAGATGTAACCGCTCTGCCACTGATGGGTACTGTCAACGTTACGATTACGGCAACCGTCACCGACACATCAGACAACTCCACACAGAGCAAAGACTTTGTTCTCACGGTCTATTCCGAAAAGGCGATTCAGACCACTGAATCTCTGAATACCGCGGCAGCCTCGCTCACCGGCAATCTGACTCCTGTCTTCGGAACAGATACCGATGCGACCGAAATAATCCGCACACGGCTGAAAAATTCCGGATACGAGAACATTACAATATCCGTGAAGGAGAAATCCGAAGGAAGATATTCCTCCATCGACAAAGATGGAACGATCCACTATTACTTCAATCCCGCGATGTCCGGCAACGGCGATTATTTCTATACGACATTCCTGCTCAGCAGAGACGGCATCACCGTTGAAAAACAGATGTACACTCTGATGCCGTGGGATCAGAAAAAGGTTTCAGAAGTACTGCAGTCTGAACTGGATCGCATAACATTTCCGTCAGAGCCGGTCACAAAGGGCGGACTGTCAACGCTTCCGCGTTATCCGGTCAAAGAAGGCGTAACCAGTCCTGATTACAGTCAGTACGACAACTTCAACGGCTGGGCGACGGTCACATGGACATCGGACGATTCTTCCGTCGTAAAGGTGGGAGACGCGCCGGACTACCCATATTATTCGCCGTATGCGGTGACCGTTAACCCAAAGGCTTATGACAAGGAGGTCAGACTGACCGCAACAATCCGATGCAACAGTCTGGACGCTGTCACGGTAACAAAGGATTACACTGTGACTGTCAAAGGAACCTCTGAGAACGCAAACGAAGCATTGGAGGCCGAGCTTCAGGAAAAACTGGACAAGGGCATGGAGAATCCGGGTCTCACCGATTTTTCCACGGGCAGGGCGCTGGACACCGACCATGTCACAGACAATATACAGTTCCCGACGACCAGAGATTTCAGGATCGATGGCAAATATCAGCCGGTTACGATCACCAGCAGCAACGAGGACGTGATTGAACCCTGGAAGAACAAGGACGGCGAGCCCCTGAACAATGCGGCATCCGTCAAAGTCTATCGGCCTCTTCCGGGAAAGCCTCCGGTAAAAGTCACGATTACGGTAACCATCACAGACAAGGCGACCGGCGTCAAAGTCTCCAGAAACATCGACGTCACCGTACAGCCGCTGACACAAGAGGAACTGGAAACCGCTAAAGCATTAATGAAAAAAGCCGTGAGCGGATACTGGGACGGAATAAGAAACAATAATACAGCGAAAGATAACATCACCGGAGATCTGCAGAGTTTCCAGGAAATCAACGCCGACAATGACGGTTCAGTCTCTTTCATATACCGGGCCGATGAAAAAACCTGGACCGGCGTCAGTGCGGATACCTATGTGGAGAATCCTGACGGCGGCAATGATAATGACTACCGCAGATTCAACTCCAGCGAACCCTCTGTGATAGCCGATTCCAACCTGCTTGTCAGCAAACCGGAATACGATACAGAGGTCACCGTAGACAGTTATCTGACACATGAAGTCTACGGAAAATACTTTGTAAAAGCCCGAAAAGACGGTGACAAAGACGCAATGTCGCTGTTTGCCGGGCTCTATCGTCAGCATGCAGAAGCAACGATGACAGTCAGGGGCGAAAAAGGTGCGGATCCCAATCCGGACGCCGGAGTTTCCGTATCCTTCCGTCTGCTCGGACAGAAGGGTGAAACCCTCCTGAATCTGAGAACGGTTTCCGTTAAGAAAAACGCTTCCGCCTTCGATGTTCTGACAAAGGCATTAAAGGAAAACGGGTATTCCTATACAGGAAGCTCCGGCTACATCTCAGCCATAACAACGCCCTCCGGCAAAGTTCTGGCTCAGAAGGAGGCCGGGGACAACAGCGGATGGATGTACAAAGTCAACGGCGAATTAACCGACAAAACACTCGGGGAAATGAAACTGCAGGACGGAGATGAGATGGTGTTCTTCTATACCTCTGATTATACTGCGAAAACGGCTGTCATCACATTTGATTCCGACGGAGGCTCTAAAATCGCCGCCGTGGCGGTCGGCAAAGGCCAAAAGATCGCCGCACCGGCAGTGCCGGAAAAAGACGGATACAATTTCGCCGGCTGGTATGACGCCGCAGGAAACAAATTCGATTTCAATACGATAATCGAGGACGACCTGACGCTGAAGGCCGCATGGAGCAAAAAGGATGCTGTAAAACCCAATCCGGAAGAAACCGCAGAAAAGCCTCTGCTTCAGGCCAGATCCGTCAGTCAGACGAAAAAATCACTCCGTCTCCAATGGAAGAAAATCTCCGGAGCGGCCAGCTATACTGTCTACGCAAGCAGATGTGACAGAAAGAAAAACTACAAAAAAGTCACCTCTACAAGAGGTCTGAAAACGACTGTCAGCCGGATTTCCGGAAAGAAACTCAGAAAAGGCACTTACTATAAGATGTACGTTGTCGCAAAGGACAGCCGCGGCAGGATTCTCTCAAAATCGCTGACTGTTCATGTCACAACAGACGGAGGCAAGTATACCAATCCCGGAAAGCTCTCCCTGCAGAACGCCTCCGCAATCAGAAAAAAACTGAAGTCCATGAAGCCCGGACAGACCTGCAAGGTCAGCACGAGGCAGACACTTCAGTCGAAAAAACTGAAATTCCGGAAGCATCGCGGAGTGGTGTACGAATCCTCTGACCCGTCGGTCGCAACAGTAAGCTCCTCCGGGAAGATCAGAGCTGTGAAAGCCGGCTCCTGCTCGGTCTACGCTTATGCGCAGAACGGAGTTTACGTCAGAGTCACTGTCACTGTCAGGTAACGCCGGAATTCTTTCAGGAGAAACACCGCGCGGTAAAATAACAACTCTATTATACAGGGAGCCACGTTCTTCATACAGAGCGGGCTTCCTGTATGCCATTCAGGCTTGCCGCATCAAATGCTGCGGCAGTTTTTATTCATGAACAAAGCGGTTGCGTCAGGCCGCCGCATTGGTCAAAAAAAGAAAACCGTCACGTTGCGAATTGGGGATCGCTCTGTGACGTCTTTCCAGTGTAATTATTATTCGTTTAAGGCATTATATGGAAGACCTTACCTCTCTTCCTTGACTTATAATAATATATCACATATAATAAGTAAAATGTTTTTTTCTTATATTTGAAATTACAGGTTCTAATGCCAAAGAGGACGCAGAGGAGACACCATGGATAACCGAAAATATGAAGCGCTGATCAACATCGCTGAGACCGGCAGCATCACACAGGCCGCAGAACGCATGGGGTACACGCAGTCCGGAATTACTCAGATGATCAACTCTCTGGAGCGGGAACTGGGCGTCAGACTTCTTCGACGCACCAACAAAGGTGCCAATCTGACGCAGAACGGACTGACGCTGCTGCCGTATATGCGAGAGGAGCACCGCTGGGAGCGGACGATCCGGCAGGAATGCGACCGTATGAGCGGCAGGGAAACCGGCACTGTTACAGTGGGATGTCTCTCCAGCATCAGCACCGCCTGGATGCCGCGTATTCTGGAAATCTTCGCGCAGCAGTTTCCGAATATCAAGATCAACATGCTGGAGCACGAGGCCCCGGAACTGGAGCGCATGCTGATGAGCGGGCGCATCGATCTGGCTCTGATGGAGGTGGCAGAGAAAAAGAACTACATTTCTCGGGTTCTGGTGTGGGACGAGGTCTTCGCCGTCGTCCCGGAGAATCATCCTTTGTCCCTGAAAGACAAAATCACACTGGAGGAGATGAGCCAATATCCCTTCATCTCCTATGCGACCGGAGCGATTTCCCGGCCGGATGAGCTGTGGCCGGAGACCTTTACCTCCCACAAAGTCAAGTTCAATGTCATGTATACCTGCAAAAATGACATGACCGCGATTCAGATGGTCAAGCATCATCTGGGCGTCACGCTGGCCGGCGACCTGATGCTGGAGAATTATCCGCCGGACACCATCAACATCTCTCTGGATCCGCCCATGTTCCGTTCTCTCGGAATCGCACAAAGACCGGGCGAGGAGCCTTTGCCCGCCACCCGGTCCTTTACAGAGTGCGTTATCGATACGGTCGGTTAACCTCTGGCCCTAGCCGCCGAGCTCTCGGCTTCCAGCTTCTGAAGCGCCTCGTCGCTGACTGTGACGAGGGTTTCCCGTGCCAGACCGCGCCTGGCGTCGTACAGCGTCAGGAACGATGCGGAGACCAGCAGAACAATTCCGACAATCGTGTTCCAGTAAACCGTTTCATTCAGCAGGAGAACCGCCAGAAACGGCGCGATTGCAGGTTTGATGAAGAAGGCGATGGATCCTGTCGTCGCGTCGGAGCAGCGGATCGCGATGAAGTAGAACAGATAGCCCAGACCGGTCACGAAGATTCCGCAGTATGCGACGATCATCCAGTTGTCCGCCACGCCGTCCACGACCGGGCGGCCGGTGCCCGCGATAACCGCCAGCAGCACCAGCGATCCCAGGATGAAACTGATGCTGGTCTGCGCGAACGTCCCGATTCTGCCGACCGTACGTTTCCCCATAACCGTGTATGCCGCGAAAGTCACGGAGGCGATGAGCATCAGGATGATTCCGGGAATCGTGTTTCCCTCCTGCACGTCCCAGGGGCGAATCATGAACACTGCCGCGACCAGCCCGATTACAAATGCCAGACTCTTCATTCTGTCCATTTTCTCTGAAGTAAACAGATGAGCGATGACCATCGTGAACAACGGGTTCAGACAGATCAGCGCCGCAGCCGTCGCCGCGTTGCATCTCTCGACGCCCAGCTGAAAGCAGAGCATACTCACGGGGATCCCCATAACGCCAACCAGGAACAGCCAGCCCGCCTCTCCTTTCGTTATCCGAAGACTGTTTTTTCTTGCCTCCACGACTCCGAAAGGCGCCAGAATCAGACCGCCGATCATGAACCGCAGGAACGTGAGCTGTACGGAATCCATGTTTCCGCCCCCTGTTTTCAGGGCAACCTCCATCGTGCCAAATAAAAACGCCGTCAGACACACGCAAACGACCACCTTTTTCATAACAATGATGCACTTCCTTTCCTTATACGCCTCGATTTTATCACCGCAGCAGAAAAAATCAAGGCTTTTCGTCTTTGACAGATTATTTAGATTTCACCCCGTCCTTTCCCCGGTCTTAGCCTGTAAATCGCCTGGCACCAAGCAGAGTCCGCGGCCGTCGCAGACATATATGCGGGAGCGGTGCGCCGGCGATGACTGTATCCCCGACCGGGATGCAGCGGAAACGCCTTGGCCACCGGGCATCTGCTATCCACGGCCGCCGCAAAAACCAACAGGCTCCGGCGTTCTGTCACCGCCGGAGTCTGTCAGTTTTTCTTTTATGAGTTATTATGTGAGAAAGAATGTTTTGAAAGAAAGTGTTGAAAGAAAGTATTATTGTTTTATCTGTGAGTTTGTGAGGTGTTGTCTGCTGTCTATCATCTCCCTTCGACAGTTTTAAGTATAGAGGTCTTATGTGATGAACCGGGAACGCTTTCCCGTAGTTTAGTTGTCGTTTCTTCTGCATAAACTGACGATTCCTTGTCGGTTATGTGAATTCACGGCACAATATGTCCGCGAACCCTCTCCGCAGATACAGTCCGGCTGCGGCACCGGTTGCGGCCATTTGTTCGAGTACTGTCCGACCGCGCCATCTGTTCAGATACAAAGCCTGCCGCAGTTCCGGCCCGGATGCTGTTGCAAATTCCCCCACTTCTCGGTATACTGATATTATCGAAATGAAGAAATACCGGAAACGTTCCGGATTAAAAGAAAGATAAAATGATGCATCCGCAGAAGCGGAACAGATTACAGGAAAGCAGGGACTTTAATGAACGACTATATCGCGCGGGCCACCGCAGCAGACAACAGCATCCGGGCATTTGCCATTCGCTCCACAGATCTGGTGGAGGAAGCGCGCCGGATCCATCACATGTCACCCGTCTGCACCGCAGCGCTGGGCAGACTTTTATCGGCGGGAGCAATGATGGGTTCTATGATGAAAGGTGACGGGGATCTCCTGACCATTCAATACCGGTGCGACGGCCCTATCGGCGGCATGACCGTCACGGCGGACAGCGCAGGCAATGTCAAGGGATATGTCGCGAATCCTCAGGTGGACATCCCGAGGAAGTACAAAGGAAAGCTTGACGTCGGCTCCGCCGTCGGACACGGCATCCTCAGCGTCAGCATGGATCTGGGGCTGCGTGATCCTTACAGCGGACAGTGCGAGATTCAGACCGGCGAAATCGGCGATGATCTCGCCTACTATTTTACGATGTCGGAGCAGACGCCCTCCGCAGTAGGACTAGGCGTAAAAGTGGATACTGACTGCTCTGTGCTTCAGGCGGGCGGATTCATTCTGCAGCTCATGCCCTTTGCCTCCGAGGAAACGATTTCCGCGCTGGAGACCAGGGTCGCAGAACTTGAGCCTGTAACCGCAATGCTGGAACGAGGGATGGGACCGGAGGAAATTCTGACGCACATCCTCGGCGACATGGGACTCGACATATTCGAGACCAGAGACTGCCGCTTTCACTGCGACTGCTCCAAGGAGAGAGTCTCCCGGGCTTTGGCCACACTGAACAAAAAAGACCTGGATGAAATCATCGCCGACGGCGAGTCCATCGAGGTCCGATGCTGGTTCTGCAACAAAGCCTATCAGTTTTCAATTCCGGAGCTGACCGCAATTGAGGAGTACGGCTCCCGGCAGGGCTGACCGCTTCTTCAGATGAGGCCGTAGCCGCCGCCCGGGCAGACAACAGCAGAAAGACGGCCGTCCTGGCGCAGATCCGGCAAAAACGGCGGCCGCCCGGCTTTATTCCTCGAGGCCGAGGTCTTTCATTTCCGCATCCACAGCAGCCTCGCAGCTCTGCATGGCCTGTATGGTTTTGTCGAAAAGCTCATCCAGCTCTACGCCCATCATCTCAGCTCCTGCCTGAATGACCTCCCGGTCGCAGCCGGCCGCGAAATTCAGATTCTTGAACTTCTTCCGCACCGACTTCACCTTCATGTCCATCACACTCTTTGACGGATGCATCAGCGCCACAGCGCCGATAAGCCCTGTCAGCTCGTCCGTCGCATAGAGAACCTTCTCCATCTCATGCTCCGGCTTCACATCCACCGTCAGATCATAGCCGTGACTCACCACACCGTGGATGATATCCTCGCCAACACCGGCTTCCCTCAGAAGCTCCGGAGCTTTAAGGCAGTGCTCCTGCGGATATTTCTCAAAGTCGATATCGTGAAGCAGGCCGACAATGCCCCAGAAGTCTTTGTCATCGCCGTATCCCAATTCCCCGGCATACCAGCGCATGACGCCCTCCACCGTCAGTCCGTGACGGATGTGAAAGGGCTCTTTATTATATTTCCGAAGAAGCTCCAGGGCCTCTTCCCTTGAAATGTGGTCTTTCATTGTGTGTACCTCCATACGTTGCCGCCCTGAGCCGCCGGCCTGTTATCTCCTTCGCCGGACACAGCTTCGCGGGCAGTTTTTCTGCTCTTTATCTTCCGATTATATAACTCGGCGGAAATCCTGTCAAACCTGTTTTATCAACACGAAAACGGGATATAAAATAAAAATGTATATGCACGGTCAGGCGCATTTGTGTCCTGATTATTTCGTTTAAGGCGTATGCGGGAATTCACGGTGCGGCAGCGCGGCCACACGATGCGGCAAAATGCAGCACACAGCACCGCGGCTGCGCGATGCGGCAAAATGCGTAACTCGATGAGCGGCGCAACGGCCGCACGATGCGGAAAATCGCAGCACACGACGCGCGGCACAGCGACCACACGGGAGACCTGCGTACAACAGGAAAGTAAGGTACCAGCAATGACAGTGAAAAACATCAAGGATCTGGATGTTCTGGATATCTGCCGGATCTGCGACGGTGGCGGCGATATCGACGAAGATGCCCTGAACAAGGAGATGGACGATATCGTTCAGGAGGTTCTCGCAGATTACAGCCACGGCAGAGACATCGACAACATGAATGTATTCGAACAGCCGGATCAGGAAATTGTGGAAGAAATCATCCACGAGCTGCTGATGATTTTGTTCCCCGGCTATTACCGCGAAAAGGAATACCGCACCCGCAGCACGCACATCAAACTCAGCGTCCTGATTGAAGACGTGATGTACGACCTGCGAAAGCAGATTGAGGTCGCGCTGCTTTTCGACCCGGAATACTCGGACAGCAAGAAGATCGTCCGGAAGCGGGCGGCACAGAAAATCTGTCTGGACTATTTCCGCAAGATCCCGAAAATGCGGGAATACTTGAATACAGACATACAGGCCACCTTCGACGGCGACCCTGCGGCGGACAGCAAGGACGAGATCGTCCTTGCTTATCCGGGGTTGCTGGCGACCGCTATCTACCGCATGGCGCATGAGCTGTTTCTGCTGAAGGTTCCTCTTCTGCCCCGCATGATGACTGAGTATGCGCACCGCGTCACCGGCGTGGACATCCATCCCGGCGCGACCATCGGGAAATACTTCTTCATCGACCACGCCACCGGTATTGTTGTAGGCTCCACCTCCATCATCGGTGAGCACGTCAAAGTGTATCAGGGCGTGACCATCGGAGCGCTGTCCACAAAGGAAGGTCACAAGCTTCACGGAAGCAAGCGGCACCCTACAATTGAGGATAATGTGACCCTGTACTCCGGCGCCTCCATCCTCGGTGGAAACACTGTCATCGGCGAAGGCTCCGTCATCGGCGGCAACTCTTTCGTTACAAAGTCTATCGCCCCGCACTCCACCGTCACCATCAAGACACACGAAATGGTGCTGGGCGCGAAAAACAAACCCGAAGAGAAGGAACTGGAGCAGGACTCCACATGGTTCTACGTGATTTAGACGGCGGCAAGAGCCTGCAGGGCGTATGCCACGCACTGCAGGCATGACATGTGTTACGTGCTGCGAGCATAATATGTACCATGTACTGTAGGCATGACACGCGCGCGGCAGCGACGCAAGGGACTTCTCAGAAATTATTCTCATAAAGCAGATTTCAAAGAAAGGGACTTCATTGAAAACAACGGTAATTTTAGTCCGGCATGGTGAAACAGAATGGAACCGGGCAGGAAAATTTCAGGGAATGAGCGACATTCCTCTCAGCGAGACAGGGCGGTATCAGGCATCCTGTGCCCGCGATGCGCTGAAGGGCACGGAGATTGACGCCGCATACGCCAGTCCGCTGCGCCGGGCTATGGAAACGGCCCGCATTATCCTGCAGGAGCGGGAAATCGAGCCGGAGCCTGTATTCGATTTTCACGAACAAAACGCAGGCGCATGGGAAGGCCTGACCGCCGAGGAAATCCGTCTCCGGTATCCGAAGGAACTCGAGCTCTGGAGCAACTGCCCCGGTCAGGTTCAGATTCCCGACGGAGAAACTTTCCTGCACGTTCAGCAACGTGCAACGCGGGCATTCTGGGAATGCGTCCACGCCAATCCAGGGAAAACGATACTTATCGCGTCCCATATGGTCTGCCTGTCCGCCCTGCTTCTGGGCATCGCCGGACTCCCGATTGATGAGATCTGGGCGCACCCGATCTCCAACGCGGGACTGAACCGGGTGGAGGTCTTCACCCCCGCGGAAATCGATTCGACCGCAGGAACCGCGGAAAACGCCTCGGACGATGCGGCATTCACCTCCGTGACAGGCGGGCCGCAAAGCTCAGAGACAGGCGGTCCGCAGAATTCAGAGACAGGTGGCCCGCAGAATTCAGAGACAGGCGGGCCGCAGGACGCCGGGCCCCGTCCGGGCGAACGCGCGTCAATCACCGTCTGGAATGAAGACAGCCATCTCCCGGAGGAGTTCCGGCGCAGACCGATGTTCCGCAAACAGCAGTCTTCACAGGCTCAACAGGCACAATAGCTGTCCAGGTGCAGCAGGCGCAATAAAGTTCGGGATCGGCAGGCACGATACCTCAGTCATACACCAAACATTATTATAGAGACCTGTCCCAGTTGAGTTTGCAAAGCGTGCTGGATATTCTAGTGCGCTGAAAGCGCCAATCCGGCAAACCGGAAATCACCAGCCCGGCATATGGAAATCAGTACTACTGATTTCCAATGCGGCGTAGCCGCCATTCCAGGGATAGAAAACATCCTCCGGAACGGGGCCATGCCATCTGTTCACTCACTCATTGCCAGGTCCAGGCCGTATACCTCTCTCATTGCGCGGTAGTTGGCCGGATCCACCGGTACGATATTAATCTTGTAGGCATCATGCTTGATGCGGTCCAGTATCGCTTCGGCCAAGGGACTGTCATCGCCTCCCGGCTGATCGTACCAGCCATCCGATTCATACTGTGAACAGAAGATCGTGGAAGATTTCTTCCTCCTTCTGTGCAATAGTTCCGGGATGTCATGCTGCTCAGCCTCAGTCGGCTTCAGAAGCAGCCATTCATCCAGGATCAGAACAATCGGATTGGCATACTTGGCCAGAACTTTCCTGTACGTCCCATCGAAGCGTGCAAGTTCAAGGAGGAGAGGAGCGATAGTGTCAAGATTTTTTCGCAAATTCAATTTGGGGGTGCGGACGTTATGCTTCATTATCCCTTATCAAAATGTTTAAGTGCATAGGCTTCACACTTTTTATAATTCGAATTTCTTTTAGCTATATAATAACAGTCTGCATTTCTTTTTTTCCAGCCCATTTTAATAAGCGCTTGTTCTTCAAAATCCAACAGTGGAATTCTATGATAAATTTCTATGCCTTTGGGAAATCTACGGTATTTATATATTCCTAAACTTCGCTTATATACCTTTATCGGATTGTCTCTGAAATAGTCGTCTATTGTGTATCCGACTTGTTCGAATGATTCGCCTTTAAGCATAGTTGATCCAAAAGCAAAACATACAACATTATTGGCCCCATTTTCTTTTAGGATAGATGAGTATGCCCTCATGCTATTACCCGTGGTAGTAACATCGTCAATTAAGATATATGCCTTATTTTTTTTCAACTTAGATGTGCATTCTGTGGTTTCCTTCAGCTGCTCAATCGAATTCCTCTCCCTATTCTCACAACTTGCAGATGACTCTATGCTCATTTTTCGTTGGAGTATATTTGATCCATCTTCAAACCCAAGCTTTTTCGCACAAATCTTTACAGCTTTTTTCAATGGCGAATTTTTGTCTCTTTCAATAGAGGAAGATGGCGCAGCAACCAGGACAATACCGTCCGCATTTATACAGTACCGTGCAATACAATGTATGGCTATGTTTAGTTTTGCGGAAAAACTTTGAAATGGATCCGGAGAGCAGTGTTTTTCATACTTGAAATCAACTATTAAATTTGACATCTTTCGCGTCTTGGGATCACAGTAGCTTCTGTCATTTTTTTTGCAATAGTCAGTAAAAAACAATATTTTGCGTTTGTTAACCTTTACATATGCCATAATCTATACCATCTCTTCTAAAATATCATTAACTGTTCGCCTCTAGTATCGTCTTTATTTTTTTTGAATAATTCAGGCAACTTTTCCTTAGAGTTTATTGATATTCCCATTTTATTATCTATGATAAAGATATTCCCTGAATAATCTCCCATTGACGCATCACTCGGAACATAGGTACCGACAACTTTATTATATTTATTTCCAAATTTTACAGTTTGCATCGTTCCGCTTTCCTCACTACATTCAATTACGAGAATGGAACCGGATAACCCTGCAACAATTTCATCCCTTGCCAAAGGGGTATATTTAGTTGCTTCAAAATTATTAGGATATTCGCTGAGTAGAAGTCCATTATTATCAATAATGCGTTCTGCCAATCCTATATTGCGTTTAGGTGAAACATTGTCAAGACCAGAAGGTAAAACTGCTATTGTAGATCCATTACAATGGAGGGCAGCATCATGTGCTACTGCATCACATCCTAATGCCAAACCACTTAGAATCGTTAATTTATAATCATCAATAATTCTTTTTACAATTTTTTTTTCGACTTTCTCAGTAAAATCTGACGGTTTTCTCGTCCCCACAACCGCTACCATTTCTGTATTTAAAAGTTCTACATTCCCTCTTGCGTACAGGAATACAGGTTTTTTATGCTTCATACAATTCAGTTGAGCCGGATACGATTCATCGAATACGGTTAGTATTTGTGTATCTTTGCTGTTCTTCACCACATAGTATTCTTCAACGGCCTTCTGCTTTGCGTTCGATATTTCAACGTCAGAAAAGCCTTGACTTGATAGGTATTTAATCAAACCATCTACATTTTCACATGATTGCAAAACAGTACAATACTCTTTATTTATCCTTGCATTGCCAACCATTGGTAGGCTTTTTAATAGCATCAATTCGATGCAATGATTATTCAAACAATTACCACCAATCTTTTTTTATAATTATACTTCGCTATGCTAAATAACACAACGCAAATAATTGAGCACGTCTCTCAGGAACTGCATCAACATATCCTCGATCTTGAAACGGATCTCGATTTCCAGACAACAGAATTAAACTACCTGTACGGATTCCTGTCCTGGATGAATCTATGGGATGAATTCATCTATTTCAGAAACCATGCTCATTCTGAACAAAATGAAGACGAACCCTTTCCAGGTCTGGTACTTCAACCTGAACTCTCATTAAGAAAACTGACATCAGAATCGTTGCAATTCAAAGCGGAGAGCATTTATCGACCCTCCACTTGATTTTCTGTTCAGTTCTTGTTTGTTCAGACCCCGTAGAATGCCCCTAATGAACGACCCTACAGACTGCCCCTAACGACAGACCATAACGAATGATATCTGACCCTAATGATTTTCCCTAAAAAACTTTGATTACCCACATTTTCACCAGTTTACACAGATATCCAGCTGTGTCGGATTGCGGCTGGCGAAACCGCCTGTATCCACTACGATTCCAACGCCCAGCGAGGTCATGATATAGCTTCCCTTCGGCCTCAGACTCAGATTGGCAGCACACATCACATAGCCGCCCAGCGTCTTGACGCCGTCGGACCGGACTTTGTACGGATACTGCGATGCAGAGAAACCCATCCCGCGCATGATGCGCACACAGGTTGACATATCCAGATTGTAATAGGTTTCCTTACCGGAAGGGCCCATGACGGTTCCCGCACCCCGGGAAAGTACGGCGCCGCTATATGTTCCGGAATACGTTCTGCGGGTATTCGCCCTGGCGATCTGCAAAATTTTCTTTCGTTCCTCTTCCCGAGCCTTCTTCTCTGCCTTTTTCTTAGCGGCCGCTTTGGCGGCGGCGACACGTTTCTTTTGTGCGGCAAGCCATTTCTGCTGTTTGATTTCCTGCTTGCGCTCATACTCATCGACTACCGCCCGGGCTTCCTTTGTTCCCGGAAGCTCCGCCTCTTCATCCAGCAACACCAGTCCTACCGCCTGCTTCTGTGTGAGGTTCTCCATCGTGAGCTGCTCCTGTTTCTGATTCGTCATCACGCCGTTGGCGTATATGAGAACCAGCAGGATCAGAGCGATGACCGTAAGCAGCAAAACAAGGGGCTTGAAATGGAAGTAGATATCGGGTCCCTGTTTTCGGTATAGCTTCTGCATGTTCAATCCTCCTATGACGTACGCATAACGTCCGCATGATTTTTCGCAGCTGCGCGGACGGGCTGAGGTTTTCAGCTTTTTTTGCCGCGGTTTCGGTCACGTTCGGGCCGCACGCTCCGGCGGTCAGGCTTTCTGCGCTCATCCGGCGCACTCTGCCCGGCTCGCAGGCTCTGTCCTGTTCGCTTGCTCTGAGGAGCAGGTCTTCTGCGGCTGCCGCGCTTTCCCGGCGCGTCGTGGCGTCCCGGCCGGTCGATGATTCTGGTCCAGATCAGATAGCTGGCGGCGAAGGCCACCGCGATGACAAGGGCGATCCACGGCGGAAGCAGTTCCAGACTCATCGCGGATTTCAGTTTCTGTTTTGCCGTGGCGTCGCTTTCCCCCGACGTTTCTGAGGAAGTATCTGCTTTTTTAACGATTTCTCCCCGGAAAGCGTCCGCAGTACGTACCGGAATGTTCACATTTTTTTCGTAGATTGATGTAAACTGACTGTGGTCGTTGGGATATCCTCCTGTTGCGTTTTCAATACACACATAGGGCGTGTGGGTGATGTTCCTGAAGTAGTGTTCCGCATCCCCGTCTCCGTTTCCGGTCTCCAGCTGTCCGGTGTAGCCGGTTTCCTCCGATACGATTTTCACCAGACGCTCCTCGGCGTCCTTTGTCTGATCTGTGTAACCCCAGTAATACACCTGCCCCATGGTATGAAGGTTGATGACCGCCTGGCAATTCAGTTCCTTCACCAGGTTCACCATCGCCATGGTCTCCTTCTCCGTATAGGGCTCGGTTCCTCCATAGCGTTCACTGCTGCGCACCGTATTTTTATTCGTCGTGTCATTGAACCCGGATTCAAAATTCCGATTGATGTCCACTCCCCGGGCGTTTGCCTTCCAATTGTAGTAGCCGCCGCTGACCGGATAGGTTTCCGCCTTTTCCCGCAGCGATTTGTCGCGTATGGAATCCAGTCCCTCCTGCGCGATCATTACACCGTCCGGATTCACCATCGGTACGATATAGATCTGCGTATGAGAAAAAATATCCTTGTACGTTCTCCCGTTTACTTTTTTCGTTGTGTAGTTCTTACAATATTCCTCTGCCATTGCCATTGCGACCGGCCCGTTGATATATTCCCGGGCGTGGACACAGGCAAAGACCACGATCTGCCTGCTGGCATTATCGCTGCCGATCCGCAGACACCATATATTTCTTCCGTCCCAGGACTTTCCCAGGGAAGACAGCCTGCACCGATCGCTGTATTTCTTCGCCAGCGCCTTGGCATCTGCGGTCAGATCCGCATAACTGTACTTCGCATCCGTGGTATCCACGACGGACGTGTCTGCGAAAACCGTCGATATGCTCAGGGTCGTGATTGCAGCAACCAGCCCCAGAACTACTATCGCACATCGTCTCAGTTTCTTCATAAATGCCTCGTAATTTGGTTTTTACAATGTGTTTTAGTATACCACAAAAACTACCCATGTGTGTGAAAAAAACTCGAATTCCCTACCGCCCGGAACCACCGGCACAACAGGGAGTAGGAAATGGACTAGACGCAGACACATTCCTCCCTATCATCCAGCGCGATACAGTTGCCGCAGTCATAGTTGCAGCACTCATGTACCAGCCGCCGCGCTCTGCGGTACTGACGGTAGTCCATGACGAAGACGGGTTCAGGCTTGCTTTTCTTCATGCTGGCACTTCCCGCACCCACCGCGGCCCTGGCAGGCATGGGCCTCCGGCTCCGGGCCGGTGGGCGCGTCTGCCGGTACCGGCTGCAAGAGGGCAAGGGGCAGTCGGACATTCAGGTGAACAGTGACGGGCAAAATAATCTGTTTCATACAGCGACCTCCTTCAATGAATTTACTGTTAAATATTCGTGCAAAGTATTGTTTTCTTCGTGCAAATAGCATATACTAAAAGTACTAGCAGAAAGGGGTTGATGATATGGCTGGAAATACCACAAACATCAGCATCCGCATGGACGCGGATTTGAAGGCACAGGCCGATGCCCTGTTTGCGGAACTCGGCATGAATTTATCCACGGCGTTCAACATCTTCGTGCGCCAGTCGCTTCGTGAGGGCGGTATTCCCTTTGAAGTGAAGCTGGAACAGCCCAATAAGGAAACGATTGCTGCCATGCTGGAAGCGGAAAGGATTGCAAAAGACCCGTCTGTAAAGGGCTACAAAGACCTTGACGAGTTGTTTGCCGACCTGAAAAAATGAGGAAAACAAAGTACACCGTCAAGTACACGACCGCTTTCAAAAAGGACTACAAGCGGGCAATCAAGCGCGGCCTGAAAATCGAATTGCTGGAACAGGTCGTGGCGCTGCTGGCAATGGGTGAACCGCTGCCGGATAAAAACCGTGATCACGATCTGTCCGGCGATTGGGTGGGCCATCGAGAATGTCACATTCTCCCGGACTAGTTGCTCATTTACCGTATCGAGGATGATGTGCTGGTCCTGACGCTGGCCCGCACCGGGTCGCATAGCGACTTGTTCGGCAAATAAACCGTCTGCCGCCGTATAGGTAAAACCTGTACGGCGGTTTTTCTGTGTGCAAAGGGGTGTCGTGAAACGCGATGCACCGCAAGGGGGGGGCGGCAAAGCGCCGTACCCTTTACCGCTCCGGTCCTCGGTCGCGGGACTTGTCCCGTTCCTGGCGGGCCAGTTGGTTGGCGGCCTTGCGGAGCCGTTCCATGGCTTTCAGTTCTTTCAGATACCGGGCCGCCGCGTCATAGAGAATCAGTTCCCAGCTGTGGCGCTGCTCGAACAGCTCCCGCTTCTCTGCCTCGGCCTTAGACCAGTTGTAGAGGCGGGTAATGCGGGCCTTGATTTCCTTGAGCAGCTTGTTGTCGGCGACGATCTGTAGGTTTATTTGCCTCCTTGGGGAGTAACCAGACACCGGCCATTTTCACAGCGCCGGGGATACGCCCCTCAACGCAGTAATGGTTGACTTGGCGGGACAAAACGTCCCATTTCTCACTTGCCTCTTTGAGTGTCACGTAGTCCATATTCGCACCTCCGACAACATTTTTCATTATCTCGAAGAATACAAGGTGTGAGATATGTCGAAAGCGTAAAAACAAACAGAGGCCGCAAATAGCAGCCTCCGCTTGTAAAAGAGCTATTGATAAATCAGCTCTGACAGCACAATTTCCTCCACCTGTGCTTTCAGCGTGTTCATCAGCCCCACCCAGCGCATGGGATCACGGAATTTCAGTTCCTCAGTGACGCCCGCCGCCTCCATCATGCGGGGCAGCATGGCGTCCATCCGTTCACGCGCCGCCCGGTCAATCTCCAACAGGTGTGGGTACAGCTTTTCACTCAAGATCAAGCTAATGGAAATGCTCTAAGTGACTGCTTCACTAACCATGACAAAAAACATGATTAAGAAGTCACTTAGAGCATACATCTCCTCGCCGCAACGCACACATTAAGATACGCCTTGGGGCGTACAGGCTCCAGGGCGTATCCGTATATAATTAAATATCGCTTTTACCATTTGTTCGAATGCGGATTCCGGCGTCAGCTCCCGGCCGGCTCCGCAAAGGCATACAAAAAAGAAGTATCCGTCCGCATTCGCGGCAGTTACTTCCTTCTTGATCTGACTCTTCCATTGTTGTTTTGGGAATTATTCCGCAACAAAAAGACAGTGTCTGTCTGTCTGTCTGTCTGTCTGTCTGTCTGTCTGTCTGTCTGTCTGTCTGTCTGTCTGTCTGTCTGTCTGTCTGTCTGTCTGTCTGTCTGTCTGTCTGTCTGTTAAGATTGTCCTTCTTTTATTATCGCCTGTCAAGATATTCTCACTCTCTTTCTCAACCATTACAATCGGGAATATCAATATATCAGCAGCGCTGCAACCCGTCACACACTTGATATAAAAAGAACTTATAACCATTATAGCACGCTGCGGCAAAAAATCCACCGAAAATTTCGAACTTAATCTCAAGCACCCGGATACGCGTCAGTCGGTTCGCATCCACAGGTCAATCCGCCCTGGTTCCTCATTGACTTGACGAGGATCTTTCTATATAATACGAGTATGGAAATGCTGATAAACACAGGAATATTAATACTGGGGTTCGTGCTGCTGATTAAGGGAGCCGATTTTTTTGTGGACGGGAGTTCCTCCATCGCCAAAACGCTGCTGATACCCCCGCTCATCATCGGTCTGACCATCGTCGCCATGGGAACCTCACTTCCGGAGCTGTCGGTCAGCGTCGTCTCATCACTGCAGGGGAACAATGAATTGTCCGTCAGCAACGTGACAGGCTCGAACCTGTTCAACCTCGTCGTTGTTCTGGGCGCCAGCGCACTGATTCTTCCGCTGAACGTGGACGACCGGGTTCTGCGCAGGGACTTTCCCATCAGTATACTCTGCGCCGCCGGCCTGATGATCATGTGTTACAAAGGCATGTGTATCGGCCGCTTCGCGGGCACTGTTCTGTGCGTTGCCTTTGTGCTCTACATCATCTACACCGTCCGGGCCGCAACAAAATCCCGGAAGGCTAGGCTCTCTCAGCATGACGATGAGTTTCAGGAGGCCGCGCAGGAATACCGGATTCTGCCGATGTGGCAGTCGGTCCTCTATGTCATAGGCGGCGCCGTCGCCGTCAAATTCGGAGGAGATTTCGTCGTGGACAGTGCCTCCTATATCGCCAAAAGCTTCGGACTTTCCGAGACACTGATCGGTCTGACCATTGTGGCCTGCGGCACTTCCCTGCCGGAACTCGTGACCTCCATTCAGGCGACTCGCAAGGGCGAACTCGATCTGGCCATCGGCAACGTAATCGGCAGCAACATCTTCAACATTCTGTTCATTCTGGGCGTAGCCGCCTTCCTCAGTCCCATCGCCATCGTCACGGCGAATCTGGTGGATATGGGCGTGCTGATCGTCGTGAGTCTGATCGTATGGGGATTCTGCTGGACAAAAAAATCCCTCTCTCGGCGAGAGGGAGTCTTCATGCTCATCATGTATACAATCTACCTGATTTACATTATTCTGCGAAAATAGTCGGCTATCAGGCTACTGCTTCATCGTTTCAGGCGTCAGATCCCAGCCCTCTACTTCGGTGTGGAGAAGCTGATGGGCCCGGCGGGAAAGAGGTTCACCCAGGTATTCCCGGTAGGTCAGCTGCACGGTGGGGTTTTCGTGGGAGAATCGGCGAGGCAGGGTGCTGTCGATGTTATACAGCTCGCCTCCACGGATTTCCGCCATTTCCCGGCCGTCGTGTATCGGCTGTCCTCCGCCGCCGGCGCATCCGCCCGGACACGCCATGATTTCGACGAAGTCGTACTCGACGGCGCCTGCCTTGATGGCGTTCAGAAGCCTTCTTGCATTGCCGAGGCCATTGGCGACAGCCACCTTCATATGCGTTCCCGCCACGGTAAACGTGGCTTCCTTCCATCCGTTCATGCCACGAACATTTTTGAAGGCGTCAGCCGGCGGATTTTCTTTTGTGATAAGGAAATATGCGCTGCGCAGAGCCGCCTCCATGACGCCTCCGGTAGCTCCGAAAATGACGCCTGCCCCCGTGCCCTCGCCGAAGAAACTGTCGAAGGGCATCTCTTTCAGCTCACCGGCGTTGATTCCGTCCGCGAGGATCAGGTTGTCCAGCTCACGGGTCGTCAGGACGATATCCACATCCTTGAATCCGGAGCCGTTCACCTGCTCCACATCCGCCTCATACTTCTTGGCCGTGCAGGGCATCAGCGAGACGGAAACGATTCTGGCAGGATCGATTCCCAGCTTTTCTGCCATGTAGGTCTTGGCCAGCGCACCGAACATCTGCTGCGGAGACTTGGCGGTGGAGAGATTCGGGAGGAAACACGGGAATTCGCTTTTCACAAAGCGCAGCCAGCCGGAGCAGCAGGATGTGAACATGGGCCAGCTGTACTTTTCTTTGTCTCCCATCCTCTTAATCAGCTCGCTTCCCTCTTCCATAATCGTCATGTCCGCCGAGTACACGGTATCGAAAACATAATCAAAGCCGATCTGCTTCAGCGCCGCAACGAGTTTGCCTGTCGTCTGCTCTACGCGGTGCAGTCCCGCCTTTTCTCCCCAGGCGACGCGAACCGCCGGAGCGAACTGCACCATGGTGATTTTGTCCGGATCCGCCAGCGCGTCCAGAACCTCGTCCATGTCGTTGCGCTCCCGGAGAGCGCCCACCGGACAGTGAGTGATGCACTGCCCGCAAAGGGAACAGCGGGCCTCATCCATACGGACGCCGTTTCTCACGCCGACACTGGTTCGCTGAGCAGTTCCCACCATCTCCCATACGTGCAGATCCTGAATGTCGTCGCAGACCTGAATGCACCGCATACATTTAATGCATTTGGAGGAATTGCGGATCAGCGGGAAATGCCGGTTCCATCGGAATTTCTCTGTAATATCCTTATAAATCGGATTGGCGATGCCGAGGTTTTTCGCGATGGTCTGCAGAGCGCAGTTTCCGCTCCTGGTGCAGGTTGCACACTGGCAGTCGTGCTCCGAGAGAATCAGCTGCACATTCGTCTTACGGGACAGCCGGACCCTGGGACTGTTGGTCAAAATTTCCATGCCCTCCTTCACCTCTGTATTGCAGGCAGAGAGAAGCTTGTCCATGCCGGCCACTTCCACGACGCAGATCCGGCAGGCGCCAATCTCGTTCAGTCCCTCCCAGTAACAGAGATGAGGGATGTCGATTCCTGCGCTGTGGGCGGCGTTCATAATCGTAGTTCCCTCCTGTACGGAGAGAGCAATTCCGTTGATTCTTAAATTCACCATTTTACCTGCCTCCCTCCGCGGAACGCACCAAGGCTGTTGCAGTCACACCGCAGACAGCGTCCCGCCTCCTGCACCGCCTCTTCCAGAAGCAGTCCGTTCTCGAAGCCGTCGAAATCCCTGTTCCTCTCATCCGGGTAGCGCGACGTGAGTTCCGAGCGGCCGCAGGGTCTTTTGTTCTCCAGCAGTGGCTCGGGAATATCGATGTCAAGTTCGATTTCATGATTGTATCCCAGATAATTGTCGATGTTTGCAGCTGCCACCTTCCCCTGTGCTATGGCATTCACTGCCGTAGACGGACCTGTGACGCTGTCTCCGCCGGCGAACATGCCCGGCGTTCCGATGACGCTCATGGAGGAATCGGTGTTCAGCTTCTTCCACAGGACAGAGACGCCGGCTTTCTCAAACACGTCCGAGTCAATTTCCTGTCCGATGGCACCGACAACCACGTCGCACAAAAGTCTCTGTTCTTCTTTGTCTGCCGGGAAAGACCGGGGGCGGCCGGAATCATCGAACTCGCCTACCTTCTGCGGCTTGATTACCAGCGCCGATACGTTGCCCTCCGGATCCGACTCGATCCGAACCGGCGTGCGGAGTTCCAGAAGACGGCAGCCCTCTGCAATCGCGCCTTCAATCTCTTCGCTCATGGCCGTCATATCCGCCTTGCGCCGTCTGTAAACGATGTCCACATGGGAGGCCCCCAGACGCATGGCGGTACGCGCCACGTCCATTGACACATTTCCGCCGCCGACGACGGCAACCCGCTTCCCCTTGAAATCCGGCATGTGATTGTCACCGATGGCACGCAGCATATCCACGGCAGAGTATACGCCATTGCTCTCCTCACCCTCGATTCCGATCATTTTGTAGTTATGCGCACCGATTGCGACATAGACAGCGTCATAGCCGTCCACCAGTTTCCTTATGCTTTCCTCGTCATCGATATTCACGTTCAGCTTCACCTCTACGCCTGCCTTCAGAATCGCGCGGATATCCCACTCCAGCCGTTTCCGGGGAAGACGGTAGCTGGGGATTCCGTAGCGGAGCATACCGCCCAGCTGTTTCCTCTTCTCGAACACCGTCGGGTTGTGCCCCATCAGCGCAAGATAGAAGGCCGCAGTCAGCCCGCTTGGACCGCCACCAACGATAGCGACCCGCTTTCCGGTATTCGGCATTCTGCGCGGAATCGGCACCTCGTCCGAACAATGGTCTACGGCGAACATCTTCAGCCCCCGGATGTTCAGCGGTGCATCGATCATGTTTCTTCTGCAGTGGCTTTCGCATGGGTGTTCACAAATCAAGGCGCATACCGTGGGGAACGGATTATCCTTGCGGATCAGCCGCACTGCATCATCATAGCGTCCACTGCGAACCAGCGCCATATAGCCCGGAATGTCCACCTCTGCAGGACATTTGGCAATACAGGGGATAGAATGCCTGGTGTCCCTCAGATGGTCGGAACAGCGGTTTTTCTCGATATGGGATATGTAGTCTTCCCGGAAGCTCTTCATTCCCTTCAGCACCATTTCCGCCGACTCCGACCCGATCGCGCAGTCCGAGGAATTCCGGATTGACTCTGCAGTACGTTCCAGAAGAATCAGATCCTCTATACTGCTCTCCCGGCTCAGATCCAGAATATCCTCGATGATGTTAATCATCTGTCCCACGCCCACGCGGCACGGCACACACTTTCCGCAGGACTGAGCCTGGCACAGCTTCAGAAACGACGACGTCATATCCACGGGACACTGACTGGGCGGGCTTGCCACGACACGGCGTTCCAGATCCTGGTACAGACGCTCTACCTCTTTCTGGGCCTGGTCTTTCTTCTTGAATTCAAGTCTGCTCACGTTCGGACTCCTCCTTTCGCTTCTTTTCAGCCTCATTATATCACGGAAATTTCTTAAATGATATAAAAATCACAAAAAATAATCTAATATTTAACAAAGTCTTCTTTCCCTTTAATTTCAATGGTCCTACGGGTGTGCAGGCGGCGGAAGAGCGAAACTGTGTTCGTGAGAAGTACCGCAAAAAGTTTTAACGAATACTCCTCAGTCCTCAGGCCCATAGATGGCGATTATTTTGTCCGAAACATCACAAAATGCGAAGGAATTCGGAAGCGACCGAATCCCTCCGCACAGAAATCAGGCACTATCTGCCGGTATGCGCTCAGGCGCACACCGGACACATACCGGGTGCGCATCGAAGTTGAATTACTCTGTGCCGGCAGACGGCGAAAGCCCTCACGTTCTCTACAGCCGTCTCCCCCGCCGCGTAATCCGATTTCCGTCTTCCCCGGATTCTTTTTCTGTCAGTCTGCAGACTCTCCTGATATAAAGCAGCACCGCGATCACCGCTATGACCAGCGCAACGACCCCTATAACGAATGCAACCAGAACTATGGTCGGCAGAATATCATATATTCCCATATCCACCGGAACACCTGTCGTCTTCATCGTACTCATCCCCCTAGCATTAACATTGACAATAGCTAATATCCCTTGAGAAAAGTATAATTCATTTGCACTAATAATTCAAGTATTATTATAACTCTATATTTTGTGAAAAAACCGCACTGCGCGTCCGCGCGTCTGCTCCTCTCATGTCACCCGAAAAAATTTCACTTATTTTTCATCTGTTCAAGGTTTATTTAAGGTAGACTGCATATTCTTTTGTCCATAGAGAAAAAAGGTTATCAGGGTAAAATAACAGAAAGGGATTTGGGAGATGGATATTCTGAAAAGCATCGCGCGCAACGCCGCCGCGGAGGGGAACCGCGTCGCGTTCACTTCACGCGCGGGAAGTCTTACTTATGCGCAGCTATGGGAAAAATCCGGCCGCCTCGCCGGCAGAATCGACGCACAGATGGGAGACAATCGGGATCCGGTCATCGTCTACGGACATAAAGACCCGATGATGCTCATCTGTTTTCTGGCGTGCGTCAGAAGCGGGCGGGCGTACTGTCCGATGGACACCAACATGCCGGAGGATCGTCTGACATCCGTCGCGAGGGAGATCGGCAATCCGCTGATCCTCATCGCGCATCCGGAGGGCTGCGGGCTTTTGGGAACAAAAGCTTCCGCGGCAGCATGTTCTCAGGCGGAGCGCAGCGCGCAGGCGAATAACAACGCGCAGGCAGAACTCTCAGAGCAGACGGATAACATCACGCAGACGGAATTCCCGGAAACAGAGCACAAAGTAATCTCATACGACGAGCTGCGTCGTATCACGGAAACCTCCGGAGAACCCGGACAGTCCACGCCGGAGACTGCTCTCCGCGCCTGCAGCGGCGAAGACGTTTTCTACATAATATTTACCTCGGGCAGCACCGGAAAGCCCAAGGGGGTTCAGATCACCGCCGATAATCTGAACGGCTATCTGGAATGGGCCGTGGATCTGGCAGGAGGCATTCAGCACAGCCGCGTGTTCCTGAACCAGGCCCCCTACTCCTTTGATCTGTCGGTCATGGACCTGTATCTGAGCCTGGCCACCTGCGGCAAAATCGTCTCGATCGACCGTGAGCTGCAGAACGATATTCCAAAAATGATAGACTTTCTCAGTCTTCAGCATATTGAATACTGGGTCTCCACCCCCTCCTTTGCGGAGCTGTGCATGGGAGAACCTTCCTTTAGCGCAGACAGGATCCCGTCAATCCGGGCATTCCTGTTCTGCGGGGAGGTATTGACCAATGAGACCGCCCGGCGTCTGATGGAACGTTTCCCGGACGCGAAGGTTATTAACACTTACGGACCTACGGAAACCACAGTGTGCGTAACGCAGGTCCGGATTACCGGCGCCATGGTTGCCTCGGACAGCCCGCTTCCCGTGGGCAGACCGGGCCCTATGACCAGAATAGAAACCGATCCTGAAACCAATGAGATCATTATCACCGGAAACACCGTGAGTCCCGGCTATTACAAAGACCCCGGACGTACAGCCAAGGTTTTCTCCGAATGTGAGACAAATGTTGGCGGTTCCTGCGGTCTCACCGGCGCGAGTGCGGATGGTTCCGACAGTTCCTGCGGTTCCTGCCGTTCCTATCGCACGGGGGACAAAGGCTACCTTGACGAGACCGGCATGCTCTACTGTGAGGGCCGTCTCGATCACCAGATCAAGCTCCACGGCTACCGGATGGAACTGGAGGACATCGAGGCCAATCTGGAAAAACTTCCCGGAGTCTCCAGAGCTGTAGTCGCACCGTCCCGCAGCGGGGGCAGAATTGATTTTCTGACCGCCTTCATTATCCGCGACGGCGACTGTATCACCGATGATTATGCGGGACGTAAGGCTGTCCGCTCCGGACTCAGAGAGCTCGTCCCCGCTTACATGGTACCGAAAAAGATCCGCTTCGTAGAAAAGTTCCCGATGACCGGCAACGGCAAACTGGACCGAAAGCAGCTGGAGGCGATGTCGTAAAATGCAGATGTTTGCCGATCACAGCTTCTTCGCGTGGCTGATAGTGATGACGATCCCGGCTTTCATTCTGGGCGTCTTTGAAAAACCCATTAAATACTACGGCATGTTCGCTTCTCTGGTGTTCCTCTGGCTGGCGCTGGGGCACAACACCGTCGCGCTGACATACCTGATCGTTTTCTGCCTGCTGGAGTATACCATCATACAGATCTATCTGCAGCTCCGACTCGGCGGAAACAGAAGCAAAGTCCTGTACTGGCTGTTCCTGCTGCTAAGCATTGCGCCGCTGGCGACATACAAGGTGCTGGCGCTGACGGGAAATCCCTGGCATATTTTCGGATTTCTGGGAATCTCCTACATGACCTTCAAGGTTGCACAGATGATCATCGAGATCTACGACGGAATCATCAAGAAAGTCAGTCCCTTTGAATACGCGTACCTGCTTTTGTTCTTCCCGACCATCACCTCCGGCCCCATCGACCGGAGCCGTCGGTTCAGCAAGGACCTGAACAGGAAAATCCCGCGGTCGGAATACCTGGAGCTGGCGGGAACAGGACTTTACAAAATCCTGCTGGGCATGGTGTACAAGACCGTGATCGCTTCGGTGCTGTATTTCCTGATGAAGCAGTACGGCATGGAGAAGGATATGACCGGTGTGCTGATTTACTATTACACCTACGGCTTCTACCTGTTCTTCGATTTCGCGGGATACAGTCTGATGGCTGTGGGCACCGGATATCTGTTCGGAATCAAGGTTCCGGACAACTTCAACCGACCATTTATCAGTCGCGATATCAACGACTTCTGGAACCGCTGGCACATCACACTGTCTCACTGGCTGAGAGATTACGTGTTCTCGCGTGTCACGATGTCGCTGATGCGCACCGGACTGCGAAAGCGCCGGCTGACCATCGCCTCCATCGCATTCATGACGAATATGCTGCTGATGGGCTTCTGGCACGGTCTGACCTCGTACTACATTTTGTATGGACTGTATCACGGCGTGCTGCTCACGCTGTTTGAGATCATCCGGACCAGGTCCGGTCTGTATCGCAAATACAGCAAGGAAAAATGGTTCATCATAATCGAATGGGCACTCACCCTCCATCTGGTTCTGTTCGGCTTTTTCATCTTCTCCGGGAGACTGAACGCGCTGATGCACTGGAAGGCGTGGTAACCGCCGCAGGTTTCATGAACATGCATTGATTGTAAAGCGATTATATTGCGATTTACATAAATGAAACACTATCACTCAACACACGAAAGGGGAAACTGAAATGGAAGAGAAAGTACTGAAGATACTGGAAAACATCTGCGGAGACGAGGTCGTCTCGGAGGAACCGGATATCAATCTGGTGGAGGAGCATCTGATGGAATCCTTCGACTATATCACACTGCTGATGGATCTTCAGGATCAGCTGGGAGTAATCATCTCTCCGACCGAATACACACGGGAGGAGATGGACACGCCGAACAAGATTATCGCGATCGTGAAGCAGAAGCTGGAAGAGGCGTGACCGAATCCAAAGGGGGATATTGGAGATGAACAAACTTAAATCCTTCGGCGCGGCGCTGGTGCTTCTGCTCGTGTTCGTACTGATCGTGAACGGTCTTTTTGAACGCGGTTCTCTGAAGATGGACAACCGGGACTTCGGGTTCTGGTTTAACGCGTACAAAGACATGTCCTACGCCGCACTGTCGGAAAACATGGAAAAAGACACTGTTCTGCTGCTGGGTTCCTCGGAGTTCCGGCACGGCAGAAAGACCGCCTATTACCCGCGGAATATGTTCCGAAAGAGCAATTTCAAGCTTGTATCCGTCGGCGGACCGTGGAACCAGACACTCTTTCACACCATCGCTCTGGGGTCTTTGGAGAAAAAACTGAAGAGCCGCAAGGTCATACTGCTTGTTTCTCCCACCTGGTTCAAGACCGACGGCGTGGATTCCAACGGCTACGCATTCCGGTTTTCTGAAACGGAATACATCCGCTTCATGGAAAACAAAGATATTCCCGATGAGGTAAAAAAGTATGTGGCGAACCGGACGGAGAGTCTGCTCCGTCCCAGTCTGGACAAATATACACAGGTGAGGCTCATCAATCGGAACCTGCTGCATAACAGCCGTGATCCCGTGACCCGCACTTTGTTCCTGATGGAAAAGCGCAAGGCCGACCGCAGAGATTACGCCGCCGTGAGCATGGCGATGAAGGCGATGAAGTTGGATCTGCCCGTTTCCGGCGCCGCAGGAGCCGAGCCGCCGCATGAACCCATGCCCTCCAATGACTGGGGCGGAATCATGACAAACGCCATCAACGCCAGCGGCCGGAGGTCCAACAATCCGTTCTATATGTCGGACAGAAGCTGGAAACAGAAATACCGGAAGATCTACCGCTCCGGGCGCAGCAAATTCGGCCGGAAGACGGATGTGAATTCCCCTGAGTTCGGGGATTACGAGGCTTTCCTGAAAATCTGTCGGGCGAACCACATTGACGCTAAAATAATCGTTTTACCGGTGAACGGAAGATGGTATGATTATATCGGAACGACCAAGGCGATCCGGAAGCAGACCACAGATAAAATCATCCGGCTCGGAAAGAAGTACGGAGTGGAGACCTCCGATTTATCAAAATTTGACTATGAAAACTTTGTGACCAGGGATGCGCAGCACCCCTGGAACGTAGGATGGGTACTGATCGATGAACAGATTTATAACTTCTGTAAAGAAAATTAAAACATCCCGGGTATTCCGGATCTTCTTCACGAAGCAGACGCTGATCTACTTCGTGCTGATGGCTGTACTGTATCTGTTTTCGCTGTTCGGCGGAATGTTCTCCAGCCCGGCATTCACCTACGCGGACTTTTAAGGCAGTGAGGGACGACTTTGAGACTGTTAATCGTTGAAGATGAAAAAGAACTGGCGGACGGACTCGCCCTGCTGTTTGAACGCAGCGGATATACGGTAAACATCTGCTATGACGGACTCAGCGGACTCGACGAGATCCTGAGCGGCGTTTATGACCTCGTCATTCTGGATATCATGCTGCCCGGAAAGGACGGGATTTCTGTGCTGAAAACCGCTCGCGGACAGGGCTGCAAGACTCAGGTGATCATGCTGACCGCGAAGTCGGAGACGATGGACAAAGTGCAGGGTCTCGACTGCGGTGCGGATGATTACCTCACAAAACCTTTTGATGCGACGGAACTTCTGGCACGTGTCAGAGCGCGGATCCGCGGCCGGGACTACAGTGAATCGGAGGAGCTGACCTTTGGTGACATCTCTCTAAGCAGGGCACGTCAGGAGATGTCGTGCCGGGACCGCAAGGTCAAACTCGGACACAAAGAATACGAGCTGATGGAATATCTGCTGGTCAACGGAGGTCATATCCTGACAAAGGATATGCTGATTTCACGGGTCTGGGATCCCGAAGAGGAGCCGGAGTACAACCACCTGGAAGTGTATATTTCCTTCCTCCGGAAGAAACTCCGCTTTATTAAGGCGAAGGTTTCCATCGTAACGACAAAGAATGTAGGATATTCCCTGGAGGAGCCGCCGCGATGATTAAAGAGCTACGAAAAAAATTTGTTATCGTGACGATGCTGCTGTTCGCGATCGTATTCACCGCTCTGTTTGCGGTGTACTGCATCTCCGACTATTACTGGAACAAGTACAATACTTTGTACACCCTCGGAGAAATCGCGGAAAGCGACTCATTCCAGGAGACGCTGGACGATTCCGATATCGAGACCAGCGGGACCAATCCCATCTACGCCGTCACCGTGAAATCAGACGGAACTGTCCGGAGCATCCAGTCCAGCAACGGAAAGTATGAGAAGGCCGACATCGCGAAAATAGTCAGGGGCATCAGCGCTCAGGATGATGACACATACCAGTGGAAGGATTACCTGTATTACAGCGTCAGCAACAAAGACGGGTCCAGCTATATCGTCTTCCAGGACGCCTCCATGCAATCCTCGGACATCCGGCGGATGTTCAAGAGGGTCTTCTTCCTGCTGGGCGGACTGCTCCTGCTGTTGGGCGTCAGTCTCTACCTTTCCAGGTTTGTGACCCGACCCGCCGAGGAAATGCTGCGGCGTGAGAAGCAGTTCATCTCCGACGCCAGCCACGACCTGAAAACGCCGGTCGCCGCCATCCGCATCAACGCGCAGGTCCTGGCGGATCAGGAATCGGCCGGAGACGCGCCGGTCATCGCGATGAATAACGGGCAGCCGCAGAACGCTGAGTCGGCCGCCGGAAGCACCCTGAACGCAAACGGAGGCATTCTGAACGCTGAATTGACCGGCGGAAGCACGCTGAACGCTGAGTCGGCCGCCGGAAACACCTTGAACGCAAACGGAGGCACTCCGAACGCTGAATCGGTCGCCGGCCCGGGAACCTCGAACCGGCTCTCTGCTGACAAGGCTCGCGAGAGCAACCGCCAGCTTGTCAGCAACATCCTGACCGAAGCAGAACGGATGAGCCGACTGATTTCAGAACTGCTCTCCTTCTCCTATATAGAAGAAAAAACGCTACACATGGATCAGACGCTGTTCTCCCTGTCCGAGGGGTGCGAAGAAGTTGCACTGTCCATGGAGAGCACCGCCTTCGAGAAGAACATTTCTCTCACCTACGACATCGGGGAGAACATCAATTACTGCGGCGACGGTGACGCCCTCCGCCGAGTTTGCGCCATTCTCCTGGACAACGCGATAGAACATACGCCGGAAAATGGAGACATTCAAATGACCCTTCGCAAGCAGGGCAAGCACCCCGTCATCACAGTCGTCAACACCGGCAGCCCAATCCCGAAGGCGGATCTTCCGCATATCTTTGAACGCTTCTACCGCGTGGAAAAAGAGCGGAACGGAAAAACCGGACACTTCGGCCTCGGTCTCTCCATCGCCAAAACTATTGTCGAAGCCCACCACGGAACAATTACGGCGAAAAATGACCCCGGCCTGGTCACCTTCACCGTCCGTCTGTGAAAACAATCCGCGCGGGAAGCATACGAATGAGCGGAAGCATACGAATTGCTACCCGCTCCGGCATGATCGTCAAAGGCCGCAGTCCGGCCGCCGCGGCAGCTGCACAGACCGGGCTTCACCTCAGAAATTCATATTTTCAATGTAGAGATCATAAAACAGTGACGACCCGGCCAGCTCAACGTGCTCCGCAGATGCGGCGATGCGCTCGGCCCGGGCTTTTTCTTTGTCGCCGAACAAAGCCAGGCTGGCACCGACGCCTGCGGCGTTTCCCACCGCGATGATGCGGTCGGGCGAAATGTCGGGCAGCAGTCCGATGTTCACAGCGGCTTCCTTCCGGATATAATTTCCGAAGGCTCCGGCAAGGTAAAGATGATCCGCTTCCGCGGCCGTATGCCCGGATTTTTTCAGCAGCGCCAGGATTCCGGAAACGATGGCGCTTTTCGCGAGCTGCACCTCCCGGATGTCGCTCTGCCGCAGCAGGATTTCCGCTGAATTTCCTTCCGGATCCGGCTCCTGTAGTACGAAACACGCCTCTTCATCTCGGAGAACAAGCCGCCGCGTCAGCAGCGGAGAGGTCCCTGCAGACAAAGCCTCATCCTCAGTCAGGATTCTCCCTGTACGATCCATGAGCCCCGCGGAAAGCATGACAGAAACAGCGTCGATCAGACCGGAGCCGCAGATCCCCGCGGGCGAAACGTCTCCGATTACCTTCAGCTCGATATCAGCGCCATTACCTCCTGACGCAGACTTCGCACCGGTCCGGCCGAAAGCACCGTCGCTTTCACAAAGGCTGACACCCTCTATGGCACCTTCCGTAGCCCGCATTCCCTGACGGATCGCGGCCCCCTCAAAAGCCGGCCCGGCCGCCGTAGAGCATACCAGAATCCGCCCCTTTTCCGTAACTGCGACCTCTCCGTTCGTGCCGATATCCACAAACACATCCAGGCTGTCTTTGTTCCCCAGATCCAGTGCCAGCAATCCCGCCGTGATATCCGAGCCCACATGACCCGCGATTCCCGGCAGGAGATAAAATGCCGTCTCCGCCGGAACCCGCAGACCGAGTGCTGCCGCGCTCTCCCGAACTGCGCCCTTAAACGCCGGGCGGAACGGACTTACCGCAAGCCCCTCCGGATCCTCGCCCAGGAGCAGATGACTCATGGTAGTGTTTCCAACCGCCGTAATCTCCGTGATTTCAGTTCTGCGAACCGGCAATTTTTCCAGAAATCCGTCCAGAATCTCGTTCAGACAGTCAATCACCAGCTGACGCATCTCTTCCAGGTTTTCCTCCTCCCGCACAGAGTAACCGATGCGGCTGATGACATCTCCTCCGTGAACCACCTGAGGATTGCGGGCGGCATCGGTTGCCATAAGTTCCCGTTTCGCAAGATCCCAGCAGAGTCCCACCACTGTCGTCGTTCCGATATCAAAGGCGATGCCGTATCCGCTTCCCGGTCGGTCGCCGGACTCTGAGGCACCGGTTTCCGAACGGTTTGCGAAGCTGCTCCCGGGTGCCGGGCTGCCGTTCCCGTACGCGGGCTCACTGTCTGCGGTGCTGTTTCCGGCTGCCGAATGAAACCCCTCCGGCATGTACGTCAGTTCACTTTTCCGGCTTCTGAGTTCCCTCAGGAGCCTCTCTCCCCTGCATTTGCCACAGGCTTCGCAGTTGCCGTCACATTTTCTGAAATCCGCCATACGCCGTCACCTCACCGTTCCGTATTTTGTTCCAGCATAAACCCCGCGCAGAAGCAGGCGATGACCAGCACATAGTCGGAGAAGCTCAGATTCTGCGCCTCACGGGAGGACATGACGGCCTTGAATACGCCGTTGATCCCGAAGCGCTGCTCCCTTACCAGATGGAACAGCCGGTTCCCGCGATCCTCAAAAAAACCCCGGACTGCCTTCTCCGCATCCATATATGCCGAAGTCTGCAGCCGGGTCATAAAAATATCAAAGTAGTTGAACGCCTTCACGCTTCCGCCGTCGTCAAGTCGGTAATCGTAATTGTGGTAGCGCCCGGAATTGTTGAACCTCCGCGTCCGGGCATAGTCCGCGCCCATATCACAGGCCTCCTCCGCAATCTCCAACGTGCATCCCTCCGCCGCGAAGTCACCCTTTATCTCGCGGATCAGAGTGTTCAACAGCTCCTCCCGATCCGGAGCGGAACCGTTATTCTTCAACTTAATTTCTTCTTCCATGCTGTCCTTCTTTCCCGTTTCACTGTCGTTTCACATGCTTTATTAATGCGTGCTCTGCTGTCGAATATGTCTGAAATGCCAATACTGCAGTGAGCATCCAGAGAGCATATCCGGCGGCCTGCCGGGGCACACTGCCATTGGGACTGTGCGCCGCGGCGTTGCTGACAAACTGCCGTCAGCACCCATTAAGCCCGACGTGGACTTAATGGGCATACACTTATTACAAAAGAAATTGTAACGCATACGGCGGAACTTTTCAATGCGGAGGTTTCCGGGGATATACGGAGGTTTCGGTTGTTTCCGGGAATTGCAGGCCGCAGAAGGAACAGTGCACCGACTGCAGCTATCGAACCTTTACGCGCACGGTTTTGCTGTACGGACCGTATACGGTCTTGCCGCCGGACCGGACGTAAGCGCGTATGCGAACGTATCTGGTTCCTTTTTTCTGACGAATCGTCCTGGTGAGTTTTTTCGGGCGGTCAACACGGACCTTCTTCTTTCCTTTCCGGAATTTCCGGTCCTTCGCCACGGTAATCTCATACCCTGTTGCGCGGGAAGCCTTTTTCCACTTCAGGGTGAGTTTCTTTCTGCCTGCCTTGCAGCTGACGCTTTTCACCTTCGCCGGCGGAGCGGGCTTCTTCACCTCCGGCCGGGGCTTTGCCCGGTTCAGTGTCACCAGATAATCCCGGGTCGTGCTTTTGTCCTTCGAGGTGACGCGGACATCCACAACTGTATTCTTATTCAGGTCAGCTGAACCGATTACATACTTCTGAGAATCGTCCATCTCATCCCGCCAGCTGTAATCCAGTTCGCTGCCGGCCTTCAGCAGTCCTCCCTTTTCGGGATCCCGGACGTTCTCCCGCGCATACACATGCACCTCCGCTTCGGAATGCAGGGGGAGCACCCAGAGGCTGTATGTGTCCTTCCCACTCTCCAGCTGCTTCGTCTGGTACCGGTCCTGTCCCCGTGTGAGCTCGTCCAGAAGATTGTCATCGTAGCGGCCGTCCTCCGTCAGCGACAAAACACTCAGCTCCGCATCCTTCTCGGTTACCCGCACGACAGTGAAGTAGTAATCTACGCACACGGCGCCCCTCTTCACCCGCAGCCGGATCTTTGTCTCCGCGGCATCTCCCAGCTTCGCGGTCATGGTCTCGCCCTGCTCCTTTCCGTTCACTGACAGGCTGCAGGAAGTCTCCCCGTCTTTTCCGCTAACCGCCAGCTTCACAGAAGCTGCCGTATCGTCGGCAATGACCTGATAGTCACGCATTCCCGGCTGGAAAGACACGGAAAGCGGCTTCCCTTTATCTGTCGTCAGCTTCACGCCGGACAGGAGCCGTGGCGCGATCGCCATGATGTAATTGCTGTCATTTTTGTAGTAAAGAATTCCGTCCCCGCTGACAGCCAGAGGGCTGATGCAGTTCTGCGCCTGCGCTCCCTCCGGAACAAAGACCTGTTCGGCGGCTCCCGCCTCTGTCTGCCCGGGAACGTCACGGATGCACCAGATCCCTCCCGGCTTCACATTGCAGGCGAAATAGAGGTACCGCGCGCCGGAGGGGTCCCCTTCAGGGACTGAGAGAAGCGGAGCGCCGGTCGGCGTTCCCGCCACAGGCACGCTGTAAATCTCCGAATTTTTATTCAGCGCCCTGCCGATGTCCAGAACGACATAGCGGCATCTGCTTTCCTCGGAAACGCCGACATAGGCTCTTCCTTTGTACACTACCGCAGCGCCGCGGATCGATTTTCCCAGGTCGACGTAGCTGAAGTCTCCGTTCTCATCGCCGGATGCAGAAGGCTGTGCGAGAGTTCCGTCCTCGCCGATGCGAATCCGATAAAAACGGCCTCCCATGGTGCCGGCATACAGGAAATCTCCGTCACGGACGATGGCACTGCGAAAGTCTCCCTTCAGACCTTCAACGCGGCTGATTTCCTTACCGGTCAGCGGATCCAGCGAGCGGATGACAGAGCCGTCCGTATCAAGCCTGCCCGGATCTCCGTTGTCTGAGCCGAACACTACATACCGGTCGGTGACGCAGGCTCCCGCCCAGTAGAAGCCTCTCTCTGCATCCTTGACGCTCCATACGGTCTTTCCGTCCTCTGCGGAAACGCAGAAAAACCACCGCAGAGTGCCGTTGTCCGCACTGCCGGCTTTCGCTTCATCGTAGTGCTGACGCTGGTGGTCATAAACTCCTGTTCCCGTATAGAGGTAACCCTTCCCGTTGATTTTCCGGTAGGTCAGCTGGGTCAGGCCGAGGCCGGTATATCCCCTGCTGTGCCAGCGGGGCTGCAGGGTTTTGCCGTCCACCGCCTCAATCATGGTTCCCTCGCCGTCCGCATTGGTCACCGCATAAAGCGTCCCGTCGGCGTAAACCATGGGGTGCATTGCAAAACCCACGTCGCCGTGCAGAGCTTCTGCCTTCTTTTTTACGTTTCCCGTTCTCCGGTCAATCTGATAAACAGTCTTCTCACTGGCGACATAGAGATCCTCACCGACGATCAGGGGCGGAGTTACGGAGTTCTCCGTTTTCACATCACCCCACAGGGAGACAGCGTGGGCGGCGTCCGGTGCAGCCGCCCGGGTTGTCACGCCGTTATTGTTTTCACTGTTCTGAAAGCAGGTCCAGTCATCTTCGGAGCTGTTTCCGGCTGAGGCACTGACTGCCGCTGCGCTGCGACCTGTAACACTGTCGGCGCTGCTTCCGTCGCTGACACTGCCGGCGAATGCACAGGCGCCTGCAAGCAGAAACGCGAGCATCGCCGCGACAGCGATGCTCACTCTGATTCTTCTTTTCACTTTCTTTTCCTGGTTCTGTCTCATATGAGATTATTTCACCTTCACTTTTTTCGGAGAGGACATCGGTCCTTTTCCTGTTGAATTGTATGCGCAGACCTTGTAGTAGTAGGTTCTGCCCTTTTTCAGCTTTGTATTGGTGTATTTCAGCGTTTTCGCGCTCTTCAGTGTCCGGATCTTCTTATAGGTTCCGTTTTTCTTTGTGCTGCGGTAAACCACATAGCCCTTCGCCTTCGACGTTTTCTTCCAGGACAGAACGGCTTTTCTCTTTCCGCTCTTTACCTTCAGGCTTACCTTTCCCGGCAGCTTCGCCTTTCTCTCGGCTTCCGCCTTGGCCTTTGCTTCAGCCTCTGCCTTGGCTTTGGCTTCGGCTTCTTCCTTCTCTTTGGCTGTCTTCAGCTCATCCAACTTCTTTTCTGCGGCGGTCAGGTCTCCGTACCGGGTAACCTTTTCCTTCGCTCCGTCGCTCAGCGCGTCATAGGCCTTTCTGGCCTCGGTAACTGCATTTTCACTGTCGAGCGTCACCTCACCGATTGCTGTGATTTTCTCGTCTACTGCCTTCGCCTGTTTTGCTTCGGCTTCTTCCTTAGCTTCCTTAGCTTTCTTCAGTTCTTCCAGTTTCTTCTCCGCGGCGGTCAGAACATCGTAATTGTCTACCTTCTTCTGCAGCGACTTCAGTAGCCCGTCATAATCGGTTCTGGCCTGCCGGATCGCATCGCCGCTATCCAGGGTCACCTCGCCGATGCCGCCGATTTTCTCTTTCACAGCAGCTACCGCGGCAGTCTTGTCCTCTTCCTTCGTGGAAATCTTCAGCGTGAAGGTGACCTTGCTTCCGTCGCCCAGCGTTACGCTTGCATCACTGATCTCCGCATCCACGAATTCCGTGTCGTCGGGGATGGAAGTGGTCAGGAAAGAGCCGGTGCGTTCTGTAACATACTCGACGCTGTGATTCATCGCCATGCTCTGGATCCACAGTCCCTTTTTCACTGTCCAGCGCGCTGCGGGATCTCCCTCTACAGAGAATACGCCGCCTTTGTCCAGCAGAGAAAGACTCGCTTCATACTGTCCCTTTTCTCCGGTCAGCAGCGGAGTTGTCTTTCCGTTCCGGTCGGTGAACATGAGCTTCGACGCATAGCGATCGTTGTTCTTCGCCTGCGCCGTGACCAGTTTGTCAATCTCTCCTTTTCCTTCCGCCAGCGCCTGCTTGATGGCATCCTCGGTCTTCGCGTCGTCGATTTTATTGGAATATGTCTGAATCAGTGTTTTCAGCGTTTCCTGATCTTCCGCCTCATAGTCGGAAGCCTTCTTATAGTCTGACAATGCCTTTTTGGATTCTGTTCTGATGTCATTCAGACGCTCCTCCTCGGTCTGCGGCGTCAGCTTAACGTATAGCGTCAGAGTCCAGTTCCCCTGGGCATCCTGGGGCTTTTCGCCGAATTCTATATATTCACCATGTTCCTGGCGTTTTGATTTATATTCATATTTATACCCCTTGGCTTCTGCTTTGTATGTATACCTGTAATCTCGTTCCCATTCATCTTCAGGCACCTCAAGGAGGAATCTTCCGTCTTCCTCAGGAGTTACAGGAACATAAACATAATCCCCACCTTCAAATTTTACATCATACACCATCGGCGTCGCATCCTTAATCTCTTCTCCGGTGGATTTATCCAGAACGACGATTTTCACTCTGCACTTTTCCGGCTCGTCCGCATAGGCGCGGTCGGTAACGGCCGCCGCCGCGATGACGAGGAGCGCTGCAAGCGCCGCCAGGATAATTCCGGTGCACCATTTTCTTCTTTGCAACATTTTTACCTCCTTTGCTGCATTACTCAATTTTTATCTGTTCTTTTCCGTTCTTTCTTTTGGTCAACAATATAGGTTTTCCCCGTCTTCGGATCTTTGTAGACGGTTCCCATCTTCTCCATTCCTTTTCCGCCGGATTTCTCCACCGTCGTCTTACTGCTGGTGTCCTTGTACTGAATCACCGCCTGATCCAGCCGGGACACGTCCACCTTCAGATTGATAATCAGCGCAACCATCAGCCCGCAGGCGAACACCAGCATGACGTCGGACAGATTGGAAAGGCTGTCCAACGGATTAGGGCTCTCTTCTGCATCGAAGCGGCGCGAAAGGCGTTTTCTATCTCTCAGCATGCGCCACCTCCGGCTCTTCCTTCTCCAGAATAACCTCCATCACAGACTCCAGGCCCTGAGCGTAGGATCGGTACCAGTGTCTGCGGATCTGGAATATTACAAAGGCAACTGCGGCGATGATTACGCCGGCGGCCGTCGTATCAAAGGCAACCAGAAGCGACTTGGATAGCGCCATGGTATCTCCTTTCCCCAGCGCCATCAGCCCGGGACCTAGCGGAATCAGTGTCCCCAGGAGTCCAAACATCGGTCCCAGCCGGAGGATCGCCTCCGGCCAGCGGATATATCTGTGGTAATGCTCTTCCTCATCGAACAAAAGCTGTGCCGCATAAGCCTCTCGGCTCGTTCTGGTCATGCTCTGCTCCTGAAGCAGTTTCCGGACCGCCGCCTTCTGGCGCTTCAGCAGTCCGCTTTCTTCAATCAGCCCGGGGAGTTCACTGAACTCCGCACGGTTGATTCGCTCTATCAGCTCCGGAATCTTTTCGGAAAGCTTCCGATGTTCCGTAAAAAATTCACAGATGAAGCTCCCCGTCATGACCACCGTCACCGCCATCAGCACCAGCAGAACTGCAACCACCGGTGTCTGAAGCTCTGAAATCACAGCTCTCAGAATATTCGTTGTCGTACTTGATATCATTCTTTTCTCTCCGTAAGATTCTCCGGGGCCGTTCTGCCCCGCATTCTCAGCACTTGTTTTATGTTGTTTTGTCGCCGGACACACTTCCGCCGACTGCCGGGCATATCCTTCCGATTCACCGACGCTGCATTTCCGGCAGCGGCCGGACGCTGACTGCCGGTCCCGCGCCAGATGCATCGACGATGCTCTTGCGGCGACCGGCGGCGCGGCAATCCGACCGCTCAGCTCCGTTCGCGACGGTACAGCATGTATCTCCGCAGGGCCCCTCCTCCGAAGGTTCCCGTCAGAGCCAGCAGCAGAATCATCGACAGCATCGGGCTGAGCTTCTGCACTGTATTGACGGTTTTCTTCGGGGTTTTCCGGATTTCTACTTCCCGGAAAATACGGGCTGAGGCGGCGTTCTGCCCCGTCTTTTCAGACTTTCTGTCGGCGGCCGGCCGAAGCGTCGCCTTAGCCGGCTTAATCGACGCCTCAGGCGTCCTCGCATCGGCCTTTGTTCCGCTCTCTGCCGTCGGATCAGGCTTTGTCGTCTCTCCTCCCGGGGTGACTGTGCCGCCGCCGGAATCCCCTCCTCCGGGCGCCCCCGGCTGTGTTCCGCCGCCGGGTCCGCCGTTCTCCGAAGAATCCCCGGACTGCTGACGCTCCAGCTGACGAAGCCGCAGCTCCGCAGCGACCAGTTTGGCGTAGACCTTATCGTCGACCAGACCCTTCTGTGTCCGTGTCAGCGCGTTGTACGCCGCCCGTGCACCCTGAATCTGCCCCTTCTTCTCCAGCGTCACCTCGCCGATAGCGTTAATCATCCGCTCCACGCGTTCTGCCGCCTCCCGGTCGCAGTCGATGTCATCCGAGACAACCACCTTGAACCGCACCGGCTTACAGCCGCCTGTCGTATCATAGGGCTTTCCGGTCACATATACCGTACCTTCGCCGAGAATCGTGATGGAATGCTCGACCCACCGCGGAATCGTCACACTGCTGGGATCATATCGGACTGAATCCTTCACCGCAGCGACTCCTCCCGTACTGTACGTCCAGTGGAATCGCTGCTCGGAAGCGCCCCTGACGCTGTTCCACTCTCCGTTGGTTATGATGTGAAGACGGAGGGGACTGTCGCCGACTCTGGCGTAGTAGACAGATTTGTCCGAAACGGCGGTTTTCAACGGCTTCATATATTTGAAGCGGATGCTGACCACCTTGCTCACCGATGGGTTGTCCACGCAGGTGACTCGGAATTTTGCAACGCCCGCCTTCCGGGGAACGATTCCGCCGGCGTGTTTCTCTTGAAATTCCGCGATATCCGGCGTCAGGTCAGTCCATCTGACGGAGGGATTCGAGGCATTTTCCGGATAGACTCTGACCCGGTACTCGCCCGGTCTGTCTCCCTCTCGGATCCCGACGAAACGATCGAATGCACCGTCCCAGTCATCTACATACGCCTCCTTTGGCACGGTGACTTCAATTCCGGTCGGATGCACGATGGTCGCCCGAATCCCGACCCTGACCTTCACTGAGGGCCTGGAAACAAGGCTGTACGTAATGCTTCCCGATGTACCCCATGTGCGGAACTGCGCCGTGGCGTGGTTCACGCTCGTCGAGCCTCCGGGGGTGTATTTCAGCGCATGTGCGGGAATTGAGATCCAGCGGTCTGTCCCGTACAGTCTGCCCTCGATTGCGGCCTTTTTCTTCTCACTGCCCATCACATGAATTTCCGTCCCAGACGCATCTTCCCCGTCTATGACAGCCCGAAGCCTGTCGATATGTCCGTCTGTGACGCGCACTTTGAAATTTATCTTTTGTCCTGTGTCCCGCAGCGTCACCGAGGCGTCGTAATTTCCCACGAATTTCCCCTGATACTGTCCATAGGCTCCGATGATAACATTCCACGCGATGTCGCCGTGATCCGGATCCGTGTACTTCCAGGTGCAGTCCCAGTCGGTCTCGTTGTCGTCATTGGCGTAGTCTGTACCGTCCGCCCTTCCTATATGAAATGTTCCGCTGTCCACTGTAGTCAGCGTCACCATTCCGTATTTGTCGGGACGCACTACGGTCTTTCCGTCTTCCGAGCGGAAATAAATCCGGTCGCGCGCTTCCTCGTTCTCATACTGCGTCCGGGTTTTGATGCGGTCGATCCGCTCTTTCGCAGTCTTCAGGGCGTAATCAATCTCGCCGACAGACGCCGCTTCCCGAATCTTTTCAATCCCCGCGTCAATCTGCTGCTGCAGCTGCTCCTGCTCAGTCTCTCTGTATCCGTCCTTTTCTTTGTAGTGAAGAAGCTCCTGAATCGCCTTATCCTTTGCCGCGTTCAGAGTCTCATCCGCTGAAAACATCCGGACGGTGATTTCCACAGGATCCGCATCCTCCGCCGGGTCGAAATACTGGTTTTTCCTCTGAAACGTGAATTTCTGTCCTTCGTGCGGAGTGTATCCCCGGGCCATCACGCTGAAACGATATGTCACAAAGAGATTTTCTCTTTTATCTTTCACGTCCAGGGTGTACTGCCCGCCGGAGCTGTCTGCATCGGGGCTGACCACGCTCCAGGTTCTGGCGTCCAGCGAACGCTCCATCAGAATCTTCGCCTGCTCTATCGGCTTCCCCTGCCGGTCAGTTGCCCGGATAACAATCCGCCGCCGTTCCTTCTCCTCGTTTTTCTGCTCTGACAAAGGCCTGTCCGACCGGCCCTGCTCTGCTGCGGAACCGGCTGCTTCGTTTTTTTCTGATTTCTCCGGGCCAGCCGCATCCGCCGGCGGCGCGCCGTTTTCCTTCGCTTTTTCCTTTGTTGTCCCCGATTCTGCGGACTCTTGCTCCTCTGTTGTCCCGGACGCCGTCGAATTCTCCTCGCTCTCCCGGACCGTCTGCACGCCGGTCGTCTCTCCGGCAGCGCCGTCTCCCTCCGCGGCGAAGAGCTCCGTCCCCGGCATCACAATCTGCGACAGAAGCATTGCCGCCGCAAGCAGTACTATTCCTGTTTTTCTCGATTTATTACGCTTATTCCTTCCCATACTTTCCTCATATAACAAAAGACGGCCTGAAGCAGCCGTCCATTTAAAAAATAAAAAAAGCGGAACTCTCCCGCTTTATGCATTTCGTCGATGCTTGATACTGCCTCAGAGTTCATACATCGAAACCCGACTCGTCTCCCGACTTATCTCCGCTCCTGCGGAAAATCACGGTTGCTGAGAAACAGTAAGGGGCTCACACCCTTTTCCGTTAGCCACGTTCCTGAACATATTATTCACTTTTCCGGTTTTCTCAACCGCATTTCAGTATATCACAGACATCGCATGGATGCAACATACTCAACCGAAAAATCGCAATAATCCGGAATCAGTTAAACAAAGTACCCGCCCTGCCTTCCTGACAGAACGGGTATCCTGATATTTCAATATTGCAGAATTGCAAAACTTTCACTCGCATGTTTCACTTTCTGACTGATGCGTCGGTAATCCGGAATATACCCCGAAATCCGCGAAGTTCATCCATGCCTCAGTCTGCGTTCATCGAATCTCTGCGGCGCTTCATGAGGATAATCACGCATCCCGCGGCTGCACCGGTCAGCACCAGGAAATGGAACAGGAGATCCGAATGATCGCCGGTATCCGGTACATCGGAACTGTGTGCGGCTTTAGCAGTCTGTCCGCTATGTTTCGCCGTACTCTTGTTTTTGTGACCGGACGAATTGTCTGAGTCAGCAGGCTTGGTTTTGCTGCCTGTATTTTCGGTTTTTTCTTTGCCGCCGTCGGTCGGCTGTTCCGGGTTATCCGTCGTTTTGTCGCCATAGGTCGGAACTTCTCCGCCTCCGGATTCTTTCTGACCGGGCTGGTCACCTGTACTGTCGGTTTTGTCTTTGTCCCCGGCGGTCGGCTTGTCACCTGAATCCGAGGGCTTGTCTTTGTCGCCGGTGGGCGCCTTGCTATCTGTATCCGAGGGCTTGCCTTTGTCCCCGGCAGTCGGCTTGTCGCCTGAATCCGAAGGCTTGTCCTTGTCCCCGACAGTCGGTTTGTCACCCGAATCTGAGGGTTTCTCCTTGTCGCCGGAAGTCGACTTGTCGCCTGTATCCGAAGGCTTATCCTTATCGCCGGAAGTCGACTGATCCGGTTCCTCTACATCGTAGACGGGGAAGTCTCCACCTCCTGTTTCCGTAGAGACGGGAGGTTTCGTCTTGTCTGGTGTATCCGTCTTCCCGGTCGATTCGCCTTTGTCACCGGCAGAAGGTTTATCCTTTGTTACAAGAACCTCGGTCGGCGGCAGAAGCCGATCATAGGTGTTATGCCACTCACCGCTAGTAATGGTCACACTTCTGGACGCGATCCAGCCGGAGCCGGTAGAATATGTCGTGATATCAAAGTCATGAGCAAGCAGGACGCCGCTGACCGATCCCTCCATACTGATTGAGCCATCTCCGGTGAAGTTCCAGATAATGCTGCGGGTGACCTCGCTGGAACTTGAATTATTATTCAGCGAATCTACACCCTGATCGTTTATACTGTATTTCTGCATTTTCAGATTGCCGGACGCCGCTACATTGAATACAATCGTTTGAGATGATTTTTTGTGAATCTGAAGCTTCTCCGGTTCACTCATGCTTTTCTCATATGTATCTTTATCAACATCAACATAGTAAATTCCGTCGGCTTTGTCTGAAAGATCCAGAGCATACCTCTGCGAATAAGGGTTATATTCAATCTTCGCATTCGCCGCATTGCCGGAGAGCTCACGGGAGGACTTCGAGACATGGTTCATCATGCCGTCGATTTTCTCATTAACCTGCTTCTCATCGCAGTTGTCCGTGCAGAATGAAATTTTATCCTTGCTCTCATGGATGATATGGTCTTTACCTTCCGGGGTGGAATGAATGAGAACTGCATGCCCCTTTATGTGAAACGGATAATTGGTCGAGGTATCTATCGAACCGATGAGGAAGCCCTGCGTAACATCGTTAGTGAGATCGTTTCCGGTCTGTCCGGAAAACGGAACAACCTTCTTGGCTGCGACATTTGTCTGCGCATCACCATTCAGTTTGAAGGTTCCGGTAACGATGCCGTAACTGACAGCGTCGCCGAGGACATGGGAATACAACTCTGATGCCCCTGGCGCATCGTCCGCATATGCCGTGGCCCCAAACGGCATATACATACAAAAAACCAGCGCGGCAAGAACAAGTGCACAGCGCACTTCCCGCCTCTTCGATATTAACTTCATCCTTTCCTCCTTAAAGCATCTCTCGAATACAACTTTCTTTAACAGCACATTGTTATCGTATGGATAACCCTACAATAACCTTGGTTATTATACTGCGGCGTATATGAATTGCATAGGAAAAATCAGAACTTTTTGGGACATCTGGGAAAGTTGATATCTTCCGGCAAATTATCAGTAACGTTCAACCTCTCATCTGGCTGAAAATGCGGATTGGTATGCCGGTGCACCCCGGCTTCCGCATACAGATATAACAAAACCGGGAGGCGATAATCCTCCCGGCGTTACAGTCCGATTCTATTTAACCGGCGACAGTGCTTTCAGCTCCGGATCAACGATCCGTCCCTCCTCCATGAACGGCTCGCCGTCCAGCCACACACTGGTGTTCAGACAGATTCCGTCGGTATGGGACGCGGCGTCCTGCCCGGCCGGAGGCGCATCCAGCGGGCTGACGTAGCCGATGCCCCACTCAGTGCATCCCCAGACGCGTTCATCCTCCACCACATTTCCAGTGAGAATCGCTCCGGGATTGAAGCCATAGGCGATATGTGCCATCTTGAACATTCCCGGATCCCCGAAGCTCTTCAGCCAGCTCTCATATTGAACAGCTTCGCTTCCGCCCTCTACCTTCTGTATCACGCCGTTTTCCACTGTAAGAGAAATATTCTCCGACAGCTGTTTGCCGAAGGGCGGCGTTACTGTACCGTCAAAGACAATTCTTCCGTTAACGGTTCCGAACCGCGGAACGATGTTGAACTGTCCCGGCGCCATCCACATTCCCGGCGCTGAAGCGTCGCCGTAGTCCAGCTGCATCAGGTGTCCGGGGTCAATCTCAAAGGATACATCCGTGCCCGCCGGCGTAGTCACTCTCATCACCTTCGCGTCCAGATGCTTTTCTCTCGCCGCGATCATGAACTTCCTAAGCTGCTCCAGATCGACCGAACCGATAATACGGGTGAAAACCGCCGCATCAATATCAACCAGACACATATAACGCAGGTTTTTATTGTCCCTCATCGCATTTTCAAAGGGAGTGGAGTACAGCAGCCACTGATGATTGAATTCCATCCAGACATCCGCCTTCGTCAGAACCGCAGAGAGCGCTTCCACCGGCAGATCCGGATCAGCCGCCTTCCCTACGCCTCCCGGCGTCGGCATATTAATGACCAGCAGCTTCGCGCCGGCAGCCGCCGCGCTGGAGGCCACCGCGTCCACAACATCCTCATAAGAGCAGGTGTCCGCTGTAATCACCACGGTCTCCCCCTTCTTTACCCGGAACATATCCTTCACGAGGCAGTCCGCCGCATTCTGCAGTTCATACTTAAACATTTTCATTTCCTCCTACTACTGTTATCTTCTGTCCCGGACGGAATATTCTTCTTTTCCGCCCGTCTTTCACCGGAACAAAGAACTTTCGCCGCGGCTCTTCCCGAGCCGGCTTTCGGCGAGGCGTAACGCCGCGATGAAGTCACTGCTTCCCCGTCCGATTCTTCTTTTGTTCCCGGATCCGCTGTTCCCGAGTCCCGCCTTTACAGCCGGTCCGTCAGCTCAGCGTCAACGTACCCGGGCTTATCCTGCGGCCGTCCGATAAGCTTTGTCAAGATAATATAGAGCAGTCCCGCGGCAAGAATTCCCTGTGCAAACGGAATCCCCTGCGGAATCAGCCGGATCACCGCATAGCCTGCCAGCCAGGAAACGATGCCGAGCCAGTTAAAGCCCTGCGGCATATGGAAATTTTCCGGCTTTCCCCGTCCCAGAATCCAGTAGTCCGCCAGAATAACGCCCATGGTCGGCAGCAGCAGATCGCCGAGGATATACAGAAACGCCTCGAAGTGATCCGCCAGTCCCAGCAGAGCGCATACCGTTCCCAGAATGCCGGAAACCATCGTCGCCAGCCAGCGCCGGTCATCTGCCAGGCGCAGCATCAGAACCGCATTGATACCGCCCGAATAGGCGTTGGTGGTATTGGTGGTCCAGGTTGCCGCAATCAGAACGATCATGCCCAGAATCGGCAGCCCTACCATAACAAAGACCTGCGTCAGGTCATACTGCTGCGCGACCCGGGTCATAACCGCCCCAAGAACGACCATCAGAATTCCCGCCGGAGAAACGCCCAGAACGCTGGAAAGAACCGTATCCCTCCTCGTGCGCTGAAAACGCGTGATGTCCGAAGCCGCCAGACATCCCGCCGCCATGAAGCTGACAGTCAGCACAATTCCGCCGACGATGGTCATGCCCGGTTTGTCCGGATCGTTGAACAGATTCCCCGTGCCATACTTGTTGACCGCCAGAACCGTACCCGCAATGGTGATGACAAAAAGAGCGGGAACAGAAATTCTGTTCAGCCAGTCCAGCGCATTTATTCCGTAAACCGCGGTAACCAGCATGATGAGTCCCCATATCGCCATACTGGCCTGCGGCGGAAAGTCCGCTCCTGCGGACGATTTGATCAGACTGGAGAATGCGTTTCCGCAGACGCTGGTCTGCACCGCGAACCAGCCGATCATCGAGATAAAAATCAGCGTGCTGATGATATAACGTGTTCCCTTCCTGCCGAAACCCGCAATCGCCGTGACGCAGGTCGGACGGCCGATATCACTGCCGATGACTCCCATCAGGCAGAACAGAACCGCCACAATAACATAACCGATCACGCCGGAAATAATCGCATTTTTAAAGGACATCGCCTCCACAAGCATACCTCCCAGCATCAGACTGGGAACGCAGATCATAATCCCGGCCTGAATCATGGCGACGTCGATCCAGCTTTTCCGCTCCCCCATGGGGACTTCGGCCAGAGTTGTGGTTTCCATACCGCCTCCGCCCTTTTTCATTTTATCCATTACAAAACCTCCGATTTACGATATTATAAAAGACGCACCGCTTTAGCACGTTACCGTATTATACCGCATCGGATGATGAAATTCTTTGTTTAAATTTTAAATTTATCTGTTGTATTTTGTAATTATTTCAAATCCGGTTCGTCCTTGATTCAGCCCCGGATATCGCCCATTCCCGGACATCCCACGGTTCTGCAGTCAAATCGGACGCCCTGCGACATTCCGTGCAGAACCCGGTCCTCATTACTCCGGCATCTCTCCGTCCAGCCCGGCTCCGATTAGCGCCCGGATTTTCATGGCGATTGCAACAGTTTCGTTAAACTTCACCGGATCCTCCGACATTCCAAGAGCAGATCTTACTTTGTTCACCCTGTAGCGGACGGTGTTCTCATGCTGCTCCAGCACTTCCGCCGCTCTTCTGTAATTTCCCTGCTGCGCGGCGTACACCTCGACGGTACGGAGCGTTTCCCGCAGATTTTCCCGGGAGATTCCGCCTTCCCGGATCCGCTCCACATACGCCTCATAAAAATCGACGGCCGCCCGTGAGTCCCGCAGGATCAGCAGCAGCTGCATGGTGTTCAGAGGATCGTAAACCTGATTTTGTATCCCCAGTTTCTCCGCAATGATCAGTGATTTTCCGGCCTCTTCCAGAGCTTCGCGCACATCACGCCGCATCATCACGCGACTCTGGCCCACAAAAGCTCCCGGCATATTTTCCAGTATCCGCTCCATCATGATCCGGCGGTGCCGCTGCAGTTCCTCCTTCGTTTCTCCGCTGAAAAGAAAGATTTTCTGCGTCTGATTGAGAACAAAGAAATCACCGGGCTCCTTCAGAAAATGTTTGTACAACTGCAGTCTCGAGAGCTCTGAATCGAACTCTCCGCTGACGTAACAGACCGCAAGGAAGCGGCCGATCCCCGGCTTGATGCTGTTCAGGATCTCCAGGTCCTCCGCCGTCTGCTCCCGGGCGTACCGAATCCGCCCGAGTTTCAGGGCATTCAGCGCATTGGTGTTATCGAACAGAATATACTGATTGACAGTGTCCATAATCAGAGCGTAGGGCATCTCAATGGGGACGTGAACCACCGGGAAATTCTTTTCATCACAAAGCACAGCAATATCCTCTGTCAGATTGCCTAGTCCGTGATCGCCCACCACAAAGAGACCCGCGCTTTTCTGCTCAATAAGCAGCCGGAAGAATTCCTGCGGGGTCTGACGGACTGAATCGTTGAACTGCTCCAGACAGGTGATATACAGGTCGCCGTCGCTCAGTATATTAGGATCGGTCACCGACTCCTCATAAGTACAGTCGAACACGGAAACCCGGCTGACCGCGCGGTCGAGACCTCCCGCTCCGCACAGAACCTCTGCCTCCCCGAAGACCGGATTCTCGAGAATCTCCCGAAGACTTACATACATAATATCCATATTGTCTGTTCCTGTTTCCTCATCAAAACTGCGTCAACACGCGGCGCTGGCGTCCGGATGCCGGATGCGTGTGCCTGAGTTCGGGCATCAGCGTGCGGACGCCAATATCCGGGCACCGGAGCCCGCACGTCGTATGTCCGGATATCGGCGCATACAGTTCAGGATCCGTGTATCCGAACACCGAAAAGCACGGGCTGCGGAAATCTGGCCCGTGCTCTCCGTTTTCAGACGTTCTACGCCTCCTCAATCACTCCCACCGGGCAGTTTTCACAGGCCTCCGCGGCGCTGCCCTCACACTCCGCCGGTACCGGATCCTTGCTCGCCACAGCTACACCGTCAACCAGCGTGAACACCTCAGGGCAGGTCGCCTCACAGACTCCGCATCCGATACATCCGTCATTTACTTTGTACTTCATCATTAATACCTCCTGTTTATTACACAGACGCCTTTTCCCGGCGCCGCGTTATCATAGTTTATCCGGCAATATCGCACTCTGCTTTTTCGGTTACTGCTCCAGCATCAGAAGCAGCGCCATTTTGAATCTTCCGTCAGCCGTCACGCTGTGCATACCGCCTTTCGCAAACCGGAAGTTTTCGCCGGCGCAGATCGGATATTCCTTTCCTTCATAGCCGATGACGCCCTTTCCCTCCAATGCGAAAACCAGTGCGTCGCCCGGCGCGCTGTGAGGCGCGAGCCCGGTTCCTTCATCGAAGGCCATGACCACAAATTTCATGGTTTCCCCGGACGCCACATCCAGATTGACGATACTGCCGTCCTCATACGGCACAAGATCCGCCAGTTTCAATACCTCTCCCGGTTTCACTGCCTGATTCATCGTAAACTCCTTTCCCGGAACGATTTCCGTATACACTGATCCGCCCTCTGACGCCATTCCGCAGAGGACGTCCGCCGGCGCTGTCAGCAGTTCACCCTCGCAAACCGCCGTATGCGCCATATTTCCTTTGTTCCCCAGAGAGAAATCCGTCCTTCCTCCCGCGCCGACATACAGTCTCGGAACAGGGTATGCCTCTGCGCTGATATCCGTTCCGGCACCCAGGGAGAAAAAGGTAACCTCTGCCGGTCCCCGCAGTCCCGAGACAGTGGAGATCGTCATGCCCGTCCGCGGTGGATGCTCTCCGGCGACTGAAAATGTACCATTCATACTGATCCCTTCCTCCTTCCTGAGCTTACATTACTATATTACCACAGACGCTTCCGTAACAAATGATACGATTTCACTTTTTTCCGCCGGCATGGTATAATATAGCATATATGCTGGGGCCGGTCACGCCGTCTCTGACAATACAACTGCAGAAACAAAGTATACTTCCGCAGAGCAGGAGGAGGTTCAATGAAGCAGGAAAAAGACCATGAAGCAGGGGGACATACAGATCTCGCAGAGAGACGCCGCCTGAAGATGAGGCAGACCGTCTGTCTCCTTCTGGCTCTCCTGCTGACAGCCGGCACTCTGCCCGCATCAGTCCTGGCCTACTCGGATCCGAGGGAGCAGGCTCATGGAATCAGTTATATTCAGACACCTTCCGGAAGGTATCTCATCTGGTCGGATCAGTACGGGCGAAAGAGTGCAAACGGCAGCTGGACTCATGATATATACGCACTTCCGGTCACGAAAGCCGGCCTCAGGAACCCTGAAGCAAACAAACAGACTCTGGTCTCCGCTCATGAAGCGCAGGAGCCGGCGTCTGCGTCCGTGGCGGGAGACGGCTCTGTGTTTCTGACCTTTGAGGACGGTAATGCGACGACTTACCGCGGTCACGACTACACGCTGGCCCAGCGCTATGCGATCTTTTCTTCTTCACTCCGGCCCGAAGTCCCCTACAATCCGCAGAAAACCACCGTCAAATGGGGCGGTCACTCCGGTCACAGCGCGAGCACAAAAAAACATCATATCGTCTTCTACTCTGAAGGCTGGGTGGACGGCGGCGCGGATCACGGCCTGGGAACCGGCGACGACGTCTGGGTATCCTCCTTCTCCGCCAACGGCCGGGGCAAACGGACAACAAAGGTCTCCGTCGGAAAGAAGCACCGTGACTGGTGGCCGATGATTGCGGCCTCCGAAAGTAAGGCCTTTCTGGTCTGGCAGCGGTACGTTCCCCGCGCCCGCGACGCGCAGCTCTGCTGCGCCGTCTACGACCCGGCCACTGGCCGAAAGGGCAGAACCCGCATTCTGAAACGCCGTACAGCCTACTACTGTTATCAGGTTCAATACGCCGCGCCGATAAAGCGGTTCGTCCTCACTCTGACGGACAGGAAGGGGAAGGGCGCCTGCTATCTGTTCGACAGTAAAGGAAATGTCACCGCAAGGAAAACCGGACTGCCCGGTTTTGTCCGTGAAGCCAGTCCGGCAGTGATTAACGGATCCGCGTCGGTTCGGCTCTGTTATCCGCGGGCAAAGGGCGGCGCGGCATACCTGCGGGTCACAGGGAATTCTGTCCGGTATCTCGGCGTCAGAACACGCGGGCGCTATATCGACACCGGAAAGTCAGCAAGAACCTGGTCCATCCGCGGAACCGCAGGCTTCTATGACCGCACAGCCCGGACCGTCTGCTTTGCCACACTGGGAAAGACACGGCTGCGCGTCGCCGTCTTCCCTGCCGCACTTTGATAAAAGCCCCGTACGTCCCAACGCAGGATGATGAAAGCCGCCGTGTATTATCAATGCACCCTACGCGGGAACGGATGCATTGCGCATCGCTCCCCGTCCGCTTCATTGCCCCTTCACTGCCCCTTCACTTTTTCAGGAGCGCTCCGCACAGGACAAAATGCGACGGAAGGCGATCTCCGCGGACCCATTCGAGCTGAATCCCACAGAGCTCCGAGAGCGTCTTCCCCACATCCCCGCCCAGGGATTCGATGGAATGCCGCATCCTCTCTTTGTTCCGGCAGGGTACTCCCTCCGGCCTCGTACATCCCTCGCAGAGCTGACAGCTGCCCGCAGAGAGAGCCAAACTTCCCGGGAATTCCCGCTCCTGCACAAAAAGCTCCTCCGACAGTTGCTCTTTGACCTTCCACAAAGCCTCCGTCATTGTTTCCTTTGTTCTATCCTCCCCAAAGGAAAGACGGTATCCCTGAATCAGAATCCGCCGGTACGACCGCCACAGTTCCATCGGATCAAACTGAAAAGGCGGACACGACCATACCCGGCCGTAGGAGCCGCATTCCATGCAGCGCGGAAGAAACTCCTCCACATTCACATATTCGTCGATGTAACTCCCCATATCGGTTTCCTTCTCAAACCTCTCAAGCGAATAATTCATCTCTGCCTGCCATCCTTTCCCGGTCTCCCGCCGTCAGAAATCCGTGTTGCTGTAGGGTTTACTGCTGTAGTACAAAATCATATCCATACGGCGAGCCGCGTCTGTGTTGTCCGTCCGGACAACGCCCAGGTCTATCAGCGGCATAAGGCGCGCCGAGTTCATCAGCAGCGCATTCAGGTCGCATTCTCTGCATCTGAGCGTAAGCTCCGGGACAGGCCCTTCGCTTCCGTCGCGGACGTCATCCGGCGACCCCGCTGTTCCGCACGCAAGAAGCCGCCAGCCGCCGCGCTCCCCTCCGATATCGAGCAGCAGGAACCGTTCTTCCTTCGCGAACGCATCCAGGTATTCGATACGCGCAGTCACCGATCCCGCACCCGTGGGCCGGTTGCTCGTCACGCGGAAAAATTCAGGGTAATCCACGATTTTGTACATATACCCGATGAAGGATCTGCAGACCTGAAGATACCCGTAAGGAAGATATTCCATGGACAGATCCTGGGGATCTGCCAGGACATGATAGAAATCGTCGCAGCCGGAGGTCAGCACAACGGACTGGGCCAGATCCGCCTGACGCCGCAAGTATTCCAGAAAGCTTTCCAGCGTTTCCGCATCCAGGCAGATCAGTTCATCTACTACAATGCGATTCTGCGTAAAGTTCGTTTCACTGGCATCCTCGAACCTGTAGCTCAGGTAGCCGGTCATCTTCTGCCCGTCATATGCACCGAGCCGGATGGAAGCGGTATCGGCCCTCATGTCACCCAGTTCCTCTCCGGTTTTCCGGATCATCCCGTGCGTGCGCGCTGCCTTCTCGTTGTAGCAGGCGACGAGCGCATCCAGTTCCTGCGCTCTGACAAAACGAAGGTCAGCGGAAATCTCTCCCTTTGGGAGATTCACTGTCGGGATATGATACAGCGAGCGCCTGCTTCCGAGCCCGTACCCCATGCTCCTGTAAAACGTCATATTGAAGGGCAGCAGCGGGGCCACGGACGCCTTCATCTCAACTGCACGGGCTTCATAATACTGGACCATTTTCAGGGCAAGGCCCTTTTTCTTATGCAGCGGATGAACTGCGAGCGACATGAGCCCCAGCGCCGGTACCACATTCCCGTACAGGTTCATCTGAAAATGCACCAGCTTCATCGCCGCGACAAGTTCCTCCCCGTCAAACATTCCGATATAGTCCACATCGGAAAGCCCCATATTGCGCAGATTTCTCTCCCTCTGCCGGGCCCTGCACTCCGCATCCAGCGTTTTAAACGCAGGATAGGCGTTCAGATAAACATCCAGGTATCGCTCAATATCTGAGGATACGAGCTCTCTGATTTTCAGCATATCGATTCCTCCACATTCTCCTCAAAACCAACCGGTGCATGCCCGTTAAGTCCCCGCCGGACTTAAAGGGCACTGACGGCAGCGCCGCGGTGCACAGTCCAGTGGCAGTGTGCGCCGGCAGGCACCGAATACACCCCTGTAATTCTTGATATTCCAAGCATATTCGATGGCTGAGTGCGCATTAATTTCTCTCTGAATATTATATCAATAATATCATTGCCGTACAATAGCGGAGTTATGACCGGAGCTGCTGACACCTCTTCAACCTTTCCGGTTCGCCAGCGCCACATACGCGATGGACAGATCCCGGAACAGCTGGCTGTCTGAATACTCCGGATGTCCGATGCGCTCCTTGATGCGGGATAAACGATAATGGACTGTGTTTACATGACATCTCAGCTCCGCGGCCGTTGCCGTGGCGTCCCCGCCGTGCTGAATCCATGCGGTGCAGGTTCCCTCATATTCCTTCACGACCTCTGCGTAATGTGCGGAGAAATGCGTCATGGCAGGCGAATCTGCCAATGGAATCAGGAACTGATAGACTCCGATATCCGCATAAGAATGAAAAGCCGTACCGGTCATAGAAGCCGCAAGCCATCCATAATAGGCCTCCCGAAATATCTCGCCGAAGCACTCATGAGAAGGATGGATTCCACTCCAGACAATGCGGAGCCTCCCGCAGGGAATCCCCAGCACATCAGCAGCCTCACGGAATACCGCTTCGAAGGCGGAACGCTCAGACCGTCTTGCGGTCATCAGCAGGAACAGCCCGTCATCATAAGGCACCGGAAGCACCTTCGTTTTGATTCCCTTGCTCAGATAGTATGAGTTTTCAACGCGTGCGACGTCCGGCTCGCCGGAACTTCCGGGGCGAAAGTACACCGCAGCGCTGAATTCCTTTAATAACAAAGAAATCCCATGGCTGATCCGGTACTGGGACTCCCTTCCCAGATTCCCGCGAATCATCTGATCAACCACATCAGAGGTAAGAAATGACGAGTCGTCCTGCCGGATGGCGTAGATGATGTCAAAGATAATATTTTCAAACCAGGTGCCTTCCCGATAACAAAAAACAGGGAAAGACATTTTGTCGGCAAAGTCCAGAACCTCCTGAGGAAGTGTCTCGAAGATAACCCGCTTGTAAATCAGAGCCGCAGAACCGCGCTCAGAAAGCTCTCTGACGGCCGGAAGAAGCAGTTCCGGGCGATCCTTTGCGAATAGCAGACTGGAAAGCACCACGCTGTCCGGATTGAAGGATCCCGCGGCATCGTATACTACGTCCGGAGCAAACTCGTAATCCAGAATCTCCGCCGACTGAACCGGTCTCTCCAGCCCTCCGCGCCCCGCAGCCAGCACAAAGGAATCAGCGCAGGGCAGCTTTAATATGTCTTTAACCGTCAGTGCCATCGCTCTCCTCCTCATTGTATATTTCACAAATAGTATACATTAATTTATTGAAACCTACAATAAATTATAGGGAAAACTTTTGTTAGAATAGAGACAAAGACAGGGTGCAAAAGGCGCAAAGAACACAAAGAGTGCAAAGAACGCAAAGGGCGTAAACACGGAGGTAAGAGCCATGAAAATCAGAACCTTTAAAGTGGAACAGTGGATGAACGAGTGGGAAACCAGGTGCAGGTATAATCTGGCAGAAACTTGTATCGACTCTTTGACTGTGCGGGAGCTTCTGGAGCTCTCGGGAGAGGATGTCGGGGAATATATGAAGAATCTGGCGGATACCCGGCTGACCTACAGTCATATCGAGGGATCGCCGGAGCTGCTTGCCGGAATCGCGTCGCTCTATGAAAATGTGGATGCAGAGGACATCGTTCCCCTCCACGGGGCAATCGGTGCGAACCATCAGGTCATTATGACACTGCTGGAGCCCGGAGACAATATGGTATCGGTCATGCCGACCTACCAGCAGCATTATTCCATACCGGAGTCCATCGGAGCAGAGGTTCGCGTGCTGAGACTGAACCCAGAGAACCGATTCCTTCCGGATTTGAACGAACTTCGTTCACTTGTGGATGAGAACACCAGGATGATTACCATCAACAATCCGAACAACCCCAGCGGTTCTCTGATTCCGACAGAGGAAATGCAGCAAATCGCTGAGATTGCGCGAAGCGTGGATGCCTATGTACTTTGTGACGAGGTGTACCGCGGAATTTCCGAAGACGGCAGCTATATGCCAAGCATCGTCGATATCTACGAGAAAGGAATCAGCGTAGGCAGTATGTCCAAAATCTATTCTCTGGCGGGACTGCGCATCGGCTGGTTTGTTTCCCGCGACAAAGAACTGGTGCGTCTGGCAAGGGAAAGAAGGGATTATGACACCATCAGCTGCCCGGTAATCGACGATAAACTTGCGGCGCTTGCTCTGGCCAATAAAGAGGCGATTTACGCCAGAAACAGAGCGATTCTGCTGAAGAACCGGCATATTCTGGACGAGTGGGTGAACGCCACTGAAGAAGTCTGGTATCAGAAACCTGTGGCCGGCACAACGGCACTGGTCTATTACAGAAAAGACATCCCCTCGCGAGATCTATGCATCGGATTGCTTAAATCCAAAGGGGTCATGTTCACTCCGGGCGAATGCTTCGAGATAGAAGGCGCCGTGCGCATCGGATACGCCTTTGACTCAGAGCTTCTGGCTGAAGGGCTGAAACTGTTCGGGGAATATCTGAAGGAAATCTGATGAACGAGGAGGACATAGATGAAAGCAAGAGTTATGAACAAGGCCGACATCATGCAGGTCGTAGAGATGGAGCCGACGATTACCGCTGTAGAAAACGTGTACAAAATGAAAAGCGCAGGAGAAGCTGTCGCCTGGCCCACCGTGTTCCATATCTTTGAGGAAGGCGTGCGGGACATGGATATCCGTTCCGGTTACCTGCCCGGAGAACATGTTTTCGGACATAAGACAATCGGCTTTTTCGGCGGAAACGCAGAGAAGAACCTGCCCACGCTTATGGCAACAATCAATGTATTCGATGAATATACCGGAAGTCTGATCGGCCTTCTGGAGGGTTCTTACATTACAGGACTTCGCACAGGGGCGGCCGGCGCTATCGGCGCCAAATATCTGGCCCGGAAAGACTCCGACACCCTGTTCGTCCTTGGTGCGGGGAATCAGGCGGCGTTTCAGATCGGAGCGACACTGGTGGTATTCCCGGGGCTGAAAAAAGTCTATATCGCGGATCTTCTCAACCCTGATAACGGAAAACGTTTTGCGTCCGAAATCCGTCGGAGACTGAAGGAGGAATTTGGAATCGATGCATCGGGTGTTGACTTTGAAGCCACCGTAGATCCGGCCTCCGCCATTCCGGACAGCGATATCGTCATCACCGTCACCCCTGCCAGAGAGCCGGTAATCAGAAAGGAATGGGTCAGACCCGGAACACATTTCTCCACTGTCGGCTCCGATATGGAAGGAAAGGAAGAAATCGATCCGGAGATCTTCCGCGGCGCCAAAGTCTTTGTCGACGACATTCCGCACTGCATCGAAGCAGGAGAAGTGGAAATCCCGATTAAGAATGGCGTTATTGCAGAAACAGATCTTACGGAAATCGGAACGTTAATTGCGGGGCAGACTGCCGGCCGGACATCGGATGAGGAAATTACAATCTATGATCCATGCGGCATGGCACTCATGGACATCGCGGCTGCGAAGGTGGCTCTGACCCTTGGCGCAGAAAAGGGACTGGGCGTAACAGTAGATCTGTAGAGCAGACAAAGGAAGCTACCGTAAACAGTGTCTGTTCATCAGGTGTTCGGCTGCAAACACGCATTAAACAAAATCAAACGGAGGTAGTAGCAATGGAAATCAAGGTACTGAGCAGAAAGGATCTCATAAACGTTCTGGAGCTGCCGGAAGTCATCGAAGGCGTAGAGGCGGTGTACAGGGCCAAGGCCAAAGGACAGGTCGCGGCATGGCCTCTTGTGGAGCACCGGTTTGAAACCGGCGCACTGATGGATATCCGCTCCGGAGGAGCATTCGGAGAAGTCGCCATTCACGGTGCGAAGCTGTTAAATAATTTCCCGGAAAACGCAGAGAAGGGGCTTCCGGTATTTACCGGCGTATTGATGGCCTTCGACTCGAAAACGGGCATGCCCATCGGCGTAATGGATGCTTCCTATATCACCCGCCTTCGCACCGGCGCAGCAGCGGCTATTGGCGCCGCCGCCCTGGCACGTCCGGACAGCGAAACGCTTCTTCTGGTCGGAGCAGGATTACAGTCCATCTATCTGCTGGGCGCGTCCATTTTGAAGCTGCCCGACATTACGAAAGTAATTGTCGCCGACCCCTATGCGCCAGAAAACGCCTCCCGATATGTGAAATCCATCGAGAAAAGGCTGAAGGAAGAATTACATATCGATTGCGGTCATGTGACCTTCCGGGCATGCGATGATCTGAAAAAAGCGGTGGAGGTCAGCGATGTCATTCTTACCGTGACCAGAAGCACAAAGCCTCTGATTATGAAGGACTGGGTCCGCCCGGGAACGCATCTGAGCTGTATCGGCGCCGACATGACGGGGAAGGAGGAGATTGATCCTCAGCTCTTTACAGTCGCCAGAGCCTTTGCGGACGATGCAAAGCAGTGCTGCGCCGTGGGCGAAATGGAAATTCCGGCCAGGATGGGGCTTATTTCACCGGACACAGTAACAGGGGAAATCGGTCAGGTTCTCATCGGAGAAGTCCCCGGAAGGGTATCTGCGGATGATATCACGATTTTCGACGCCACCGGTCTGGCTGCCCTGGATCTTGTCACCGCAAAGACAGCGGTAGAATCGGCGCAGAAAAAGCATCTCGGTACAACAGCAGAAATTTAAATAACATATGCCCGTTAAGGAGGAATACCATGAAAATTGATAACTTTGTATTGGAAAACTGGCTGAATCCTGCCTGTGACAGTGACAAGAACAAAATTTATCTGGGCGGCAGCTGTGTGCAGCCCATGACGGTAGAAGAGCTGTTCCGGCTTACCGGGGAAAGTATGGAGGACTTCTTCCGGGAACTGAAAACGATGAATCTCGGTTATCCGCGGTTTGACGGCACTCCTCGCTGCAAGAAAGCCGTGTCCGGTTTGTACAGGGCAGTAGAGCCGGATGAGGTGATTCTGGTACATGGCGGAACGGGCGCCAATAACACGGTGGTCATGACCCTGGTGGAGCCTGATGATAATGTAATTTCCATTGTGCCCAACTATCAGCAGTTCGATTCGATCCCCCGTTCCCTGGGGGCGGAGGTGCGGAATGTGCATCTGCAGCCGGAAGCCGGATATCGTCTGGACCTGCAGGAGGTCCGCCGGAAGGTCGACTCCGACACCAGGGCGATTTTGTTCACTAACCCGAACAATCCCTCCGGAGCATTGCTGACGCGCCGGGAGATGGAAACGCTGGTGGAGATCGCCAGGAGCTGTGACGCCTGGATTGTCTGTGATGAAATGTACAGAGGTCTGGACGAGGAATATATGCCCTCCTTCGCCGATCTGTACGAGAAGGCCATCGTCACCTGCAGCTCATCGAAAATCTATTCCATGGCCGGCGTAAGGGTCGGCTGGATTGTCTGCCATGATGCGGAGATGCGGAAGAGAATCTAGAATCGCCGTTCTTATGATTCTATCTGCGGCGGGGTCTTCGATGAATGGATTTTCGCTGTTGCGCTGGAGCATGCGGACAAAATCTTTCAGCGCAGCCGTTCCATCGTTAACGCCAACAAAAAAATCATCGACCGCTGGCTGGATGGCCACCCGCATCTTAAACAGTACGCCGACGCGCACGGCACCACTTACCTGATACACTATGACATCGATATGGATGCACAGGTATTCGGCGACCGTCTACTGGATGAGAAGGGGATCCTGGTCTGCCACGGCGACTGCTTCTTTGTTCCCCATTCCTTCCGGATCACACTGTCCCACGCTGACCGGCTGGAAGAGGGACTGGCACTGATCGATGAGTTTATCGAAGAGAACGCCTGACGGCGGGAGGTGCAAAATGCTGAAATTAAAACCGGTAACCAAAGAGAATCTGATTGAAATAACGGATCTTGAAATGGAGGATGACCAGAAGGGTTTCGTTGAGGATAACCTGTTTTCCATTGCGGAATGTTATCTCTACAAAGAATTCATCCCCAAAGGAATCTACGACGGCGACGTCCCTGTCGGCTTTGTCCTCTACTATTTCGTAGAAGGAGATCCGGATTACGTGTTCCTCCACCGCATCATGGTGGACAAAAACCAGCAGGGAAAAGGGTATGGAGTGCAGGCGCTTGAGGCCTGCTGCGAAGCTTTTAAGAAGGAATTCCCGAGTATCGGCTGTGTAGAACTGATTCACTATCCGGACAACGACCGTGCTGCAGCAGTCTATGAAAAGGCCGGGTTTCACCTCACAGGAGACTCCGTGAAGAGCGCTCCCGGACGCATCGAACGAACCTCCACAGATCCGAACCGGACATTTGAAATGGTTCGCAGAAGGTTCTATTAATCCAAACCGTGTCTGCCGATTAAGTCCGACAGGGCTTAATCGGCGCTGCTGATATCCAAGTAAGGTTTATCTTGTTTACCATATGCTTTTAAAATGTATATGGCAGTTTCCGATCAAATTAACTCTCGTTGACATTTCAGGTGATATATAGAAACTTAGTATTATTGAAAAATCGCGAAAACAGCACATTTTCTTTCCCTTGCATTATTCTGATTTGTTCACAATATCTATGAATGCCTGCATGACCGGATTGATCCAGCGATCTCTGCTGCAAAGAAAGAATGAGTACATATCAACATTGATATCCTTGACGTCGATCCTGGCGAGCGTTCCATCTTTGATATGCTTTCGCACTGTGTACTCCGGCAAAAAAGACGTCCCATATCCTCCGAGCAGCACATTGATGATTGCATTGGTTGATCCCATCTCCATAATTGGTGATAGTTCAATACCCTTCTTTTGCAATTGTTTCTCAAGTAATCTGCTGTATCCGATTTCCCTGTCGGATACGATAAAGTTGCTTGTTACGACATCCTGCAGTGGTTTCCTTTTTTTCTTCAACAGAGGGTTTGATGGGTGTGTCACAAAGATTACCGGTTCGGGCTTTTCAGCAAAGGATGCGAAATCGGGGAAGGCGTTTCTTTCATCCATACATAACAGGAAATCCAGTTCTCCCTGCGCAAGTTTATGCATATTGTCTTCCAGATAATCCGAAACCTTTACAGTAATACGAACCTTTGGGTGAAGATGCATGTACCGCAGCAAAATTTGAGGAAGCACTTCCGAAGCATAGGATGAAGCGGAACAGATGACCAATTCCCCTTCCAATTCTTCCGAAACACCAACGGAATTTTTTGCCGCCTCTTCTGCTTTTAACAGATCGATTGCATAAGGCAGAAATGTCTTGCCGGCCTGTGTCAGGAATATTCTTTTACCCACTCTGTCAAAGAGAGGTACTCCCAGTTCTTTCTCCAGCGATTTGATTTGTGCCGTAACTGCCGCCTGTGAGTATCCGAGACTGTCTGCTGCCTTTGTGAAATTATTGAACTCGACGATTTTGACAAATGTTGCGACGTTTTTATTTTCCATATACTCATTCTCCATTCTGCAGTTGCAGGTCTATTATATCATACAAACGCCACAATCGATAGATTCAATCTATTGATATAATAAAATCTATTAGTTTTACAAATCGTTTTAGCCATGCTAATCTCTAATTGAAAAGTGGTAAAACGGAGGTAGGCAAACATGAACGGATACATCGCACAGGGAATCGGGTTTGTGGCAGTAGCATTCTTCATTCTGTCATATCAGATGAAATCAAACAGATTGCTGTTTTTATTCCAGCTGATAGGATGCTCCATCTTCGCCATACAGTTCGGAATCCTGGGTGCCTATACCGGAGCACTCAGCCTTCTCATAAATATCCTGAGAAATATTCTTCTGCTCAAGGTGAATGTCTGGACTTGGGTAAAAAGCAAAAAGATTATGATAGGCATCTTAGCTCTTCTGGCAGCGTTCACGATCTGGACATGGGATGGCTGGATCAGCCTCCTGCCGTTTGCATCGGTGGGAGTGACAACTGTAGGATACTGGACTGACAACGCACAGAAAATCCGTTTATCACAGCTTATTGGATCGCCGTGCACACTGTTCTACGATGTTCTGATCCACTCCTGGGGCGGCATGCTGAGCGAATCGATCACCTTGGTCTCTATCATCATTTCGATCATTCGCTTCGGCTGGAAAAACCTGAATGACGATAGATTCAAGAGCACTGTAGACAGTGCAGCTTAGGACTCACACCGTGGGTCGTGGCGTCGTAAGGGTATGCCGTGAATATCGTGCTGAGTTCTTCCATATGTTTGTCGATCAGCGACTTTACCCAGGAGATGTTCGTCTTCACCAGCGTGATGAAGTCATATCCGTTCTGTTTCTGCCATCGCAGCGATGAGGGCGGCTTCGCTCCGGGAATAGTTGTCAAAGATCAGCGTCCGGAAAGGCTGGTTCCGGTGACGCGGAACAGAGAGAGTGATGGTTCCAATCCATGTTATCAAATATCAGGCTCGTCAAAGAACCATCACTATATAGTCCGGAGCCAATAAAATCACCTGAAGATGTAGTAAAGGTCATAGCCAAAGAACTCTCCACCTATGACAGAGAAGTCTTTCTGGTTCTTAATCTGAAACTTAACGGCCAGATCATTAATATGCTGGATCATATCATCGTTGCCGCTGAAACCGGCGAGATGTACAGCTTTAAAGAGGATGGTCTTCTAGATCAACTTCGAGTCAGAAGTCAGAGTTGGGAAAGATAATTAAATAACATGACAAAACACATTTAAAAAAACAACAAAACGTGGTATATTCCATGTATAAAGTTGCTGCAATTAGTTGCAAAAAGGTGAACGACATGGAATGGACTGACGTTAAGGAAATACTCGAAGAAGTTAAGCCAGTGCTTAAGGCCACATCAGATGCTATATGTGTGTTGGACAGGTATGGAAACACCATCTATGAGAACCCGCTTTATGAGATCATGTTAAAGCGCGGTAACGTGGAAATCGTATCTGATTCCAAAGATATATATATCGATGGCAAGAAAGCAGGCAGGGTCATAGTTTATCACGACATTTCTGAGGTAAACCGACTCAGGAGAGAACTGGATCGACTTAATCAGAAGTTGAGAAAGGTAGAGGCTAAGTACTCCTTTAAGGACATTATTGGAGAGAATGAAAAACTGCAGGAAGCTATTAATATCGCCAGAACAGCTGCTATGACACCAGCGACTATTATGCTTCGTGGTGAAAGCGGCACCGGTAAGGAGATCTTCGCCAATGCAATACACAATACCAGCCCCCGGCGAAATGAGAAATTCGTAAAGATCAATTGCTCATCGATACCTGATGAACTACTAGAGAGTGAATTATTCGGATATAAGGAAGGTGCATTCACAGGTGCGCAGCGCGGCGGCAAGAAAGGTCTCTTCCAAGAGGCTGATAAAGGAAGTTTGTTCCTAGATGAGATCGGTGATGTATCTCCCAGGATGCAGGTGAAGATATTGAGGGCTCTTCAGGAAAAGGAAATCATGCCAGTTGGGTCCACAGAGTCTATCCCTATCGATGTCAGGATTATCTGCGCAACTAATAAACCGCTGGAAAAGATGATTGAAGAAGGCGAATTCAGAGAAGATCTGTACTATAGGCTCAACGTTTTCCCAATCAAGATACCACCTCTCAGAGAGCGCAAGGATGATATTGAAGCTATTTCGATGTACCTCCTTAACCAGTATAACGACTATTATGGCAGAAAGGTGACTACCATCGAAAAAGATGCTATCAAGCTTCTGAAGAAAAGTGACTGGCCCGGAAACGTCAGAGAACTTCAGAATGTTCTTTCAAGAGCGCTCATAAACCTTTCCGGAGATGAAGAAGTACTGACCGCAGAAGATATTGAAGCTTCGATCAACGGAGAGGATGCCAGACCCAGAAAGGCAAAAGCATCTTATGCAGGAGTACCTGATACTTTGCCTACAGAATTGACGGCTGCTCTTAAACAGGTTGAAACTGTTGTAATCAAAAGAGCTATCGAAAACGCTGCCGGTGATAAAAACAGGGCTGCAGTTGCTTTGGGTATACCACTCAGGACACTCTACTATAAATGTAAAAAACTTGGAATATAACCTATTGCAAAATATTGCAATAATGTAAATTGTTGCCGCAAATATTTGCAAATCAACAACTATCCATTTATGAAACCCCTTGAAATAAGGGCTTCCTTATGTTGGCACGGTAGTTGCTATATATCTTGGCAAACTTGATAATTATATTTTGCTCTTGATATAGGAGGAAGAAAAAATGGATAACAACAAGATTTTAGATGAGTTTGTAAGAAACTATTATGCGCAGTTAGCCGGAGGAGTTTATGGAAACCCTGTACCCCTTGATCCTAAAACCACTGCATTAGTCTTGATCGATGTTCAGGAATGCGTAACAGAGGAATACTTTGTAGAGGGATATAAGGCTATGGGAATTGATGTAGAACCACTTATGCCTGCACTTGATCAGCTTGGCGAGAACACCAATAAAGTTCTTGCAAATATTGAAAAGATACTTAATAAGTGCAGAGAGAAAGGCATCAAACCTATTCACGTCAAGTTAGGATCATATCTTCCTGATGCTGCTGACACCGGAAGACTCCATACAGAAGCCGGAATGTTCTATCCACCTGGAGCTCCAGGATCGGATTTCGTTAAGGAGGCAATGCCCTTGGAAGGTGAAATCGTTCTTAACAAGACATGCTCCGGCTGTGTAGTTGGGACAAACATCGACAGGATCATGAGAAACCTTCACATTGACAGTGTACTTGTAGTCGGTTTCTATACAGATCAGTGTGTAAGTACAGCTATCAGAGATTTCAGAGATCTCGGATATAATGTAGACATGATCGAGGATGCTATCGGAGCTATGAGCCAGGAAAGACATGAGAAGGCACTCCAGGGTATCCAGAGAATATATGCTAATTCAGAAACAACAGAGCAGCTTCTTGCCAGACTGGAGGCTCTCTAAAGAAAAGAGGCACGTATGATAAATGAGATCGTTAACAGGATCATACCTAAAGTGATTGAATACAGAAGACATTTTCATGAATTCCCTGAACTGAGTTTCGAAGAGTTTGAGACTTCCGAGTTTATTGCAGATAAACTAAAAGGACTTGGATATGATGTCAGGACCAATATAGGCGGTACCGGAGTTATGGCAACTTTAGACACAGGTATCCCGGGTCCGGTGATCGCCTTCAGGGCTGACATGGATGCACTTCCGATCATGGAAGAAAGCGGACTTGATTTCGACTCTAAAAGAGTGGGAGTCATGCATGCATGCGGACATGATGGACATATGGCTGTACTTTTAGGAACCGCGATTCTTCTTTCCGAGATCAAGGATGAACTTAAGGGTGTGATCAAACTCATATTCCAGCCAGGTGAGGAAGCTAACGGAGGTGCTAAATGCATCATTAATGATGGCGCACTGAAGGATCCAGACGTTGAAGGAGTATATGCTCTTCATATGATGCCTGACCTCCCGACAGGTACGATTGCAGTCAAATCCGGATATATGACAGCAACTGATGACGAATTCCATATTAGAGTATACGGACATGATGCACATTCATCTGAGCCAGAGACCGGTGTAAATGCGATAAACATAGCATCACAGATAGTCATGGGACTTAACACTATAATCAGTAATATCATGAGCCCCTTCGATGTAGGAACGTTTTCTATATGTAAGATCAACGGTGGAGAGGCAATCAATGTCATTCCGGATTATGTTGAAATGAGCGGAATGATAAGATGTGTCGAGGCCAAAAACAAACTCATGATAAGAGAAAAGATGAGTTCAATTGCAGAAAGCACCGCTCAGGGATTCGGAGGAAGAGCTGAAGTCGAATTCATACAAGGCTTCCCTTCAGTAAATAATGATGCTCGCCTGACAGTGAATGTTATCGATGCTGCTGAGAAATCACTTGAAAGCAAAGATGACATTATAATGATCGAAAGACCACATTTAGGTTCTGAAGACTTTGCATATTTCCAGGAGGAGATTCCCGGTGTGATATTCATGTTAGGATGTAAGCGCGATGACATTGAGACCGGATCACTTCATAGCGCGATCCTTAATATTGATGAAGACTCACTGCAGTATGGAGTGAGAATCTTCGGAAATATCGCAATGGATATTTGCGGAAAATGAAAACTATCAATAACTAAAGACTTAGACCGTAGGCATGGCTTACGGTCTTTTATTATTCCCAAAAGGAGCTTCCTGTATGATTCAAATATAGGGACTCGACAGAAAGAAGGTGAAAGAATTTTTTAATGGTGTAATTGGCATGATACAGTTCTAACAGTTGAAGTCTTGCCGTAAAGTGTAGTGAACCACAATCAAGTTCATTTGTTCACCTCATTGATGGCTTGCCGTATTAATGCCTTGATCGCGCCTTGCTTGCTAGGCTGCTGTTCCAGCCAAGCGAGAATGTCGCTATCAGTTTTTTTGTTCAATTTCATTTTAAATTGGACGGTGTTAGCTTTGTCGTATTTAGACTGGCTACCGTATTTTTGTACTTGCTCAGAACCGTCTGCGTATTTAATTTTCACTTTAGCATCCATGATAAAGCCTCCCTTGACATTTGTAACAATTTATGTGTAGAATAATGCAGGTGATTTAACACCTGCCCGCCTGCTTGAACAACTTATTTAGGCTTAATGGTTATTACGAGTTTGTCGACAATTTCGCTAGCCAATGCCTTTTCCAGAAGTTTGAGCAGGTCTTTTATTTCTTCTGGTGTCAATGGTGCCACCCCCTTTCCTTTGAACTGATTATAGTATATCATAGGTGTATACCTATCTCAATATCTTCCGTAAAGCTTTTCAAAAAAAGATGTGGTCGGTTTCCAGTGGGGAAATTCCAAAGTGCACACGATGGCGCTTTTGAGATTCAGCGGGGCGGGGGCTATCCCGTGTGGGCAACCTGCGGCAGCTCCGACATTAAAGCGAAGAACCTGAGCCGACGCAGAACAAAGTATGAGAAGTTGTCGATCAAAACGCTGATCAGAATAAAATAAGATATAAAAGGCACCGGAGCATTGGTGTGCTACCCGTCAAGAGGACAGTGAATAATTAAAAAGTTTCGCGCCGCCAGTCGAGCAATCGGCTGGCGGTATTCTTATGCAGCCGCGTAGTAGCTTTCATGGTATTCAACAGGGGTCATCAGCTGAAGCTTTCGTTGGATCCTTTCCGTGTTGTAATACCTGATATAGGTTTCTATGGTATTTACAAGGTCTGATCTTGAAGTGAACCGACTCCCATAATACGTTTCCCGCTTCAGGATCCCCCAGAAGCCTTCCATCGGACCGTTATCAATACAATGGGCCACTCTGGACATGCTCTGCTTCATATGATGCTTTTTGAGCCTTGCAGAGAACTGCTTGCTGGTGTACTGGAAACCTCGGTCACTGTGAAACAGCGGATGGGCATCCGACTCAACTGCTACAGCTGCATCAAACGTGTTCATAACAAGCGGATTGTCGTTGCGGTCACCTATCATGTAAGCCACAATCCTGCGGTCATAAAGGTCCAGAATGGCGCTTAAGTATACCTTGTGGACTTCAATGCCGATGTAATACTTGAACTCAGTCACATCGGTCAGCCACTTCTCGTTCGGAGCATCCGCGTGGAAATCCCGGTTCAGGTAGTTCCTGGCGATGTGTGCAGGATCATCGCTGCTTCTGGTACAGCTCTTCGGCTTCCACTTGATCGTAGACTGGATGCGTTCTTTGCGGCAGATCCTCAAGACACGCTTATCATTCACAGCGATACCATGCTTCCTGTCCAGCTCATCCCTTATCCGCCGGTATCCCATGTCAGGATGCTTTTCATGGATATCCTTGATCTTCTCAGAGATCTCTTCATTATACTTTTCGCTGAAACTGACAGGGTCTTTCAGCCAGCGATAGTAAGCGCTGCGTGATAGCTGAAGATGCTCACATAGCCTTTGTACGGGATAGTATTTTTCTTCAGACAGTTCTTTGATCGCTTGATATTTATACAGATGTCGAGTCAGAGATAGCGATCTTTCATCTCTAACTCCCTGACTTTTTTTAACAGATCATTCTCCATCTGGAGATCACGATTCCTTCGCTCCAGTTCTGCGATCTTATCCCGCATTTCTTCCTCAGGCGTCCTGGCAGGCTGTGTACCTGCGCGTCTTCCGCGACGATCCTCCAGACCGGCTGATCCCATCTTTTCATAACGCAATACCCAGTTACGTACCTGTTGATAGGAGCAGTTGTATTTCAATGCAGCCGCACCATAATTCTTATCATTGGCAAGGCAATCCCTTACTATCTCGTGACGCTCTTCCGGTGCAGTGTTTCTGGCTTTCCTCATGTAGCTACCTCCACCGCTTCCGCGGCATCTGATTTCTCCATGAGTATTATACTGCTTTATCCAATCTTGGAGTGCCTTTTTTGACCGAATTCCGTACCGCTTCATTATCTCCAATAGAGATCCCTCTCCTTGAAGATAATCATTAACTGCGCTAAGCTTCAGTTCCAAAGGGTAGTGCTTGTTATGCGTCTGATTCAAAAGACCGCCAGGACCTTCGTTCTGATAAATGATAACCCATTTCCGGAAGGAATCTGTTCCGTTTCCGGACAACCCGGCTAATCTCCCAGCTTCGCTGATTCCAATTTCGCCCCTCAGATACTGTTCAACTAACTGGACCTTAAGGACTGGATCAATCTTACTCTTTCTGGACATAGAAATACCCCCAAGTAGGTTTTATATTTTAGTGTCCTACTTGAGGGTAGCATATCACAGCATGACGGCCATTTTTTTCTTATAATATATAGTAATCGTCAAATTTTTGTAACACACTTCCGGCCACATTCCTAGTAATGATTTAAAATGAAGAAACACGCCAATTACGGCAAAAATATTCAGTAGGCACATTGACCAATCCTGTCTGACGTGGTATAGTTTGGTTGAAGAATAGTGACATTATTGGCAAATATATTCATCGAGGTGCAGAATGAAAGAAATCAAACGAGACCATTATTTACAGAAGCTTATTGAGCGAAGGACTAATGGGCTTATTAAAATTGTGACCGGTATACGCAGATGTGGGAAATCGTACTTGCTGGATCCAATGTTCAGGGATTATCTACTTGAATCAGGCGTTCCGAAGGATCATATCATAAAAATCGAACTGGATCGTATTTCCAATAAGAAGTATCATACTGACCCTGAAGCTTTTGATGAATATATCCATTCTCTGATCAAAGACAATAAGCAGTATTATCTGATTCTGGATGAAGTACAGCTTGTATCAGATTTCGAATCAGTTCTCAACGGACTTCTTTATGATGGTAATATCGATGTGTATATTACGGGAAGTAACTCAAAGTTTTTGTCATCTGATGTTATAACAGAATTTCGGGGCAGAGGTGACCAGATCCATCTACAGCCATTATCTTTTTCGGAATTCTATAATGCTGTTGGTGGAGATAAACTTGAATGCTGGAATGAATATCTTACTTTCGGTGGGATGCCATTGGTGCTTTCTCGAAAAACCGATTCGGAAAAGATGGATTATCTCAAAGACCTTTTCAATCAGACATATTTTACTGATATCGTTGATCGTAATCAGATCAAAAGGCTGGATGTACTGGACGCAATGGTCAATCTTCTTGCTTCTTCAGTAGGCTCTCTGACTAATCCACAAAAGATACATGACACCTTCAAAAGCAAAGGCACAAAAGAGCTGTCCATCAATACGATCAATTCATACCTGAGCTATCTGGAAGATGCTTTTATCATAAAAAAAGCCTTACGCTATGATGTGAAGGGCAGGAAATACATTAATACCCCACAAAAGTACTATTTTGCAGACCTAGGTCTTCGAAATGCTCGTCTGAATTTCAGGCAGCAGGAAGAATCACATCTGATGGAAAACGCAATCTACAACGAACTCCTCATACGAGATTATAATGTTGACGTTGGTGTTGTTGAGATCCGTGAAGGGAATAAACGGATACAGACTGAAGTTGATTTTATTTGTAATCAGGGGAGTAATCGATATTACATTCAGTCCGCATTAAATCTGGACACACCAGAGAAGACAAGTCAGGAAAGCCGGCCGCTCAATAATATCAGTGACAGCTTTAAAAAGATAATTGTTGTTAAAGGCAGCATGAAACCATGGCATACAGAGGATGGGATCCTGGTAATTGGCTTACTGGATTTTCTGCTTGATCAACACTGTTTGGAGAAATAAAAGATGAACATAAAATACATAGAATTAAAAACTGGATACAATGATGATGGTCCAGCCTGGATAGGGAACGTTAAAGAATCAAAATCCGGAAAAACAGTTTATTTCAATGATCATGCCTTTCAACGGTGTTCCAGCAGGGGCGTTACTGGCATAGGTGGTAACTATTATGATTTAGAAACTGGCGAGAAGTACTGGATTTCAGGAGTCAAGAAAAATGGTTGTGACCGTCATTGGCTAGGTCATGGCAAAGTAATTATTGATCGAAAGGTCATTGACGAGTACCTTGCAATAACAAAATCAAAATCATTGAATGAATCACACTTTGATATCCAGGATATAGACGATGTCTTCCCGATAGAGAGAATCCATGCGATTCTAAATGAACAAAATGAATAAAAAAGATATGCGGCTTCTTGTTGAAACTGCATATCTTAGTTGGTACACCATCAGGGGTTTTGCATCCTTGCTCTGCAAGTCTGCCGGGCTGCGGCTCCCCTTTCGGTCGCCTTGCCCCGCTCCCTACGCGGCAGTTCACTGGACTGCCGCGCTTTACGGTCGCGCCCTTTCGGGTTCGAGCCCCTTCGGTGTACCAAAACAAAACAGACGCTTACGCGTCTGTTGTTTTGGTACACCATCAGGGGCTCGAACCCTGGACACCCTGATTAAGAGTCAGGTGCTCTCCCAGCTGAGCTAATGGTGCTCGTCGTATGAATTTCTGTGTCAGCTGTCCGGCACATTTGATATAATACCATTTTACGCGAACCTTGTCAACCTGAAATCTGCAGTTTTTCAGGTTTTTTCGGGATTTCAGGTTAGTGTTCAGGAAGGGGTTTTCGGTTACCGCTCGGAGAGGACTCCGACAGGTTTCTGGATTTCCGGCGGCCTGCGCTGATGCTTCCTCGGCAAAACCTCTCCCTATAAAGTGCGGCAGGCCACCGAATATACCCTCTGTATTATTGACATTTCGAGCATATTCGATGGCTGAGCACGCACAGGTTAACAAACAGACCCTGTAAATTCGCGGTTATGACATAAAGCCTTTCCGGAGAAGGATTATTCTTTTACCGTGCCGTCCGGATTGAACACCGGCAGCTCATTCAGGTAAGTGATATCGCCCCGGGCTGCTGCCTCTCCCTCTGCCAGAACACACATCCGTCCGACGATGGTCAGGTCAATCTGCTTCAACAGCGCCTCGATGGAATTCAGCGATTCGCCGGTGCTGACCACATCGTCCACGATCAGGACTCTGCGTCCCTTCAGAGTCTCCACATCATCCTGGTCGATGCAGAGCTTCTGCAGATGATCGGTGGTGATGGAGTCCACGCTGGTCTCAATCACATTGCGCATGTACAGCTTGAAACCCTTGCGGCAGACGACATAATCTTTGTTCCCCGCCTGTCTCGCCATCTCGTAGGCAAGAGGGATGCCCTTGGCTTCCGCTGTGACCACCACATCGAACTCCGGCGCCTTCGCCAGGAGTTCCTTCGCCGCGGCGCGGGTAACTTCCACATCATTGAACATAATAAACGCCGCGATGTAAAGTTCGTCGTTGACCGGACAAAGGGGAAGCTGCCGCTTGCAGCCGGCGATTGTCATTTCATAAAACATTTTCAGATTCCTCTCTTTCACATCTTTCACTCATTGTAGTCAATTTCAACAGGCTTTGTGCCCACACGCATTCCTGTAGAGCGCACCGCCGCCACCAGAGTACTCGTGTCGTCAGTAATCTCAATATTGAAGCAGCAGGTGCGGCGGCCGTCCTTCTCACAGCGCGCCGTTGCGTAGAGCACGTTGCCTCGAGTACTGTTCATGAAGGAAATACTGCTGTCCAGCGTTACCGTTTCCGGATGTTCCGGATTTGCAGCCACCGCGAAGGCGAAGTCAGCCAGCGTATAGATCGCGCCGCCCATCACCGCGCCCCGGGCATTTTTGTGCTCCTCCCGGATAACCATCCTGCATTTGCTGTAATTGATATCCGCCTCCATGATCTCCATGCCGTTGGATGTGGCAAACTGGTCGTTCTCAAATACTCGCTGAATCTCTTTCAGTGGGATCATGTCACTCTCCTTCCGCGGGGAAATTTTCCACCGCTTTCCCATTATATCACAAAATAAGAGCCGCGGCCTCATGCCGCAGCGTCTTTTTTTTATATTCTGCTATATTTCAGAGCAGCTATATTCCGGAGTGCCATCGGCGACGTTCCCGACCTCGGCGTTAGCGGCCTCGACCGGTAATATTCCCAGCCTCCGGCATCCGCGTCCCCGACCTTGGCAATTATTCAGAATTTCGTCGCCGGCGCTCAGAAGTCTACTGTCCTGCCCGGAGATTCGTCGCCGCGTTCCCTGCACAGGCTCTGATAAATGTACTGATGCAACTGTTCCTTCAGCCGCGCGCCTCTCCGGACGCTGATCGGGAGCAGACTTCTTCTGGCGTCGTCCATCAGGCAGAATCCGCCGTACACCGACAGAATATGCCCCATATTCACAAGGATTCCTTTGTTGATAAGGAAGAACCGTTCATCTCCGCGGAGTCGCTCCTGGAGCTCCTTCATCGACATACGGATCCTGTGCGTACCCTCCGACCTGCTGTGAAGCTCGATATAATGTCCATCGCTTCTGGCATAGATCAGATCGTGGAACATCATATGGCAGGCTCTTCGGTCACAGGTATAGCAGAAGAACGGGGCCGCCTGCGGAAGCCGTTCCTGCATGTCGCCGAGCACCTGGAAAATCTGCTCTTCCCTGAGTGGACGGACCAGATAGTCGAAGGCGTGGCAATTCAGGGCCTCCGGCATGAGACTTTCATCCGAGGAAACAAAGACACAGCCCGTCGAAGGAGTTTTCTCCCATAGCCTTTCGACAAGCTCGATGCCCTTCATATCTGACATGATGGAACTGATAAACGCCAGATCGTACCTGCCCGGAGTCACCTGCCGAAGCATCTGGGTTCCGCCTCTGTACATTGATATTTCCGTCTCGGGGAGGTTGTCCGAGGCCCAGCTTTCAATTACGTCCCGAAGCGCGGAAGCCGCCTCCGGGGTTCCTCCTGTAACTGCAATTTTCATCAGTCTGCCGCAACTTTCTCCGGATCTGTACCGGTGTTCATCATTGGCGGGGTTTCACTTCCTGAAATCTCATAATACACACGATGTCGAATAACAAGTCTGTCGGGCCTGCAGTTGTTGACCGCCGCCCGGAAGGTCAGCTGAACACGCTCTCCCGCCTTCAGCCTGTCGATAAACCAGCTGACATGCTCCCTTCCGTCGACGCATCCGTAATGCCCGAGGCTGTCCGTCGAATAAAAGTTCGTATACTCCGGCATATATCGGCGGACAAAGAGGCCTACGGCATCGGATGTGCTTTTGTTCTCCACCGTGATCGTATACTTGTATATTTTGTCATCCTCTGCGTAGCGACTGCTCTGGCTGCTGCTCTCCTTCACAGAAAGCTCCGGCGGATTCTCAGGCGGAACCACGGGCGGATTCCGGTATGCGAAGTCGAACAGGCGGAGCTGCCAGTCCCCGCCCGACTGGTCGTAGTACCCGTAATTCACCGACCCTGCCACCGTCATATACACAGAGGACGTTCCGAACACAGCTTTCGGATCAAAGTTTTCATAGCGCATCGTGCGCTCTCCATCTCCGCTTCCGCACCGCACCGTGCAGCATCCCATTCCGCTGTCTGCATCGGTAATCTCCCAATCCATCGAGAAACTGACCGTTCCGATGTCAATGGGAATTGCGCGAACCGGATAATTTCCGTCATCTTTCTCTTTTCCATCCGCATCCACCGTCGTCAGTGCCATATGAGGCTGCCCGGCGCTGCGGACCGCCGCCTGTCCGTCCGTGCCGTTGTCGCCGGTCAGAAAAGTGTCGAATTCCAGGACCAGCGCATTCCGCACGCCGCGGGTCGCATCTTCGATCCGGTAGACGCACAGCGATGAACCGTACTGTCCGGCACCTGCCTCATATGCGTAGCTCCTGTCCGGCTGGAACACGACGGCCATTCCGTCCGGATCCTCAGAGATTCGTGCCGTTCCCCGGAAGGAGAAGCTCCGGCTGAAATCGAAGGTTTTCGTGGAGGTGGAAACAAAGTTTACCCGATCCGCGTCTGACGGTCTGGAAACCGTAATCGTATCGCATGCGGAGGATGTGGACGAGCCGGTGCGGATACAGTCCGAAAAGCCTTTGTTCTTCTCACTGTCGCTGCCCGTGTCTAGTCCGCCCGTCATTTGAAATTCCGTAAAGTCGATACCCTCTGCGGCGGTTTCCGCATGAGCCGGTCCGCTTTCCCCGGGCATCACAAGAACCGCTCCGTACATTCCGAAGCATACCGCAAGGCATAACAAAATGGTCAGCAGTTTCTTTTTCATTTCTTTAAACCCCGGATATCCTTTTTTTCACGAATCGTCAGATCACTTTCAATATCGGCGACTTTGCGGTTCAGGATCAGGTACAGAACCGCTCCCGCCGTCATGACAGCCGCAAGGATTATCAGTCCGATCACGCGTCTCAGAATCATGCAGATGCCTCCTCTTCCTTCTCCCTGCGCTTTGCAACCACCCAGAACATCACTCGGACCAGCGGCAGCAGCAGAAGCGTCCAGAACAGCACCGCCGCACCGTTTGCTCCCAGAATCGCAGCGTCTGCAGCGCCGAACGGAACCGTCTTCCGGGCACCGGAGGTTCCTGTTCCTCCCGCGCCGTCCGAATCACCGCCCGAATCACCGCTGCCGGCGCTTCCGCCGGCCATGCCGTTTCCGGATCCCACGCCGGACTTCGCTCCTGCACGGGCGGGATCCCCTGCGTTCTCCGAGTCATTGTCTCCGGAGACATTTCCCGAGTGCGAACCGGAAATCATCAGATTCCCCGTCACTGCACCGGAGCCAGCTCCGTCCGATGTCCCGAACGCCGGACTCTGCCGATACTGAACCTCATCCGGATTGTTGCGGCAGACCCTCTTCTCCAGCCCCGCTCTGCCGGGGGCGGCCGAACGCACCGTCTTCCACGCGCTCCAGTCGTGCCCGAGCGCCGGGACAACCCTGCTTTGTACATGCACCAACCCCGGATGCTTGCTGCAGATCCGCGTCTCTCTGCCGTCAGCTGTGCAGGTCGCCTTCTTTACTATTTTCCACGTTCCCCAGACATGTCCCATCGCCGGGATCCGCTCTGTATACGTACTGCCGCATTTATGGCAGGTATACCGGCGCAGGCCGGCGCGGGTCTGTGTCGCACGTTTTTCAAGACTGACCTCATAATCGTGCTCACCGCCTTCAGGGCAGCTGCTCTCGGCAAACGCCGGAACCGCCGTGCAGCAAAGCAGCAGAAGCACTATGCAGAAGATCACCAGAACCGGTATCGGACAGAATGTCCATCCTGATGCGGGCAGACGTGAAGACCGGTGCGACGGAAACGGCGCGGCAGCTCTGTCATTGCCTCTATTCCCTCTCATCCTGCCGTTCATCACTTCCGCCTTTCATCGTTTTTTTCAGTTCCTTATAATATTTTCGACCGACCGAAAGATTCTCACCGGTCGTCAGCGTGACCTTTTCATAGGCGAAGGATGCGACGTAGCGGGTCGCAACGATGCAGGACCTGGAGATCCGCACAAAGCCTCTGGAGAACAAAAGATTTTCCAGCTTTCCTATCGTCGATACGAATTCAAAACTCGTATCCTCGTAATATACGGTGACAATTTTCTGCGATACTTCAAAATAACGAATCTCACTGATTCTGATATTCCGGTATTCTCCGACTCCGGTAAGCAGCAGATACTCGCTTCTTTTCTCCCGGGCGGTCTCCACGGCACGAAGAAATACCTCCTTCAGCCGTTTTTCCGACGCCATTTCCTTCACCAGATAATTCGTCGCTCTCACATCAAATGCATAGAACACAGCTTCCCTCGACGATGTGAGAAAGATGATTTCTCCCTCATAGCCATTCTCTCTCAGGCGTTTCGCGGTTTCAATGCCGTTAGTTCCCGGCATTCCCACATCCAGAAAGAGAATATCTGTGTCACGGACGATATCCTCCGTGAAGAACAAGAGCTGATCCCCGCTTCTGTATTTTGTAAAATCCGCCTCAATATCATTCTCCCGGCATATCCGCTGAAGATCCCGCGTGTACATTTCGATCGCCTTTACTTCATCATCACAAATCGCAATCCGCATGATCCACCCCATCAGTCATTCTCAGACCTTCCGGATTATTTCCGGCCATTCGCGCCGCTTCAATCCCCCGGATGGCCTCCAGTCATTTTCAGTCCTTCTCAATCAGTTTTCCATATACAACAACTCTCGCATTATCAAATTCATAAGTGCAGGTGCTCATCATCACAATCCTGTCGTTCGCAGAAACATGTACGTCCGTTGTCAGAACATTCTTCTCCCGGATCTTTTCCAGATACGCTTCCTTCTCCTTTCGGGTCCCGAAGGCGCACTTGTACATACTGCTCCGGGCCGGAATCGTAACCGCTGCGAAAATCTTCAGATCGTACTGGTGCTTTGGCGTCGCCAGCTGCATCACTTTATGCTTCCTGTAGTAATCCTCCTCGCGGTATTTCACCAGAGGCTTGAACATGGAGCCGTCCTTCATCCGGTGTCCGTAGATAATCGTATTAAAATCATCGAACGGCCGCTCCACCCTGTAGTCGATGAACAGCGTTCCTTTGAAATTATATTCTTTGTTCAAAAGGCGGTGCAGATAGAAACTGTTGTCGTCGCCCTGTACCACCGGATAATTGATAACGGTTCCCTTTGAATAGATCCAGGCCTTCACGTCGCTGTTTTTCTTTTTCAGCGCCTTCCAGTCGATGTGGAGACGGTTCTCCTCAAGCTTCAGATCAGCGTCTTTCGCGATCTGTTTATATTCACGGGTGCCTTTCTGGTATTCGTTCAGTATTGAAGCAACTTTAAACAGGCTGAATGCGATTACGCACAGCAGAATAACGATGATGACATCAAAGAACAGATCCCCTTTTCCTCTTTTCCCTTTTCTGGCCATTGATAATACACTCCTTCGGCAATATTTTAACATAAATCTGCCCTTTCGCCAACAATTCCTTGTCTGAACCGCATGAATTCAATATAATTAAAGTATCTGCAGTGCCTGCCGGCGCGCCCCGTACCCCGGAGGCGCGCCTCCGCGCTGCCGGATGACCCTCCCGCAGCGCGGGCATTCCGCCCCGCCGGGGCGGAATGCGGCAGGCACATGCAAACAGATCCGCATGCATCCAGCATACTATGAGAAAGGAATACAGAAGATAAAATGTCCAATTACGATTTCAAAAAACTTCAGAACGGCAGCGACATACGCGGCGTCGCCCTGGACGGAATTCCCGGTGAGCCGGTCAACCTCACCCCCACCGCGGTGGAACGACTCGCAAAAGGCTTTTTGTACTGGCTGACACAGCAGACAGGCAAGGCTCCCTCTCAGATGACCGTCACGGTAGGACGTGATTCCCGCCTCTCCGGCGAAGCACTGACGACCGCCTTCTGCGACGCACTGTCTCCCTTCGGCGTCCGGGTTCTCAACTGCGGGTTGGCCTCCACGCCGGCGATGTTCATGTCCACTGTCTTCGATGAATTCCGGGCAGACGGCGCAGTTATGGTCACGGCAAGCCACCTTCCATGGAACCGCAACGGTCTGAAATTTTTCAGTGCCTCGGGAGGTCTGAACAAGGGCGACATCACAGACATCATCGTCTTCGCCGAAAGCGACCAGATTCTGGGGATGATCCCGGCAGGAACCGGCAGCGCGCAAGCCTCACAGACACAGGCCGGTACAGATCTGATGGCGATCTATTCAGCGCATCTCCGGGATCTTATCTGCAGAGGCGTGGCGAAGGCCGCGGGGACAAAGGACGATCCTGCTGCCGCGAGCAGCGCCGATGCAGCGGCCGAAACCGGAACTGCGGCCGGCTCCGGCGATCCCCACCCCCTGGAGGGGCTGAAGATCTGCGTGGACGCAGGGAACGGCGCCGGCGGTTTCTATGCGAAACAGGTTCTGGCTCCTCTGGGTGCGGATGTATCCGCCAGTCAGTTCCTGGAGCCGGACGGAACCTTCCCGAACCACGCCCCGAATCCGGAAAACAGGGATGCGATGAAATCCATCAGTGCCGCGGTCACTGACAGCCGGTGCGACCTCGGCATTATCTTCGATACTGATGTGGACCGTTCCTCAGCTGTGGATGAAGAAGGGCGCGAAATCAGCCGCAACGGAATCGTCGCAATGGCCGCGGCGCTGATCGCGGACGAACATCCCGGTACCACCGTGGTCACTGACAGCGTCACCAGCGACGAACTCCACACCTATCTGGAGGACAGTCTCGGCCTGAAACATCTGCGCTTCAGACGAGGCTACCGCAATGTCATCAACAAAGCCATCGAACTAAACAATGAAGGGACAGATGCTCAGCTTGCTATCGAAACCAGCGGACATGCAGCCTACCGGGACAACTATTTCCTGGACGACGGCGCATTCCTTGCGACCCGCATCGTTATCCGCGCCGCTGTCCTGAAGAAAAAAGGGCTTGGAATTTCCTCCGTCATCGCCGCTCTTTCTGAGCCGGCTGAATCCGAGGAGGTACGCCTGCCCATCAGTGCAGAGGACTTCTCTGCCTGCGCGGACAGTGCGCTTGAAGCGGTCCGGCATTGGGCTTCTGATCCTGCCTCCGCCCGGGACGCAGGACTCTCTCTGGAAATCGTACAGCCGAACTATGAAGGAATCCGGGTGGCTTACCGCGGAGCATACAGCGGATGGTTCCTGCTTCGGAAATCTCTTCACGATCCCATCATGCCGCTGAACATTGAGTCCGCTCAGACAGGCGGATGCAGCCTGATACGCCGCCTGCTGTCCGGCTGTCTCGCAGACATCGACGGTCTGGACACGTCCGGATTATAAACGGTTCTGCTGTTCCGCGTTTTTCGCGAGGCGCTCGGCGGGCATACGACAAACACGCATGAAAAAACCGGTAGGCTTCGCCTGGCGCCTGCCGGTTTTCATGTTATTATCTTAACCACTTTCACCTTCAGTATAATCAGATTCCGGAGAAAGTGGTCTTTTTTTGCCTGAGTGGTAGGAAATCCGCCCTGAGTTACTATAACGCACACTCCGGTGTGCGCTCCGCGGCGCGGTTAACCGACCTTTGTCAGCGCCCATCAAGGCAGTATCAGACCGACGGAGAATTCACAGAAAGCCGCCTCTACAGCTCTTTGATTTCCTCTTCACCGGTCAGCATCCGCAGCGTTCCGGCCGCCAATGCCTCCATCTCGCTCTCACCGGGCATAACCTCGATCGGCGCGATGTGTCCGCAGTACTTCTTGATCTTCTCGGTCAGCCATTTAGAATACGCCACGCCGCCGGTCAGAATGATGACATCAACTTTGCCCTCCAGCGCGCAGGACAGCCCCGCAATCGCCTTTGCCACCTGGAAGCCCATCGCCTCATAGACCATGGCCGCATAACTGTCGCCTTCCTCGATCATCTTCTCCACTTCTCTAGCGTCCTTTGTTCCCAGATAGGAGTAGAGTCCGCCCTTGCCTGCGATCAGCTTCTCCATATCCTCTTCTGTGTGCTTTCCGTCGAAGCACAGCTGCTTGAACAAAAGCAGGGGCACGCCGCCGGAGCGTTCCGGTGCCATCGGGCCGTCGTCATAGGCTGCGGTGTCGATGACCTTTCCGCCTTTCATGGCGTTTGCGGTAATGCCGCCGCCCATATGGCAGTTGATGAAGTTCATCTCCTTGTAGTCCTTCCCCTTGGACTTAGCGTATTTAATCGCCTGTGCCCGGGAATTCAGCAGATGCGTGGCACCGTACTTCTCAATTTCGGAAATTCCGGTAACCTTGGCGATATCCAGCAGGTCGCAGCCCATGGTAGAGTCATAGATGAACGACGGGATCCCCAGAGGCTGTGCGATGGAATACGCCAGCAGCGCTCCCAGCGAGGAGGCGTGCTGAGGGAGTTTTGAGCTCGCCATCTCGTTATACATCTTATCGTTGATTTTGTAGCCGCCGCCCTTCAGGCCGAACAGCATACCGCCTCTTCCTACAACAGCTGTCAGATTCTTAAGATCATAGCCCTTGTCATTCAGTTCATCCAGAATGATGCCCTTTCTGTAGTTCTTCTGGGAGGCGACTGTCGGGAACTCCAGAATCTTCTGCTCATCATGCACGATGTTGTTCTCATACAGAATCTCTGTATTCTGCTTGGTATAGATCGTGATTTTCGTCGAGGTCGAACCAGGATTAATTACCAAAATGTCTTTTACTTCACTTGCATTCATGTCTGTCTAATCTCCTTTTCTCTTTAAAACTGCGATTTCCTTTCCATATCCTCTGATACTGTCCTGCGGTGTTTCCAGTATGCAGGGCAGTCCCTCAAGAGCAGGATGATGTATGAATTTGCGTATGGCTTCCAGTCCGAGAGTTCCCTCTCCGATTCGCGCATGGCGGTCCTTATGAGAACCCGGCGGATTCATACTGTCGTTGATGTGAAGTGCCTTAAGCCGGTCCAATCCGATTATCCGGTCAAACTCTTCCAGCACGCCGTCCAGATCATTGACAATATCGTATCCTGCATCACTGACGTGGCAGGTATCCATGCAGACGCCGACCTTTTCGTCAATGCGGATTCTCTCTATGATCTGCGCAAGCTCTTCGAACCTGCTGCCGACCTCGCTTCCCTTTCCTGCCATGGTTTCCAGCAGTACCGTGGTTGTCTGGTCTTTAGATATAATATCATTAAGAAGGCTGTAAATCAACCTTATCCCCGTTTCCGTCCCCTGTCCGACGTGGCTGCCGGGATGGAAATTGTAATAATTTCCCGGCAGATATTCCATCCGTCTGAGGTCATCCTCCATAACCATGTGGGCGAATTCACGGACGCGGGCAGTCGCAGAACAGGGATTCAGCGTGTAGGGCGCGTGAGCCACCAGTCTGCCGAACTCCTGCTCCTTCATTATGTGCCGAAGGGCGGCCGCATCCTCCGGATCGATGTCCTTCGCTTTTCCGCCTCTGGGATTCCGGGTGAAAAAGGCGAAGGTATTAGCGCCGATGCTCACGGCGTTTCGCCCCATTACTTCAAAGCCATCTGCCGAAGACAGATGGCATCCGAGGTATATTCTGTTATCCGCGGACATATTCCCTCTCCACATAGGGACTGGTCGCTACCTTGAGCATACCGCCGTATCCCAGCTCGAAGGTGACAACATCCCCGACCTTGTAGTCTCTGTCGCAGTGTGTAACGTCCAGAATAGTATGGTCGGAGCTTCCGCCCATGATTTCAATCTGCGGATCCGTCGGCGTCATGCTGCCCAGATCCGTATCCTGTTTTCCGACTGCGATAATCGCACGCTTCATGATTCCGCGGTCCTCATAGTACGGCTTCTGGCCGAAGGCGTCCACTCCGACCTCGCCGATGGGCAGCGAAGGTTTTTCCTTCAGCTCCACGATCTGCGCCTGCAGCGTCACCGTATCGCCGACCGTGCCGGGAAGATCTGTCTCGTAGGCAGTATCATTTCCCAGCAGGAACGCTTCTCCGAGACGCAGGTTGTTGATACCCTCCGGCAGTTCACCTTTGTCGATCAGATAGATCGAGCTGGAATTCCCTCCTGACACCATCTGCAGACGGATGTCGTACTTCTCCTCAATCTTCCTTGCGATATCCACCAGCTGAGAAAGATTGTCATACTTCGGAATAATCGCTCCGTAGCACGTCAGGTTCACAGCGATACCGTAGAGGTTGATGTTCTCCATCTGCAGGATTTCCTCCACGGTCTCCCAGATCAGATCTTCATTCCGGAAAAAGATACCTTCCCGCAGATCGCCCAGGTCGATCATCAGAACGATGTCGTGAACTTTTCCGACTCTGCCCGCTTCCTCGTTCAGCAGTCGGATGGTGGAAAGCTCCGAGTTGAAGGAAATGTCCGCATATTGAATGACGCCCTCCACCTCATCGTGCATCGGAATGCGCAGAAGCACCGTTTTCTTGCCGTTGGCACGCGCCATATCGGCGTAGCTTGCCAGGTTCTTCACCCGGGAGTCTGCCATGTAATCCACCTTCGGATCCCTCGCCACCAGCCCGGCCATTTCCGGATCGGCGCAGAGTCCCTTGGTGACGATCATCAGCGAACATCCTCCGCGGTCTTTTGTAATCTCCGCGACAGCGTCGAGATTACCCTGCAGTTTTTTCAGATCTATTACCAGTTTCGGATACATCGTTTCACTCTCCATTCATTCTCATCGTCTGCTCTGGTTGTTGGGGCAGTGGGTATGAGTGCAGATGTCACACTCGCGGTTGCAGTTGTTCCATGGCTTGGAGATGTCTTCCTGCTTCTCCCGGTTCCAGCCGGGCTGCAGACCGCCGCCTGCCTCGATGCCTTCCTTGGCGGGATCATGGTGGCTTCCCTCCGGACCTCTGGCATTGGCACCGCCGATGGGCTCCTCTTCCTTGTACGCGCTCATATCATAGCCCATTTCTTCCATTTCCCGGATGTGCTCCGCATACTCCTCTTCCTTTTTCTTCTTCGCCTCATATTCGGCTTCGACATCCTCCATCGCCTTGATTGAGGACTTATAGATCTCATTCTCAACCTTCTCCGGGAATTCAAAATCAAGACTCTTTTCCAGCAGCTTAATTGCCGCTTCACGGTTGGTCTTGGACAGAACGCCCAGAGACGCCATGATGTAATCATTATCCACCAGAACCTTTGCGTGGTCAGTCGGGAACAGCCTCATGCCGGTGATATTCTCTCCCGGAATCTCTTCCATGATTTCCACCCGGTGTGGCAGCCGTGTCAGCGCGCCTCCGGTTCCCACAATGTATTTGACCTGTGTCAGATCTTTACCTTCTGCCACAGTGCTTCGGCCGGAGGGTCCATAGATATACCGGAGCTGTCCGGCGTGCCGCTCCGTCGCCCGGAACACGGCCTCACGGGTCAGCCTCTCAACCAGTTTTATTTCATCCTCGTTCTTCGGAATCGCGTAGTATGTCTCCAGTGTCTTATCAAGATCGATATGGAGCTCATTCTCGCATTCCTCTCTCAGTTTTTCCTCACCGATGGATTCGATTACCTTGTAGCGATTTACGAAAACGCCCAGATCGCCCTCCACCGTCCGCTTGGCCTTCGGTTCCGGAGAAGTCATGATTCTGGCGACCTTGTCCGATTCCACCGCAACGGAATGCAGATCCGTAGTCGCTCCGCCCACGTCCAGAACGATTAAGTCCCCGATGCAGTCGTACAGCACCTTTGTACACTCCATCACCGCACCCGGCGTAGGAATGATGGGGCCGCTGACCATGTCGCGGACGTGCTCCATCCCCGGTGCATGAGTAATATGCTGCTCAAAGGCCTGCTGAATCACCTTCCGGCAGGGCTCTACATTCAGCGCATCGATTTTAGGATACACATTCTCGACGATATACAGCTCCTGCTCACTGTCCTCGAAAATCAGTTTGATTTCCTCCTTGTTCTCGACGTTGCCCGCATAGATGACCGGAACCTTCAGTCCCATGCCGCGGATCATCTCGGCATTGTCCAGTGCGGTATCCCGCTCGCCGTAATCCACGCCGCCCGCGATAAGAATCAGATTCGGCTGAATTTCCCGGATCTTCTTCAGGTCAGTCCGGCGAAGCCGTCCGCTGGTCACATAATGAATGATTCCGCCCGCACCCAGCGCCGCTTCCTTCGCAGCCTTGGCTGTCATATCATAAACCAGTCCGTGCACGGTCATCTTCAGTCCGCCGGCCGCGGAAGAAGTCGCCAGCATCTGTCCGTATTCAATGCTGCTTATTCCTTTGTTCTTACAAAGGTCGTCGACAGCGCCCTGAAGTCCGACCCTCACGTCTCCGTCGAGTACAGAAGTCGGTGCCTGACCCTGCCCCCAGAAGCACGGATGATCGGTATCCAGATCCGTGAATGCGTTGACCACTGTCGTTGTGGATCCGATTTCCGCTACCAATACGTCTACATTCATTTGTTTCTGTCCTCCAATGTCCTGATGATCTGCCGGTTTCCCGCAGATTCCTCCGTTTGCTTGCTCTTTGCCTGCTTTGTGAAAGCTCTGCTCTAAAAAAATCCGGGACGGGTTCATGCCCGCCCCGGTGTATCTGCTGTATTCGTACAAAGCCTTACCCGCTGTGCCGCGTCTTTTACGCCGGCGCTGCAGTTATCAGTCTTCGTCGATGCCCTTCAGGTGTCCTCCCGGGGGCAGTTCGCCGCGGCGTCTCATCGCCTCTTCGCAGAGGTATGTCGCTACGTCGATACCGTGGGAGTCTCTTCCGAAGCCTTCATCGATTCCGGTGGCGCGTGCATCCTCCGGGGATACCTGTGTTCCGCCTGCCGCGATGATAACCTTGTCGCGGATACCCTTTTCGATGGCCAGCTCGTTGATCCTCTTCATGTTCTTGTAGTGGATGTTGTCATGAGAGATGATCGTGGAAGCCAGGATTGCGTCAGCATCCAGCTCGACTGCCGCGTCTACCAGTTTTTCTACCGGTACTGAGGTACCCAGGTAGTTAACCTCGATTCCCCATTTCTCGATTCCGCCGTGCTTGATGTTGATGATCTCACGGAGTCCGACGGAGTGCTCGTCGTCACCGACGGTTCCGCAGACGACTCTCATGTGATGATCCTTGAATTCCTTGTACAGAACCTCATCCGGCAGATGATGCGGCGGCGGAGGCAGTACCAGGGACTTCGGATCGACATCGAAGGTCAGTTTGCCCTTGATCTCGATTCTTGTACCCTCGGCCGGGTGCATGATTTCCTTGGAGATGACCTCCGGTGAATCCAGACCCATCTTCTCCGCGATCTGCAGACCGGTAGCCTCTGCGGTTCTCACGTTCGCCGGCACCATCATGGTCAGCATGACGACGCCGTCTCCGCACCATTCCATCTCAGGCTTGATCGCCTCGCCGTCAAGATACTTCTTGACCTTCTCAAGTCTCACGTTGACGTTGTCGACTTCATCCAGCTCGTCGATATAGACGATCTTGCTTCTGTCCTCGAATGTGCAGCCGCCGATCAGCGCGCTCGGATTCTCCGGGTCGCCGCCGTACTGCTCCACGTTGTTGTATCCGAAGTGCGCCGTAACAGGAGCCATGTAGTCATCCTCTCTCGGGAAGATGAATCCGTAGCCGACGCCGCCCTTGATCTTTCTGGCAATTCCGTCACCGTTTCTGGCGGGGTATTTCGCAGAATCAACGAAGAATCCCTGCTCAACTGCGTTGAAGTAACCGCCGACCTCGACGATCTCCTCCATGAACAGTGTCGCTCTTTCCTTGATCTCTCTCGCCATCTCGCGGAGCGGTCCGTCCTTCTTCAGTTCAACCAGCTCGTTGAAGCCGTCCATGTATACGAAGGCCTGCTTGGCGTTGTCGATGGCTTCCATGTTGTAAATGTGCCAGGGAACGTTTCTTCCCTCGTCCGGTGTGATGGTGGACTGAATGTCCGCGCTGGTCAGCTTGGAGATGACCATGTTCATCACGTGTGTTACCGTCGCTTCTCTGACGGAGGAGCAGACGTATTTGGTTGTCTGCTGGGCTCTCATTTTGTATCTGCCGCAGATGTCTCTCAGCGCGACCGCGTAAGGCAGGTCGAGGTACATCGCCGGGGCAGGAGCCGCATCCGGCGGTACGGTGGACAGGGAGATGTTCTCCGGCTTGATTCCGACCTTCTCCGAGAACAGGGAGTTGATGGCGTGCTGCACGATCAGCTCAGGCATAACCTTCCATGCTTCTCTAGCGGTAGCGTTCGCATTGTGCGCACCATCGATCTGCAGGATCTCTGCCCATGCCAGAACCTTCTTGGATTCGCAGGCGTCAACAAAGGATCTTACACAGTTGATGTCTCTGTACAGAACGTTATACTGCGGATCCTGGTGAGCGCCGTTGATGCCCTCCTCTGCGAACATGACCGCAACGTCCGGTCCGGCTACTCCGGATACGTAGGAGTGGTAGTTCAGCGGACGGCCGACCTCATCCTCGATGAGATCCAGAGCCTTTCTCTGGCATCTGACCTGTTTTCTGGTGATAGGAACGCCGCCGATTCCCTGGGGAGTACCTTCCATCAGGCCGTCGATATGAGACTGGCCCATATGACGGATAACCATGATATGGTCAGCGCCGTGCCATGCCGCCATTCTCATTCTTCTGATATCGTCCTCGAATCTTCCGGAAGCGATCTCTGTGGTGATGACCGGCTGCGGCTGCGGATCGATGTCGCCGAAGAACTTCGCCGGCGGAAGGCCGATGCTCTGTTTCAGCGGCTTGGACATGTCGTGGAACGTGAAGGGTCCCATCTCAAGATTCGGGGCCGGCTCTCTCCAGTGCCATCCATGTCTTCTCGGGGCGTAGTTTTCGAGATCCTTCAGGATTTCTCTTACGTCCAGTTTTTCATTCTTATTCAGTACCATATCTGCCATCTTACTTCTCCTCCTTGCCGAAAATAGCTACTGCATCATCCCAGTATTCACCCTGAGCCAATGCCTGTGAAGCTTCGCGGATAGAAATTCCCTTGTCCTTGGAAATTCTGTAGACGATGTGGCCGGTGCCGTGACCCATAAGGCCTCTGTCCATAGCGCCCTCTACGATTTTCTGTGTGTCAAGGGAGGATACTCCCATACGCAGAAGAACGGCTCTCTCTACGGAAGGAGTCGTGTTCTTTCTGCCCAGCTCGATGAGCGGATCCACAACTTGTGTGCACAGCTCCCAGAACTTGTCGTACAGCTGCTCGTCTGTAAGATCGGCGATACCTTTTTCAACTCTTCTTTTTTCAAAATCGTCTTCTCTTATCATTCTCTTTTCTACCTTTCCCTGAGCCCCGCCCTCTGTCGGTGAAACGGGCGCCCAGTTATGAGTGTCGGTCTTCCAATATATGCCTGCCTCCGACGTTCCCGACGGAGACAGGCGTTATATCCATTAAAGTCCCAGCGTCTCCTTTACGAACGCAACATCGGTCTTGGTCTCCTCTGCGAGGAACTGAAGATCCGCATCTGTCGGCGTTACACCGCCCGCCTTTTTGACAGCCTTTCTGATCAGGGACTGTCTGAAGTGGTGCAGATCTGCGTCGTGGCACTGGATCAGACCGGGGTCTGCCGGCAGAACGACGTTCACGCCCGGCTTGTCTTCCTCAGTCGGATTTCCGAACTTGATTTCAATGCCGTTGTCTCTCGCGAAGGACAGCTGCGGCTGGATGTGTTTTCCGGCTCCGGTATACTCTGTCTCACTGATGACCAGAACTGCATCCTCCGGCAGCTCCTGTGCCAGGGAGAACGCCGCGGCCAGCGCTGTGTTGCCCGCAGGTCCTCTTTCGATTCCCTCCAGCTGTGCCAGAGCTTCTGTCATGTACATAACCTCGCCCTGCTTGACCGTAACGTAACGATCCATGTAACGCAGCGGTCTCGCCGCACTCCTCGGAACGTCGGAGTGATCCGGATCAGTCGCGTAAGGAACGCCGAATCCGGTATGTCCGGTGGTGCAGGACTTCAGGTTGAACTGCTTGTCGGAAGCCATGGACAGTCCGGTCAGATCGATGGACGCCGCGACCATTTTGGTATCAACAGCGCCCGCCTTCAGCAGACCTCTCGCCGTACCGGTCATCATTCCGCCGCCCGCGTTGGTGCAGACTACCATATCCGGATCCTTGCCCACTCTCTCGCGGCACTGCATCGCGATCTCGTAACCCAGAGTCTCGATTCCGGCAATACCGAAGGGGGAGTACAGAGACGCATTGAAATATCCGGTGTCCTCCAGAACGGACAGGAAGGTGTAGAACAGTTCAGGTCCTACAGTCAGCTGAATAACCTCTGCGCCGTAGGCTTCGCATTTTCTTGCCTTCTCTACAATTTCCGGCTGTCCGACTCCGTTGGAGTCATAGCACTCCTGAACGATGATGCAGTCCAGTCCCTGCATCGCCGCCTGGGACGCAACTGCCGCACCGTAGTTTCCGGAGGTTGCGGCGATAACACCCTTGTAGCCCAGCTTCTTGGCGTGTGCCACTGCACATGCGGCTCTTCTGGCCTTGAAGCTTCCGGAAGCATTAGCAGCCTCATCCTTCGCAAAAATTCTTGCGCCGTAGCCCGGCTTCGCGTATTTTCTCGCCAGCTTGCTGATGTTTCTCAGCTCGATGAGCGGTGTGTTTCCTACCGCGGTTCTGGACTGAATCTTGGTGATCTCGTCCAGCGTATATCCTGTATCCTTCATCAGGGCTTCATAATCGAAGGCGATGGAACCGGATTCATATTTCTCATAGTCAAGACCCAGCGCCTTCTTCTGAATTTCATTGGATCTTCCCATTACGGAATCATAATCTTTCGCCAGTGCCATTATTTGTCCCCTCCTCTCGTGATTTTACGCAGCTGCTTATCGATCTCGATAATCTCAGGAACAAATTTTCCGTAGCTGTGGGTGTAGTAGGGGCCTACCTCGATCAGTGTGCCCTTCTCAATACGGCCCACCGCTGTTTCTACTTCAACTGTATCGCCGATCTCTGCATCAGCCAGAAGACTCCCTTTGGTCCACATTTCCAGATCGCATTTCTGCGTATCTTCCGGGATCTTTCCGGTTCTTTCTTCGGCCTTGAGAACGATACTGTGAATACGTACCCAGTCTCCTTTTTTTGCCATTGCTTGGTTCTCCTTTTTTCATGAATGACTGAGCGGGAAACGGCTTCCCGTCCCGCCCAGATATTTTGTGTTTTTGTCCGCGTCCGTTCCTCCTTCGCCGGAGCATGCCGCCGAAGGGACAGCTCTGTTCCTGCTTCTCCGGCCGTCACCGGAGTCAGGACACTGCGGTTCTTATTTAACCAGTTTTTTCTCTTCGTCGATCTGATCTCTGAAGTCGCCCATAATTGCATGCGGAACAGGGATGTCGATCATGGTCTTCAGACCCGGGTTCGCATTGATTACGTGCGGAATGCAGTTCATGATCATCGCCATGGTTCCGATGCCGCCCTCGATCTCCGGATTGTTAGCCATGTTGACCGGCGGTACAGAATCCAGAATGACATAGTCACCGGTGTGTACGCCAACCTGCTCAGGCTCGATCTGCTGCGGATGATCCATATCGATCTTTCTCTCGCCGTCGATGATTCCCCAGCCCTTCATGGCAACACCTGCAACGCTGCCCGCAGGAGCGAATCCATACGGGGACTTTCTGTCTACATCTGTAACGATCGGCTCCATGTCCTGTCCGAACTCATCCAGCTTCCAGCCCAGAGCTTCGCACATCATGCCGACAGACTCTGCGAATCCGACGTGGCCGGCCATCGTTCCTTCTGCCTTTCTCTTGTTGAAGTCCTCAACAGAGATACCGATGCCCTGCTCTTCCATAACGGCAGGTCCGAACGGTGACAGAGAGTTGACTCTTCTGGAGGTGATGTGGTTCACATCCTCGCAGGCCGCGGTCCAGAGGATGACCAGCAGGTCCATGATGAGGCCCGGGTTGATTCCTGTTCCCAGTACGGTAACGCCGTTCTTCTTGGCGCATTCATCCAGTTTCTTCGCCAGTTCAGGCTCCTGTGCCTGCGGATATGCCATTTCTTCTGCGGAGGTGATCACGTTGATGCCGCGCTCCATAACGAAAACGAGCTTCTCGTAAACATCCTTTGTGAACGAATTTGTGCAAACGACAACGATGTCTGCAGCGCCCGGCTTGATGACGTCTTCCGGAGTTCCTACGATAACGTCCGGTCTGTCGCCCTGCTCAATGCCGGGAACGACGTCATAGAGGTTTTTGCCGATCTTGTCGCCGATGTCGATTCCGCCAACGATATCAACGCCCTTTTTCTTTGCCAGCATTTTTCCGATTCCGCCGCCCATAGCGCCTAATCCCCAAAGGATTACCTGTACATTTTTCATTTGCTTTTCTCCTTTTCTTCATAACAAATAGTTAACCTTATCCGAAATGGCCTGCCTTACGGCACCCCATAGGGAAACAATCCCGTGCCTATAGTACAAAGCAAGCCTTATGCCAACGCAATTCTTGTATACACAATACAGTCTTCAAGAATTTTATACAAAAAAAAGTGGTTTTACAAAGAAAAACCCTTTAAAACCACAATATATCTTTCGAAATTATGAATTATCAGAAAAATACTGTAATTTTTTGTCATTTGCTTTTTGCTCGATGCAAATATTTTTGCTCTTTTTCTGCAAATATTTTTGCTATTGTGGGGTCAGTCCATACTTCTTCAGCTTATGCTGGAGTGTCTGCCGTTTGATCTGCAGCATCGCGGCGGCCTTCGTCACATTTCCGTCGGCGTCGATCAATGCGCCCTGAATAATCATCTTCTCCATTTCTGCCATATATTCGTTCAGGGGCGCACGTCCGTCCCACTTCTCCGCGCTCCGGCCGATCTCATCGACATGAATCGGCATCTGGAGCAGACGCTCCGTCAGAACGTGTTCCGTTTCCGCCATGGCCACAGACTGAATGATGATGTTCTCCAGCTCCCGTACATTTCCCGGATAGTTGTAGGCACAGAGTCTCTGGAGAGCGTTCTCTGACACCATCCAGATCTGCTTGTCATATTTTTTGTTATATTTCTCAAGAAAGGAATCCACCAGAACCGGAATGTCATCCTTACGCTCCCGCAGCGGAGGAATGGAAATTCCCACGACATTCAGTCTGTAATAGAGGTCCTTTCTCAGAAGACCCTCCGCAATCAGTTTTTCCGGCGCTTCGTTGACGGTTGCGATGATGCGGACATCGATGGGAATATCCTTTGTTCCACCGACACGGCGGATGTAATCCTCCTGAAGCACACGCAGAAGCTTGCTCTGCAGATCATAGGGCATAGCACTGAGCTCATCAAGCAGAAGCGTTCCGCCGTTAGCCTGTTCAAACAGTCCCGCACGATCAACGGCTCCGGTGAATCCGCCTCTGGCCGTCCCGAAAAGAATTCCTTCCAGCAGGGATTCCGGTAGAGCCGCACAGTTCTGTGCCAGAAACGGCTTGTCCTTCCGCCGGCTCTCGTAATGAATGCTTTGTGCGAAGAGTTCCTTGCCGGTTCCCGTCTCGCCATAGATGAACACTGAGGCGTTGTTCCCGGCCGCTCTCCTGGCTCTGTTTACGACGCTTCGGAAACGCAGATTTTCTCCGACTAAATCGTTGAAATTGTAGCGTTTGATACTGGCCTTGGCGGCCTTTTCCGGGGGATTTCTGTCCTCCCGCAGCTGAAGAATGGTGTCGCTCAGGGAACGGATATTGGTGATGTCACGGGCCACTTCAATCGCGGCGATACGCTGGCCGTCCAGCTCTACAGGTACGGTGCTGTTGACGGTTGTGACCTCTTTTCCGTACAGGTTCGTATAGGTCTGCTGCTTGTTCCTCGTGGCGATCCCTTTGTGCAGGGCCTGGTACATGGTGCTTTCATTGAGCTTGATTCCCGGGAATGCCGTGTGAAAATCCCTTCCGATAACATCGGTAACGTTAATCTTCTCATTTTCCGCCATCTCTTCATTGTAGAAGAGACCGACACCGTCGCTGTCCACGATGTAAACGCCCTCGTCGATCAGATCGATCAGTTCCTCGATTATTTTTTTATAGCACATTGCGTCCATTCCTGATACCTCCGCTACCTGTATTTTACACTATTTCCCGCTTGAATGCAAATATTTTTGCACCTATCGGAGAGGTTGAAATTGACGCAGAAATCCTGTATATTGATATATGGCGTTTTTTCGCCGGGGAGGTATACTCATTCATGAGAATCAGAAGAGACAAAGGTGTCAGTGAGGAACTTCAGGGATTAGATACAGAGCTGATCGCAACCGTTTCAGATGCTCTGGCGCACCCTGTCCGTCTGGCGCTGTTCCGCTACATCATGCACTGTAATAAGGAAATGCAGCCTGTCTGCACCAAGGATCTGGTGCAGGTTTTTGACTATGCGCAGGCCACAATCTCCCAGCACATGAAGCGGCTTGTCAAATCCGGGCTGGTGGAGGTCCGCCGGGTCGAGAAATTCTCCTACTTCTACGCTAATCTGGGCGTTCTCGCCAGATACATCGACGCAACACGGAAATTCAGCGTGCTGTAGCTCCCCGAGGCGTCAATCTTCATATAATCTGCCGTCTTCAATATGCAGAATTCTGTCGCATTCGGCTGCAATATCGTGATCATGCGTTACCAGAACAATTGTTTTATTTTCGCTTTTAATCCTCTGGAACAGATCTATTATTTCTAATGAAGTTCGGGAATCCAGCGCTCCTGTCGGTTCATCTGCCAATATCACGTCTCCCTGACTGATCAGTGCTCGTGCGATTGCCACTCGCTGCTTCTGCCCTCCCGACAATTCTGCCGGCCGCCTTTTTTTCTTCTCTGCTATTCCCAGCTTATCCAGCATCGCATCAATTCTCATATTCCACTCCCTTTTCGGAACGTTGGAGTAAAGCAGAGGGATTTTTATATTCTGCTCCACAGTATATCGGTCGATTAGCGCAAATTCCTGCAAAATAAACCCCAGTCTGGAATTTCTGAGGCCCGCACGCTCAGTTTCCGTACACTCTCCTGTATCAATGTCTCCCAGCCGATATGTCCCGGAATCCGGTGAATCGATGAGCCCCAGAATATTCAGCAGCGTTGTTTTTCCGGAACCAGAGGTACCCACGACTGCAGTCATCTCTCCCGTATTGATTTTCATCGATACATTCCGGAGCGCTTTTACCTCATAGCCCACCCCGCGGTACGTCTTGCAGATCTGATCAATTTCTATACTGTATGCCACCTATTTTCTCCTTATGATTTCAATTATTTCGATTTTCTTCAGCTGACGGACTGGATAAGCCAGCGCAATAAATGCATAAATCACCAGAATAAGGAGCGTCACCACTGCCAGTCCTGAGAATTGCCATACGAAAAGCGTTACAAAGCCTGCAATTACGGTCATACTTCCAACCTGCGCGACAAGACGAAGGATAATATCTCTGCGCCGTGCCCCGCACAGCATATTGACGGCGAACTCCTTCATGCTGCTTTCCATAAAATGCAGTAAATTCGCGATGAGTCCTACGGAACAAAAGATAAGAATAATGACCGCGATTGAAGCCATCGTCATTACGCTGTTCAGAATATCCGTGACGGATTCCCGGATCTCATCAGTATAGTTTTCCGTGTAGAGAAAATCCAGTTTCTTCATGCTTTCCCTGCTCATCATCTCATGGAGCGCATTCTTCTTTTTTTCAACAACAAAAGTACTCATGACGGTGATAAACGACCCCATGGCGTCATCGCGCTGCGGGAGAACAGCGGTGATAAAATAGCGATCCAGATAAAATGGTTCGTTCTTCTCAAATGGATTCACATAGTACGCGCCTTTCGGAAGAAACCCCTTCACAACATATTCATCATCAACTGAATCATGAAGGACATCTCCGACACGATAGTATTTTCTGAAGTCATTTCCCAGTATCAGCGACTGGCGCTTCCCTTCCGGGCGCAGATCATACTTCCCCTTTATCCCGAAAAAACGAAAAAAATTGCTGCTGACAACCGCCATATCTACCGAAACCGTTCTATCACTTGGAACCCGCAGTTTTTTGTCGAGTCCGGCATACTCCTTCCGGTGTTTTCCGAAGGTAAAATCCATAGAGTCATCGGCTGTCACACATTCCAGGCTGTCTGATGCATACATATCCTGAATAAGGCGATACAGGGCACGGGCTTCTGCCCTGCTGTTGGAAAGTTCGTCCATTTCCGATTCTTCGAGATCCGCAGACAGCTTATATATGCTGCTCCTGTCGTTGAGGTTTTCAAACTTCTTCGTCGCAACCCATCCGTTACAGGCCAGTGTCAGCGCATAGCACAAAACCACCGCAGCCAGAACGATCTGAACCAGAATGACAAGGTAATTAAGCAGGTTCCGCCTTATATCCTGCCAAAAGAATGTAAAAAAATTTCTTCTCATTTCTATAATCTACTCGCAATCGCATTTCTGCCGAACCGCTTCAGAGTCGCAGTGATGACAACTGCACCGATCAGTGCAAGCAGCGCCATCCCGGACAGTGTGCCCGGCAGTGAAATATGCGTTCCAAACATCAGTTCAACGGAATTTGCCACAGGCAGATATACTGCAATCCGCAGGAATAACTCAGACAGCACCACACCGGTAAAAAAGGCCAGCAACAGAATTACGACGTATTCTCTGCAGAGCCATGCAACGATATTCCTGCCTCGCGCTCCCGCCATCTTCCGAATCGCAATTTCTTTTTTCCGTGTCTCAAGCCAGTAATAACACGCAGAAAAGGAATTGAGCAAAACAAGGACAGCCGTAGCGATAAGGAATCCCAGCATATTCGTATAATTTGTCTTTTCCGGCCGCATACCCCGCCCGATTCTGCTCATTCCCTTTTCTGCCGCCACTGATGCTGTGGGGCAGGCGTCCTTCACAGCTCCAGCAATTTTCTTTGCTGTTCCAAGGCAGTCCTGCCTGTCGGTATCGAAAAAATAGTAGCCGTACACTCTCTTATTCTTCAGATTTTCTGCATTCATATTGATGAACCAGTCGGAAGCCTGTCCTGCCCTTTGCGAGGAGCAGCTTCCGATCACATCGTATCTTTTCTGGCTGACAGAGATATGGGATGGCTGATTCTGCCGGTCACCGGTCACAATGGCGACATTTTTCCCTTCGTCGAAATCCTTCCGGGAAAAGGACCTGCCCTCTGTAACCCTGATTTTGCAGTTCATCCCTGGACTGAAATATATAGAGCAGCCTTCTTTCGCCGTATACTTTTTCATACACAGAAAACCTCCGTCGCCACAGTTCCGCTCCATAATCCGCAGCAGATCCTGCTCTGTAAAATTCGCCGCATTATATATTTCAAACACGACAAACTGATCCGACAGAAAGTCAGCCGGCCTGGCATTCTTTCTTTGTTCAGCAAAGGAAACCCCCGCCAGTGTAAACAGCACAGCGACTGCAACGAAAATTGTAAAAATCAGTTTCGACTTGTAGAAAATCCCTCGCATAGTCTAGAGATATACCCAATTATAATTGTACTTCTGTTACGGAACTCCAACACTTTGCTCTTTATTGTACAGTGTATATATAGCATTGTCAATATTAAGGCATTTCCAAATATGCTGACCTCGGTTCCCTTTTAATCAGTATCTGCTCATTAAATTCCCGTCTAAGTCCGACTGCCTTACTCCCCGGTCTCTCCGATTTTCTCCATAATTTCCCGATGGACGGAGCGGGTCAGCGGATACCGCCACACGGCGATAATCGCGATTGCCAGGAACGCGCCGGGAATTACCGTTGTGCAGTTGAATATCCACTCGCAGGCGGACGCTGTCTGTACCGGCGCGCCGCCGTCGAACCCTGCATTTTGTAACAGAAACCCCAGCAGCATGGTGCCGATTCCTCCGGACACAGCCTCCACCAGCCCCTGAAACGAAACAATTGTGGCCTGCCGCCGCTTTCCCGTCTTCAGCCTGTCATAGTCGCAGACATCCAGATACATCGACGGCATCAGACTCCAGTAGATCGCCGTACAAAGAGTAACCATCAGCATATAGCAGATGATTCCGCCTGTAGACCCGACGCCGGTCATTCTCAGAACCACCATGCCGGCTATGCCGATTACAGAGAGCAGCCCGAACGCTCCCCTCTTATCGAACCGAACGGTCAGTCTTGCCACCAGCGGAATCAGCAGAATCCCGAATACCGCCCGCAGAGACATGAATAAAGACATCTGAAGCGCAGTACACTTCATATTATATGTCAGAAAATATACCATATCCGCAAGCATGATACTGTAACAGATCAGAGTGGCAATGCTGGCAACAATCAGCTGCCGGATGGGTCCCAGCGTAAACAGAGAAACATACTCCCGAAAAACATCCGCAGGATTAAACCCCGGGCGAGCGCCGGAATCCACACAGGGCGGATCCTTTTTCTTTGACGACAAAAACGTCAGAAGGATTGAAATGAAACAGACCGCACCGACCATTCCTCCCACCAGACTCCAGGCAAGAGACAGCGGAACGCCCGCATCCTGCAGCCATTCCACCGCCACCGAAGGAATCAGGAAGTTTACCAGCGCTCCCGCCATATTGAACATGGACGCGAAGAACCGCAGGATCGTCCTCTGGTCATAGTCCGTCGTGTACTCCGAGGCAAGCGCCAGATACGGCACCAGAAACCCGGTATAGCTGAGCCAGAACAGCATCAGCAGAATCCCGTAGTAAAACGGCTTTCCCTCCGCGGAAACAAAGGGAAAGTCTGTGAATGCGAACAGCAGCGTCAGCGCAAGCGGTATCGAGGAAAACAAAATCAGAGGCCGGCGGCGGCCCCGTGAGGTCCGTATATGATCGGCGAAATACCCGATTACCGGATTGATAAAACCGTTCCAGACCGCTCCGATCACAGTGATCATTCCCGCCGTCGCCGGCCGGATGCCCACCGCGGTCGTCAGAAAGAACATGAAATATGTCGCGATGAAATTATACGAGAGCGAGTCCGCCAGCGAGGCCGACCCGTATCCCAGTTTATCCTTCATGCTCAGTCGTTCCATAATTCTTTCATATCCTCCAGATGAATCTCATATTCGTCATCCATCAGCGTACTGTTACTGTTCTTCTCTTCAGTCTCCCGAATATGCTGCTTCGCCGTTTCCCTCACTGTATCCCCGTAGCCCGTCAGCGCCGCAAAAGGTGAAAACTGCGCCGCCCGCTCTTTCATGGACATATGAGGATGACGGCTCGACACATGATGAGGAAGCCCGATAATGTCGTCGTATCTGCTCACGCCTTGTGCCCTCCGATCTGTTTGTTCCGGCTCTGCGCCGTAGCGCCCTCCTCTAGGTTCGCACCCTTGAGAATCGCGTTTTTCCCGAATTTCCCCTTAATCTCCAGAATCGTCTTCTGAACCTTCTTCTCACGGCTCCGTTCCGCCTGTCTCTGCCGCGCTTCCTCTTCTCTGGCGGCGTAATCCGTGAACATGTCCAGCTGCTCCGGTTCCGGCGCCGGCGGCTCTGTTTGCTCCGGCGCCACATGACCCGCCGTGATTGTGATCCGCCGCACCAGCAGCCGCGGATCCACAATGCGGTCGTAAAGCGTCATCGACGCCTCCAGAATATCCTTTGTGGAGGAGGTCGCATCCCCGAGACTGATGGTTCCATGCGCCGCCTTCGGAACCTGCCGCCCGTAGTGATCCGTCGTCACCGGCCCCTTATATGCCGCCCGAAGCACCGGGTTCTGCAGATTCTCAATATCATAGCCGACATTGAGCACAATCTGATCTGTGGTAAGTCCTCTGGACACCAGATCCAGCGCCAGCTGATCCGCCATCTCCCAGGCCACAAGCCTCGCCTTTTCCCCCTCATAGGCAGACTGCAGAACCTGACCGGTGCCGACACTCTCCGTTCGCGGCCGGTACGCCTTGATATCCGCAATGGTGCAGGGCTCCCATCCCCATGCATGATCGATGAGAAGCTCCGCGTTGACGCCGAACAGGCGATACAGCAGATCCTCGTTGTAGAACTCGCCGGGTGCGCCCAGAGAGCAGCGGGCCACATCCCCCATAGTATAAAGCCCCACAGACGCCAGCTTGCGGGCGTATCCGGGGCCGACCCGCCAGAAGTCCGTCAGGGGCCTGTGCTCCCACAGGCTTCTGCGATAGCTCATCTCATCCAGCTCGGCAATCCGCACGCCGTCTTCATCCGGCGGGCAGTGCTTGGCCTCGAGATCCATGGCGATCTTGCACAAAAAAAGATTCGGACCGATTCCCACTGTCGCGGTAATACCGGTCTGCGCGAGAACCTCATCAATAATCGCCCGGGCAAACTGATGCGGCGTCATTCCGTAGAGTGGAAGATAATCCGTTACGTCCATGAAGACCTCGTCGATGGAATAGACATGAATATCCTCTGCCGCCACGTAATTCAGATAGATATCATAAATGCGGCTGCTGTACTCCATATACAGCGCCATACGTGGGACCGCCGTAATCCAGCCCGCCTTCAGCTCAGGATCAGCAGCAAGTTCTTCGATATCCGAAGACTCTCCCTTCAGACCGACGCCTGCCGCAGCACGGCGGCGGGCATTGACCTGCCTCATGACGGAAATTACCTCAAACAGCCTTGCCCGTCCCGGCACTCCCATGGATTTCAGGGAGGGGGATACGGCAAGGCAGATTGTTTTCTCTGTTCGGGCGGCGTCCGCCACCACAAGATTCGTGGTCAGCGGATCAAGCCCGCGCTCCCGGCATTCCACCGAGGCGTAAAACGATTTCAGATCAATCGCAATATAGGTTCGTTTCAATAAGAAGCATCCTCCGAATACACCGTGAAGATATCACGGATCTCAACGAAACCTCCTTTAATGTATGCAGTCTTTGTTTCCGCGGATCCTGCCTCCCGAAAACGGATCTTCCCGTCCTCCTTCAGCAGTTTGCGGCACCACACATGCCCGGGAAGATATCCCTCGTCACCGCTGAGGGTCTGCACCGTCAGACTTTCGACTTCACCGGAATAGAACATATCCTGCGGCGTCAGAATCTCCAGCTTCGTGCTAGCCATTGTTCTGCTCCTTTTGTGCGTTCCACTTCTCTACGACCTCGTCGATACCGCCGACGAAAAGGAAGAGCTCCTCCGGAATATCGTCGTGCTCACCGTCAAGGATCTCGCGGAATCCCCGGACAGTTTCAGCCACGGGAACGTATTTCCCCGGGATTCCGGTAAACTGCTCTCCGACCGTGAACGGCTGCGACAGGAAACGCTGGATCTTTCTGGCCCGGGACACTGTGAGCTTGTCATCCTCCGACAGCTCGTCCATGCCGAGAATCGCGATGATGTCCTGAAGATCCTTGTACTTCTGCAGAACCTCCTGCACCCGACGGGCGACTTCATAATGCTCTTCGCCGACAATCAGCGGGTCCAGAATGCGGGACGTAGAGGCCAGCGGATCCACTGCCGGATAGATTCCCAGCTCCGTAATAGAGCGATCCAGTACCGTCGTGGCGTCCAGATGCGCGAAGGTGGTTGCCGGCGCCGGATCCGTCAGGTCGTCTGCCGGTACATAAACCGCCTGCACGGAGGTGATAGATCCGTCTTTTGTGGATGTGATCCTCTCCTGCAGCGCACCCATCTCATTGGCCAGTGTCGGCTGATATCCCACCGCAGAGGGCACACGCCCCAGCAGCGCTGAGACCTCGGAGCCTGCCTGTGTGAAACGGAAAATATTATCGATGAACAAAAGCACGTCCTGCTTCTCCTCATCGCGGAAATACTCAGCCATGGTCAGACCGGTAAGCGCCACACGCATTCTGGCCCCGGGCGGCTCGTTCATCTGCCCGAATACCATCGCGGTCTTTTTGATGACGCCGGATTCCGTCATCTCACCATAGAGGTCGTTTCCCTCTCTGGTGCGCTCTCCGACGCCGGCGAAGACAGAGATTCCGCCGTGCTGCGTCGCGATGTTATTAATCAGCTCCTGAATCAGAACTGTCTTTCCGACGCCGGCGCCGCCGAACAGTCCGGTCTTACCGCCTTTGGTGTACGGCGCAATCAGATCGATGACCTTAATCCCGGTCTCATACATCTGTGACGACGTATCCTGGTCCTCGAACCGCGGAGCAGGCCGATGGATCGGTTTGCGCATCTTGCTTTCCACCGGTCCCTTCTCATCGATGGGCTCGCCCAGAACATTAAACAGACGTCCCAGGACTTCATCGCCGACCGGAACCTCGATGGGGTTGCCCGTATCTACAGCTTCCATACCTCTGGCAAGACCGTCAGTAGAAGAGAGCGCGATACATCTGACCTCATCGTCTCCTTTATGCTGCGCAACCTCCGCCACGATGACGGTATCGTCATTCAGCCTGATCTTTATTTCATTCAGCAGCTCCGGAAGATGATCCGGATCAAACTTGATATCGACTACCGGTCCGATAATTTCATGTATGATTCCTGTATTCAAATTATCTTCCCTCCTTGTTAATTCAATGCCTCAGAGCCTGAGACGATTTCTATGATCTCATTAGTGATCTGCGACTGCCTCGCCCGGTTGTATTCCGTCATCAGCAGTTTCAGCATATCGCTGGCGTTGTCATTGGCGTTCTCCATCGCCTGGCGGCGCGCCGCGTGTTCGCAGGTCGCCGATTCAATGACCGCGCTGTACAGCGTCATTTCCATATATTTGGAAACCAGATAGCGGAAGACCTCATTCACGGACGGCTCATACTCGATCACATTAATGTTCGAGGATCTTACGTTCCGCTCACTGATGTCCACCGGCAGGACCCGTTTCCGGACAACCTCCTGCTTCAGGGTGTTGACATAAGAGGTGTATACCAGCACGATCTCATCGATTTCTCCGGACATATACTTCTCGAACAAAGGGCGGGCAAGTTTTTTCACCTCTTCGTAGTCCACGGTGTCTGCCGGAGGATCATGTTCGATGATCACATCATACCCCCTGCGTTCAAAGTATTCCCGGCCTTTGCTTCCGATGTCCACCAGAACCGCCTCCCGGCTCTTTCTTCTGATTGTCGCTTCCGCCTCCCGGATCACGTTTCCGTTGAAGCTTCCGCAGAGCCCGGTACTGCTGGTAATGATGACATAGCAGCTTGTTTTCATCTGCCGGCTTCCCAGAATCAGCTCCTTCGGAACCTTCTGTCCGTTGTCAAAGGCTTCATCGATGGATTCGATAATCCGATCCAGGTACAGCTTGCTGTGTTCGTAAATCGCCTTGGCCCGACGCAGCTTTGCCGCAGAAACCAGCTTCATTGCGTTGGTAATCCGCTCTGTGCTGTTGATACTTTTAATTCTGCGTTTGATGTCCTGCATCTGTTCAGCCATTGATAAACCCTACTTTCTTGAATTCTTCAATTCCCTTCCGCATCAGTTTCTCCGATTCCTCAGAGAAATCGCCGGTTGTGTGGATCTCTCTCTTGACCTCCGGATAATGGTCGTCCATATAGACGTAGAACTGCCGCTCAAACTCCTTGACGGAGGTTACCGGGATATCATCCAGCATGCCGTTGGAGGCGGCGTAGATGATCATTACCTGATCAGCGACATCCAGCGGACCGTACTGTCCCTGCTTGAGGATCTCCATCAGAATACGTCCGTGATCCAGTCTCTTCTTTGTATCCGCATCAATATCGGAGCCGAACTGAGAGAAGTTCTGAAGTTCTCTGTACTGCGCCAGCATCAGCTTGATTTTGCTGGAAACTCTCTTCATCGCTTTTATCTGAGCGCTTCCGCCGACACGGGATACGGAAATTCCGGCGTTAATCGCCGGCCGCTGTCCTGCGAAGAACAGCTCCGTCTCCAGGAAGATCTGTCCGTCGGTGATGGAGATGACATTTGTCGGAATGTATGCGGAAATATCGTTCGCCTGAGTCTCGATGATAGGCAGCGCCGTAATCGATCCGCCTCCCAGCTCCTCAGACAGCTTCGCGGCTCTCTCCAGAAGTCTGGAATGAAGATAGAATACATCTCCGGGGAACGCCTCTCGCCCCGGCGGTCTGCGCAGAAGCAGCGACATGGCTCGGTACGCCACCGCATGCTTGGACAGATCGTCATAGATAATCAGCACATGCTTGCCCTGATACATAAAGTACTCCGCCATCGCACAGCCGGCGTAGGGTGCGATGTACTGCATCGGTGCGACGGCACTGGCAGTCGCTGACACCACGATGGTGTAATTCATGGCTTCCTTCTGTTCCAGTGTGCTGACCAGCTGCGCTACGGTGGACTGCTTCTGCCCGATCGCGACGTAGACACAGATCACATCCTTGCCCTTCTGGTTCAGAATCGTGTCTACCGCTATTGCCGTTTTCCCGGTCTGACGGTCCCCGATGATCAGCTCACGCTGACCCTTTCCGATAGGAATCATAGAGTCGATTGCCTTGATTCCAGTCTGCAGCGGCTCCTTGACCGGCTGCCTGCGCAGCACCCCCGGCGCGGGGTACTCGATGGGCCGTGTCTCGCTTGTTTCAATGGCTCCCTTTCCGTCGATGGGATGACCCAACGGATCCACGACTCTTCCAATCATATTCTCGCCCACCGGGACTTCAACGACCCGGCCGGTCGGTTTTACAATATCGCCTTCTCCGATTTCCCTGTATGGACCCAGGATGACGACACCCACGTTGTCTTCCTCCAGGTTCAGTGCCATTCCGTAAACATTATTCGGAAATTCCAGCAGCTCTCCGGACATGCAGTGGTTGAGTCCGTAGACCCGGGCAATTCCGTCGCCCACCTGCATGACAGTACCGAAATCGGAGATTTCCATTTCATTTCTGTAATTCTTGATCTGGTCTTTGATCAAACCGCTTATTTCATCCGGTTTTAAATTCATTGAAAATTCTCCTTAGTATACTCTGATCTCATTTGCCATCTGTTCCAGCTTATGCTGTGCGGATGCGTCGATCATTTTCCCGTCGACAAAAAGCCGGACGCCTCCCAGAAGACTTTTGTCCACCCTGTTTTTCAGATGCACCTTTCTGCGGAACAGCCGGCTGGTCTCCGCTTCAAATTTCTGAAGCTGCTCATCCGTCACAGGATAAGCGGAATAGATTACGCCTTCGCTGATTCCTTCCGCATCGTCCATCAGTCTGCAGTACTGGCGGACCATCTCGTGAAAACCTGTCGTCCTGCCTTTGTCCACCAGAATGTACATGAAATTCAGGACCTCTTTCTGCACACGGCCATCGAACACATTCTTCAGTATGTTCTTCTTTTCGGCAGCCGAAATAGCCGGATTCAGAAAAAGCTCCGAGAAGTCTCTGCTTTTCCGGAGGATCTGGTCGATCTGCGTGATCTCGTCCCGGATCTCTTCCACCTCGCCGAGATCCTTCGCCGCACCGTAAAGCGCTTCGGCATAGACCATTGCGACTTCTATTTCCATGTCTTCTCCTCAGCTTCCTCAATGATCCGGTCAACGATATCCTTCTGCCTGTCCGCATCGATTTCCCGTTCCATGATTTTCTCCGCGGCGAGAACAGCCAGCGATCCCACCTCTTCCTTAAGCTCCTTGCGGGCGTTGAATTTCTCCCGCCGGATCTCCTCCTGAGAGCGTGTAATCGCGGCCTTAGCCTTCTCATTGGCAGCGTCGATAATGCCGTCCGCCTGGATCTTCGCTTCATCTCTGGCTTTCTTGATAATCGCGCGGCTCTCTGTTTCTACATTGGCGATACGCTCCTCATAGTCGGCGAGTTTCGCGTCGGCAATACGGCTGGTTTCCGCCGCATTATTCAGGGAATCCTCCACCTCCTGCTGACGCTTCATCATAAAGTCATGGACCTTTTCAAAGAAGAAATGCTTCAAGATCAAGAATAAAACAATAAACGTTATGATCGAGAACAGAAAGTTCCAGTTCAGATTAAACAGTGCCTGATACCCGTGCATGTTTTATTCCCTCCTTTCTCTGTATTTCTTCCCCTGATTAAAGCTTACTGTAAAGCATAATCGCGATAACGAAGGACAGGACCAGCGCGGTCTCCATGATAGCCATAGCCAGAATCATATTTCCGGTGATTTTACCGGCGATCTCCGGCTGCCTGGACATTCCGTGCATCGCTCCATTCGCCAGAATTCCCTGGCCGATGCCTACGCCGAGTGCCGCCAATCCCATAGCAAGTCCTGCTCCGATTGCAATAAGTCCCATTTTCTTTACCTCCCTAAAATACGTGGTTTTTCTGTGCCTGAGTTCTTTTCATCAGGCTTCTTTAATAAGTTTCTGTTTCTTCTTCTCTCTCTTCAGTCGTCTCTTCTCTGCTGTATCCTCCCGCATGCCAGACATACCTTCCTCCAGATTGACCGCAGTCAGAATGGTGAATATGTATGCCTGAATCACAGGTTCAAACATATCGAAGAACAGATTCAGCGGAATGACTGTAATGCACCGCAGAATCGGAACTGCACAGAATTTGTAGCTCAGGAATTCCATCAGGTGCATCCACAGATCGACGACCACCATGCCGCCGAAGATGTTTCCGAACAGTCGAAGAGCCAGCGTAACCGGCAGAATCAGCTCACTGATCACATTCATCGGCAGAATCGCATAGTAGGGATCCCCCAGCTCGTCGATTCTTCCCCTGACGCCCAGTTCCTTAATCGCAAATCCCTGAATCAGGACGAATGACATCACTGCCAGCGCCGCCGTCACATTGAGATCCGCCGTGATCGGCCTGAGTCCGATCAGCCCGAGGCTGTTGGCGAATACAAGCCACACGATAAGTGATCCCAGATAAGGTGCGAATTTCTCACCCCGGATTTTTCCCAGATTCTGCTGAGCAAAATTATACACCCAGCCGACCAGGACTTCCGCAACGATCTGTTTCCCCCTGGGAACCTTCTCCAGACCGCTTCCCAGCCAGATTCCGACGACAGCCAGAATCACGGCGAGGATGATCTCGAAGCAGGTGCTTTCCGTCAGGAAAACCTTACCGCCGCTCCCGAAATACAGAATGATCCTTGGACCCAATTCACTGAATTGAATCATTGGTCCTTACCTCCTCCTTTACCAAAGTTTAAAAGTGCTCCCGCAACAAGCCCCAGAACGCCCAGCGCATACGCCAGCAGGCAGGTCATTCCCACCCGAAAGCAGAACACCGCGCCCGCGGCATAAATGAGCAGCCGGAGCACATATAACATAACGGGAATTCCCATCCCCGATCTGTCGAAAAATCTGCTGACCACAATTCCCAGCAGATGAAAATTCAGCAGCATCAGCACAGTTCCCAGCGCGATTCCGATAAAAAAGGCGCTGCTGATCCCCTTCACTAAAGAAAAGGTGATCGCGCATATCACACTGAACAGCACGCAGGTTATGCATACTTTTTTCTCTGTTGTCCTGAATTGCGTCATGTTCATAACTTTATCACATAAATATATTCCGAAATCCGTCAAAAATCAAGTACAGATCTTTTATCAATTTCCATTGTATTCTATCGGTATTTTCAGTCTTTTTTCTTCTCCGCTTTCCGGCCGGCCCGGTTTCATTTGTGATAAGGCTCCCCGCGGATAATCCGAAAAGAGCGGTAAATCTGCTCCAGCAAAATCACGCGCATCATCTGATGCGGAAAAGTCATATCGGAGAAGGACAGCTTCAGGTCCGCTCTCCGGCTCACCGCTTCAGACAGTCCAAGGCTTCCTCCTATAACAAAGGCAATTTCGTTCCGCCCCTCCAGTGCCAGACTCCGGAGTTTTTCCGCCAGCGTTTCTGAGCTCATCCGCTTTCCACGGATTTCCAGAGACACGACGAACATATCTTTATTCACCCGGGAGAGGATCTCCTCGCCCTCCGCAATCTTCACAGCTTCTTCCTCCGCAGGCCCCGCGCCGGCAGGCAGTCTCGCCTCCTTCAGTTCCTGAATCCGCAGACTGCAGTAGCTTCCCAGCCGCTTGCTGTATTCGCCGACGGCCTCACGCCAGTATCTTTCCTTCAGCTTGCCGATGCATATCACCGTTATATTCATTTTCTATACCTCCAATAGGGGGCTTGTCTCATCCCGGCGGATCACGGCCAGCTTCACATCCCGGTCAACAAAGTAATCCCTTTCGAATAGTATGTTTTTCACCGTCAGATATGCCTGCTGCGGAGTGTTGTTCTCATGAGAAAGATGTGCCAGCAGAACCCGGGGAACCCTTTCTCCGTGCATCTGATCCAGAAGCGAGCACAAAATCCGGCCCGCCGTCTCGTTGGAGAGATGACCCTCATCTCCCAGAATCCGCTGCTGCAGCGGATACGGATAGGACCCCATCCGCAGAATATTCACCTCGTGGTTAGCCTCCAGTACCAGAAGATCGGCAGTCTTCATCTGCTCGAAAATCTCTTCCGTAATGACGCCTGTGTCCGTAACGACCGTCACCTGTCGTCCGCCGCTCCGCAATGTATATCCCGTAGGTTCAATTGCATCATGGGAAAGGCTGAAGGCTCTGACCGCAATATCTCCTATGGCAAACTCCTCGTCGGGAACGGGACTCCAGCGTCCCCTGGGCAAAAGCTTCTCTTCAATTCCCGCAAACGTTCCCCCGGAAGCATAAACTTCCGCGTGGCCGGCCTTGCGGCCGATCATCCGGATACTCCGCACGTGGTCGATGTGTTCATGGGTCAGAAGGATCGCGTCCACGTCTTCCGCTTTCAGACCGTTTTCCTCAAGCCCGGCCAGAATCCGCTTGCCCGTGATCCCTACGTCAATTAATATTACTGTATTCTCACTTTCCACCAGATAACAGTTGCCCGAACTGCCGCTGGCAAAAGAACAGAACGATAATCCCATTCATTTCCCTTCTTGCTCAGTCTTGTTGTCGTTTCAGTTGATAAGATTATATCACGAAACTCGGAAATGGCAAGATGATGTTATTCTCTTTACGTTTCCCGGAAAATAAGGCATAATAGTACCGAGGTAAAAGATTTATGGCACAGATACTGAACATTTATTCCGACGGAGGATGTGCCGGCAACCAGAACGATAAGAATCTGGGAGGCTGGGGAGCGATTCTGGAATTCGGAGATCACAAAAAAGAGCTTCACGGCAGCGAGGCAGACACCACCAATAACCGAATGGAACTGACGGCGGTGATTTCCGCCTTTTCGGCACTGAATCGGGAAGGTCTGACCGTTCGGGTCTTCACAGACAGCTCCTATGTGGCGGACTGCTTTCGGAAAAAATGGTATGTGAACTGGGAGAAGAACGGATGGAAAACTTCTCAGAAAAAGCCTGTCGAGAATCAGGAACTCTGGCAGACACTTCTGGCGCTGGTGCGCAGACATGACGTGAACTTCTACCGGGTCAAGGGGCATGTGAATCCCGATCATCCCTCCACCAATATGGATCGGCTCTATGAGAAATTCGTCCGATGGAACGGCACCGGCTTCAGCTTCGAAGATTTTCTGTATATCACGGAAATGAACAACCGTGCGGACGAGCTGGCGAATATCGGGATCGACGAGATCAGGCAGGCTGAATAACCCGCGCAGCGGCACTGCTGACAAACTGCGTCAATGCCCGTTAAATCCGACGGTAATTTAATGCGAAGACACTCTTCACCACAGCAACATTCAGAATACGAGGAATCAGATTATGGAACAGAGAAAAGAACTTTTGAGAAAGTATGAAATCGGACTGGCGGCCACCGGAATCAGCGGTGCTCTGGTCATCGCGTTTTTCTTTTTCGTCAATTTCTTCACAGGCCCCATGGTCTCTGCAGAAGGCGTGGAAAAAAACAGCCTTTACGGATTGAATGTCATTATCTTTTCCGCGGCGATAGGATGCGCCTACGCATTCATCTGCCTGCTCAACATGAGGGCGCTCGATCCGAAGACGGTCGAGGAGGGCGGCGTAAACTTCCGCATTCAGTCGGAACGCTATATTTCCGGCTCTCAGGGAGTCATGATCTGCAACATCTTTACCTTCGTCTACTGGGGACTCTATACCATTACACAGCACATCCGGTTTTATGTAGACGAGAATAACAAAATCCACGACTTTACATTCTACAACAGAATCTGGCTGGCACTGATGCTGATCGCGGCCATCTTCAGCGTAATCGCCATGATGCAGGGCATCCGCCTGAAGTACAACATCAGCACACCGAGGAAGAAAAACAAAAAGAAAAAAACAGCGTCGAAGAAACGCTGAACAACTCGGCCGGGTTTGAGACTTTCACCTGTCAGAACATGTGCTCCCCGGACGTATCTGAATATCGGCCGTTTCCCGAGAGGTTCGGGAAACGGCTCTTCTGTTTCTGTCCGGCGCTCTATGCGCCGTTTTCCATTCGATTTTCCTCTATTATCCGCGGGAATCGACGGAAGCGGGATTGGCCCGCAGCCATTCGATGATGTCTGCACTTTCATACAGAGGTCTGCCGTCGATGAACAGACAGGGAACCTGTTCCACGCCTCCGTCGCGGACCAGACGCTGCCGATCATCCTCGTTCTGATGGATATCGTGGAACTCCACATCATTTCTTCCTTCTTCCCGGATTTCATTCATCACCCTCATGCAGAAGGGACATCCTTCAAATTTATACAATTCCAGTTTCATTTTTTTCCTCCTGTTTTTACCGGAGTCTTTTATTACGCTCCGTTCTTCGTTCTTCGCCTCATCCGCTCTCTGCCGGACAGCACAGCACTGATGCCTCCGATCTGCGGATAGATGTATTATACCCATATTTTCCGCATCAACACTTCTGAACGATCATCCGGCTGAGTCGGAAAATACCGCGCGGTTTTCCGGTTTCTGTGGTAATATATCATTATGTTAGTACTGACTGTTATCATCGGACTTGCAACTGCATATGTAAACGGCATGCACGACGGGGGAACCATTGTCGCTACCACCGTCACCTCCCGGATTATGAAACCCCGGTCCGCAATTCTGTTGGCCGGTCTCGCCTGCCTGATGGGATCCGTTCTGCTCGGAAGTGCGGTTCAAACCACTATGGTAAACGGAATCGTGAACAGCGGTGCCATCCTTGCGGGCGGAGGGAAACAGGCCGCTCTCTTCGCCGTCTCCGCCTTCCTGGGAAGCATGGTATGGAATCTGATTACCTGGGCAGGACGTCTTCCTTCCAGTGCCTCCCATTCGCTGATAGGCTCCATGATCGGCTGTTCCATGGCGGTCTGCGGTATGGATTCAGTCATATGGAGCAGCGTGATGCTGCGGGTCGTCGCAGCCATGATTCTCTCGCCTCTGACAGGCTTCGCACTGGGTTTTCTGCTGCTGAAACTTCAGAATCGTATCCTGCGGCGGGGAACGATCGTCTGGACACAGAGAGTTCGTGCACTGGACATTGTGAGCACATTTCTGCTGGCTTTATCGTATGGGAGCAACGAGGCACAAAAGGTTGCCGGCGTGATATGCCTCGGCGCTCTGGCATCAGGCGGCGGCTCTCCGTCGGACAGTCTGACTCTGCCTTATCTTCCGGTGTCGATTACCTCCCTTTGCGGTCTGGCACTGGCCATCGGAGCCATGACAGGCGGCTTCAACATGATGCGCACTGTCGGCCGCGACATTGTGAAAATCAATACAGATCGGGCCTTTGTATCTCAGCTCTCATCCATACTCGTGGTGGAAATCGCCAATGCAGCGGGACTTCCCATCAGTTCCACGCAGGTCATCACCGGATCCGTCATGGGCGTCGGAACCGAAGACCGTCCCCGGTCGATGAACTGGGAGATATTGTACAAAATACTGGCGGCCTGGATCCTGACCCTTCCGGCGGCAGGCCTGACCGGTGCAGTTGTAATCAGACTTATGATACTTATTCCCGTATAACCCGTGTCTTCATCGGAACGGAACACAGAAAAGAAAAAAACCGGAGGTTTTGTTCATGACAGAGAAAATAAAGAAAAAAAGTTTTTTCAGGAGCTGCCCGGATACTGAGGTATATGATCTGCTGAAAGGACAGTGCGCACAGGGCAGCCTGAGCGCCGACCTTTTCGTGCAGTTCATGCACACGCTGGATCCTGACACCGCAGACCGCATTGAAGAGGCAGAGAAGACCGCAGACCGGAAACGGGAAACTCTCATCTATTATGTGGAAAACACCTTTATTACTCCGGTCTCGCGTCACTATCTGTTCAATCTTTCCCGGGTCATCGACGACCTGACGGATGAAATCAAGGATCTGAAGGATTTTATTCAGTTTTTCGATTATCGACCGACCCCCAAGAATATTGAAATGGCTGAAATCAACCGGGATTCCATTCACATCCTGGAGGAATCCGTAGGCGCCTGGATCAGCAGCGACGACGACCGGTTCTGGAAGGGAATGATACGGATAAAGAAGAATGAGAATAAAGTCAAACGGCTGTTCTGGGAAAACATCCGGGAAATCGAAGGAGAAGATTCCATCCGCGACATCATTTCTTCCAGGGAATTCTGCCGGGATCTGAACTCGCTGGCCAATAAAACAGGAAAAGTCGCGGATCGGTTGGGGGATCTGAAAATAAAGTCCATCAAATAAAACCATCAAATAAAAAAATCGCTGTCCGCGCTTCCTCTGCGGTTCGGCGATTATTTTTATGAGGATCTGTGGAGCTCATTCTGGAACTGGCGGATGATATTGCGCTCCGCACGGGAAATGGTCATCTGACTGACTCCGAGTGTTTTGGCAATGTCTGCCTGAGATCGGTTGTAAATGAAGCGTTCTCGGAAGATATACCGGTTCTGATCGCTGAGCTCATTCATGACCTTGTTAATAATCTCTGCAGTTTCCACCCGTTCAAAGCCTTTGTCATCAAAGCCTGTGTACCTTTCCAGAAAGGAGCTTTCCCCATCTTCTCCGGCGTCATCAAATGTCTTGTCCAGCGAATAGGTTCCATACGCCTGCGAACTTTCCATCGCTTCAATGATCTGCTCCTCGGTAAAACCGGTAGCCTCCGCGATTTCCGCCGCGGTGGGGTTGCGGTGATATTTCAGAAAGAGATCGTCTCTGACCTCCTGAACCTTGGTCGAAATTTCCTTCAGGCGGCGGGGTACCTTCAGGCTCCACTGCTTGTCCCGGAAATATTTCTTGATTTCCCCGAGAATTGTCGGCGTGGCGAAGGAACTGAACTCATAACCTTTATCCGGATCAAAACGCTCCACAGCCTGCACCAGCGCCAACGCGCCCACCTGATAAAGATCGTCGTACTCGACGCCCTTGTTCAGGTACTTGCGGATCAGAATATCTACCATGTAAAGATGATCCTCCACGATTTTATTTCTTAATTCAATTGTAGGATGCTTCTTATATTCGATAAACTGATCCCTGTCCGTCATACCTTCTTCACCATTCTGATAAACTTGCGTTCATCCTCTCCCCTGCCAAACTCTACTTTGTTCATCAGCGTTTCAATCACATAAATGCCGAGGTCTCCCTCGCTTGGGCACATCTCGCACGGCTTATGTGTCTTGGCAATGGAATGAGAATCACAATCATCTCTCACTGTAATTTCGATCATTCCCTGCTCCACGTTACATTCTACATCATATTTGTCTGCAAATCCACTGTATCCGTGACAGGAAATGTTCTTACACGCTTCGCTCACCGCCGTCTTCATGTCCTCGACCGCCTCCAGATCAAATCCCGCCGTCGTGGCAATGGAACTGATCGCAAGCCGCACCATTGTAAGATACTCCGGCTTTCCGGGAATAATAAATTTGATATTATCCATCCTTGACTCCTTCTGGCTTACATCACCATCTTAATATACCTCTTCCTAAGATGCAAGCGCCATAGTATAAAAATTCTGAGCGATGTTCTCGCTCAGAACCTTTATACCCTGTTTTCCGGGATTAAATCTTTATCTGTTCTCCGGCGTCTGATTTCTCCGCCTGTTTCTCCGCGTCCTCTTCCCGGATCGCCTTCGCCATTGCGACTATCCTGGTTCCGTCCTCGACCTTCATGATCTTGACTCCCTGAGTCGCTCTTCCTAGTTCGGAAACCTCCTCCGCACGTATACGGATGATGATACCGTCAGAGTTTATCAGAAGAACCTCGTCATCCTCATCGACTACCATAGCGCCAATCAGCGGACCGGTCTTGGAGAATTTGCTCTTATCGTAAGTCAGAAGTCCTTTGCCTCCTCTGACCTGAATTTTATACTCCTTCACCGGAGTCCGTTTTCCGTAACCATTTTCCGTGACGACCAGAAGTTCCTGACCCGGCTGAACCAGTGACATGGATACTACCTCGTCATCCTTTTCCAGCTTGATAGCCCGCACTCCGCCGGCGATGCGTCCCATCGGCCGCACGTCGTCCTCGGAGAAGCAGATGCATTTACCCTTTCGGGTGACGATGATAATATTGTCTTTTCCTGTCGTCTGCTTGATATCGATCAGCTGATCGCCATCCTTCAGTTTGATGGCGATGATGCCGCTGCTGCGGTTCGTATTATATTCCGAAATGGCTGTTTTCTTGATAGTACCGAACTTTGTAACAGCTACAAGATACTTCTCTTCCTCGAAATTCTTTACCGGAATGATGGAGGTAATTCTCTCGCGCTGCATCAGACTCAGGAAATTGACGGCCGGCGTACCCTTGGCAGTTCTGGAAGCCTCCGGAATCTGGAACGCCTTCATTCTGTGGGCTTTCCCTGTGTTAGTGAAGAACATCAGCTGATCGTGAGTGGATGTCATGATTAAGTCTTTTACAAAATCATTGTCACGCGTGGTGATTCCCATGATGCCCTTGCCGCCCCGGCGCTGCGCCTTGTAGGTATCTGCCGGCACTCTCTTGATGTATCCGAGATGAGTCAGAGTAACGGCGACCTGCTCCTCCTCGATCAGATCTTCGTCCTCGAATTCTGAAGCGTCAGGAGCCAGTCTGGTTCTTCTTTTGTCGTTCCATTTGTCTTTGATTTCAAGAAGCTCAGCCTTGATGACTCCCATCAGCATTCCCTCATCGGAAAGAACTGCCTTATAGTATGCGATGCGGTCCATCAGCTCCTCGTATTCCTTTTCGATTTTCTCACGTTCCAGTCCCTGCAGTCTGGCGAGTCTCATGTCGAGAATCGCCTGCGCCTGGATTTCAGAGAGTCCGAAACGCTCCATCAGTTTCTCCTTCGCGTCGTTGTACGCGCTGCGGATAATTTTGATGATTTCGTCGATATTGTCGAGAGCGATACGCAGACCTTCCAGAATATGAGCCCTCGCTTCCGCCTTGGCCAGATCAAACTGGGTCCTTCTTGTCACAACTTCCTTCTGGAATTTAATATATTCATCCAGAATCTGATAGAGATTCAGAAGCTTCGGCTGTCCATCCACCAATGCGATCATGATACAGCTGAAATTATCCTGAAGCTGCGTATGTTTATACAGCTGATTCAGCGTGATCTGAGGATTAGCATCCCGCTTCAGCTCAATGACGATACGCATTCCCTCACGGCTGGATTCGTCCCGGATATCGGAAATACCGTCTATCTTTTTCAGCTTGATCAGTTCCGCGATTTTTTCAATCAGTCTCGCCTTATTAACTGCATAGGGAATTTCCGAAACAATAATCTGAGATTTTCCCCGGTTCGTCTCTTCAATCTCACAGATGGCACGAACTTTGATTTTTCCCTGACCGGTTCTGTACGCGTCCCTAATTCCGCTCTTTCCGAGGATCTGAGCTCCCGTCGGAAAGTCCGGACCCTTGACAATTTTCATCAGTTCGTCGATGCTGACCTCAGGATTATCGATAATCTTCACTGTCGCATCAATGACCTCGCCGAGATTATGAGGCGGAATCGAAGTCGCCATTCCGACGGCAATTCCGTTGGATCCGTTTACAAGGAGGTTCGGATAGCGGCTGGGAAGAACCACCGGCTCTTTTTCCTCGCCGTCGAAGTTCGGAATAAAATCGACTGTATCTTTGTCGATATCCCTGAGCATCTGCAGGGAGAACGGACTCATCCTCGCCTCTGTATAACGCTGCGCGGCCGCACCGTCGCCGTCGATGGAACCGAAGTTTCCATGTCCGTCAACCAGCGGATAACGCATGGAGAAATCCTGAGCCATACGCACCATGGCGTCGTAGATGGAACTATCTCCGTGGGGATGATATTTACCCATGACTTCACCGACGATTCTGGCCGATTTTTTATAGGGTTTATCAGGCGTGACTCCAAGCTGAGACATTCCATAGAGAATTCTTCTGTGCACCGGCTTCATACCATCCCGCACATCCGGAAGCGCTCTCCCGACAATGACACTCATGGCGTAGTCGATGTAGGAATTCTTCATCTCGTTATGGATTTCGTGCTGTATGATGTTTTTATCTTCCAATAAAGTATCCAATACTGTTTCCTTTCATGTCTTCCGTAGGTCTATACATCCAGTGTGGCGTATCTGGCGTTTTCTTCGATGAACTTCCTGCGGGGCGGCACTTTGTCACCCATCAGAGTCGTGAAGATTTCATCTGCCGCTGTCGCATCCTCTACTGTAATCTGAACCATCGTCCGTCGGGTGTAGTCCATCGTGGTTTCCCATAACTGGTTGAAGTCCATTTCTCCGAGACCTTTATATCGCTGAATTTCAACCTTCCCGGCAGTATCCTTTATATCCTCCAGCAACTTGTTCTGTTCTTTGTCCGAGTATGTATACCAGGTCTTCTTTCCCTTCTGCACACGGAACAAAGGAGGCTGGGCTGCGTACACATAACCGCCTTCTATCAGCGGCGTCATATAACGGTAGAAGAAGGTCAGCAGAAGTGTGCGGATGTGAGCGCCGTCCACGTCGGCATCCGTCATTATGATAATCTTGTGATATCTGAGCTTGCTGATGTCGAATTCATCCCCGATTCCGCAGCCGAATGCGGTAATCATATTCTTGATTTCCTCTGAATTCAGCATCTTATCCTGACGGGCCTTCTCTACGTTCAGAATCTTACCGCGAAGCGGGAGAACCGCCTGCCGTTTCCGGTCTCTTCCCTGCTTGGCGCTGCCGCCCGCGGAATCACCCTCGACCAGGAATATTTCAGAAAGCGCCGGATCCTTTTCCGAGCAGTCCGCCAGCTTGCCCGGCAGAGAAAGTCCCTGCAGCGCCGTCTGTCTGCGAACAAGTGCCCGGGCTTTTCGTGCGGCCTCTCTGGCGCGGGATGCGCTGAGACACTTATTCAGGATTGCTTGAGCCTGTTTTGGATTTTCCTCCAGGAACGCGATCAGATTCTGACTGGTGGAAGTTTCCACAAAGCCTCTCATTTCCGTGTTTCCGAGCTTTGCCTTGGTCTGTCCCTCGAACTGAGGTTCTGTCAGTTTAACAGAAACGACTGCAGTCAGACCTTCCCGGACGTCCTCTCCGGAAAGAGAATCTCCGTCTTTCATCATCTTGGTTCTCTTCGCATAATCATTCATCACTCTTGTCAGAGCAGACTTGAATCCCGCAAGGTGGGAACCGCCTTCCACCGTATTGATGTTATTGGCATAGGAAAGAAGAAGCTCATTGTAGCGATCTGTATACTGCATCGCTACCTCGACCTCCTGATTTCCGTCGCTGTACTCGAAATAGAAAATATCGTCATTAATGACATCCTTGTTGATGTTAATGTGTTTGACGAATTCTCTCAATCCGCCCTCGTAGTGGAATACCTCCTTTTTCCTGCGGCCCGGTCTCCGATCCTCCAGAGTGATTTTAATTCCCTTTGTCAGGAAGGCCATTTCCCTGAGACGATGCTGAAGGGTATCATAATCGTATTCCGTCTCCTCGAATATCTCCGGATCAGGCCAGAAGGTCGTCTTGGATCCGGTGTGGGAGGATTCTCCGATCACATTCAATTTTTTCGTGGTTTTTCCCCGGGAAAACTCAATTTCATAGGTCTTTCCGTCTCTGTTGATTTCAACGATCATCTTTGTTGACAAAGCATTGACTACAGAGGCGCCGACTCCATGCAGTCCCCCGGACACCTTATATCCTCCGCCGCCGAATTTTCCTCCGGCGTGAAGAACTGTATGGATAACCTCAACAGCAGGAATCTTCATCTTGGGATGAAGATCCACCGGCATTCCGCGGCCGTCGTCGATGACCGTAATGGAATTATCCTCGTTGATGATAACGTTAATTTTCTTACAAAATCCTGCAAGAGCTTCGTCCACACTATTGTCAACAATCTCATAGACCAGGTGGTGAAGTCCTCTCGGACCCGTAGATCCGATATACATACCCGGTCTTTTGCGAACTGCCTCAAATCCTTCCAGAACCTGTATCTGGTCGGCGTTATACTGATTCTTGCTCTTTTCTGCGCTCATTTAATCCCACCTTTTATGTGTTCTTATCCATTATTTTCCATACTTTGATATGGCATCAGCCTTTATTATATAACAAAATCAGCGTTTTAGCAAGATTTTAAGGTATTTTTAATTAAATTATCATTTAACAAAGAAAAAATCCGTTAAATCAATTGTTTTGTACTTAAAAACCCGCTAATTTTTCTTTACTTAAGTATTATAAATTAGCAGGTTTTTCCAAATTCACACATTCCCCTTTTTCTATCTCTATAATTCTCGCCTGCGGATAATATTCCAGTATTCCGGGATCTATGTCAGTCGTAGTGATAAACAGCTGATTTTCGTGAAGAGTTTTCACCAGATAATCTCTTCTGCTTTCATCTAGTTCGCTCATGACGTCATCCAGCAGAAGGATTCCTTTTTCTCCTGTTTCCTCTCTGATGAAGTCGAGCTCCGCAAGTTTCAGTGACAGGGCACAGGTTCGCTGCTGTCCCTGTGAGCCGAAGCTTCGCGCATTTACGCCGTTTACAAAGAACTGCAGATCATCCTTCTGAGGTCCTCTGGTTGTCGTGCGCATCCGCAGATCAGAGGCGGCGGATTTCATCAGTTCCTTCCTGTACACTTCCTGCTGCTCTTCCTTTGTCTCACAAAAGCGAATGTTGGGATCATACTGCAGAGAGAGATCCTCACTTCTGTTGGTGATACCCCGATGAATCCTCGACGAATATTCATTGATTCTGTCGATGAAATCCTTCCTCATCCGTATGATATCACTTCCGTAAATAATCATCTGCTCATCCCACAGGCTCAGAAGAGACGGCTCCACATAATCCTCTTTCAGACAAGCGTTTCTCTGCTGCAGCGTTTTTTTGTAATTGGAAAGACAGTCGTAATAGGCCGGTTTAATCTGAGCGAGCTCCCGGTCGATAAATTTTCTTCTTTTTTCCGGCTCCTCTTTTACAATTTTCAGATCGTCCGGTGAAAAAATCACAATAATGATGTTGTCAATCAGCTGCGATGTCCTGTGAACAGTGTTCCCGTCTTTCTGTATTGACTTTTTATGATGTCTGTTGATTTTTATTTCCACCTTCGTGTCGATGACTTCTTTTTCTGCCTTTACACGAACAAAGGCCTCCTCCTGACCAAAGCGGATTAAATCGCTGTCATGTGAAGTACGGAAGGATCTTCCAATAGAAGAGAGAAAGACAGCCTCAATGAGGTTTGTCTTTCCCTGTGCATTCCTCCCAACGATAATATTTACATTCTTATCAAATTGAATGGTTAGTTCTTTATAATTTCTGAAGTTTTTCAGTTCCAGCTCTGTTATATACATATCAGTTTATTCTTACCGGCAGGACAAGATATTCGTATTCATCCCCGCTCAGCGGCTGAATCAGGCAGGGATTGACAGGAGTATTAAAGAGCATCTTCACTTCATCATCCTCCACCGCCTTCAGCACATCGATAACATACTGTGCATTAAATCCGATGGTCAGATCTTCGCCTTCTTTTGTTACGGGAATCTCCTCCCTTACATTTCCCTCATCGGAATTGGAGGTCAGGGTCATAATCGTATCCTGAATGTTCATCCGGATCAGATTGTTCTTTCCGGCGCGGGACAGAAGAGACGCTCTCTCTATACTTTCCAGAAGCATACCGCGGTTCACCTTCATGATGATTTTGCTTTCCCTGGGAATGATGTCTCTGTATCCGATGAATTCGCCTTCCATCAGTTTCATTTCCGCCTGTACATTGTCCATTCTCAGTACAGCCTTCTTACTGCTGAGATAAAGGGTTCCTGTTTTCTCGCTGCTGTCCGTCTCTCCTAAAATACGTCCGATATCCGTCAGTGTCCGGGCAGAAACGATAATCTTTTTCTGCTGCGGATTTACTTTGTTCTTTCTGTTAATCGCCATGCGATAGCCGTCAATCGCCACCATGTTTATCTGATCGTTCTCTATTTCAATCAGAACGCCGGTAATGATTCCTCTGGATTCGTCTATACTGGCCGCAAAGGATGTCTTTTCAATCATACTGCGGAGAACATCCTTGTCAAACTCGGCAAATCTGCTTTCTTCCTCCAGTGTATTGATGCTGGGGAATTCGTCTGCGGACATTCCCATAATTTTGAAATTGGAGTTCATACACTTGACAGTTACATTGTATTCGTCATCGCAGATTACTTTCACATCTGTGGACGGAAGTTTGCGGATGATATCTCCGAACAGCTTGGCCATTACGATGACGGATCCGTCTTCCGGAGAATCAACGTCGATGGTATTCTGTATGGAAATATCAAGATCGGATGCTGACATCGTGAGCTTTCCTTCTCTGACCTCAAGCAGAATTCCTTTCAGGACAGGCATTGTCGTCCTGGAAGTTACAGCCCTGGACACGATGTTGAGAGCTTTCGACAGCTTTTGCTGATCGCATGAAAATTTCATAATTGACCTCCGAAATACGTTTTTTTACTTATAATTATTTTAGTAGTATTAGTAGTAGAGCCTGTGGATTATATGGATAACTTCAGAGCAACTCTATTTTTTAACAAAAACAGTTGTTTTTGAAATAAGGATAATCTGTAAAAGTTGTTCTTAATTGTTAACATTGTTTATTTCCTTCTTCAGCTCATCGATGACATCCTTCAGGTTCGGATCGGTTCTCAGCTGTTTCTGTATTTTGTCGCAGGCGTGCATTACGGTTGTATAATGCTTTCCTCCGAAAAGCTGTCCGATCTGAGGAAAAGAGAAGTCGGTCATGGTCCGGCAGAGATACATTGCAATCTGGCGCGGATAAGCGATCTGATTAGTCCGTTTGGAGGATTCCAGATCGTTGATTTTAATATTGAAATGTTTGCTGACCACATTCTTTATCTGTACCGGGGTAGGGTTGTTGCTTCCGTTGATGATGATATCTTTAAGAACCCTCTTCGCAAATGACTTGTCGATTTTCTTATCCATTAGGTTGGAGAAGGAGATAACACGGTAAAACGCGCCTTCCAGCACACGAATATTATCCGAGATCCGTTCCGCAATTAACTGTATTACCTCGTAGAGGTCGCTGTCCATAGTCAGATTTTCATTCTCAGCCTTTTTCTGCAGAATCGCCACGCGGGTTTCATAGTCTGCCGGCATAAGTTCCGCCACCATTTTCCAGTAGAAACGGGAACGCAGCCGCTCGTCGAGCCGTACCAGCTGATCCGGCGGTCTGTCCGAGGAAATGACAATCTGCTTATTGTTCGCGTACAGCTCGTTGAAGGTATTGAAAAATTCCATCTGTGTGGACTCCTTTCCCTCCAGGAACTGGATGTCGTCAATCAGGAGAACGTCCACCTTCCGGTATTTGTTTTTAAATTCTCTGGTTCCGTTTTTCTCTCCCAGAGCTTTGATGAGCTCGTTTGTGAACATCTCCGATGAAACGTAGAGAACGTTGAGATCATTGTTATTTTCCAGAAGATAGATTCCGATGGCGTGCATCAGATGGGTTTTTCCGAGTCCTGATTTTCCGTGAAGGAACAAAGGATTATAAGATTGGGCCGGATATTCCGCCACTGCCTTGGCGACAGCGTAGGCGAGCTCATTGCTTTCTCCTACTACAAAATTGTCAAAGTTGAATTTCGGGTTGAAAATCCTCTGGTTTCTGAATTCTTTATTGACATAGGTCACCTTAGCCTTTTCTTTTCTGATGACTGCTTCCGGCTTTTCCGGCTCATTTTCATAATCCGTGGTTTTTCGCACGATAACACGGTAGTCCTCCTGAAGAACCGTTTTGAAGGTATTTTCCAGCATGGTCTTATAACGGTTGTTCAGGATTCTCACATTAAATTCATCCTGTGTCTCCAGATAAGCGATTTTCGCGGTGTCATCCAGAGAATGAAGATGAGCGGAAGCGAACCAGTGATTAAAGCTGGGCGTCGTTGTTTCCTCTTTAATGATAGCCAAGACCTTTTCCCAGGTCTGATGATTGTCGTTCATGTTTCCCTCTTTGATTAAACAGTGATTAATTCATATTTTAACTAATAAGTTATCCATATACAAGTGGAAAATAATAAAGTTGGAAAATAAATATTTCCCAACTTTATCCACAGGTTGTGTATAAAACTGTTCATAAGTATAAAATCAATACTTTAATTTTACCTGAGCTTTACAGAATATGATGAAAATATTCATGATATTACGGATGTTTTCACAGATCCAGTTTCATATCTCCGTCTTTAATGAGTCCGGCTCTGTACATGACTTTGTAAATAAGCCATGAGATAATGGCGGGAGCTATTATCTGTATGATAAGGATATTGAAGAATACGGGTAGAGTAAAGCCCATATCCGTCAGTGTCATGATCTGTCCCACAAGACCGGAGGTTCCCATACCTGCACCGGCAGCGTTATTGGTCATTTTGAAAATGCAGGTACTGATCGGTCCGGTAATGGCTGCCGTAAGAGTGGGAGGTACCAGAATCCACGGGTGCTGTACAATGTTCGGAACCTGCAGCATGGAAGTACCGATTCCCTGGGCGAAGAAACCGCCGATACCGTTTTCTTTGTAACTGATGACGGCGAAACCGATCATCTGTGCACAGCATCCGGCTGTTGCGGCGCCCGCTGCAAGACCGGAAATACCCAGCATGATGCAGAGAGCTGCGGAGGAAATGGGAGCGGTAAGAACCAGGCCGACGACGACAGAAATGAAAATTCCGAACCAGAAAGGCTGCCAGTTACAGGCGGCAACGATGGAATCTCCCAGCTCCATCATCAGCCAGCCGACTCCGGGGCCGATAAGAGTGGCGGCCAGTCCCCCTGTAATAAGAGTGACTGCAGGTGTTACGATGATATCGATTTTAGTTTCTTTGGATATCATTTTTCCGAATTCCGCTCCTACTGCCACTGCGATAAACGCACCGGCGGGACCGCCTGTGAATTTGATTCCGAATCCGGTGAATGTGGCGCCCATATAACCGAGAGCGATGCAGGAAAACAGTACCAGCGGAGGAGCTTTCAGAGACCGGGCTACCGCTGCGCCGATTGCCGGCCCCATCATATTCATTGCGGCTGTACCGATTAAAATCAGAAAAGCGGGTATTGCGGATTTTTCTGTGATTCCGGGGATATTACAAAGCTGTTCTCCGATTGTTTTCAATATGAGCCCGATCAGAAGTGAAGCGAACAGTCCGAGACCCATGGCGGACAGTGCATCCTGTACATAGCGTTTGAAACTGATTTCAATATCTTTTCTTTTACAAAAGGCTCTGAAGCCGGTTTGTTCATTCATTTCAAATGTTCTCCTGTCATGTCTATATCTCTTTGTTTAACAAAGAAAAAATATGCGGTGCCGGCATCCGGCGCGAAGGTGCGCACGAGACGGTCCGACGGGTTATCGCAGATATTATAGCAAGTTGTCTTATCATGTGTCAAGACAGACATGTTACAGATGAGTTTTTGTGAAGATGTATTGACATAAAAACATAATAAAAGTATAATATACCAATATGCGTGCACATATTGTAATTTAGATTGTGCAAAAATCAAATTTATATGATTAACGGGAGGTTAACATGAAACAGACATATCAGCCAAAGAAAAGACAGAGAAAGAAAGAACACGGCTTTCGCAAAAGAATGGCCACCAAAAACGGAAGAAATGTCCTCAAGAGAAGAAGAGCCAGAGGCAGAAAAAAGCTTTCCGCATAAGAAGAAACGGCGGGAAGACGTACTTCGATATCAGAAGGATTTTGACAGGGTTTACAGAAAGGGCAAATCAGTGGGCGATCGATATGTCGTCGTGTTTTGCCTGAAAAATAATCTGGACCACAACAGAATATCCTTTCTGGCCAGCAAGAAGGTTGGCAACAGCGTTCGTCGCAACAGGGCGCGCAGACTGATGAAGGAGGCGATGCGCCTCAGCGGGATGCGCCTTCCCTGCGGATATGATTTTGTAATCATCGCCCGTAATACGATCGACGGAGCAAAGTGTCAGCAGGTGCAGAAATCGCTGGAATCTGCGTTCAGAAGAACCGGGGTATTGAAAGAAGTGAAATGAAGTATATTAGCAATTTTGTAAGAAGGATATTTATATTGCTGATACGATTTTATCAGATATGTATTTCGCCGCTGTTTCCGGCTACATGTCGATTCTACCCTACATGTTCGACTTACTTTATCCAGGCGCTGGAGAAGTACGGGCCGATTAAGGGCACATATTTAGGAATACGGCGGATCTTGAGGTGTCACCCCTGGAATCCGGGGGGATACGATCCTGTTCCGTAATGGAGGAAATGAATGGATTTTTTTGGTATACTCGCTACACCGTTAGGATGGATCTTGACGTGGCTGTATGATATGGTGGGAAATTATGCGATTGCACTGATTATCCTGACTGTTATCGTGAAGCTCTGTCTGTATCCGTTCTATAAGAAGCAGATTCTTTCCACTGCAGGGATGTCAGAAATGGGTCCAAAGCTGCAGGCGATCCAGCGGCAGTACGCGGACGACAAGGAAATGATGAATCAGAAAATGACCGAGCTTTATAAGGAGGAAGGAGTCAACCCGATGGCAGGATGCCTGCCGATGATCATCCAGATGATCGTGATTATGGGTCTGTTCACACTTCTTCGTTATCCCTTGAAGTACGTTCCTTCGGAAAGCATGTACTTCGCGGTTCACGAAAGTTTTCTGTGGATTAATGACCTGGCGCAGCCGGATCCCTGGATTCTTCCGATCCTGGCAGGAATCGCCACATTTGCGTCCTTCTATATGTCACAGCAGAATGGCGCGATGCCCGGACAGGCTCCGAACAGCAGCAACGCCATGATGAACGTCATGAAATACGGATTTCCGATCATGATCGTCTGGCTGGCGAAGACCTACGCTGCAGGACTGGCGACCTACTGGTTCCTGAGTCAGTTTATCCAGATTTTCTATAATATCCGGTTCAATCAGATTCGCAGGAAGATGAAAGAGGAAGCGGAGGCGAAGAAAAGAGGGAAGAAGCACGCGAAGGCGGTTGCCAGAACGTAGCGACATGATCCGCGCCTGCGGTGCGCGGATTTATACAAGGAGTAAATATGGATGTAACAGAAAAATGGGGCGATGATGTAGATTCCGCAGTGGAGCTTGCTCTTGCGGACCTCAAACTCACAAGAGACGAGGTTGACGTCACTGTTCTGGAAGAGCCAAGCCGGGGATTCTTCGGTATCGGTTCCAAACTTGCTCTGGTCAGAGTTGAAAAGAAGAAAAAACCCGAGGAGGAAGAGCCTGAGCCTGAAACAAAGAAGGCGAAAGTCTTCGACGCAGCGTCTGAAACAAAGAAGCCGTCGACCCGGAATCGTTCTGAACAGTCTCCGCGGAAACCGTCTGAGAAGAAAAATCGTCATCGGAAGGCTGAGTCCTCCCGCAACGATCTTGACGAAGCTCCCGTACAGCGGAGCAGCAAATTGGAAGAATTGGATTTCCACAAGACAATGGATGTTCTTCCAATCTGTGAAGAACATCCGGCAAAGGAGTTCCTGGAGGAAGTTACAGAACAGATGGGGCTGAAACTCAACATGGTTGTCCGGGCGGATGAGAATAATGTCTACGTAAATATCGACGGAAACGATTCCGGCACGATCATCGGGAAGAGAGGGCAGACGCTGGACGCGATTCAGTACCTGACCAGCCTGGTGGTGAACAAGGACAGAGACAACTACGTTAAGGTCGTCGTTGACGCAGAAAACTACAGATCCAAGCGGGAACGCACATTGGAGCAGCTGGCCAGAAAGCTGGCGAACAAAGTTGTTCGCACCAGACGTTCCGTGAAGCTTGAGCCTATGAACCCATATGAGAGGAAAGTCATTCACGCTACACTGCAGGATGATCCTCGTGTAACAACGCGAAGCGAAGGACAGGATCCTTATCGCAGGGTTATCATAGAACTGAATTGAGAGACATAGCCCGCATCCTGCGGGCTTTTATACTATGATGAAGAATACAATTGCAGCAATTTCTACGCCTTATGGAGAAGGCGGCGTCGGGATCATACGCATCAGCGGAGATAATGCGGAGGAAATCCTTCGGAAAATCTTTGTTCCCGCAGTGCCCGGGGATCCCGTTAACAGAAGAATGACATACGGTCATATTGTGGACGAGGAACAGAACATCGTCGACGAGGTTCTTTGCGTTCTGATGAAAAAACCGAAGACTTATACTGCAGAGGATGTGGTGGAGATAAACTGTCACGGAGGGATGGTTCCGCTGAGGAAAACACTGGAACTGGTGCTCCGATCGGGAGCACGGGCAGCAGAGCGGGGCGAGTTTACAAAGAGAGCCTTTCTGAACGGCCGTCTTGACCTGACGCAGGCGGAGGCGGTGATGGACCTGATTTCCGCGAAGACAGACAGAACCTACGATGTGGCCGTGGAGCAGATGGAGGGAATACTGAGCCGGAAGATCCGGATGCTCCGGAATATGCTGCTGGATGTGCTCGTGGACCTGACAGTGAATATCGATTATCCGGATGAGGATATCGAGGAACTGACTTACCGGAAACTTTTCACCGGGCTGGATTCTGTCCGTCAGCAGATTCAGACGCTGATCGACAGCGCCGATACCGGCCGGATTCTCAGGGAAGGACTGAAGGTAGCGATTATCGGAAAGCCGAACGTCGGAAAATCCTCGCTGATGAACGGACTGCTCCGGGAATCCCGGGCCATTGTAACAGAAATTCCCGGAACGACGAGAGATACGATAGAGGAAAGTCTGAGCATACGCGGTATCCCGGTAATTCTTACCGATACGGCCGGTATCCGCAGGACGGATGACAAGATAGAGTCAATCGGAATCGAACGGTCCAAGGCCTCCTTCAACGAGGCGGATCTTGTGATTCTTGTGCTTGACGGGAGCAGGGAACTGGAGCAGGAGGATTATGACATCATGGAGCATGTCAATCCTTCCCGCACGATCGTGCTCATCAACAAATCCGATCTTCCTCAAGTGCTGTCTGCCTCGGAGATCTCATCGGCGCTGAAGGGAGCACGGACGGTATCCGAGAGCATGAAGGATATAGAAGGACTGAAAGCATTGGAGGACTGCATCGTTTCTCGTGTGGAAACAGATACGTCCGCCCGTCGTGAAAGTATACTGGTGACAAACGCCAGGCATCGCGATCTTCTGGAAGAAGGAATGAGGTCCCTCTGCGACGCCATCGATGCGGTTCTGAGAAAAGAACCTCTGGAAATTATTGAAATTGATGTGAACAGCGCATATGAGCGTCTGGGTGAAATTATCGGAGAGGCGGTTGCGGATGATATTCTGAACGAGGTCTTCTCCAGATTCTGTCTTGGAAAGTAGGGAACAATGGAACAGATCGTAATGGACCGGTACGATGTTATCGTCGTGGGAGCAGGGCATGCCGGCTGTGAGGCAGCGCTTGCTTCTGCGCGCATGGGAAACAAAACGATGATTTTTTCAATCAATCTTGAGGCTATTGCCATGATGCCGTGTAATCCGTCTATCGGAGGAACCGGCAAAGGACATCTGGTCAGAGAGATCGATGCGCTCGGCGGAGAAATGGGTGTCAATATCGATAAGACTTTCATCCAGAGCCGAATGCTGAATACAGCGAAGGGACCGGCCGTTCATTCGCTGCGTGCGCAGGCGGATAAATATCAATATCATCTGGAGATGAAAAAGACTCTGGAGAGGCAGAAGAATCTGGATATGAAACAGGATGAGGTTGTGGATCTGCTGACAGAAGAAGGCAGAGTCTGCGGCGTTGTGACCAGAACTCACTGCATTTACCGGAGCAAGGCGGTGATCCTCGCCACGGGAACATTCCTGCGTGGAAAAATATTCATCGGCGACAGCAGCTTCCCCGGCGGTCCGAACGGACTTGCCCCTTCTGAAGAACTGGCGGAAAATCTGCGGAAGCACGGAATGAAACTCCGACGGTTTAAGACAGGCACGCCGGCCCGTGCTCTTGCCTCGACCTTTCATTATGACAAAATGATTCGTCAGGACGGAGATGAGAAGATCGTTCCTTTCTCCTTTATGAATGAGCATCTGGAGCGGGAGCAGGTTCCCTGCTGGCTTACGTATACAAATGAAGAGACGCACCGTGTCATCCGGGAGAATTTTCACCGGTCGGCACTGTTCGGTGGAGAAATCGAGGGCGTCGGTCCCCGTTATTGTCCTTCCATTGAGGACAAAGTGAAACGTTTCGCGGATAAAAAGCGCCATCAGCTTTTCGTCGAGCCGGAGGGGCTGGATACAGAGGAAATGTATATTCAGGGAATGAGTTCAAGCATGCCTGAAGATGTACAGCGGGAATTTTACCATACGATTGAAGGACTGGAGGATATACGGATCACGCGGGCGGCTTATGCAATCGAATATGACTGTATTGATCCTCAGGAATTGAAGTTGAATCTGGAATACAGGAATATCGGCGGGCTGTTCTGTGCCGGTCAGTTTAACGGTAGCTCCGGATATGAGGAGGCGGCTGCACAGGGACTGATGGCCGGAATCAACGCTTCACTGGAAATAAATGGAAGAAAATCCTTTATTCTAGACAGAAGCGAGGCTTATATTGGCGTTCTGATCGACGATCTCGTGACCAAAGGTACTAATGAACCTTACAGAATTATGACGAGCAGAGCGGAATATAGGCTGGTTCTGAGGCAGGACAACGCAGACGAGCGTTTGACAGAGAAGGGATACGCCCTGGGACTTGTGTCAGAAGAGCGTTATCAGCGTTATCTTTCCAAAAAACAGGAGGTTGAACGAGAGATCAGCCGTCTGAAAAACACGTCGGTTACACCTTCAGACGCATCGCAGTATCTGGAGGAACGCGGCAGCTCTCCGCTGCAGAACCGGGTTTCGCTTTACGATCTACTCCGCAGACCGGAAATTGATTATGATTCGCTTACTGAGATTGATCCGGAGCGCCCGCAGCTTTCCTCTCATGCCAGAGATTGTGTGCAGGTCCGTATCAAGTATCAGGGTTACATCACCAAACAGCTCCAGCAGATAGAGAGGTTTAAAAAACTGGAGGATAAAAAGCTTTCACCGGATCTGGATTATGACGGTATCCGCGGGCTGCGCCTGGAGGCTGCTCAGAAGCTGGGCCGGATTCGTCCGCTGTCTGTAGGCCAGGCCGCCAGAATCTCAGGTGTTTCGCCGGCAGATATAAATGTTCTGCTGATCTATCTTGAGAAGCAGAAGAGGGGAGGACTCTGATGGACATGATGGCTGAAGAGATGACAAAGAAAAAACAGAGAGAAATGATGCGGGATACTCTCGGAGAGATGGGGATCCGGTGCACAGAAGAAGACAGCCGCAGACTGATGGAATATATGCGACTTGTGCTGGAGAAGAACCAGCATATCAATCTCACATCCATCACCGACCCGAATGAATTTATTCTGAAGCATTTCTTGGATTCCGCCGCCGTGATGAAGCTTCCGGAATACGGAGCCGCAGATACCGTTCTCGATCTGGGAACCGGCGGAGGGTTTCCCGGCGTTCCTCTGGCAATACTGACTCCGGGCAAACAGTTCACTCTGATCGATTCCTTGCAGAAAAGAGTCCGCGTTGTGGAGGAAATGTGTGGGGAGATTGCTTTGACAAATGTGAATCTGCGGCACGGTCGTGCGGAAGATCTCGGCAGAGATCCCCGGTATCGTGAGCAGTTTGACCTGTGCCTTTCCAGAGCAGTTGCCAATATGGCTGTTCTTGCGGAATATTGCCTGCCCTTTGTAAAGACGGGAGGATACTTTGTTTCCTATAAAGGATCGGACATAGAAGAAGAACTCAGTGCCGCGAAAAAAGCGATTCGTGTACTGGGAGGGCGGATTGCCGGAGTGGAGGCTGTGAATACAAAGGGACTCGGGCATAACTTTGTTATAATCCGAAAGGAAACCTCCACACCCGCCCGATATCCAAGGCAGGCCGGCAAGCCGAAAAAAACGCCGATACGATAAACCGGTCATCCTCAGCTACGTACCCGGGATAGAGAACGGATGGGAAAAAGATCACATCAGATAGCCGAAAATCCTTGAAAATCAGCGATTTACAATAAATGTTTCACGTGAAACATTTATTTTTTACCGGAAACTATGGCAAATGTCACGGGGGTATATTATAATAGAGGAACAAGTAAACATGTCAGTAATGAGGAGGATAAAATTGGGTAAAGCAATCGCTATTTTTAATCAGAAGGGCGGCGTTGGAAAAACCACGACCAACATCAATCTCGGAGCGTGTCTGGCGCTGAAAGGAAAACGGGTCCTGATGCTGGATATCGATCCTCAGGGTAATACCACAAGCGGTATCGGCGTTTCAAAAAAGGAACTGGAGTATACCGTTTACGAGCTCCTCATTGAGGACAATTTCGACCCGAGGGACGCTGTGCTGCATACCAGTGTAGAAAACCTGGACCTGATTCCGGCGAATGTGGATCTGGCCGGAGCGGAAATTGAAATGGTCCAGCTGGAAGGGCGCGAGAAACGGCTGCAGAAAGCAATCGACAAGATCCGGAACGATTACGACTATATTTTCATCGACTGTCCGCCGTCGCTCGGACTGCTGACCATCAACTCTCTGAGTGCGGTGGAATCTGTGCTGATTCCTATTCAGTGCGAATTCTATGCGCTGGAGGGAGTAAGTCAGCTGATGAGCACGATCGAACTTGTGCGTAAGAATCTGAAGCCTGATCTGGAAGTGGAGGGCGTCGTCCTCAGCATGTTTGACGGACGTACCAATCTTTCGATTCAGGTGGTTCAGGAGGTCAAGAAGTACTTCGGAGCAAAGGTCTATTCCACTGTTATTCCCAGAAACATCCGGCTTGCGGAAGCGCCGAGTTTCGGAATGCCTATCGTCGAATACGATCCGCGGTCCAAAGGAGCGGAGGCGTATCGTGAGTTTGCAGAGGAATTTCTTGAAAGAGAGGGCGTCTTATAATGAGCGGGAAGTCTCCTAAGAACAGAGGTCTGGGGAGGGGGCTGGACGCTTTATTCGCGGACCAGGCTCCCATCGACCCGGGCAGAAATAATGAAAATATGGCAGAAGGTTTGGATGAGAACAGTATCATCTATGTTGATATTAATGATATAATTCCCAACCGCAACCAGCCGAGAAAGACCTTTGATCCTGAAAAGATCACAGAGCTCAGTGACTCTATTCGCGAGCACGGTATTATTCAGCCTCTGGTCGTTCGCCACTCAGACAGTCATTATGAGATTGTCGCCGGTGAACGAAGATGGCGTGCCGCGAGGGAAGCAGATCTGGATACAGTTCCGTGTATCGTCAGAGAGTTTACCGATGAAGAAAACATGCTTGTGGCGATTATAGAGAACATGCAGCGGGAGGACCTGAATCCCATCGAGGAAGCCATGGGCCTCAACGAGATGATCAAGGCCTATGGTCTGACTCAGGAGGAGGTCTCCAGAAGCGTCAGCAAAAGCAGACCGTATATTACCAATTCCCTGCGATTGCTGAAGCTCCCGGAAGAGATTCGGGATCATGTCAGAGCGGGCAGACTTACCACGGGACACGCGCGGGCACTTCTGGGAGTGAAGAGTGAAGCGCGGCAGAAGGAAATCTGCGACAGAATTATCAGAGAGGGAATTTCTGTCCGGGAAGCAGAGAAACTGGCTTCCGGAGGAAAACCGGGGAAAAAGACTCCGGCGAGAAGAGTGAAAAGTCCGGACACCGTTTCGGTGGAAAATGAACTGAAGGAAATATACGGAACGAGAGTCTCCATCAATCAGAAGGGGAAGAAAGGAACAATCGAACTGGAATTTTACAGTCGCGAGGAATTGAACCGACTTATCGATATATTGAAATCAGTGGAGTAGAGGGCAATGTTTCATGTGAAACATTTTCCGGCCGCAGCGGCGGAGATGCGAGGGGAACGGTGCGAGTGAACAGAACAGTCGAAGAATAACTGCTGCCGGATCATGTGAGGAAGAGTAAATGAGTGAAACCATATTTGAAAAAAAACTGACGGAGAGCGTGCCTTTTCCGATGTGTGTTGTGGATCAGAAAGGGAAGATCGTTGGATTCAACTCGCGGATCAGTGACGTTTTTATATATGACGAGATCACCGGAAGCGATTTTTTCGCACTGACGGGAATCCGTATTGATGATCTCATGACGGCGGCGGAGACCGATGTCTACCGAACGATTGAGCGCAACGGAAAGAAATTCCGGCTGTTTTCCAGTTTGAACGGAACGGCGCCTCCCAGCAATATGCTGGTATACTTTTACGATATAACCCGGTACGAGTCTCTGAAGGAAACTTACGAGGAAGAGAGAACCTGTGTCTGCATTATCCGCATTGACAATTACGATGAACTGATTGCCAGTACACTGCCGGACATGCGTATGCAGATTTCCACGCAGGTGGACAAGACGATCCGGAAATGGGCGTCGGACATCCGGGCTTCGATCATCAATAACAAAAGCGACGAGTACGTGATGTACTTCCAGCATTCCTATCTGAAGGGTATGGTGGACAGCAGATTCGCGATACTCGATGAGATCCGGCAGATAGAAACAGAGGCGGATTTCCCGATGAGCCTTTCCATCGGCGTAGGAAACGGAGGCGAGACGATTCTGGAGACGGAAGAGGCGGCCAGCGCGGCACTGGATCTGGCGCTGGGGCGGGGCGGCGATCAGGCAGTGGTCAAGCGGTACAATCAGATCGATTACTATGGCGGAAAACTCCAGACTGTGGAGAAGACGAACAAAGGAAAGTCCAGAGTAATCGCTCACATCCTCCGCCAGATGATCGAGGACGCTGGACGGATCATGATCATGGGACATACCAATCCGGATATGGACTGCTTCGGCGCAGCGCTGGGAATGGTACGCGTATGCAAGATGCAGGGCAAGGAAGCTCACATCGTGCTGGACGAGGTCAATGATTCCCTCCGGGTGATTTATAAACAGGCCAAGGAGTCTTCCAAATACAGTTTCATTTCCGGAGAGCGGGCACAGGAACTGGCAAGCGATGACACGTTGCTGATCATCGTAGATACCCATAGGCCGGGATATCTGACCTGCCGGCCGCTGATTGACAAGGTGGGAAAAATTGCCATTATCGATCATCACCGACGGGCGGCCGACGCCATTAAGGATGCGGATCTATCGTATATTGAGTCCTATGCATCTTCAGCGTCGGAGCTGGTATCGGAAATTCTTCAGTATTCGGGACGCAAGCGTGCGCTCTCCAAATTAGAGGCAGAAGCGCTTTTGGGAGGAATTACCATTGATACCAACCGGTTTGCCGTCAAGACCGGCGTCCGGACCTTTGAAGCAGCGGCGTGGCTGCGGCGTTCCGGAGCGGATACTACAGAGGTGAAGCGTTTCTTCCAGACTGACATGGATGCATTCCGCGTTCGGGCCAGGAGCATTGCGGCGGCGCAGCTGCATGATAACGGCATCGCCACCTCTGTCTGTGAGGGCTACAACCGGGACGCACAGATCATCAATTCGCAGGTTGCGGATGAGTTGCTGAATATCAAAGGCGTCCGGGCATCCTTTGTCGCCAGCAGAAACGATGCAGGAAAAACGGTTGTGAGCGCCCGTTCCCTGGGCGCACTAAACGTACAGGTGATTATGGAGAAGCTGGGCGGCGGCGGACATCTGACCACCGCGGGAGCACAGGTCGAGGAAAGCCCGGAAGAGGTTCTAGAACTGATTAAACACATTATTTCAGAGGAAAAGGAGTGACATAGATGATTGTAATTCTCAAGAGAGATGTAAAAGGCAGCGGCAAGGCCGGTGATATTGTTAAGGTGAACGATGGTTACGCCCGGAATATGCTGATCCCGAAGGGATGGGCGATTGAGGCGACGAAGGGTAACGTGCATACACTGGAAAAGGTGAAGGAGAAGCAGGCGGAAGAAGAAGCGGCGAGAAAAGCCGCAGCGGAATCGACGGCTGAGAAGCTCCGTGATCTGGAGGTGGTCATCCGTACCAAGGCCGGCGAAGGCGGAAGACTGTTCGGCAGCATTACATCCAGAGATATCGCGGAGGCGCTGAAGGAACAGCACGACATCTCGGTAGACAAGAAAAAAATCCAGCTGCCCCAGCCGATTAAGGCGATGGGAAGCTTTGATATTAATGTGAAACTGTATCCGGGGGTGGCCGCTAAACTGAATGTGAAGGTGACAGACTGATGGCCGAGAAGATCCCTCCTCATAATCTCGAGGCGGAGCGCTCTGTTCTGGGCGCGGCGATGCTGAGCAAGGACGCTCTTTCAGACATTATCGAACTGGTACGCCCGGAGGATTTTTATGACGGGGCGAACAAAGATATCTTTACCGTGATGATGGATCTGTTCCGGGAGGATAAGCCGGTGGATATCGTTACAGTGTGCGATGAGATGAAGAACCGGAAAATACTGGAGAAGGCCGGCGGACGAAGCTATGTGGCGTCTCTTTCCAGCGAGGTCCCTTCCGCCACCAACGCATCAGAGTATGCGCGGATTGTTGCGGAAAAGGCTTCCCTGCGGAAACTGATTCTGACCGCAGAAGAGATTCGGGAGAAGGGTTTCGATGAGAACGAGGATCCGGGAGAAATTCTGAATTATGCGGAGCAGTCTATATTCGGAATCGCCCAGTCCAGGCAGAGTCACGATTACACGCCGTTGAAAGAGGTCCTGTTCACGGATATCGACATGCTGGACGAGGCGGTACGCAATCAGGGCAAGATCACCGGCGTTACGACCGGCTTCAGAGAACTGGATAAGGTGACCTATGGACTGCACAAGTCCGATCTGGTGATTCTGGCTGCGCGTCCGGCGATGGGAAAAACCGCCTTCGCCCTCAACATTGCGCAGAATGCTGCGGTGAAAGGCGGTGCATCAGTTCTGATCTTCAGTCTTGAGATGTCCAAGGAACAGCTGGGGCAGAGACTTCTGGCAATGGAAGCCCGGGTGGAGATGGAGAACATCAAGAAGGGAAATCTGGATCGGGAGGACTGGGATCGTATTATGCTTGCGGCGGATACTTTGTCCAAAGCGAACATTAACATCGATGATACGCCGGATCTCAGTGTGTTTGAGATTAAGAACAAATGCCGTCGACTGAAGACTGAGAAGGGTCTGGATCTGGTGGTCATCGACTATCTCCAGCTGATGAAGTCGGATGGACGGTCGGAGAGCAGGCAGCAGGAGATCAGCAATCTGTCCCGGTACCTGAAACTGCTTGCCAGGGAGATGGACTGTCCGGTTCTGGTTCTGTCCCAGCTGTCCCGTATGCCGGAACAGCGGCCGAACCACAGACCGATGCTGTCCGACCTCAGAGAGTCCGGCGCCATCGAGCAGGACGCGGATATCGTCATTTTCCTGTATCGGGACGATTACTATAACGAAGAATCCGAAAAACCGGGAATCTGTGAGGTCAATCTCGCCAAACACAGAAGTGGTCCGACGGCAACCATTGAGCTGACATGGGTGGCCCGGTATACTAAATTCAGTGATAAGGCATAATCGGGGTGAGGCAGAGCGTGAGTTTCATCAAAGGAAAAGTCACAGATTTCTATCTGCACGATTCACAGATAGAAAATATTTTTATCAATGAATACCTGCCAGCGGCGCCGGGAGATTTTGTCAAGGTATACCTGTTCGCATATATGTACGCCGAGTTCGGTATGGAGATGACGGACAAAGTAATCGCCAAGCAGCTGGGTGTTTCCGAGAAAAAGGTGGCAGAGGCGTGGACCTACTGGGAAGAGGTGGGCGCTATCCGCAGGCACTACATCGGCGCTTCCGGGAAGGCTGATTACGCAGTGGAATTTCTGAGCCTGAAGGAACTGATGTACGGCAGCGGCGAAGCGGTTTCCGACAGTGCGGAGAAGCAGGAGGCGGTCTTCGGCGATGAGCGCTTCCGCGAGTTGTTCGATGAAATTGAGCAGACTATGGGGCGCAGTCTCAGTTCTACGGAGATCCGCAGCGTAATCTCCTGGATCATGGACGACAGGATCCCGCCGGAAATTGTCACCTACGGAATCGGCTACTGCGTAGAAAAGGGAAAAAACAGCTTCCGGTATATCGAGAGTGTCATACGGCGCTGGACGGAGAACGGGCTGTACACCGTGGACGAGGTGAACCATTATTTGGAGGAAATCGACCAGAGATTCTACCAGTACCGCCGGGTTCTGCAGGCGCTGGGTCTGACCCGCAACGCCACAGAGAAGGAGCGGGAGATGATGGACCGCTGGTTTGACGTATACGGATACAGCATGGATCGCGTTCTGGATGCCGTCGGCAAGACTACCGGGATTACGAACCCGAATTTCAGCTACGTCAACAAAGTGCTGGAAAATTGGAAGGAGGACGCAAAGCGCCGGGGCGACAACGACGTGAACAAAAAAATCACGGTGACTCAGGCGCAGCTGAAGGAATATTATTTGTACCTGCGGGAACGCTCCGAACGGGATGCAGAAAACAGGACACAGGAGGTGTATGCGCAGATCCCGCGCATCCGCGAGATCGACCAGCGGATGCAGCAGCTGGGAACCGCACTTTCCAAGGCACTGATTGAAGGCCGGGAGAGCGAGGTCGGCGCAGGAATCAATAAGGAGAGAGATGATCTGGAGGAAGAACGTGCGGTTCTTCTGACTGACCATAATTTTGAGCTGGACTATACAGATAAGAGATATTTTTGTAACAAGTGCCATGATACAGGCATCACTGACATGGGAGAGCCTTGTTCCTGCAGGGGGAAGCGTATGGAAGAGGCTGAGATCTGGCTGAAACAAAAAGCGGGTATGGAAAATGGAAAGGAAAACTAGGAGAAATACCGGAAGAAGAAAAAAGAGAGTGCGGATCAACAAGACCCGCATGGCGCTGACCGTGGTAATTTTAATCGTCGGGATAATTTTCGCGCTTTCGGTCAAGAACATCGTGGATCTCCGCATCGAACAGAAAAATCTGAAAAAAGAGAACGTGGAGCTGAAGGCAGAGAAGAAGAAGCTGGAGGCAGAGCTGAAGAATGTCAACGACAAGAACTACATCGAAGAACAGGCGCGCACACAGCTGAACATGATCAAGCCGGGCGAGATCCTGTATATCACAGGAGACGATGACAACAAAGGAAAATCCAATGAAAAGTAAGATACGAGAGGTGATTATCGTAGAGGGGCGGGATGATACCGCAGCGGTTCTCCGCGCGGTGGATGCCCAGACGATAGAGACCCACGGTTTCGGAATGAGTGACCGGATGTGGGAGCAGATTGGGACTGCCGCACGGACGCGTGGAATCATCATCTTCACCGATCCGGACCGAGCCGGTGAAAACATCCGACGCAAGGTAAAGGAGCGGTTTCCGGAAGCCGGAGAGGCCTTTCTGCCCAGAGATAAAGCACTGCGGGGAACGAATATAGGCGTGGAGAACGCTTCTCCGGAGGCGATCCGCGAGGCTCTTGCCCGGGCCCGCTGCACCAAACAGGATGAAAGTGAGGTCTTCACTATGGAAGACCTGGAGGCCGCGGGTCTGTGCGGCACAGAAGGAAGCCGGCTTCGCCGGGAGAAGGTTGCGGCCGTTCTGGGAATCGGCTACGGGAACAGCAGACGGATGCTGTCGAGACTGAACGGATTTGGAATAACGAGAGGGGAATTTTATGGAGCTGTACGATCCATCTGTAATCCGGGCGATCCGGAATAAATACGGTTTTCAGTTTTCCAGAAGTCTGGGGCAGAATTTCCTGACGGATAAGGGTGTCATCGACGGCATCGTCGACGGCGCGGAGATCGGACCGGAGGATCTGGTCATTGAAATCGGACCGGGAATCGGCGTGCTTACCTGCGCCGCTGCGGAAAAAGCGGGCCGTGTGGTTGCCATCGAGATCGACCGTAGACTGATCCGGATTCTGGCGGACACACTGGCCGGATACGACAATATCCGCATCATAAATGAAAATGTTGTGAAGATGGACCTGTCATCCTTGATTTCTGAGGAAGCGGGTGTAAAATACAAACATGTGAAGATTATCGGAAATCTTCCCTACTATATAACGACGACGATTCTGATGAAGCTTCTGGAAAGTCACCTCCCTGTGGAGAGCATCACAGTCATGATGCAGAAGGAGGTGGCAGAGCGGATTAAAGAACCGCCGGGCTCCCGCGCTTACGGCGCGCTGTCTGTCGCGGTGCAGTATTACTGCGAGGTGAGCGTGGTTGAGGAAGTTCCGAGAGAGGTATTTCTTCCGGCGCCGAAGGTGGATTCTACGGTGCTGCGTCTTGATATGCGCCCGGAGCCCCCGGTGAGCCTGCTGGATGAGGCGATGTTTTTCCGCTGTGTCCGGGCAGGCTTCGGGCAGAGGCGGAAGACTCTGCTTAATTCCCTGACCGGAGCCGGCTTCAGCAAGGATGCCATAAGGGAGTGCCTGGAGAAGGCCGGCATTGATCCCCGGCAGCGGGCCGAGACTCTGTCGCTGCAGGATTTCGCTGCCGTTGCCAATGGCTTTGTAACAGGGGATAACGGGTAAGGAGATACAAAAGAGGAAACTTGTTTATGAAGAAAATAAAGGACTTGAAAATCGTTTCAGACAAAGGCATCCGCTATGGGATGGCGCGGTACGCGATATGGGCCTGCATCGTCAATCTGATTCTGGAGACACTGGAACGCCAGAGCATCCCGGTACTGGGCGGAATTATTTTCGTGTTTACACATCCGCTGCTCTTTTTTTATAACGCGCTGCTGATTTTCGCTACGCTGTCAGTCTGCTTCCTGTTCCGGCGGCGGATATTTCTCGCGACGATCATATCCGGCCTCTGGATCGCCATCGGAATCGCAAACGGTGTGATTCTGACGCAGAGAATGACCCCCTTCACGATGAAGGATCTCAGTGCCATGACGGATGGTGCCACGATCATGACCAACTATATTTCCCGTACAAAGCTGATTGTGATGGTCGCCTCCCTGGTGATCATGGCAGTCGTGCTCGTATGGCTGTTCGTCAAGGGACCAAAAGTAGAGAAGGGAAAGCTGAAGCTGAAGAGGAATCTCCTCGTGGTGATTCTGATTATCCTTACAGCCTTTGGCAGTACAGTCGGGCTCCTGAAAATCAACGTGCTCAGTACATTCTTCGGAAATCTTGCTTATGCGTACCGGGATTACGGCGTCGCGTATTGCTTTGTCAACACCTGGCTGAATCAGGGAATTCACAAGCCTTCCGGCTATTCTGAGGAGAGTGTGAAGAAGGTGATTAAGAAGAGCGGCATCAGCAAGAGCGGGACGGTGAAGATCACGAAGACAAAGAGCAGGGACAGCGAGGACGGGCCGAACATCCTGTTCCTGCAGTTGGAATCCTTCGTGGACCCCACTTTGTTCACCAATGTTGAGTATTCGCAGGATCCCATTCCGTACTATCGTTCACTGATGAAGAAGTACTCCTCCGGGTCTCTGACGGTTCCGGCCTGCGGCGCCGGCACGGCGAATACGGAGTTCGAGGTGATGACCGGAATATCGGTCAAATTCTTCGGACCGGGCGAATATCCGTTCAAATCTGTCCTGAAGGACAAGACTGCGGAGAGTTTGGCCTGGGATCTGAAAGATATCGGCTACGGAACTCACGCGATACATAATCACAGAGCCATGTTCTATAACCGCAACGAGGTGTTCAACAATATCGGCTACGATACCTTCACCTCGCTGGAATACATGAGCGGTGCGGAGAAGACGCCGAAGAACTGGGCCAAGGACAAAATACTGACTTCACAGATTATGGATGCGATGAAATCCACAAAGAGCCGGGACTATATCTATACGATTTCGGTGCAGGGGCACGGAAAGTATCCTAGTGAGAAGATGATCGCCGATCCCAGGATTAAGGTAACGAAGGCGCCCAGCGAAGAGGCGAAGAACGAGTATGAATACTACGTCAACCAGATTTACGAGATGGATCAGTTTGTAAAAAAACTGACGGAGACTCTTTCCAGATACGATGAAAAGGTGGTTCTGGTCATGTACGGCGACCATATTCCGGCACTGAACATCACCGAGGACACCTACAAGGCGAAGGATCTCTACCAGACTCAGTATGTAATCTGGAGTAATTATAAGATGAAAAAGCAGGACAAGGATCAAGCGGCCTATCAGCTGGCAGCCGATGTGCTGAACCGTGTGGGGATCCATACCGGCACGATTTTCAGATACCACCAGAACGTCAGCCACAAGTCCGCATCCTACCTGCCGAACCTGAAGCTTCTGGGATATGATATGCTCTACGGACAGGAGTACATCTACGGCGGAAAGAATCCGTTCAGGAAGGCCGGCATGAAGATGGGTGTCAAAAAAATTAAGATCACCAAGGTGGTCAATGTGGGCGGAAAATATTATATCAAGGGCCAGAACTTCACGGAGCAGAGCAAGATTACGCTGGACGGAAAGCAGCTGAAGACCGTCTATCTGGGTCCGAGCCTGCTGGGTCTGCTGGAGGAGGTCGATCCCAACGACGCTTCCAAGATGAAGGTCAGCCAGATTGATAAGAGCAACAATTCGATTATCAGCACCACAGAGTAGGAGAATATTGCCCCGGCGAATGTCGGGGCGTTTTCATCCGCGCGGGCGGCCAGGCGGGCGCCGGAGGGCACTGAAGAGCGCCTGAGAGAACTGAAGTGTGCGCAGCGAAAATCTTCCGCGCTGTGACGACGGTTTTTTCGTCCGTGCGGAGAGAGAGGAGAAGGAATGGTAATCAGAAAAATTGCGGCGGTGTATTTCAGCGCTGCGGGAGGAACAAAGGAAGTAACAGAGCGCATCGCGGCGAAACTTGCAGAGCAGTACGCCGCGGACACCGGCGGTACTGAGAATGAGAACGCCGGAAGAGACACCGCGGACGCCGGAGGTATCGGGGATAGGGATGCCGGAGAATATGCCGCGGACGCCGGCAAGACCGGCGCTCCGGAGGTGCGAACCGTTGATTTCACGCTTCCCTGCGCTCGAACAGAAAACTTTGTATTCGACAGGGAGACGCTGGTAGTATTCGGTACGCCCACTTATGCGGGCCGCGTTCCTAACAAGGTCCTACCCATGATTCGTGATCTGTTCAGAGGTAACGGGGCACAGGCGGTTGCGGTGGTCACCTTCGGAAACAGAAATTTCGACAGCTCGCTTACAGAGCTGACGCAGGAGCTCAGCGGACTGGATTTTGTTCCTGTCGCGGGAGCCGCTGTGGCGTGCCGCCATGTCTTCTCGAAAAAAATCGCTCCGGGACGGCCGGATGCAGAGGACCTGGCGAAGGTGGACAGGTTTGCGGAACAGGTGAAAACTAAATTAGACGATGCGTCAGAAACCGGAATGGATACAGCGGAAATCGCATCTATTGCGGGGCGTGAAGAGGTGGGTCCGTATTATACGCCCCTGGGGAGAGACGGCCTGCCCGCGAAGTTCCTGAAAGCTAAAGTTCAGACGAATCTTATCAAATGCGATGACTGCGGAATCTGCGCCCGCGTCTGTCCTCTGGGATCCATAGACGTCATGGAGACGTCCCGAGTGCCGGGAATCTGCATCAAATGCCACGCCTGTGTGGTGAACTGTCCTCAGGGTGCAAAGTTTTTTGGCGATCCCGCCTTTCTGTCCCATGTGGCGTACCTGGAGGAACATTATCAGAGACGGGCAGAACCGGCATTTTTCCTGTAGAATCCGGAAATCACTGTAACAGCAAGGAGAGAAAGAAAATGAAAACACTGGAAACAGAGAGACTTATATTGAGGGCCTATACGGAGGAGGACGCGCAGGGGCTTTACGAATATGCGAAGGATCCTGATGTGGGGCCGCGCGCCGGCTGGAAACCTCATGAAAGTGCAGAGGGATCCCGGGAAATCATACGTACAATGTTTATGCCTGTGGAGGCCTGGGCCATTTTCCTTAAGGAGGACGGCAGACTGATCGGAACCATCGGGCTAGAGAATGATCGGCACAGAGATGAGAATTCCAGGGAAATCGGTTATTCTCTTGCGAAGGATATGTGGGGCAGAGGCCTCATGACGGAGGCATGCCGTGAAGTGCTGCGTTTCGCGTTTGAGGAGCTGGGACTTGCGCTGGTGGGAATCTGTACCGCGCCGGACAATGAAAGATCTCAGGGCGTAATCCGAAAATGCGGTTTTGTATACGAAGGGACGATACGCCACTCTTATGAGACCTGGACCGGCGTCTGCCGGGATTCCCGATGCTATTCCATGCTGCGGGAAGAAGCCGAGGAACTGGGAATTGTGGACCGCGGCGCTACAGATAAACAGCCGTCAGCGCGAACTAAGTCCGAATAAATTAATTTCTTTTGCAAGTTATAAATTTGCGGCGAAAACTCCACGGCTTGCCGTGGGGAGCAGTCAGTCACCATTCTACTTTCAAGAGCAAAAGTTAGAGCAGGAAAATGTAGAATTACAAAAAATGGTAAACTTGTAAAATCTTCAAAGGCTGGTGAAAAATAATGCATCACAAACAAAGAAAATCGTTGTTTTTACTGATCTGCTTAATATTTAGCGTTATTCTTTGTAGTTGTGCAAAAAACAAATCTCCTTTATTAGTCCAGAAAAAGGAAAGTGTGAAAGAAATTTCAATTGAATCTAAAGATATTTCTTTAAAGACTTATAAAGACGAGAAAGATATTTCAACGATTATTGAGTATTTAAATGAAGCAAAATGGAAAGCGGAATCCATAAATGATGTACCTGATGAAAAAAAATACGGAACGATTTCTCTTAAAATGGAAAAAGAAACAAAAAAGATATATTTCTATCAAAAGAATAAAGAAAACTTATTAGAAAGCCCTTATATAGGAGTATATAAACAAACATTGTCTGTAGAAAGACTTGTGAAAGCAATAGACGCTCGTTAAATTGGTTTATAAGTCTAATTGTTAGAAAACATTTTATACAAGCTGAAAAAAAACAAACAAAAAAGCCCATATTAAAGAAATTTATCAATAGTACTTTGGTCAGCCATAGTCAGTTATTTCCTGTGTGGAAATCTCCTCCTCCGCGAGAAATTGCGTAGGAATTGAGTCTCTAGGAGTTTTGAAACTTGGTATCTCTGATTGACAGCAAATGTATGCTTTGAACCGTGTGTAAAGTAACTGTATGTACGGTGGTGAGAGGAGGTGAGCGACTAATCGCTCACCTCCCCCATATTATTCAAATACTTTTTTCAACATTTCTAAACTGTAGTTGATTGTCAATCCTCATTTGAATGGGCCATAGTATGTGGATATCTCGAAGAAGAATTATCTATGTCTGGATACTCATGTTGCTGTCCTTTATAGTCTGTAACTATGGTATTACCATCGCTGTCTTTTTCATAGTAATTAGGGCCAAGAGGAACTTTTCCATATCCCTCTGGGATGTCCAATACGTACGTTGGCCAGCAGATTCCGGATACTTTGCCTCGTATCCCCTTGAGTAGCTTCTGTCCGTCTTTTATGCTTGTTCTATAGAAACGAGTTCCCGGAACAAGGTCGCAGTGGTGGAGATAGTATGGTTTAACTCTATTTTCGATAAGCTTTCTGAATAGAAGCTCTAATATCTTTGAATCATCATTAATTTCTCTCAATAGTGCACTTTGGCTGAGCAAAACTACTCCAGAATCAGCTATCTTTTTTATGACTGAACATACCTCATCGGTTAGTTCTGCAGGATGATTACAATGCAATACCAAATAAACAGGTGTAATAGAAGTAAAGAGTTCCAATATTCCTTCGTTTATTGACGATGGATCGACTATCGGAAGTCGTGAATGAACTCTCAGAACTTTAACATGGTCAATTTTCTTTATCCTGTCAATAATGTGATTCAATTTATCTATGTTTGTAAGCAAAGGTTCACCACCAGTTAAAATTACCTCCCAAATATTGTCATCTTCTGCAACATAATCTAATGCGTCATCAATTTGTTTTATGCTGAGCTCAGATTCATTTTCAGGTAATCTCCATTTTCTGAAACAAAAACGACATTGCACCGCACAGTCATTTCTAGGTATCAATAACACTCTGTCAGGATAACGATGAATTAGCCCCCTGACTTTCATATAGTTATCGTCACCTATCGGATCATATATTTCATCGCTACATACATCATATGAGTATTCCGGAGTGAAATCCATCACCTGTCCGGCCATTGGAAATCACCATTCCGGTCAAACGGAAATCAGCATTCCAGAGATGGAAATCACCAATATCCTTTCTTAGAATAGTGATATGCACCTT
>NZ_VUMZ01000004.1 GCF_009695915.1 Hornefia butyriciproducens | reverse complement strand
AAGGTGCATATCACTATTCTAAGAAAGGATATTGGTGATTTCCATCTCTGGAATGCTGATTTCCGTTTGACCGGAATGGTGATTTCCAATGGCCGGACAGGTGATGGATTTCACTCCGGAATACTCAGACAGTATCGTGAGTACGCTTGTTTCATATGAGGACAAGATTATTGATTGTATAGACAGATTGATCGAATTATTGGGTATGAATCCGGTCGAAAAGGAGCGAGAATTTCAGAAGGAATTCATGTATTACTGGAACAGCGAGGCTGCTGGAAAAGACAGGATCAGAGCTTATTTAAGGGATGGAACTCGTTTTTCAGAGATGGATTCCTTTTACGGAACAAATATTGTTCGACTTGTGGAGCAGGGCCTTGATCTTTCTGATATAGATGAAAGAAACAAGGGAGAACGAAAGTGGACGCGCCATCTCGAAAATGATGTATACCATATTCCGATAACAGATAACAGAGGTATTATTCCGCCACATCGTGGTTTTCAATGGACAGCAAAAGAGGTGCAGAATATTGTCTACGGTAGACAGGTTGAACACATTAGTGATGAGACATTTCGAAAGCTAAAATCCATTATCCCCAAAAGACATGATCTTATTCTTCTTTTCAGCATGAGGACCGAGCAATCAAATTCTGCGTATGCGCTAAAAGTAAGATGCAAAAGTATAGCTGGCAGAACTCTGCTTGACAAAATCCTTTCTGATATTACGGAAGTGGAGCCAATGCGGACAGAAAGAAAAGATTATACCTATATGTGTGAACAGATCGGAAATGATCCTGGCTTACTGGACAAAAGGATTCTCCTTGTCGGAGCTGGATCACTTGGAAGCTACGTTGCGTTTGAATTGGCTAAAAATGGTGCGAAAAACATCATGATTTATGATGGAGACATCCTTGAAGATGAAAATATTCTTCGGTGGGCATACGGTGGTATTGGCAAGGAATCAAATAAAGCCACGACAATACAGTTTCTGCTGAATTTACTCCATCCCGAAATTCATATTACTGGGGAATCGAGAAGTATTGATGTTAAGGCGCTCTTAGAAGAAATATCAAAGAGAGATCTGATCATATTTACGATCGGTAACAGTGATGAACAGTTAAAGTTCAATGCTGCCTTGAAGAAGGCAAACTGTAGCAAACCAGTACTATATGTCTGGCTTGAAGAAGGAGGCACTTATAGTCACATTCTTTTTGCTAACTATCAAAATCAAAGATGTTTTGAATGCTTATACACGGATGACCAAGGAAATCACGTCAACAATAGAGCGAGAAAAAATATCGATGTGTCTTTAGAAACCGGGATGATAAGAAATGGGTGCGGAGGCACAAGGGCTGCTTATGGCACCGCAGTGATTTTGAGAACTACGGCAGCCTTACTGGATACAATTCGAGATATTGTTGATCAGAGAATTACAAACAGCACTTTGATAGATATAACTCCTGACAGAATCTCTATTTCTGATACGGAGTTTCCAATGGAGGCATGTAACTGTTGTGGAAATAAAGAATGACATCCGTTGTATAAAGCTAATACTGCCCAATGGGAAGGTTGTTGATGTTTTGAGTCCGGTTTTGGGGGAAATATGCAAGTGGCTGCAAAACGAAACCACAAAACCGGAGAGCGGCGGATATATCGTAGGCTATCAACATACAAGCACAGGTAATATTTCATTAGAAGCAGTATCGCATCCATATCTCATGGATATAAAAAATCGAGTGCGATTTGATATAAGAGATCCACGACATCAACTCTTTTTGAGAAAAGCAAGACGAAATAAAAGTTACTATATGGGCGTATGGCATACTCATCCACAAGAAGTTCCTGTGCCTTCAGATATAGACTGGAATGATTGGAATGAAACGATGCGCTCCGACACAACTGGGTGTCAATTCGTTTTCTTTATTATTGCCGGCACAAAAGAGTGGAGAGTATGGGCAGGAGCTTTGGAGAACGGAATAATCCATGAATTAATGGAATGCGAAAAAAATACGGAAGGGATTTATCTAAAAGACGAAACCAATGAAGAATTTTGTTAACAAAATCATAGAAAACGGACTGCAGATTATCGAGATCCTCATCCTTGCTATTTTTAGCTCAATTCCCTTTCTCGTTAATGCAGCGGGATTATTTGCCGGATATCTGTCAAGCACGACACCTGACCCTGAAAATGTTATTGCCTATTTGGTAGTAAGAGCTGGAAATACTGCAATGGCGATAGCTATATTTTTCATCGTTCTATGGCGAATACGTTCTCATAATAAGGATTTTCTAATGAATCGCGGCAATGTTTATCATCAATATCCATATTGGTGGTACTGGTTTTGTGCCAAGATACTGGGCATCCGGCGATGCAACTTGGTTCGTGTTCCCATTTACATGCAGTTCAAGCTGGTAATTCGGAGCACTTTTTCCGACTATCCCTTAGAGGAAAGTGCTTATCCTGTTGTAGAAAATGAGTCCAGCGTAACTACAAGTGTAAAAAATGAAGAAGCAAACGGACATTGCATCAATTTGGTATTAGAGGACACCTATACAATAGAAGAGAAGCAAATTCCTGATTCAAAGCAGGGGTTAAGAACCGTCAAAATCAGTCGTGGCACCGGTGATACAGGAAGGCATTTTAGTCAAAAATTTATTGAAGCGGTAATTAATGCCGTTAGAGATTTTGATCAGGACACTGTTGTAAATATATTTGCGACAACAAATCCTATGAACACAAAGCATATTGCAAGTCGAGCATTTGCTTTGGCGGATAGGGGCAATGTAAAAAATCTGTATGTGTTCCAACAGAATAATTCAGACGGACGTAAGTTTGAGACAAAAACGCACAAAATATTTTAGATTAAGGACCGCTATGAAGGGAAATTACAAAGTCATCACCCTCTGCGGAAGCACACGTTTCAAAGATGAGTTCATGGGAGCACAGCTGTGGCTGACGCTTGCTGGCAACAAAGTGATCAGTGTCGGTCTCTACGGTCACTCCGGTGACAATGAAGTCTTGGAGAACATGGATGAGGGCCGCTGATATGCAGGATAGATATACAGGTGATTTGGGAGACTTCAGCAAGCTGGGCATTCTTCGTGCTTTACAGACGGCAGGGTTGTCAATCGGTGTCAACTGGTATCTGACTCCGGATGAAAACCACAATGGTGACGGGCGTCATGTGAAATACCTTAACCAGGAAGAATTCAAAGCCTGCGATGAGGAGCTATGGCTGGAGTTAAAGCATGTTGTAGAGAGCAATCAACGGAAAGCCTGTTATCTGGAAAATGAGAACATACTTCAGGCATGCTTTTACTCAGAACGACTCGATTTTACAGGTAAGACAAAAGCGGAAAGAGAGTCGGTTCGCAAGGCATGGCACAAAAAAGCCTGTATCACCCTGGCTGGGAATGACATTGTATGCGTAGATCCGGAGAATGGTCTGATTGTTCCTTCTGCGGTTGGGAGACCGAAAGAAAACAAATACGTTCTGTATGATGAGCTGACAGATTACTACGCCCAGCAGTCGAGTGTAATCTACTATTAGCATAAGGCAAGAAAACAGGATGAGTTCTATCTTTGCCAGCACAAGGAACTGATACATGGTCAGGGCTTTCCGTATGCGAAAGCTCTCGCATTGAAATTCAAAACGACTTCGCAGCGATATTATTTCTTCATCATGCAGCCACAGCATCAGGAAATCATTCAGAAGGCTGTAGAAAATATACTGTCTACAGCATGGGGTAAACATTTTATTTTGCTCGATACCGGCGAAGTAAACCAATGATGGCGTAAAAGCCGCCTGTAAACCGATAGTCGATTGCTATGGCGCTTCCCGGATGATATTGTTTGGCGCGGGAGGTGCATATAAGTGAAACAATCTACACTCGGATCTTATATCCGCTCCCTTCGGATGCAGAATCATATGACTATAAATGTCAACCAGAAAGTGAGCCACCCGCTGATTTGATTTTGAGCCACTAGCGCTAGCTAGAAAGTGAGCCACTTACCGTTTTTGCTTTTTCGAGAGGGGACTGCTGCAGGAATATGATATCCAGAATGCTCAGGATATCCAGGACGCGTTGAAAGATCTTCTCGGTGGAACCATCAAAGAAATGATGGAAGCTGAGATGGATGACCATCTCGGGTATGAAAAGTCAGAGCGGACGAACGATGACAGTGAGGACCGTAATTACAGGAACGGCTACAAAAGCAAACGAGTCAATTCCAGCTATGGAAGTATGGATATCGATGTGCCGCAGGACCGAAATTCTTCCTTCGAGCCGAAAATCGTGAAGAAGCGGCAGAAAGACATTTCTGACATCGATCAGAAAATTATCTCCATGTACGCGAAAGGGATGACAACGAAGCAGATTTCGGAAACGATGCAGGATATCTATGGGTTCGAAGCGTCGGAGGGCTTCATTTCCGATGTTACAGACAAGATCCTCCCACAGATCGAAGAATGGAAGAACCGGCCGCTTTCCGCGGTATATCCGATCATATTCATCGATGCCATCCATTTCTCTGTACGGGAGGATGGTATCGTTCACAAGGTGGCCGCATATGTGGTTCTGGGAATCAACACCGAAGGAAAGAAGGAAGTCCTTTCTCTGGTCATCGGCGAGAACGAGAGCAGCAACTACTGGCTCACTGTATTGAATTCATTGAAAAACCGTGGTGTCCAGGACATTCTGATCCGCTGCTCGGACGGACTCTCCGGGATCAAAGAGGCGATCACAACTGCTTACCCGGAGACGGAGCAGCAGCGCTGCATCGTCCATATGGTGCGAAACACGCTGAAATATGTGGCAAACAAAGACATGAAAGAATTCGCCAAAGATCTGAAAACAGTCTATACGGCGGTAGATGAAGAAGCCGCTCTGGAGCAGCTCGAAAGAGTGAAAGGAAAATGGTCGCCGCAGTACCCGTATGCCATGAAACGATGGTATGAGAACTGGGATGCCGTTTCTCCGGTCTTCAAGTTTTCCGCGGACATTCGGAAGGCATTTTACACGACCAATGCGATCGAGTCGCTGAATGCCACGCTGCGCAGGCTGAACCGTCAGAGGTCCGTATTTCCAAGCACTCAGGCACTTCTGAAGGCGCTGTACCTGGCCACGTTCGAAGCCACCAGAAAATGGACGATGCCGATCCGGAACTGGGGTCAGATCCTGGGAGAACTAGCGATCATGTACCTGGACAGGATCCCAGAATAGAAAAAATCAGCTGATATGCCGAAACCAGAAACGCCCGGAATTGCCGGGTGTCCTTGACATGCCAGCCGATTTCTGATAAACAGTAGACAGGTGCTGAAGGGAAGTTTTTCCCATTCAGATATATCTCATCTCATGAAAGGCCCCAAATTACAGAAAGAATTTCATGCTCCCCCAAATTACAGAAAGAATTTCATGCTCTCTCAGCTGGAGCCGCTCAGCGCCTCTTCGGCTTCTTCAAGCGTCAGTCCCTCGTTCATCAGCAGATCTAGATAGTACTGATGACCGTGCCCGGGATACTCCTCCTTGAGCGTGTCAGCCATCATGGCATTTTCCTGCTCTTTGGTCAGCTTTCTGTCCGTGATTGGTGGTTTTCCGGAAGTGTAAAATTTGTCTTTTGGAACGGTCACCTTGTCCTTCATGCCGCCGTAATACACATAGAAACTGACGGATTTCTCGGTGGGCACCGTAACCGGTTTCTTCATCGTCCAATCGTCGACGCTCTCTGTATTTCCGTCTTCATAGGTGACATTGCACTCAACATAGACGTTGCCGCTTTTGATGACCTGCCCCGCATAATGGTCTCCCCACCAATGTGCTTCCACTTTGACGACCTTGCCGTGATCCTCTTCGTCCTCATCAGAGCATCCGGTCAGGAGTATACAAACAGGGATAAATATAATGGCAGATATGAGAACCCAAAGAGCAATATAAATAATATGTGAATTTCTGATTTGTCCTTTCATGATTTCATTATACCATATCAGGAATTTCATCTCAATTCGTTCTGACAGAAACTCCCCCATCTCCCTGGCTGGAATAATCGGACCGGTCGCACACGGGCTGACGGCACAACCAAAATCTGTAGCGCTGGCAACTGCATAGACGTGGTTAGTTTGTCAAACATAAAAATCAAAAAATTGCCGGGAAATGTATTGGTCAAGGTCGTTGAATAACCTTGACCAATACATGTTTTTTTATTTAATTTTTCTTTTCTGGTCGCAGACCATACTCCGTAGCAGGTAGTTTTGCCGACTTTCTTCCTGCCCGCTTTTGGTGTCACAATAGATACCTTGGCAGGGCGACTGGACAGAGCCGGAACATTTATTTCCTTCAGTTCGGATGAATAGTCCGTTTTCTTGTCGCCGCCCAGCTGCTCATTAAATACATAGAGCTTATCCCCGGCTTTCTGATCGAATTTGCCATCCGGATTTAAAGTTGCCGTTCCGCCGGGGTACACAGGTGTTGCAATGTTTCCGTAATATTTGATATTGCCTTTTGAACCAACTACAATAGCTGAAATGCGCTCCGGACATTCTCTGGAATCAATAGCAGCGCCGCTATAATTCATTTGCAGCATCGCATATCCGGACACAGTAACATCACTGATCGAGAATTCATTTCTGTAAGTGTCCCTGACAGTGAATTTTCACTGATCCGTGCTGCTTTTCCCCACTTTCTTCAGAGAATTGGGACCGACTCCTGTCGATGTCTTAGCTCCATCTGCATTACCGACACTCTCGTTCACTACCGTGGTGGTCGCAATGGCTCGTCGCTCTTCATAGGAAAAGGCGTTTTTATAGAATCCGGAGTATGTGTAGTCGAAATAATCCGTATGCTTTCTGCAGTTCAGCCAGGCTCTTATCATGCTGTCTTCCCAGGTGTAAGGGAGGTGTAAGGGCCGTATGGCCGGAGATGACTATTCGCATCCAGATTCGCATCAGAAAGCAGGAACAGCTTTTTGCCGGAGTTGGAAAGGACGCGCCATTTCACAGGCTCCACCTTGCAGTAATCTATCGTGTCACCATTGGAACACTTAAAAATCGTTCCGTTACTGTCTACACATATTTCTTCCCATTCAGGGCTGCTGGCGCCGTCTTCGGGGAGTACGCCGATTGCGGGTAATTTCCATACCAAACTGTACCATCTTTAGTTCCGCCGCCTCCGGCAATCTGTGGCGCCTCGCCATTTCTCACCAGATTGATGGCGGAATCACCGTCGGCAGCACTGACGTTGTCCGCTTCCTTCGGCATCAGCGGGATCATGGCAAATACCAGAGCAATACTGAACGCTGTCACAAGGGCATGTTTTCCCATTTTTTTCATGCTGATCATAATAGAGTTCCTCCTCGAGCATATTCGGTAGCCTGCCGCAAGGTTTTCAGGCGTTTCATCCGAAATCTTTGCGGCGGTGGGATTCGGAAACGGCCGAATCCCTGAGCACAGGCATCAATTAGTGTCTGCCGGCGCACCCTCTCTACTTGTAGTAAATCCGATATGGAGATGCGCCCTTGAATTAATTCTCGCTGCGTGCGAGTGGAACGAGGAGCATGCGGATTCTCTCTCCCCGCCTTGCATGATTCAGAAGATTTTCTATTTTGTTTAACGTCTTCTCATCGTAGTAACCCTTCACGAGTTTTCCGCTCACGCCTTCCGGATCCGTGTTCGTCAGAATACCGACGGCCGTCTCGCGCCGTATGCCTTTCTCCTCTCTGTTTAATTCCTTTTCTATCTTAGAAATGAGACCTCGGATTTTTTCGCCTTCGTAAGTTCCGCCGATTTCAAGTCCCCGCCTGTACATGAATCCGCGCCCCGGAACCTTCATAACGGTGGTTTTGAAATTCATCTTGTAGCGTATCGTTCCCGCATACGGATGATCGGTGCGGATAATGAGGTAAAAATCATAACGCCAGAAAACATCTTTGTACTTCTCCTGCGTAAGTTGACCCAACTCCCTCGGGCTGTACTGACCGCCTTCTTCAGACTAGTATTCGTCGACCTCCAATGCTACGCTGTTCACCTGGTCAAAGCGAATCACATACGGCTCGCGCTCTCTGAACGTCTCTTCCGGACCTTCCACAACTACGAAGCATCTGTGAGCCTCATCGTATATAAACTGCATCGCCGTTCGATATTTCTTTACGCCCCAGGCTTTTGTCACCCGGAACTGCTCCAGCAACTTTCGATTTTTTTTTGATTCGCCGTCATAAAATTGTCTCCCTTCTTCAGCCCTCCGGTTCCACATTAGCCCTGAGCTCTTTATACCACCGTACATTCTTCTTCCGTCATCGTGCGCTTCAGCCTGACACAGCGATTCGCAGCGCAATAGTTTTACTGTAGTATACTATGAAAGAAAAGTACCTTTGGGGTACTTTTTTCAGTATCCCTGCAGGAAAATCAATGTATCTGCAACCTTGTGCAGGCGGAGGAAGTGACTGCTGCCGGGAATCTCTATACCGCGCAGGATGTCATAGGAAGCGGCGTGCTGTTAAACAAAGCTCATATTGGAGATTTGCTGGAGATTACAAATGCCGGCAGCTACGGATATTCGCTGTCTCCGCTGCTGTTCTCGGGGCATGCCGCTCCGGAACAAATACTGATATGACGAGCCTTTACGGCTCCGGAGATATTTCCAAAAACAGCGCTGGAAAAGACGCTGTTTTTTGCGTAAAGGCGCTGTCAACCTTGATAAATATGTCATGCGGGTGTACACTGATATAGTGAATAGGACAGGGAAGCCCGCGTGGAGGGCTGAGAGGAAGCACAGGCTTCGGCCCTTTTACCTGATGCGGATAATGCCGCCGTAGGGAGTCTTAAAGAGAGGATCTTTACAGGAGGCGTTCGGAAACGGCCTCCTGTTTTATTGCAGTTGAAGGGAGGAGGTGTGATTACAGATGGTGAAGATAAACGGTAAAAATGCAGACGCTGCAGGAAAGACTGTAGAGGAATATATAGAGTCAGCAGGTTATCAGAAATCCCGTATAGTAGTTGAGCTTAACCAGGCTGTACTCCCCAAAGCGGAGTATGAGTGCACGCGCATCAAAGACGGTGACGTTATCGAAATTGTGGGATTTGTAGGAGGCGGTTGATATGGTGCCAACAAGAGAGGAGATGGAATCGGCGCTTGCGGCCAGACATGGAACAGAGCTCCAGAAAAAATTCTGTGCGGCATCGATAGCAGTCTGCGGTCTTGGCGGATTGGGGAGCAATGTGTGTCTGTGCCTTGCAAGAGCCGGGATTGGACGTCTGCATATCATAGACTTCGACAGCGTGGATATTTCGAATCTGAACAGGCAGCAGTATACTGCGGATCAGATCGGAATGTCCAAGGCAGAAGCGATGACAAAGAATTTGAAAGCGGCGGCGCCTTACTGTGACATAAAGGCGGATCGGATGATGATAAGCCATGAGAATATAGAGGGCCTGTTTGATGATGAGGATATTATTATCGAAGCGTTCGATGCTCCGGAGCAGAAGGTAATGCTGACCGAAGAAGTTTTGACGAGGTATCAGGATAAATACTTTATAGCGGCAGCGGGCATGGCCGGACTCGGATCTGCGAATGACATCAGGACGCAGAGGATCGGAAAGAGGTTTTATCTTTGCGGAGATGGCGTCAGCGATGTCGCAGAACTTGGAAGCCTGTTTTCTGCACGTGTCATGACATGTGCGGCACATGAGGCGACCGTAGCACTCCGCATTATTGCGGGAGAGTATGAAGCATAGGAACCGGCTGAAGAGGGAGATATATTATGAACAAAGACAAATTAGTGATCCAGGGGCATGAATTCGACTCACGTTTCATTCTGGGATCCGGTAAATATTCCATGGATCTTATAAATGCGGCGGTCAGGGATGCCGGTGCACAGATAATAACTGTTGCGGTAAGGCGAGCCAATACAAAAAAAGAGGAAAACATCCTTGATCACATCCCTGAAGGGGTGACACTTCTTCCGAATACGTCCGGAGCGAGGGATGCCGATGAGGCGGTGCGTATTGCGAGGCTTGCGCGCGAGCTCGGGTGCGGTGATTTTGTGAAGATCGAAATAATGAGAGACAGCAAGTATCTGCTGCCGGATAATAAAGAAACTGTAAAGGCAACCGAAATCCTTGCGAATGAAGGTTTTGTGGTAATGCCGTATATGTTTCCCGATCTTAACGATGCGCGGGATATGGTGAATGCCGGTGCGGCGACAGTGATGCCTCTTGCAAGTCCTATAGGTTCAAACAAGGGCCTGGCGACGAAAGAGTTTATTCAGATACTGATCGATGAGATCGATGTTCCGGTCATCGTAGACGCCGGGATCGGCAGACCGTCGCAGGCATGCGAGGCGATGGAAATGGGTGCTGACGCAATAATGGCAAACACTGCTCTGGCTACGGCGGGAGATCTTCCGGCGATGGCCGGCGCGTTCAAGCTTGCGATAGAAGCGGGCCGCAAAGCATATATTGCTGGTCTCGGTAGAGTGCTTACGAGAGGGGCACAGGCATCAGATCCGCTCACGGGATTTCTGCGTGACTAGGAGGCGAAAGATATAATGGAAAATGAATTCCTTATGGATACCGGAAATTTGTCTGAACAGGCGCTTGCCAAGAAACACCGGCTGGAAAACGATCCTTCCTCCAGAACTGACCACATGGAATACATGGAGGATATGGACCGGATAGATCCTGGTATAAGAGAAGCAGTTCTGTTTGAGATGAAGAATTACGATTATGATAAATACACGGCAAGAGATGTTATGACGGCACTCCGACGGGATAAGTGCGGCGTTGAGGATTTCAAAGCGCTCCTGTCACCGGCGGCGGAACCCTTCCTTGAGCAAATGGCGCATAAGGCGCAGATAGAGACGGGCAGACACTTCGGCAACACGGTATACATTTTCACGCCGCTGTACATCGCGAATTATTGTAATAATTACTGCATCTACTGCGGGTTTAACTGCTATAACAATATCAGGAGGCTTAAACTGGATCACAGTCAGATTGAACACGAAATGAAAGTGATCGCCGATTCGGGGATCGAAGAGATACTGATACTGACAGGAGAGAGCAGTTCCGAGAGTCCTGTCGAATATATAGGCGATGCCTGCAGACTTGCGAGAAAATATTTCAGGAACGTCGGATTGGAAATATATCCGGTCAATGTGAAAGAATATAAATATCTGCATGAGTGCGGGGCGGATTATATAACGGTATTTCAGGAAACCTACGATACGGATAAGTACGAAAAACTCCACCTGCTCGGACATAAGCGCGTATGGCCTTACAGATTCGAGGCTCAGGAGAGGGCTCTTATGGGAGGCATGAGAGGCGTTGGATTTTCAGCGCTTCTCGGGCTTGCCGATTTCAGGAAGGATGCGTTTGCGACCGGGATGCACGTATACCATATCCAGAGGAAATATCCTTATGCGGAAATGTCGATATCATGTCCGAGGCTGAGACCGATAGTGAATAACGAGAGGATCAGCCCCCTCGACGTGCATGAAAAACAGCTCTGCCAGATCATATGTGCGTACAGGATATTTCTGCCGTTTGCACAAATCGTAGTATCATCCCGCGAAAATGCGGGCTTCAGGAATGGTATAACGAAGATAGCATGTACAAAGGTCTCTGCAGGTGTTTCTACAGGTATAGGCGATCACGAGAGCAAGTACACGGGAACCTGCAGTGAAGAGAGTGAAGGCGATGAACAGTTCGAGATAGCAGATGCGAGAAGTTTTGACAGCATGTATGCTGACTTGTCTGATGAAGGACTGCAGCCGGTCCTGAATGATTACATTTATGTCTGATATATTGTGTGTGACGAACCGGTCCCTCTGCAGAGGTGATTTCCTGGAGAAAATCGGGCAGATAGCGGATGCCCGTCCAAAGGCGATCATTCTTCGCGAGAAGGAGCTTGAGGAAACTGAATATGAGGACCTCGCACGTGAGTTTATAAAGGTGTGTGAAGCTCGTGGAACAAAGCCTGTTCTGCACAGTTACCCTGAAGTCGCAAGGCGACTCGGAGCAGACGCTCTGCATATGCCGCTCCCGGGGCTTCGTGAGATGGCTGAGAGTGACAGACTTGCGTTTGGAATCCTGGGAGCGTCCTGTCATTCAGTCGAAGATGCGCTTGAGGCGGAAGCACTCGGCTGTACTTATATTACGGCAGGTCATGTGTTCGAAACGGATTGTAAGAAGGGCCTTGAGCCCCGTGGAATTGATTTTCTCAGGAGCGTATGTGATGTGTCCGATATACCGGTATATGCAATCGGAGGTATCAACCCGGAAAATATTTCGGAGGTCAGGGCCGCGGGAGCTTCCGGAGCATGTCTGATGAGCGGGTTCATGCAGACCGGTAATGTAAAGGGATTTATGAAAGCGCTTGAGACTTGAAAAACCGACGCCAAAACCGGCGCCGGGATTTTTTTGTAAAAAAATAATTGTAACTATTGACATTACAATAGTGCCGTGATATATTAAAGTTGTAAATGATATTGTTTCAACTCGAACAGGGCTGAAACGTGAACTTGTCGACAGGTGATGAACTTAAAGCGGACAAGCAAAAGAAACAGAAAAAACAGTAATGGAAAAGCATGGAGGGAAAAACAATGAAGAAGATCGCAGTAGTGGCGGCAAACGGAAAAGAAGGAAGACTTATCACTGAAGAAGCGGTAAAAAGAGGATTTGATGTGACCGCGGTTGTAAGATCGGAAAACCGGACGGCGGCGCAGAATGTGCTTCAGAAGGATTTGTTCGACCTGACGGCGGAGGATCTGAAGGGATTCGACGCAGTGGTTGACGCTTTCGGAGCCTGGACAGAGAAAACACTGCCGCAGCACAGCACGTCGCTGGAACATCTGTGCGACAGTCTGTCGGGAACCGATACCAGACTGCTGATTGTCGGAGGTGCGGGGAGCCTGTATGTGAACCCGGAGCATACCGCCTGTGTCATGGACGGTCCTGATTTTCCTGATTCGTTCAAGCCTCTGGCTTCGGCGATGGGGAAGGCGCTCGGAGAGCTTCGCGGAAGAAACGACGTCAGATGGACTTATATCAGCCCAGCTGCGGATTTTCAGGCGGACGGCGAGAGAACCGGCGAATACATCCTGGGCGGCGAGGAGCTGACATTGAACGAGAGAGGTGAATCCGTCATCTCTTATGCGGATTACGCCGTCGCGATGGTCGATGAGATTGAAAACGGGGAGCACATTCAGCAGAGAATCAGTGTGGTCAGAAAGTAGCAGACATTAAGACGTCTACAGACGGCGAGGGCTTCGGGGGGATGCTCCGGAGGCCTCTGCGCTTTGGTCGGCGGCGCAGAACCGGTTTGACTGTTTTTGTGTAAAGTGATATATTGCAACTATCACAAGAATGAGAACAGGGAGGATGCAGATGCAGATTACAAGCAAGTTTACAATCGCGGTGCACACCATTACGGCGCTGGATTATTTCAGGGATATGGATCGGGTCAACAGCGAGTTCCTGGCGGGCAGCATAGGCGTCAATCCGGTGATTGTCCGGAATGTCCTGTCGCAACTGCGCCGGGCGGGAATTGTGAATACAAGACGGGGGAGCAGCGGCGCCACGCTGGCGAGACCGCTGGAGGAGATTACCCTGTATGACCTCTACCGGGCGGTCGGGAGCGTCGATGAAGAGGAGGGGCTGTTTCATTTTCATGAGCATCCGAACGCCGCGTGCCCGGTCGGAAGGAATATTCATAAGGTGATGGATGCGAGACTGGCGGCTGTGCAGCAGACTATGGAAAACGAACTGAAAAAAATGACGATGGCGGACGTGGTGTCGGAGATCCGGAACGTGATCGACAGGGAGAATAAGGATGAATCATCAGCAGGAGAGAGAATATCTGATTAAGTATTTGCTTAAGGAGAACAAAAGATATCAGGGGATGGAACTCCCCGGAACCGACGGGGAGCAGAGGGATCTGCTTCGCGCCCTGATGAATGTGCGCGCGCCGGGAGAGATATCTTCGGAGTTTCTGAGGATTCAGGATGACTATCTCGGCGAGGAGCTTCGCCTTCGCGGCGTGGTTTCCGAGGACGAGTGGGAGGATTGCGGCGAAAATATTTTCCTCTGGCAGGGAGATATCACCAGGCTTCGTGTGGACGCTATCGTGAATGCAGCCAACAGCGGAATGACGGGCTGTTATCAGCCGCTCCATAATTGTATCGATAACTGTATTCACACCTATGCAGGAGTGCAGCTCCGGTGCACCTGCGGAAAGATGATGGACGAGCAGGAACATGCGGAGCCGACAGGGCAGGCGAAAGTCACGCCCGGTTATAACCTGCCGTGCAGGGCTGTGATCCATACGGTGGGGCCCATCGTTCGGGGAGCACTGACAAAGGAAGACGAGCGGCTTCTGGCGTCCTGCTATGAGTCGTGTCTGCGCGCGGCAGAGGAAAACGGATTCGGGAGCATTGCATTCTGCTGCATTTCCACAGGCGTTTTCGGATTTCCGCAACGGCGTGCGGCGGAAATCGCGGTGAAAACCGTCCGGAACTACAGGGCGGAAAAAGGCAGTGCGATTAAAGTCGTGTTCAATGTTTTCAAGGATGAAGATTATGAAATATACAGAAATCTACTCGGACAGAATCAGGGCGCTGAGAAGAGAAATTGACAGCGCGGATGCAGTGATTATCGGTGCCGGTGCAGGCCTTTCCGTATCTGCCGGATATGTTTATACCGGAGAACGTTTCGACAAATACTTTGGTGATTTCGCCGCAAAGTACCACTTCAGCGACATGTATTCCGGCGGTTTTTATCCATATCTTGATAAGGAGACTTTCTGGTCGTTCTGGAGCAGATATATCTGGATCAACCGCTATGCTCCGATTCCTAATGATACCTATGACATGTTGCTGAAGCTGGTGAAGGACAAGGATTACTTTGTTCTGACCACCAATGTGGATCACTGCTTCCAGAGATCCGGCTTTGACAAGAGGCGTCTCTTCTATACACAGGGTGACTATGGTCTGCTGCAGAGCTCCGATCCGCACGGCGCTTCGGCGCATAAGACCTATGAGAACAAAGAGATCATCCGGAAGATGGTGCTTGCCCAGGGGTATGAGATTGCGGAGGACAACGAGCTGCTCGTTCCTGAAAACGCAGAGATTGCCATGAGGATTCCGACAGAACTGATTCCATACTGCCCGGATGACGGAGAGCCGATGACGACTAACCTGCGTGCGGATGACAGTTTTGTGGAGGACAAAGGCTGGTACAGGGCGGCGGAGCGCTATTCGGAGTTCCTGAGAGAACATGAGAATGGGAAGGTACTCTTCCTGGAATGCGCAGTCGGCATGAACACCCCCGGCATAATTAAGTTTCCCTTCTGGAAGATGACCGCGCAATGGCCGGATGCGACCTATGCCTGCCTGAACTGCGGCGAGGCTTATGCTCCGGAAGAAATACGGGAAAAGTCCATTTGTATTGACAGCGACATCAGGAGGATTCTGTCTCTCCTTGTCAGATGAGCGTTTCGTCCAGCAGGAAATCCAGCTTCTGCTGACGAAATCCGATGGAATTTAAAAGTCAACTGGCCTATTGATAACTTGGATAATGTTCTATGCAAGTTCTCAATAGAATATCGGAATCAGCCGGTCGAAGCTTTTCCAAGAAATGCCTGCCTATCAACCTGATCACCATTTTATCGTTGATATCTGGAAAGTAATGGAGCATAATGTCTTTAAACACAGACAGCAGGAGGAAAAATCCATGAAACTTGCAATGGCACAGATGAGCAATGCGGGAACGGTAGAGAGAAATCTGAAGAAAAGTATTGACGCAATCAGAACGGCGGCACGAGAAGGAGCGGATTTGATTTTGTTCCCGGAGGTGCAGCTTACAGAATTTTTCCCGCAATATCCGGGCGGAGACGCGACCTCGTATGGACTTGAGATTGACTCAGAGACCGTGAACAATATTCGCACTGCTTGCCGGGAAGGCGGGATCGCCGCAGTGCCCAATATCTATCTGATGGAGAATGAAAAGTATTACGATGCAAGTATTCTGATCGACAGAAACGGAGAGATTGTCGGCGTTCAGAAAATGGTTCATGTGGCACAGGCAGAACAGTTTTATGAGAAGGATTATTATACACCGTCCGATACGGGGTTTCAGGTGTTTGATACAGAGCATGGCCGTATTGGGATTGTGGTGTGCTTTGACCGGCACTACCCTGAGAGTGTACGGACCGAAAGTCTCATGGGAGCGGATCTTATCCTGGTTCCGACGGTGAATACAAAGAGCGAGCCTCTGGAAATCTTTGAATGGGAAATCAGAATTCAGGCGTTCCAGAACAGTGTGGTGGTTGCAATGTGCAACCGCGTCGGGAAGGAAGGAGAGATGGATTTCGCTGGAGAATCCATGGTGGCGGATGCCTGTGGAAACTGCGTTGTGAAAGCTGATGACAGTGAACAGATCGTATATGCGGACATCGATATGAAAGCGTCGAAACGGGAACGGAGCAGAAGACCGTATACGACGCTGAGACGAAAAGAGTTGTATAGGTAGTTTCCGGTGTTGCAAGTTAGTCAAAGGATTCTTTTCGTGTGTGAGAGCAGGGAAATGTGGTATCATTAAGTAGTATCTACGCATTAAGTCCCCGCCGGACTTAATGGGCGCTGACGGCAGCTTGTCAGCAGCGCCGCGGCGCACAATCCAATAGAAGAGTGCGCCGGCAGACCCTACTTGATTGATGCCTGTGCTCAGGGATTCGGCCGTTTCCGAATCCCGCTGCCGCAGTTTTTTCGGATGAAACGCTTGAAAACCCTGCGGCAGGCCACTGAATATGCTCTTTGTATCATTGATATTCCATGCATATTTGGTGGCCGAGCACAGAGTTTCCCGTATCGACGGCGGACAGGCCGGAGGATGAACAGGAGGTGCCGTATGGCGATTACAGATGCTCTCGGGATGAGAAGAAGTTATTATCAGCTGAACAGAGAACTGCCGGTTTCAGTCGGCGAGGTGAAAAAACTGATTGAAGAGGTCACTGAGCTTGTTCCGGACGCTTTCAACATGAAGAGCGCACGGGTCGTCACTGCGCTGGGAAGCAGACAGGATGAGCTTTGGGACGGCGTTTATGACGCTTTTGAGGGGAAGGTGGCCAGAGAGAAGATCGACGGCTTCAAAGCGGCCGCCGGAACGATTCTCTATTTCTATGACGAGGCTGTAGTGAAGGAGAAGCAGGAGCAGTTCCCACTGTATGCCGCGAATTTCCCGGTCTGGGCAAATCAGGCGAACGGTATGCTCCAGATTAACGTCTGGACAGCGCTTCGCGAAATCGGCGTCGGCGCAAACCTGCAGCACTACAATCCGGTCATTGACGACACGGTCAGAAAGATGTTCGACATTCCGGAGAACTGGAAACTGATCGCGCAGATGCCGTTCGGCGGTATCGCCGCAGAGCCGGAACCGAAGGAAAAAGAAGATATTTCAAACCGGGTGAAATTCTGCGAATAGCAGGATGACCGAAATCCCTGAGGAGGCGCATTATGTTTTCATTTGAATGTGATTATCATGAGGGAGCGCATCAGTCGGTGCTGCTGAAACTTATTGAAACCAATATGGAGCAGCTTCCGGGCTACGGCGAGGACCATTATACCCGGGAAGCCGCGGACCTGATCCGGGAGGCGTGCGGATGTCCTGACGGGCAGGTTTACTTCTTTGCGGGAGGAACGCAGACCAATGTTACGGTTATCGACTCGATTCTGTGCCCGTATGACGGTATCATATCCGCGGAAACCGGTCATGTGAACTGTCATGAGGCGGGCGGCGTGGAATACACCGGACACAAGGTTCTGACGGTTCCGTCCGAGGACGGGAAGATAGCTCCGGAACAGCTGAGAAAACTTCTGGTGGATTTCTACGACGATGAAGCCTGGGAGCATATGGTGTTTCCCGGCGGCGTATACGTGTCACACCCGACTGAGCTCGGGACGCTTTACACCCGGTCGGAGCTTACCGCAATTGCGGAGATCTGCCGCGAGTACAAGATTCCTCTTTATCTGGACGGAGCACGTATGGGGTACGGACTGGCCAGTGACGCAAGTGATCTGACACTGAAGGATATCGCGAAAATCGTGGATGTCTTCTATATCGGCGGAACCAAGGTCGGTGCCCTCTGCGGCGAGGCGGTCGTATTTCCGCGGGGCAATGCGCCCGAACACTTCTTTACAATTATGAAACAGCGGGGCAATGTCTTCGCTAAAGGCCGGGTTGTTGCGGTTCAGTTCCTTGCGCTGTTCACGGACGGTCTGTATTTCCGGCTGGGAGAGCAGGCTCTGGATATGGCGGAGGAACTGAAACAGGTTTTTCTGGAACGGGGATTCAGGTTTTACGTGGAGTCTCCCACCAATATGCAGTTCTTTGTTGTAGAGAATGAGCTTGTCAGAAAGCTTCATGAGCATGTCGGCTTTGAGGTTTCCGGCAAGTATGACGAGACGCATTCCATCCTGCGGTTCTGCACCAGCTGGGCGACAACGCGCGAGGATATCCGCCGTCTGGCCGGGATTCTGGACGAGGTCGCACGGTAGCGCAGCAATGAGCTGAGCGTACAAAGGATAACGGAGGACGCCGTGCCTGCGGCGTCTTTTTTGCGTACAAGGAAATCTGCGCTGCGGCGCTACTGCCGGCACAGACTTTTCAGGAACAAAGGAAGAATCTGCTGGGAGTACTGACAGAGCGAGTAGCTGCCGCTGGAAAGGCACCAGTCATACATCATGCCGCGCTCAAACATGGCGTAGGCCTTCATGATGTCGTTTACGCTGAGGTCTGCACGGAAAAGTGAGTCCTTCTGCCCCTCCATCACAATCTGGCGGAGCCTCCGGTAATACACCCGGTCCGGATCCAGCATATGCCGTTCGCCCTTTGTAATCAGCTGCGCAGAAAACAGCTGGCACAGAAGTGCGACGGGGACGGTGTTCTCGATCATCAGAAAAAGCTCACGGTTCATGAAAATCAGCTTTTCCAGAGGCGTCAGCGCCGGATCCATGGTGCTGTCCAGCTCGGTGTATTTGTCATCGAAGAGGTAAGAGAGCGAAGCCAGCAGATCGTCCTTTGTACGGAAATAATGGTAGAATGAGCCCTTGGATGTGCCGGACGCCTCGACGATATCATCAATGGTGGTGTCGTCGTAGCCGTTCTGGTAGAACAGTTTCCAGGCGGCGGAAACGATCTTCGCTTTGGTCTGTCGTTTTGCGGACTGGTTCATGAGAATTCCTTTCTGAGTCAGACGTTTTCTTTGGGTTATATCCTTGTTACAAAATACAGTCTACTACATAAACTTTGAAATTTCAATATAGATATCGATAATACATGGAAATTACCGTGTAATAGTACAGATTTTAGTCTGTATTTTGTTTCGGGTGATTTCGCGTTATGATAGAAAGCGAAGTAACAGAAAGGACTTGTTTTATATGCAGAATGTGGAAATTATTGTATTTATCCTGTATTTTGTGGCGCTGTTCGTGTTCGCTACAGCTTTTTTTGTGAAAGGGGCTAATCGGAACGGAGAGGATTATTTCCTGGGTGGACGGTCGATGGGGCCGTGGGTCGCTGCTATGTCGGCGCAGGCGTCTGATATGTCCGCGTGGCTTCTGATGGGACTGCCGGGATCGATTCTGGCTTTCGGCTTCGGACAGATCTGGATCGGTATCGGACTGATGCTGGGGACGGCCGCCAACTGGATTCTCTGTGCGAAACGTCTGCGCCTGTTCTCCAAAGCTGCGTCGGATTCCATCACGATTCCGCAGTATCTTACGAACCGGTTTGCAAGCAAGAGCAAGACGCTTCAGATCGTCTGCGCGGTGATTTTCCTCGCGGCGTTCACCATCTACGTCGCATCGGCCTTTGTTGCCGGAAGTTCGGTTTTCACCATGCTGTTCCCTGAGGTATCGCCCGGGACAGCGATGCTTGTCTTCGCACTGATCATCATCGGTTATACATTCATGGGCGGATTCAAGGCGGTGTGCTGGACTGACTTTTTCCAGGGGATTCTGATGCTCGCGGCGCTGCTTGCGGTTCCGATCATAGTCGCGGCCACACAGAACCTGGACACCTCACTGCTGAGCAAGGTGTACCAGTATACAGATGCGGTGTCCGGAGAAGTTGTGACTTGCAGCTTTGGAACCGGACTGTTCAATGCCCGGTGGCAGGATGTCCTCTCCGGGCTGGCCTGGGGTCTGGGCTATTTTGGTATGCCCCACATCATCGTGCGCTTCATGTCGATTGAAAAGCCTTCTATGGTAAAAAAATCAGCGATAATCGCCATCGTCTGGGTCATTCTTTCGCTGGGTGCGGCGTGTCTGATGGCGTATCAGGCCAGAATGATCGTCGGTGAGGAACTGCTGACGACCGGAGCGCAGAAAACGGTGTTCATCGTGATGGCAAGGAGATTCTTCCCGCCGGCGATTTCCGGACTGCTTCTGGCGGCAATCATGGCGGCGTCGGTATCGACAGCGGATTCACAGCTGCTCGTGGCGTCCAGCTCTTTTACGGCGGACATCTATCAGCCCATCTTTCGTAAGAACGCCGGTGATAAAGAAATCCTCTGGGTCGGCAGAGCTGCAGTGGTGATTATCGCTGTTATCGCGTATGTGATTGCTTCTTCAAAGGGAGCGGGAGCGCAGGCGATTATGGATCTTGTCGGGAACGCATGGGGTGTATTCGGCGCGGCGTTCGGGCCTACCATCGTGCTGTCCTTGTTCTGGCGGAGATTTAACTACGCCGGCGCCTGTGTCGGCGTGATCGTCGGAGCGGTGGTGGATATTCTGTGGTTCGTGTTCCTGTCCGGAACCGGAGTATATGAGATTCTGCCGGGCTTTGCGGCAGGCTTCGCGGCGGCGGTAATTGCGGCGAAGCTGACAAAGGCGCCGTCGGCGGAGGTTACGGCAATTTATGATGCGGCGACTGCTGCCGGAAATGACGAGTAGAGAACCGGATCAGGAGCCCGGCAGCATGCCGGTGATCAGCCCGCTTAAATGGCGGGCAATTTTAATTTTTTCCGGGCAATTTTCGGCGAAAAAGATAATCACAGGCGATGATAAAGGCATTCCCAGGTCCTGTATTGCAAAACCGGAGATTCAATGGTATGCTTTTTGTGCTGAAAAGGAGAAACACAATGGAGAAATTTACGATAACGAAAGACAACGGCCGCCGCATTCCCGTGCTCAGAGAAATCCCGCAGGAGGCGGATGCGGTGGTCATTATGGTGCATGGCTTTACAAGCTGCAAGGAATGCGCGACCGGTGAACTGCTTCTCAGACGGATGCCTGCGGAAGGAATCGGCGTGGTGCTGTATGATCAGCCGGGGCATGGAACAGAGGAGGCGGCGGAGGAACCGTTTCGTATCCGGAACTGCATGGACAGTCTCGCCGCAGTTGAAGATTACGTTGTTCGGAATTATCCGGGGAAGAAAATCTTCTATTTTGCATCGAGCTACGGGGCATATCTTACAGGCCTGTACATCTGCCGGAGACCTCACGCCGGGAGCAGGCTGATGATGCGGAGCGGGGCGGTCATCATGCCCTGGCTGTTTCTGGGAGCACCGGGCTCTGAGCCGGATCCGGCGTCGCTGGCGGAGCTGAATGAGAAAGGTTTTCTGATGATGGGACTGCCGTGCGCACCGCAGATCAGAGTTCCGAAAGGAATGTTTGAGGATATGGGCAGGCCGGAAAACGATCTGCTGCACCGGTTCGGCGGTTATGACCATGGAGGCACTGAAGTCGCGATGGTTCACGGGGAAAAGGATCCGGTGATTCCGGTGCGGTTTGCCAGAGAATTCGCGGAGGAAAACGGGATTCCGATTACGGTGTTTGAAGGACAGGGACATTCTCTGAATGATGATCCTGACTGTCCAGACAGGGTCGCGGATCTTGCGATCGATTTTTTCCGCGTATGAGGGCGCGGCGCCGCTGAGCCGGGAAATGCGGGAGGGACAGAGATCCTGTAAAAAGACCTGCGGGAGGCAGGGTGAAGAATATCGGAAATAAACGGAAGAAACGGAAGAAAGGTATGAAGAGAACACTGTTTTTGATTATGATACCGGTACTGCTGCTGTGCGCCGGCATTCCGGCCGCGGTTTTCGGAGACACGCAGAAGAAAGCGAAGGAGATCACGGTGGTATTCACCCACGATATGCATTCTCATCTGGAGAAATTCCCGAAGCTTGCAACTGTGATCAGAGAAGAGAAAAAGAAGAACGGTGCGACCTTCGTGGTAGACGGCGGCGACTTCTCCATGGGCACGCCTTATCAGACCATCTGGAAACGGAGGGCGTCAGAACTCCGGATGATGGGCTTCGTGGGATTTGACGCGGCGACGCTGGGAAACCACGAATTCGATTACCGCTCCGAGGGACTGAGGACGATGCTGAAGAATGCGAAGCGGTCGGGGGATCCCCTGCCGCAGCTCGTCATCGCGAATATCGACTGGAAGGGTACGCTGAAAGATAAAAAGCTGAAGGCAGACGGTGAGAAACTTCGCGAGTCGATGAAGGCTTTCGGCGTGAAGGATTATACCGTTCTGGAGCGCGGAGGCGCGAAAATCGCGGTGTTCGGGATATTTGGAAAGGAGTCTGCCAGCTACGCGCCGGAGAGCGGTACGAAGTTTCTGGATCCGGTGAAAAGCGCGAAGCGGACGGTGGCCGAAATCAACAGGGAGATACCGGACGCAGACCTGATTATCTGCCTCTCCCACAGCGGAATCAATCCGGAGAACCCGGAAAAGTCCGAGGATATACGACTGGCGGAAGAGACGGAGGGAATCGACCTGATTGTCAGCGGACACAGTCACACGTATATGAAGACGCCGATCCGACGGAACGGCGTTGTTATCGCGTCCTGCGGCCAGTATAACGATAACGCGGGCGTGGTGCGCTTCCGGGAAACCGCAGGGAAGGGCTTCGTGTACAAAAGCTATCTTGAAGAGCCTCTCGACAAAAAAGTAAAGAATGATAAGGCGACGCAGAGAAAAACCGCGGCATTCAAAAAACTCGTGAACCGGGAGTATTTCGCAGATTTCGGTTACAGCTGGGATCAGGTTCTGGCCCGCAGCGATATCCGTTTCACCCCCATCGATTCCTTCGGGCAGAAGCAGGGCGAGGATACGCTGGGAAATCTCATCTCCGACGGATATATTTATGGTGTGCGGCAGGCTGAGGGAAGCGGATATGAACACGTGGACGCTGCCGTGGTGCCGGCCGGGGTTGTCCGCGGCTCGTTCCGCAGGGGCGATATTACCGTGGCCGATGCGTTCAATGCTCTGTCGCTCGGGACAGGAAAGGACGGAAAGCCGGGATATCCGCTTGTCAGCGTATATCTTACGGCCAGAGAACTTCGTCTCGCGGCGGAGGTCGATATTTCCATATCCCCCCTGATGCAGCCTGCCCGTCTGTATTTCAGCGGTCTGAACTACAAATACAATCCGCATCGGTTTATTCTGGACCGGTCCTATGATGTGACGCTGAAGGACTCCATGGGAAACGGGCAGACCCGGAAGCCGGAAAAGGGGAAACTTTACCGGGTGGTTGCGGATCTGTATTCCGCGCAGATGCTTTCAACGGTGAATTCCATGTCCAGGGGTCTTCTGTCCCTGGAACCCAAGGATGAAAACGGAAAGGTCATCACGGATTTTGAGGATCGGATCATCCACGGAAAAGACGGGAGCGAGCTGAAGGAATGGTATGCGCTGGCTTCCTACATTGATTCCTTCGCCGGGAACGAAGTACCGGCGCGGTATGCCGCAGCGGAAGGCCGAAAGATCTGCGAGAACAGCTGGAGCCCGGCGTCCATGAACAAAGACCACAGCGCTTTCTTCTTGATCCTCGTGGGGCTTCTGTCGCTTGTGGTGCTGATTGTCGCTCTGATTATACGTGGCGTCCGACGGATGCTGACCCGGCGGCACTGACACCGTGAATATGCGAATAACAGAAAAATCAAATCCTCCTTTGTGACCTGATTACAGAAGTCGTAAGACGATGGCGGTATAATAGTGTCTGCTCGGGCGTATTCGACGGCTGAGCACGCATTACGATGAAAACCGGTAACTGACTTCTGACAGCGCAAAGGAGGATTTATTATGAAAACCGTTATTATCGGAGGAGTTGCGGCGGGAGCAGGCTGCGCGGCAAGACTGCGCCGGCTGGACGAGAGCGCGGAAATCGTGCTGCTGGAGCGCGGGAAATATATTTCCTACGCGAACTGCGGACTTCCGTATTATATCGGAGGAGTGATCCGCTCGAGAGAGGCTTTGTTTGTAACAAAGAAAGAGACCATGGAGTCCAGGTTCAATGTGGATGTCCGGACGGAATCGGAGGTTCTGTCCATCGACCGGGAGGCGAAGCAGGTGACGGTCCGTAATCTCCGGGAAAACCGGGAGTATCGCGAGAACTATGACAAGCTGGTCATCGCGACGGGATCTTCTCCGCTGAGACCGCCGATTCCGGGTGTTGATTCTGAGCGGATTATGACGCTCTGGACGGTGCCGGATACTGACCGGATCCACGCCATGGTGAAGGAAAAGGGAGCCAAAAAGGCAGCCGTCGTCGGAGGAGGATTCATCGGGCTGGAAACGGCGGAAAATCTGCGTCATGCGGGGCTTGAGGTCACGCTGATTGAAGCGATGGATCAGGTTATGGCGCCGCTGGACAGGGAGATGGCGGAACTGCTCCATGAGCATCTCGAGGAGAACGGAGTAGAGCTGAGACTGTCGGACGGAGTTGATCATTTCCGGGAGGAGGCATCCCGGGTCGCGGTGTACCTGAAGAGTGGAAAGTGTGTTGAGGCAGATATGGTGATCCTGTCCATCGGCGTCCGGCCCAACGGCAGAATCGCCGGGGACGCCGGCCTTGCCCTGAATGAGCGGGGAGGGATTATCACTGACGAATTTCTTCGAACGGAGGATCCGGACATTTACGCTGCGGGAGATGTGATTGAGGTGACAGATATCGTCAGCGGAGAACCCGCGATGGTGCCGCTGGCAGGTCCCGCCAATAAAATGGGGAGAATCGTCGCGGATAACATTGCCGGCGGAGAGGAGGTATATCGCGGAACTCAAGGCTCTTCCGTCGCAAAGGTATTCGACCTGACGGCGGCCGTCACCGGAAACGGCGAGAAGGCTCTTCAGCGCCGCGGCTGGAGGAAGGGCAGAGAGTATGAAACGGTTCTCGTCGCCCAGAATTCCCATGCCGGATATTATCCCGGAGCCGTGCCCATGATGCTAAAGTTGATTTTCACAAAGGACGGCGGCAAGGTGCTCGGCGCACAGATCGTGGGAAGCCGGGGCGTGGACAAGCGGATTGATACGATCGGAACCGCGATACGGCTGGGAGCTTCGGTGGCAGAGCTGAAAGCTCTGGAACTGGCCTATGCGCCGCCCTATTCTTCCGCGAAGGATCCGGTGAATATGGCGGCGTTCGCGGCGGAGAATGTGATCCGTGGCGTGATGCGGTTCTGTGACTGGAATACGCCGGATACCGATTCAGAAGCGGTGCTGCTTGACGTTCGGGAGGAAGCCGAGGTGATGGCGTATGAAATTCCCGGAGCGGTGAACATTCCGCTGGGTCAGCTGCGGAGCCGGCTGGGAGAACTTGATCCGGAGAAGACGTATATCACATTCTGCGCGGTGGGAGTCCGGGCCTATACAGGCGCGAGGATCCTGGCGCAGCACGGGTTTGACCGTGTCTTTGTTTATCCCGGCGGCGTAAGGTTTTATGCTTCGACACACAGGGAGTCTGCGGACACGGATGCTGCAGACCCGGGATCTTCATCGGCACCTGCGGACAAAGGAATTTCGTCGGAGAATGCAGACTTGGGAAGTTCATCGGAGTCTGCGGACACGGCCGGAAGCAGGACTGACGGAACCGAATTCACAGATGGAACACAGACGCGGGCGGTTCGCCGCGTTTCTCTGGACTGCTGCGGGATGCAGTGCCCGGGTCCGATTATGGAAGTGTTCAACAGCATGAAAGAGCTGGAAGACGGGGATGTGCTGGAGGTGACTGCTTCGGATCCCGGTTTTACAAAGGATATTGCCGCCTGGTGCAGGAAGACCGGAAATACGCTGATTTCCGGCGGGAAAGAAGGAGAAGAATACATCGCGTGTGTGCGGAAGGGTACGACGGAGGTCGAACGGACGTCCTGTGAGCCGGGTTCGCATCCGTGTGAGTGCCGTGAAAGCGGAGAAAACGCCGCCGGTATTTCGGGCAGCGGGCCGCAGGGAAAAACAATCATCGTTTTCGACGGAGACATGGATAAGGTTCTGGCATCGTTCATCATCGCGAACGGCGCGCTGGCAATGGGCAGACCGGTTACGATGTTTTTCACATTCTGGGGACTGACGGCTCTCCGCAGACCGGAGAAAAAACCGGTGAAAAAATCCTTTGTCGAAGGAATGTTCGGCAGAATGCTCCCCCGGGGAGCCGGAAAGCTGAAGCTGGGCAGGATGAACATGGGCGGAATGGGCACCGCCATGATGAAGCGCGTCATGAAGGACAAGAACATCGATTCGCTGGAGGCGCTGATGAAAAAGGCCATGGATATGGGCGTCCGCATCATCGCCTGTTCGATGAGCATGGACGTCATGGGGATCCGGAAGGAGGAACTCATCGACGGAGTGGAAATCGGCGGCGTCGGCACCTATCTGGGAGAGGCAGAGGATTCGAACGTCAACCTGTTTATCTGATCGGTGCGGTCTGCCTTCACAGCCGGCGCATCCGTCCGGGCAGAGCGTCATCCCGCGTTCGTTTACAGGACCTGCGGGATCCGCCTTTACAGGAACTGCGGGATCCGTCTCTTGTGCCCACGCCCGAAATCCTGTAGAATACAAGAAGACAGGATTTTGTAAAAGAGGTGAAGTACAGTGAACGAGGTGCAGACAGAGCTGAGACGTCTTCCATTCTGGGACAGGCTTTCAGAGGAGGAACAAAACAGGATCCGCAGGGCTTCTACGATACGCGTCTGTGAAAAAGGCAGTGTGCTGCGTGCGATGGAGGGCGAGTGCCTGGGATTTATCGCGGTGATTGCCGGCGATCTGCGGGCGCACATGATGTCCGAAGAGGGAAGAGAAATTACGCTGTACCATATTCGTACGGGAGAATGCGATGTGCTGACGGCGTCCTGCATCATGTATCAGATTACCTTTGAGACGCAGGTGAGTGTCGAGGAGGACAGCCGCATTCTGATCATTCCCACTTCCGTGCTGAGCAGACTGAAGGAAGAAAACATCTACGTCCGGAGCTTTATCTATGAGCTTCTGACGGACCGGTTCTCCGACGTCATGTGGACGATCCAGCAGATTCTCTTTTACGGAATCGATCAGAGGATCGCGGCGTTTCTCACAGACGCGGCGAAACAGAGAGGGACGGGCGTCCGGAGCGATGTGCCGAAGCAGATTTGTCCGGTGAAAGCTTCCGGCGTGGACGGACAGGGAGGAGAAACCTTTCCTGAGATCCGGGTTACCCACGAACAGATCGCGCGTGAGATCAACACCGCGCGGGAGGTGGTGGCCCGGGTTGTCCGCAGAATGGCGGAGGACGGTCTGCTTCAGACCGGACGGGGCAAAATCGTGATAACGGATCCCAACGGATTGAGGGCGCTTGCGGGAGAATTGCGACGCTGATAACTGCTGAAAGGGACAGAGGAAAGAAACGGAGGACAGGAAATGAAGGATGTCAAGAAAGACTGCAGAATTGCGCTGATCCAGGCGGAACCTGTTTTGTTCAGGAAAGAGGCCTGTGTGCAGAAGGCGCTGGAACTTATCGAAGAAGCGGCGGAGCACGGAGCTGAACTGATCGTGTTTCCGGAGCTGTTCATCCCGGGTTATCCCATCGGAATGAATTTCGGATTCAGTATGGGAAAGCGGACGGAGGAGGGACGGCAGGACTGGAAGAAATATTACGACGCTTCCGTGGTTGCCGGAGGACCGGAGTTCGAGAGGCTTTCGCAGGCGGCAGTGAAGATCGGCGCGTACATCAGCATCGGATTTTCCGAACGGGACGCGGTGAACGGAACGCTGTACAACAGCAATGTGATTTTCGAGCCGGACGGAGCATATAAGGTGCACCGTAAACTGAAACCCACAGGGACGGAACGGGTCGTCTACGGAGATGGGGACAGAGGCTTTTTCCCTGTCACCGAGACGCCATGGGGACCCATGGGAAGCCTGATCTGCTGGGAAAGCTATATGCCTTTGGCGCGGGTGGCGCTGTATCAGAAAGGCATCACGATTTATATTTCGCCGAACACAAATGATAATCCGGAGTGGCAGGCCACCATTCAGCATATTGCCATCGAAGGAAAATGTTATTTTGTAAACGCGGATATGCTCGTCCGACGGGAATCCTATCCCTCTGACCTCAACGAGCAGGAGGCGATTGACCGGCAGCCTGAGATTGTGTGCCGGGGCGGCAGTTGTATTATCGATCCCTTCGGGCATTATGTGACGGAGCCGGTATGGGATGAGGAAGCGGTTATTTACGCGGATCTGGATATGGATCTGCCGGCGGCGTGCCGGATGGAACACGATCCGGTGGGGCATTACTCCCGCCCGGACGTGCTGGAGCTGATTGTGCATGAGTGACGCGCGGGGCGCAGTTCGGCGGCAGGGCACGCATTAATTTGTTCCGGAGCGCAGGAAGGTAGAATTTGTCTGGGAGCACCCCTTTCAGAAAGCGGCGCTTTGTGATAAAATCAGAAGGACGGGGCCGGAAGCCCTGATTTTATGAAAATCTGGAGGAGAACTTTCGCAATGGGGAAAAATATTATCCTGACCGGCGACCGCCCTACGGGACGGCTGCACCTCGGTCATTATGTCGGATCGCTGAAGCGGCGGGTGGAACTGCAGAACTCCGGCGAATATGATGAAATCAACATTCTGATCGCCGACGATCAGGCGCTGACGGATAACGCTGACGATCCCGGAAAGATCCGGGACAATATCATCAATGTGGTTCTGGACTATCTGTCGGCGGGACTGGATCCCGAGAAGACAACGATCTGCGTTCAGTCGGCGCTGCCGGCGCTGCATGCGCTGACCTTCTACTATATGAACCTGGTGACGACAGCGCGCCTTTCCCGCAATCCGACCGTCAAGGCAGAGATCCAGATGCGTGGATTCGCAGACGAGGGTCTGCCCGCGGGATTTTTCACTTATCCGGTATCCCAGGCCGCGGATATCACCGCATTTAACGCTAATGTGGTTCCGGTGGGCGAGGATCAGCTGCCGATGCTGGAGCAGACCCGCGAGATCGTAGAGAAATTCAACCGCGTTTACGGAGAGACGCTTGTCCTGCCGAAGGCCATGATTCCGGAGAACGAGACGCAGCGCAGACTTCCGGGCGTGGATGGCAAGGCGAAGATGAGCAAATCCCTGGGGAACTGCATCTATCTGTCGGATACGCCGAAAGCCGTGAAGAAACAGGTTAACGGTCACATGTTCACAGATCCGCAGCATCTCAGGGTCGAGGATCCGGGGCATATCGAAGGAAATGTTGTGTTTACCTATCTGGATGCTTTTTGTACAAAGGATCATTTCGCAGAGTATCTCCCGGAATACTCGGATCTGGATGAGATGAAGGAGCACTATCGCCGGGGCGGACTCGGCGACGGAACCTGCAAAAAATTCCTGATCAGTGTTCTCGAGGAAACTCTGGGTCCGATCCGCGCGGAACGCGCGAGATGGGAGGCTGACATCGATACTGTCTATGATATTCTGAAGGCCGGAACAGAGAAAGCGGTGGAAACCACCAACGAGACCCTGGGCCGCGTGCGGAAGGCGATGCGGATTGATTATTTCGAGGATCGGTCCATCGTGAAGGAATGGGAAGCGATTCTCAGGAAACAGAAGAATCAGTGAACGGACACCGTTTTTACAGAACAGATAAAAGGACTGCGAGAAATTTTGTCGCAGTCCTTTTATCGTGTTATCGTGCGCCCGGCGGCGCACGATTCTAACCGCAGATCAGGAAAAGGCCGATACGTAAATTGTCGAGGACAACAACTGAGCGGCATTTAAAATCACGACTGCCATAGCCTCCGAACTCAATCTCTGAAACTGCCAATGACTGCGAAGGCATCCTTTCGGCTGATGTCACCGTTGATAATGATCGTGGTCTTATTCTTTTTCAGATAGACGGTACAACGACCGGTTTTCTTGTATTCATGAACGTTGACCTCGTAGATCCCGTAATTTACTTTCTCCAGATCACCGTCTTCCGTATCGATGTGAAGCGTAAGATCCTTCGTGGTGCTTTCGGAAACGGTATAGTGCCGGCCGCTTTTTTTGTCCAAATAGAGATAGTCAATGGATCGGTTTTCATCGCGCAGGACATCATCAGGCTGGAAGCCACTGACAATATAATTCGGCTCGTAGAATTTTTTTCCGCTGTCCTCTTGATTTGTCAGCACTGCAAAGCCGTCCCGGAAACTGAATCTGAAACCGAAGAGATTAATTCCGAGGGCGTTGCAGACCACGGCGGTCAGCCCTGTTATCAAAACGATGGCGGCGATCAGAACCGCCGCTTTTCTGACGCGTGTTCTGCGTGCACGGGCTCTGCTCTTTGCGGAGGTGATGCGGCTGTCTCCGTTCATATAGGCAACGTGTGCGGCGTACATTCTCTGTCCGTATGCCTTTAAAATCTCGTGAGCCTGTCTTTGCATTCTCATCGAATTTGTTCCTCCCTGAGCACTGTTTCAAGCTTCTTCAGACAGCGTTCCATCCGTTTTCTCAGCGTTGCGGGCTTCACATCCATTAATCTGCCTAGCTGTCTGTATGAAAATCCTGCCCCGTAGTAATAACAGATGAGATCCCGCTCTGATTCATTCAATTCCCGAAGGGCGGCGGCAACATTGTCCGAAAAACCGAATTCATTCCGGAACGCGTCAATATCCGGCTCACCCTCTATATCTATATAGGGATCAGACGCTGAAATTGTGACATATTCCGGATTCTTTTTTTGTGCTCTGGCGTAACGCAGAGCCTCGTTTCTTGTGACCGTATAGATATAATTCCGCTCATCATCCTCGCTGAAGGTCTCAAGCAGCGACTGTTTTCTGTGCAGTATAAGAAGGGCGTCCTGTACAGCCTCCTCTGCGTCCTCGTTGTTCTTTGTGATCTGCAGAGCCAGCCTCATCATAAGTCCCCGGTACTGCTCGTGAATCCTTCTGCTGAAATCCTGAATCACAGAGATGAAAAAAGTAAGCATAGGTTTTCTCCCGGCTCAATGGGTGAACTCAACGAAAATCCGTGCCTGAACCCCCCAAAAAAATTGAAACAGGAGTGTTCAGTGGATAAAAAAATCAGTGCATTTGCATTATACCACACAACGGCAAAAAAGAGGATTTCAGCGCATCAGAGGAAATGACACGAGAAAACGGGGGATTTGTAGTAGAAAGTATACAAGATACATACAAAAAATATTCGGAGGACTGTCCCTTTTTTAAATATTTTTGCGTTTATATAAGTGAAGGTAGAAAATTTAAGGGAGGTGACAAGCTATGTATGGGTAGAGAAATAATAACATGAGAGACAGAGCGGATGAGCCGGTATTACGATGGGAAGTAACTTCGGGAATTCTGTAATTTACGCATTTTACAAAATCTGATCGGGATACTCTGAGCGCGCGTCTTAGAAGTAATGCGAAAGAGAGCGAAAGAGAAAATTGTAGGTGAAAAAATGAAAAAGAGTATTGTTTTTATATTAACATTTGCGTTATGCTTTAGTATAACCACAGTCGCATTTGCAACAGATTCCGCAACTCGTGTAGAGATTGCCGCGGAAGCAATCGCAGATTCTATTGAAAAAGTAGCTGGAGCTAGTGAAATCAATACAGATATTGAAAAAAAGGAAGATTTATACCTCGCAAAGGGTGATGGAATTGACATTGAGATTCCTGTAAGTGGAAGTGCTCCGGTAATTGCGGAGGTATATGAAGGAGAAAACATCGTGATGTACTTGCCGGAATTCGTTTCTAGGGTAGGGGGCGTTCTTACGGATAATGGAACGGTTGTTTATAATTCTACCGGAGCGAATGTGTCGGTCGGCGTACAGGCACTGAAAGAAGAAAATAGTGGGACATTGTGTGAGTCCGTAAAGACTCTGGTTGCCATGAATAACGCAAATGCGCCTAAGGAATATGATTTCACATTTGATTTGCCTGAGGGATACCGATTGGTCAAGGACTATGACTACAATGATGAATTCGATGAATATGATTGTGGTCAGATTTTTGTAGTAAATGACCAGGATGAAACTGTTTGCACAATTGATCCTGCATGGGCGAAAGATGCAAATGGAGAAGCTGTTGAAACTATGTATGAGATTAATGGAACCACATTAACGCAAATTGTTAACACTGACGAAAATACAGCGTATCCTGTTGTTACCGGTTCAGCATCTCATCCAAATAAGACGAGTGTTTACTACCTCAAGAAAGCGGGAGTCAAGGATTTGAGAGATAAGTATACAGAACAGGGCGCCCTTAAACTTTGCACAGGGTTAGTCGAAACCGCGGCCTCCTACAAACAACCTGTAGTCGGAGTTTGTAAAACTTTCGTGTTTATTAATGAAACTTATTCCGGTTACAAGTATGCATCGTGGAATTCAGTATATGCGAAAGTTGGCAAAAAGTACGCAAAAGTAGCAGTTATTTTCAGATGGAGAAACGGAGGAAAAAATAGTGGATATATTCCTAAGAATGAGAACGTAACAGTTGTCAGTAAAATATCGTAATTAGTGTCTGTTCATTAAGTCCGACGGGAACTTAATGGGCGCTGACGGCAGTTTGTCAGCAGCGCCGCGGCGCACCATCCAATGGAAGGGTGCGCCGGCAGACACTAATTGATGCTTGTGCTCAGGGACTCGGCCGTTTCCGAATCCCACTGCCGCAAGGTTTTCGGATGAAACGCCTGAAAACCTTGCGGCAGGCTACCGAATATGCTCTTTGTATTATTGATATTTCAAGCATATTCGATAGCTGAGCACGCATTAATCAGTTCATATGGATGAAGACTTTCGAATACAAGAGGAATCAACACAAATGAGGAAGAGAGACAAGAATATTGAGTATTTACTCGCAATATACTACCTGATAACTTCACTATTGGAGTGGTACGGATTGATGAAGAATCTAAGTATCTGGATAAAATCCGGAATAATATTGATTATTTGTATCTGCGTTATCGTGATTGCCATTGACTTAAAGATCGATTGGAAGCAACTTACCCGAACAGAAAAAGCATGGATGATCTGCTCTCTCTGGATTCCGTTTTTGTGGATAGGGATAGTCGTTCTCGGTTGATAGAACGGGGTTTCCCGGAAAAAAAGAATTGGAGATGCCTGGTTCATGCAAACGCGGATTTCCTGTTGTCAGTTGGGGCTTGCGGGCGCTAAACGGATATGCAGCTTTGGCATCTGGAGCAGGATATGACTATACAAAAATAACAGGTTCATATGAAATCTGGACGTATTATAAAAAACAAGGCGGGCAGCGGGTTTAGGGATATCAGTATCGAAATGGGAAAATGAAATGTAAACTTGTTAAAAAGCAGGAGGTCAGTAATGTTTAACTTTATTTTCCTTATCGTTTGGGTTATTTATGGGATATTTGAAGTCGTGATAATAAGAAATAACAATGCTAAGCGGCCAAAGCTTCATGTCATAGCTATGATTCTATGGATCGTTATTGGCATACTTGTATGCTATCAGTTTTTCATTGCAAATTGACAGTCAAGTCCAAATTTGTGTGTAAATTGCCGTTAGGTTCATTCTGGTCAGGCAACCTGTAAGAGGGAGGCCTGTTCCTCCGCAATCAGGTGGAGCCTGTTCCTTACATCTGATACAAGAAGTTTGCTGTATGTCTCCTTACTGAAGATGGACCTTCCAGCCTGACAGATACTGTTCTGCTCCAGCAGGACGGATCCAATCAGCCGGACCAGTGAGGCATCATTCGGAAAGATCCCGATGGTTTTCGATCGCCGCTTCAGTTCCCGGTTCAGCTGCTCGATGTGGTTTGATGTGCGGAAGAACCGCCGCATCCCTTCTGGCAGCGTCATGACCGTCATGGCACTCTCGAATCCTTCGTCCAGACAAGCCATGGAGGATTCAGCGACATCTTGATAATCCCGGATGATCTTATCGCGGAGAGTCCGTGCCGCCTGAATGGTCTTCGCGTTGAACTTCTCCTGAAGTTCCGCTCTGAGACCGGACTGATATTTCTTCGGAGCTTTGTCTGCGATGTTCTTTGAAAAATGGAACTGGCACCGCTGCCACGGTACGTCAGGAAATACTTCCCTTACTGCCTGAATGATACCTTCATGCGCATCCGATGTGATCATCATGAGCCCGCACAATCCGCGCTTCTTCAGGCTTTTGAGGAATTCTTTCCATGTGTCGGGTGATTCGTTTCTGTATGGCGCAAATCCCAGAATCTCCCGTTTTCCGGCTTCGTTCGTCCCGTAGGCAATCATCATTGCTTTTGAGAATACGAGGCCGCTCTCCCGGACTTTGAAGTAGGTGGCATCGACCGTAAGGAACAGATAGCTCCCTTCGATCGGGCGGTTTCGGAAGGCGTCTACATCCTTGTCGAGATCATGGCAGACTTCAGAGACTGCAGATTTCGAAACAGACGTTCCGCAGAGCGTTTCTATGACACGTGTCACCTTACGTGTGGAAACGCCGTTCACGACCATTTCTGCCATCGCAACGATGAGGGCGGCTTCGCTCCGGGAATAGTTGTCAAAGATCAGCGTCCGGAAAGGCTGGTTCCGGTGACGCGGAACAGAGAGAGTGATGGTTTCAATCCGTGTTATAAGATCTCTGTCCCGGAAACCGTTGCGGCAGTCTGTACGGGTCTCGGAACGCTCATACGGAGCCGCGTTCAACTGCTTCTGAGATTCCACCTTCAGGACAGAATTCAGGCAGTTCTGGAGCAGTATCCGGAATGCTTCATCGTGATCTGTCGAAAGTAATTGTAGAATTTCTTCCTGATTCAATGTAATATTGAGTTGAGCCACCGTGTTCTCCTTTCGGTATTATGTTGATGTCGTGATTACCATTATACCTAAAGGCTGAGCCGTTGGCTCTTTTCAATTTTTCGAATTTACACCATTATATGGGCTTTACCTGCAGCAGCATGGCGGTTTCTTATAATGCAGTGATCGTTAACCCCACCAAGAGTTTAAATCGGAGCGGAGCTCCTTCCCCTTCTCCGGTATTTTCTTCCTGCACAGAAAGTATCTTACCGCCAATCCCGCATTTTTGTGCTATACTGTGCTTGAACCCTATTATCACACAACATTACGAGGTGAATATATGCTTAAAAATTATGTGAATGCGATGCAGGACTGGCATGGCCGTGTGGACAGCGAGACGGATTATGATTCCCTGCGGTGGCACCAGTGGGTCGAAAAGCTTGACCTGAATGGGGATCCAAAGGCCTTTGAAGGTGATCTGGGATTTGCATTCATCGGCTTTTGCAGTGAACAGGGTGTGCGCAGGAACAAAGGCCGTGTCGGTACGGCGCTTGCTCCGGATTTCATCCGCCAGCAGATGTCCAACCTGCCATGCACATTTGATCAGCGCGTCAAGCTTTTTGACGCAGGCAATATTCTCTGTCAGGAGATCTCCATGGAAGAGGGCCAAAAGCTTCTCGGCGAGGCAGTCGAACAGATCCGAAGCCTGAATCTGTTCCCGATCGTCTTGGGCGGCGGTCATGAGACAACCTTCGGGCATTATCTCGGTCAGCTGAATTATGCGGAGAAGGTTGTTGATTCTCCGGACATCGGCATCATCAATTTTGATGCCCACTTTGACCTGCGCCCGTATGATAACGGCAGCTCCTCCGGTTCCATGTTCCGCCAGATTGCGGACATCTGCAAAAGCAAAGACATGAAGTTCGGTTATCTGCCGATCGGCATCCAGAAGCACAGCAATACAGTCAGTCTGTTCAAGACAGCCGACCGGCTTGGTGCCCGTTATGTTCTGGCGAAGGAGATCCAGAACGGCACCGTCACCTCAGTTCTGGAAAAAATCGATACATTTACTTATGGACATGAGCGACTTTATATCACGGTTTGTACGGATGTCTTCTCCTCGGCCTTTGCTCCGGGAGTCAGCGCACCGCAGTCCACAGGTCTGGACCCGGAAACCGTGCTGCCGATCATCAAACATATTATCAGGACACGCAAACTGGTCGGGTTCGATATCTGTGAAATTTCACCCCGGTTCGACCAGGACGATACGACCGCAAGCCTTGGGGCCGTCATCATTTTCTCCGTTGTAAACACTATCTGCAAGCTCAAGAACCTTGCTATTATCACCGAAACGGATCTGTACGACTAAGGAAATGAGTCACTGCTCAAGATTTCAGACATGAGAGCCATACTCGAATACAAAGAATGTGGTTACAAAAACAGGAGTGGAAAAGTCCACTCCTGTTTCTAAGCCTAATACATGTAAAGTTTCCGCCTGAACTCTCTTTCCCGTATCAGATCTCAACGGTAGTTCCAAGTCCTTTTTCTTCAGCTGTTCTAACCGCAGTTTTGGCAGTGACCAGGTCAAGAACTGCCAGTCCTGTAGCGTCAAATACCGTGATATCTTCATCACTTACTCGTCCTGGTTTCATACCAGCCAGCACTTCTCCTATCTCTCCTGTAACTGTCTCCGGAGAAAGGATGCCCATCTTGGCAGGGATCTCCATCTCCCCAACGGTGCAGCACTGCTTAGCGTCATCTGCAAAACATCTGGCTGTTCTGAATATCTCGGGATCGATTTCTTCTTTTCCTACCATATCAGCTCCGATGCAGCTTAAATGTGTTCCGGGCTTCAGCCAATCCTTCATAATAAGCGGGCTGGTGCTCCTGGTAATGGTAAGGATAACGTCGCTCTGCTCTACCGCTTCCTTCATATCATGAGCAGCTTCAAATACGACTTCTGAGGCATCTATACCGAGTTCATTCTTAAGCCTTTCCTGAATAGTAGTGATGTATCTGTCAGCGTTGTCCTGTGCAAAGGTATCGATTACTCTCACCTTCTTAAGTCCCGGCATTTTGACGAGCGTGGCGCCAAGAAGATATATTGACTGGAGTCCGGCACCTACAAGGAGCAGACTCTCGCTGTCAGGCCTGGCAAGAGCCGCTGCGCCTATGGCCGCTGCAGCTCCTGTTCTCATGCTCGTAATATATGATGCATCCATAACCCCTATAGGGAGGCCTGTCTCTGAGTCAAAGGCCATGAGAACTCCGGTGAATACGGGAAGTCCCTTTGCGGCATTCTCCGGAAAGTTATTCAGCAGCTTGGCTCCATGTATTCCCACTTCTCCAAAGGCTCCACCAGATCTGATATCCATAAGTGCTCCTGTGCTGAATTTATGTTCTACAAGGGGCCAGGCAACCACATTGCCCTGTGCCTTTGTCTTATATACCGATTCAACACCTTTGATCACTTCAGGCATTTCCAGAATATTGATCAAGTTTGCCCTTGATAATACTTTTATCTTCATTTTCCTTCATCCTCCAGTCTCTTTAAGAATTTGCCGAGGGCATCAAGGCCACCCGATAGGAGATCGGTTTCTCCGAATCCATATCCGAGACGGAATGTTTTTTCTTCTTCAAATACATCACCATGACAAATCAGAACCTTTTCCTCATCGAACAGTCTCTGACCGAATTCCGTAGCAGAAATATCATAGTCATAGCTGATCATTGCTGTGGAACCATAACTTTCTCCGCAGTAGTGAAGTCTGGGATGGTCCTCCATCCACTTATCAAGCATCTCTTTATTGGCTCTGACTATCTTTCTGCTTCTTTCAAGTATCTTATCAGAATGCTCAAGTGCAATGGCTGCGAGGAATTCATCGATCACGCCTCCACAGATAGTATCGAAGGAACGACGATTGAAGATGCGGTCATATAGTTCCGGATCCCTGACAACGATCCAGCCTACTCTGGTTCCTGCCATGGAGTATACTTTTGACATACTGCTTGTACTGATACCTTTTTCATAAACATCAATTATGGAAGGCATGTATTCATCATCAAGACCTCTGTACATCTCATCGAAAAGCACATATGCTCCGGTCGTCCTCGCAAGTTCAACGATCTCATTCATGAGGTCAGGCTTGATGTATATTCCTGCCGGATTGCTTGGGCTTGTCGCGATGATCATTCTGGTATTCTCATCAAATCTCTCACGTATCTCATCTATTGCGGGAAGCCAGTTATTATCAGCAGTGCCGCGGACTTTCCTTACTTCAACTCCGAGATTTGCAGGAATCGAATAGTGCTGCTGATATGTGGGAGTAATGACAATGATGTTGTCAGCGGGGTTCAGAAGCTCTGTAAGGATCATATTGTTTGCACCGGTACCTCCATGAGTGGTAATGACCATCTCAGGATCGGCATTTTTGTAAATGCCTGCGACGGCCTTTTTAAGGCGTTTAGAACCATCAAATTCTCCATAGTGAAGGCTCTTATTTGCGAGCTCTTCCATGATCTTATTGGAATCTTCTCCTACGAAGTCCAGCATCTCTTTTAGGCCGAACGCCTTAACGCAGCTGGCGCCAAGGTTATATTTGCAAAGCGGGTCAAGCGGATTGAGCCATGATTCAAGTTCAAATTTTTCGATTCTCATTTCATTACCTCCGTATTTCTATCTGATATGTTAGAGATTCTTCTTTCTGCTATCACTATATATCAGGCACGCCATATTATCAAAGTGGAAATATAGTAATATTTACAAATATATGTTTCAATTTACTATAATTTTTATTATACTTTTTATGGAGGAAACTGACATGATCATAAAGATAGACGAGTTGATAAGGCTGGATGAATTCAAGAATATAAGGCTTATTTCCGGAAGCAAAGGCCTTTGGAGGCAGGTGGACAGCATCGGATGGCTCGATTACGAATTTGTAAAATATCAAAGCAATAGGCAATATTATTCTAAATTTAACAAAGGTCAGCTGGTAATGACATCTTTTTTATATGCAAAAGACAATGCTTTTTTGACGAGAGACGCCATTCGCCACCTTATAGACAGAGATGTGAGCGGTCTGATCGTTAACAATGTCTTCAGAATCGATATACCGGAAACTGTGCTTCGTTATGCGGATGCCAAAGAATTCCCGATATTTGTTACGGAAGATCCTTCTGCCGATCTTTGCAGTCTTACTATAAAACTCCATGATTATATCAAAGATATTGAACGTGCAGAATTCGGTGACAAGGAGATAGGGGCTCTCCTGAACACGCCGATTCCAAGAGAAGAAGTAAAAACGAGTGCAATGAGAATGAATCCTTCTTTCCTGCCCCAGATCACGGCAATTTATTGCCATAAAGAATCATTTTTAAGTGATGAAGAATATGTAAAGCAGGTCACTAAATATCAGAAATCAGAAATATATGATCGACACAACTCCCTGTATCGCTATCAGAATGGATTCATGTACATCATATCTTCTGAGGATCTGGAATCCGGTTTCGGAAACAACTACATAAATCAGGCTATTGATTCCATAGTCGGAGACCCATCCGAATACAGCATAGGTATAGGTGAAAAGCATTATGATATCCGCGAATTGGACCATGCCATGCAGGAGGCCATTTATGCATCGATCATTAATCGTAAAAAAGAAGATATTTTCACGGCCTATCATGATTTGGGATCATATCAGGCCATCCTGCCTCTTGCTGAAGATCCTGCAATGGTCTCATATGCCGAAAGATTACTGGAGCCTGTCATTGAATATGATGCTTCCTACAATACAATGCTTCTGAACACCCTTCTCGATTATGTTTTGTTAGAAGGAGACCTTCATCGTCTGGCAACTGATATGAACCAGCACGAGAATACTTTGAGGTACAGATTCAATCAAATAGGAAAAATCACCGGCCTTAATCCAATCAGATCCGGTGATTATGAGAAACTCGCCCTTGCCGCTAAAATCTTAATATGCAAAAATAATATGTAGGTTGATTGTAAAATGAAAAGTATATAGCGGGAGCCTGCGACAGCGTGCCGGTCTTACGGACACGGTCGCGAATGAACCGTGCATAAACAATAAACTGCAGCGTCGCGGCGGCGCGTATGAACTGTAAATTCAGTCTTCCGGATGAAGCGTCGCGGCGGCGTCCACGAACCGGAGCACATCGTCGGGAGCGTTCAGACTGTACAGCAGACCGTAGGGGATGCTGTATTCCCAGGCAACGGGAATCGAAACCAGTCCGGGATGCACATGCTGCCAGCATTCTATGGTGAGCAGCACATTTCCGGTTTCCGCACAGCGGTTAAATACAGAGAGGTCATAAAACGGAGACGTATCCTCGATGTGGATTTCCGGATGGTTGGTTTCGAGGTCGTTGCGGATAAAGTCATTGGTGCCCGAATCTCCACGGGGTACCATCATCAGCGTTTCCCCGTACAGATCCTCAACAGTGATCTGTGTCCGGGAGGCGAGCCGGTGCTCCCGGGACACGGCGACCATTTTTTTGTAGCGTCCGAGAGGTTGAAAACTGCAGAGGGACATCCATGTCCTCGAGTCGCAGACGCCGATCAGAAAATCAAATTTTCCGCCCAGCCGGTCGATTTCTGAGAGGATTCCGTTGTGGTCGTCCTCAAAGGGGACCAGGTGTAGCCTGTAATCGGGGAAATCTTTGTTGACGCGATACCAGAGATCCATGAAAGGCTTTGCCGGATTCAGCAGGGAGGTTCCGACGCAGAATGTGGTGTCCCGGGCGCGTGTCGCCGCCATCGCCTCCTCGACGGATTTGCGGGAATAATCGATCAGAAATTTCGCGTTTCGGTATATGATCCGGCCGGCTTCGGTCAGGTGCGCTCCGGCAGGACTCCGCTCGATCAGTTTCAGGTCCAGATGTTTTTCCAGTGCGTTCATCTGTTTCATGACGGCGGTGGGGGAAATATACAGCCGGTCCGCGGCTCTGGTGAAGCTGCCGGAATCCGCGACAGCGAGGAATGTATCTAAAAGCGGATTATACATAATGAACCTCCTGCGTGATGAAAAATGGCGTTTCAGACCTGTTAACCTATATGAGTATAAACGTGTGGTTTATACTATGGTAACATTTCGGAGATTCTCTGTCAATCAGACTCGTGATACAGTGAGGGTACAGAGAAAGGAGTAAAGCATATGGGAAAAGCACTGATTGCGTTTTATTCAAGAGCAGACGAAAATTATTTAAACGGAAGGATTCAGAAGCTGAAGACCGGGAACACCGAGGTGGCGGCCGGAATTCTGCAGAAGCTCACGGGAGCGGACTTGTTCAGGATTGAACAGGAGCAGCCGTACCCGGAAGACTACAACGAGTGTATTGAACAGGCGCGGCGGGATCAGGAGAAGAACGCCCGGCCGGAGCTGTCGGAGTGGCCGGAGAGCATCAGTGGTTATGACGTGATTTATCTGGGATATCCGAATTACTGGAGCACCATGCCGATGGCAGTGTTCACATTTCTGGAGCATTTCGATTTCGGCGGAAAGACGATAAAGCCGTTCTGCACTCACGAAGGCAGCGGAATGGGAAGAAGTCTCCGCGATATAAAGAAGCTCTGCCCGACTGCGGAAGTAGAGGACGGCCTGGCGATCCGGGGCGGCGATGCGAAGAATGCGGAAGATGTATTCCGCAAATGGATATGAAGGAGGGAGAACAAAATTATGGCAGTGAAGCAGACGGCAGGACGGGATGCTTTGGGGGAATTCGCTCCGGAGTTTGCTCATTTCAATGATGACATCCTGTTCGGAGAAAACTGGAACAATGAGGATATCGACCTGAAGACCAGAAGCCTGATTACAGTGACTGCACTGATCGCACAGGGAATGACCGACAGCAGTCTGAAGTTCCATATCCTGAACGCGAAAAATTATGGAGTGAGCCGGAAGGAGATGGCCGCAGTCATCACCCATGTGGCGTTTTATGCGGGATGGCCGAAGGCGTGGGCGGCGTTCCGTCTGGCAAAGGAAGTTTATGAAACAGAAACAGAATGGCTGGATCCGGTGACGGATCAGGAATGTGACGAACTGGAGGGATAAAATGTTTGGAAATTTCACATACTGCAATCCGACGAAACTCTATTTCGGAGAGGATTCGCTGAACAATCTGAAGACTGAACTTCGGAAGTACGGAAAAAACGTGGTTCTCGTGTACGGCGGAGGATCAATCAAGAAGAACGGGATCTATGACGACGTGCTCCGCATTCTGACAGAGAGCGGAAAAAATGTCGCAGAGATCAGTGGAGTCATGCCGAACCCTACGCTGTCCAAATTGCGCGAAGGGATCGAAATCGCGCGGGAGCATCAGGCTGATCTCCTTCTCGCTGTCGGCGGCGGATCCGTCTGCGACTACTCCAAGGCGGTTTCCGTTTCAGTTAATTGTGAGGAGGATCCGTGGGAAAAATATTTTGTTCGATTTGAGGAGCCTGAATGCCGGCTCATTCCGGTAGGGTGCGTGCTGACCATGGTCGGAACCGGATCCGAGATGAATGCCGGATCTGTAATTACAAATGAGGAAACAAAACAGAAAATCGGACATGTATTCGCGAGCGAGGATGTAATGCCGCGGTTCACTGTGCTGAATCCAGTGTATACGATGACGCTGCCTGAATATCAGATGGTCGCAGGAATTTATGATATCTTCAATCACATCTGTGAACAGTACTTTTCCGGAGAGGATGACAATACCAGCGACTATATCAGTGAAGGGCTGATGCGCTCTGTGATTCATTCGAGCCGTGCTGCGGTGAAGGATCCGCAGAACTATGAAGCCAGAAGCAACCTCATGTGGACTGCCACATGGGCGCTGAACACACTGATCTCAAAAGGAAAAACGACGGACTGGATGGTGCATATGCTGGGGCAGGCGGCAGGCGGATACACCGGAGCAACTCACGGGATGACTCTGGCGGCGGTTTCACTTCCGTATTACCGGTACATCATGCCCTATGGATTGGCTAAATTCGTGAGATTCGCGGAAAACGTCTGGGGTATCGCGCCGGCAGGGAAGACGCAGGAGCAAATTGCTGCGGAGGGCCTTGCGGCGATGGAAAACTGGATGAAGGAAATCGGCGTCGTGATGAAACTTTCTGAGCTTGGCGTCAGTAAGGACATGCTGGAGGACTTGGCGGACCGGACGATTCCGCTGAAGGGCGGCTACAAAGAACTCAGCCGTGATGAAATTATCCGCGTTTTCAGGGAAAGTCTGTAGCGCCGGGATACACGGACATGACTGAGCTGTATACAAGCGTCAAATAGTGTCTGGCGGCGCACACCAACATTGGATTGTGTGTTGCGGTGCTGCTGACAAACTGCCGGCAGCACCCGTTAAGTCTGACGAGGCCTTAATGAGTTATCATAGCATTTCGCGTCTATACGACGTGGAATGCTTTTTGTTTGCTGCTTTTAACGCACATGAGTATTCGGTGCGCCGAATACAGTAGGAGGACCGACACTCTCGAAGAACGACAAAGCATGCGACCATGGCTCTGACCTGGGAAAAGACAATGTGGTCATCACGGTTCCTGCGGTGCTCCCGAAGCACGCATCGTTCAATTTCTTTCTGACATTGAAATTGCAAGGATTTGAGGGTGCGAAAAGGCAGCGGCCTGAACAGATTGAAAATAGTGTCGTTTGAAAAAACAATGATATAGCGTATAATAGTGATATAGTAACAGTTTTTTTAATATGCTGATACATTTATGATTCGATGGGCTGATATTTCAAAAATTTCGATTGCTGAGCATGTATCAGGGGGAGGAGGAAAACATGGCATCAATTACTCATGCGGCGGAGAAAAAGGCCTTTGAGGTCGCATTGAACTGTGTAATGAAAAAATCAAAGAACGCCCGTGAAGAGGGTTTTGTCGGCGTTGTGAACGCGATGGAGAAACTCCTTGGGAACACGTGGCCGCCGGAAGCGTTTGACCGACTCAGAACGGCGCTCGGCAAGGATGGGAAATGGACAGACTTTTTCTGCCGGCTGCTGGACACGCGCGATACAGAATTTCTGAAGGGAATTTTTCTGTCCTTCGGATACGAAGGAGCGCTATCCGGCTATCGGCAGAGCCAGAAGACCGGAGAGAAACTGGGCATTCCGATTCCGTGGGTCATTCTGTTCGATCCGACCAGTGCGTGCAATATGCACTGCACCGGCTGCTGGGCGGCGGAATACAAGCATACGCTGAACCTTAGCTATGAGGACATGGACAGCATTATTACGCAGGGAAAGGAGCTCGGGATTCATGAATACGCCATGACCGGCGGGGAACCGCTGATTCGTCGGGGCGATATCATTCGTCTGGCAGAAAAGCATTCCGACTGCGGTTTCATGATTTTCACCAACGGAACCCTGGTTGACGAGCAGTTCTGCGAGGATATCCGCAGGTGCAGGAACATCATCCTGATCATGAGCATTGAAGGTTTCGAAGAGACCACCGATGCGCGCCGCGGCGCAGGAGCCTTCCGAAAGGTCACAGATGCCATGGAACTGATGAATCGAAGCGGCCTGGTCTACGGGACCTCCATTTGTTATACAAAGGAAAATATCGAGGCTGTGACCAGCGATGAATTTCTGGATTTCCTGATCAGCAAGGGCGTCCAGTTCTCCTGGTATTTCCATTATATGCCGGTGGGGCAAGATGCTGATGTCAGTCTGATGCCGACGCCGGAGCAGAGAGAATATATCTTCCGCCGAATTCGCGAGGTCAGAGGCTATGAGGGCGGTAAACCCATCTGGCTCATGGATTTTCAGAATGACGGGGACAAGGTGCACGGGTGCATCGCCGGAGGCAGATGCTACTGTCATATCAATTCCAACGGTGATGTGGAACCCTGCGTGTTTATTCATTACTCGGATGCGAATATTCACAGCAAAACGCTGCTGGAATGCCTTCAGCAGCCGTTGTTCCGGGCCTACAGGAGGGAGCAGCCCTTCAATGAAAATCTGCTCAGACCCTGCCCGATGCTGGAGAATCCGGATTATCTGCGTAAAATGATAGCGGAAACGGGCGCACGGAGCACGGATCTGATGTGTCCGGAAAGCGCGGAGCATCTGTGCGGAAAATGCGACGCCTATGCCGAGGCGTGGGAGCCTGTGGCCGGAAAACTCTGGAAAGAGGAGCACAGGCCTGTTTCAGAGAAGTAATCCGCGGGATCCGGGGGCACCGGGATTTCACAGAAACAACACGGGTTCACGTAAAGCACAAAATTCTGTGCTATAATTCTATTTGACAAATATGTACAAGTTATGTCATAAATTTACCAGATGTTACACAACCATATAAGGAGATGAGAGCATGATTCAACTGATTGAGGTCACAAAGGCCTTTAAGAACAACGTGGTCCTGGACAGAATTTCCATGGATTTTCACGACGGTGAGCTGACTGTGCTGATCGGACCAAGCGGCTGTGGAAAAACGACGACATTGAAAATGATCAACCGTCTTCTTTCGCCCACCGGCGGTAAAATCATCATCGATGGACAGAATATCGAATCCATCGACAAGGTGAAGCTGCGCCGGAACATGGGGTATGTTATCCAGCAGGGCGGTCTTTTCCCGCATATGACAATACGTCAAAACATTGAAATCATCGAGAAGCTGGAAGGGAAGGATGAATATCAGATTCTGAAAAAAACGGAGAGGCTTATGGAAATGGTGGATATGGATCCGGGAGAGTTTCTGGAGCGGTATCCCACCGAACTGTCCGGGGGACAGCAACAGCGTATCGGCGTGATTCGTGCGCTTGCCAACGATCCGGAGTACGTGCTCCTGGACGAACCTTTTTCCGCGCTGGACCCGCTGACGAGAAGTTCCCTGCAGGATGAGCTGACAGAACTGCATCGAAAGATGGGAAAGACGATGATCTTTGTCACTCACGACATGGACGAGGCGATTAAGATTGCAGATCGGATATGCATCATGAAGGACGGTCATATCCTGCAGTACGATACGCCGGAGGAAATACTGCGCCGTCCGGCGAATGACTTTGTCGCAAACTTCGTGGGATTCAACCGGATCTGGGATTCTCCGGAATACATCAGAGTGGAGGATTTCATGATTCGCGAGCCAGTCACCTGCGACGCGGAGCTTACCGCTAAACGGTGCATCACCAAACTGACGATGCATCACGTGGACACATTGCTTGTGACCGGGAATGAAAACCGGCTGATGGGAATCATTAACCGAAAATCCCTGTATTCCAATCGCCAGCCGGAGAAGCCCGCCAGGGATATCATGCTTCCGGTGAAGTATACCGCTCATCCGGAGGACAGCATTTTGGACGTGTTGAAGATGATAGATCAGACAGACGTCAGCAACGTCCCGGTTGTGGACGATCTGGGAAGGCTTGTGGGACTGCTGACCAACAGTAATCTTGTTTCTACACTGAGCCGTCAGTATCTGGAGGAACCGACAGAGGAGGTGCTGGAAAATGATTAAGATGTTTGCATATTTCGGGGCACATTCAACGCAAATCTGGAAGCTGACGCTGGAGCATATTGAGATGACTGCGATTGCGGTGTGCATCGCGATCCTGATCGGTGTTCCCTTGGGAATCCTGATCAGTTATGTGCGTAAACTGGACAAGCCGGTGATCGGTGCTGCAAATGTAGTTCAGGCCATTCCGAGCATGGCGCTGCTCGGTCTTGGAATTCCGTTACTGGGTATCGGCGTTTTGCCGGCCGTCGTGATGGTTATCATTTACTCGCTGCTGCCTATCGTTAAGAATACCTATACGGGAATTTCCGGAATTGATCCGCAGATGGTGGAGGCGGCGAATGGAATCGGACTGACGCCGAGGCAGGTCCTGACCAGAGTAAAGATTCCCATGGCGCTGCCTGTAATCATGGCCGGCGTGCGAATTTCGGCCGTTACAGCAGTGGGACTGATGACCATGGCGGCGTTTATCGGAGCCGGAGGTCTCGGATACCTAGTCTTTGCGGGAATCCGGACGACAAATAATTATCAGATTCTTGCAGGCGCGAATCCGGCCTGCATTCTGGCACTGCTGGTGGATTTTCTGATGGGACTGGTGGAAAAACTCGTGACGCCTATAAGCCTGCAGAAAACCGGCGGGATCTCTAGAGCGCAGATGAAGCGCAAACGCAAAAGAGAGAAGTTTACGCTTGCGGCCGCACTGATTCTTATTTGTGCCATAATCGCCGGCGGAGCCATTAATAATATGGTTTCGGGGAGGGACAAAGAAATTACTATTGGGGGCAAGGATTTCACCGAGCAGTTCATTCTTGTGAACCTCTGTTCCGATTATATTGAGGCGCACACGGATATCAACTGTTTCCGGAAGGAGAATCTGGGAGGAAGTCAGGTCTGCTACGAGGCGTTGAAAAAAGGTGAGATCGACATGTATGTCGATTATACCGGGACGCTGTACGGAAGTGTTTTGAAACATGACGGCACTGATGACATGGAGGGCGTGTATAATACCTGTGTCAGGGAAATGAAGAAACAGAACATCACGCTGACCAGGCAGTGTGGATTCAATAATACGTATACTCTGGCAGTGAGTCATCGGATCGCGAAAAAGTATAATCTGGAAACGATTGAGAATCTGGTGGACAAATCGTCACAGATGCATCTCGGCTGCTCTCTGGAATTCCAGAACCGTCATGATTGTATGGATGCGCTTGAAAAGGCTTATCCCGGTCTGAAGTTCAGGAAGATTTCGGCGATGGACGGCTCTCCGAGGTTTGTCGCGCTGGCCAACAAAGAGGTCGACGTGATCGACGCCTTTGCGACGGACGGAATGCTGCTGAAATACAATCTGAAAGTCCTGAAGGATGAAGATCATGTGTTCCCGCCGTACTACGCCGTTCCGTGCTTCAGCTCCGATACGCTGAAGAAATACCCGGAACTGAGAGAGGTTGTGGATAAACTCGCGCCGAAGCTGACAGACGAGGTGATGATGAAGCTGAATTATCAGGTGGACGTCAAGGGCCGGGAGCCGAAGGACGTCGCTAGAGAATACCTGAAGCGGGAGAAACTGATTTAGGCAATATGAGCTGAAGACTCGTTCGAAAAAAGGGGCTGTCGCACAGTTGATTTAAATATCAGCTGGAGCGGCAGCTCTTTCTGTGCGGCGATTGGCGGAACCGTGCCGTCGCTTTGTTCTCATCGCTGCCGATCACGACGGCCTTCAGGAATCATCAGTTTCAGATTGTTGTATCGCTTGCGGTTTTTCTGCTATATGGAACGGAAAACTGAAATCCCGATATCTGAATTACAATTCAACAGATTCTGAAAATGGATGCAGAACGGGGTTGAATTTTATTTTCTTCGATGATATACTGATCGTAGTTAAATACATGGACAACTAACGGAATGGGGTGAAATTCCCCGCTGTTTCTCAGCAACCGTGAAGGTTCTGCTCAGCGGCGTGCCGCGGGCGGAGCATAAGTCGGGAGACGAGTTGTAGCATGGATGAAGGATCTCTGAGGTAGTGATAGCATCGGTCAAAACAGGTAAACCGGCGTTAACGTTCTGTGTTAGAGCGGCACAGGTACCGGCCGGCGGCACTGTTTTTCGTGTGGGCGCACCTTCAGAGCGGAGGGTGTGTTTTTTTATTACAAAAACACAGGTGCTCCGCGAACGGATGAGGCGGTCGCGCGGGAAATTCTTTGTGCCTTATGCCGCCCTCAGTGACGGAAGAATGGAGGTTGGAATGAATATTAACTGGTTCAGAAATCCGGATCACGTCGTTTACACCACAGTGGAGCAGTTTGCGGACAACTTCGGGAAGGAAACAGGGATCGACGATCTGAAGGGCGAGATCGAGAGATTCCGTCTTGACCCGGAAGGGGTGGAGAAAAACCTGAAGGGGAAGCGGCGCACGTCTCTGAAACTTTTCCGGCCGAATCGGGTGTTCGATGAGCAGCTGGACATGGGCGACGAGGTCTGGGTCTACCTGGGAGAGAATTACCAGAGCTATTGTATTTACTGGCCGGAATAGAGATATCGGTCGGAGCGGGCGTTGGAAAATGTGATTTGCGGGGGTGTCGACGGGGGAACGCCAGAAGCTGAAGTGATGAAGAGAGGAGAATAAATGAAAGTAAGAGGAAGTATGAGGAAAGTCACAGTATTGCTTCTCGCGATGCTGATGATGATCACGTTCATGCCGTCCATGGCTTTCGCGGAGGATGGAACCGCGGCGGTCAGGGTCAAACTGGACAGGCATACGCTTAACCTGGAGACAGGAGAGACGGCAGAACTGACTGCGACAGTCACTCCTGCGCAGGAGAGCACGCCGCAGATCGAGTGGAGCACGTCTGCGAAGAAGGTCGCGACCGTTGAGGACGGCAGGGTTACCGCTGTCGGTCAGGGAATCGCGGAGATCACTGCGGAATACGAAGGTGCGGAGGCGAGCTGTCTTGTTTATGTGGAGAAAGCGGCGACACCTGACCGCATTTCAGTCAAGGTCAAAAAGGGAAACGTCAATCTGCACAGGGACACGTATTTTTTCAGCGCTGTGGGAGAGAACAAAAGCTTTCAGCTGGAGGCAGCCGCAGAGCCTGAAGGAGCGAGCGCAAAAGTGACCTGGTCCAGCAACAGATCCGTCTGCAAAATCGACGAGGACGGTGTCGTGACAGTGGGAAGCCTGACAGACGCTCAGTATGTGACCTTTACGGCGACCTCCGTCCACGGAAATAATCTGAGGGGCTCAATTAATATCTACATTCTGCCTTCGGTCAAGTGGGAGAAGGATGTGACCGTTACAATTCCGGAAAACGGAGCGGTGAAACCCTTCAAGAGCTACGCGCTGGCTTCGCCGGGGCAGTACAGAGATTATAAACTGCTAGACTGGAAAGCGGAGAACGATACATATTTCGATATCCGCTATGAGAACGAGAACGTCTGCTATGTCAATCCGAAACAGCCGGGGACTGCTGAACTGACTGCGACGGACAAATACAACAAGGATAATAAGGCGTCCGGAAACGTTACCGTCAAAGGCTTCTTTGTGGAAGACAAAGAAGGAACCAGAAACGAGGGCTTTGTAAAAAAAGACGCATCGCTGCAGCTTACGGCAAAGGGCATCGAAAGCGGCCAGATCACCTGGACCACGGAGAATCAGGCGGTCGCGACGGTTGATGAGAACGGCCTCGTGAAGGGAATCGGCGAAGGAACGACGACGATAAAAGCCGCATGGGATCAGGACGGCGACGGGCAGGCGGATTTCACTGCTCTGTATATTATGAACGTTCTGGATCCGGACAAATGCTACGCTGAAAAACTGTATACCGACAGCACAGTTTTCACAGACGCCGGATATAAAAATCGTCTGAACAAGGAAGACCGCTATATCGCGGAGGACACGGTTCAGTCGGCGCATTACTTCCCGATTACAGACGCCGCGGATAGAACTCTGTATGTCGCGAACGGAACCAGAAGCATCAATCTCGGATCGGTATTCGACAAAGACAAGGTCAGCGCGGAGCTTCTGCAGGGTGATAAAAAGGTCTCCCTGAGCTCGGGGAAAGAGACTTCGGTCAGTCTGGAAACCGGCGAGAATAAATTCTCTGTCAAGGTTTCCCCTGCTTCCGGCACCGGGAAGACTGTGACTTATCAGTTTACAGTAATCAGAGGATATAATTCGGTGGATCGCCTGAACTCGCTGAGCATCGCACCGGCGGACAGGGACGCCGCCTCGACAGAAGAGGGTGCACTGTCTCCGCGGTTCAGCATCAGTAAGACTGCATATACCGCATCGGTATACAAGGATATTACAGGCGTCATTCTTTCCGCCAGAGCGCAGGATTACACGACGGGACATCTCGCATATTCCACAGACGGAGGCGCGACCTGGAAGGAAGACGGCGGTATGCTGACGACGAAAAAAATCCCGCTCAGCGATGAGGGAAAACTGACGATTCAGCTGCGCTGCGTATCCGAAAAGGCCTACAATGCCGCGAAGGCCGCCGGACAGGATCCGTTCGCGGGCGCGTCGAAGACATATACAATTGAAGTGTCGCGCGTCAACGTCGATCCGGATTCCGTAGGCGTGATGAATATCCGGAAGATTGAGCTTGGCAGCGGGATGACCTGGTGCACGCCGAAATGGGAAAAGGGCTTTTCGCAGTCTGCCGCGGTGGTCGGTCATGACACAGACAACGCGGCGGTTCGCTACCACATCACATCCGGCGCGAAACTGTACGTGAATTCTGTCAGTGACAGCAATCTGCAGACTTCGGTGGGGAAAGACAGCGACGGAAACGACATCTATGAGGTGACGACAAAGACTCCGCTGAGCGAGCAAGGCGGCACATATTCTCAGAAGGTTGTTGTATCCGCGGAAACCGCTGCCGGAACCACGGTCGCCGGAACGTTCAGTCTGAACCTGTATAAGGTGGGTACGACAAAAGGCGTCCTGCGGGGCATTCATGATGAAATCGTGGATTATCTCTGCCCGGGCAGCCAGTACACCTCCGGCGGAAATCAGGGCTGGGGCACTTACGGAATTTTCCCGGAGAAAATCAATATGGGAGCGGGAAACTGGTATTCCTGCATCTCCCTGGGAAATTTCGGAGGATATATCACCTTTAAGTACGATAAGGCGATTACCGATGATCCGAGTCATATATACGGAGTTGACTTCACTGTTTTCGGAAACAGCAACGGCGGAACCGGATTTTCTGAGCCGGGGAATGTTCTGGTGTCAGAGGACGGAGAAAAATGGTATTCACTGGCGGGATCCGAGCATTATGACGCTGCGACGATCTGGAACTATTCTGTGACATATAAGAGGAATCCGACCAGCGCGATTGCGGATTATGAAGACAATCTGGGAAACTCCGCCAGCCTCGGAACAGGCTGGGCGCCATACCGTATGCCGGATAAACGCTGGTACCCGCTCCACAAATTCAGAGACGGCGAGGATAAGGCGCTTACGGTCACCGGCGTGCGAATGCTGGGCCCCAACGCTCCGGAAAACAAAGGGCTTGAGAACTCAGGCGTTGCGGCTTTTCCTGCATTCGGATATGTGGATACGCACCGCAATTCCAGCACGACTGGCGGCACAGGAGAAAATGTGAATCTGCTGGAGGTGCCGGTGGGAGATCCGTATGTCAGCGGGTATGACGGCTATGGCGATGGCTTTGACCTGAAGTGGGCTGTGGATGAGAACGGAGATCCCGTAGATTCCTCGAAACTCAAGATCCACTATGTCAAGGTTCAGACCGCTTCCTTCATTAACGGCGGCGCTATCGGAGAAAAATCCACCGAGGTTTCTGCAATCGTCAGAACCGCAGAGAGCAGCTCTGCATACAGTCAGACGGAGGATCCGAAGATCACGGTCGGCGGAAAGACTCTGAATCTGACAAAGGGACGTGACGTATATTATATGACGCTGGACAATGCGGATGAATACGACGTTACTGTGGACGCTCCGGGCGATGCCAATGTATATATCAACAATATGCGGACGACTTCCCGCCATTACAAGGGTCTGCCGGATAAGAAGATGCTCCGGATTATTACCCAGACGGGAACGTCAGAGCCTTCGATTAAATATATTCATCTGACGACAAAGGGCGGAGATGAGAAGATTGAAGCCCTGGCGGCGATCGGAGAGGCAGAGGGCAGCATCGATGCTCTGCCGGAAAATCCGGGGGCAGATGATTATGAGCAGATCGTTGCGGCGCGTAAGGCGTATGACGCTCTTCCTGCGGAAAGCCGTGAGAAGGTCTCCAATCTGGATAAACTGGAAGCCGCAGAAAAAGCGACTCTGGGCGTCCGGGTCTCGCGTGACATTGAGGCGCTGAGGAATAAGGAGGATGTCAAATCTGAGGATGTGGAGGCCGTGCGCAAGGCGTACGACGCTCTGACAGAGACGCAGAGGAAGGATGTGACAAATTACAGCGATCTCCTGACACTGGAGAAAATCGTCGCACTGCAGAAGGAGCTTGAAGAATCGAAAAAAGAGATCAGCGAGCTGAAGAAGCAGGGCGAGGATGCCGCCGCGAAGGAAAAGGCCGCGGAAGCAGCAAAGAAGGCGAAGGAGCTGAAGATCGCCAAAGCGAAAAAGAACAAAGTGACCGGACTGAAGCTCAAAAAGGGAAAGAAGTCCTTCAAGGCGTCCTGGAAGAAGGTTCCGGGCGTATCTGGATACAGGATCTGCTACAGCACGAGCAAATCCTTCAAGAAGGGCTGCCACTATGTGGTCATAAAGAAGAGCGCCAAACCAAAGACCTCAAAGTCTTCAGCGAAGAAGTCCTCCAGAAGAACAAAGACCGTGAAGGGTCTGAAGAAAAAACAGAAGTATTATGTCAGAGTCCAGTCCTTCAATACAATCGACGGCGTGAGAGTTTACGGCAAGTGGTCTGCTTCCGGCTCAGTGCGCACGAAGTGAGAAGGACATTGATGAGGAATGTTCATATGAAGAAAAACAGAATTGCAAAAAGAATCGTAACTCTGTTTCTCGTCTTTGCCGTGGCAGTCGCATGTGCGCCTGCCATGGCCTTTGCGGGAGCTGACGCTCAGGAGAAGGCAGAGGAAGGCATCACGGTGTACTTTACTTTGTCAGATGATAGTGACTTTGTGAAAGGGATCGACCGGGATGAGACCGTGCTCGCGCGAGTGCCTGTCCGGATCTCCTATACATCTCTGGGAATTTACGGTCTGGAGGAATTTAACCGGCTTGAGGCGGACAGCTTCGAGGAAGGCGGGAAATACAAGAACTCTGTCATTGTGGAGCAGCCGACTCTGCTGATGCTGTATCTCAAGGCTCTGGGAATGTATTATCTGGGACACGAGTTCAGTAAGAGTGATCTGAACACGGACGCTCTGACGATCACCGGAAGTCCGACCAGTCTGTATATGGCGAAGTTCTGGGGACACGATGAGAATCTGATGTATTTCGTGAATCACGAATATCCGCTGATGGCCAAAGGCTGGGGCGCCACCTCGGACTATATTCTTCTGAATGACGGAGACGAAATCGATGTGGCGATGTTCACCGACTGGAATTTCTATCACTACGGAGCCTTTGCGACCTTCAGCAACAACAACCCGAAGCTCAGCGCCGGATCCTCCGTTACACTGAAAATGACCTCCTCAGGAACCTCTGCGGGACTGAACGGGGAGACGGTTAATGCCGGAGCTGTGATGGCGCATGAGCCGATTCGCATCAGCAGTGATTACGGACGAACCTGGGAGCAGACGGAATATGTGACAGATGACAAGGGAGCGTTCACAGCGAAGTTTGAAGACCCGGGCGTGTACTATCTTTCCGGCGGACCGGATTTCCGGTATCAGGAGGATCAGGGCGCCGATTCTGCATGTGTCGCGCCGCCGGTCAGCGTCGTGGAGGTATCTCCCGGACAGGTCACGGGTCTGCGGTGTGAAAGCACTACGGATCAGTCCGTTGAACTGAAATGGGACGCCGTGAAGGGTGCCGACGGATATTTTGTGAAATACAAAAAAAGCGATGACAGCAAATGGAAATCCGTGGCTGCCGATTCTGCGGGCAGAGAGATCAGCGGTCTCGACTCCAGATCAGAATACAGCTTCAAGGTAAGCGCATATGTGGACGACCGTTATGTGCCGACGGGAGAAGAGGCGAAAAAACTGGAGGGAAAGGACTCTGTAGCGGTAATGTCCTCAACGCCGGCTTCAGAACTGGATCTTTACAAGGATGCGCTCAGACTTGCTCTGAAAAAATACAGAGACACTTCTTTGTACAAGCCGGAGCAGCAGACGGCACTGGCGAAAGCGATCGGCGAAGGTGAGACTGCGATTGACAAAGCAGCTGACAAGGACAGCGCGGACAGCGCTCTGGCGAAAGCACAGCGTGAGATCGACAAGATTAAAACCATCAGCCAGCTTCTGGCGGACAGGAAAAAATCCGCACAGGAGGAAGCGATAAACTATTACCGGGATAATGAGAACAAGCTCGATGCTTCAAAGGGCGCAAGCCTGCTTCTGAACGGCCTCGGAGAAATCAGCGGAGCTGAAACCGAGGAGGCTGTGGACGCCTCACTGGCAAATCTGAAGGAGGAGATCGATAAGCTGAAACAGGCGAAACTCGATTCCGATGCGGCAGTCGAAAAAGCGCTGAAGTCGGCACGGGAGGACGCGGCGAAGCAGCTTGAAGAAAAAGTCGCGGCCGTGCCGGAAGGAGAACTCAGAAACGAGATTTCTCTGATTGCGAAAAACGCGGAAAAGAAAATCAATGAAGCGGCGAGCGTTGAGGCCGTAGCGGAAATCACAGCCTCTGCTCTCGGGGACATTGAGGAAACGGTCGTAAGGGCTGAAGAGGCGGCGAAAAATAAAGCGGCTCTGGAGGCGCTGACGAAGGAAAAGGAAGCCGCGGAACGCAAGGCTGCCGAATATGCAGCGAAGCTTGAAAAGGCCGCCCGGAAAGAGGCGGAGGGCCTGCGCGTGACAGGACTCAAGGCGTCTGTGAAGAGCCGGAAAGGAATCCTCTCCTGGAAGCGAAACAGCAAGGCGGACGGGTATCAGGTGCAGTATAAGAAGAAGGGCGGAAAGTATGCGACGCTGAAGGTGACAAAGAACAACACGACCCTGACGGCGAAAACAAAGACCTTGAAAAAAGGGAAAAAATACTATTTCCGCATCCGGTGCTGCACCGTAATCGACGGGAAAAAGGTGTTCGGCAAATGGAGCGATACGAAGAGCGTCCGGTGCAGATAAGGCGTTTGGGCGGTGCGCCGCTGAAAAGAAAAGGGGAAGAACGGAAATAAACAGACAAAGGAACCCTGGGTGATGGAAAGAAAGAGAAAACGAAAATACGGATTTTTCGTTCTAGGGCTGGCTGCAGTGATGATCATTGCGGCCGGCCTGGTTTTGCATGCGCAGAAGCCTTACGTTCCGTCGGATAAAACAGATCGGACAGAGCTGAGCCGGTCCCAGGTATATCTGAACGGAAAGGGATATGTCATCGACAGCCAACAGGCGAAGGCTCACGATAAGACTGAAAAGGCCAGAGCAAAGAAGCTTGCGGAGGAACAGCAGAAAAGGCAGGACGAGCAGAAGAAAACTCAGGAGGATGATTCTGTTCCGGTAAAGGACGTAAAGAACACGAATCGTGAACCGGGGGACAGCGGAACGCCCGGCGGAAAGACAGAGGATCCGGACGCGCCTGAGACGGATGATCCGGAGGATGTCAGAAACAGAGAAAGAGACAGCGAGGCGGAAAAAAATTTAACGGAGGATGAGAAGGCAGAACTGCCATCGATTACCACCAGTCTCATCAGCGGTGATGAGATTAACGGAAAATCCGGGAAATTCTGGGTTACGGCGACTGACAGCAAGGGCAGAAATATTCCCGTCTACTCGGTGGGAGACGGGATCTTCACCGTGACCTGCAACGGCGTGACGATCCGCAGTACCGGCGCCGCCGGAACAAGGACATATTTCCGGCCGGTGCTTCAGGACGGGAAGAATACATTTAAAATCACCGCCGTTGACCGAAACGGGAAGAAACGTACCGTGACCAGATGGATTACCTGTGACACAGGCAAGAAAGCGGAAGCGACGGGAACAGTCACAGTGACCGTAAGCGCGTCTGTGATCGGCCTCGGCACGCTGATGTCCCGGAAAGTCGATATCACTGACGGCGAGTCAGTGGAGGAGCTTCTGAAAACAGCGCTCGACGAGGGCGGATACAACTATGTGATTTCCCGCGGATATCTGGCGGCGATCGGAAAACCCGGAATAGCGAACGGATGGAAGATTTCCGAAGCTGCGAGAGCGAAGCTCAGAGAGGAACGGGCGACCGAAAAGGATCCGGACAAGCAGAGTAAGGACCGGATTCGGGAAAAGGACTTTTACAGCACATCCGGATGGATGTACAGTGTGAACGGCGAAAGACCGGGCGTGGGAATCGGTTCCTGCGTTCCGGAGGACGGCGATGAAATCCGGGTATTCTTCGCACTTTCACAGAATGTATACTGATTATCAGCAGGAGGGAAGATGATGAGAGAGAATAACGTGCCGTGCGGCACTCGTCCGGGCAGAAGGACTCTGACGATTCTGCTGCTGGCCGTCTGCCTGAGCGGAATCGCCTGGCTGGCGGCCCCGCAGATTGCATGGGCTGCGGCACACGATGTGGAATGGGGACGGTTCCAGAACAGTGCGGAAAACAACGGCGTGGTAACCGACCGGAATCTGCCGGCCGGCTACAGCGAAACTTCACTGAAGTGGGGACGTCAGATGGTTCAGGGGTATACCACGTCGTTCACGCCGCCGCTGATTATCGACGGCTGTCTGTACACCGCGTCGAGTCAGAATGTATATAAACTCAGCAAGAAGACAGGAGAGACGGTCGCAGTCAGCGACGAACTGCTGCTGAATGTCGGTTACGCGATGAATCCGATCACCTATGACGAAGAGCATAATCAGCTTTACGTCCCGATTCTGAACGGACGGATCGCCTGCCTCAGTGCCGAGGATCTTTCCATTAAATGGACCAGCAGGGAATACAAGTATACGCAGACGCTGAGCCCCATCACATACAGGGACGGTCTGGTGTATACGGGAATCTGGGAGACGGAAACAGATGACGGCGTATATTACGCCCTCGACTGGGAAACCGGGAAGACGGTATGGGAGTTCAGACCGTCCGAAACCGTTCATCAGAAGAGCGGAGATACGCCCCGCGGATTCTACTGGGCCGGCGCCTATGCGTCAGAAAAAGCCCTGATCTTCGGCTCCGACGACGGGCAGAATAATACTTTTGCCGACACCGGTTCCTCTGCGTATACGAAAACCGCGATTCTCTATTCTGCGGATCTGAGAACCGGGGACATTATTGATAAAATTACGGAGATCCGCGGAGATATCCGCAGCACCATCGTTCATCACGACGGGTGGCTGTATTTTACGACAAAGGGAGGCTGGCTTTGCAAGGTAAAGCTGAATGACGACGGAACTTTCGATCACGATTCTTTCTCCAAATATACGATGCCGTTCAATGGAATGATGACCGCATCGCCGGTGGTCTACGGCGGCCGGATCTATGTGGGCGTGGCAGGCGCCGGCGGCCAGTTCAGCGCAGATGGCGGTCATTTGTTCGCTGTGCTCCGGAACGATGAAATGCTTTCTGAAGCGGAAGGCGCAGGCTCTCTTCTGTACACGGCTGCAGTTCCGGGCTACCCGCAGGCGGCGCCGCTGCTGAAGGTGGAGAAGGGGAACAGGAACAAAGTGCGGCTCTACTTCACGTTTAACGCGTTCCCGGGCGGAATCTATTATCTGGAGGATGATCTGAGTGTTTCCTCCTATGACGACAGCAGCCGCCCGTCCGCAAAGCTTCTGTTCCGGCCTGAGCTTGAGATGCAGCAGTACTGCATCAGTCCTTTGTGCTGTGACAGAGACGGGACAATTTACATCAAGAACGACAGCGGCTATCTCATGGCGATTTCCACGAACAAAGCATGGCTGAAGGATATCAGTGTGAAGGTGAAGGATGACGAGGTGAAATGGAGCACTGCGTTTGAGTCCGGTCTGCTGAAATACGTACTGCGTGCGCCGGCGAAAACATCAGAGGTCAGCGTGACGCTTGATATGCCCGAAGGTGTCAGTGCGACAGTGAACGATAAGCCGTACACTGCCGGAGGCCGGATGCCGGTATCTGTTGATCCGGAGGGGGACCGCATTCTCGTGACAGCGTCGAAAACGGAGAACGGCATCGCCTATAAGCGGACATACAGTCTCACTGTCTCCTCGGCGTCGGACGACGCAAATCTGTCAGGACTGGTGATTAACACATCGAATACATCGCCGGGCGTTGAGACTATTACGAGCAGCTCCGCCGCCGGACAGGAGGGCGTGGGATATGATCCCGCCTTCGACGCGGGAGTCGCAGATTATGTGAGCAGAACGTATAATGAGGAAAAGACCTTCCTGAATCTGTGGATCCGCAAGTCGGATCAGGATGCGAAGGTGAAGGTATATCCGGTCGAGAATGCAGGAAACAGCACCTCGAAAGGTCTCAGTGAGGACGGCACAATAACAGCGTTCACGGCGGCCAACGGCAATATAAGATACCCGGTGTACTGGGTGAAGAATAAATCCTCTGCGACGGTAAAGGTGATCGTGACTTCGGCGGGAGGAAATGTGACGAAGTCGTATAACGTTACTCTGGTTCGCGGTAAGGAGCATCTTGAGGTCGGCGAAGAACCGCTGATTCTGCATCCCGGGATTGTCACTCTGTATTCCGCGGGAAATCAGCGGTCAAAGGCGCTGACCGCGATGTGGCAGGGTCGGGATGTGACAGAGGACTGCACGTGGGAAAGCACGGATCCCGGCGTAGCGTCGGTGGATTCCCGCGGAAATGTATCCGCAGGCAGCGCCGGCACAGCGGAAATCTGGGCGAGGTATTCCGACGGTACGGTCAGCAAGAGAGCGCACACGCATATCATTGTGGAGGAGCCGCAGGCGGAAAAGCCGATGTCCGATACAGAGAGCGGCACTTACTTTGTGAAGAAGAACATCGTACTGTCCACAGCGTCCTCCGGCGCGAAGGTTCATTATGAATATAACCGGGACGGATCGGATGTCTCCGCCGTTGCCAGGCCGAAGAGCAGCAGCGCGGCCTTCGACAGACCGATTACGCTGGGCGAAAACGGCAGAAAAATCAGTTACCGGATTCGTGCGATTTCCGCAGGCTCCGGTTACAGGAACAGCGGTACAGTCGATTTCAGTTACACGATTGACCTGCGTCAGGCGGTAGACAGGATTGAAATCACAGGGCTGGGCAGGACGGAAGCCGGGACGGGAACAGTTTCCTCCGGGACGAAGGATGTGAAGATTCGTAAAGTTACATGGAACGGAAACAGGGTTACAGTGGAGGCTGAGCTTGACAGTGCCGCACGGGAGACAAAGCGATTTGCCGGAACGGTAATTGCCGATTTGGGGAATCAGAACTATGCGGCGGGTACGCTGAACGAGGACGGCAGTATTACGGTTCAGAAGACCTTTGCGGAGGGTACGGAAATCACCGCCGTTGAAATCGCCGGAATTGCGCGTCCGGCGTTCGGAGAACTGCTAACGACATCCGCCGTTTCCCTTTCGGACGGCGTCTCTGCCGGAACAGTGGTCTGGAAAAGCGGAGATACCGTAGTCGACACTCCGTCAGGAGAAGGTGCCTGTACGGCGTCAGTGGAACTGAAGCTTAAGGAAGGATATACCTTCAGCGACAGCTGCCCGGTGCGGTTCCTGATTGACGGAAAATACACGGAGGGCAAAATCACCGTCGGCGATGACGGCAGCTTCGCGGTCTGCTGTCTGACGCCGGCGGCACAGATCGCGGACGGATCCGTGGAAGGAATCACGCTGGAGAAGTCCGAACTGACCGGTCTTGCCAGCGGCATTTCCGAGTCGTCGCTCCGGACGCGGCTGCGGAGCGTGGGCGCCTCCGTAAGGCTGAACAGCGGCAGGACACTCCGGTGCGGCGTCAGCTGGGATACGAAGGAGCTGATGTATGATCCGGACGTCGTTTCTGAACAGGAATTCATTGTGAACGGAAAGGTGGAACTTCCATCCGGCGTGGAGACGGCGGGGGTCAGTCTGAACGTGCAGATCCGTGTTCGCGTAGAGGCAGGATCGGTTCAGGATGTAGCGGTTTCTCCGGTTCCGGGAACGTACGGGGAGGATAAGACGATCAGTCTTTCGACGGGAACAAAAGGCGCTTCCATCATTTATACGACCAGTGAAAATAATGATACGACCGTCTATGATAAACCTTTCCTCATTTCTGTGGATAAGGGACGGAAGAAAACCGTGACGGTCAAGGCGTATGCTGTCAAAAATAATGTCAGGAGCGCGACAAAGTCCTTTGTCTTTACAATCGACAAAACCGTGCCCGGACGTGTGACGGGCGTCGCTGCGGATGTGAGCGCCTCAAAGAAAAAGATCGTTCTGTCGTGGAAGGCGGTCAGCGGCGCCGACAGCTGCCGGATTGCCTGGAGGAGGGCCGGCAGCAGCAAATGGAGCAGTCGGGATGTGAGCGGAAATAGCCTGACCCTGAAAGGCCTTTCCAAGTACGGTCTGTATGAAATCAGGTGCGCGGCGAAAAACCGCGCCGGAACAGGGGCATACAGCAGCGTCTACTGCTTTGTCGGAAAGACATCCCTGAAGATTCAGGCGGGCAAGAAGAAAATGACACTCCGGATGAAGAAGACCGGGAAAGCCTCCGGCTTCCGCATCCTGTACTCCGCCTCGAAAAGCATGAGCAGGAGCAAAAAGAAGACGACCGGAAAGGAGAAATACACAGTTAAAGGCCTCAAGCCGAAAAAATATTATTACGTAAAGACATCCCCGTACAGAAAGTACAAGGGAAAAACCTATATCGGCGAAGAGACCTTCAAGAAGGTCAGAATAAAGTAAGACGATGCCCCCGCCGCGGCGCAGAACCAAAATTCTCGCCGCGGCAAAGAGTCGCGATGTCAGCTGTGCCGCGGAAACGAAATTCTCGCCGCAACAGCCGGGCGGATTCGCTGTTGCAGAGCGGATCCGCCTTTTGTTTGCGCCCGGTCTTGGGCGTTGCAATCGGATGCGCAGGGGATCAGGCAAAAACTTGTAATAAAAATATTGACAACAATTATGAAATGATGTATATTACAGGTATAAAACGAATCGCCGAGCAGAAGGGAGCATAGTGACATGAGCGAAATGAATGCACGGAATTGCCTTGAGGTTTTACGGAAAATAAAGGATGTGGCGTTTGCCACCGTTGACGAAGTCGGAAAACCACAGGTGCGGATCATTGATGTGATGCTGGTGGAGGGAGAACGCCTGTATTTCTGCACCAGTCGAGGAAAGGATTTTTATCAGCAGCTGGAGCGGGATGGGAACGTGGCGGTAACTGCACTTACTCCTGAATTTCAGATGGTGAGACTGAACGGCCGGGCGCGCAGACTGGCAAATCAGAAAGAGTGGATCGACCGTATCTTTGAGGAAAATCCGTCGATGAACGATGTCTATCCCGGCGAGAGCCGTTATGTCCTGGAGCCTTTTGTGATTGACTGCGGAAATGTGGAATTTTTCGATCTGGGCGTTACTCCCATCAGCCGGGAGAGCTTTCCGGTAGGAGGCGGTGAGGTTTCGGAAAAAGGATTTGTGATTTCCGACGCCTGTATCGGCTGCGGCAAATGTCTCCGCGGATGTCCACAGCAATGTATTGAAGAAGGCACGCCGTTCCGGATCATGCAGGAGCACTGTCTTCACTGCGGGCGGTGCTTTGAGGAATGCCCGGTGCAGGCGATTCTGAGGCGGTGAGGGAAATGCTTAAAGAAATAGGGAGTCTGCTGACCGGGAAATGGGATTTTTTCGGCTCGCTGCTTCTGGAACACATTGAAATTTCCACGGCGGCGATTCTGATCGCAATCGTGTTCGGCGGACTGACCGGAATTCTCATCAGCGAATACCGCCGTACCGCAAAACCGACGCTGTCCATCGTCAATTTCCTGTATACGATTCCGTCGATTTCTATGCTGGGGTTTCTAATCCCCTTTTCCGGCATCGGAAATGTCACCGCCGTAATCGCTCTTACGATTTATGCGCTGCTTCCAATGGTGAGGAACACATACACGGGCATGACCAATGTAGATCCCGCGATTCTGGAGGCTGCAAAAGGAATGGGAAGCACGGAGCTGCAGAGGATAATCCGGATTCAGCTGCCGCTGGCGATGCCGGTGATCATGGCGGGTATCCGGAATATGGTGACCATGACTATCGCGCTTGCCGGTATCGCGTCATTCATCGGCGCGGGCGGCCTGGGCGTTGCGATCTACCGCGGTATCACCACCAACAACGCGGCGATGACGATAAGCGGGAGCTTTCTGATCGCGGTGCTGGCGCTGGTCGTAGACTTTGTACTCGGCTTTGTGGAAAAACGGGCGGGTCTCCGGGGCAGAAGAGCAAGGCGGCAGAACCGTTTCATGGCGGTCGCTGCGGGAATCCTGGCCGTATGCGTAATCTGCGCAGTTGTGGCGCCGGGGCACAAAGACAGGGTCATCCATGTTGCGACAAAGCCTATGACGGAGCAGTATATTCTTGGGGAAATGCTGAAGGCAATGATTCAGCAGGACACGGATCTGAAGGTGGAACTGACGCAGGGAGTCGGCGGCGGAACGTCGAACATCGAGCCCGCTATGGAGAAGGGCGAGTTCGATCTTTATCCGGAATATACCGGTACCGGCTGGAATATGGTGCTGAAGAGGGACGGGCTGTATTCGGAAAAGGAGTTTGACACGCTGCGGAATGACTACGAGAAAAATCTGAATTTGACGTGGGTCGGCATGTACGGCTTCAACGATACTTTCGGGATTGCGGTTCGCGGAGAGATTGCGGAAAAATACGGGTTGGAATCCTGCTCCAATCTGAAACGGGTCGCGTCTCAGCTGGTTTTCGGTGCGGAATACGACTTTTTTCAGCGAAAAGATGGGTACGATATGCTTTGTAAAACCTACGGCCTGAAGTTCAGGAAAACCCGGGACATGGATATGGGGCTCAAATACCAGGCCATCAGCAACGGCAAAGTGGATATCATGCCGATTAACACCACAGACGGACAGCTGGCGAAGGCGGACGTGACCGTGCTCAGGGACGATCTGCATATGTATCCTTCCTACCGGTGCGGTAACGTGGTGCAGATGGAGACGCTGGAGAAGCATCCGGAGCTCCGCGCGGTGCTGCGTAAATTTAACGGCATTATCACAAATGAAGATATGCAGAAAATGAACTATCAGGTAGAAACTCAGAAAAAAGAGCCTGCGGCGGTGGCAAAAGCTTTTCTGAAAAAGAAGGGCCTGCTCCGGTAAAGACAGCGCAGTTGGAAAGGCCGGTGCTGCGCTGACGAGACCGACGGCGGAATGACAAAGCAGCGTGACACGCGATCGCGGCGATAGATGAAAGAGGTGCGATATGAGTACAGCAGTAGAATTCAGGCATCTCCGCAAGGTTTACGGAGATACAGTGGTGATTCCGGATTTCAGCCTGTGCATTGAAAAAGGCGAATTTGTAACCATCATCGGATCCTCCGGATGCGGCAAGACAACGGTTCTGAAAATGATTAACGGATTGTATGAGCCAAGCGGCGGAGATGTCTTTGTGAACGGAAAAAACATCCGTGATCTGGATCTGATCGCGCTCCGGAGAAGTATCGGTTACTCTATACAGGGAAGCGTACTTTTTCCGCATATGACGGTGGAACAGAATATCGCATATGTGCCGAATCTCTGGAATCGCAGAGATAGGGAAAAGACCAGGCGGGCGGTGGATAAATGGATGGACATTGTCGGGCTGGACGCCGGTCTGAAGGAACGCTACCCGGCGGAGCTGTCCGGCGGTCAGCAGCAGCGGGTTGGCATTGCCAGAGCGCTGGCGGCGTCTCCGGAAATCCTTCTGATGGACGAACCCTTCGGTGCGGTGGATGCGATTACGCGAGGACAGCTTCAGAAGGAACTGAAACAGATCTATGAGAAGACAGGAATCACAGTTTTCTTTGTCACACACGACATCGACGAGGCGCTCCGGCTTGGCACCCGGATCTTGGTTATGGATCGCGGCGAGATCCAACAATACGGTACGCCTGATGAAGTTCTTCGCTCTCCGAAGACCGATTACGTGAAGATGTTGGTTGCCCGTTACAGAGACGAACCGCCGACATGAGCGCGATGCGGCGGGCCGGTACCCCTGACCGCTGTCTAACTCTCCGCTAATATGCATTGGACGTACTGAGCGTTGACAGATGCGCTCCGATCGAATTAAGACAAAAAGGAACAAATGTTATCGTATCACGTCAATTGAAACAATAACACTGCATCAGTCGAGATAAAACGCCGTAACAGCCGAGGAAAAATGCCGTAACAGCCGAGGAAAAACCCCCGTACCAGTCGAGAGAAAAAACTATTGAAATGATGGGAAATTTATGGTAGAATGACATAATTAGATTTGTTCTAAAGTGTGCAATTAATTTATGGTTAGTGCCTGTCTGCTAAACCTCTGTGCGCCTCGCGAACATTGCGAACCTCGCGGATTTCGCGGAACTCGATGCGTCTCGCGGAATGCGATGGGCGTCGTGGAGCGGCGACAGACACAGCCGGAAATTCGTGCTTCGGATGACGGAATACGCTCGGACGTAAGACAGAGCGGGTGAATCCCGCGGCGAAGCATGTGTCAGTCAGTGTGTAAAAGTGTGTAAGAAAAGGGAGAATATCAATAATGACGAAAGCCGGAAAATCACTGTGGCGGCTGTTTTGTGTAGCCTTAATTGTTCTCGCGCTTGCAGCGCCTTGTTTTGCAGCCGATACTGCAACCAGTCAGAAAATCAATTATGATGAGGATACGACGATTCATTGGCTGCCCAATCCGAATGATTCCAGTGAACGCATCATCCTCTACTGCATGAACAATAAACTGCATTGGCCGCATACGACGCCGTCCGTCCCGGATGTTCCGGAGTATGTGGAGGGATATCTGACCGAGAAGGATTTTGATTCTGCGGAGGAATATCGGGAATGCATACAGCAGCTGGAAGCCATTCTGTACGCCGGATATCCCTATAACGGGCTGCATCTTTATGAGATCGTCAGTAAGGGACATCAGATTACGGAGGCCGAATTCAATGAGCTTCTGAAGGCGCCGGATGTGATCCGTTCAGATTTTCCGGATAGCATCGGCGGCGTGCAGTTCACCTATGCGGACTACAAGGAAAACAATCGAGAGAACCTGGCGCGTGTCAAGCAGTTTATGCAGGAGGTGGGGGCACTCTATCCGAACGGTACGACTGCTTCCGGGTTGACTTATAATCAACTCATGGCTACTCCGTTTGTCAAAGCAATGTACAGTATATCAGTCTCGGACATCAGCCAGACTCCATTGCAGGTGTATTCCGCATGGTATGCGGAGGGCTACTTTGTCACGGAAGAGCAGGCCTATGAGGCCACAAAACTTGCCGTATGGAATCTTTTGTACAAATACAATGTAGCTGATAACAATCTCAGCGATGATAAGATATCGGATAATCAGTTGGCGAAGACTCTCGTGACGGAGTCCTCCTCGGCGCGCCTGCTGCAGGAAAAGCCTTCCTCCGACAAGGTCAGTGTGACGGGGGACGCGGTATTTTCCTACAATCCGCAGGACGGGAAATGGCATACCGGAACTCTGACGGTTAATGAACCGGCGACCTACCGGGGAACGTACACCCTCGACTTGCCGGACGGCGTCACCGTTGAGAACAGCAGCTCCGGAAATACGGTAACGGCCGATACGAGTTTTTCGCTTGTGTCGGATAAGGAGATTACAGGAACAAAGGAAATTTCGCTGAAATCAGACGGCCTCGTGTGGATCGACGAACTGTATCAGTACTCACCCGCCCAGGATGTGATCGCCTCAGACGGGAAACGATTCCAGCATATGGTGGGTGCGGATATCCGGAGGGCGTCTGTCAGCACTGATTTCACAGTGAAAACCGAGGAGGGAAGCCTTTCCGTCAGCAAGAAGGTGGAGGGCGAGGACAACCCGAACGGAGAGTTCCGGTTCACTGTGGAGCTTCTGAATCAGAAGATTTCCGGCGAATACGGAGATCTGACGTTCAAGGTCGATGACAATTCAGGAAACTCTACTGCCAGCTTCGCGCTTAAGAGTGGAGAGAGCAAGACGGCGCTGCATCTTCCTGCAGGAACAAAGTATAAGGTTACTGAGGCGGAGAATGAAAAGTATACGAGCAGCGCGAAAAACGCAGAAGGAACCATCACGGCCGGACAGAAATCAGAGGTGGAATTCACCAATACCAGGAAAGACCATGACCTCACAGTCAGTAAGGTTTTGTCAGAGCCGGGAGACCAGAAGGATCGCGAATTTACCTTTGTGATCACACTGAAGAACTCGGACGGAGCTCCGGTGACGGGAACCTTCAATTATGAAGGCGAAACTGTTTCCGGACAGGATGAGGGCGTGACTGCGCCGAAGAACGGCAGCCTGGAGTTCCGGGACGGCAGCGCGGAGATCACACTTTCCCACGGACAGGCGATTCGGCTGAAGGATCTGCCCACAGGAAGCCTGTATACCGTGGAGGAAAAGGAAAGCGAGGGCTATACGCCAAGCTACAACGGCAGTAAAGAAGCAGCTTCGGGCACGCTGAGCAAAGACGCGGAGGTCGGCGTTGTGAACAGCGCGGAAAACGACCCGGACAAAGAAGAGGGAAAGGACGATCCGGGCAAAGCAGAAGGAAAGGATGACCCGGGCAAGAACGAGAGCGGCTCGGAGAATGGCGGCAAGACAGCGAAAAAGACTTCGCAGAAGTCGGAATCGTCCAATCCCGACACCGGAGACGCCTCCGGTCTGGCTCTTTGGATCGTTGTACTAGCGGGAGCCGGTGCGGGCGCGGCAGTGCTGATAAGGAGAAAACTTTCCTGCCCGACAGATATGTAACCGTCCGAAAGACATGCCCAGACCCTCGGACGACCGCCCGAAAGACTTATCCGTGCAGAACTCTGCGATCTGTGTTATACTGATGACAGTACGATGATTTTCAGCAGAGGCAGGTTCGGAGGTAAGCTTTGAAGACAGGAATTGTTCTTGAAGGAGGCGCCATGCGCGGAATGTTTACGGCTGGCGTACTGGACATTTTCATAGAGAACAAAGTACAGTTCGACGGCGCCATCGGAGTTTCCGCAGGCGCCGTTTTCGGCTGCAATCTGAAATCGCTGCAGCCGGGGCGGGTTATCCGCTATAACAAAAGATTCTGTGGGAACTGGCGGTACTGCAGTCTGAAGTCCTGGAGAAAAACGGGCGATCTTTACGGGGCGGATTTCTGCTACAACCAGCTTCCGTACAGGCTGGATCCCTTTGATATCCAGACATACCGGGAAAATCCGATGCGTTTTTATGTAGTGGCTACGGATGCGGAGACGGGGAAGCCGGTTTACCGTGAACTGGAACGGGGCGACGGAACGGATATGGAGTGGTTCCGCGCATCTGCGAGCATGCCGGTTCTGTCAAGACCCGTTATGATAGAGGGACGGGGCTATCTGGATGGCGGATGCTCGGACTCCATTCCCATAAAATTCTTTGAATCCATCGGCTATCAGAAAAACGTGGTGCTGCTGACCCAGCCGCCCGGCTACAGAAAAAAGAAAAGTCCGTTTCTCCCTGCGGTCAGATTGATGCTTCGCCGGTATCCTGCTCTGGGACGTGATCTGACGGAGCGTGCGGAAGTCTATAATGCGGTTCTCGATAATCTGGAGCAGAGAGAAAAAGCCGGAGATCCCGGGCTCCTGCTGATCCGGCCGTCCGATGAACTCAACATCGGAAAAATGGAAAAGGACCCGGAGGAGCTGGAAAGAGTTTATCAGATCGGAAGGGAGACCGGGACGCGGGTTCTGGAAAGAGTTGTGGAGTTCTGCGGCGGCACCGGAGGCGATGGTGGTAATGATGAAAGTAAACGGCGATAACCGTGATAACCGCAAAACCTGCGACAAAATAATCTGCGAAGAGGAAAGATATATAAAGGAAGCGAAGACGCTTGCGGAGCATCTGTGCGTACCGTTGGAATGGAGGTCGCCGGAGCACAACCAAACCACGGAGAACTTCCGGACGCCGGGACATGATCGCTCGGAAGAATGCGGGACGCCGGAGCGGCATCGGCCAGCTGAAAACGGAGGCATGGTGCTCCGCTTCGGGCGGCAGGGTCTGTGTCTCGAAGTGGGAGGTCAGTCGCTTCGCGGTGATTTTACAAAGCTTCTGCCGCGGCTGAGGCCGTCTGCCCTGAGACGGGAGACTCTGGTGCGAGCCGCCCGGTTTCGGCGAACATGCGGACGCTATGAAACGTGCAATGAGACAGGAGACTTAGATGTGTCTGCGCCCGGGAAACCGGCAGAGGGAGACTGCGGGCGCAGCATGTTCCCGCAATTGACAGCGGTGGATGCGACAGCGGGACTGGGAGAGGATTCCCTTCTGCTGGCGGCGATGGGCTTCCATGTTCAGCTCTGTGAATACAATCCTGTGATTGCGGCGCTGCTTCGGGACGCTCTCCGCAGGGCGGCGGAGATTCCGGAGCTTGAGGAGATTGCCGGGAGAATGCGACTTATCGAGGGAGACAGCCGTACCCTTTTGCGGGAGCTGGTGGAGCCGCCGGATCTGATTCTGCTGGATCCGATGTTCCCGGAGCGCAGGAAAAATTCTTTGTCAAAAAAGAAGCTTCAGCTCCTGCAGCGGCTGGAACAGCCCTGTGAGGATGAATCGGGTCTGCTCCGGGCAGCACTGGACGCCGGACCCCGCAAGATCGTCATCAAACGGCCGGTCAGAGGAGATTTTCTGGCGGGCTGCAGGCCGGGATATTCAATTACCGGGAAACTCATCCGTTATGACTGTTTGGTGCTCCCGGAGCACGAAAGAATGAACAGAGGAGAATGCAATCATGTCGAACACGAATAAGAAACAGCAGCGCCGTCGGGATTCCCAGAGGATTGCCAGAGACAATATGGCGAAAAAGCGCGGCGAGGATCCGGTGAAGGCCAGAAAGAAAAGAGCCAGAGCAAAGGATGGCGGACCCGGACTCAGCCTCAGTACGTTCCTTGCCATCATGATTATTCTGTTCGTGACTGTACGTGCTACAGCGTCGACCGGCCCCCTGCTGGCCGCGACCACAGACCGGCTGACGAAAACTCCGGCGGTGGTTACGGAAATCACTGACGGCGGGTTCCTGTCCAGCAAGAAGGTCTACCCGGTTTTTCAGTATAAAGTGAAGGGGAAAACCTATACCCACAAGTCTCTGCTGGCGACCGGCACCAGCGGAATCAGAGAATACAAAAAAGGAGACCATGAAACGGTCTACTTCGATAAGAGCAAGCCGTCCCAGGCCTTCAGTAAAATGGAAATCACCAATAAGTTTAAGAGTATAAGCGGATATGTAGGGATCGTCATTATCGTTCTGATTATCCTGATGCTGATCAGCTTCGGAAACCGGCTGTCACGTCGGGGGCAAGAGGTTTTGCGAACCCGTAAATGATGTCGGCGTATTAAGTCTCCGCCGGACTTGATGTGCACCGACGGTAGCTGTTCGGCCGCGTCCCCCTCCGTGTATACGTATCGGTCTCCGGAGTTCTCCGGTGCCAGGTTACGCCCTGCAGTTATTTTGTCGTCACGTAGTTCAGTCTGTAGCCGAGAGGGTCGATGCTTCCGTGAAGCGCCGTCTCCAAATCGCCGCTGGAAATTTCATCGGGAATGACGAAGCTGGCTTCCCCCTTTACATGAGATGCCGTGATCTTTGAGGCACTGGGAACGGCCTGCCGAATGGCGTCCTTAATGTGGCTTTCGCACATGCCGCATTGCATTCCGTCAATCGAGAGAGCAATGCGGCTGCCGGATCGGATTAGCCGGTTCACGGGTTTCGCCGCGGGCGCAGCCTTCTTCTTTGGATCCCGGAAAAAACTGATTAAGACGCGAACGCCCACGACGAACACGAGAGCGATGATGATGAGTACGACGATATCGGTCGCATTGACTGGAACATTAAACTTCATTTAAAACCTCCCAATTCAATATGTTTTTCCGTCTGATTCAATACCCGCAGCACAGCACACTGAAACAGAATAAAATCGAAAGGAACAGAAACATCATGAAAATAACGCATATTTATCACAGTGGTTTCTGCATCGAATTAGAGCAGACGATTCTGATCTTTGACTGGTATACGGGGATACTGCCGGAACTGCCTGAGGAGAAACAGGTTGTTGTTTTTGTTTCCCACGGCCACGGAGATCATTTCGGTGACTGCATCTGGTCGCTGAAGAAGCGGTTTCGGAAACTGATTTATGTGATTGACAGCACGGCGGCCGTGCCGCCGGGAACCCGGAATGTGAAAACGGTGGAACCGGGCGGAACGTATAACATTGCTGATCTTACCGTTCAGACGCTTCGCTCTACCGATCAGGGCTCCGCTTTTCTGGTTGAGGCAGAGGGGCACAAAATATTCCATGCAGGGGATCTGAATGTCTGGTACTGGTATGATGAGCCGGAGAAGGAGAATCTCGCCTCAGAGGCAAACTGCCGAAGGGAGTACGAAAAACTGGAAGGGCAGCCGATCGATGTCGCATTTCTTCCGTTGGATCCCCGTCTGCGGGAGCATGCTCCGAGGGGAATCGCCCTGTTCATGGAATGTGCGGGAGCGCGGGAGCTTTTTCCGATGCATTACTGGGACAGAAAGGTGGAGGCGGAAACGTACCTGAAGGATCCTCGGCTCGTGCCCTTTGCGGATCGGATACATTTCGAGGATTTCTTTGTTATATGAAAAATGAAGTTTTCCGTGCGTTGAAGGTTCCTTTGCGGCAGAAAGTTTTCTCGTGCGCTGAAGATTACTTTGTGATATGATGTTAGATATATCAAACTCTGTGGTATGATATCAGCGGAAACAACGTAAAAAGGGAGACGGACAGCATATGGCAACACTACGTGATTTAGAAATAGGAAAGACTGCGACTATCGTTTCGGTGGGAGGCGACGGCGCGCTGCGGCAGCATTTCCTGGATATGGGGCTGATTCCGGGCGAGCAGGTTTCCCTCGTGAAGTTCGCACCCATGGGGGATCCGATGGAGCTGATGGTTCACGGATATGAGCTGACACTCAGGCTCGCGGATGCGGAAAACATAGGGGTGACGGATGTCCGGGCGACTTCGGATCGGGATTATCAGGATGATGAGGCGGAAAGAGCCGGTGCACACCTGATGGAAAGTTTTCATCCCGGAATCGGAGAAGGGCCCGTGAAAAGCGACAGACCGGATGACGGCGATCCCGGCGAAGGGAAACTGACCTTCGCTCTGATCGGAAATCAGAACTGCGGCAAGACAACGCTATTCAACCAGCTCACCGGATCGAACCAGCATGTGGGGAACTTTCCGGGCGTTACAGTGGACCGTAAGAGCGGCAGCATCAAGGGGCATCCGGAAACAGAGGTTGTGGATCTTCCGGGGATATATTCGCTGTCTCCCTACACGAGCGAGGAAATCGTTTCCCGCCAGTACATTCTCGAGGAAAAGCCGTCGGCGATCATCAACATCATCGACGCGACGAACATAGAGCGGAATCTGTATCTGACCATGCAGGTGCTGGAACTGGGCATACCGGTTGTGCTGGCGCTGAATATGATGGATGAGATGCGGGGGAACGGAGGGTCGATCCGGATTAATGAGATGGAAGAGATTCTGCAGATCCCGGTAGTTCCTATTTCCGCAATTAAGGGTGAGGGAATTCAGGAACTGATTACTCATGCGATTCATATCGCCCGTTATCACGAAGTGCCGGGGCGGGCGGATTTTTGTGACAAAAACGATCACAACGGCGCCGTGCACAGAACGATTCATGCGACAATGAGGCTGATCGAGGATCACGCGGAACGGGCGGAAATTCCGGTTCGGTTCGCGGCGAGCAAGCTCATCGAAGGAGATCATCTAGTCGAGGAGGCGCTGAAGCTGACGCAGAACGAGAAGGATACGATGGGGCATATCGTCCGGCAGCTGGAGGAGGAGCGCGGGTTGGATCGCGCCGCGGCGATGGCGGACATGAGGTTTCTCTTTATACGCAGACTCTGTGCGGAGACAGTGATCAAGCCTAAGGAAAGTCGTGAACACGCCCGCAGTCGGAAAATTGACAGGGTTCTTACCGGAAAATGGACGGCCATTCCACTGTTTGTGCTGATTATGGCTGGTGTGTTCTATCTGACATTCAGTGTTGTTGGACTGTTTCTGCAGAATCTTCTGGCATCCGGAATTGGTGCGCTGACGCAGGCGGTAGACCATGGATTGACTGCTGCCGGCGTGTCTGCTCCGGTGCATTCGCTGATTATCGATGCTATCTTTAACGGCGTGGGAACCGTACTGAGCTTTGTGCCGATTATCGTGGTGCTGTTCTTTTTCCTCTCGATGCTAGAGGACAGCGGGTATATGGCTCGTGTTGCCTTTGTGATGGATAAGCTGCTGCGAAAGATCGGTCTCTCCGGACGAAGCATCGTTCCGCTGCTCATCGGCTTCGGATGTACCGTTCCGGCGGTCATGTCAACCCGGACGCTGCCTTCCACAAGGGATCGCCGCATGACCACGGTGATGATTCCGTTCATGAGCTGTTCTGCGAAGGTTCCGATCTATGCGTTCTTCAGTGCGGCGTTCTTCCCCCGTCAGGCGGGACTGGTCATGGTCTGTCTGTACGCTCTGGGAATCGCGATGGCGATACTGGTGGCCTTCTTCTCCAAAAACATGATGTTCCGTGGAGAAGCGGTGCCGTTCGTCATGGAACTCCCGAATTATCGACTGCCCGGCCTGAAAAACGTACTGCGGCTGATGTGGGACAAGGCGCGGGATTTCCTTCAGAGGGCATTCACGGTGATATTTGTGGGAACAATTATAGTCTGGTTCCTGCAGACCTTTGATTTCGGGCTTAATATGGTCTCTGATTCTCAGGACAGCATGCTGGCGGCAGTCGCCGGACTGATCGCGCCGGTGTTCCGTCCTCTCGGTCTGGGCGACTGGAGAATTGTGACATCCGTGATTTCCGGATTCATGGCCAAGGAGAGCATCGTATCCATGATTTCCATTCTGTTTGGCAGCGTCGCGAAACTGACCGCATCGATTTCCACACTGTCAGCGGTGACTTTCCTGGTGTTCTGTCTCCTCTATACGCCGTGCATTGCGGCAATCGCCTCTATTAAGAGGGAGCAGGGATGGAAGTACGCGACAGGAACCGTTGTGTTCCAATGCGTCGTTGCATGGATTCTGGCATTTTTGGTGCATCTTGTCGGCACGGCGCTCGGGCTCGGATAAATGAACCGTATCGACCAGACAAGGGGGTGACAGTATGGCAACCGGAATTGTAATCGTTATCGTTGCGGCAGCAGCTGCTGCGGCGTTATACAGCATTTATAAACAGAAAAAAGCCGGGAAAAGCATCAGCTGCGGCGGCGACTGCAGTCATTGCGCCTTAGCGGAGCTGGAGAACTGCGGCCACAAAGGGAACGGGCAGCCCGCAGAGCGGGAATGATGCCCTCCGCGCCGGCCGGCTTTTCAACGCGCCATCGGACTTCGCTGCGCGACCGGTTTCGTGCTGAAGAGTCAGATTCCGCGGCAGCAGTCGAATGCCGCGCCGGTCAACTCTTTACCGCACTATCGGACGACGTCGTCTGTCCGAGTGCGGTTTTTTTTTATTCCGCGGCCTCTCCGGGCGCGGCTTTTTTTGTTTCTGCTGAATTTCCCGGCGATGCGATAAATTCCATAAAGACCTGCATCGCCTTGCTCACATAACGACCCCGCTTCCAGTATAGATAGATGTTACGAGTCACAAAGCGGCTGGCGAGCTTGTAATACACCAGTTTCGGGTTCGGCGGAACGCTGGACAGCAGACGCTCTCCGGAAAAGGTGATTCCCAACCCTGAACTGGCGATGTTGTAGGCGGTCAGCTGCTGATCCAGTTCCAGAACGACGTGGGGGTGGAAGCTCTGTTCTTGGCAGATCTGGTAACTGCGCTTCCCGGTGTCGTTTTCCGGATGGAGCAGGATGAACGGGCAGTTCGTGAAGTGATACAATGGCACTGCCGGCGTCCGGCTTTCCCGAAAAGAACCACTGCGGATTTCGGAGAGAGGAATCTGAAATTCCCCCAGCGTCCTGTTTGCGGAAAAGCCTTCGGGCACGACCAGAAGAAGCCGCTCGTTTCCCACCTGCCTGCGGTCGAAGACCTCCAGGTCCAGTTCTTTGTTGTCCATCACGAAATCGATGACTGCATCCTGCAGCATCCGCGTGAGTTCCACGGATCGCGCTTCTGTCAGCGTGATATTCAGATCCGGGTATTCCCGTGAAAAATCAGAAATCATTGGCGGCAGCACCCAGGATGAAAAGAAGTTGCTTCCCCCGAAATTAAGCGTTCCTGTCTTCAGTCCTTCCAGATCGTTTATATACGATTCAAAACCGTTCTCGATAGCCATGATCTCCTCTGCACAGCGGATGTACCGCGCGCCGCATTCCGTCACCTCCAGAGGCTTTGTGCTCCGGTCGAACAAAGGACAGCCCACCTTCTCTTCAATGCGCCGGATATTGGCGCTCAGAGATGGCTGCGAGATGTGAAGCGCCGCGGCGGCTCTGGAAAAACTCCGTTCTTTGTACACGCTGTACACGTAATGCATTCCTCTGAACATGCTGATGCTCCTCTTTTCCTAAAGTATAATTATGGAGTTATATAAAATATAAATACATAAGTATTTGATTATAGTTTACTATGCTCCTATAATGAAATCAAGAAGAAATCCGAAACTCGATGACATACGAAAGGATGGAGAGAAATGGAGATGTGCAGTCTTGAACGTATTGGAATGAAACCCGGCCGGGTGTATCGCAACCTGTATCCGGCAGCGCTGGTGGAGAAGGCGCTGAGCCGCGGCGAGGGACATCTTGCGGACACGGGAGCCCTGGTGGTGGAGACCGGGAAATATACAGGAAGATCGCCTCATGACAAATATATCGTCGATTCAGAGGGCGTGCATGACCTTATTCACTGGGGAGAGGTCAACCGCCCCATCGACAGAGAGACCTTCCGTGCCATAAAAAACGAAATGATCCGGTACATGGACGGTCGGGAGGTATTTCTGTTCGACGGCTTCGCGGGAGCGGATCCGGAGCATCGCAGGAAATTCAGAATCATCAATGAGAAGGCGTGGCAGAATCTGTTTATCCGGAATCTGCTCATCCGTCCGGAGGACGAAGAACTGGAGCAGTTCGGTGAACCGGACTTTACGATTCTCGCAGTACCGGGGTACAAATGTGACCCGGAACGTTTCGGGATACATTCGGAGGCGGCGATCATCATCGATTATGAAGCTCATTTTGTAATCATCGCGGGAACGCAGTATGCCGGCGAGATAAAAAAATCCGTGTTTTCAGTAATGAATTTCGTGCTCCCGACGGAGGATCAGGTGCTCCCGATGCACTGCTCCGCCAATATGGATCCGGAGACCGGAGAAACGGCGGTGTTCTTCGGACTGTCGGGCACTGGTAAAACCACCCTGTCGGCGGATCCGGCAAGAAAGCTGATCGGCGATGACGAGCACGGCTGGTCGGATACCGGAGTGTTCAATATTGAGGGAGGCTGTTACGCTAAGTGCATCGACCTGAAGGAGGATGAGCAGCCGGAGATTTATCACGCAGTGAAATTCGGCGCGGTTGCGGAAAACGTGGTGATGGATCCGAAAACCGGGGAGATGGATTTTGGAGACCGGTCGCTGACGGAGAACACCCGTGTCGGATATCCGGTGGATTTCATCTCTAATTCGCAGAAACCGGGACGCGGAGGCGTGCCAAAGGCTGTGGTTTTCCTGACAGCGGATGCGTTCGGAGTGTTGCCTCCGATTTCACGACTGTCCGGCAACGCGGCGATGTATCAGTTCATTACCGGATTTACCGCAAAGCTGGCGGGAACGGAGCGCGGCGTCAGAGAGCCTCAGCCCACCTTTTCCACACTTTTCGGCGAACCGTTCATGCCGTTGCGCGCGGAGGTGTATGCGCGGATGCTGGGAGAGCGGCTTGAAAAATACGGTACCCGCGTCTATCTGGTCAATACCGGGTGGAGCGGAGGCCCTTACGGAGAGGGAGCCCGCATCCGTCTGAAATATACGAGAGCCATGATCTCGGCGGCATTGAACGGAGAACTGGATAATGTGAAGTTTGTTCATAACCGTCAGTTCAATCTGGATGTTCCCGTCAGCTGCCCCGGCGTTCCGGCGGAAATCCTGGATCCGCGGGCGACATGGAAGGATCGCGATGCTTACGACCTGCAGGCGAACCAGCTGGCAGCGCTGTTTGAGAAAAATTTTGCAGAGAAATACCCGGACATTGATCCGGAAATCGCTGATGCGGGTCCGCGTCAGTTGGTGGAGCCGGCCGGAGTCGCAGTGTAGCCGCAGAATAAAACTCCTGAAAACCTTGCGGCAGGCCATCGAATATGCTCGTTTCATTATTGATGTCTCGCGCATATTCGACGGCTGAGTACACATTAATAAATGAAGGAAACCGCGGTAGCGTCCGCGGTTTTTCTGTAGGATGCGCCGTGTATGCTGCGGGATCGCCGGGCCGGATGTCCGGTCGGGCACACCGGTGCGGTATGATGTATCGGAATGTCGAATGTGCGGTTTGATGTATCGGAACATCGGAAAGATTGACATTCTCAGTTTTACCGATATAATGAAATCAGGATTTCTTTGAGAGGAGTGGCAAAGTATGGCAATCCGAAAAGATAACGTGAAGACCGTCGCGGACACCAGATTCGTCAGAGTTTTCGACCTTCAGTACGAGGAAGGTGCACATTACTACGATGCCTCGCGCAGGGAACTGGAAAACATCGCAGCGATCAAATCGGAAAATGATTTTAATTCCATGCTGCCGGATGCGGTCAGCGGATTTCTGGTAATCAAGACGCCGGACAGCGAACCCCGGCTGCTGTTGGATTATGAATATCGTTATCCTACGGGGCAGTATATGCTGAGCATTCCTGCAGGTCTGGTGGACGAGAGCGACAAAGAATCGGATCAGCCTTTGTTCACGGCGATGAAACGGGAAATCTATGAGGAAACCGGAATTATGCTGAAGGTCACGGACGACATCCGCATGGTCAATCCGCTGGTATTCAACAGCCCCGGATTTACCGATGAGTGTACGGCACTGATCGCCATGACGGCTCATCTGGATGACCTTTCTGAACTGAATCAGAAAGGCGCCGTGGGAAGTGAGAAATTCGCGGGATTCCTTCTGGCCACCCGGGAAGAGGTGCTTTGCCTGCTCCGGGAAGGAAAGGATCCTCACGGTCACCGGTATCCGATGGTGACCTGGTGCGCCATGATGTATTTTGTTTCCGATCTGTGGAAAGCGTGAGGGGAACAAATGAGTCGCAATGAATTGGAACGGCGGGGAGAAAATCTGTTTTTTTCGCAGCGGCACGGTGCGCCCTGGGAATCACTTCCTTACTGGGAGGGAGCGGTTGACTACAACGGCTGTGGACTGGTGGCGATGACCATGTGCATTGATATTCTCACCGGCCGGGAGCTGACGCCGGAGGATGTGTATCGTATGCGGGATTCTGCGGGAATCGATCAGCGGCGGGTCTGCGACAGGGAGGCCACAAGCATCTGCGGCGGTGACGCCCAGCTCAGATTTAACGAGATGAACCGGCGGCTGTTCGGTATAGAGGCCAGGCCCCTTGAACGGAGCACGGAGGCTTTCCGCACGGCGCTGTCTGGGGAGAATACAGTAATCTGGGCGTCTTCACGGCAAACCGGTTTTTATGATATCCGCGGGAACAAAAGAAAGGTCCATAACGGGCATGTGCTGTGTTTCTGGAAATATGACCGGGGCGTTTTCTACGCGAAGGACCCGGGGCTGACAAAGGAGCTCGGAAACAATGTTCCATATGACACGGAGCGTCTGCGCCGGTGGCTGGATGCCTGGGACTACCAGCAGTTTGAAATCGGGCTTCCCCGGGATAAGGGAAGGGAGAAGGAGAGTATATGAAAACGATGATGAAAAGAATGACGCCGGTGGCGGCGGCTTTGTGCCTGATACTCTTGGTTTTGTTTGTACCGCGGCAGTGCAGTGCCGCGTCCTTTACAAAAAGCGCGCCTAAGGGTGTGATGGCGACGGCGGTGAACACAAGGATCGCCGTGTCATGGGAGAAGGTGTCCGGCGCGAAGGGATATATTGTCTATGAGAAGGCCGGAAACGGCAAACTGACCCGGGTCGCAAAGGTGACATCCTGTAAAGTGATCCGGAAGAATATGACCAGAGGCGTGACCTACGGCTACGCGGTCAGAGCGTGGACAAAGAAGGGAAATTCCTACCTCAAGACAAAGAAAAGCGCTGTGCGTTATACGACAGTGGCTTCCGCGGGCGTTTCCACGGTGAAGAACTTCCTGCGCACTGCGCTGGCGCCGATGGGGAGTACGATGTACGTCTGGGGCGGCGGATGGAACAAAGCCGACAACGGAGCAGGCACTCCTGCGCGCACCGTCGGAACGTCTCCCAGGTGGAGAGCCTTTGCGGCGACGAAAACAAAGTACTACAATTATAATAATTACCGATATCAGATTAACAGCGGGCTGGACTGCTCCGGATATGTGGGGTGGCTCATGTACAATACCCTGCATACTGTGAACGGAAGCAAGGGCTTTGTGAAAGGCGCCGACAAGCAGGGAAAATGGTTCGCCGACCTCGGCTACGGGAGCTGGACCAAAGCCAGAAAGGTGAAGAAGCATCAGGCCGGGGACATCATGAGCGGACCGGAGCATATCTGGATTTCTCTGGGCGAATGCAAGGACGGAAGCACCGTCGTGCTGCACAGCTCTCCGGCAGGCGTTAAACTCAGCGGAACCTACAGCAGGGCAGGCGTGAAAAACAGTCAGGCTGCAAAACTTGCCAGAAAGTACATGAAGAAATATTATCCTTCCTGGTACAGCCGTTTCCCGTCGACGACCCTGACCTACGGTTCCTCATATAACAGGGACTACGGCCGCTTCCGCTGGAGCAGTAAGAAACTTGCGGATCCGGAGAAATACCGCAGCATGAGCGCCGACAAGGTGCTGGCAGATCTGTTTGGAGAGAGGTAGCAGGCACGGCGGCAGCCGCGGACGCAGCGACGCTGCCTCTGCGGAAACCGCGAAGAACCGCAAACGCAGTAACGGCGGCAGCCGTGGAGAAAGGACAACAATAATGGCAACAGAACGCACATATATTATGCTTAAGCCGGACTGCATCCGACGCGGACTTGCGGGAGAGGTGATCGCCCGCATCGAGAGAAAGGGTTATCGCCTCGCTGACGCGAAAATGATGACGCTGGACGAGCCGATCCTGCGGGAGCATTACGCGCATCTGAAGGATGAACCCTTCTTCCCGGACATCGTGGAATACATGACGTCGGGGCCGGTGCTGGCGATGATCGTAGAAGGAGAAAACGCAATCCGGGGAATGCGCATCCTGATGGGGGCCACCCGTTTCGAAGATGCAGAGGCCGGGACGATCCGCGGTGATTTCGCCGCGTCGACAAGATACAACCTGATTCACGGATCAGATTCCCCGGAGTCTGCGGAAGCGGAGATCCGGCGTTTCTTCGGATAGGTGCATCCGCAGTCCGGAACTGCAATGAATCGGTTTCTGAGTAATATCTGTAAGGGGGTTGGAGATGAGCTGCTGCATGAAATACGATTCGCCGCTGGGAACCATGACGATGTATTCGGAGGACGGAGAGAAACTCTATGCCCTCTGGTTCGACCGGCAGAAATACGACAGAAGTCTGATGGATGAAGCGGAGCAGCCTGCAGAGCGGAAACTGCCGGTTTTTCTGAGGATAAAGGAATGGCTGGATCTGTATTTCGAGGGAAAGGATCCGGGATTTCTGCCGCCGCTGGAGCTCACTGGTTCGGATTTTCGCAGAATGGTTTCCCGTGAAATGCTGAAGATTCCATTTGGACAGACAACGACATATGGACGGATTGCAGAGACTGTCGCGGAGAAGACCGGAAAGGACCGGGTTTCGGCTCAGGCGGTCGGTGGTGCGGTCGGCCATAACCCGCTGACGATCATCGTGCCCTGCCATCGGGTTGTCGGAAAAAACGGGAGCCTTACGGGTTACGCCGGCGGCATAGACAAGAAGATAAAACTGCTTCAGAACGAGGGCGTAGACCTCGCGGACAGAGGACTCTTTGTTCCGGAAAATCTACGGTAAGGAGAAATATTATGCAGATTAAACCAGTAAAGCTTTTTGAGAACGGCTATATGCTGCAGCCTCTTCCTTTTGGGGGAGAAGAAGGGATGGAGAAGTTTGATCCTGCGATCCGGTACAGATCCAGTCTGCAGAATTATGTAATCGATACCGGTGACGAGGTTATCCTGGTAGATACCGGCCTGCCGAAGGAATTTCCGGAGCAGGTTCCGGATGAAAAGACGATTCTCTTCATGGGGAACAAGATCACAGATTATGTGTCGGCTCTGGCAGAGGCAGGATACCAGCCGGAGCAGATTTCTAAGATCCTGGTCACTCATAAACATGCGGATCATACCGGTGAATTGAGAAGCTTTCCTAATGCGACCATCTATTGCAGCAAGGAAGATCTGGATTCTGACGAAATGAAGCCGTACAAAAATACTGTTGCAGCGACCTTTGAGGATGGACCCTATCATAATTTCCCGCGTTCGCAGAAGATTGCGGAAGGGATCCGATACATCCCTGCGCCGGGTCATACAAAGGGAAACAGCATCGTCATTGTGGAAGACGGGGGTCTCTTCTACATGATTCATGGAGATATTACATATACTGATGAGGCTTTGTATGAAAACAAACTGTCCACGATCTTTGAGGATTTGGATGCGGCAAGAACATCGCTGGACATGGTAAGAGAATTCATCAGAAACAATCCTACTGTCTATGTTTCCACGCATACGCCACTGGGTTATGAGAATCTGGAGGCAAAGAGGGTATGCGATCTGGATAATCCACCGGAGAGCATTCCTCCGAAAGAGGCCATTGTGAAGGAATCCACCGGGAAATATGTCTGCACGGTCTGCGGATATGTATATGATCCGGAAATCGGTGATCCCGATCACGGAATTCCGGCAGGAACAAAGTTTGAAGAACTGCCGGAGAACTGGAACTGTCCGAGATGCGGGCAGGCGAAGGACAAGTTTACGAAAGCATAGGACGGAAAATACATGGGATATAAGGCTGCAATTTTTGATATGGACGGAACGATTCTGGATACCGTTGCGGATCTGCGGGATGCGCTGAACCATACGTTCAGAGATTTCGACCATCGGAGCGACTTCAGTGAGGACGAGGTGAAGCTTTTCTTCGGAAGCGGCGCCGCTGTAGCGATTCGAAGAGCGCTGGCGGTGGAGAACGGATTTCCTCTGGAGAGGCTGGAGCAGATCGGAACAAAGGACGAGCCGCCCCTTTCCGTCGATGAGAAGCTGGCGGAGGAAATCCGGGCGGCATACACTCCGTATTATGCGGAGCACTGTAATATAAAAACCGGTCCTTATCCCGGGATCCTGCCGATGCTCAGAAATCTGAAACGGCGGGGCATCGGAATCGCGGTGGTCTCAAACAAGCCGGATGAGGCAGTTCAGAGCCTGAACCGGGAACACTTTGAGGGACTGTTCGATTACGCGGCAGGCGAGGTTCGGGGAATCCGCCGCAAGCCGTACCCGGATATGGTGGAGAAGGCGCTGGGGCAACTGAAGACTGACCGTCGGGAAGCGGTCTACATCGGAGATTCCGAGGTGGACATCCAGACGGCGTCGAATTCCGGACTAGACTGCATATCGGTGGACTGGGGATTTCGCAGCAGGGCGTTTCTGATGCTGAATCGTGCGGGCTGCATCGCCTCCTCCTGCGAGGACATTGAAGACGTGATATTCGGCTGAAAAACGGACGCCGGTATGCACGAACAGAAAGGAAATCGACTATATGGAAAAATTCGTAATGAACACCAGAATCTTCATGGGGCACAAATGCTGTGAGGAGATCCGGAATTTCGAGATGCGGCGGGCGTACGTCATCTGCGATCCGTTCATGCAGGAGTCCGGAAAGACAGAGCTAGTCACCGAAACATTGCGGGAAATGAATGTTCCCTACGATATCTTTGCCCGGGTGGTGCCGGATCCGGATATGGAAGTGGTGAAGGACTGCCTGAACGCCATTGTGAACTTCCGGCCGGACACGGTTTTTGCGATGGGAGGAGGCTCTGCCATCGATACGGCGAAGGCGGTGGTTAAGCTTTACGCTCAGTATTGCGGCGTGGAGCTGCCCCGGCTCGTGGCGCTGCCCACGACCAGCGGAACCGGCAGCGAGGTTACCGCGTTCGCGGTCATAACGGACAAGGCGGCGGGCGTCAAATATCCGCTGGTGGACGATGATCTGACGCCGGATGTGGTATTCCTGGATCCGCTGCTGACGGAGACTGTTCCGCCGAAAATCACAGCGGATACCGGAATGGACGTTCTGACACATGCCATTGAGGCATTTGTTTCCACGAACGCCAACGATTTTACGGATGCTTTCGCAGAGAAGTCCATCCGTACGGTCTTCGATTTCCTGGAGCGGTGTGTGACCGACGGATCGGATCTGAACGCCCGGGCGCATATGCATAACGCGTCCTGTATGGCGGGGGCGGCCTTCAATGTGGCGTCTCTCGGGATATGCCACAGCATGGCGCATCAGCTCGGAGAACAGTTCCATATTCCTCACGGACGCTGCTGCGCCATGTTCCTGCCGCTGAGCATCGAATATAATGCGGGGCTTGAACTGCCGGGAGAGGGCGATTCTCTGCTGCAGTATCTCGACATCGCCCGTGTGATCGGCGTTTCAGCCGGAACAAATAAGGCTACGATTCATCTGCTGGTGCGGAATATCCGTGCGCTGATGGATCGCATCGGTATTCCGGGAAATCTGGAGGAGCTGGGAATAGACTGGGATGAGTATATGGCTGCCATCGACCGTATGACGGAAAACGCGCTGAAGGATCGCTGCCTGAAGACGAACCCGAGAGTTCCCTCGGCAGAGGACATCCGCAGCCTGTACCGCCGGCTGGCGCAGCTGTAACAAAGAAAGTAAAGACGTTCTGACAGAAGAGAAAAACGATTCTGCCGGATGGCACCTGCGTCCGGTGCGGCCACAGCAGGAGTACAGCAGAAGAAAAGTAAAAGGGAAAGAAAACGATGGACAGAGGTAAGATGCGCAGGATTGTCCTCCTGCTGATTGCGGTTTCCGCACTGATTTACGGACTTCAGATTCTGATTTTTCATGATGTGAGAAACACGGCGTTCTATATCCTTCAGGATTTCGCCTTCATGCCGGTGACCATTGCCATCGCCACCCTGGTGGTGGGAGAACTGATCGCGGCGCAGGAGAAAAAAGAGCGACAGGAGAAGACCCGTATGCTGACCAGCACCTTCTATACGGAGCTGGGAGCAAGGCTGATGGCGCTGATTCTCCGGGCGGCTGACGACGGTGCGGAGCTGGCGTCACTGGCGGACCGCAGTGTAGACTGTGAAGAGGAGGAACGGCGGCTGAGGAGAGAACTTTCGGAGAGAGATATCCGGGTCAGCATTAACGAGGAGATCTATGAGAGTTCAAGAAAACTGATTCTGGATCGGAGAGTTGCCCTTCTCGTTATTTCATCCAATCCTATGCTGCTGGAACATGAGGATTTCACGGATATGCTGTGGGGCGTGTTTCATCTGATTGACGAATTCCGGCTCAGAGGGGATTACTCCCGGCTGAGCGAGGAGGATATCCGCCATCTCAATGAGGACTTCAGCCGCGTGCTGAAACTGATGCTGATGAACTGGGTGAGCAACGCCCGGTATCTGAAGGAGGCGTTTCCCAACTATTATTCAACTGCGCGGGAAAAAGTGGTTCGGAGCAAGTGGGACATTCGCTGACAGACAGTCGGATGCATGTCAGCCATTGAAACCGGCGTATACGAGAAATGTACGTTGATGTGAGAGGAGGTGAGTGAATTGTCACTCACCTCCTGCTCTATTTGCTGTGCTCCCGGCCGCAGGTGTTACGCGACGGCCATCATTTATACAGCTCTCAGCAGCTTCACCGTTCGCTGAAAAGCAGATCCGCATAGGTGGGGAAGGGCCAGTATTTTTTGTCCACCATGAGCTCCAGCCGGTCGGCGATGTCCCGGGCCTCGTCCATATCGCGGATAATCTCATCATGACAGAAGTGCAGTGCTTCAATGTCGTCGCCGGGCATCCGGTTCAGGCTCTGTTCCAGCCTGCTGCACGCCGTTGCCAGCGCGTCTGTCTCATCGCTGATCTGACGGGCGAGTTCCGTCTCATAAGAGGCGCTGATACCGGCGTCATTCTTCAGTGCAGCGCGGCTGCACAGCACGGCGGAATACTCCGACGCTGCGGGCAGGATACTTTTCCGGATCATGTCCGCCATAGTACGGCCTTCGATGTTGATAACCGTCTTATAATTTTCCACGTGAATGATGCCGCGGGCTTCCATTTCCTCTTCCATATATATACCGTGACGGATCAGCAGTTCTTCATTTTTTTTGTCGGTGTAGGCAGCCAGTGCGTCTGCGGTGGATTTAAGATTGGAGAGGCCTCGGGCTTCCGCCTCCCGGATCCAGGCCTCATCGTAGCCGTTTCCGTCGAACAGAATCCGCCTGTGCTCTGTGAATACTCGCTTAAGAAGAGCCTGAAGATCCTCCATGAAATTCTCGGAGCCTTCCAGCTCTTCCGCGAACTGCTGCAGTTCTTCTGCCATCGCGGCGTTCAGAACTACATTAGGTCCGGCGATGGACTGGGAAGAGCCCGGCATCCGGAACTCGAATTTGTTGCCGGTGAAGGCCATGGGGGAGGTCCGGTTGCGATCCGTGTTGTCCAACGGAATTTCCGGAAGCACGTCTACGCCGATTTCAAGAGTCTTCTTTCCTGCATCTGTGTAGTCGGTGCCGCTGATGATGGAATCCACAACAGCGCTGAGTTCATCTCCCAGGAAGATGGAAATAACGGCCGGCGGTGCCTCCTGTGCGCCCAGACGGTGATCGTTCCCCGGGAATGCGACTGTGGCCCGCAGCAGCTCCTGGTACTCATCGACGCCCTTGATGAAGGCTGCCAGGAAGAGCAGAAACTGTGCGTTCTGGCTGGGCGTAGAGCCCGGACGGAACAGATTTTTTCCGGTATCGGTGGAAAGAGACCAGTTATCGTGCTTGCCGGATCCGTTCACGTACCGGAAGGGCTTTTCGTGAATCAGGGCGACGAAGCCGTGGCGATCAGCCACCTTTTTCAGCATCTCCATGGCCAGCTGGTTATGATCGTTGGCGGTGTTGGCATCGCTGAAAACAGGAGCCATCTCGTGCTGTGACGGAGCGACCTCGTTATGCTTTGTTTTGGAAGGAACACCCACCTTCCACAGTTCCTCGTCAAGATCCTGCATGAAGGCGGCTACTCGCGGCTTGATCATGCCGAAGTAGTGATCTTCCATCTCCTGCCCACGGGGCGGCTTTGCACCGAACAGCGTGCGACCGGTCATCCGGAGATCCTCACGCCTGTTGTACAGTGATTTGTCGATCAGAAAATACTCCTGCTCAGGCCCCACCTGCGCCACGACCCGTCTGGTATCGGTATCTCCGAAGAGCCGCAGAATCCGCACTGCCGCGCGACTTACCGCATCCATGGATTTCAGCAGAGGGGTTTTCTTGTCCAGCGCCTGCCCGGAGTAAGAGCAGAAGATCGTCGGGATGTACAGAGAATGCTCCTTCACAAAGGCAAAGGATGTGGGATCCCAGGCAGTATAACCCCGTGCCTCGAAGGTGCTCCGCAGCCCTCCGGAGGGGAAGGAGGAGGCGTCCGGCTCACCCTTGACCAGTTCCTTGCCGGAGAAGTCCATCAGTGCCCGGCCGTCTTCCGCAGGGGAAATGAAACTGTCATGCTTTTCCGCGGTAGCACCGGTCATCGGCTGGAACCAGTGGGTGTAGTGGGTGGCGCCCCGCTCCACTGCCCATTGCTTCATGGCTTCGGCGATTTCGTTCGCGGTGGAGATGTCCAGAGATTCCCCGGAAGTGATGCAGGTTTTCCATGCCGTGAAGGATGCGCCGGAGAGACGTTCCTTCATCGTTTTCTCATCGAAAACCATGGAGCCGTAATATTCTGCCGGTGATGCTTTCATATCCATATTTCTATCCTTTCCGCGGCTATCTGCCGCTTTCACCATAATTTGTCAGTACCCTCGCGGAGGGATCGTCCACGTCGCAGCCCTCCCACTCTCGGTTGGGCATCCAGAAGTCGATAATCATTTCTGCCTGTCCCGGATAATATGTCTCGAAGATGTCACGATAGAGCAGGCTCTCCTTGCTGAAGGGCCGAGCGTAATCGTATTTCGCAGCGCCCTGGAGGAAGTCCTCGTCAGTGTAACGTGCTTCCGCGTATTCCTTCAGGTCATCCACCATCGAGTGTCCCACCGCATCAGAGAAGGCCGCCTTCTGCCGCCACAGAATGTCCTCCGGCAGGAGTTTGTCATCCTCGAAAGCATGGCGGAGCAGGTATTTCCCCATTCCGTAGGTGTTCATCTTCATCGCGGGGTCGATGTTCAGCACGTAACGGACAAAATCTGTGTCCCCGAAGGGCACTCGCCCTTCCATGGAATTTACGGAAATACAGCGGTCTGCCCGCAGAACGTCGTACATATGGAGCTCATGGATCCGTTTGACGGATTCCTGCTGAAAGCTCTCGGCGTCCGGAGCGAAGTCCGTGTATTTGTACCCGAAAAGCTCATCGGAGATTTCGCCGGTCATCAGCACGCGGATATCGGTAGTCTGGTGAATCTTTTTGCAGCAGAGATACATGCCCAGACTGGCGCGGATCGTAGTGATGTCCCACGTTCCTAAGATTCGGATGACCTCAGGAAGCGCATCCAGAACCTCCTGCCGCGTCATATGAAATTCTGTATGCTCGGAACCGATGAAATCCGCCGCTTCTCTAGCGTACTTCAGGTCGATGGGATCCGTGTCCATGCCGATGGCGAAGGTCCGTATCTTTCTTCCCAGAAGCTTTGCGCTGATGGCGCAGACCAGACTGGAGTCCAGGCCGCCGGACAAAAGAAAGCCCAGAGGCGCGTCCGCGTCCAGTCTCGCTTCTACCGAACGGATCAGGCGGCTGCGAATACCCCGGCAGACATCGTCCAGATCGCCGGAAACAGCGGGGGAAGACCCGGTGAGGGAAATGTAGGGATGGAACGCGCCTCCCGCCCAGTAGTGACCGGGAGGGAAGGGGCGGATGACATCGCAGAGTCCGACCAGCACCTTAGGTTCGCTGGCGAAGGCAATTTCCCCCGCTGCGTCATATCCGTAATAGAGAGGGCGGATGCCGATGGGATCCCGAGCGGCGACAAAGGAGTCCAGAGCGGAATCGTAAATCAGCAGGGCGAATTCACTGCCCAGCATGGAAAACGCGGCGAACCCGTATTTGTGATAGAGAGGGAGAATCACCTCGCAGTCGCTTTCGCTGACAAAGTGAAATTCCCCGGAAAGCCGTTCCCGCAGATCGCGGAATCCATAGATCTCGCCGTTGCAGACGAGACTGTCGCCGCCTGCGTGGAAGGGCTGCATGCCGCCGCAGGACAGATCCATGATGGACAGACGCTGAAAACCCAGCCATCCGGGTCCGGCCTCCTCCAGCCGCATCTTGTCCGGTCCGCGGGATGCGGTCTCCTGAAAATGAGCAGAAACCTCCTCACGGGAAAGTTTTCTTCCGGTTATACCGATAATCGAACACATAAAAAGCACCTCCGAATATTTCTGTCGCAGCTTCTCAATCCGTTTAGGACGAATAGCTGCTATCCGCGGTGCCACCTAATTTATCGCTGAAGCGATCCCTCTGGGCTCCAACAAGCCCGTGTGATGTAACGATCACAACTCGTCTTACTTACTGGCGCGGCAGAATCGGATTTCTCCGACGGGACGCGCGTTCTGCTCGAAGCTCCCGGGTGTTCTTCGCATGGCCTCCTGGTGCCGGGTTCTCACTGTCTCCGGCTCACTGTGACGGAACCTCCATGGTACTTTTCCCGTTCATTGCCTTTCAATGTTATATGCATTTTTATTAATTTATGTTAGAAATATATACCTTCTGTTGTGCTTTGTCAATAGATAAAAACGAATTTTTTGTGAAAAAGATATAAAATATTTGGCCGCCTGCTGTGGCTTGTCGCTGTACCGGCTGAGGCTGCGTCAGGAAATCAGAGAAAACAGCGGATTGAATCTGTTCTCCTGTTAGATTTGACATGGCATGACGCATTTGATAAAGTTATACGTAGCATCTGCTCATTAAGTCCCCGTCGGACTTAATGGGCGCTGACAGCGGCCGGACGACGGCCGGCCGGCAGCGCCGCGGCGCACAATCCGATAGCGACAGTGTGCTGTGCGCCGGCAGACACTCTTTGATGTCTGAAGGAGGAGACATTTGAACAGAATTGAAAAGGACAGCTGGCTCCTGACGAGACCGATCGCCCATCGGGGGCTTCATGACAGAAGCAGGGGGATTCCGGAGAACTCCATGGGAGCTTTTCAGGCGGCGATGGATGCGGGATATCCCATCGAACTGGATATACAGATGACCGCAGATGGAGAACTGTTCGTATTGCATGACTGGGATCTGCTGAGGATGACGGGAATACAGAGGATGTCGGCAGCATTGCACAGCCGGGAACTGAAATGCATCGCGCTGATGGATACCGAGCATACGATTCCCCGTCTGGAGGAGGTGCTGGATCTGGTGCGCGGGCGGGTTCCTCTGCTGATTGAAGTGAAAAACCGCAGATCTCCGGCGGGGCGTCTGGAACGGCGGCTCTGCGCCAGAATGCGCGAGTATGACGGCGAATTTGCGGTACAGTCGTTCAACCCTTTTACCGTGAGGTTCATGCGGAGGAATCTGCCTGAGACGCCGGTGGGGCAACTGTCAGATGATTATTCCGGGAAAAAGGAGATTCCATGGGCTCTTCGCGACGCGCTGACAAACTGCCGGTTCAACCTGTGGACCCGACCGGATTTCATTTCCTATAATGTCCGTAAAATGAAGGATCCCAGACCGTTTCTGACTCCTCTGCACCGGGGCGGACGGACTGTCGTGCTGGGCTGGACGGTGAGTGACGAGAGGACAAAGGCAAGGGCGGAACTCCATTGCGACAACATGATTTTCGAGGGAATTCGTCCGTGAACGCCGCCGCATTCTTCGCGCAGAACGCGGGAAAACGGTATTCTGCAGAGCCTTTCACAGGCCTTTCACAGAAACGCGGGCCGCGCTGTTTCCTTTGCAGTATGCGGTGTCTTGTGATAAAATTCAGTTTGTATTATTTTGTAACGGATGACAGATCAGGGGGTGGTCGGTATGCCTATTAAAGTACCAAATAATCTGCCGGCGGTGGATACCTTAACAAAGGAAAATGTATTTGTGATGACGGATGCCAGGGCGATGACGCAGGATATCCGTCCTTTGCATATTCTGCTGCTGAACCTGATGCCCACCAAGATAGAGACAGAAACACAGCTGACGCGGCTTCTGGGAAACACGCCGCTGCAGATCGAGCTGGAGCTCCTTCAGACCAGCACACACAAGGCGCACAATGTTTCGCAGGAGCATATGCTGGCCTTTTATAAGACATTTCATGAGATCAGAAACAATTACTATGACGGTATGATAATCACCGGTGCGCCGGTTGAACTCATGGAATTCGAAGAGGTGGAATACTGGGACGAGCTTTGTGAAATCATGGAGTGGAGCAAGAGCCACGTCCACAGCACATTTCATATCTGCTGGGGAGCGCAGGCGGCGCTGTATTACCATTACGGGATTCCCAAGCACGTCCTGCCGAAGAAGCTGTCCGGCGTCTATGAGCATCACCTGGACTACAAAAACGGGATGCTGTTCCGGGGCTTCGACGACGTGTTTTATGTGCCGCATTCCAGAAATACTACGGTGAACCGGGAGGATATCGAGGCGGTGAGCGAGCTGAAGGTGATCGCCAGCTCCCCGGAGGCGGGGGTCTTCGCCGTGAAGTCGGAAAACGACCGCCAGATCTTTGTGATGGGACATTCTGAATATGACTGGGACACATTGCTGAACGAATATCTCAGGGACAAAAAAGCGGGACTGGAGCCTGCTGTCCCCGACCACTATTTCCCGGAGGATGACGACACACAGCCGCCGGTGGTGCGCTGGCGGTCCTGCGCCAATCTGCTGTATTCCAACTGGCTGAACTATTTCGTTTATCAGTCCACGCCATATGATATCAGCACCATCAGCAGGGAGGATCTGGCTCCGGCGCTGCAGGAACGGGCGGATCTGAAAGTTGCGAAGTTCGGAGGGACATCTCTGGCGACGGCGGCGCAGTTCCGGAAGGTCGCCGAAATTCTTCGCGAGGATCCGGCCAGAAGGTACATTGTTGTGTCCGCACCGGGAAAGCGGAGAAAGGACGATGTCAAGATCACGGACATGCTCATCGAGTGTGCCGGAAACCCGGAGCTTATGGATCAGCGGTTCATTGACATCACGAGCAGGTTCCGCGAAATCGTCCGTGGTCTGAAGCTCTCCTTCGACCTGGACGCAGAGATGGAGAAGATACGGCGGGAATATGAACAGAACGGTTCAGACGCCTTTCTGATCAGCCGGGGGGAAAATCTCTGTGCGCGGATTATGGCGGAATATGTCGGAGCGGATTTTGTGGATGCGGCAGAGCTGATTCTCTTCGACGGGCAGGGGAACTTCCTGGAGAAGGAGAGCCGCCGCCGGATCGCCGAGGTTCTTTCCGGCCATGAACGTGCTGTGATTCCAGGCTTCTACGGATCCGGGCCGGACGGACGCATCGTGACCTTTTCGCGGGGAGGCTCGGATATCACGGGGGCGGCGGTCTCTGCCGGAGTGACCGCGGATATCTACGAGAACTGGACGGATGTCAGCGGCCTTCTGATGGCGGATCCGAAGGTGGTGAAAAATCCGCTTCCAGTACCGGTGATCACGTACAAAGAGCTGCGGGAGCTGGCGTTCATGGGCGCTGAGGTAATGCATGAGGATGTGGTGTTCCCTGTGCGGAAAATGGGAATTCCCATCAATATCCGGAATACGGACCGGCCGCAGGATCCCGGCACATTGATCGTGAAGAACGCCGACTACTATCCGTCGCTTTTGAAAATTTCAGGTATTTCCGGCGGCACGGGGTATGCGAGCATCGTAGTGGAGAAAGAGCGTCTGAACGAGGATGAAGCCCTGAGGACGACAGTCATGCGTATTTTCGGGGAACAGAGAATTCCGATTCTGAATATCCTGACCGGCGTGGACAGCCTGAATATCTTTGTGAATGAAAAAGACATCCGCGGACATGTTCGGGAGCTGACGGCACAGATCCGGTCTGCGGTTAACGCTGACAAAGTAACGGCTGCCACGGGAATCGCCATGATCGCGGTGGTGAGCCGGTTCATGAGCAGCTCGCCGGCGATCGGCGCCAAGGTTCTGACCGCGCTGGCCTCCCGCCGGATCAACGTGCGGATGATTGACTACGGCGTAGAAGGCATCAGTACGCTGGTTGGAATCGATGAAGGTGATTATGAAAACGGAGTCCGGGCGATTTACACAGAGTTCATCAAGAAGTAAAAACGGAAAGGAAGACAGGACAGGAAAGCCGTGACGGAGATAACGATCAGACAACAGAAGAACACCCTGCGGATGGCGGTGGTCACCGCCTTTATCACGACGTTTATGGGAAGTGCGCTCAATCTGTCGGTGCCGGCGCTGGAGGAACAGTTTCAGGTCAGCGCGGCGCTGGTGGGATGGGTGGTCACCGCCTTCACGCTTACGGTTGCCGCATTCAGTGTGCCTATGGGGAAACTGGCGGATGCCACCGGAAGGCGACGTGTGCTGCTGATCGGCATCGCCTCCTTTGGCGTGCTGTCGGTGCTCTGTATTTTTTCCGTGAATATCTGGATGATGATACTGTTCCGCGGATTGCAGGGAGTGGCGGCGTCTATGATCTATGCGACGAACAACGCCCTGCTGATCAGCGTGTTTCCTGGAACGGAGAGGGGAAGAGTCCTGGGAATCTCCACGGCGGCAACGTATGTCGGACTGTCCATGGGACCGGTGATCGGCGGAATCCTGAACCATCGCATGGGGTGGCAGTCTATCTTCGCAGTGACCTTTTTCTGCACGGTACTTTCCTTTGTGCTGGCATGGGCGGGCGCGCCGAAAACAAAGCCTGACCCTCCGCAGTGCCGGACGGATGCGGCGGGGAACCTTCTTTTCATTGCGATGATTTCTCTGATTCTCTACGGCCTGACGAATCTGACGATTTCCCGTTACGGATGGCTCATTCTGGTCTGCGGTCTGGCTCTCGCGGCGGCGTTCATCCTGGTGGAGCAGAGAGCGGAGGAACCGGTCATCCGGCTCACGATGTTCACCCGGGACAGAGTGTTCGCGTTCTCGAATCTGGCGGCTCTCCTGAATTACGGTGCCACCTTCGCCATCAGTTATCTGGTCAGCATCTATCTGCAGGTGGTTATGGATTATTCCTCCCAGACGGCCGGCGTCATTCTGATCTGCATGCCGGCGGTGCAGGCGCTCTTTTCGCCGCTGATGGGGAGGCTGTCGGACCGGGTGCCGCCCTACAAGCTGGCCAGCCTGGGAATGGGACTCTGTGTGGCGGGGCTGGGGATGTTTTCTCTTCTCGGTCTCTATACTCCCTTCGCGTGGATTATTGCAGCGCTTGTCGTGGAGGGCTTCGGCTTCGCACTGTTTTCTTCGCCGAACACCAACGCTATTATGAACTGCGTGAACAAAGAGGAGTACAGCGTGGCCAACTCCATTCTGGCGACCATGCGGACCTTCGGACATTCCGCCAGCATGGCCATCGTGACCATCGTTGTCGGAATGGTCCTCGGAAACGCAGCTCTGACGGAGGCTGCGCCTTCTCAGCTGGTAAAAACCATGCACTGGTGCTTCCTGGTATTCGTTGCCCTCTGTGTCATCGGTACAGTGCTCTCGCTGGAGAGGAAGCGGTGAAGGCGGCGGTCAGGTCGCGGTGACATCCGTATTTGGAAACCACGCAGAAATCTGAAGAACTCTTTTAAATCGGATTTTCCCTCCGAAAAATGAAGGAAATTTCTTTTTTGCGTCCCCGTTTACGTTGCTTTATCGTATATATATATATATATATACTAATAGAAGGGGAACGGAGGGAGTGATGTGTCGACAAAAAAATCGATATTGCCTGTAGTATGGGGAGGACGAAATAGAAAATGAATATTCGTATTGTAATTATTACTCTTGTATGTGTGATGTCTGTTGCCGCAATAGAAACATTTACCGCCGGCATCCTTCATCTGATTCTGATCGCGGCGGTGCTTGCGGTAATGATGCTGTTTATCGGAGTGTCCGTGAAAAAGGAAAAGCAGAAAGGCAGGAGCAGGGCGGGGAGCGGCCTTGACGACAAAACAGTCGTTCTGATTGTGGCGCAGGTGTTTGCCATGGAGGCGCTGACAAAGATTCCTTCGGTTTTCCTGAAATGGCTCTGCATCGGAATCGAGGCGCTGCTGTTTGCCTTTCTGGTGGATCGATTCCAGAACGGAACCGCAAAGGAGAGAGATTCGGTGTGAACGCGCATTAAATTAAAAAGAATTGTTTTCCGGGCAGCGGCAGCTGCCCGTTTTTGAGTTTCGGTTGACGGGAAATTGTTGAAATGTTAATATAAGAGCACAGAAGTAAGAAATATGTGAATAATTATTTAAATCTGCATAGAAATATTAATACAGTGGTTATGGGAGGAGAAAGATATGCCATTTTTAAATGAGATTGTTTTGATTGTAAATTTAGCGATCTATGGAGCAATAATCTATGCCATCGTCAGGCTTTGTCGCAAAAAATCCAATATCGAGGAGCTTTTGTACAAGATACTTGAAGCCTTGCGAGGAAATAGCAACAACGGTAATATGACAAGACCTGATTGAGAGGAAATGTACTCAGGGAATGAAAATCTGATGTGGGTTGAGGGCAGATTATGTTTATGAAAGACTTTGTTGCCAGAATTTATGGAAACAAAATCAGATGTTGTGTTACACTCATCGTTCTTCTGTTGCCTGTTTTGGACATTGTAATATATTGCTGTAATCTGATTAGAAGCGGGGGCAGCACAATTGCCCCCGCATATGGGACATTTTTAGCCAGCAATACGACAGATCATCTGGTTCAGATTATACTGCTGTGGTTTCTTCCGCTTTATACATTGGTTATAACGGGGGAGGGACCTCTGGAGGACCGGCATAGAGGTTATCACCGGGCGCTCATGGGGAGAATGGGAAGAAATGCATATTACACAGAGAACATAAAGTGTTCATTTATATTTGTTTTTTTTCTGATCAGCATTGCCTTGCTGATAAATTTAGGACTGGTGTCAATACTGTGTCATGGAGGGAAATATATTCCAATAGAGGTGGATGATTCCCCTGAAAACCTGTTGTATAATTTAAGCAATGCACATCCGTTTCTGGCCAATCTGGGATTTATTTTTGTTACAGCCTTTTTGGCAGGGCTGATATCGACAGTGGGAACGGCCCTTGCGCTAGTGACGGCAGATAGAAAAATAGTTTATGCGGTGACCTTTTTTCTGTGGTTTGTTCCTACGTCAACCAATTCGTCACTATTACTGGTGATGCAGCCTTTTACAGAATATGATTTTGAAACATTGCTGCCGATCTTTCTGATTGTTACTGCAGGGTATTTGATATTGATAAGGGTATTATGTTTCTGGAAAATAAGAGTGAGCGCGTTGGAGTGATTTTAATTGTAACGGCATATATCGGGTTTCTGGCGGCGGATTGCATTTTATCGACATCTCCATTGGTTGCATTGAGGGATTTCGGTTTTGACGATGAGTATCTTGTCGGCGAAATGTTAAGTAAGCATGGATATTTTGGCGCGAATGCATATATGAAAATTTATTGCTGCTTTTTTCTGATTGCTGTTCAGATTGCACTGCCGCGCAGCGAGAGTGTGATCATATGCAGATGTTCATCGAGGCAGGATTATGTCAATATGGAAATCAGACATATCCTGTTATATTCGATTACATTTATGGCGATACATCAGACGGCGTCTGTCTTGTTTATCTGCAATGTGTTCAGGCTGACGGAAGAAGCATATATTAAGCTGGCGTGGAGCCTCGCCATCGATTTCGGAATAGGAGGTCTGTATTTCCTGTGTATGTCTTTGATATTTATAATTCTGAGGAAGATATTGCACAGAATTGTGATCTCCGTAGTTATTGTGGTTTTAATAAACGTGGTGGAATATCAGCTTTATCCTGTCGTATTCGTCCATTTTCAGGAATTCCTCTTCCCTCGGAGCCTCTCGGTACCGGGGGCGTATTTTAAAGGATCCTGCGGCTTGCCGGAGGTTGTATTTACAATGATATTGTGTGTAACAAAAGCTGTAGCGCTGTGTATTATCGCCGGAGCGGTTGAGGAGAAAAGGGATGTTATGCAATAATCTGAACAAACAGGGAACATATGTCGTGTTGCTTTGTGCCGTGTTGTTTCAGGCATTAGCCGGAAAATATCTTATCGGTTATGAAAGTCCGTTGATGTTCTGCGAACTCGAACCGCACATTTCCGGCGCATCCGGGATCGTGCTGTCACTTATGAAGGTGTACTTTGTGGTTCCGTTTATTCTACTGATTTTCTGGGGCGGTGCCGGAAATCTGATTTCCGGCTATGCAGTGCTTGAAATCGTACGAAATAAGAGCAGATATCATATTATCGTAAATGCGTTTTCGGGCGCTGCTGCGCAATTAGCGATGATAGTAACTGCGGAGGTATTGATTTTCTTTCTGATATTTCATCAGGCGGCCGGCGAATTGAAAACAGAAGTGTGGTTACAGGAGATATTCAGATATTATTCAGGGCTGCTTTTTGTAACTATGATCATGTATTTTCTTGAGTTGTTCACAGATATGACAGTCTCATTTATAATTGCCAATCTGTATTTCATCCTTTCCGTCGTGTTGCCGGTATTATTGAACAGCAATGGAAAAAACAGATTTATCGGGCTGCTGTTTCCGGCGTATTATGCATTTTCAAATGACGCGGGCAAATCCAATTTTTATGCGGTCTCTGATTTCCCGATGAGTGATATACTGTATGTAATTGGATTGGCTTTTTTAATATCAATAGTTTTTTGTCGGATTTACATCAGGTCAGATATAATTTAGTGTCTGCTCATTAAGTCCCCGTCGGACTTAATGGGCGCTGACGGCAGTTTTTCAGCAGCGCCGCGGCGCACCATCCAATGGAAGGGTGCGCCGGCAGACACTAATTGATGCTTGTGCTCAGGGATTCGGCCGTTTCCGAATCCCACAGCCGCAAGGTTTTCGGGCGAAACGCTTGAAAACCTTGCGGCAGGCCATCGAATATGCTCTTTATATTATTGATATTTCAAGCATATTCGATAGCTGAGCACGCATTAATTTAGGAGGGGGAAATGCTAGAATTAGTTCATGTGACAAAGAGATTGAAAAAGAAAACCGTGCTGGATGATATTTCCTATACATTTGAGAGCGGCGTGGTATACGGGCTGTTTGGCGTTAACGGATCAGGGAAAACAATGCTTTTGAGAATGCTTTCCGGCCTGATTCGCCCTACAGAAGGGAAGGTTCTCTATGAAGGGAAAATACTGCATGAGGAGATTCCCATGCTGCCGGATGTAGGCGTTGTAATTGAGAATATGGAACTTCTGCCATACTATACGGCATATGAGAATCTTATCCGGCTTTCAAAGATTAAAAACGTGGCGTCGCAGGATGACATCAGGCTTGCATTGGAAAGGGTAGGGCTTGACCCAGAATCAGAATTAAAAGTCCGGAAATTCTCTCTGGGGATGAAACAGAGACTGAATATCGCACAGGCATTCTTTGAGAAACAGAAAATAATATTACTGGACGAACCGACAAATGCTGTTGATCATAAAGGCGTGCAGCAGATTTATGATGTGATTCAACAGGAAAAGAAACGTGGGGCGCTTATCGTGATTGCCACACACCATGACAATGATTTGAGAAATATGTGCGACGAGGTGCTCCTGATGGATTCAGGAAAACTGATGCTGCAGGAGGGGCGCGATGAAGAGAATGGCTGAATTTTCCATGATACTGCTGATGCTCGTACTTATTCTGACGGGATGTGCAGAAAATGAAACTCGGACAGAATCTGAAGAAAGCATTCGGCAGAAGAAAATCATGGAGCAATGGGAAAAAGCATATAAAGAAGCCGAGTTGATTGTGGTTTCGATCCAGAGAGAGGGACAGCTCAGCAGTGAAATGAAAAAGAGGGTCAGGAAGAACTTGAATGTGATGCTGGACAATTGTCCGAAGGTGAGGCAGAGCGAAACCGCGATAATGAAAGCAGAATACGGAGCGGGATTTTTTCAGAAACTTACCGCATATTATGCAGAAGAAGAGGAGCAGAAAGCTCTGCGGAAAAGTAAGGTGGCGGTGCTGACAAAGAACATTGGAACCTATGTCTGGAATGTTCAAATAGAATATGAAAACAGTGGAACGAAAAAGCTCGACAAAGAAGAGAAGGAGATTTCGCACCAGATAAAAAAATTCAGCAGGCACAAAGTCAGATATACCGACGAGTATCTGGAGGAACTGGAAAAATATTACTCGAACCGGAAAAATAACGAAAACTGGTGATATCGGCAGAATAAAATCCGAAGCCGCGAGAATACGGGCAGCTTCGGATTTTATATTATGGGTATTTTACTTTATTTCGTTTCGTTGCCGGGGAACTGCGGTACCTTGGCAAGGCTGGCGGCGATGTCTTCGTCGGTGGGGATGGAATCGGTCATGGTTCCGTCGTTGAACTGCTGGTACGCCGTCAGGTCGAAATAGCCTGTGCCGGTGAGGCCGAAGACGATGGTCTTTTCCTCTCCGGTTTCCTTGCATTTCAGCGCCTCATCTATCGCACCCTTAATGGCGTGGCTGCTTTCCGGCGCCGGCAGAATACCTTCGCAGCGTGCGAATTCCTCAGCCGCGGCGAAGACCTCCGTCTGCTCGTAGGCTCTCGCCTCAATATATCCCTGATCGTAAAGCTCGGAAACGATGGAGCTCATGCCATGGAAACGGAGTCCGCCCGCATGGTTCGGGGAGGGGATGAACTGGCTCCCGAGGGTGTACATCTTGGCCAGCGGGCAGACCTCGCCGGTGTCGCAGAAGTCGTATACATACTTTCCTCTGGTCAATGACGGACAGGATTTCGGCTCCACTGCGATGATGCGGTAATCCGCCTCGCCCCGGAGCATTTCGCCTGCGAACGGTGAGATCAGGCCGCCCAGGTTGGAGCCTCCGCCGGCGCAGCCGATGATGATGTCCGGCCTGATATCATATTTGTCTAGCGCGATCTTTGTTTCCAGACCGATCACACTCTGATGGAGCAGGACCTGGCTCAGCACGCTGCCCAGAACATAACGGTATCCCTCAGTGGAGGTGGCGACCTCCACCGCCTCGGAGATGGCGCAGCCCAGAGAACCGGTTGTTCCCGGGAATTCCGCATTGATCTTCTTTCCGACTTCCGTCTCCATAGAGGGCGACGGTGTGACGGAAGCGCCGTAGGTTCTCATAACCTCCCGGCGGAAGGGCTTCTGTTCATAGGACACCTTGACCATGAAGACCTTGCAGTCCAGTCCGAAGTAGGAGCAGGCCATGGAAAGGGCTGTTCCCCACTGACCGGCGCCGGTTTCGGTGGTAACGCCTTTCAGACCCTGCTTCTTGGCGTAATAGGCCTGAGCGATGGCGGAGTTCAGTTTATGGGAACCGCTGGTATTGTTCCCTTCAAATTTGTAGTAGATCTTCGCCGGCGTCTGAAGCTTCTCCTCCAGGCAGTAAGCGCGGACCAGCGGAGAGGGACGGTACATTCTGTAGAAGTTCCGGATTTCCTCAGGAATATCGATGTAGGGGTCCGTCTCGTTCAGCTCCTGCTGTACAAGCTCGTCGCAGAAGACATGCCCCAGCTCTTCGGCGGTCATGGGCTTCAGCGTGCCGGGGTTCAGCAACGGAGCCGGTTTCTTTTTCATGTCGGCTCTGACATTATAGTACTGCGTCGGCATTTCGTTCTCAGAGAGATAGATTTTGTAAGGGATTTTCTTTTCTTTGTCAGTCATGGTAATGTCTCCTCCTTGTATTCTGCTGGGGGACGGCAGTGCCGTTCTGTGCTCCGCACAAAAAAGACTCCCGTCCCAACCTGAAAATGCTGGGACAAGAGCCGTAATCCTCTCTTGCGGTGCCACCCGGCTTGACGCTTGCGCGCCCGCTCTGCGCATACAATCATATGCTGCCTTTGTTCACGGAGCTGCTTCTCCGTCGCCCCTACTGAGTTGCCTGTTCGGTTTGCCCTCGGGAGTCCATTCCATACGACCCGTGCCTGCGCCATCTCACCATCGGCTGCTCTCTCCGAAGGCGGTTTCCGCATGTACTCTTCTCCTTCAACGGTTTTCAATGTTGATTTTTCTCTATCATACTACCCCGATTTGGTTTTGTCAACAAAAAAATCAAAGAATTTTTATCGAATTTGCCCATTCCCGTCGATGATGTACTTGTAGGTGACCAGCTGGTTTACGCCCATGGGGCCTCTGGCGTGGAGTTTCTGGGTGGAGATGCCGATTTCTGCACCCAGGCCCAGCTCACCGCCGTCCGTAAATCGGGTCGAAGCGTTGTGATACACCACTGCAGAATCCACCTCTGTCTGGAATTTTGCCGCGGCGGCGGGATCCTCCGTGACGATGCAGTCACTGTGATGAGTGGACCAGCGCTCGATGTGCCGGATGGCCTCCTCGATGGAATCCACAATCCGCACGCCCATGATTAAGTCGACATACTCTTTCCCCCAGTCATCATCCGTCGCCGGACGGATATCGCGGAAAATCTCCCGGGAGGCGTCATCACCTCTGAGCTCAACCGCCTTCTCGCGGAGCCGCTTTCCGATAACCGGCAGAGCCATGTCCGCGATTTCCCGGTGAACCAGAAGCTTTTCCGCCGCGTTGCACACGGAGGGACGGGAGGTTTTGGCGTTGACCGCGATGGCGGCAGCCATCTCCACGCTGGCGGCTTTGTCCACATAGATGTGGCAGTTTCCGGCTCCGGTTTCAATGACCGGAACGCGGGCATTGTCCACGACGCTGCGGATCAGCCCTGCGCCGCCGCGGGGAATCAGCACGTCCAGATATTCCGTCAGATTCATCATTTCCGTGGCGGAGCGCCGGTCAGTGTCGGTCACGAGCTGAACGCAGTCTGCGGGCAGAGGGCTGTCGGAGAGGGCCTCGCGCATGATGCGGGTTACCGCCAGATTCGTCCGGAACGCTTCTTTTCCGCCACGCAGGATACAGGCGCTGCCGGCCCGGATGCAGAGGGCGGCACAGTCGCTCGTCACATTGGGGCGCGCTTCGAAGATGATTCCGATGACGCCGAGGGGGACGCTGACTCTGCGGACATGAAGTCCGTTGGGCAGGTCGTATTCCTCCAGAACGCGGCCTACGGGATCCGGCCATTCCGAGACGGCAGTCACGCCGTCAGCCATGCCGCGGATGCGTTCTTCGGAGAGAGCCAGACGATCCAGCATAGACCGTGGCATCCCGCCGGCTTCTGCGGCAGCGAGATCCTGCCGGTTCGCCTCCAGAATCTCGGACTGCCGGCGAATCAGTGCTCCGGCGACTTCCTTGAGGGCCAGTTCTTTGTCTTCCGAGGAAACGATGCGCAGGATTCCGGCGGCGTCCTTCGCCCGGGCTCCCATCTTTTCCAACTCAGTCATTTTGTCTCCTCCCGCATCGGCAGAAACAGCGTGCCGATGCTTTCTCCGTCAAACAGACGGTACAGATTTTCCGGGTCGGCGCCCTGGATTACGCAGCAGGGAATGCCGGCCGCCGTGGCGATCCGGGCGGCGCTGATTTTGGTGGCCATCCCGCCGGTTCCCAGCCGCGAACCGGGTTTTCCGGCGAGCTTTACGATCTGCGGCGTGATTTCAGGCACAACGGGAATCAGAGTGGCGTTCGGAACTTCCGCCGGATTGGCGGTATACAGTCCGTCGATGTCAGTCATCAGTACCAGTGTTTCCGCGCCGATGAGCTTCGCGACAATAGCGGAGAGCGTGTCGTTGTCTCCGATTCTGCGGCCCTCCAGCTCTGCGGTGGCCACTGTGTCGTTCTCGTTGACGATGGGGATGATGCCTAGCTCCAGCAGCCGGGTGAAGGTATTGATGACGTTGTTTCGGGTGATCTCGCTGTCCACGACGTCAGCGGTCAGCAGGATCTGAGCGACGGTCTGGTTGTATTCGCCAAACAGCTTGTCGTACAGAAACATCAGCTCGCACTGTCCGACGGCAGCCAGAGCCTGTTTCCGGCTGGTGTCCTGCGGACGTTTTTCGACGCCCAGTTTCCCCATTCCCACGCCGATTGCGGCGGAGGTGACCAGCGTCACCTCGCGTCCCGAGTTTTGCAGGTCTGTGATGACCCGGCAGAGATTGCCCATATGACGGAAATTGATTTTTCCGCTGGGGTAGGTCAGCGTGCTGGTTCCTACCTTGATTACAATACGTCTGCTATTTTTGATAATATTGTTCATTGTATCGTGTCCATCCTTTGCCGGTCGGATGTCTGTGAATGTTCGCCGGATATCCGCGGATGTTCGCCGCATGACATCCGGATTCCGGCCGGGACTTCCGCCGGGTTTCATTCGGGCTCCAGGCGGATTCCGCCCGGGTCGCTTAAGGGGTTCAGTTTCCTGTGGGGAGATAGGGAATCAGAGCGCCTGCTACAGAGTTAATCGGCATGGTCTGAAGAAGAACCTTCCCCGGTCCATGGATTACCGTATTAAAGACGCCCTCGCCTCCGAAGACCATGTTCTTCAGGCCCGGCACGGTGACGATCTCGATGGAGCAGGTGGCATCCATCGCCGCGAGATATCCGGTGTCCACGATGATGCTCTGTCCCGATCCCAGCTCATACTCCACCACAGACCCGTCGATTTCAAGGAAAGCCGTTCCGTGTCCTGAGAGCTTCTGCATGATGAAGCCCTCTCCGCCGAACAGCCCGGATCCGATTTTTTTCTGGAAAAATACAGAAAGCTCCACGCCCGCCTCACTGGCCAGAAATGAGGATTTCTGTGCGACGATCTCCCGTCCCGGCGCGATGTCATAAGCCTTGATGCTTCCGGGGAAGGAGGTCGCGAATGCGATTTCTCCGGGGCCGCCCTGGGCGCTGTACCGGTTCAGGAATATGCTTTCTCCGGAAAACATCCGTCCGAGAGCTTTTCCAAAGCCTCCCGCGTTGGTTTCCATTTTCATGTTCGGGCTCATCCAGCTCATGGCGCCCTTTTCTGTGATCAGTGTTTCTCCCGGTTCTACGTTGCAAATGACCACCGGAAGCGGCGTTCCTTCGATTCTGTACTGCATCTGCGGCTCCTTTCTCTACAGGAATTAAGTTTCTCCGATTAAGCTTCTCAAATTAAGCTTCTCCCAATATACTTACTCAGTGCGTGCCGGCGTATGCTGCAGGAGTTTTGCGCGCCGCGCCGCCGCGGACATCCTTTGTCCCCGCACGCTGAGTGCGACGGGATAAAAGACCTGCACTGATTTGCACTAATTATATCGGAATCTGTACCTCCTTGCAATAGTGTGCTATAATATTACGATATCCTGCGGCGGCGGACGTGCGGAGCCGCGACAGGAAATGATACGAGGAGGTCAGTTATGAAATTATACGATCCTGATTTTGACGCTGCAAAGGTAACAGAAAGCATTACGGCGTGGATCCGCAATTTTTTTGAAGAGAACGGAAAGGACTGCCGGGCAGTGGTGGCCATCAGCGGCGGGAAGGACAGTTCTGTCGTCGCAGCGCTCTGTGTCCGGGCCCTGGGAAAAGACCGGGTATTCGGCGTGCTTCTGCCCAACGGGGAGCAGGCGGATATCGACGCATCGAAAAAACTGGTGGCGCACCTCGGAATTCCTCATGCGGTCATTAATATCCGCGACGGATACAGCGGGCTGATGAAGGAACTGAAGGCGCAGCTTGACTGTGAAATTTCAGATCAGACCGTGACTAACCTGCCGGCGCGCCTCCGGATGGCGACCGTCTATGCAGTGGCACAGTCGATGAACGGACGCGTGGCGAACACCTGCAACCTGTCCGAGGACTGGGTGGGGTACGCCACCAGATACGGCGACGGTGCAGGAGACTTTTCTCCGCTGTCACAGCTGACTGTGGAGGAGGTTCGCGCGGTCGGTATGGAGCTGGGGCTGCCGGAGGAACTCGTGTTCAAGGTTCCCATCGACGGACTCACACCGCTGACGGACGAAGAACACCTGGGATTTACATATGACGCCCTGGACCGCTACATTCGGACCGGCGTCTGCGAGGATCCGGAAACAAAGGAAAAAATTGACCGGAAGCATGCGCAGAATCTCTTCAAACTGAAACTGATGCCGGCCTATGAGCATAACGGCCCGATCCGGGCGTAGGAGGTTCTGATGAAACTGTCTTTACTGTTTGAGGGCGCGCCGGAAATCGAGATTACCGGACTTGCCATGGATTCCCGCAAAGTGAAACCGGGCAGCATCTTTTTCTGTCTGAAAGGTCTGGAGGCGGACGGCCACGATTTTGCGGGGAAGGCTGCCGATGCGGGTGCGGCGGCGATTGTTCACAGCGAGCCTGTGGAGAAGCGCGACGGTGTCTGTTATCTTCACAGAGAGAATGTTATGCAGGAACTGAACCGGATCTGCGACCTGTTTTACGGAAGCCCGAGCCACAGACTGACCATGTTCGGCGTTACGGGAACGAACGGGAAATCCACGACTGCCAGCATTATAAGTGATATTTTCTCTGCAGAGGTCCCTTGCGGATATATGGGAACCATCGCAGTGCGCTACGGAAATTACAGCCGGGTGCCGACGCTGACAACGCCCGACCAGATTGAGGTTCACAGCGACCTCGCAGAAATGGCGGAGCACGGGATGAAGGCTGCCGCCATGGAGGTGAGTTCCCACGGGCTTTCCATGGGACGGGTGGACTCGGTGGATTTCGACTGTGCGATTTTCACCAATCTGACCTATGACCATCTCGATTACCACAAGACGATGGAGAACTACTTCGAGGCTAAGAAGCTTTTGTTCCGTCACATGAAAAAGGACGGCGTCGCCGTTCTGAACGCAGACGACGAGGCGAGCATCGAGGGGCTGAAGGAGTGCTGTGCCTGCCGTTACGTGACCTACGGCACGGGCGTTCTGGAACCGGCGGACTATATGGCGGAGGACGTGAGACTGACCACGGAGGGAACGGCGTTTACGCTTGTTACAAAGGAAGGCGCCCGCCCTGTGCGCACCAATCTGATCGCGCTCTACAACATTTACAATCTGCTGGCGGCTATTGCGGCCATGCACGAATGCGGGATGCCGCTGGATAAAATGCTTCCTCTGCTGGAAGATATTCCGCAGGTAGACGGCCGGATGGAAATTATCGACGAGGGGCAGGACTTCGGCGTGATCGTCGACTACGCCCATACGCCGGACGGTTTCGACAAGGTCTTTGAGTACGGGGATGCGATTACAAAGGATGACGGGAACATCATCGCGGTCTTCGGCAGCGCCGGAAAGAGGGACAAAGTCAAGCGGAAGGTACTGGGAGCCATCGCCGGACGGCACTGCGCGCAGGTGGTGGTTACGGAAGAGGATCCCAGAAACGAGAAGGCTTCTGACATTGGAGCTGTCATACTTTCCGGCGTGAAGGAAAGCGGCGGTAGCGGGGTTTTTGTGGAAGACCGGAAAACCGCCATAGAGAAGGCGATATGCATGGCGAAGCCCGGCGATCTGGTGCTCATCCTCGGCAAGGGCGATGAGTCCTATATGTACTATGAAGACGGACGGGTTCCCTGGATCGGGGACAATGAAGCGGCGCGGGAGGCGCTGAGAAAACTGCGGAGCATCGGCAGGGGGGATGAAATTGAGTGATGTGCTTAAGATTCAGATCCTGGGCGGATTCCGGGTCAGCTGCGGTGACAAGGTAATCGGAACCGGGATGGCCAGAGGCAACGCCAGGAAGATGTGGCTGCTGTTCGGATATCTTCTGATGAATTATGACAGGGCAGTGGGACAGAAGGAACTGATTGACGTTCTGTGGTACGGAACAGAGGTTGTGAATCCGACGAACTCGCTGAAGGTACTGGTGTTCAAGTTGCGCCGGGAACTGGACTCCCTGGGATTCCGGCCGGGCGGCGAGATTATCCAGAGCGCCTACGGAACATACTTCTTTAATAACGAAATTCCTCATGAAATCGATGCGCTGGAGTTTGAGAAGCTGGTCGAGACGGCTTCGGGCGGAGCGCGGAGTGAGGATGAGCGGATGGAGCTCCTGTACAGGGCACTGTCCCTGTATAAGGGGGATGTGTCTGAGATGGCAGAGGGCCACCCGTGGCTGACCGCGCTGCGTACCCGGTTCGGAACTCTGTATCGCGATGCGGTGACAAAGTTGAGGACGATTCTGACCGGGCGGGGCGAATATCAGAAGGTGGTGAGCGTCTGTAATGATGCACTGATGCGTCAGCCCGACGAGGAAGTTTATTTCTATTACCTGATTTCCGCCTATGTGGCCATGGGGAATTACAGCGCCGCCTCCGAGATGTACAGCCGGGTCAAAACTCTGTCCCGCGGCGAGTCGACACACGAACAAGACCTGAATCCCGCAGAAGACGTGTTCCTGGCAGCGGCGCGCCTTTCCCAAAGTGGAATGCCGGAACGTGACCTGTCACCGGGGGAACTTACCTCGGACCTGGAGGAAAAACTCGATTATGTATCCGGATTTTTCGTGGAATACGATGATTTCCGACAGATTTACCGTATGGTGGCACGTCAACTGGGTCAGGCGATCGGGATCGCCCGTCTTTCTGTGTACTCTCTGAAACTTCGGGAGGGTGCGAAGGCGTCGGAGGAAGAAAAGCAGGTTCACCTGAGAATTCTGGAAAATGCTATCGCCTTCATGCTTCACTATAAGACGGTGTTCACGCGCTCCGGACCGACGCAGTACGCGGTACTGCTGATCGACGTGTCCGAGGAAGATGCACTAGACTTTACGGACAAGGTCCGGGAATATTTTGAGACCCATCGACAGAATCAGGATTTCAGTATCTCTCATGGCATGGATGTTCTGGAGTCCGCTCACATCAGACAGCAGAAACGAATGAACGGAACGAATTCTTCTGTTGGCATGAAAACAGGGAGCCGGTGACGGCTCCTTGGCTGATCGTATTAGATGGGGGAAGGCACCCCGGCCACATGAAACGGGTGAAGTCCCCTTGCCTGACTGGACGAGCCGGTTACTTCACGGCGGCCTCCAGAGCGAGTTTCATCATATCGGTGAAGGTGGTCTGCCTCTCCTCGGCGGTGGTCTTCTCTCCGGTCACAAAACTGTCGCTGATGGTCATGATGGCCAGTGCATTTTTCCTGCAGTACGCAGCGTTCATGTACAGGGCGGCAGCCTCCATTTCCACAGCCATGACGCCCATGCGTGCCCAGCGTTTCCACCAGTCTTCGGTGGTTTCATAGAATACGTCGCAGGAAACGATGTTGCCTGCCGTGAAGGGAATCCCGGTTTCTTTGCCGGCTTCCTGCAGCTTGTTCAGAAGCGGATAGCTGCAGCAGGGCGAGTACTGCCCCGGCACATCGAACGCGTGCTGAAAGTTGGAATCGGTGGATGCGGCTAGTCCGACCACGATCTCTCCGACGTTGATGTCCTCCCGGAAGGAGCCCGCTGTGCCGATCCGGATAATGTTCTCCACCCCGTGCTCGTTGTACAGTTCCCAGGAATAGATTCCCATGGAGGGCATTCCCATTCCGCTTCCCTGTACGGAAACGGGAACGCCTTTGTATGTTCCGGTGTAACCGTACATATTGCGGATTTCGGAGTACCGGATCGGATTGTCCAGAAAATTCTCCGCGATAAACTGAGCCCGGAGAGGATCTCCCGGCATCAGCACCGATTCTGCCACCGGCGCACGATGGTCAACGGCGATATGTAATGACATGATGCTTACCTCCTGTTCTTTTCGCAGCATTCGTTTTTTGTGTACACCCAAAATTATATCACAGGATGACGAAGAATGGTTATTGACATATGTCGTAAACGGGAGTAGTATAGTTATTGACATATGTCAAAAAGCTTTTACAGTTAACAGGGAGGAAATATGCCGAGACCCAAGAGATGCAGAAGAATATGCTGCTTTCCGGACTACTGGGAGTTTTCACCGGCGACGGACGAAGTCGGGAGGAAATCTCCGGGCGATGCCACGGAAACCGTTGTGATGACGTTGGAGGAATACGAAGCTGTTCGTCTGATCGACCATGAGAAGTTGACGCAGCAGCAGTGCGCGGAGCAGATGGAGGTTGCAAGGACGACGGTTACCGCAATTTACGACAGCGCTCGCGGAAAGCTGGCGGATGCACTTGTGAACGGAAAAACTCTCCGGATCTCGGGCGGCGACTACCGGCTTTCCGGAAGCCGTCCGGACCTCCCGGCGGATTTTTCGGAGAAAGGGAGTAATACGATGAGACTTGCGGCAGCATACGAGGACGGAATGGTATTTCAGCATTTCGGACACACGGAGCAGTTTAAAATTTATGATATTGAGAATGGAGAGATTCGGCGCGAAACTGTGATACCGGTTCGCGGAGCAGGCCACGGAGCGCTGGCCGGATTTCTGAAGAAAGCGGATGTGGATGCGCTGATCTGCGGCGGAATCGGCGGCGGAGCCAGAACGGCTCTGGCCGAGGCGGGCATCGCTTTGTACCCCGGAGTGAGCGGACCGGCGGATGAAGCTGCACGGGCGCTGGCAGCGGGAACTCTGGACTACAATCCGGAAACCGTCTGCAGCCATCACGATCACGGGCACGGCGGAGGCTGCGGTCACGGCGAGAAGCACGGACACGGCGGAGGCTGCGGCCACGGAGAGAACCACGGCCACGGCGGAGACTGCGGCCATGGCGGAACCTGCGGACACTAGACGCAGAAGGTACACGACGGGACTTTAAGAAATTCCTAAGATTTTTCACAGCAATTTCTTAAAGTCTCTTTATTATACTGTTGTCAGAAACAGGAAAGGAAGCGGAAATGAATATTCTGATCTGTGACGACGACCGGGAAATTTCCCGGGCGATTGAGATTTATCTGAGGAATGAAGGCTATCATGTGATACAGGCCCGGGATGGACTTGAGGCGCTGGATGCGGTAAAGAAAAACGATATCCACCTGATCCTGATGGATGTCATGATGCCGCGCATGGACGGAATTCAGGCGACTATGCGGATTCGGCAGGAGAAAAACATTCCGATCATCATGCTGTCGGCGAAGGTGCAGGATTATGACAAAATCAACGGACTCAATGTCGGCGCGGACGACTATGTGACAAAGCCGTTCAATCCCATGGAGCTGGTAGCCAGGGTGAAGTCGCAGCTGAGGCGGTACACGGATCTGGGGAGTCTGCACAAAGAAGAGTCCGGCGATGTCTGGCGCAGCGGCGGTCTGACTCTGGACGACGCGAAGAAAAGCGTGGAAGTGGACGGCAGACCGGTTTCACTGACGCCTACGGAATACCGGATCCTCCTGTTTCTGGTGAAAAACGCGGGGCGCGTTTTCTCCATCGAACAGATTTACGAGAAGGTCTGGGACGAGCCGGCGTACAACCCGGAAAATACTGTGGCGGTGCATATCCGTCATATCCGGGAGAAGATTGAGATCGACCCGGGGAACCCGCAGTATCTGAAGGTGGTCTGGGGAACCGGCTACAAGGTGGAGAAATATCAGCGTGAGGTCTGAAGGGGGAAGCCTGAGGCTGAAAGGGGGTAAACGTAAGGCTGAAAGAGACGCGTGAGGTTTGAAAGGGGGAAATGATGAAGAGGAAATTGACGAAAGGGGAAATGGCGAATGGAAAACAATATGGAAGGATATGAGAGAAAGAGAGTCTGCGACGTTGCGTCAGTGCTGGCGATTCTGTCCTTTGTGGCGGTTTTCGCGGACGGGCTCTTTTTGGATACTCTGATCAGATTCCGGTATGAGAATCAGTCTTATGACTTCGGACTGACGACGAGCCGGGTGAATAACGTGATGACTCCGTTCTGGGCGATTCTGTTTGCCGGGATTGCGGTATTCTTTGTCAGCCTGGTAATATCCGTGATGAAATGCGGGCGCCTGAAAGAAGGGGGAGGTGTGTGCATGACCTGGTTTGATCGGATCTTCGCGGAGGTGCATCTGCTGCTTGGAATATGCGCTGCCTGTATCTGCGTTCCCGCCGGATGGCTTCTGCAGAATGCATACCGCCACGTCAGACTGCTCGGTCATCTGACCGGCGCCGGCAATGTCAGTTATTCAGAACTGATTAGGACCTATGCCGGGGTTTCTGACGAGGCGCTGCTGTTTTCCGCGTCAATGGAGATCGCGCTTGCAGTGATTCTCCTGGCGCTGATCGCTCTGTTTGAGCTGCTGATCATTCACGCCATCGCAAAGAAACTGAAAAACCGCGGATTCTGGAAGGGCACATTCATCGGCTGGCTGGCAATCGGAATCTATCACGGACTGGCTCAGAGTGAGAAAACCTATCGTAATCTGATGATCGTGCTGGTGCTGCTGACGCTGGCGTCGGCAACCATGGTGGGCGCGATCGCGGTTCTGATACTTATCTTTGTTGTCGTCCCGAAATATTTTGCAAGATATGACGCGGTGAAGCAGGGAATCACTGAGGTTGCGTCGGGGAATCTGGAGTACAAAATAAATCTGCCCGGGGACGGTGAGTTCGAGCGCCTGGCGGAAAAGGTCAACTCGATTGCGGACGCGCAGCAGATTGCGGTGTCAAACGAGCTGAAGAATGAACGGATGAAAACGGAGCTGATCACAAATGTGTCCCACGATCTGCGGACACCGCTGACTTCGATGATTACCTATGTGGATCTTCTGGAAAATGAAGGACTGGACAGCCCCAATGCGGAGGAGTATCTGCAGGTGATCGATGAAAAGACAAAAAGTCTGTACAAGCTGACGGAGGATCTGTTCGAGGCGGCAAAAGCATCCAGCGGGGACATTCCGGTTTCTCTGGAAACGCTTGATCTGAGAGCGCTGACGGAACAGGCGCTGGGAGAATTTTCGGACCAGCTGAAGGAAAGGGATCTCTCCGTGGTGTTTACGCCTCCGGAGGAACCGGCAATGATCCTCGGAGACGGAAGGCTGCTCTACCGGATTATGGAAAATATGCTGACAAATGTCGGGAAATATGCGCTGGAGGGCAGCCGCGTCTACATCGATATAGATGAGGAACACAAAGCGGGGGAACCGGACATGCGTATCATGACGGTCAAAAATATTTCGGATGCGCCGCTCAATATCGACACGGATGAGCTGATGAGCCGGTTTACCAGAGGCGACGATGCACGGAACACGGAGGGCAGCGGACTCGGACTTGCTATCGCCAGGGATCTGGCGGCTGTGATGGGAGGCCGGTTCCGCGTGTCAATTGACGGCGACCTGTTCAAATGTGTTCTGATGATGCCGAGGCGCTGCTGACAAGCTGATGTCGGTGCCCATTAAGCCCGACGGGGACTTAATGAGCAGACACTGTTTAATGCATGCTCAGCCATCGAATATGCTTGAAAGATCAATAATACAAAGAGCATATTCGGTGGCCTGCCGCAAGGATTTTAAGGCGTTTCATCCGGAAATCCTGCGGCAGCGGGATTCGGAAACGGCCGAATCCCTGAGCATAAGCATCAAACAGTGTCTGCCGGCGCACACTGACATTGGATGGTGCGCCGCGGCGCTGTTGACAGGCTGCTGCCAGCGCCCATTAAGTCCGACGGGGGCTTAATAAGCAGACACTGTTTACGGAATCCGGAAAAAGGTGTATGATGTAGGTATTAATCACAGAATTTTCGATGATTTGGAGGGATACTTATGGAATTATACGAAAAGGAAACCGTGACCTGCGAAGAAATGAAGGAACTGGAGAGGGCGGCGGATGCAGCCGGATTGTCGTACAGCCGGATGATGGAGAATGCGGGGACCCGCGCCGCTGAAATTATAAGAGAAAACATTCCGAAATCCATCGAAAAGCCGAGGGCTGCGGTTTTCTGCGGCAAAGGCAATAACGGCGGAGACGGTTTTGTGGTCGCCCGCAGGCTGAGCGAGGCAGGCTGGAGCGTTGCCGCTGTTTTGGTAGAGGGGGAACCGGCGACAGAGGATGCGAAGAAGAACTACCTGCTGATCCGCGACAGAATTGAGGTCATGAACCGCCGGGCAGCGGCCGCCACGGGGGGATATGATGTCGTTGTGGACGCCATCTACGGAACAGGATTCCATGGGGCGCTGAAGGATGAGGGGCTGAACGCCGTGGAACTGATCAACAAGTTCGGCTATCAGAAAGCGGATGTGTTCTCGCTGGATATTCCCAGCGGGCTGCCGGGAGATTATGACGACTGGAAGGAACCGGAGAAAAGCGTTATGGCGGATTATACGATTACCTTCCATGCGAAAAAACCTGTTCATGATCACAGACGCCTGTCCAATTTTCTCGGTGATGTAATCGTTGCGGACATCGGAATCGCCGAAGCGCTTAGGAAGTAGCGCAGACGGTCCGCACAGACGGGGTGCTCAGACGGGGGCGCTCAGACGATCCGCTCAGACGGTTCGCCCGGGCGCACCTCCCTTTTACGGAAACTTTTTTGTGACACGGCGAGTTTGCAGGTTTTGTGGGTTAATGACTAACCTGCAAAACCTATTTTGTCGTTAATTTCCAAAAACACTGCCGGAAGACCTCCGGTGCTGCTGCCCGGACGGGTATAAGAAGAGCAAGGTCTGTTTATTATGTGAAACGGAAGGAGGGTGGCGTCTTGCAGCAGTCAGAGAGCCGGCGGATGGCGGTATCTGGCGGCCTGAAAGGCCGGCGTGGTATTGACAAATATAATTCAGAATGTTATATTAACGAGGTAGAAAAACTTTTGTAATACGGTAAACGGAACGGGGTGTGAATCCCCGACAGCGCAAGCTACTGTATGGATGACGAATCGGACAGGTATGCCATTGGAAGAAATTCTGAGAAGGCGTCTGAGGAGGATGAATCTGAGTCAGGAGACGACCGGATGGTATGTAGATTGATATTTGCGTGGAGTCAGCAGCCTTCCTGGTCGGGAGGGCTTTTTTCGTGTGCGGCATTCGTGTGCTGCAGACGTTTGAACCGGACGGAGGAGAATGACAGGGAATGGAAAACAAAATCATCTCGATACAGGAGGAAGTGAAAAAGGCCATTGTGGGGAAGGATGAGATCATTCGCAGAGTTATGGCGGTGATCATTGCCGGCGGGCACATTCTGCTGGAAGATATTCCGGGCGTAGGAAAGACGACGCTGGCGCTGGCGTTCAGTAAGGCGATGGATCTGAAATTCAACCGCATCCAGTTTACACCGGACGTGGTTCCTTCAGACATAACGGGGTTCACAGTGTATAACAGACAGACCGGCGCTTTTGAATACAAAGAGGGCGCAGCCATGTGCAATGTGCTGCTGGCGGATGAGATTAACCGGACGTCCAGCAAGACGCAGTCCGCGCTTCTGGAAGTCATGCAGGAAGGACGCATCACCGTGGACGGTCAGCCGCATGCGGTGCCGGAGCCGTTTCTCGTGATCGCGACCCAGAATCCGATTGGGACCGCGGGAACACAGATGCTCCCTGAGGCGCAATTGGACCGGTTTATGGTGCAGCTGTCCATCGGATACCCGGATGAAGAGGCGCAGGTGAATATCCTGAAGGATCGGCAGGTCAGCGACCCACTGAAACAGGTGTGTCCGGTGGCAGATCGGGCCGATATTCTGGCATTGCGGAAAGTCTGCAGGGAAGTCTTTGTACACGACAAAATCTATCGCTACATCAGCAGGCTGTGCAGCGAGACAAGGGAGCATCCACTGATCCGGCTCGGCGTCAGTCCGCGGGGTGCGCTGGCTATGTGCGGACTCGCGCAGTCCTGGGCGCTGATGCACGGCCGCGGCTATGTCATTCCCGGGGATGTGCAGGACATCTTCTTCGATGTATGCAGGCACAGAATCATTCTGAACGGCAAGGCACAGCTACAGAACAAAAATGAGTTCCGGATCCTGCAGGAGGTGATGGGCGCGGTGCAGCCCCCGAAAGCGGCGGAATGGATATGATGCGGCGGAAAGAAAAAAAGAGCTTCAGAGAGAGTACATGGATGAACCGGACGATATGGGCGCTATGGGTCTTTGCGTTCGGGGTCCTTTACATGATTCACGGGAACGACGCCGCGGCGGCGGCAGTACTGATGGCGCTGATCTATCCGGCTGTCGCGCTTCTGTCGGTGAATCTTTCGGGGCGCAGACTGAAGGTTGAATTCGGAGGCGGAGGCTCTGCGGAAAAATCCCGGGATATTCCGATGGAGATTCGGCTGAAGAACGAGAGCCGCATCCCGGTTTCAAGGCTCCGGTTCAGGATTCAGATGGAGAATCGGATTACCGGGGAGGAACAAAGTATTTCCGCGGCGGTTTCTCTCGGATCGGGAGGAGAGGCGGCAGAACGCTTTACGATATGTGATCCGTACTGCGGCTGTGAAAGAATCCGGATCCGCGATGCGGAGATATGCGACGGAGCAGGTCTTGTCGCACGTCATATCCGGCTTGAGGAATATACGGACGCTGTGGTGCTCCCGTCCATAGAGACAATCGGGATTCCGGAGCATTTTCTGGATTCTTATGATATGGAGAGTTATCACTATTCCTCCCGCCGGCCCGGCGAAGACCCCGGAGAGGTGTTCGGAATCCGTGAATATCAGAGCGGCGACAGTCTGAGGGCGGTTCACTGGAAACTTTCGGCGAAAATGAACGACCTGATGGTGAAGATTCCGTCTTTCCCGATTGAGAACAGCCTGATTCTGCTGCTCGACAATGAGGAGGATCCGGAGAGCGCGCTGCCTCCGGAAAGCCGCAGCGCGCTGATGGATTTGTATGCGTCTTTGTCGGGGACGCTGGCGGAGAAGCGGATCCGTCACACACTGGGCTGGTATGACGCCGGGGAGGGCGTCTTTGAGACCAGGGAGATTGCGCGAATTGAGGATCTCTGGGAGGCGCTGCCGCATGTGCTGTCGGCCCCCTTTTCCGGAGACGGGATTTCCACCGTTTTCCGGTTCCTTGAGTCGGGAGACAGGCGTAAGTTCAGCAATCATTTTTTTGTAACCGCACAGGCGGAGCGAGATATCGGGAAACTGGAGAGGTACGGTGCAGTTAAAATATTCCGAAGCAGGTAACGGCAGAAAACTGAATATGATCCAGGAATGCCTGGTCGGGATTCTACTGGCGGCGGCGTTTATGGCGGCGCTGTGTTCGGCGCTGGGAATCAGCCTGTCGCCGGCGGATCTGCCGGCAGGTAATCCGGCGGACGGATTCATCAGCCTGTGGAACACGGCGGCGGACCGGTTCGGGGAGAATAACTTTCTGATCCTGCCGAAATACGCAGCGGAGCACGTCGGTACGGGACCGGCCGTCGCGCTGATCGGCGTCATGTTGATTCTGTTCAGCATATGTGTGGTGCGCAGCCATCTTCGTCCGCTGCTGCTGCTCTATCTGGTTCCGTTCGCATTTATGCTCGCTCTGGGTCTGGATATGCGGCCGTGGACAGGGATTATGTTCGCGGCGGCGGTTCTGCTCTCTTTTACTGTAATGGGGAGCTGTTCCGGAACCGGACTGCCGATTCTTCGGGAGGCGGCTGTTACGGTGCTGATTCTGGCGGCGGTCATGACAGTGTGGATTCATGCTGCGGGAATCACGGAACCTCAGCTGCTGACGGACGCGGGAGCCGGAATTGTGTCGCGGCTGGAGGATGTCCGTTACGGAAGCGGGATTCTGAAAAACGGCGAGCTGAACGGTCTGGACAACAGAAGAGCGGGAGACCGGACGGCGCTGAAAATCACAATGGAGAAGCCGCAGTCGATGTACCTGCGCGGCTATGTCGGAGAAATATACACAGGAAGCCGCTGGAACCGACTGAGCAATCAGACTGCGTATTCCTTTCGGGACACCGGGTACGGTCTGCAGAAGCGGGGGTTCAGCGCGCTGACACAGGCAGCGTGCGTCCAGAAACTGATCGGGCAGAAACAGGGCGGGAACAGGATCCGGATCCGGACGGAGTCCGCAGACCGCAGAAACAGTTATCTGCCGTATGAGCTTATGGACGGAAATATCGACGGAATGGTGAATTTCGCGGATGCGGCGGAGAAGCCGACGGGCTTCAGAGGAGCCTCGGACTACAGCGTGAAAATCACAGACAATCAGACCGGCGTTTGGACAGATCAGGTGGGGCGGCTGTTTTCCGGCGTCTGGAACGACGCGAGGGCGCGGTATTTTGTCAGCGAAAGTCATTACAATGCGTTCGTATATGAGAACGATACGACGGTGAGTACAGAACTCAGGGCGCTTTTGAAAAAAAGGACCGGTATCGGCGCCGAGGGCGCGAAGCATATGGAGTACCGGGAGGCAATCGAAGCTGTCCGGAAATACCTCAGCGGAAACTTTGTCTACACAGAGAAGATCCGACCGGTTTCCGGCGGCAGCGACTTTCTGGAGAACTTTCTCAGCACGCGCAGAGGGTGCGATGTGCATTATGCGACACTTGCGGCCATGATGTTCCGCTGCTGCGGGATCCCGTCCCGCTATGTGGAGGGATATCTTGTGACTGTCGGGGATGAAGCGGAGATGACAGCGGGGAAGGACTGGCTGCTCCCGGAAAATCGCGCTCACGCATGGACGGAGATTTATGTGGACGGTTACGGATGGGTTCCGGTCGAGACGGTTCCGAAATACATGAAACTGATGAAACAGGCGGATCTGAGCATCGGACTGAGCGGTACGGATGCGAGAGAGCAGGCGCAGAGTCCGCAGAGCAGCACCGGGCGCGACACTGAGGAGCCAACAAAGAACAGGGCGCGTGAGCGGCGCGTGCTGTGGATCTTCGGGCTTGCGGCACTGTGCGTGCTGTCGGCGCTGCTTCTGATCTGGCTGGCTGCCCGGTTCGGCAGGCGTCTGATGCGGGAAATCCGTTATCGAAAGGCGTTCCTGCACAGGGATCCGGGCAGGGCGGTGCGTTCCCTGTATGATTATATGAAGGAGAAGGGCTTCCCGCTGTCCGAGAAGGCGGAGGCGTTGGGCTGCTTCGCCGCGTTCAGCAACGGTCTGATTCAGGAGCGTGATCGCCGCGATATGCTGGAGGAAATGAAGAGAGGAAAGCGTGAGAAAAAGCAGAGGTCATGAATGAAATAAAAAAACCAAGGGAGACACTTCCTTGGTTTTGCTCATTCATGTGTATTTAGCTTATACACTGGTGGGGACGGGTGAGACTTATTCTGCAGCCTTCGCTGCGTTCAGTTTCCGGGTTATCTGGGAGACCTTTCTGTTAGCGGCCTGCTTGGAAATGGTATGCCTGGAAGCGGCCTTTTTCAGAGCCTTTTCTGCAAGCGTCCTTTTCTCTGCTGCTGCCTCTAAGTCGCCTGAAGCCAGCGTCTGGTTGTAATCCTTGAGAATTTTCTTCAGGTTCTCTTTGATTCGTCTGTTCTGAGCTGTCTTCTTGTCAATAACCTTGATTCTTTTTTTTGCGGATTTGATATTTGCCATAATTTTCACCCCACTATCTAATTCAGCAATTGTTTACGTAAATTCGCAACAACTAGTATACATTAGCAGTGAACACATTTCAAGGCTTTTTTGCAATTTATACATGATTTCGCGGAACATTTTGCAGCGCCCTTTGCGCAGGCTGAAACGTCGCTTCCGCGCCGGCTTCGCGGTCGATTTTACATAATTTTGTGCGCACGTGTGTCTTTCGGTGAACTGTTCTTTGTGATATAATCTAACGTATTGCAGAAAACAGAAATGAATGGAGAAAATGAATGAAAAAGAATGGCATCCGAAAACGTGCCGTTATTATAGCGCTTCTGAGCCTGGCGCTTTTCGCGGGTCTGCTTGGTCTGCGGTCTCATCTCGATCATCGGCGGTCCTCCGGAGAGATGGCCTCGTTTAAGGCGGCGTCGGTGGCGGAGCTGCGGGAGGGAACAAATGCCGCAGTAGGGTTTACGGGCGCCGGTGCTTCTGTGAATCTGAGGATAGGCGGTGATGTGTACCGGACCAGAGCTGATGAAGAAGGGCGGTTCCGTATTTCGGAAATCCAAAAGGTCTCCGCGGGGACAAAGTACATCGTGCAGTTCCGGTCCGGCATCCTGAGTTTTGAGCAGCCGGGCAAGGTGCTCCCGAAAACCTGGATACGTTCGGATAAATATGAGGCGGGAAGCAGCCGGATTGTGGTCAGAGTGCATAATATCCGCAGGGGCGACAGGGTCGCTGTCATGGTTGACCGCAGAAAATACCGGCAGACCGCGAAGAAAAATGAACCGGAAAGCATTTTCGTGTTTGACATTGGGGAATTAAAGAAAAACGATATGCTGAACCTTGTGGTGTTTGGTCAGTACCAGCAGGAGGTTGCACAGAAGGCGTACCTTATTAAATAGTGTCCGCCCCCGGGTGCGGTGACAATCGCGGACAGAATAAAGACATAAAAGGAATACGGAACAAATATATAGGAACGTAAAACGTAAAAGGAACAGAGTATGGATTATCAGAAATATATCAGGAATTTCAGCATTATTGCTCATATCGATCACGGCAAATCCACGCTGGCGGACCGGATTATCGAAAACACGGGACTGGTCGCGCATCGTGATATGAAGGAGCAGTTTCTCGACAACATGGATCTGGAACGGGAGCGGGGAATCACCATCAAGCTTCAGACCACACGACTCGTATATAAGGCGAAGGACGGTAACGAGTATGTGTTCAATCTGATCGATACACCGGGGCACGTGGACTTTACGTATGAGGTGTCCAGGAGTCTTGCAGCCTGCGAGGGCGCGGTGCTTGTGGTGGATGCGACTCAGGGCGTGGAGGCGCAGACCATGGGGAATGTCTACCTTGCACTGGATGAGGATCTGGAGATTCTGCCCTGTCTGAACAAAATCGATCTGGCCTCTGCCCGGCCGGAGGAGGCGAAGAAGGAGATTGAGGACATGATCGGCATCGACGCAGAGGATGCGCCGCTGGTGTCGGCGAAGGAGGGTATCGGCATCGACAATCTTCTGGAGCAGATCGTGCAAAAGATCCCCGCTCCGTCGGGTGACGAAAACGGAAAGCTGAAGGCTCTGATCTTTGATTCGGTTTACGACAACTACAAAGGCGTTGTGATTTTCGTGAGGATCTTCGACGGAGTCGTTCGGGTCGGCGATATGATCCGCCTGATGAGCACGAATAAGAAATACGAGGTGACAGAGGTGGGCGTCATGGCCCCCGGACATGTTCCCGCCAAATGGCTTCGGGCCGGAGACGTCGGATACATCTGCGCCAGCATCAAACAGGTGAAGGACGCCCGTGTGGGAGATACCGTTACGCTGGACGATGACCCGACAGAAGAGGCACTCCCGGGGTACAAGCAGATTCAGTCCATGGTATACTGCGGTATCTATCCGGCGGAGGGCGAAAAATACGAACCGGTCAAGGATGCGCTGGAAAAACTGCAGGTGAACGATGCGGCATTTCTGTTCGAGCCGGAAACCTCAACGGCGCTGGGCTTCGGATTCAGGTGCGGCTTTCTGGGACTTCTTCATATGGAGATCATCGTGGAGCGGCTGGAGCGGGAATTCAACCTTTCCGTCGTGACGACGTCGCCGAGTGTCGTGTACAAGGTCGTGATGACTGACGGTTCCGTGCGGATGATCCAGAACCCCACCAACCTGCCGGATCCTTCTGAAATCGATCATATAGAAGAGCCTATCGTCAAGGCGGACATCATGATCCCGAAAGAATATGTGGGGGCTATCATGGAACTGTGCCAGCAGCGCAGAGGAAAGATGCTGGGGATGGACTATATCACGACAGAGAGGGTAGACATCCACTACGAGCTGCCCCTGAACGAGGTAATCTATGATTTTTTCGACGCGCTGAAGTCGAAGACCCGCGGCTACGGCTCGCTGGATTATGAATTTATCCGCTACGAGCGGTCGCAGCTGGTGAAGCTTGACGTGCTCCTGAACAAAGAACTGGTGGACGCGTTTTCCATGATTGTGCATGAATCGGAGGCCTATCAGAGAGGTCGTTTCGTCTGTGAGAAACTGAAGGAGATCATCCCGATGCATCAGTTCGAGGTGCCTATCCAGGCGGCGGTCGGACAGAAGGTCATCGCCCGGGAAACGGTCAAGGCCTATCGCAAGGATGTAATCGCCAAGTGCTATGGCGGAGACATTTCCAGAAAGAAGAAACTTCTGGAGAAACAGAAAGAAGGAAAGAAGAGGATGCGCCAGTTCGGAAAGGTGGAGGTGCCGCAGGAGGCGTTCACGGCGGTTCTGAAATACGATGACAACAAATAACGAAACAGATAACGGAAAAAAAGCTCTTGGAATCTATATTCATATCCCCTTCTGCCGGAGCAGGTGCCGCTACTGCGGATTTTATTCCAGGGCGGCAGAGAACTCCCCGGATTCCGGGAAGGCGATGGAACAGTATATATGGAAATTAATCGGAGAAATCGCGGAGAGGGGCGCGATGTACCGCAGGCAGTATGTGGCGGACAGTGTATTCATCGGCGGCGGAACTCCGAGCATGATGCCCGCCGCCGGTGTTGAGGCGGTACTGGGGGCTGTGCGTGAGCACTTTGTTTTGTCCTCGGACGCGGAGGTGACACTGGAGGCGAATCCGGATACTGTGGATCTCCGAAACCTGAGGCGCTGGCGTGCGGCCGGAGTGAACCGGCTGTCGATGGGAGTTCAGTCTTTGGATGACGGAATCCTGCATACGCTGGGACGGATTCACAGTGCCGGTGATGCGGTGGAGGCATACCGGCTGGCGCGGAAGGCGGGTTTTCGGAACATCAATCTGGATCTTATGTTCGCTGTTCCCGGGCAGAGCATGGAGCAGTGGATGAATACGGTGAACCGGGTCATCGGGCTGGATCCGGAGCACATTTCCTTTTACAGCCTGCAGATTGAAGAGGACACTCCGTTTTACGAGGCGTATATGACCGGTGAACTTGATTTTGTGCCCGAGGAAACAGACCGCGCCATGTATCACGCCGCGATCGCGGCAATGCGCCGGTCCGGTTACGAACATTATGAGATTTCCAATATGGCGAAGCCGGGAATGCGCTGCCGTCACAATCTGAAGTACTGGTCATTCGGAGAATACCTGGGAATCGGGGACAGTGCATCTTCCTTTATGAATGGGGTGCGGTGGACGGAAAAACCCCGGGAGGAGTATCACGAAAACGATTTCGCGGACAACACGGGTGAATACGTGTTCACGGGCCTGAGAAAAACAGAAGGGATCCGCAAGTCGGATTTCGCCCGGCGGTTCGGCCGGGAGTTCTGGGAGGTATACGGCAGCCGGCGCGGATATCTGAAAGAATATTTTGAAGAAGGTCTGCTGCTGGAGGAGGGAGATGTGATCCGGCTCTCGGAGCGCGGAATTGATATTTCCAACAGCATCATGGCGATTTTTGTGTAACGGAGGAGCATACGATGAAGAAATACATTCTGGCGCTGGATCAGGGAACCACGAGTTCCCGCAGCATTATTTATGACCGGAAGGGCAATACTGTCAGCGTGGCGCAGATGGAATTCAGACAGTATTATCCTCATGAAGGCTGGGTGGAACATGATCCCAATGAAATCTGGACGACGCAGATGACGGTGGCTCATGAGGCGCTGCTGAAGGCGGGACTGACCTGGGAGAATATCGAGGCTGTCGGGATCACCAATCAGCGGGAGACCGCGGTGGTGTGGGACAAAGTCTCGGGGGAGCCGGTCTGCCGGGCCATCGTGTGGCAGTGCCGGCGCACGGCGGGGTATTGTGACGAGCTTGCGGAGGACAAAGCACTGGTGGAGCGGATCAGGTCCAGGACAGGCCTCCTGCTGGACGCTTACTTCAGCGCAACCAAGCTGCGTTGGGTTCTGGAAAATGTGCCGGGGGCTCGTGGACGTGCTGAGGCGGGTGAACTTCTGTTCGGTACTGTCGAGACCTGGCTTATCTGGAAAATGACCGGCGGAAGGGTTCATGTGACGGATTATTCCAATGCGTCAAGAACGATGTTGTTTAATATTCACGATCTATGCTGGGATGAAGAGATCCTGAAAATCATGGATATCCCGAAATGCATGCTCCCGGAGCCCGTGCCTTCCAGCTGCGTTTACGGAGAGACGATGCCGGAACTGTTCGGCGGGCCTGTTCCCATCGCAGGCGCCGCGGGAGATCAGCAGGCGGCGCTGTTCGGTCAGACCTGCTTCAGTCCGGGAGAGGCGAAGAGTACCTACGGCACCGGAAATTTTCTGCTGATGAATACGGGGAAAACCCCTGTGAAATCAGGAAATGGGCTGCTGACAACCATTGCGTGGGGGCTGGACGCAGGCGGTCCGGTGGAGTATGCGCTGGAAGGATCGGTCTTTGTGTGCGGAGCGGCAATTCAGTGGCTTCGGGATGAACTGGATATTCTGGATGATGCGGCGGAGTCTGAGCGCATGGCCATGTCTGTGCCGGATTCGGCCGGAATTTACGTGGTACCTGCCTTTGTAGGCCTCGGAGCGCCATACTGGGATCCCTACGCCAGAGGATCGATTTTCGGAATTACCCGAGGAGCGGGCAAGAATCATCTGGTACGGGCGACACTGGAATCCATGGCGTTCCAATGTTATGATCTGCTGGGAGCGATGTCCCGTGATATGGGCGAAAAACTTCCGGCACTGAAGGTGGACGGAGGAGCCTGTGCGAACAATTATCTGATGCAGTTTCAGGCGGATATTCTGGGCTGTGAAGTGCTTCGCCCCGCATGCATTGAGACCACGTCGCTGGGAGCGGCTTATCTGGCGGGACTGGCGACAGGATACTGGCAGGACCAGAAGGATATCCGGAACAACTGGCAGGTCGACCGGGTCTTTGCGCCGCAGATGAGCGTGTCTGATCGGGAAGCAAAGCTGGCGGGCTGGCAGGAGGCGGTGAAACGCTCCCGGGGCTGGATACGTCCATAGCGGCAGTGTGCGGCGTGAGGAATCTGTGAACATCAGGTGAAACTCCCTTCCTGCTGTGATTTTACAAAAAATATTTGAGAAATATGGTTGACATCGACGTTTCGTGGTAGTACATTATATGTAGTGTTTAGCACTCGCACAAGTCGAGTGCTAACAAGGAGAGATGAATATGGAATTAACAGAAAGAAAACTTAAAATTTTGCAGGCCATCATCAATGACTACGTTCAGACGGCCGAGCCTGTTGGTTCGAGGACTCTTTCCAGGAAGTTAGACATGTCAGTGAGTCCGGCTACGATCCGCAACGAGATGAGCGATCTGGAGGAGATGGGATACCTGACGCATCCCCATACCTCTGCAGGGCGCGTTCCGTCGGACAAGGCCTATCGCCTGTATGTCAACAATATGATGGGAGATTTTCAGATTTCACCGCAGACGCGGCAGTTCATCAACGAGACGCTGAAGGCGGATATCGATGAGTTCGACAGAACCATTCAGCGAGCCGCGGAGCTTCTGTCAGAGATTACAAATCTCGCGTCCTTTGCGGTTTCACCGAAGAAGGACGAGGATAAGCTCAAGTTCGTCAATCTGCTTCCGGTGGATGAACGGACGGTGATCCTGATGATCGTGGCTGAGAGCGGGAAAATCTCCAATACCGCGCTGAAGCTCAGGGTTCCGTATACCAATGAAGCCCTGGACATTCTGGCGAGGAATATCACCTGCAACTATCGAGGCAGGACGATCACGGAGGTGCTGACCGGAAACATCATCGATGACTTTCGGACGGACATCGAGGCGCTGAGCCAGCTGGCGGGGAACATCATGCCGAACTTCATGCGCACGCTGTCGGATATGCTGAATGTCCGTCTGTATCTGGACGGGCTCTCCAATATCTTCGATATTCCGGAGTACAGCGATCTGACCAGAGCGAAGAACTTTGTCTCCCTGTTCGACAGGAAAGACGAATTCGCGAAGAAGCTTCTCGACCGGGACGATGGAATGATCGTGACCATCGGAACAGAAAACGGCGATGATGATCTGAACGACTGCTCGCTGATTACGGCAACCTATCATGTGAACGGTGAAATGGTCGGAAAGATCGGAGTGATCGGACCGACCCGGATGAAGTACGGAGAGGTCACTTCCATTGTGAAGTACCTGACAGAAAACCTGAACAATACATTTCGATTAGAAGGCGGTGAGGGAGAAGAAGATGGCGAATGAAGACAGAAAAAGTTACGAAGAAGAACTGAAGAAGGAGGAGCAGAAGGCGGCTGAACCGGAAAAGGAAGAAACGCCCGCAGAGGATTCCCGGAACGAGGATATTAATGCGGGAGCCGAACCGGAGCCGGAGGAGGAAACGGAAAAACAGCCGGAGAACAAATCGCAGCCGGAGGAGGACGAAGCGCTGAATGCGAGGTATATGCGTCTGATGGCGGATTTCCAGAACTACAAGAAGAGAACGGAAAAGGAAAAGAGCGATATCTACGCATATGCGAACGAAAAAATCGTCACCCAGCTTCTGGAGGTTCTGGACAACTTCGAGCGAGCGCTTTCCCACGAGTGTGCGGACGAAGGCTATGCGAAAGGGATGGAAATGATCTTCAGACAGTTGTCCGACGTGCTGGAAAAAGCCGGGTTGGAAGAGATCAAGGCGCTGGGAGAGGATTTCGATCCGAACTTCCACAACGCTGTCATGACCGAGGACAATGCGGACTATGAAAGCGGCAAGGTTACCGGAGTCATGCAGAAGGGATACAGACTGAACAGTAAAGTAATCAGGCCATCCATGGTGAAGGTCAATAATTAGGAGGTAATATTATGGCTAAAGTAATTGGTATAGATCTTGGAACTACAAACAGCTGCGTCGCAGTGCTGGAAGGCGGCGATCCGACTGTTATCACAAACGCAGAAGGAAACAGAACGACCCCGTCCGTAGTCGGCTTCGCCAAGAGCGGAGAACGGCTGATCGGTGAAACCGCCAAGAGACAGGCGGTTACCAATCCGGAGAGAACCATCACGTCGATCAAGCGGCATATGGGTGAGGATTACACCGTTGAAATTGACGGAAAGAAATACACACCGCAGGACATCTCCGCGATGATTCTGGGAAAACTGAAGGCGGATGCTGAGGCTTATCTGGGAGAGAAGGTCACAGAAGCTGTAATCACCGTACCTGCGTACTTCTCTGACGCGCAGAAGCAGGCGACCAAGGACGCCGGAAAGATCGCGGGACTTGACGTAAAGAGAATCATCAACGAGCCGACCGCTGCTTCTCTGGCATACGGTCTGGACAAAGAAGAAGGCTCCCACAAGATTCTGGTATATGACCTGGGCGGAGGAACATTCGATGTTTCCATCCTGGAGCTGGGCGACGGAGTGTTCGAGGTGCTGGCCACCAACGGTGATACTCACCTGGGCGGAGACGATTTCGACAATGCGGTTATGAACTACATGGCGGACACTTTCGCCAAGGAAAACGGTGTCGATCTGAGAGCGGACAAAATGGCGCTCCAGAGACTGAAGGAGGCGGCTGAAAAGGCGAAGAAGGAACTGTCCAGTGCGCAGACCACCAACATCAATCTGCCGTTCATCACCGTAACCGACGCAGGTCCGCTGCATCTGAACATGGATCTGACAAGAGCTAAGTTCGATCAGCTGACTGCCGATCTGGTCAATCGGACCATCGAGCCGATGAACAAAGCCATGGCCGATGCCGGAGTGTCCAACAGCGACATTTCCAAAGTAATTCTGGTCGGCGGTTCCACCAGAATCCCGGCAGTGCAGGCCGCAGTCAAGAAGGTAACCGGCAAAGAGCCGTTCAAGGGAATCAACCCGGATGAATGTGTCGCAGTCGGTGCGGCAATTCAGGCAGGCGTTCTGACCGGTGAAGTCAACGACGTACTGTTGCTGGATGTCACCCCGCTTTCCCTGTCCATCGAGACTCTGGGCGGAGTGGCGACTAAACTGATTGAAAGAAATACCACGATTCCGACGAAGAAGAGCCAGATCTTCTCCACCGCCGCAGATAATCAGACTGCAGTAGACATTCATGTCATGCAGGGTGAGCGTGAGATGGCAGCCGGAAACATCACGCTTGGACGCTTCCAGCTCACCGGAATCGCACCTGCGCCCCGTGGAATCCCGCAGATTGAGGTCACCTTCGATATCGACGCCAACGGCATCGTGAATGTCAGCGCCAAAGACCTCGGAACCGGTAAAGAGCAGGCGATCACCATCACCTCCTCCACCAACCTGTCCGAGGACGAGATCAATCAGAAGGTGAAAGAGGCCGAGCAGTACGCCGCCGAGGACGCCAAGAGAAAACAGGAGGTCGAAGACCGCAACAAGGCTGAAACCCTGGTATATGAGACCGAGAAATCCCTGAAGGAACTCGGTGACAAAGTCGATGCAAGCGAGAAGCAGGATGTTGAAGCCGCCAAGGAAGATCTGAAGAAGGCACTCGAGGCCAACAATCCTGACGACATTAAGGCGAAGACCGAAATCCTGACCGAGAAATTCCACTCCATCGCGGCCAAGCTGTATCAGCAGCAGGGCGCCCAGGGCGCCGGCCCCGACATGAGCGGAATGGGCGGAGCCGCCGGAGCCGGCCCCAACATGGGCGGCACAGGCAGCGCCGGTCCGGCCGGAAACGATGATAATGTGGTGGATGCGGATTATACTGTCGTGGATGACGAAAAACCGCAGAACTAGTCTTTTTTCCGCACCGCTGCGGATCCCGGCGGTGGTCGCTCGGTTACGTACGCCGAAGTACGCGCCCTCGCTTCCGCCTTGCGATCCTGTGCGGTGCGAAAAAAATCCGTCGTTCTGCGCGGAAAAAGCGAACAAAAGCGACGAAAAATCAAAATTTCCCCGCGCCGCTGCGGATCCCGGCGGCGGTCGCTCGGTTACGTACGCCGAAGTACGCGCCCTCGCTTCCGCCTTGCGATCCTGTGCGATGCGAAAAAAATCCGTCGTTCTGCGCGGAAAAAGTGAACAAAAGCGGCGGAATGGAATAGCTGAATTTTAGAATTTGCTTGCGGGCGGCGGGGAGACGCCCTGCCGCCGGAGCAAATTTTGGTGCGTATGGCGTCGGTTCGCGGCGTCGGTTCGTTATGGTTAACGGTATAGTATTATTAGATGGTGAGAGGTATGGCAGAGAAAAGAGATTATTATGAGGTCCTCGGCCTGAAGAAAGGTGCCAGTGAAGAGGAAATCAAAAAGGCCTTTCGCAAAATGGCTCTGAAATATCATCCGGATCGAAATCCGGGGGATAAGGAAGCCGAGGAAAAATTCAAAGAGGTAAATGAGGCGTACAGTATTCTGTCAGACCCTGACAAGAAGAACAAATACGACCGGTTCGGGTTTGCGGGAGTGGATCCGAATGCGGGCTTCGGCGGCGCAGGCGGAGGCTTTGGCGGCTTCGGCGGCGGCGCGGGAGGGTTTGAGGATATCTTCAGCGCTTTTGGCGATATGTTCGGCGGAGGCTTTGGCGGTGGTTTCGGAGAGGCAGCCGGCAGAACCGGCCCGCGGAAGGGCAGAGATCTGCAGAAGAATATTACGATCAGTTTTGAGGAGGCGGCGTTTGGAACAAAGAAAACGCTGCGCGTGACGAAGTTCGTCCGGTGTCCCAAGTGCAACGGCGAGGGAACGGCTCCGGGAACAGCGAAAAGGACCTGCCCCAAATGCGGCGGCAGCGGCCAGGTGCATACGGTGCAGAACACGCCCTTCGGCAGATTCCAGAGCAGCGGTCCCTGTCCGGACTGCGGAGGTACCGGTAAGATTATTGACAAGCCGTGTCCGGACTGTCATGGAAGCGGAAAAGTTAAGAAAACCATTGAAATCAAGGTCGATATTCCCGCGGGAGTCGATAATGACAGCGTGATTCCTATCCGCGGGCAGGGCGACCCCGGAGAAAACGGAGGTCCTAACGGTGACTTCTATGTCGTGATTTCTGTTCGGCCCCATGAACTGTTCCGCAGAGACCGGGATAATCTGTACATCGATATCCCCATCGGATTCAATCAGGCGGCACTGGGAGACGAGATCACAGTGCCCACCCTGGATGGAAAGGTCTCCTACAAGGTACCTGCGGGAACTCAGCCCGGGACGGTGTTCCGGCTGAAGGGCAAGGGCGTCAGAAATGTACGCACAGGCCGCATGGGAGACCTCTATGTGAAGGTTCTTCTGGAGGTTCCCACCAAGCTCAACGGAGCGCAGAAAAAAGCGATTCGTGAGATGGGAGAGAAAGTCGGGACAGACTGCTACAAAAAGAAGTCCGGCTTCGCTCAGAAGGTCAGAGAGCTGTTTTCATAAGAATTATGCGGGACTGTCGCAGTAAGAATTACACAGAACCGTCGTATTAAGAATTTTACAGGACTGCCGCATTAAAGATTACATGGAACTTCCGCATCAGAAATAATCCGGTGCATGCCCGGAAAAGGCGCGCCGGATCTGATGCGGAGGCTCTTTTTTTCATGTTATTGCTTTTGTCTCGTCAAGCGGTTATAATCAAATAGAAAATGGAGACAGACGAATGAGAGATACCTTGATTGAATTGAGAAATATTACCAAGACCTTTGAAAATAACGTGGTCCTGGACAATCTGAACCTGCAGGTGGGAGAGAATGAGTTCATCACTCTTCTGGGTCCCTCCGGCTGCGGGAAAACCACAACGCTGCGTATCGTAGGCGGCTTTGAGACGCCGGATAAAGGGCAGGTTTTCTTCGAGGGGGAGGATATTACAGACATGCCCCCCAACCTTCGGCAGATCAACACAGTTTTTCAGAAATATGCTTTGTTTCCGCACATGAATGTGGGAGAGAATATAGCCTTCGGCCTAAGAATCAGCGGTAAGAGTGATGCCTACATCCGTGACAAGGTACGGTACGGACTGCGCCTTGTGAATCTGGCGGGCTTTGAAAACCGGAGAGTCGAATCGCTGTCCGGCGGTCAGCAGCAGCGGGTCGCAATGGCGAGGGCGATAGTAAACGAGCCGAAGGTTCTGCTTCTGGATGAGCCGCTCGGGGCGTTGGATCTGAAGCTGCGTCAGGATATGGAATACGAACTGATCCGACTGAAAAATGAACTGGGGATCACGTTTATCTATGTGACTCACGACCAGGAGGAGGCGCTGACCATGAGCGACAAGGTGGTGGTCATGAACGGCGGTTTCATTCAGCAGATGGGGACGCCGGAAGATATCTACAACGAGCCTCAGAACGCTTTTGTGGCGGATTTTATCGGCGACAGCAACATTCTGGACGGAATCATGCTGCGGGACCGTCTGGTGTGCGTCTGCGACACGCTGTTCCCCTGCATTGATGAGGGTTTCGGAAACGATGCGCCCGTGGATGTGGTGATCCGCCCGGAGGATCTGATTGTGAGACGGCCTGGTGAAGGCAAACTGGACGGAGAGGTAATTCACAACGTGTTTATCGGTGTGCATTACGAGATGGAAATCCTGGCCGGAGGCTTTGAGTGGCTTGTACAAAGCACGACCAGCCACGCTGTGGGAGACAGGGTCAGCCTCGACGTCGCGCCGGAGAACATTCAGATTATGCATAAACCGAAGACCAGAGAACAGGAGGCGATACGCCGCGATGTCTAAAAAATACTGTGCTGTGCCGTTTCTGGTGTGGCTGGCTGCGGGAACCGTCATCCCTTTTGCGATGATTCTCTACTACGGACTGACGGACCGCACCGGAGCGTTTACATTGAATAATATCCTGGCGATTTTTCAGCCGATTCACGGACAGGCGCTGGGTCTGTCCCTGCTGCTTGCATTGATCAGCACCGTAATCTGTCTGCTTCTGGCTTTCCCCCTGGCGATGATCCTGAAGGACAGCAATCTGGGACGCCGGGGATTCATCATATTCATCTTCATCCTTCCGATGTGGATGAATTTTCTGCTGCGGACGATGGCGTGGCAGGTGATTCTGGAAAAGGGCGGAATTTTCAATACGGTGCTGGCGCACCTCCATCTGCCGGCTCTGACCATTATCAATACGCCTGCGGCGGTGGTGCTGGGCATGGTCTATGACTTCCTTCCATTCATGGTTCTGCCGATTTATAACGCGATGATGAAGATTGACGACAGCATTGTTGAAGCGGCTTACGATCTGGGAGCGGGAAAGTCCACGGTTCTGCGGCGTATTCTTCTGCCTATGAGCATTCCCGGGATTGCCAGCGGCATCACAATGGTCTTTGTACCGTCCCTTACTACCTTTGTTATCTCTAACATCCTGGGCGGCGGTAAAATCTATCTCATCGGTAATATCATCGAGCAGGAGTTCACCACCAGCGCAAACTGGAATCTGGGTTCCGGACTGTCTCTGGTCATGATGCTGTTTATCATCGTCAGCATGGCGGCGCTGAACGCTCTGGACAAAAACGGGGAGGGAAACTTCATATGAAAAAAATATTCACATCAGTTTACCTCATTCTGATCCTGCTGTTTCTGTATCTGCCGATTCTGACGCTGATGGTGTTCTCCTTCAACGAGAGTAAATCCATGTTCAGGTGGACCGGCGTATCGCTGAAATGGTACCGGGAGATGTTCCGGGACAGTCAGATGCTGTCGGCGATTTTCAATACCTTTTCTATCGCGCTGGTGTCTGCGGCGGTGGCCACGGTCATCGGCACACTTGCCAGCATCGGGATTCTGGCGATGAGGAAAAAGACGCAGAACTTCATCATGGGGCTAAACAACATTCCGCTTCTGAATGCGGATATCGTGACGGGAATCTCTCTGATGCTCACCTTCATCGCTTTCGGCTTCTATCTGAACTGGGGGACAGTGCTTCTGGCGCATATTACGTTTTCGATACCGTATGTGATTTTGTCGGTAATGCCCAAACTGAAGCAGGTGGGACCCGCCAGTTATGAAGCGGCGCAGGATCTGGGCGCATCGCCGGCCTATGCGTTCTGGCGGGTGGTGATTCCGGAGATCCGTTCCGGCATAGTCACAGGCTTTTTACTTTCATTCACCATGTCGGTTGATGATTTTGTCGTCACCCACTTCACCAGGGGCGCCGGCATCAACACGATTTCAACCCTGATTTACAGTCAGGTAAAGGTGGGTATCCGGCCGACACTGTTCGCGCTGTCCACCGTGATTTTCGTTATCGTTCTGATCGTGCTGACGATCGCCAATGTAGCGTCCGACCGCGGCGCAGAGGAGGATGACTTTTTCTATGAGGTTGCTCAGGGCTGACAAAATACGCAGAGTGCTTTCCGCATTGCTGGCGGTGGTAATGATCATTGTCTGTGCTTGCGCGATGACGGGATGCGGACATCGGGATGAAAAGGAGGTCCGCGTCTTCTGCTACGGCGATTACATCGATCCCGCTGTTGTAAAAAGTTTTCAGAAGGAAACCGGAATTAAAGTGGTTCTGGACACCTATGATACTGTGGAGGAGATGTACCCTGTCATCAAAAACCGCGCGGGTGTCTACGATGTGATCTGTCCTTCCGACTACATGGTGGAGAGGATGATTAACGAGGGCCTGCTGGCGGAGATCCACACGGAATCCATGCCTCACTATAAGAATATCGGAAGGCGGTATCTGAAAATCGCAGACGAGTCCTATGATCCCGGGAACCGGTATTCCGTACCCTATCAGTACGGCGTCGCGGGAATCATGTACAACAAAAAAAAGCTGGGAAAGGATTCGGTCACTTCCTGGAATGATTTGTGGAGAAAGAAATACAAGGGTAAGATTCTGATGCAGGACAGTCTCCGGGACACGATGGGAATCAGCCTGAAATCTCTGGGGTTTTCGCTGAACTCCGTGAAGGAAAAGCAGCTTGCAGCGGCCGCCCGGCACCTGATTGCGCAGAAACCGCTGGTATATAAGTATGCCAACGATTCCGCCCGGGATCTTTTGATCGGTAATTCCGCCGATCTGGGCGTGGTATGGAACGGAGAAGTGCTCTACAGCCAGAAACTGAACAGTGACCTTGCCTTTGTGGTACCCCGGGAAGGAACAGAGATATTCATCGACAGCTGGTGCATCCCCCGGAACGCCTTTCACAAAGACAACGCCCGTAAATTCATCGACTATATGTGCCGCGCCGACGTGGCGTACCGTAATTTCGAGTATCTGACCTACAGTACGCCGAATGATGCCGCACGTCGGATGATGCCCGCAAAGCTGCGGAACAGCGAGATTCTGTTCCCCTCTGACAAAATGCTGGAGAAGTCTGAATCCCTGCGGGATGTGGGACCCGACGGGGACGAACTGTACAGCAGGTATTGGAAAATTTTCAAATCGAAGTAGCGTCTTTGCTCGGATTTTTCCCTAAGTTCCGCCGCATTTCCGCCAGGGTTCCGCCGCATTTTCCCCGGAGTTTACCCCGAAGCTCCTTCGGGTTTTCCCCAGAGTTTACCTCGGATTTTTCACTTTCTCACCGTAAATACTTGAAAATGTCACAAATTTATTATAAGATTTTTCTATTGTGATAAGTGATTTGCGCACGCTCCGGCCTGTGCGGAACGGACAGGCGCATACTCAGTAAGGAGAGATTATTCATGCTTGGATATATAGAACCGGATAAACACGATCTGAAGCTTCGTGATCTGGAAACATATAACGGTTATTACTGCGGTCTGTGTAAGGAGGTCAGTGAGTCTTACGGGCAGGTGAGTCGGCTGTGGCTCAGCAACGACATGACCTTCCTCGCCATGTTCCTCGGCGCGCTGACGGCGGGAGAGGATCATATCAAATATGAGCACTGCATCGTGCATCCGTTCCGGAAAAAGCCAGTGGAGGTGCAGGAGCAGTCGGTGAAATACGCGGCGGACATGATGATTATTCTGCGGGCGGAGCAGTATATTGATGATGTGCGCGACGGTGAGCGCTCCAAATACCGGGGGAAGATCGTCCGCATCGCGTCGAAGTACGAGAGAGCGGCGAATATGCATCCGGAGGAGGCGAAAATCATCAATGAGAGCCTGCAGGAACTTTATTCCTATGAGGTAGAAGGGAAATCCAACGTCCGGAAGATGTCCACCTGCTTCGGGCGTGTCATGAAAGCGGTATTCACCGGCTTTGTGATGCCGGAGGAGCAGATTCGCAGTGTCGGGGAGTTTGCGGAGAACCTCGGCTGCTGGCTGTATCTCATCGACATCATCGATGACTTTGAGGAGGATCGGGACGAGCACCGCTTCAATCCGCTCTTGGATCTGGGAATTACGGACCGCAGAAGGGCCCGTGACATGATCGAGCCGGCGCTGTATTTTTACCTGGACGGATTGGTCAAGGCCTACGATCTCATTGAGTTCCATAAGAATAAAACGATACTGGACAATATAGTCTACTGCGGCCTTCGCCGCCGCACCGAGAAGGTCCTCGCGGGAGAAGGTGCCGACGATGATAAATGATCCGTATGAGGTACTGGGCGTCCGGCGGAACGCTTCGGAGAAGGAAATCAAACAGGCGTATCGCGAGCTGGTAAAGAAATATCACCCGGACAAATATCAGGGCAATCCGCTGGCGGATCTCGCTGAGGAGAAGCTGCAGCAGGTGAATGAGGCGTATGATATGCTCACAAAGGATGGGTCGGCGGCCTCCGGAAGTTCCTATGGCGGCGCATACGGCAATGCTTCCGGCGGTGCGGCGTACAGCGGCGGAGCACAGTACGGAGGTGCTTACGGAAGCGCCTATGGGGGTGGAAATCCGGAATATGCACAGATCCGTGCGGCGCTGGCGCGAAGAGACAATGCGGCGGCGTATGAGATGCTGATTCATGCGGAGAACCGGGATGCAGAATGGTTCTTCCTCAGCGGAGTTCTCTCCTACAATCAGGGGCAGGTTCGGGACGGAATCGCCAACGTGCAGCAGGCGATAAACATGGATCCGGAAAATCCGGAGTACCGGGACGCGTTGCAGCAGATGAGCACTCTGGGCGGAGTGTACCGCCAGCGCTCCGATGCTTACGGCTATAATGAAAACGGGAGCATGGACGCCGGCGCGCTGGCCTGCTGTTCCGCACTCCCATTCTGTCTGTGCTGCTGAGGATGCTCCGGAGCACGTGTATCTCAGAACGTGCACATCAGAATAATCCGCAACCCGGCGCCCGGAGGAATCTGCTTTTGGAGCACACACTTCGGCTGCGGTGTGTTTCAGATGATATGCATATAGTTCATCAGCTCCACCTCCATCTCGGAGCGATGGTGCTTTGTATAGATGCCCGGGATACCGCCGGTATGGATCATGATATAGGAATCTTCTTTCGGAAGTTCGCCGCGCTCGGCGAGCTTTTTTACTGCGTTGAATGTCTTGCCGGTGTAGCAGGGATCGAGGATGATTCCCTCCTTGCGTCCCATGTAGTAGATGGCCTTGCGAACGTCCTCCACAGGATTGTTATAGGCGCCATAGTCAAAATCAGTGTTGATATGAAAATCCTCTGCTTTCAGAACTGCTTCCAGACCGTAAGTCTTTTTCACCCGTTCATAATAATCCAGCGCGTGACCGGCGATGTCCCGGTACGGCATGATTCCGATGCCTGTAAGCTTCATATCCAGATGCTCGTTTGCGATGGCCGTCGCAAGACCCATATAGGTGCCCATGCTCCCGACGGTGACGATTATATGGGGATTTGTGATTCCCTGCTCCCGGATCTGAGCATCAAGTTCCAGAGCACAGTCGTAATAACCCAGCGCTCCCAGTTCGTCAGAACCTCCCATAGGGATGAAGTAGACCCTTTCCCCCTTCTCCTCCCATTCCTTTGTGACCCGTGCCACAGCGTCCTGAAGAAGCTGGCTGTCCGGCGTTCTGCCGTCCTCGCGGACCAGATATACCTGGCATCCCATGATCCCGTCCAGCAGAAGGTTGGCGGAAATCTCTCCCGGATACGGATCCACCGCCACGATGGCAGAACGGAATCCGTAGCGGGCGGCGACCGCCGCAGTCAGTCTGCCGTGATTGGTCTGCGCTCCGCCTACAGTCAGGAGCATCGTCGCACCGCGGTCCTGCGCATCCTTTACAAAATATTCCAGCTTCCGAAGCTTGTTGCCGCCCGTTCCGTAGTTGGTCAGATCGTCCCGTTTCATGTAGAACCGGATTCCCAGCTCCCGCGATACGGTTTCCAGCTGCTCCAGAGGAGTCGGCGTGTTCAGAAAACACACCTTTTCGCGTCCTAATGTCATGTTCATGTACCTCCTGAAAAAATTATATCAGTATGAATTTTTCTGTCAAGCATCATCCGGCCGGACGAAAATGTCGGGGGCGGCATCCATCAGCACCACTCGAAAACGGTCAGAGACTGCGGTTCTTACGGTAGAGACAGTATGTGAGCAGAGAGCAGGTCAGACAGACGACAGAGACGATGACCCAGGCAGAGCGATAACTGCCGTATGTGATAACATAGCCGAAAATAACCGGACCGATGCATTTCCCGATTCCGCGGGTGAATTCATACAGGCTCATGCATCTTCCTTTGTGGGTATCGGGCGAAACCTCCGCAATGAATACTCCCGAATAGGTCGTCAGCAGTATTTCTCCGGCGGTCCATAAGAACGGTGCGACAATAAAAATCAGCCGGCCGACGTTTATGCTGTATAAAAAGTATCCGACGGCAAACAGCGTGCCTGCAAAGATCAGATTAAACAAAGCGGAGTTCTTCTTTGTGGCAGCAACGATCCACGGAGTCAGCAGAAGAACCGCGATTCCGTTCAGCGTCCATACACCGGAAGAAAGTTTGGAGCCGAGGTTCAGGCCATAAGCTTCATTCAGTTGAAGTGGAAATACATAATCCATTTCAATATAGCACGCCGTGAGTGCGACGAGTATCAGCAGGAAAGCCAGCAGAACCGGTCTGTGCAGGGTGACGGAAAGCAGACTCTCCGAAGAAACCTCGCAGTGCTCCTGCATTCTGTGACGGTTCGGAATATAACTGTCTTCTATTCTGGTGATGACGAGGACGAATGCGGCCAGGAAGAAAAACGCCTGACAGTAGAAAACCCAGGGCATATGATTGTAGAACAGCAGTCCGGCCAGGATCGGACCAAGCGCACATCCGATGTTTCCCGCGAGGTACAGCAGAGAAAAGCATTCACTGCGATTGTTTTCGGTGGACTGATCGATGATCATTGCCGAAACGACCGGCATTAATGCACTCGTTGCAGAATAGGAGATGAATACAAAGAGAACTACGATGCGATGCATACAGAACCAGCCGCCGATGAGCATCGAGATCACAATAATCATAGTCAGAACAGAGTAGACGATGCGGCGTCCGAATTCATCGCAGAGTTTCCCTCCAATAAGCGAGCCCGCCATATTGCCTATCGACGTAAATACCAGGAAGTATCCGGCCTGTATCTCGGTGAATCCGAGCCGCTGTGTCAGAAGCAGCGACATGAACGGGAACACAAACATAACTCCCATTTCGGTGATCATGCGGGAAATGGAAAGGTAATATATTTGAGACGGCAATCCTTTGTATTGATAAAAAATATTCATGATTTGACTATACAGCAGTGCAGTTTTAATTGTCAAGTCTTCCACATCGGCTTTACTTTTCCGTATCGGGTTTGATGTTGTTCTGTTAGGGTCGCTTCTTTGCAAGGGGATGCAGCGTCTGACATCCGCCATCCGGGCTCCGGATGATCGCATTCGCTGAGTGTTGCCGTTGACGCATTCCGGCATTCAATTTATAATAGAGCACAAACTGCAGAAGATTGGAGAACTGATATGAAGACGGTAGCAGTCGTGGCAACTGAAAAGAAATACGCGCGTTTTCTGAGGGAAAATACGGAAAAATACCTTGGCCGGTATGCGGAATTTACGGATTACTCGATCAGGGAGGTTGAGCAGAAAAAAGGTATTTCGGAGGATTTCGTTCTGATTTCGGCATTTAATATTTTTCAGCAGGTGAGATCTCTGGTTACTGAACATACTGAGATCATTGTACTATCTTTGTCGCTGAACAAAAAACAGATGGAGAAACTGAAGTCGATTCCGAAGGGTACGCGGGCGCTCCTCGTTAATTATGACGACCGATCCTGTCTTCACACGATCACGAGTATGTATGATGCCGGATTTCGGGATGTTGAACTGTATTCCTACTGCGGTTATGAGGATTATGATCATTCTATTGAACTGGCGATTACACCGAACGAGGAGCAGCTTGTCCCTCCGGGAATCAAGCATGTAATCAATCTTGGTGAAAGCTCCGTAGATGTACGGAGTCTCTACGAAATTGCGGACAAGCTGGGTGTTTACGATGAGTTTTCCACTCGAGAGGCAATTGAGGCGCGGAAAGAATATTTTTATATCAGTGCCAGCGTAGATCGTCTTCTAGGAGAGAAGGAAACGATGCTCAGCCGGATGCGGGCGCTGGTTAAACTGATGAAAGAAGGAATCGTGGTTACTGACATCCTCGGTAAGATTTATCTGACAAATGAAAAGGCAAATCAGTTGATGTCATTTCGGACAAAGGTGCTGGAGGGCTTCAATATCGAGGATGTTCTGCCGGAGGCCGGGCCCGGTACGGAAGGGGAACATATCATTCAGGCGGACCGTGCTACACTGGTCACGTCTTCTGTGCCAGTGAAGTCGGGTGATGAAGTAACCGGCTATATCATTACAATTTCGGATTTTGAGGAACGTGAACGGGCGCAGCATGTGATTCGTTCTCAGCTCGCGGGCGGGCACCATAAGGCGCGATATCATTTTTCTGATATTATCGGCGAAAGCAGGCGGATGAGACAGGTCGTGGAACAGGCGGAACGGATGGTGAATTCAGGATCATCTGTTCTGATTACCGGCGAGAGCGGGACAGGGAAAGAGCTTTTTGCACAAAGCATTCACAATGCATCGTACCGACGCTTTCGCAGTTTTGTGGCGGTCAACTGCGCGGCGATTCCGGACAGCCTTCTGGAAAGTGAGATGTTCGGATATGAAGAGGGATCGTTTACCGGAGCGAGAAAGGGCGGAAAGGCCGGATATTTTGAAATCGCTCATGGAGGCACAATCTTCCTGGATGAAATCGGTGAAATGCCTCTTCAGCTGCAGGCTAAGCTGCTTCGCGTGATAGAGGAGCGCCGCGTGATTCGTGTCGGTTCGGATAAGGAAATCGATATCGACGTCAGGATCATATCGGCGACTAACAGAGATCTGCATGAGATGGTCGAAGAAGGAACATTTCGTGAAGATCTGTATTATCGCCTGAATGTACTTCCGCTGAATCTTCCGCCGCTTCGGGAACATCCGGAAGACATTCCTGAACTGGTGGAGCATTATGTACGGAAATTCGGAGGGAGTTTTACGTTTTCGGATGATGCAATGAACCGCCTGATGGGTTACGGCTGGAAGGGGAATTACCGGGAACTCCGCAATGTTATAGAATATCTGTCTAATCAGAGAAAGGATATCATAAGACGTGAGGATCTTAATATGCTGAGAATGGAGAGCCCCAAAAAGGCTCTCTCCTGGAAGAATGTGGAGAATACAGCTCTGGATACCGGAATTTTTGAGAAATTTACGATAAACGAAGGGGCAGATTTGGTTTTGTACAGGGAAATTCTCCGTGTCCTTCTCGATTTCTGTGATCAGGGAATCCGTCCCGGGAGAATGCCTCTCGGCGTGGAACTTAATACGCAGGGTATTCCTGTCACACAAGGTGAACTGCGGCATTATCTCAGGATTCTCGCGCAATACGGGTTCGTTAAGACAGGCCGGGGACGGGCCGGAAGCATGATTACACCTGATGGGGAGAAAGTCCTTAGGGAGTTGACAAAGATTTTGTAGGTTTTATAGGTTAATAATTAACCCACAAAACCTACAAAATGATGCGATTTCAAAAAGCATATTAAAAAGGTGTTGGGATTCCAACGCCTTTTCATTTGGCATACGAATTGCTTCTATGATGTGGAAGAAAGCAGGATTTATTGATTTAAATCTCAGGAAGCAGATTTGTATTACTCAGATCCGCATGAAGTGCAGGAGGAGAAGTTTTATGGGAATCTTGGAAGCAATCAATTCTTTTTTCGCGAATATTGTCCCGATCGGCGATATTCTCTGGGTGTTTCCTCAGAATTTTGAGTGGTATGCGAATATCCCGGTTCTGGGATCGTTTCCGTTCGCGATTATTTTGCTGGTCGGTATGGGAATATATTTCACATGCCGTACAAAGGGCGTCCAGTTTCGCTTTTTCAGGCGCGGCTGGCAGGTCCTATTCAGAAAAAAGGCGAGTGATAACGGAGTATCACCGTTTGCAGCGTTTATGCTCAGCATGGGTATGCGCGTCGGTCCCGGAAACATCATTGGGGTAACGGGCGCGATTTCTCTTGGCGGACCGGGAGCGCTGCTGTGGATGTGGGTTTCGGCTTTGTTCGGAATGGCCAGTTCGTTTGTCGAATCTACACTGGCGCAGATCTTTAAGGAGCGCGACGGCGATGAATACGTTGGAGGTCTGCCGTACTACGGACAGAAGCTTTGCGGTAACAAAAAGGCAGTCGGCATCGCGCTTACGGTATTTTATATTATCTTCGCCATGCTGAGTATTCCGATTCAGACATTCCATGTATTTACAGCAACGGGTGGAGCAATCGGAGCCGTTACTGGAACGGTGGCGGAGAGAACCTCGACACTGTATTATGTTCTGGCCGTTGTCATTATTGTAGGAACAGCCTTTGCCGTGTTCGGTGGAATCCGTCGGGTCACAAAGGTAACTGACAAGATGGTGCCGGTGATGGCAGTGATCTACATTGCGATCGTCCTCTTTCTGATGGTGATCAACATTCGGTTTTTCCCTGCATTTATTGAAAGTGTCTTTGTCGGCGCCTTCAAGCCCGAATCCGTATTCGGAGGAGCCTTTGGCGTAGCGCTGTCGCAGGGAATCCGGAGAGGACTGCTTTCCAACGAAGCGGGCCAGGGAACAATTACAATGTCGGCGGCGGTATCGGAACAGGATCATCCCTGTGATCAGGGTTTTGTACAGGCAATCGGTGTGTTCGTTGACACGATCGTCATCTGTACAATCAGTGCTTTTGTTGTATGCACAGCGCATATCTGGGACGACCCGAAGGTTGACTGGTCAACTCTGTCACAATCGAAAATTGACGTATTTATGGATTCAATCAAGGCTCTGGCCCCCGGAACCGGTGCGGATGCGATAATCGTTCTGATAATCTGTATATGCTACGCATTGTTCGCATTCACTTCTTTGCTGGGACTCGTTTCCTTTGCATCAATTGCAGGAACCAGGATTTCCAAGGGAAAAGCGTGCAAAAATACGATCCGGATTCTCGGTGCGCTTGTATTTGTTCCGTTCGGGACACTCTGCGTACTCGCCGGACTGGAACTTGACAATATCTGGTATGTGTCGGATCTGATCAATATTGCGCTGGTGTTCTGCAATGCACCGATTATTCTGTTCGGAGGAAAGTATGTGCTTCGCGCTCTGAGGGATTATGTCGAAAACGACGGCCGCAGATTCGTGGCATCGGACATTGGACTGGAATTGGATACCGATATATGGACAGAAGAACGAAGAAAGAGGGTATAAGCATGGACAACAGCATAAAATGGCCGGACGGAAAACGGTGTGCGGTCATGTTCACGTTCGATGTGGACGGGGACACGACCTGGGAAAACGGCAACAAAGGCCTGCCCAACGGCGACAGGTACCTGCGGTCGCTGAGTGTGGGCCGGTACGGACCGAACCGGTGTGTGGATCGCATTATGGCGAAGCTGGAGGAATACGGCGTGCGCGCGACATTCTTTGTGCCGGGACTCACCGCAGAAAGATATCCCGATCTGATCCGGCGGATCGACGCGCAGGGACATGAGATCGGACACCACGGATACGCCCATGAGCGCTTCGCGGGACGGAGCACGGAGGAGCAGATTGAGATCATCGAGAAATCACAGAACATCTTCAGGAAACTGATCGGTAAAGAAATCACCGGTTTCCGGACACCCTCCGGCGACTGGGCGGTTGAAACGCCGAAGCTTCTGTATGAGAGAGGCTTCCGCTATTCCAGCTCAATGCGCGGTGACGACCGGCCGTATCGGACCGTTATCGACGGAGAGCCGACCGACTTCATTGAAATTCCCACCAAATGGGAGCTGGATGACTATGTGGCAATGGCCTATAACATGTATCCGGCAGAACCCTGCGGACAGGACAGGATCTCCTGCTACCGGAACGTAGAGGACAATTTCCTCAGAGAATTCGAGGGGCATTACCGTTACGGACTTGCAATTTCCTTCATGGGGCATCCACAGGTTCTGGGATCACCGGGACGCATCCGGATTCTGGATCATCTGCTCCGTAACATTACGGCAAGAGACGACGTCTGGGTAGCGACCGGAAGCGAAATCGCTGCCTGGTACCGCCGGCAGTATCCGATTGGGAAGGAGGCAGAATGATGGAACTGGAAAGACCGGTATGGCCGCAGGGAAATCGCTGTGCTGCGGCAGTCACGTTGAATCTGAATGCGGAGCTGTTCTGGCTGGATCTGGATCCGGACTGTGCGGACAAGCCTAAGACGCTGTCCCTCGGCCAGTATGGAATGAATCGGGGCATCGACAGAATCCTGGACATTCTGGAGGAACGGAAGCTGCGCGCGACAGCCTTTGTGCCCGGATGGGTGGCGGAGCATTATGCGGACACCCTGCGGAGCATTGCAGAGCGGGGGCATGAGATCGGCGTCATGGGCAGCCGCGATGAGAATATGGCTTTGTACACAAAGGAAGAGCAGAAGCATTCCCTGAAAAAGAGCATAGAAACTGTCGAAAGGGTCTGCGGGACAACGCCGCGGGGGTTCCGTACTCCTCAGGGAGAACTGACGCTGGAAACCCTGCAGGCGGCAAAAGAGCTCGGTCTCGCGTATTCCAGCAACCTCAGCTGCGACGACCGCCCCTGTGAGATTGATCTCGGCAACGGAGAAACCATGACAGAGATTCCCATTCACTGGGTCAACTATGATCTGCCGTATTTCGCCTTCAACTATCATCCGGCGTTCCCTGCGGGTCAGGGACGCATCGCGAATTACACGGGGGTTCTGGACAACTGGATCGATGAATTCGACGGGGCGGCTGAGTACGGACTTTGCTATGTGCTTCAGCTGGATCCTGCCATGATCGGCGCGCCGGGGAGAACGGGCCTTCTGGAGGAGCTGCTGGATCATATGCAGTCAGAGAAGGACGTCTGGTTCGCGACATGCGGTGAAATTGCGGAGTACAGCAAAAAACAGGATGAATGATATTCCCTTTTGTTGTATAATATAAACGAATTTAATTGCAGGAGGTAAACATATATGGCTCTTTGGGGAGGCAGATTTGAAAAGGACATGGATCAGATCGTGAAGGAGTTCAACGCTTCCATCGGGTTTGACCAGAGAATGTATAATGAAGATATCGACGGGAGCATTGCGCATGTGACCATGCTGGCGGCGCAGGGAATCGTTACGGAGGAAGAGAGCAGACAGATTATAGATGGTCTGGAGAGGATCCGGGAAAAGATTCGCAGCGGTGAAATCGTATTCACAGTGGAGGATGAGGATATCCATATGGGGATTGAAAGCCGTTTGATCGAGGAGATCGGCGAAGTGGGCAAGAAACTGCATACCGCCCGCAGCCGCAACGATCAGTGCCAGGTGGACGGCCGGCTGTACCTGAAGGAGGAGATTCGCGCTATTGTGGCAGAACTCATTGAGCTGGAGGAGGTGATCCTGCGCAAGGCAGATCAGTATGCGGAGGAGATTACTGTCGGCTTTACTCATATCCAGCACGCTCAGCCCATCACCATCGGATTCGTGTTCATGGCGTATTTCCAGATGTTCCGCCGGGATATCGAGCGTCTGACGGACACCTATGAGAGGATGGATCTTTGTCCGCTGGGAGCATGCGCTCTCGCCGGCACCACCTTCCCCACAGACCGTGCCAGAACCGCAGAGCTTCTGGGATTCCGTGCACCGACGGAGAATGCGATGGATTCCGTCAGCGACCGGGATTATGCGATTGAGTTCCTCAGCGATGCATCAATTTCCATGATGCATATTTCCCGTTGGGCAGAGGAATTCGCATGGTGGAATACCTCGGAATTCTCCTATATCGCCATCGATGATAGCTTCTGCACCGGATCCAGCATCATGCCGCAGAAAAAGAATCCGGACATGGCAGAACTGCTCCGGGGCAAGAGCGGAAGAGTCTACGGCGATCTGATGCAGATGCTCACCGTGCTCAAGGGAACGCCTCTCGCCTACAACAAAGATTTCCAGGAGGACAAGGAAGGGCTGTTTGACGCTGTGGACACCTGGAAGGCGTGCATACAGATCTTTACGAAGATGCTGGACAAAACCGAGTTCCGCATGGATCAGATTGAAAAACAGCTGTCAAAAGGCTTCCTGAACGCGACTGATGTCGCGGAGCATCTTGCGATGGAAGGAATTCCGTTCCGTGAGGCACACAATATCGTGGGACGCATGGTCAAGGCGTGCGAAGAGCGCGGCTGTCAGCTGGAAGAACTGGATGAGGAATCTCTGCGGTCCATCGACTCGCGGCTGAGCCGGAAGGCATTGGGCGACATCAGCATTCCGGCGTGTGTCAGCGCCAGAAAATCCTTCGGCGGGACAGCTCCCGATGAGGTTCGCCGCCAGATTCGTGTCGGAAGAAGCTGGCTTGAATCATTGAAGAACTGAAAATAATGGAAACAGAGGGCTGTCGCGAAGACCGCAGCCCTTTTCTTTTTGAACGAAAGGGAATATACTATGGACTATAATGAAATTGCGTTGAAGAAACATGCGGAATGGAGAGGAAAGCTTTCCGTCGAGAGCAAAGCTCCGATAACCAACCGGGATGAGTTGTCGGTCGCTTATACGCCGGGAGTCGCCGCGCCCTGCCTGGAGATAAGTAAGGACGAATCGCTGGCCTATACCTACACGGGAAAGGGCAATACCGTGGCTGTGATTACAGACGGCAGCGCGGTCCTCGGGCTCGGAGACATCGGACCGTCGGCCGGAATGCCGGTCATGGAGGGAAAGTGCGCGCTGTTCAAGACCTTCGCGAATATCGACGCGGTGCCGATCTGCGTGAACAGTAAGGATCCGGATGTGATTGTGAATACGGTGTTCCACATTTCCAAAAGCTTCGGCGGTATCAACCTGGAGGATATCGGTGCTCCGCGCTGTTTTGAGATTGAGCGCAGGCTCATTGAGAAATGTGATATTCCGGTATTCCATGATGACCAGCACGGAACCGCCATCATCACCGCAGCTGCAATTCTGAACGCGCTGAAGGTCACGGGAAAGAAACCGGGAGGACTGCGGATCGCTTTCAGCGGTGCCGGGGCGGCGGGAATTTCCATCGCAAAGATGTTTCTGCGGTTCGGCTTCGGCGATATCATTCTCTGTGGCAGTAAGGGAACGATCTATGAGGGAGCGCCGTACAACAATCCGGAGCAGGAGGCCATGGCGAGGGTGACCAACAAAGACAACCTGGAGGGTTCTCTCGCGGACGCGATGAAAGGTGCGGATATCTTTATTGGCGTTTCCAGACCCGGCGTCGTGACGCAGGATATGATCCGCTCTATGGCGAAGGATCCCATCGTGTTCCCGATGGCCAATCCGGTCCCGGAAATTATGCCTGAACTGGCCAGAGAAGCCGGTGCGGCGGTTGTGGGAACCGGACGCTCAGATTTCGCGAACCAGGTCAATAATGTCATCGCTTTTCCGGGAATCTTCCGCGGCGCGCTTGACTGCCGGGCGACAAAGATTACCGAGGAGATGAAGGAGGCCGCGGCGAGGGCGATCGCGGCCGTAATTCCTGAGGAGGAACTCAGGGCGGATTATGTGCTCCCGGACGGATTCAACCCCCTTGTGGTGGAGCGTGTGGCAGCAGCGGTAAAAGAGGCCTGGAAAAAATACGGAGCATGATACGAAAACCGGGCGACAGGCCGGAGCACGAAGATGAAAGCCGGAGCACGGAACACAAATGAGGAGGGAGACGAATGGAACGGTACAGAATCGAGCACGATACGATGGGCGAGGTAAAAGTCCCCGCGGACAAATACTGGGGCGCGCAGACGGAGCGAAGCTTTGAGAATTTCAAAATCGGGACGCACCGGATGCCGCCAGAGGTGATCCGCGCATTCGCGGTGCTGAAAAAGGCGGCGGCGCAGGCCAACGAAAAGCTCGGAATGCTTGACGCGGAGCGTGCGGAGTTAATCGGCCGTGTCTGCGATGAGATTACAGAGGGGAAGCTGGAGGGGAATTTTCCGCTGGTGATTTTTCAGACAGGAAGCGGAACGCAGTCGAACATGAATGTAAACGAAGTCATCGCCAATCGCGGAAACGAAATCGCCGGGAAAAAGCTCCTTCATCCTAACGACCATGTCAACAAGTCTCAGAGCTCTAACGACACCTTCCCGACCGCGATGCATATCGCGGCGCTCTGCGCCACAGAGGACCGTCTGCTTCCCGCAGTGGAGTGTCTGACGCAGACCTTCCGGCGGCTGGAAACGGAGTACATGGACATCGTCAAGACGGGGCGGACGCATCTGCAGGACGCCACTCCGCTGACGCTGGGTCAGGAGATCAGCGGGTGGAGGTCTATGCTGGAGCACGACGCCGCCATGCTTCGGGACTCTCTGCACTATCTGCGGGAGCTTGCGCTGGGCGGCACGGCAGTCGGAACGGGTCTGAACGCACACAAAGAATTTGGAAGAGAGTCGGCTGCCGCCGTCAGCCGGATCACGGGCAGGGATTTTGTTACCGCAGAAAACAAATTTCACTCCCTGACAAGTAAGGACGGACTGGTCTTTGTTCACGGAGCCGTGAAAGCGCTGGCCGCGGATCTCATGAAAATCGCCAACGACGTCCGGTGGCTGGCATCAGGCCCGCGATGCGGAATCGGCGAACTCACGATTCCGGAGAACGAGCCCGGCAGCTCCATCATGCCCGGAAAGGTCAACCCCACGCAGTGTGAAGCGATGACCATGGTCTGTGTTCAGGTCATGGGTCACGACACGACCATCGGGCTGGCGGCGTCGCAGGGGAACTTTCAGCTGAATGTGTTCATGCCGGTGATGATTTACGATTTTCTGGAGTCAGTGAACCTGCTGGCGGACGCCTGCGATTCCTTCCGCAGAAACTGCGCGGAGGGGATTCGTCCGAACAGGGAGCGAATAGATGAAAATCTGCGGAAATCGCTGATGCTGGTCACCGCGCTGAACCCGCACATCGGATACGAAAACGCTGCGAAGATCGCCAAGCTGGCGCATAAGGAAGGAACGACGCTGAAGGAAGCGGCCCTCAAGCTGGGGCTGGTGTCTGAGGAGGATTTCGACGCCTGGGTGGACCCGTCGAAGATGGTGTGATGAAGAAGGCGGCTGGATGTGAGTTACAGTAAAATAAAGTTTCTCCAGATACGTTCAGCCGCCTGATTTCTTTTCGTCAGTTATTTTCGTATCGACAGATTTCTTTTGTCTGAGCCTAGCAAGAATTGAAGCTCTGTCAGCCTTTTCTTGAAGATTTTCAGCGATGCCGTTCACATTGGCTCTGGTGATTATACCCGGATAGTTTTCTTCAAGCTGAATCAGCAATTCTTTAGTTTCCTGCTCCTCTCGTGTGATCTGCTCATACAGTTGTTCAAATCCGGAGTTCTCCATGACATTTTCTATGAATACCTGAGATACGTTCGGAAGAGAATTCCAATCACCGTACAGGTCAGTTACAGCTTTTCGTATCTGTTTCATGCTGAGCGGTGTTCCTTCTTTTTCATGCTCTGCCAGGATGCCCAGTACATCGGATAAATCGCTTTTATATTGTCTCCCGGAACGCAATTTCATTGCAATCAGATACTCCGATGCTATGGTGCGGATGGAGAGAACATTGGAGAAGGTTTTGTAGTAGACGGAAAACTCGATTAACTTTGGCGTGTATGAACTCGTATTCTTGAAATCATCATTCAGCCAATGGTTGGGAAGCCCATATCGATCTCTGACCGCATTGATTGCATCCTTCATGCCGGAAGCTGCCTGAATCACAGCGTCGACATCTGTCGTCATGTTCCGGAAACCGTAATTGATCAGAACTGAGGCTCCACCGATCAATATCAGTTCGGCAGGCATACCCTTACCACGCTGCCTGCGATATTCCTTTCCAAGCTCTTTCAGATAAATGTCAATATTCTCTTTGGTAAATTCAAATCGCAGATCAGATGATATCTCGAACCTCATTTTCTACAATATTAAATCGAATAAACTCTGGAATTGCTGTTTTCACCGCTTCTTCCAAAGCGCTGCTGTTCCCGGCTGCTGCGGACAGAGCCAGGAGGCTGGACGGATAAATTGGTTTTTCCAGACGGCATTGACGGAGGTCATCATATTCGCTGTCCGGCGGTATGTCATTTTCCCGGCTTATATAATCCAGCATACCAAGAAGATAAAGGCTCTCAGGATACCACTGCAGGTTATAATAAGTGCGGATATCCCCGCTTTCCAGTGTGTTGATAATAAAATCAATATCTCCCAGTTCCCTGACACGATGGCAGACAGCGCTTTTGAAGTTTTCAAAACTGCCGCGTTTAAAGAAGGAGGGCGCCAGAAGTTCTTCCATGGAAACCCCTAGCGTACGAGCGAGCTTATAAACTGTTTCGGCGCTACATTTTTTCAGCTGTGCTTTGTTATTGTAAATATCATGTACAGTTGTATAAGGGAGTCCGCTTATTTTGGACAGCCGGTATATGGACATATTTTTTTTCTTTAACGCTTCACGTAGGGACATTTTTTCACCTGCTTTCATCTATATTATAACGGTCAACCGATATATAATCAAGAACATTAAAATGATTGACTTTTTCTGTGAAGACGGGTACGATAGTAAAAGAAGTCAGTTCATGTTCGCCGCGTGGAACGCGGCGCTGAGAGGGAAGCAGGTGAGAGACCTGCGCGGTACCGCCACTGTAAGTGGGAGTCCGGCCCCCGCCCGCACGGGCAGTCACTGGTATTTCCGGGAAGACGGGGTCAGGATGAAGAGCACGAGTCAGGAAACCTGCATGAATGGAATTCTGCGGGAGCGGTGTACTCCTATGCAGAATGCACAGCAGTGAAAACGGACTGCGGCGCAAGCCGCAGTTTTTTGTTGTTTCAATGAGGAGTGAGTAAATGAAGAAAAAAATGTCAATCGGTCTTCTGACCTTTGTCATCGCAGTTGCGATGCTGATGCCGGCCAGTGCGTTTGCGGCGGTTACAACGGCTGCGACGCCGGTCGGAACCTGGAATACACATCTGAAGTGGCGCTTCATCACGTCCAGTAAGCCGATGGACTTCACAAACGCGCCGACACCGCCGGCAGTGGACGGAAATTATGTATACTTCGTCGCGGGAAAGAAGCTGTACAAGCTGGACAAAGACACCGGCAAGGTGCTGGCCGGCAGCACGCTGCCCGGTACGGCGGGCTTTGGTACATCGCCGGTCGCCGTCGACAGCAGCCACAACGTATATGTCTTTGTGAACGGCTCCTCCGTGGTGAAGTACAGCAGCGATCTGAAGAAGCTCGCAACGAGCAAGAAATTTCAAGGACAGAACGAAGGACCGTTGAAGATCATCGGAGACCGGATCTACGGCGGAACCTGGAACGACAGTGCTGAGGGCGGAACATACTTTGCGCTGAAGCTTTCAGACCTTTCCCTTGCCTGGGAGCAGGGACAGTATGACAAAGAAGGGTATTACTGGGACGGCGCCTGTGAGGTGGGCGATTCAGTGGTCTTCGGAAGCGACGGCGGGAATCTCTACATCGCGTCGAAAACAGGAACAACTGTTACCAAGGTCCTGAATGCCGGAGATGGCATGACCATCCGTTCCACCCCGGTGTCTGACGGCAACAGTGTCTATGTTGCATCCAAGACTGCCACATACATGTCCATGGACAGCACAGGGGTCGGCTATCTGACAAAGTACAAGGTTTCAGGAACGAGTCTGACAGAAGCCGGAAAGGTCAAAATCGCTCCCTCTGTCAACACGCCGCTCATCAGCGGTGATAACCTCTACATAGGCAGCAACGGCGGGAATATCTACGCGATTGACAAGGATAAGATGGAGATTGCGACAACCGTGAAGGCTCCCGCAAACGTACAGGGCGAAATGCTGATCTCCACAGGAAACAGCGGAAAAATCTGCATCTACTCCACCTACAACCGGCCGCCGGGTGGGATTTATTACATAGAACTGACTGACGATCTGAGAGTCTCGGCTCAGGGCGAAACCTTTATACCGCCCCTGCAGCAGTATTGCATTTCGCCGGTCGTGAGCGACGCGGACGGGAATTTGTACTACAAAAATGACGCCGGCGACATTATGGCCGTCGGCAGCGGCAAGAGCACTTCGGCAGTGACCGGTCTGAAATCCGCGCCGAAGACGACCGAGTCGGTCACGCTGTCCTGGTCGCCGCGGGAGAATGTAAGATCCTTTGTTATTTACCAGAGTACAGACAAAAAGACTTACAGGAAGGTGAAAACCGCAAAGAACAGCGCCACATCGGCGGCCGTCGGAAGTCTGAAAACAGGGAAAACCTATTACCTCCGGATTCGCGCGGAGCTGATGGACGGTTCGGTGACGGACAATTCGTCGACACTCAAGGTGAAGGCTCTGCCACCGGCGCCGGGTTCAGTGAAAGCCAGAGCGGGAAGCAGGAAAATTACCGTGAGCTGGAAAAAGGTGTCTAAAGCCAGCGGTTATCAGGTAGTTCGAGCCACCAGTAAAAGCGGAAAGTATAAAACCGCCGCGACCCTGAAGAAGGGATCTTCCGTGAAATACACCAACCAGAAGCTCAAAAAAGGCAAGACATATTATTACAAGGTTCGCGCATACCGCACAGTAAGCGGTAAGAAGATATACGGAGCATATTCCGGTATCGTATATAAGAAGGTAAAGTAGATTATCAGAGGAGGTTAAGTGATGAAGAAGTTTTCCAGAGCACTGATCGCGGTGCTCGCCCTGACAATGGTAATGGCGTTTATGCCGGGAATGGCGTTCGCGGAGGGTACGGCGTCGCAGAAGGCGACGGTTACGTTCAGTGCCGGCATTCCGGATCAGTATGATATGGTAAATGAGAAGGTTACGGCCACCGGCGATCTGGCGGAGAAGTATTTCCCGGATCTGAAAACCGTGGAGGCGGACGGTGTGTCCTACGCTGACGTCCTTGTCGCGGCAACCATTCAGACATACGGAGAAGACAAGGTGACGGAGTATCTCGGGCTCTCCAGAACCGACTACGGTTCGCTGGTCACAAAGCAGTTCGGGCATGATATCGTCGGATACTATTTTACAAACGGCGAATATAATAAGATGGGCGTTTCTGAAATCGCGGTGAAGGATGGAGACAGGCTCTTCGCAGGAGCCTACAGCGACAAAAATTACTCGGATCAGTATAGCTATCTGACAAAGACCGCGTACACCGCGACGGCAGGCGAGAAAATCACGGCAAAGGTTTCAGTATATGACGCCGTAAGCAACAGCAGCATCAAGCCGGCCGCCGTAACGCTGAATACAGTCGATAAGAGTACCGGAAAACTGACCGCCGTCGAGACATCCTACAAGAACGGTGCGGCGACATTTACTCTGACAAAGCCGGGTACCTATACAATTGCGCCGACAGGAACCGTCAACATTAAGGACTGGACCGGCGCAAATATTACAGGCAAAATCTTCGGTGAGGCGTCGACTGTCACTGTCAAAGCCCCGAAAATCGCGACCGCGAAGATTACAGGGCTTAAGGCAGGAACAAAGAAAGCCACAGTTTCCGTAAAAAAGATCAAAGGCGCGAAGTATCAGATCAAATATAAGAAGAAGGGCTCAAGTAAGTGGTTCAAGGTCAACACGAAGCTGACCAAAAAGACCATTAAGAACCTGAAGAAAGGAAAGAAGTATTCCGTCAAAGTCCGCGCGTACAAGACAGTCGGCGGCAAAAACTATTTCGGCAAATTCTCCGCAACCAAAACCGTAAAGGTTAAATAGCTGCGGCCGAGTCCGTAGGAAACTGCGACCGAATCCACAAGGCACTGCGAACGAGCCCGCAAGGGAATGAAGCCGAGTCCGGCGAAGTTGACAGAATTTAATCGGATTTGCTGCACAGGGGACAATAAGACCGGAGAAAACGCAGATTAACCTGCGGAACTGGGCAGGGACGAAATTAAAACATCGGAATATGCATAAACAGGAGGCTGCGGCATCTGGCAATACAAAAAGCTGATGTACAGCCTCTTTTTTTCGGCGGTCTTTTCGGATTATGTTGATTATGTCGGACTTTCTCGGATTAGCCTGGAGACTGTCGGCCAAGAACGGCCGGTGCCGGAGTTAAAGCCAGGTACGGGTTAGATGATGGTCAGAGTTGCCACATTTTTGGATTTTTCGAGAAATGTGGCAGATTTTCAGATCAAGGGCCATTTAGGAAGCTTTGAAATCGGCTAATTACGATACATTGTGATGCAGTGCTTGCTGCTGACAATAGATATGAAACAATGCCGGGCTTTGCGAGGCCTCCCGGGGCTGTCCGTCTGCTTGCAGGGGTACGAGGCCTCGCTGCGTCGTTGTAGCAAAGTAAGCGCTGCTGCAGTTACAAAGCTTTTCCGGCCAGAACTTCTTCGTAATCCAGGAGGTTTTTCTCCAGCAGTGCCGGTGTGTCCAGGCCGTAGGGACATTTTTGCCGGCAACTGTCACAGTGCAAGCATCCTTTTATCTTCTGCATCTCAGCCTGGTATTCTTTGTTCATATAAATCTCGACAGGCGCACGGCGTATCAGCAGTGACATCCGGGCACAATCGTTGATTTTTATACCTGCGGGACATGGCATACAATAACCGCATCCGCGACAGAAATCACCGGAGAGCTGGGCGCGCTCGGAAGCGACGAAAGCCTGCATTTCCTCGTCGTAGGCGGGTGGATTCTTTCTGCATTCCAGGAATTCTTCCAGCTCGGACATTTTCTGGATTCCCCAGATAGGCAGTACATAATCGTATTGATCGCAGAATGCATAAGCAACGTCGGCGCGGTTAATCAGACCGCCGCTAAGAGCTTTCATTGCGATGAATCCCATTCCGCTCTGTGCGCATTTTTCGGCCAGCGCGAGATCCTGTGGGGCCGCCAGATAAGAAAACGGGAACTGTAGTGTTTCATAGAGTCCGGAGTCAACAGCTTCCTCGGCTACCGGAAGACGATGATTGGTGATGCCGATATGGAGTATTTTCCCCTGCTTTTTCGCATCCAGCATGGCCTCATAAAGTCCGGTGCCGTCGCCTGGCCTGGGACAGAAGTCCGGGTTATGGAACTGGTAGATATCGATGTAGTCGGTGCGCAGATCGGTCAGCGACTGATTAAGCTGAGTCCAGAATTCTTCGGTGGTTTTGCACATTGTCTTTGTGGCGATAGTGACTTCGTGCCGCCGGCCCGCGAGTGCGCGTCCCAGCTTCTGCTCACTGTCTGTGTAAAAACGGGCGGTGTCGAAATAGGTGATGCCGCCTTCGATGGCCCTGAGAATGATGCGCTCGGCATCTTCGAAGGAAATGCGCTGGATGGGCAGCGCACCGAATCCGTTTTTGTCGGAAGTGATTCCTGTTTTTCCAAGACTGATTTTTTTCATGAGTGATTCCTCCTTGCGGTCATTATGCCACAGAGTGAGATGATTCGCAATAACCGACGGAAATTATTGCTGCAGACTGCAGAGAATCTGATGTTTGACTGATACCCCAGGTGGGTATATAATAGCTGTGTCTGGCAGATACCCCGATGGGGTATGTAGGGACAACAAAAGAAAAACGATGCGGCATGTATGTGCCGCGGCAGGTGGAGCACAGTCTGCGGAGTGCCGGTGGAAGAAGGAAGGGGAAAATCATGGAGAACCGTACTAAATCAGAAATAGAAACAGCGGAAACGGCGGCCTCGCCGCCAACAGCGACCACAGCCTCGTCAGCATCCGGTGCTTCGTCAAAGTCCGGAACTTCGTCCGCAGTCTCGCCGTCAACAGTGCCCGCGGTCTCGCCGTCAGCCGAGCCGACGACTCTGCCAACGCCGCCGGATATGGCGGCAGGATCAGCACCGAACTGCTGCTGCCAGCATCGAACCAAGGAGCGGACTCCGGAGGAATATAAAGATCTGATCAATCGGCTGAGCCGCATTGAAGGCCAGATTCGCGGGCTGAAACGCATGGTGGAGGAGGGCGCCTACTGTCCTGACATCCTGACCCAGAGCGCGGCGGCCGGCTCGGCGCTGAACAGTTTCAACCGGGTACTGATGGCGAATCACATCCGCACCTGTGTGGCTGACGATATTCGTGAGGGAAATGACGAAACGATTGACGAGCTTCTGAAGACACTTCAGAAACTGATGAAATAATGAGATACAACGCAAGGGAGGCGAGATTTTGAAGCAGTATATTGTTACGGGAATGAGCTGCGCGGCCTGTCAGAGCCGGGTGGAGAAGGCGGTGAACAGAGTACCGGGAGTTACCGGATGCTCAGTCAGTCTTCTGACCAATTCCATGGGGGTTGAAGGCACCGCATCGGATGCGGAAATCATCAAAGCAGTGCAGGACGCGGGATACGGCGCTTCGCCGAAGACGCGGGGAAATGCAGGGGGCGTTTCGGTGCAGGGCGCGGCAAAAGAAGTTGTCGGAGGAACTCCGGGATCGCCCGTATCAGTGGGCGCGTCAGCATCAACGGACGCGTCATCACCAGTGGCCGCGTCAGCATCGGCGGCCGGAACCGGTTATGACCGTTACGCGGCGGAGGAGGAGGCTCTTGCGGATCACGAAACGCCGGTCCTGAAGCGCCGCCTGATCGCGTCCGTGGGATTTCTGCTGGTGCTGATGTATTTCTCCATGGGACATATGATGTGGAGCTGGCCGGTGCCGGCGTTCTTTCAGGGGAATCATGTGGCCATGGGACTTCTGGAGATGATCCTGGCAGTCGTCGTTATGATGATCAACAAAAAATTCTTTGTCAGCGGCTTCAAAAGCCTGATGCACGGCGCGCCGAACATGGACACTCTTGTGGCGATGGGGTCGGCGGTTTCCTTCGGATGGAGCGTATTCGTTCTGTTCCGCATGACAGGGGATCAGGTTGCCGGAGACAGCGCGGCAGTGATGGCGGATATGCACGACTTTTATTTCGAAGCAGCCGCGATGATTGTAACGCTGATCACAATCGGAAAGATGCTGGAGGCGATGTCGAAGGGAAGAACGACTGACGCGCTGAAAGGCCTGATGAAACTTGCACCGAAAACCGCAACGATTCTGCGGGACGGCGTGGAGACGGAGGTTGCCGTTGATTCGGTCCGTGCGGGAGATCAGTTCGTGGTCCGTCCGGGGGAGAACATTCCGGTGGATGGAGTGATTCTGGAGGGTGAGACCGCGGTTGACGAATCGGCGCTGACCGGAGAGAGTATTCCGGTGGACAAAGGAAAAGGCGATATGGTTTCAGCAGCGACGGTGAATCAGGGCGGATTCATCCGGGCCGAAGCGACCCGCGTAGGCGAGGATACTACCCTGGCGCAGATTATTCAGATGGTCAGCGATGCTGCGGCGACAAAGGCTCCGATTGCCAAGATCGCAGATAAGGTTTCGGGGATTTTCGTTCCCGCTGTCATCGGAATTGCAATCGTTACGATGATTATCTGGCTCCTCGTCGGGCAGGATCCGGGATATGCGCTGGCCCGCGGAATTGCTGTTCTGGTAATCAGCTGTCCCTGCGCACTGGGGCTCGCGACGCCGGTCGCAATCATGGTCGGAAACGGCCTGGGCGCGAAGAACGGGATTTTGTTTAAAACTGCGGAGTCGCTGGAGGAAACCGGCCGCACGCAGATCGTCGCGCTGGATAAGACCGGAACGATTACCAGAGGCGAGCCGCAGGTGACGGATATGGTTCCTGCAGAAGGCTTCACAGAAACTGAACTGCTGTCCCTGGCCGCGGCGCTGGAAGGAAAGAGTGAGCATCCGCTGGCGCGGGCAGTGCTGTCCCGGGCGGAATCGCAGGGAGTCGTACCCGACGATGTTACGGCTTTTCAGGCCGTCAGCGGTCACGGGCTGCATGGGATGCGGAGCGGCTTGTCTCTGACCGGGGGAAACCTTGATTTTGTACAAAAGAAATGCCCGGTGCCTCAGGCGATCCTTGACAGGGCAGAGAAGCTTGCAGAGGAAGGAAAAACCTGTCTGTATTTCGCAGAGGACGACCGGTTCGCCGGAATGATCGCGGTGGCGGATACCATCAAGGAGGACAGCCCGGAGGCGATCCGGCAGCTCAGAAATATGGGCATCCATGTGGTCATGCTGACGGGGGACAACGAGCGTACCGCCCGGGCGATCGGAAGGCAGGCCGGCGTGGACGAGGTTATCGCGGGCGTTCTGCCGACCGGCAAGGAGGCCGTAATACGCAGACTGAAAAAGCAGGGCAAGGTCGCCATGGTCGGGGACGGAATCAATGATGCGCCTGCTCTGACACGGGCAGATACCGGCATCGCCATCGGTGCGGGAACGGACGTTGCCATCGACGCGGCGGATGTGGTGCTGATGAACAGCAGACTCAGCGATGTTCCGGCGGCGCTGCGGCTGAGCCGTCAGACGGTGAAGAATATACATGAGAATCTGTTCTGGGCGTTCTTCTATAACGCCATCCTTATTCCGGTGGCGGCAGGCGCCTATGTCCACCTGACGGGATGGTCCATGAATCCCATGCTGGGAGCCGCGGCCATGAGCTTGTCCAGCTTCTGCGTGTGTATGAACGCGCTGCGCCTGAATCTTTTCAGACTGCATGACGCTTCAAAGGATAAAAAGATAAAGCGAAAGGAAAATGTAAATCAGGAGGTTACAGAAATGGAAAAGACAATGAATATCGAAGGAATGATGTGCGGACACTGCGAAGCGACCGTGAAGAAGGCGCTGGAAGAGGTGCAGGGCGTAGAGAGCGCTGAAGTGAGCCACGAGGCGAACAAAGCTGTGGTCACACTGAGCGGAGACGTGTCGGATGATGTGCTGAAGCAGGCGGTAGAGGCGAAGGATTACAAGGTTCTGTCGATTCAGTAAACCGCAAGCGCTGGAAGTCTGAAAACAAAAATCCGCTGAGATGCCAAAACGCTGAAATACTAAAGCGCCTTGCGGACAGCTGTGTGACGCTGCTGCCCGCAGGGCGCTTTGGCATGTGATGTCAGTTCTTCAGACTCTGCATCGGCGCGGGGATTCTTCCTCCGCGGCGGATCATGACGGAGGGGGACTGACTCCGGACCTTCATGACCGGCCCGCTGCCCAGGAGACCGCCGAAGTCCAGCTCCTCGCCTTCGGCCAGTCCGATCGCCGGAATCACACGGACGGCGGTGGTCTTGGAGTTGACCATACCGATGGCGGCTTCGTCGGCGATGATTGCGGAGATCACATCCGCCGGCGTATCGCCCGGAATGACGATCATGTCCAGCCCGACAGAGCAGACAGCTGTCATGGCCTCCAGCTTTTCAATGGAAAGGGTGCCGGCGCGGGCGGCGGCAATCATCCCCGCATCTTCAGTGACCGGAATGAAGGCGCCGGAAAGTCCGCCGACGCTGGAAGAAGCCATCAGACCTCCCTTTTTCACCGCATCGTTGAGCATTGCCAACGCAGCCGTCGTCCCGTGAGCGCCGCACTGCTCCAGACCGATTTCTTCCAGGATATGGGCGACCGAGTCTCCGACTGCAGGAGTGGGGGCCAGTGACAGATCGATGATGCCGAACCGGACGCCCAGCATCTCTGCGGCCTCCGTCCCCACCAGCTGACCGACCCGCGTGATCTTGAAGGCGGTGCGCTTGATAGTTTCCGCCACCTCGTTCAGAGGAGCGTCCTTAGGCATTTTCGAGAGTACGGAGCGAACCACGCCGGGGCCCGACACGCCGACGCTGACAACTGTGTCGGCCTCCGTGATTCCGTGGAAGGCCCCTGCCATAAATGGATTGTCTTCCACGGCGTTACAGAATATAACCAGCTTGGCGTCGCCGATGCACTGACGATCTTTTGTGAGTTCTGCAGCCTCTCGAACCTTCTCGCCCATCAGACTTACCGCATCCATGTTGATTCCCGCTTTGGTGGATCCGATGTTGACAGAGGAACAGACCAGCTCCGTTTCCGCAAGCGCCTGCGGAATGGAATCGATCAGTTCCCGGTCTCCGGCGCTGAAGCCCTTCTGCACCAGCGCAGAATAGCCGCCCAGAAAATCCACGCCTACATCATGCGCAACCCGGTCCAGAGTCCGGGCGTATTTTACAGGATCGCCACCGCTGACTCCCGCCAGAAGCGAGACGGGAGTGACGGAGATACGCTTGTTCACGATGGGAATACCGTATTTTTTTTCAATGACTTCGCCGGTTCTCACTAGATCCTTTGCGTGGGAATAGATCTTCCGGTAGACTTTCTCACAGGATCGGTCGATATCTGCGTCGGCGCAGTCGATCAGAGAGATTCCCATAGTAATGGTCCGGATGTCCAGATTTTCCTCCCGGATCATGGTGATGGTTTCCATGATGTCGCTCATATTCAGCATACTGTGCCCACCCCTTTCCTAGATCCGGTGCATCGAATTAAAGATGTTCTCGTGCATGACATGGACCTGCATATCGGGTACGGCCGTGCGGATGCTGTCCTGAAGCTCCTCGATGGACCGGGTCGCTTCTGTGATGTCGATGATCATGATCATGCAGAAATAACCGTCCAGAACGGACTGAGTCACTTCCATAACGTTCGCGTTTCCTTCTGCTGCCGCGGTGGAAACCCTGGCCAGAATTCCGACCATATCCCTTCCGATGACAGTAACGACTGCTTTCTGTGTTTCGTTCATTATTTGTCTCCCTTTATTCTCGCGATGTATTCACCATCGTGTAGTTCATTGCATACTCTATATGATAAAACAATTCCGGGGTATTTATCAAGGAAATATTTGCGGTTGCGGCCTCCGTTTCCCACGAGATTCGAGAGTCCGCGGGCGTTTGCCATGCACAGAACTTCCCTCTTCGGATTTCTGCTGCTGCGGGGAACAAAGCCGGATGCGGCGAGCTGCTCTTCGATTCGCTCTTTTGCGATTTCCCCCTCCACCAGCTGACGGAAAGCGGGATGAAAAGTGGTTCCCGCGATGCTTCCGCCCGTCCGGATATGATCACTGCTTTTCAGACCGACGCGGATGATATTGATACCGGCGGCGTCAAGGATTTTGTACATTTCCTTTGTCCACTGCACTGCCTCATACTGCGTAAGCGGATGATAGGCGCCTCTCTGCCACAGATGATACAGTTCGGTGTTTTCAATGACAATGACAGGATAGAGCCGGGCGATCTGCGGACGGATGCGAACCGTCTCACGGGCGCTGCGGATGCAGGCTTCGGGGCTGTCACCGGGAAGGCCGATCATCAGTTGAATTCCAAGTTCAAAGCCGTATTCCTGTATCATACGGGCACTCCGGTAAACGACGGCGCTGTCATGTCCGCGGCGGCTCAGGGTCAGAACCCGGTCATCGAAGGACTGCACGCCCAGTTCGACAGTATCGACGCCATGTCGTCTGAGGTTTTCCAGAATGGACGGACTGATGGCGTCCGGCCGTGTGGACAGATGTATTTTGTGAATCCTGCCGCTATCCTTGTATCGTCCGGCGATCCGCAGATACCGGTTCTGGAGTTCCATGGGAATGGCCGTGAAGCTTCCGCCGTAAAAGGCGATCTCCCGCGTCTCCACGTGTTCCAGTGTGGAGAGCCAGGTTTCAATGGTTTCCGTGACCTCCTCCTCGCTGACGGGTGCCGTGTGAGCCGTAATCGTGCGTTGGTCGCAGAAAATACAGTTATAGGGGCATCCGAGGTGCGGAATGAATATCGGGATGATCGCATGCTTCTTCATATCAGTTTCAGATTTCTCCTTTTTGATTCGTCACCGGTGCAGAATCTGCTGCAGGATGCCAGCCGGCGGCCGTCGTTATGCAGTAACTGCCGGCGGGATAACGCTGCCAACATTATATACGTGCGGAACGGAAATGTAAATGCCGGGCAGTATTTTTCGCGAAGGCGGCGCACAATATTATTTGTTGAAAAACAACAAAAAAAGACTTGTTAAATTGTGCGATTATGTTAGAATATCCGATATAAGACAGGGTTGTGAAGAACCGGGAGAAAATGGAGGAACTATGAATCTGGTACAGAAATATGGGGGAAAGTACCTCAGGAACATGGAGGATCTGAACCGGATCGCGGATCATGTGGCGGAATACCGCAGCCGCGTGGACGGGCTGGTGCTCGTTATGGCGTCTATGCACGAAATCGCGGAGCAGACGCTGACACGTGCAGAAACCTTCGGGGAAGAGATCAGCCGGGATAAGCTGGACGCGCTGTTTTCGGCGTCGGAGCTTCAGACTGCGGCACTGATGGCGTGCGCTCTGGAAAAGAGAGGTGTCGGAGCCCGTGTGATCGAGGATATCCGGGGGCAGTCTCTGGATATCGTGGATCGGTATCGGGGGAAGCATGAGATTATGCTGGATCGTATAGAGCACGCGTTCCTTGCCGGAGAGGTTGCGGTTATTCCCGGATTTCAGGGGTTTGGAGATTTCGGCATGGAGGACCGGCTGGGACGGTACGGTTCCGCCGCGACGGCCGTGGCGATTGCGGGCGGCCTGAAATGCGGCTGCGAACTCTACGGAAATGCTGAGGGCGTTTGTGTCGTGGATCCGAAGGTTTCGGAAAGCCGTACCGTGTTCCCGAAAATAAGCTATGAAGAGGCGATGGAGCTGACAGCTCTGGGTGAAACGGATCTGGAGGCAGGCGCCATAGAACTGGCGAAGACATTGGGCGTTGAGGTCTTTGTGGGTCCGGCGTTCAATGAAAACAGGATTGGAGGTACATTCATCGTGGACAGAAGTGTGATTGTGCAGGAAGCTGCGGTCAGCGGAATCAGCGTGTCGGATGACATCGTGATTTATACTATCAAGGATATCGCCACCAGCGGGGACGCGATATCGGAACTGTTTGAGATGCTGGGTGATCTCAGCGTGAATGTCGATGTGATCTCGCAGCAGACGTATTCGGAGAATGCGTGCGCGGTATCCTTCAGCTGCTCCGGCGGGGATATTGAGGCTATCGACAAAGCTTTTGCCGGAAATTCCCGATTTTGTAATCTGGAGGTCATGAAGAAGGAAGACATCTGCCTGGTTTCGCTGGTGGGCGTGGGGATGACTACTCATGTGGGAGTTGCCGGAAAAACCTTTGCAACGCTGGCGGAAAACGGTATACGGCATTATAACATCACGACCTCGGAGATTTCGATTTCCGCGGCGATTGATTCTGACAAAAAGAACGAAGCGGTCATCGCGCTGTCTGAAGCGTTCCGCCTTTAAGAGCAGTCGTTTCGCGGCTTTGGGAATCCGCCGCTCTGCGGCGTCGGGGCAGATCCTTTGTCGTCAGAGATGGAGCCGGGAGCCGCCCCCGTTCCGCATTTATCTTGAATCTCATGTGTCTTTCAGGTATAATTGTGACATGGTTAGTATTGGAAATGAATGGGATGAAATCCTGAAGGGAGAATTTGATAAGGATTATTATCAGAAACTGAGGCAGTTTCTGATCCGGGAGTACCGCAGCCGCAGAATTTATCCGGATATGTACGATATTTTCAATGCGCTGAAATATACGTCGTACAATGATGTGAAGGTTGTGATTCTGGGGCAGGATCCGTATCATGAAGAGGGACAGGCGCACGGTCTGGCTTTTTCCGTGATGCCGGGAGTACCGCAGCCGCCGTCGCTGGTGAACATTTTCAGGGAGCTGCAGGAGGATCTCGGAATCTCTCCGCCGCCCCGGGATAACGGCAGCCTGGTGAACTGGGCGAAAGACGGCGTGCTTCTTCTGAATACGGTGCTCACGGTCAGAGAACATCAGGCAAACTCTCACAAGGGCAGGGGCTGGGAGATTCTCACAGACCGGATCATCCAGCTGCTGAACGAACGGGAAAAACCGCTGGTATTTATTTTGTGGGGAGGGAACGCAAAGGCGAAACGGCCGCTGCTTACCAACCGCAGACACCTCGTACTCACAGGAGCGCATCCCAGTCCGCTGTCGGCCTATAACGGTTTTTTCGGAGGGCGGTACTTTTCCAGAGCGAATGAATTCCTGGTCAGCACCGGTCAGGAACCGGTCAACTGGGAGACAGGGAGGTAGTTGAATGATTGCTATTGCCGGTATTATTATCGCCGTCATCGTCGGCGTCATTGTAGTGTGGCTGATTGCCGCGTACAATGGCTTTGTCCGGGCGAACAACAACTGTGAAGAGGCGTTTGCCACCATGGACGTGTACATGAAGAAGAGATACGATCTGATTCCGAATCTCGTGGAAACCGTCAAGGGGTATGCGGCTCATGAGTCGAACACACTGCAGAAGGTCGTGGAGGCCCGCAACATGGCGCAGAGCGCGTCGACAGTGGAGGAAAGAGCGCAGGCAGAGAACATTCTGTCCGGCACGCTGAAGTCTCTTTTTGCGATTTCGGAGGCTTATCCGGATCTGAAGGCGAATCAGAATTTCATGGATCTGCAGTCGCAGCTCCAGAGAATCGAAGATGAGATCGCGAACTCCAGGAAGTACTACAACGCGGTCGTCAAGATTTTCAACAACAAATGTCAGATGTTCCCGAGCAACATCATTGCGAACGTTTTCCATTATACCCGGAAGCCGATGTTTGAGGTGGAAAACGAGGAGGAACGCCGGAACGTCAAGGTGGATTTCAATGCATAGCGCATCATTTAAAAGGCCGCGGATCGCAGCCTTTGTTTTGTTTCTGGCGCTGATTGCGGTGATCTGGTCTTCGCCACACGACGCGTTCGCGACATCGGACGACTTTGAAACGGAGATATTCAATGTCAGCGCGACCGTCAGTGAAAACCATGTGATCCATGTGAAGGAGACTATACGGGTCAATTTCAATCAGTCTGCGCACCACGGCATCACCCGGTACATACCTGTACCGGAGAAGTATTATAAAATACGGAATATCGACAGCGGTAAGGATCCGTCGGATTATGAGATGGAAGCCGGCTCCGACAGCAGTCTGGGCGGTCAGTATTCCTTCTGTTACATCAAGATCGGCGATCCCGACGAGGTCATCACCGGAAAGCATACCTATACGCTTTCCTACGATCTGGTCTGCTACGAGGACGACTCGGAAAAGGAGGACTACCTGTCGCTGGATCTGCTTCCCACCGAGTGGGTGACCGCGATAGGAAAGACGAAGCTGACCCTGACCATGCCGAAAGCGATAGACTGGGATAAGGTCAGCTATTACAGCGGCGCGTACCGGACGGTCGGCGGCCTGGATCCGATGTTCAGCAGGACAGTGGATAAGAAGACTAATACGCTCACTATTCAGGGCAGCAGTCTGCCGCGCCATTACGGCGTGACGGTCAAGGCGACGCTGCCGCAGGGCTATTGGGTGGATCCTGCCAGCCGACACATTTTCAGGGTTCTGCTTTACTGTGTGCTGGCGCTGATTCCTTTGATCCTCCTGCTCCTGTGGTTCCTGTTCGGACGGGATCCCAGGGTGGTCAGGACGGTGGAATTCTATCCGCCGGACAATATGACGCCGGCAGAACTGGGGTACATCATCGACGGGAACGTGGAGGGAACGGATATTTCCTCTCTCCTGATGTACTACGCATCGAAGGGCTATCTGAAGATCCGGGAGTATGAGCGTAATGCCTTCCGGGTGACAAAGCTCCGGGAGATTGACGAACAGGAAAAGGGCTTTGTGAAATATCTGTTCAATCAGCTGTTTGCCGAGGGAGATGAGGCGGATATGCAGAACCCGCCCGCCGGGTTTGGCGATGCGCTGATGGTGACAAAGGATAAGCTGATCGGTCATTACAATAAGAAAAAGAACAGGCTGTTCACAGAAGCGTCCAAGGTCTGCCGAGGGATCGGAATGGCTCTTCTGGTCGTTCCGCCGCTTGCGGCGATTCAGCTGCCCAGGATGGAAACAGGCGCGGGCACGAGCATTCTGTGGATCGCAATCGAACTGATTATTCAGATCATCGGAATCGGAAGCGTTATGAGCGCCTTCGATCACAAGGACGCCCGGACCAGAGGTTCAAATATCGTCCGCTTTTCCGCGGGAATCGCTCTGACCGGAGCCGGAGCGATGCTGGCGGCGTCGCTTGCTTTCGACCGGCTGGGCAGCATGCCGGTTGCGGCGGCAGTGCTTGTTTCCATTGCGATATCCTATGTCTTCGTGGCGCTGATGAAGGCCCGCACAAAGAAAAGCGCGGAGTGGCAGGGAAAGATCCTGGGCTTCCGCGACTTCATCCGGGACGCAGAGTACGACCGGCTGAAAATGCTGTCCGATCAGGATCCGGAATATTTTTTCGATATCATGCCGTATGCGTATGTCATGGGAATGTCAACCCGATGGGCGAAGAAATTCACCGATATCAAGGTTCCGCAGCCGGAATGGTACGACAGCTACGATACCGCTTCTGTATGGACTCCGCTGTGGTACGGGAGTATGCTGAACTCCTGGGGACGGGGAATCGCCGGCGAATTCGATTCAGCTGTCGCGGATGCTGTGTCAGAAGGCTGGGGCGACATCGGCGGTGACGGCGGCGGAGGCTTCGGCGGAGGCGGCTTTTCCGGAGGCGGTTTCGGAGGCGGCGGAGGCGGAGCATGGTAAGCCTCGCACGCTTCCGCGAAATCACGGGAGATATGATGGATGAGCTTCCGGCGGCGTTTTTCCGGGAGCTGAATAACGGCGTGATCGTTCAGGAATATGCCAGGCCCCATCCCAGAGGCGTAGCGGACGATCTGTACATCCTCGGAGAGTATACGCGCTCGCCGAACTTCGGGAGAGGAATCACGCTGTATTACGGTTCATTTGTCCGGATGATGGAGGACGCTGACGAGGAACAGGTGACCCGGAAGATCCGGGAGGTGCTTCGCCATGAGTTCCGTCATCATCTGGAGAGTCTGTCCGGGGAGAGAGGCCTGGAAATCGAAGACGAGATTTTTCTTGCCCGCTATCTGCGAAGTCATGGGAGAGCATGAGAAGATCGCTCTGCCGATGAGTGAGAGAAAATCCCTTCCGGGTGAGTGTAAGAAAATCCCTTCCGGGTGTTGAATTGGCTTTGAAATTATGGTAACATTAATTGTTAAGCCTACACATTGGAGGGGATTATATTTTATGGCAGAAAAACAAAAAATAATCAATATCGCTGTGATTGCCCATGTAGATGCGGGAAAGTCTACGCTGGTGGATGCGTTCCTGAACCAGAGCGGCGTTTTCCGTGAAAACGAAGAGGTCGTGGATTGTGTCATGGACAGCGATGATATAGAGAGAGAACGGGGAATCACGATTTATTCCAAGAACTGTTCCATTATGCATGGAGATACAAAGATCAACATCGTGGATACTCCGGGACATGCGGACTTTTCATCTGAGGTGGAGCGGATCATGAAGACGGTGGATACGGTGATCCTGCTGGTGGATTCCAGCGAAGGACCGATGCCCCAGACGAGATTCGTGCTGAGCAAATCGCTGGAGCAGGGGCTGAATCCTATTCTTCTGATCAACAAAATCGATAAGAAGGACGCCCGCATCGACGAGGTGGTGGACGAGGTCTATGAACTCTTCATGGATCTGAACGCCAATGATGAGCAGCTGGATTTCCCTATTCTTTACGGCATCGCCCGTCAGGGAATCGCGGTACGCGATCCGGAGGAGGTAAAAGGCATCGAGGTCGGCGAGGGCGACAAAAAACTCCGCCATACGCCAAGAGGAATTGGCGGACTGGATATCACGCCGCTGTTTGACACGATTGTGGAGCACTGTGCGCCTTATCCTGATCTGCGCGATGAGCCGCTGCAGTTTCAGGTTTCCACGCTGGCGTATGACGATTACATCGGCAGGCTCGGCATTGGCAGGATCACCAGGGGCGTGATCCGGGAGGGACAGACTGTCGCTGTCGCCAGAGAAGACGGAACTATCGAGAACAAAAAAATCAACCAGGTCTTTGTTTACCGGGGCCTCAAGCGCATGGCTGTGCCGCAGGCAGAGTGCGGAGACATCGTTGTGGTCTCCGGAATCTCGGATATTTCCATCGGGGAAACCATCTGCGATCCCTCCGATCCGCAGCCGATGGAGATGATTCACATTGAAGAACCGACCCTGTCCATGAATTTCATGGTCAACACATCGCCCTTTGCCGGCAGAGTGGGGAAATATGTGACCTCGCGCCACATCCGGGAGCGCCTGAACAAAGAACTTGAAGTCAACGTGGGACTTCTGGTGGAGGATACGGATTCGACCGATTGCTTCAAGGTTTCAGGAAGAGGCGAGCTGCATCTGTCGATTCTGATAGAAAATATGAGAAGGGAAGGCTATGAACTGGCGGTTTCCAAGCCTGAGGTTATTTTCCATAAGGATGAGAACGGACGGAAACTGGAACCGGTGGAGGAGGTCGTCATCAACGTTCCGGATGAGTACTCAGGATCTGTGATTTCCAAGCTCAATCAGAGAAAGGGAATGATGGTGCAGATGAGCGGAGAAAACGGGTATTCCAGGCTGGAATACCATGTGCCTACCCGAGGACTGCTAGGGTACCGTTCTGAGTTTATCAACGATACCCGGGGAGAGGGAAGCATGGAGCGGCGGTTCTTCGATTTCGAACCATATAAAGGGGAGATCCCCGGACGGACCAACGGCGTCGCCATCGCCATCGAGGAAGGAAACTGCACCCCGTATGCTTTGTTCAATATCGGCGAGCGGGTTCAGATGTTCGTAGAGCCGGGAACACATGTGTATGAAGGCATGATTGTGGGGATGAATTCCCGGAGTGACGATATGGATGTCAACCCGTGCAAGGCCAAGAAAGTCAGCAATATGCGCGCGGCGGGATCCGATGAGACGATTAAGCTGTCACCGCCGAGAACCTTTACACTGGAGGAGGCGCTGGAGTTTATCGCCGACGACGAGCTGGTGGAGGTTACGCCGGACGATATCCGCCTGCGCAAGAAACTCCTGCATGAACTGGATCGCCGCAGAGCGGGGAGATAGGAGGTTCCTTTCATGAATTTCAGCAATATTTTTACGGCGGAAAACGGATGGGCGTTGCTGGAAAAATTCGGAGAGGCACTGCTCATTCTGGTTATTGGTTGGATTTTCATCCGGGTCGTCCGCCGCATTGAGAGAACGGCGCTGGAAAAGTCCGCCCTGGACCGGTCGGTTCATACTCTGATCATGCGAACCACCGGCATCGTCCTGTGGATTCTGCTGATTCTGACGATTCTGTCCAAACTGGGCGTGGACATGGCGCCTCTGGTGACAGCGCTTGCCGCTGCGGGGGTGGCGGTTGCGCTGGCACTGCGCGACTCGCTGAGCAATGTGGCAGGCGGAATCATTCTTTTGTTCACAAAGCCTTTTGTGGCGGGAGATGAGGTCGAGATTAACGGAACCACCGGCATCGTTGACCGGATCGATCTGTTGACGACGCATCTGCATACCTATGATAACCGGGATATCATCGTTCCCAACGGAAATGTAACGACGTCCATGGTAATCAATGCGTCCAGGCGCGAGCTGCGTCGGGTGAGCGGAGAATTCATCATCAGTTACGACTCGGACATCGATCAGGCGAGAGACGCTATCCGTCAGGTTGTTCGCGAGGGACCGATGCTTCTGGAAGAGCCGGAGCCCTGGATATGCCTGAAACAGCACGGCGAGAGGGGACTTGTGTTCGACGTCGGCATCTGGTGCCGGACCGAGAACCGCGGCGAAGCCCTGATTTATATGGAAGAAGCAATCAAAAAAGAATTCGACAGGCGAGGGATACGAATCCCGTATCCACATATCGAGGTTACGAAAACCGGACAGGATCTGACGCGGTAACGCGAGGATGAAATGTATCGGTGTACAGAAAACGGAGAGACAGAAACAACATCTTTTTAACAGCATCTTTAGAGAACAGGAGAAACGAGAGATGAAGCAAATCAAGAGATTCAAGCGAGTACTGGTCGCCAACCGCGGTGAGATCGCGATTCGGATTTTCAGAGCCTGCAGTGAACTGGGGATCCGGACGGTCGCCATTTATTCGGAGGAGGACAACACGTCCCTTTTCCGTACCAAGGCGGACGAGTCCTATCAGCTGGGCAAGGGTAAATCACCGGTGGACGCCTATCTGGGAATCGATGAGATAATTGAAATCGCCAGAGCGAAGGGCGTAGATGCGATTCACCCGGGATACGGTTTCCTTTCGGAAAACCCCGATTTTGCTCAGGCCTGTGAGGACGCAGGCATCGAGTTCATCGGACCGACTGCGGATATGATGAATCAGCTGGGTGACAAGATCCAGTCCAAGCTGGTGGCGGAGGAAGTAGGAGTTCCGACGATTCCGGGCGTCGAGGCGGCGATCCGGAGTGAGGACGAGGCAGTGGAATTCGCTGACAAATGCGGATACCCGGTGATTCTGAAGGCGGCAGCCGGCGGCGGCGGCCGGGGAATGCGTGTGGTCCGCGAAAAGGCGGATATCATCAATGAGTACCGGACGGCGAAGAGCGAAGCGGCGAAGGCGTTCGGAAACGACGACATTTTCATCGAAAAATATCTGGAGAATCCTAAGCACATCGAGGTCCAGATTCTGGGGGACAAAGAGGGCAACATCGTGCATCTGTTCGAGCGCGACTGCTCGATTCAGAGAAGACACCAGAAGGTAGTTGAGTTCACGCCGGCGCTGTGTCTGACAGAAGATCAGAGAGCGGCAATCTGTGAGGATGCGCTGAAAATCGCAAGACATGTGAATTACCGCAGTGCCGGAACGGTGGAGTTCCTGCTGGATAAGCACGGAAATCACTATTTCATCGAGATGAACCCGAGAATTCAGGTTGAGCATACCGTGACGGAGCTTGTGACAGGCATCGACATTGTGCAGGCGCAGATTAAAATCGCACAGGGTTATACCCTGGATTCCGATGAGATCGGGATCCGCGGGCAGAGCGATGTGAACGTGCGTGGAGCGGCGATTCAGTGCAGGATCACGACCGAGGATCCTGCCAACGGATTCGCGCCGGATACGGGCACGATTGAACTGTACCGGAGCGCTTCCGGATTCGGAATCCGTCTGGACGGCGGGAACGGCTTCACCGGCTCGGTGGTCACCCCGTATTACGACAGCCTGCTGGTCAAGATTACGGCCAGCGCGCTCACCTTCGAGGATACGCGCCGGAAGGCTATTCGGGCGCTGAAGGAAACCCAGATCAAAGGAGTTAAAACCAATATCGGATTCCTGCTTAACGTGCTGAACCACCCGGACTTCATTGCGGGGAGGTGCGACACGGGCTTTATCGCGGCGAACCCGGAACTGCTGGACATCAGCACCAAGGTGGACCGCGAGCTGAAGGTGCTCAGCTACATCGGGAATATTGTGGTTAACGAGACCCACGGGAACAAGCCGGAGTTTAACGTACCGGTATTCCCGAAAATCAAGATGACTCAGATCAATCAGCTGTCCGGAACCAAGCAGCTGCTGGACAGACACGGACCGGAATTTGTGAAAAACTGGATCCTGGACCAGAAGAAACTGCTGGTCACCGACACTACGATGCGGGACGCGCAGCAGTCCCTGATGGCGACGCGGGTGAGGACCATCGATATGACCAAGATCGCTCCGGCAGTGGCTTTGTACGAGAAGGATGCGTTCTCTCTGGAGATGTGGGGCGGCGCGACCTTCGATACCGCGTACAGATTCCTGAAGGAATCGCCGTGGAAGCGGCTGGACGAGCTGCGTGAGAAGATTCCGAACATCCTGTTTCAGATGCTGATCCGCGGCGCGAACGCGGTGGGGTACAAAAACTATCCGGACAATGTCATCCGGGAGTTCGTGAAGCAGGCGGCGAAGGGCGGCATCGACGTGTTCCGCATCTTCGATTCGCTGAATTGGATTCCGGGAATGGAAATCGCATTGGACGAGGTGCTGAACCAGGGCAAGATCGCAGAGGCGACGCTGTGCTATACCGGCGACATCATGGACGCCAGCAGAGACAAATATAATCTGCAGTATTATGTTCGGATGGCAAAAGAACTTGAGAAGCGCGGAACGCACATTATCGGAATCAAGGATATGTCCGGCCTGCTGAAGCCGGAAGCGGCGTATAAACTGGTCCGCGCACTGAAGGAGGAAGTGGGCGTACCGATTCATCTTCATACCCACGACACCAGCGGAAACGGTGTTGCGACCTGTCTGCGGGCGGCGGATGCGGGAGTGGATATTATCGATGCCGCGGTAAACAGCATGTCAGGCCTCACCTCGCAGCCGGCGCTGAACTCTATCGTCGCCGCGCTGGAATTTTCCGACAGAGAGACCGGAATCGACGCGGACAGACTGCAGGAGATCTCGGATTACTGGCAGGATGTGCGGCCGGTGTATCAGCCGTTTGAGAGTGATCTGAAGACGGCTTCCGCGGAGATCTACAAATATGAGATTCCGGGCGGGCAGTACTCCAATCTGCAGTCGCAGGTGGAGAGTTTCGGACTGGGTCACAAGCTCCGTGAGGTCAAGGAGATGTACAAGCGCGTCAACGATATGCTGGGCGACATCGTCAAGGTTACTCCGTCCTCCAAGGCGGTCGGCGATATGGCGATCTTCATGGTGCAGAATGACCTGACACCGGAGAATATTATGGAGAAGGGAAAGAGCATCGACTTCCCCGATTCCATCGTCGCTTTCTTCGAGGGAATGATGGGACAGCCGGAGGGCGGTTTCCCGAAGGATCTGCAGAAACTGGTGCTGAAGGACAAGGAGCCGATTACCAAACGGCCGGGAGAACTGCTGGAGCCGGAGGATTTCGAGTACATACGCACGGGCCTGCAGAACTATTTCGGACTGGAGGGAACAGACCGTGAGGTCATCAGCTACGCCATGTATCCGAAGGTCTACGAGGAGTACCAGAAGAGTATCAAGAAGGACGGGCACTTCACCCTGATGGGCTCTGATGTGTTCTTCCATGGGCTGCGTGAGGGCGAAACCTGTGAGGTCAAGCTGGACGAAGGAAAAGAGCTGGTCATCCGTCTGACGGAGGTCAGGGATGTGGACAAAGAAGGGTTCCGGGATCTGGATTTCGAGGTCAACGGAAACCGCAGGGTCGTCCGCATCAAGGATAATCAGGTGGAGGCCGCAGTCTCCAGCTCATCAGCACGCTATGCGGATGAGGAGAACCCCATGGAGATCGGCGCAAACATCCCGGGGAACATCGTCAAGGTGCTGGTCAACGAGGGTGATACTGTGGCGGATCAGCAGCCGATCGCGGTAATCGAAGCCATGAAGATGGAGACCAATATCATTGCGAGAACCTCCGGAGAGGTGGAGAAAATCTTTATCAAGAAGGGACAGCAGGTCAAAGCCGGCCAGTTGATCGCGCTTCTGAAGTAGGGGATACGATCCGGCACGGAATAATTTCCGCTGAAATGCCTCTGAAATATACACGGAATATACACAAAAAGTGCTTCGCCGAATATTGCGGAGCGCTTTTTGTGCGCTTAAAATATAAAATATACGGTATGCTTGTATGTGAATCACAAAAAAGTCACTTAAAATAATGTGATTATTTAGAAAAGGGGTTTGCTTTGTGAAGAGTGTGTGATATAATAAGAACGTAATTATTATTCGTTATTGTCTTAGCACTTTTGCAAAGGAGGCATGAGAGTATGGTAAAGGCCCTAGACAACTTTGACGCTTTTCTATGGGGCTTGCCCCTGATTATTGTTCTGCTCGGAACACATCTGTTCTGCACCATCAGAACAGGTTTTATCCAGAAGCATACATTTAAGGGGATCAAGTTATCCGTTACGCCGGATCCGGATGGAGAAGGCGAAGTATCGCAGTTCGGTGCGCTGACGACCGCCCTTGCGGCGACAATCGGAACCGGAAACATCATCGGCGTCGCCACTGCGGTGGCGAGCGGCGGACCGGGAGCAGTCTTCTGGATGTGGATGACCGGCGTTCTAGGCATCGCGACCAAATACATGGAAACCGCGATGTCTGTCAAGTACAGAGAGCAGACGGAAGACGGACGCATGATCGGCGGCGCGTTCACTGCGCTGGAGAGAGGTCTGCACGCCAAATGGCTGGGCGTCCTGTTCGCACTGTTCGGTGCTATCGCGGCGTTCGGAATCGGCTGTATGACGCAGGCGAACTCCATTTCCACAGCCCTGAAGCAGAACTTCGGACTTCCTGAATGGGTGGCCGGAATACTGGTTGCGGTATTCACGGCGATCGTGATCATCGGCGGAGTCAAGTCCATCACGATGGTTACCGAGAAGCTGGTACCGTTTATGGCGGCGTTCTATGTAATCGGTTCCATCTGGGTCATGATTATGAACGGTCATTTCGTCGGTGAAGCGCTCGTTCTCATTATCAAATCGGCATTTTCAGTACAGGCAGGCGCCGGTGGACTGTTCGGTTACAGCGTTGCAGTCGCACTGCGTTACGGATGTGCGAGAGGCCTGTTCTCCAACGAGTCCGGCATGGGCTCCGCTCCGATCGTAGCGGCGTCGGCGAAGACCAGAAACCCTGTGAGACAGTCTCTGGTATCCATGACCGGTACCTTCTGGGATACAGTAGTCATCTGTCTGCTGACCGGACTTACGCTGGTAAGCTCCGCACTGGCGCATCCTGAATTCATCGAGGCCGGAAGCAATACTGACACGACAGTTCTGACCTTCCATGCGTTCGGACTGATTCCGGTTGTCGGACGTCCGATCATCGCCCTCTCGCTGGCACTGTTCGCATTCTCAACGATTCTCGGATGGTCCTACTACGGTGAGCGGTGTGCGGAATACCTCTGTGGACCGAAGATCATTATGCCGTATAAGATCGCGTTTGTGGTTCTGTCCTTTGTCGGCTGCGTAATCGCACTGAATACCGTTTGGACGATTGCGGATATCCTGAACGGTCTGATGGTCATCCCGAACGTTATCGGGGTGTGGCTGCTGAGCGGGCATCTGATGGATGACGTGCATAAATATGTACACAACATCGACGAGGTGGATCCGACGCCGATTCCGGTTGTGCATAAGCAGATCGCGGACTTGTAATGAGATATCGCGGTTCTGCGGCAGTTAGGTTAAATGATTGAGTAAATAAAACGGAAGAAATAATTACATTTTCAGAGGCCGCCCGGATTGTCCGGGCGGCCTCTGAATTCCTGAAAAATATTTGACAGGGACGGAAACGGATGGTATACTGTTGAAGTAATCAAGAAGAAGTTATCCGCTTCTCACCTTTCAGACGATCGTGTTTGTTGGGTAAATAGTTGAAAACAGCGTAGCTTGCGTTTTTTGAAGCGGATACAGAAGGTATCCGTTTTTTAGTAGGAGGTAGAGAAATTAGCAGAGAAAGTAGAATCAACGAAGAGATTCGTGCCAGAGAACTGAGAGTGATCGACAGCAATGGAGAAATGGTCGGAATCATGAGCCGGAGCGAGGCTTTGGAACTGGCAGAACAGCGGAAGCTGGATTTAGTGGAAATCTCACCGAACGCGAAGCCGCCTGTTGCGAAAATACTGGACTATGGAAAGTACCGCTATGAACTTCAGAAGCGGGAAAAAGAGGCCAAGAAAAAGCAGAAGACGATTCAGGTCAAGGAAATCAGACTGAGCACCTTTATCGAGGAGCATGATATTCTGGTGAAGGCGAAGACTGCCAGCAAGTTTCTGAAGGACGGGGACAAAGTCAAGGTCAGTCTCCGGTTCAGAGGACGTGAACGCGACTACGTCAACAGAGGACGTCAGGTCATGAATTCCTTTGCAGAGGCCTGTGGAGAATATGGGGTTATGGACAAAAAACCTTCCTTCGAGGGTAGAAGTCTGACCATGTTTTTGTCGCCGAAGCCTGCTGAGAAGCATAAGAAATCCAAGGATAACGAGAAATAATAATTGACATAGGAGGGTATAATTATGGCAAAATGCAAGATGAAGTCTCACAGAGGCGCGTGCAAGAGAATGAAGGTCACCGGATCCGGAAAGATCCAGAGACATAAGGCATACAAGAGTCATATTCTGACCAAGAAGACGCCGAAGAGAAAACAGGGTCTGCGTAAATCCACGGTTCTGACCTCAGCGGATCAGAAGAGAATGCTCAGATCAATGGCGAAATAGCGCATCGGAAGGATCGCGTTACTAAAGGTTGAAATATCAGTATACAGGAGGTATAGAATATGGCAAGAGTAAAGAAGGGCGTAAACGCTCACAAGAGACATAAGAAAATTCTGAAGCAGGCAAAGGGCTTCTACGGACAGAAGAGCAAGGTCTTCCGCGCGGCGAATCCCGCGGTGATGAGATCACTGCGGTCCGCATACGTCGGAAGAAAGCGCAAAAAGAGAGATTACCGGAAACTCTGGATCGCCCGGATCAACGCCGGCGCGAGAATGAACGGCATCAGCTACAGCCGTCTGATGGACGGACTGAAGAAGAGCGGAATCGAAATCAACAGAAAAATGCTCTCCGAGATGGCGATCTATGACGAGGCCGGATTCGCGAAGCTCTGTGAAACAGCGAAGACCGCTGTCGCGAAATAAATGAGCTTTTAACATCGGGAAAAGGGACGTTATTATAAAATGCGCTTATATGAACTGGATGATATCCGGTCTGATACAGGGCGTTGCGGCTGCAGTCCGGCTGCTGCGGAATTCGGCCGGGAATGTAATATGCAGTTTGTATTCTGTCAAAATCGTCCGCTAAAACAGAACTTGAATGAGGGATCAGAGTAAGTCGCATTATTCTGGTCCTTTTTGCAATTGCAGATAATCTGATAAGGTGTAATGAACTTTCGGTGAATTTAGTATTCAATATCGGATGATTCAGTTATACCAGAGGTATCAGGCCGATTTATGTGCTCGTTGCCTGAAGGATTGGGTTTCAGGGTTTAACAGATTTTCCCGGTATAGGGCAACAGTTAAATCAAAGTGCGAAGAAAGTGAAGAAAGGGAAGAAGGCGAAGAAAGGAAATGTTTAGGAAAGAAATTAGCCTCCGTGCTGAATTAAGAAAAGGAGGCATTCATACGGCTGTCATTACGTTGCTCGCGATCATCTTTGTCACGGCGGCATTCTCTTTTGTCTGCCATGACACGTATGCGGTCAGCTCAAAGGATGCGAAATCCTCCGGCATGACGGTCAGCGTGGAGAAGTCAAAAGTCAAAATCAAGATCAAACGAGTCGGAAAGAAAGGCACAGCCAAGCTTTATATGTGCCGGGCGAACCAGTACAATAAAAAGGATAAGCTTAACGGTATCAGCAAATCTGCAAAGGTCAAGGGAACGTACATCGGTAAGTACAAGATGGGATCGAACAAGACGTTTACAGTCAAACGATACAAAAAAGGTGTTGACCTGCTGTATAACAAGTACTATCTCGTGGACAAGAAAGGGAAGATTGTCAAAGGCCCGATCTATGCATCGAAAATTTATTCCCCGGTGAAGTCTGTAACCATAAAAATGGCCTCCAAGAAGGGACTCTTTATGGATGATGCTGCCGCTTTGAGTGATGCGAAGGACCTGGGTGCATCCTCGATGGCGATCAATATCAATCTGGCTGGAATTCTGTACCCGAAATATCATTCGAATGCAATTCGCTTCAAGTCAAACGGAAAAACATATTATTTCAATAAGAGTAAGATTGAACAGTATGACAATCTGATTTCAGCAAATACGCAGAATGGTCTCAATACTACGGCGACAATACTTCTGATGGACAACGGCGAGAGTAACGGAATTCCGTCTGCACTTCTGTACAGCAACCGTACGGGAGAATCTTTCGGAATGAACACATCCAATTCCTCCGGCAGAGACTACTTTATCGCATGTATGGAGTTTTTGGCATCCCGTTATTCCAGAGGTCAGGAACATGGGATGATCAATAATTATGTGATCGGAAATGAAGTGGATTTCACCGGATGCTTTATGCCGGAGAAAAAAGCAAAGGGCAAAAAGCAAACGGCTCGCTTCAACGAATATATGGAGGAGTATGCGAGAGCGCTTCGCCTTTCGAATGCGGCAGTAAAAAAATATGCGGGGGATGCGAAGGTTCATATCTCCATTACACATAACTGGGCAGCTCCGGGAAATGAAGCTGTAGGCGGAACTGCCTATGCACCGAAGGCAATGCTGGAATGGCTGGCGAAGTATTCGAACCGGAGAGGCGGCTATGACTGGGGTATCACGCCGCATATATACGGATTCAACCTGCCGGCATCGGATGTCGGCTATAACGATACGGGAATGAATCCGATGTACCCGAATGTTAAAGTCGGCGGAAATTACAATTCGTCAAAATGGCTCACTATTTCGAACTTCGAAATCCTGCAGAAATACCTGGAACAGAATAAAATGCGCTATGGTACAAAAGTCCGTGACGTGATTCTGCAGGAAACCGGTGTGTCCTCGGAGAAGAATACAGAAGCCGATAAGTATCGGCAGGCTGCATATATTGCACAGCTTTATTACAAAGCGGCGCATATGAACTGCGTCAGCAGTCTGATGTATTTCCGGCTGCATGATACGAAGGAACTTGAAAAGGCCAATGCGAACTTCGGTCTGATCGGAATGGATGGAAAGAAGAAGCCGGCATATACTTTGTGGAAGTACATTGATACGGATAAGAGTTTTGACTATTCAAACCGGTATCTTGGATATATTCAGTTCCAGAAGGGCGGAAAGGTATACAAGAAGGCCAACGGCAACATCAGCACCTGGAAGGATGCGATGAAGGTCGTCGATTCCACATTCAACTGGGATACGCAGTGGAGCACAGGAAAGATTGAAAAACGGAAAACTGGCAAGGTCGAACGGTCTCTTTCTGTAAGTGCAGATTCTTATGATGCAAACGATTCGATCAGGGTAACGGCTGCCGGGGCATCCAGCGATATTGTGGGACTCTACAAAGCAGGAGATGATCCGGAATCGAAAGCACCGATCTTCTGGTACTATGTCGGAAATACGAATAACGGAATCAGTCACACTTCCGGGAAGACCTATGATGTTCGCGCCGCCGGGCAGATCAGCGATTCACGCTATGATGAAGCGACGCTGACCGCCGGTAAATACAAGATTGCGCTGCTTTCAGACGGTACTGATGTGGTCTCGAGCCGGGACATTACCATCACCGGAAGCATTGATACAGCGAAGGAATCGGTCAAAACGAACAAGACCAGCTACCATGTCGGAGAAAACATCATCGCAACAGCAACCGGAGAGGGAGCGTACTGGGTCGGCATATATAATGAAGATGACACCTATGGTACGGGAAGCGGAACGACGACTTCAATCTACTGGTATTATGTAAACGATAAGGACAGTGGAAAGAAAGCCGGTGTTCCGGTCATTCTCCAGAATACAAACTATAACCGGACTGACAGGGTTCCTACACATGAGATCCCGGCAGGAAAATACAAGGTTATTCTGTTCAGGGGCTCTGGGTATGATGAAGTAGCGTCGACTAAGATCTCCGTTGGAGAATCAGCTCCGGACACGTTGAAATCGATTCACTATTCGCAGGATAACACCTCGGACGGTTATGCGAATGGCACAGTTACAATAACAAAAGATGCTGCGAACGAAACTGCGACAGACTGCGTGATGTACTGGGCAGGTGCAGATGGCAACCCGCTGGCCGGATACGATGCACTGGCGAAATTCAGGCTGACAGGCGATACGACCACATTCCACATGTACGAGCATACGATTATTCCGGAGGGTGCGAAGAAACTGATCGCTTATGCGGCAAACGGAAAAAAACTGTCTTCCAAAGCGGTTTCAGTTGATCTTCCGGAAGGCAGCAGCTATCAGCTCGGTTCACCGATCATGGAATTCCAGATCGTGAGTGACGTCCATATCACAAATGACAGCTCGCTGCAATACTATGATAAGTACAATAACGAGCACTTCACGGAAATGCTGAACGATGTGAAGAAAAACAGTCCGAACAGCCGTGCGATTGTGATCAACGGAGATATGGCGAATAACGGAAGAAAAGATCAGTTCTACAAGATGAAATCCTTGTACGACTCCGCCGGCGTTACGCCGAAACTCCACATTGCTATCGGAAACCACGACTGGATGGCTGGGAACCCGAACAATCAGTTCCAGGATTTTGTGCACCTGTTCAATCCGTCGGTATCAACGCCGAAGAATGTCTATTATGACGAGTGGATTAACGGATATCACTTTATTTATCTGGGTGGTGAAAAGGAAGGTCTGCACGCGCAGATGTCCGATGCGCAACTGAAGTGGTTCGACGAAAAAATGAAGGAAGACACTGAAAAAGATCCGAACAGACCTGTATTCGTATTCCTGCATCAGTCCATGAAAAACACCGTAGCGGGAAGTTTCAGCGGACAGGGCTGGGATGGCGTGGACAACACAGAATCGTTCCAGCAGATCCTGAAAAAATACGGACAGATCATCCTGTACAACGGACACAGCCACTGGGAGCTGAATTCAATCGGATGTATGTTCAGCGGCAGTACGAATGCGCCGGTTGCATTCAATACCGCCTCGGTCGGATATCTCTGGACAAGCTACAATGAGACAGCCGGGGAGTACACCGAGGGATCGAACGGATATTATATCCGCGTATATAATGATAAGATCGCGGTGCTGGGCCGTGACTTTGTGAACGGCAAATGGATCCCGTCTGCAATGTTCATTGTAGAAAAAGATCCGATTACCGTATCAAAGACATCTGTCAGGCTGAAGAAGACATCAAAGGCATACAGCCTGAATGCAAAGTCTGCATCAAATGCGGCATTGTCCTATGTTTCCTCAGACGCCTCGATCGCGACGGTCAGCAGCTCTGGAAAAGTGACGCCTAAGAAGGCGGGAACAGCTGTCATCACGATCACCTCGGACGGAAGCGGAACGAAGACGATGAACCGAAAAGACGTGAAAGTAACCGTTAAATAAATCTTCAGACACACGTTTAGACGATATGTGGCGCCTGCACTGCCGCAAGCGCTGCATATCATGATATAAGGAGGGACAAGAAATGGTAACAGCACGCAAGAGAAAGTCTGTCAGATGGCTTATTGCGCTCCTGTGTATTACCGTATTTGCGGCATTTGCGCCGGGATCGGTCTATGCAGACAGCGAATACAGCGTAACGACGGACAAAGACGAGTACACGGTCGGCGAAGCGATCAATGTCACTTCGGTCGGTCCGAGTGGTTCCTGGGTCGGTATTTACGGCGTGGACGAGGGAGATTACCTGGATGGTACGCAGGCGTCATACTGGTATATCGATGGAAATAAAACCGCGGACATCACCAAAGGAACAACGGGTGCGGGAAGACCGAAATCGCTGACTCAGTTGAAGCCGGGAAAGTACAAGATTGTTCTTCTCACCGGAGCTCAGCCGCCGTACACGCAGTACGCCGAAAAAACTATTACTGTAAAGGCGGACAGCCGTTACAGTGTAACGACGGACAAAGACGAGTACACGGTCGGCGAAGCGATCAATGTCACTTCGGTCGGTCCGAGCGGTTCCTGGGTCGGTATTTACGGCGTGGACGAGGGAGATTACCTGGATGGTACGCAGGCGTCATACTGGTGGATCGATGGAAATAAAACCGCGGACATCACCAAAGGAACAACGGGTACGGGAAGACCGAAATCGCTGACTCAGCTTATGCCGGGCAAATATATCATTTCTCTTCAGACCGGAGCTCAGCCGCCGTACACAGAGTACGCAACGAAGGACATTACGGTGAAAGCGGATGCCGGCTACGATCTGACCGTTGAGAATGAAAAAATCAATGACGGTGAAGCATTGAACATCAAGGCTTCTGTTCCGGACAGCGATACGGAAGCATGGGTTGGTCTGTATAAGAAGGGTGATAATGTTATTAACAAAGATACATCTGCAACATTTGCAATGATTAATTCAGACCGCAAGGGAACCTTCAATCTGCTGAAGGATAACGATACTAAGGATCGTACGGTTCCGGCGGGCGAGTACAAGCTGGTACTGATCAAAAGTGGCAGTGGAAATCCGTATATCATCGAGAAGAGCTTTGATGTGAGCATCAAGAAGGTCATCAACAAGGATGACTATAAGCTTTCGGTTGATAACACGAAGTCCTATGCGTCGTGCGGTAAGCTTCCGGTAACGGCGTCCGCTCCGAAAGATTCCGGAGCGTGGGTCGCAATCTACAAGCAGTCGGATGAGAACACGAACCATTCGAAGGGCGGCAAAGAGTCCTATTTCTGGTACTATGTAGACGGTTCCGATGATGTCGATAAAACGACAGGCTACTGGAAGGATCCTGCCGACAAGACGACACTTTCCTGGGAAAACGGTAAAGAGGTCGATCTTCTTCATGCGGTATCCAATAACCGGGAAAACAAGGACTGGAAGAATCGTCTGGACGAGGGAGCATATAAGATCATCCTTTACGGAGACGCAGGATATGATTATCCGATTCAGACGATCGAAAATGTCAAGATCACCGGACATGAGTGGGAGCTGACAAAAACGGAGAGTGAACCGACCTGTACAGACAAGGGTTCCGGTACATACACCTGTAAATTATGCGGTGAAACGAAGCAGGATTTCATCCCGGCACTCGGTCATAAGCTTGACGGAAAGACAATTGTAAGCAAGAAAGCCACTGATAAAGAGGACGGCGAGTATGCGGAGACCTGCACAGTGTGCCACAAGCATGTTGTGACCGGCAAGATCGCAAAGATTGCGTCCGTTAAGACTTCAAAATCCGCCTATGCATACACAGGAAAGACCATTAAGCCGATCGTGGAAGTAATAGATGCGGACGGCAAGACTATCGTCGAGAATGATCACTATCTGGTGACTCGTGCTAAATCGAGCAAGAACATCGGTTACTATACACTGACTGTGAAATTCCAGAATGAATATGACGGAACGAAGAAGCTGACCTATACGATCAACCCGAAGAAGACTTCGCTGAAATCGGTCAAGGCCGGCAAAAAGACGCTGAAAGCGTCTTGGAAAAAGGATTCCAAAGTCAGCGGATATCAGGTTCGCTACTCTGCGAAGAAGTCGATGAAGAGTGCGAAGGTCAAGACGATCAAGAGCTATAAGACAACATCCTATAAGTTCTCGAAAGTCAAGAAGGGGAAAAAGTATGTACAGGTACGCTCCTACAAGACGGTAAAGAACATCTCGGGTAAAAAGGTGAAACTTTACGGATCGTGGAGTTCTGTGAAGAGCGCTAAGGTGAGATAAGAATTTCGGCATAAACCGCTCAAAAAGCCGCTGCAGCGGAAAACTGCGGCGGCTTTTTCTCAGATATTAAAGGGGAGAAAATGATGAGAAAATTACAAGAAACAGGTTGCAGATCAGCACGGATCATCAGACTGAGTCCTGTCCTGATAGTGCTGATCGGTATGCTCTGCCTGGGAATGTTCCGACCGGTATATGCCGATTCCGGAAATATGAAGGTTGCTGTTAGATCAGATCAGATTACAATTACCCTTTCTGATATTGGTGACAGCGGCACAGCGCAGGTATACGCAGCATCAGCAAATGAGTATGCAGAGGGTGATTCGATTCACGGAATCAGCACGATACGCGGGAATGGCGATCTTATCGGTACATATTCCTGCGGAGGCAGCAAAACGCTGACGATCGACAGATACAACGAGAAAAGCGAAGACCGTCTGTACGATAAATATTATGTCATACAGGACAAAAAAATTCTTGCGGGGCCGGTCTATGCAACCGATATTCAATCAAAGAAAAATCGGATTCGTGTTGAAACGACGAGTAAAAAAGGCATCCTTCTGGAAGGAGACGACCCGGTCACTCCGGCAAAGGATCTGGGTGCACAGCAGGCAGCTTTGAATATTGATGTAACCGAACTCCTGTATGCGAACGAAGACAAAAACGGGAAACCTGTCGACGAACGGGAGCACGGCGGAATCGCATTTCGTTCCAACGGGAAAACATATTTCTTTAATAAAAAACGCGTTGACTATTACGACAAGGCCATATCTGAAGCGACCGCTGCCGGGATTAACGTTACCGCCATTATGGTTGCAATGCCGAATTCAGATTACTCATCCCATCCGGTGTCCCTGACTTACGGAGACGGAGCGCTGACCCCTGTCATGGGATTCAACACATCAAACCGGAAGGGGCTCGGGTATTTCGAGGCCGTCATGGAATTTCTGGCTTCGCGTTATTCGAACACCGGACATGGAGTGATATCCAGCTATGTAATCGGGAATGAAATTGATCATCCGTACAATTATTGGAAGGTCTCAAAGAACACTGCGAAGTATAAAAGCGGTGCATGGAAGGGCAAATGGATCGAAAAGAGAGAATCCCTGGACACCTTTATGGAAGAGTATACCAGAGCGCTTCGCATTGCCAACCTGGCTGTTAAAAAATATGCTGCGGATGCAGCCGTGCTCGTTTCGCTGACACATGACTGGGCGTACAATGAACAATCTGTACGGCATAATTATTCTCCGCTGATTCGTAATACATACGCTCCGAAAGCCGTTCTCAGCTGGATTGAGAAACGGGAATCCGCCCGTGGAGATTACGACTGGGGAGTTGCGCAGCATAACTACAGCGGCAGCCTTCCGGCTACGGATATAGGTATGGTCGATACCGGGGCCGATTCGACGCATCCGTACTTTAAAATTACAGGGGATTACAACACGTCCCAGTTCATAACAGTATTGAACCTTGAAGTACTTCAGAAATATCTGTCACAGGCAGATATGATGTATGACGGCAAACCGAGAGGCATCTATCTGACAGAGACCGGCGTATCCTCAGGAGACTGCTCTGAGGTCGGCCAAAAACGGCAGGCCGCATACATTGCGCAGCTATACTACCGCTGTGCGAACCTGGATGCAGTTAAGGCACTTTGTTACTACCGCCTTGTAGATCATGAAGCGGAAACGAAGAACAATGCGTCGTTCGGACTGATCGACAGCAACGGAGACAAGAAACTGGCTTATGATATGTATAAGCATATTGATTCGAAAGACAGTTTCGTGTATTCTAACCCGTATTTGCCATATATTTCCTTTATGAAGGGCGGCAAGGTTCATTCAGTCGCAAAGGGAAATATCTCGTCGTATAAGGATGCTATGGCCGTTACCGACGGATTCGACTGGGATGCCGCATGGAATCTGAAAAAGATTGAATCTGCGCCGCTGAAGAGCGATCGGTCCGACGGAACCGATTATGAATACGAACTGAAATACGAATACAAGTATGATAAATCGACTCGCAGGCATGATGTGATCGATAAAGATACAGGAAAAATCATTGAGACTGAAGACTGTGCGTTCGACTCCGGTAACGTCACGAAGCAGGCGACAAGGACAAAAAACGGCGTGCTGACCTATACATGTGAAATTTGTGGAGGAAGTTATAAAGAAACGATCCCGAAACTGACAACTGTGTCACCTGTCAAAGATTATATTTATGAAGGAGTCGAGATCATACCGCAGATCAAGGTGAAAGACTCGAACAAGAAGAACGTATCGAGAGATCAGTATCTTGTTACAACACTCTCCGGCTCCGTCGGTATCTATACTGTAAAACTTGATTTTAACGGCAGATATAAGTACCGCACTTCCTTTAAGGTTACGATTCATCCGGTGGGAACCAAACTGAAAAAACTCAAGGCGAGCAAGAAAAAAGTCACAGTTTACTGGTATGCACAGCCGACACAGATCTCCGGATACCAGCTTCAGATCGCGGCAAAGAAATCGTTCAGGAAAGCGAAAACGTATACGGTGAAGAGAAAAACCGGGATAAAAGCCGGAGCCAAACTGTTGAAAACGCTGAAGGCGAAGAAGGGAAAGTACTATGTCCGGGTTCGCACATATAAAAAAGTCAAGGGGACTAAGATTTATTCCTCCTGGAGTAAAGCGAAAAGTACAAAGATCCGATAAAACAAACCCCCATTTTCTCCCGATAATACCAGATTCGCATTAAGCGAATCGAGGGAGTGTGAAATAATTTATTTTTTCGCACTCCCTTTTATAATAAGTTCTTTGGTGAGTTTTTTTTATTCCGGCTTCCCCATTTCATCGGTTTTGTCAGTCAGCATGGAATCGGGGTTATGTGAGTAGAGCTCGCCGGCGATTTTCTCCTTCAGCAGATTCGCGATATCCAGGTGCTGCGGACAGACCTTCTCGCATTTGCCGCAGGCGACGCATTTATCTGCACCGGCGCGCCGTTCCTTCATGAAACCGTAAGTGATGGCCGGTGTGCAGACATCGTTGTAGTCGGAGCTTTCCGTCATCCGGTAATAGTCGTTGAACAGCTGGAAATAGTCGCCGGAGGGGATGTCGAAGGGGCATGCTTCCTCACAGTATTTGCAGTTGGTGCAGGGAATGGCGGTTTTGCTGTTGATGATGTCTGTAACCTGATCGAGGATCTTGTATTCCTCATCGTTCAGCGGCTGGAAGTTGTCGAAGGTCTTCATGTTGTCTTCCAGGAATTCCATTCTCGGCATACCGACAGAAACGACCCGGACTCCCGGCAGGGAACCGACAAATCGATATGCCCATGAGGCGATGGAAGCGTCAGGATTGTAGTCCTTCATCAGCTTTACTGCCTCTTCGGGCGGATTCGCCAGTGTGCCGCCCTTGCAGGGCTCCATGACCACGATGGGCTTTCCGTGCCGGACGGCAGTTTCATACAGTTCCCGGGAGCGTATCGCAGGAGAATCCCAGTCCAGATAATTGATCTGCAGCATTACGAAATCCACTTCGGGATGTTCCGTCAGAATCCGGTCGAGGAATTCCGGGGTCTCGTGGAGCGACAGCCCGAATTCGCGGTATTTTCCTTCTTCTCTCTTTTTGACGAGGAAGTCAAAGAGTCCTTCCTTCGTCCATTTGTCATAGGTTTCCGAGCTGATGGCGTGGATCAGATAGAAGTCAAAGTAGTCCACGTGACATTTTTTCAGCTGTTCCTCAAAGATCGGCTCCATTTCCGACCCGTCCTTCATGAACTTGACCGGCATCTTATCCGAGAGAATGAAGGATTCTCTCGGATATCTGTCGGCTACACAATGGCCGATGGCCCGTTCGGAATTACCGTTATGGTAAAACCAGGAGGTGTCAAAGTAGTTATATCCGTTCGCCATGCCGCGATCCACGATTTTCTGCCATGCGGCCTCATCCACATTGGAATCGTCCCGAAATCCCGGAGCGACAAAACCGGCCTCCACAATCGGGAGACGCAGGCAGCCGTAGGCGAGGCGTTTCCCAAAATCAATTTCCTTTTTCATCAGAAAGTCCTCCGAATTATTCTTTGTTAGCGAAATATGATCAGTCTGTGTGTGCTCTGTCACCGATTAAAGATCACTGCGCCCGACGCCGGCGTGAGCGATGGATGACTGTCCGAAGGCGTAGACATATCCCGCGCCGCCTGCGACATACATGCACAGACCGGTGACATACTGCGAAAGATCAGATGCGAAGAACAGAGCGGGCCCGGCGATGTCCTCTGCGGTTCCGGTGCGTCCCAGCGGAATCTCCACGTCTGCGATTCCCTTCAGAATCGCCTTCCGCTCCGGCCCGTCCTCCATCAGCTCGTCCCAGAAGGCGGTGACGATGGGGCCCGGCTTGATGCAGTTCACACGGATGCCGAACTTCGCCAGATCCATGGCCAGGTTGACGCAGAGAGATTCACAGGCACCCTTCGCCATATGATATTCATAGGCCGGTGCGGTGGGGTTGAAGGCTCCGTTTGAGGAACAAATGATGATTTTGCCGCTGTGCGCCTTTTTCATATACGGAACGACAGCAAAACAGCTGTAATACATGCCCCACTGATTCACAGCAGTGGTCTTTTCCAGCACCTCCTGCTGGCTCAGATTCGGATCTCCGTCGAAGGTTCCGCCCGCGTATGCGGCGAGAATGTCGATGCGTCCGAATTCGTCATAAGTCATTTCTGCGATCTTCTCGACCTGCGCCCGGTCAGAAACGTCCATTTTCTGATAAAATCTGGCAACGCCGCCCTCGTCGGTGATATCCTTTACGACTTTATTCGCGTTTGCTTCGTTGAAATCGGCAATGACGACCTTAGCTCCTTCCCGTGCAAAGAGTTTCGCGGTGGCTTCTCCCATTCCGGAGCCTCCTCCTGTAACGATAGCGACCTGATCCTTCAGCATATCCTTCATAATGTAAACCTCCTTGTTATGTGTTAAATACGATAAATATTGAAAAATAATGTCTGCTTATTGTGCCCCTGCCGGATCCGGCGGGCGCTGACGGCGCTCTTTCGGCAGCGCCTCGGCGCGAGAGCCAATTGCAGAGCGCGTCGGCAGATACCGGTCAGTGTGAGTTTTGTGCCTGCTCCTGCTGCAGCTTCCCCTTCGGTCCCAGTTCCGGAACCAGAAGACCGCCGGTCACGAATCCGATGACGCAGAGCACCCCGAAGGTGATGAAAATCGCGTTGTAATTTGTGGCGAAGATGTTCGCGATCACGATGGGGAATACAAAGGTGATGGCACCCTTGATGGCTTCCAGCGCACCCCCGGCGCTCCCGATTGCCTCCACGGGAAACTGTCCGGTAAGAGGGATGAGGGCGGTTCTGCCCATGGTCAGTCCGACAGTGCCTCCCATCAGAAGTCCGCCGATGACCAGCCAGCACCATGTTGCGGCGCCCAGAGGCGAGAACCAGCTCATCAGATAACCGACAGCGCCCCCGATAAAGCAGATCAGAGTGACGATATTGTAGCGCTTGATCACACTCATCAGGAAGGTTCCCAGATATCCGCCGACCAGCAGTGACAGATTCAGCACGGTGCCGATGAGAGCGGCCTGTCCGGGGTTCATTCCCTTTCCGACAAAAGCGTTGATGCAGTAGGAATTGATCAGCAGTGTGGAGCCGACTGCACAGGAAGCGGCGATGGCCATGAGCCAGAGCGTCCGGCTCTTCCAGACCATGGCGGAACTTCCTTTGGGCGGCTGCGCGCCCTGTACGGCGATTGGGCCGTCCTTCCCGGCGATAAGCCAATAGATAAACAGAACAGTGTAGGCGATGGCGATTAAAAGAAGCGAGCCTTTCAGTCCGAGAGCCGCGCCGATAATGAACGCCCCCGCAGAACCGAAGCCGGCTCCGGCGGCCTGAAACGAATAAGCGACGGAAACCGTCTGCGGCGTAAACCAGGTGGCCAGAACTTTAGATGCTGCCACCTGACAGACTCCGACGAAGAAGGACGCCAGGAAGGTCAGAACGATAGCGAGTGCGTAGCTGGTAACCAGCACCCTCACGAAGAACAGAACCGCTCCGACAAGAAGTCCGAAAAGAATGGTTTTTCTGGAGCCCCGTTTGTCGAGAATCGGCCCGAAGATAAATCCGGCGAACAGACCGACGACAGAGGTGACGGACGACAGTGTCGTCAGACCCGCCTGTGAAATGCCGTACTGCCGCATCGTATCCGCGGCGCATGCGGGGTAGACGATCAGATTGAACGTCATCGTGACCATGAACAGTGTAAAAAATATTACGATTGCCCAGGCCTTTCCGCCCGCTCCTTTGTTTGTGCTACTCATAATTTGTACCTCCTCATACAGCAACTACAGTTACCTGAAAGTCTTCGTGACTTCAGGAGAAGAATTCAATGTGTGGCCAGTAACTTTGAATACCCTGTGCGTATGTATTTGTTTTAATACAAGAATTGTAGCACTGTTGCTTTTTACGATGAATGGTCATATAATTAGAAAAAGTTATAATTTTTTCTCACGATATGACGAAAGGATGTTTTTTTGAGCGTACATCTGGCTGTGATAAAAGACGAGCTGAACGGGTTTGCCCCGGAATATATAGAGATGATTCCGGATGCTGCCGGAACGAGGGGGATCCGCTGGTGGAAGCCGGGAGACGGGGCCGGCGATCCTCGATATCTGTACATCGCGGAGGACGAGAATTTGCTGGAGGAGGCAGAAGAGATTCCGGGGAATCTTATTTTTTGTTCAGAGAAGACAAAGAATGAGCTGGGGAGGGCGCTCTACGCCAATATGCTTGTGCTGCGAAAAAATATTTCCGTCGACCGGATATTTCCCGCCGTGGCGCGTATCTGTGAGGAATATTCCGCCTGGGACTCGGATCTGTGTACCGAGGTGATGGAGGAGCGTAGCCTGGATGACTTTATGGCCATTGCGATTCAGAAACTGAAAAATCCGATCGGCATCTATGACGCAGCCCAGGCGCTGATCTATCATTCATCCATTACCCCGGAGGAAGCCAGAGGGACAATATGGGAGGAATCACTGGCACAGGAATATCCGACGGTCAGTTTTTTCAGCCGCTCTGAAATCGAGTGGGTCAACCGGAAATTCATGTCCGGGGACAAACCGGTGCTGATGAATCCCCGACGGGATCCGGAACATTGTTATCTGATGGGCGCGATACGGGCGGACGGGCGGCAGATCGGTTCAATCGGAATGGTGGATCTGCGGGAGCCGATCACTCAGGGACAGCTGGAACTCTGCCATCGCATCGGACAGCTACTGAATTATATTTTCAAGTTCAGAACCCACGCCTATTCCAACGAGGAGGATGTCTTTTATGCGCTGCAGCTGATTGCCGGGAAGAGCAATGACACCAGGACTGTGGAGCAGCATCTGGCGCGTCTGGGGTGGACGACAAAGGATGATTACTACATGGCGGCTTTCCGGTTTTCCGACGGATTTACGATTTCCCGCGAGGGGCATTCCTATCACCGGAGGATCCAGAAGAAATATCCGAAGGCGCTGATTTTCTATTATAACGATTACATCATTACCGTTATGAGGAAAAAAGACTGTGATCTGCTGGAGCCCGGAGAGCGCGGGGAACTGGAGAATTTCTGTCTGGGAAGCCGGATGTACTGCGGCGTCAGCAACTGTTTCCATGATTTTATGGATCTGGGGACGTATTTTGTACAGTGCAGCAATGCGCTGCATTATGCGGAGCTCGACGCGGATGAGAAGCGATGCGTCGCCTTTACCGAAAAATATATGGAATTTCTTCTGGATGAATTAAAAAAGACGGGGGAACTGCGTTCTCTCTGCGATCCGGGCATTCTGGCGCTGAGTCAGAGCGACCGCAACAATCGGGAGGAACTGCTGGAAAGTATCCGGATGTATCTCGTCAACGGCCGCAGTGTGGCGTCGACGGCCCGGGAGATGTTTATCCATCGCAATACGCTGACCTATCGCCTTCAGACTGCGGAGAACTTTCTGGGAGTGCATCTGGACGACCTGAACGAAAATGAAATTGTTCAGATGCTGCTCTCCTGTATCATCGTCAGAGGAAAATAACGTTATTCAAAATCCCAGGGATGGGTATGGAAATGCTCGTCCACCAGATTGACCTTCCGCAGGAGCGCAGTGTCTTCCAGGAGCTCGCGTACCGGTTTGTCCGCGCGAAGCGTGTGATCCTCCGCGAACAGAATCGCACGGTCGGCGACGTGGGGAACAAGTTCAAGATTATGGGTGGCGAAGATCAGAGTTTTTCCCTGATTCCGCAGATCTTTCAGAAGCTTCAGGAGCCAGGTCTGGGAGCGGGGATCCAGATCGTTGGTGGGTTCGTCCAGGATGAGAACATCAGGATCAAGAATCAGAGTGCTGGCGATGGCGACCTTTTTCTTCTCTCCTCCGCTGAGGTGGTAGGGAGCCTTGTCCAGGAGCTTTTCAATATCAAGGGAACGGGCCAGAGAGGTTACCCGATCCATGATCTCTTCCCGCGGAAGTCCGGTCTGAAGAGGTCCGAAGGCGATTTCATCCAGGACGCTGCCGCAGAACAGTTGGACGTCGGAGTCCTGAAAAACGTAGCCGACCCGGAGATGGTAAGCAGCGGCGTCTTTTTTTGTGATCGACCGCCAGTCGATCATGCTTCCGTAAAAATAAAAACTACCTTCCTGAGGAATCAGCAGCCCGCCTAGAATTCTGAGCAGTGTGGACTTTCCGCAGCCGTTCGCACCGAGAATGCAGAGGCTCTCGCCGCTGCGTATCCGCAGCGTCAGACCTCGAAGAACCGGCTCGGAGACGGGATAGGAGAAGGTGATGTCCTTCAGTTCAAACGCATATTTATCCAAAGATGAAACCTCCTACTGTTAGAATCATCAATATTATAATATTAATGAGGAGAAATAGCCAGTCCGCAGCCTGTATTTTCAGACAGCGCATCGTCCGGGGCGTACCGTCGTAGCCTCGCAGGACCATGGCGTCGTAGATGTTTTCGCTGAATGAATGAACACTGACGAAAATCCGCCCGAAGCTGTTCCCCATATACTGCCGCCCTGAACGTGCGGATATCCGGCCGACTGTCCGGAGATACCGTGCCTGCATCATGGAACTTCCGGTTTCTGCGATTAAAAAGATATAACGGTAGGCCATGTTCAGCACGGAAATGAAAAGCGACGGAAGATGCAGCGCCCGCAGACCTGCCATAAGGTCCGTCCAGCGCGTGGTCATCAGAAGAAGAAAAGCGAAGGCCAGGGAATCACCTGTTCGGAGCCCGATCCGGCACGCCATCTGAAGTCCGGCGGCGGTGAAATAAAATGTTTCATTTCCGATCAGAGGAGTTCCGTGTGTCAGAAGGCTTGAGGCGCCGGGCAGCGAGCAGAGAAAGAGCAGTGCGGGAAGATACAGCCAGGTTCGGCGGAGATAACTGCTCATGGGAAGACCGGAGGCAGCGGCGTACAGCGCCGCGACGATTCCGAGGGCGAGAAGAATCACAAGACTTGTGGTGAAATTCCCGTAGATAATGAAGGCGAGAACAACAATAACCTTGATCCGGGGATCAAGGCTCTGCAGCATTTTTCCGTTTCTGGAATAATAGTCGTTGTACAGCTCGTTCTCAAAAAGCGCTGCGAAACGGTCCAGCGTATGAGCGAGGAATCCCGTTCCGCAGACATTTACGGATTTTCGCATTTACTGCTCCCTTCTGCCGGATTTCTTCATGAAGACAGACAGAGCGAGGATCAGCAGCGTGATGAGCAGAATCCCGATTACAGCCGAGAGAATATACCCTCCGGTTTCGCCGAGTCCCGCAACAGAGTAATCCGGTATAGCTGCGGTCCACCATTCCGCGGCGGCGGCGAATCCCTTCGGCACGTATCCGGCAAGGGATTTCAGTTCATCTGCGCCCCATTCACCCCAGGCGGTTGCACCGGTCAGAAGCCCCAGCGGTGTCAGAAGAACGAGTACGCCGAGAGGAATCAGAAGTTTTTTGTAACGCCGCAGGAAAGGCTCTGTCTGCGTTTCCGGCTGAGCTGCCGGCACGGTTCCCGGCTGCGTTTCTGACGCTGCTCCCGGATTCGCCGGTAAAAGCGTCTGGTTACGCAGAAAGATCTGCGGCGCGGCTTTCCGGATATACGCAACTGCAGCGGCTGTGACCGCGCCCTCGAGAACGCCCGCAACAAGAAGGTGCGGCAGCATCATCGCGGGGATCGAGACAGAGAGCGGATATGGACAGTACAGCGCACTTCCGTCCGAGGCGCGGAAAAGCAGAGGCTGTATGCCGAACTCGACGGCGGCACAGAACGCCGCCAGGTTAATGCCGATATAGCCGGCGATCGCCGCACCGAGAATACTGCGGCTGCTCCCGATTTTGTTCCGGCCCTCAATGAGCCGGTAAACGCCGTATCCCGCAAACGGCATGATTACAGCCATATTCAGGCAGTTCATCCCGAAGGCGAGAATCCCTCCGTCACCGAAAATCAGCGCCTGTATCAGCAGGGCGCAGGACACAGCGATTACGGCGGCCCACGGTCCCAGCAGGACAGCCACCAGAACCGCTCCTACCGCGTGGGCCGAGCTTCCGCCGATCACCGGTACGTTCATCATCATTACAGTAAAGGAAAAAGCGGCTCCGAGAGCCAGTGTCGGCAGGTTCTTTTCACCGACTTCTTTTTTGACCTTCCGTGCGGCGATTCCCCACATCGGAACCATCGCCGCCAGCGCCGGAATCGTCGTCTGCGGCGCCATATATCCGTCAGGAATATGCATATTGCTTACCTCCTACAAAAAAACCACCAAGGGTACTGTATCGTAAAATCCGCGGATTGTCCGCGTTGAGCAGCCCTTCGTGGGTGTCTTTCGGTCTTCGTGACCTCTGTTTCACATATTTTAGCAGTGACAGCAGGTCAAGTCAATAGGGCAGAGCGTTGCAATTACGCATATTTTGTTGCAAATCCGCGGCACCGGAGACTGCTGCCGAAATAACTTGATTTTTCTTTGGCGCTGTACTATCCTTTACTTAAATGCGTGCCGGGGACAGGCACGGCAGTACCGGCGGCAGAGCAGAACAGCGCGCTGAAGCACCGGGGGGCGGGGCTGACCGCCCCCCGGCAGACCTGGGAATGGCTGTATAACAGCCGGACGCCGCTGATTCAGATGGAGGAACAAACAATATGACATTACAGGATTTTTTTCGCGAAAACAACAAAGTTGCACTCGGGTTCTCCGGAGGCGTTGACTCGTCGTATCTGCTTTATGCGGCGACCAAATATGGGGCGGACGTTCAGGCGTATTTTGTCAAAAGTCAGTTCCAGCCTGAGTTTGAGTTGGAGGACGCCCGGCGTCTTGCCGATGAAGTCGGAGCAGGACTTTGTATAATGGAGCTGGATGCGCTGTGCGATCCGGATGTCGCGAGGAATCCCGAGGACCGCTGCTACTATTGTAAAAACAACGTCTTTGGAAACATCCTTGCGCAGGCGGCAAAGGACGGCTATTCTGTAATCATTGACGGAACCAACGCTTCTGACGATGCATCGGATCGTCCGGGAACCCGCGCTCTGGCGGAAATGAAGGTCCGGTCGCCCCTTCGCGAATGCGGACTCACCAAGGACGATGTCCGACGCCTGTCCCGGGAGGCCGGACTGTTCACATGGAACAAGCCGTCCTATGCATGTCTCGCGACCCGCATTCCCCACGGCGAGGAAATCACAGATGATAAACTGCATCGTGTAGAGGGCGCGGAAAACGTGCTCCGAATGATGGGATTCTCTGATTTCCGGGTTCGCAAAAGAGGCGATACGGGGCTGATTCAGGTCCCGGAATGCCAGATGGTTTCAGTAATTCGGCTGCGTGAGGAAATCGCTCTGGGTATACGTCCCTATTTTGAAAAAATCGCTTTGGATCTTGAAGGAAGGAAAGCTCATGACTGAATCGGAGACAAGAGCACTGCTGCAGGCGGTTGCGGAAGGCTCATCCTCTGTGGAGGACGCAGTAATGAAACTGAAAATGGCGCCATATGATGATATCGATATCGCCAGATTGGACACTCACCGGGGACTGCGGCAGGGCATCGGTGAGGTAATTTACGGTGCGGGCAAAACTCCTGAACAGATCGACCGCATCGCTCATGCGCTGTGGAAGGACGGACAGAGGACGATCCTGATCACGCGTATGACACAGGAGGCCGCGGATGCGCTGACAAAGGACATTCCATTCACCTATTACAGCGATGCACATGCGGGAGTGGTCGGCTCGATGATCGAGCCGGACTGCGAAGGCACGGTACTTGTGATTACCGGCGGTACCAGTGATATCCCGGTCGCGGAGGAGGCTGCGATTACAGCGGAAACGTTGGGGAACAAAGTAGAGCGGGTGTTTGATGTGGGCGTTGCCGGAATTCACCGCCTGCTGAGCAACACGGATTCTATTATGGCAGCCAACGTTATCATCGCCATCGCAGGAATGGAAGGCGCGCTGGCCAGCGTCGTGGGCGGACTGGCGGACTGTCCGGTGATCGCCGTCCCCACAAGTGTAGGTTACGGGACGGCCTTCGGCGGAGTGACCGCCCTGCTTTCAATGCTGAATTCCTGCGCCAGCGGCGTCAGCGTCGTAAATATCGATAACGGGTTCGGCGCCGGCTATCTGGCCAGCATGATTAATCACAAAGGAGTTGCTGTATGAAAACTTTATATATTGAATGCAATATGGGCATCGCCGGCGATATGCTGATGGGAGCGCTGGCGGAAATCGCGCCGGCTGAAGCGGTTGAAAAGCTCCGCACTCTGAAAATCCCGGGAACAGAGATTTCATTTGAGCACGGCGAAAAGTGCGGCATCGGCGGAACGCGTGCGCACGTCCTGGTACACGGAGAGGAAGAGGGCAGCGTCGGGGAGCACGGCCACGGTGGACACGACCATGAAACGGAGCATGTTCATCACCACGGACACGGCGGACACGATCATGACACGGAGCATGCTCATCACCACAGCCACGGCGGACACGACCATGACGCGGAGCATGTTCATCACCACGAACACCATCATTATGGAATAGAGGATATCCGAAGCATTATCAACGGGCTCCCCGTGCCGGCATCGGTCAAAGAAAATGCTTTGGCCATTTACACACGTATCGCATCCGCGGAATCCAAGGTACATGGACAGCCGGTCAGTGAAATTCATTTCCACGAGGTCGGCGCTATGGACGCTGTCGCAGATGTGGTAGGTAACTGCTTTCTGCTGGAAGCCATCGGTGCAGAGCGCATCGTGAGCTCTCCGGTCAATGTTGGGTCAGGAAGCGTCCGGTGTGCGCACGGAATTCTTCCGGTGCCGGCTCCTGCAACTGCAGAAATCCTGAAGGGAACAGAATATTACAGTGATGAGATCCGGGGCGAGCTCTGTACGCCTACGGGTGCGGCAATCCTGACGCATTTTGCTGATGAGACTGCGGAGAGACCACGCATGAGGGTTGATTCTGTGGGTGTCGGTGCAGGAACAAAGGATTTTCCTAAGGCGAACATTCTGAGGGTTTTCCTGGGTGAAGCCCGGGAAACCTCCGGCGATGATGACGGAACACAGCCGGAAGTCAGAGATTTCCGGCCGGCTGCAGACGAAGAAATGTTTTGTGACAGCAGCGATGACTCTCAGATGGATCGGATCTGCGAACTCTCTGCGAATATCGATGACATGACCGGAGAAGAGCTTGGCTTTGCAATGGAACGGATCCTGGAAGCGGGAGCGCTGGACGTCTATTATACGCCCATAGTAATGAAGAAATCGAGACCGGCCGTGAAGCTGTCCTGCCTTTGCAGAAGGGAGAAAGCGAAAGCCATGGCGGAAGTGATCTTCAGACACACCCGCACCGCAGGGATCCGCAGACAGGATTTTGTGCGATACGTGCTGCAAAGAGAAAGTACGGAACGAGACGGTCTCCGGGTCAAGTCTTACCGCGGATACGGCGTGGAACGAAGCAAACCGGAATATGAAGATCTGGCGGAGCTGGCGCGGAGCCGGGACGGTTCGCTGATCGACATGAAGGGAGAGAAGGAATGATTATTGTTGCAATTGACGGTCAGGGCGGTCGGCTGGGAAGGGAACTGGTGAGTTCTCTGAGAAGGCGTTTTCCGGATGCAGTGATTCAGGCGATCGGGACGAACAGTGTGGCGACGGCAACGATGCTGAAGGCGGGCGCAAACGAAGGCGCGACGGGGGAGAATCCCGTGGTTGTCGCATGCCGTCACGCGGATTTTATTGTGGGACCGCTGGGAATAGTAATCGCGGATTCTCTGATGGGCGAGGTCACGCCCGGAATGGCGATGGCTGTATGCCAGAGCGCTGCGGTGCGTGTCCTGATCCCGATGAACATGTGCGACAATCTCATTGCGGGTGTCAACGCACAGTCGGGATCGGATCTGATTGAGGATGCCGTCGAGAAAATTGCGGCGGCTTGCGGAGAAAGGAAGCAGGCATGAATCTGAATGGAAGGACGGTAGTAATCGGAGTCAGTGGAGGAATAGCGGCGTACAAAACAGCGTATCTGGTCAGCCGCCTGCATAAGGCGGGGGCGGAGGTTCATGTGATTATGACAAAAAACGCCTGTGAGTTCATCACGCCGCTGACTTTTGAAACTCTCAGCGGCCGGGAGTGTGTGACTGACACTTTTGCGCGTAAGGGGCATTATGAAGTTGAGCATGTGGAACTGGCCAAGAAGGCGGATCTGATCATGGTTGCACCGGCAACGGCAAACGTTCTGGCGAAGCTGGCCTGTGGAATTGCGGATGATATGCTGACGACCACGGTTCTGGCCGCCTCCTGTCCTAAAATTGTGGTGCCTGCGATGAACACCGGAATGTATGAAAATCCGGTAACGCAGGATAATCTGGAGAAGCTCAGGGCTTACGGCTTTGAGGTGATCGAACCGGCTTCAGGGTATCTGGCCTGTGGCGACGTCGGAGCCGGCAAGATGCCTGAGCCGGAAGTGCTGTATGCATACGTGGAGAAGGCAATCGCCCGTCCGAAGGATATGACCGGAAAGCATGTGCTGGTTTCCGCGGGCGCGACGCGGGAGGCGATGGATCCGGTCCGCTTTATCACAAATCATTCAAGCGGCAAGATGGGATTCGCCATCGCGAAGGAGTATATGCTGCGGGGAGCGGACGTTACGATTGTGAAGGCGGCCGTCACTGCTGAGCCGCCGATGTTCTGCAACATCGTGGAAGCCGTGAGTGCTTCTGCGCTGTTTGACGAAATCACCTCCCGTGCGCCGGAAATGGACGTCATCGTGATGGCGGCCGCAGTATCGGATTATACGCCTGCCGAATATAAAGAGGAGAAGGTCAAGAAAAAGGACGGCGACCTTTCGATTCCTCTGGTACGAACCCGTGATATCCTGGCGTATCTCGGTGAACATCGCAGGGAAGGGCAGTTTCTCTGCGGATTTTCCATGGAAACGGAGAACCTGCTGGAGAATTCCCGCAGGAAACTGGAGCGCAAGCATGTAGATATGATCGTTGCAAATAATCTGAAGGACGACGGCGCGGGCTTCGGTACCGATACAAATCTCGTGACGCTGATCACCGCCAATACAGACGAGGCACATACCCTGATGAGCAAAGCCGATGTGGCAAAACTCATCGCGGACCGGATTCGGGAACTCCAGAACTGAAAGCATAGCCCGAAAAAAACGATGACGAGGGCGGGCCGGCCCCATATGGCTTTTGTCCTCGCCGCCGCGACTCCTCATGAATTTCCCGCCGCCAGACGACTTTTGCATATTGACAAAAGCAAATCTCCTGTTATAATACAAAATGCAACTGAGTTGCAAATGATATCAAGTTGCAAATAATGGGAAATATGGAGTTTTATGAAGGAAGCGATTATTGAGGCGGCGGTAGACAGCGTCAAGCTGGTTCCGTTTCTGTTTGTCACCTATCTGGTGATGGGAGCGCTGGAACGGGCTGCGGGTCGGCATGCCAGAGCAGTTATACAAGAGGCCGGGAAGGTCGGACCGATTTGGGGCGGCTTACTGGGTGCAATCCCGCAGTGCGGTTTTTCCGCGGCGGCGACGTATTTTTATGTGGGAAAGGTTGTTACACTGGGGACGCTTATCTCCATCTATTTGTCCACTTCGGATGAGATGCTTCCGATTTTTATTTCTGAGAAGGTTCCGGTCGGGACGATTGTGTCCATTATGGCAGCCAAGGTGATCATCGGCGTGATTTCCGGATATGCGGTGGAATTCTTTTTCGGATGGCTGGCCAGACGTCGCAGAGTGCCGAAAGGTTATGACGGTGAATCCGGACCGGGTTGCGGCTGTGGATGCGGGACGGGGCTCTTCATTGAATCTGTTCAGAAGACACTGCAGGTTTTCGCGTTCATTCTGCTTGTTTCAATCGTCATCGGATGCGCCATCGAAGCTGTTGGACACCAGGCAATTTCAGGTCTTTTTCAGGATCTGCCCGTTGCGGGTGAGCTGATTGCGGCACTTGTGGGGCTGATTCCCAACTGTGCGGCGTCCGTTGTGATCACGCAGATGTATCTGGAGGGGGTCATCGGCGCCGGTCCGATGATGAGCGGACTTCTGTGCAGCGCCGGAGTGGGCCTGCTTGTCCTGATTCGGGAAAATCATCACTGGAAGCAGGACGGAATGGTCATCGGAATCCTCTATGTGGTCAGCGTCTTCTGGGGCGTTGTGATTGAGGTTCTGGGAATCAGTTTTTAGGGAGAACAAAGTTATGGCAGGCAGAGAATATAAGACAAACAGCAGGATGAAAATTCTGGAGTTTCTTAAGGAGAACGGAGACCGTGCGGTCAGCGTCGCTCAGATTCAGGCGCATCTGGACGAGACGGGCGTTGCGGTGAACAAAACCACAATTTACCGTTATCTCGACAAGCTGGAAAGGGAAGGGACGGCAGCGCGTTTTGTAGAAGAAAACGGGAAAAAGACCTCCTATCAGCTGACGAACCGGGAGCGCAGGTGCAGCGAGCATCTGCATCTGAAATGCGTGCGCTGCGGCTGCATTCAGCATCTGGACTGCGGGTTCATGGATGAGATTGAAGAACATATCATGAAGGAACACGGGTTTCAGATCCAGTGCAGAAATTCAGTGATCTACGGCATATGCGCCGGCTGCCTCGGTCGGGGCGCGCGGTGAGCAATGCGGCAGCGACACGGCAGCAAAACAGAAATAACAATGGTGATAAACTTTGCCCGTTTGACAAAATTTTAGACAAACGGGCTTTTTTGTAAATAGGAATCCGCGAAAACATGCTTTATAATAAGCACAGATTCGGGAGAATTGTGATTTATGTTGGTAAAAATTTAGAGATTGGAGAGTAACATTATGGCGACAATGAAACATAAGATGGGACGCATGGCGTTCAGCAAAGCGTTTGATGTGGCTTACAATAAAGTTGGCAAGGATCGGCAGAAGGGAATGATGGACATTTTCAATCTCGCCGAAAAGTATATCAATAATCTGGGTATGGGCATAGATCTCAGCGGCATGAAAGCCTGCCTGGAGGACGAGAACAGTGCGCTGAACAAGTACATCTGCCGTATCATTGATGAGACCGACGAGCATGTTCTGAAAACATTCCTGCTGAATTTCCTCTATGAGGCGATGTTCTGCGGAACCAAGGTCATGCATGAGGCGAGGGAAAAGTATCAGTGCAATGTGCCATGGCTGATTCTGATGGATCCCACCAGCGCATGCAATCTGCACTGTACCGGATGCTGGGCGGCAGAGTACGGAAACCGTCTGAACCTCAGCGTTGAGGACATGGACAAGGTGATCCGCGAAGGCAAGGAACTGGGAATCTACTATTATATGTATACCGGCGGAGAGCCGCTGGTGCGGAAGGACGATCTGATCCGGCTTTGTGAGATGCATCCGGACTGCGCATTCATTTCCTTCACCAACGGAACGCTGGTGGACGAGGCTTTTGTTGCAGAGCTGAAGAGGGTCGGAAACCTCTACCTGGCCATTAGCCTGGAGGGCTTCGAGGAGGCTAACGATGACAGACGCGGCTCAGGAGTTTTCCAGAAGGTCATGCATGCGATGGATCTGCTGAAGGAGAACGGGTGCCTGTTCGGCACTTCGATTGCGTATACAAAGAATAATATCGACTATGTTACATCAGATGAATTCATTGATATGGAAATCCAGAAGGGCGTCAAGTTCTCGATGTATTTCCATCTGATGCCGGTAGGAAACGACGCATCGCCTGAGCTGATGCCGACGCCGGATCAGAGAATAATGATTAAGGACAGACTGAGACAGATCAGAGCGATGAAGGACGGTAAGGGACTGTTCTGCTTTGACTTCCAGAATGACGGAGAGTATGTGGGCGGCTGTATCGCCGGTGGTAGAAACTATTTCCATATCAACGCTAACGGAGATGCGGAGCCATGTGTGTTTATCCACTATTCCAACACGAATATCAAGAAGAATTCACTGCTTGAGATTCTGCAGTCACCGCTGTTTATGGCGTATCACAACAATCAGCCGTTCAACGACAATCATCTGAGGCCTTGTCCGATGCTGGAGAACCCGGACGTGCTGCCTAAGCTTGTTCATGAGAGCGGAGCGAAGTCCACAGATCTGCAGTCACCGGAGAGTGTAGAGCATCTTTGCGCCAAGTGCCGGGAGTATGCGGAATGCTGGAAACCGTATGCGGAAGAACTCTGGGACAAAGAAACTGGGAAGTCACTTCCGGGTGAGGCGGTTGAGCCGCCGAAGAAGGCAGTCAACCAGTAGCCGCGGGCTGATTCGATTTCCAGACGACCGGCTAAGAGTGGCCAGGTGCAGGCTGTCCCGCGCTTTTTGACAATCAGTTCGGGCTTTGAACAGAGGCGGCGCAGGGATGAATCCGATAAGACAGACCGGCATCGAAGGGTGCCGGTTTTTAGTTGCTAAAAAAATCAACTGATGCTATACTTAACTCATACCGGAGCGCGCGTCTGCAGCTGATGGGGCACAGGCGCACCTGCCGCGGCAATGTACGACGGCGGAGTCTCCGGAAGCAGGCGGTCGTTTTACCTTTGGCGGGTACTCCCTCCGGGAAGGCTGCGCTTCGCCTGAGTACGTGATTGCACTGTTTTTATGGAGGTTTTGGCTTATGATATATACAAAAGAAGTCGAAAGCATGTGTCCTGTTGGCAGGATGGATGCAACTCACGGTCCGTCTCCGATCCCGGAAGAGGGGAAATGGGTGCAGGCGAAGGAGATCAGCGATATTTCCGGCCTGACGCATGGCGTGGGCTGGTGTGCGCCGCAGCAGGGAGCATGTAAGCTGACTCTGAACGTGAAAGAAGGGATTATTCAGGAGGCTCTGATTGAAACCATCGGATGCTCCGGCATGACTCATTCCGCGGCTATGGCCGGAGAAATCCTTGTAGGGAAGACGATCCTGGAAGCGATGAACACCGACCTGGTCTGTGACGCAATCAATACTGCTATGCGCGAACTGTTCCTTCAGATTATCTACGGCAGAACACAGTCCGCATTCTCCGAGGACGGTCTGGCGGTCGGCGCCGGTCTGGAGGATCTCGGAAAAGGCACGATCAGCCAGGTGGGAACGATTCATTCCACGGCACTGAAGGGTCCCCGTTATCTGCAGCTGACAGAGGGATACATTCTGGAGCAGGGACTGGATAAGGACAATAACATTATCGGGTACAAATATATCAATACCGGGAAACTCCTGGAATTCATCAAGGACGGAATGGATCCGAAGGAAGCGATTGACAAGGCCACAGGCTCCTACGGAAGATTCGATGAAGCGGTCAAAAAGATCGATCCGAGGAAGGAATAGGAGGTGCGGACTATGGCAGTATTCGAGAACTACGAGAGAAGAATTGAAGGTATCGAGAAGGTCATGAGCCAGTACGGTATCGGCAGTCTCGACGAAGCGAGAAAAATATGTACAGATAAGGGATTTGACCCCTATGAAATCACTAAGGGCGTCCAGACCATCTGCTTTGAGGATGCCGCATGGGCTTACGTGCTGGGAGCGGCTATTGCGATAAAAAAAGGAGCGACGGACGCGAAAGATGCGGCTCGTGCTATCGGCGAGGGACTTCAGGCCTTCTGCATTCCGGGATCTGTCGCGGATGACCGGAAGGTGGGAATCGGGCACGGAAATCTGGCGTCCATGCTTCTTGATGAGGAGACCGAGTGCTTCGCGTTTCTGGCAGGACATGAATCCTTTGCCGCTGCAGAGGGAGCTATCGGAATCGCGAACTCTGCAAACAAAGTCAGAACGAAACCGCTCCGCGTCATTCTGAACGGTCTCGGAAAGGATGCCGCGAAGATTATCTCCAGAATCAACGGTTTCACCTACGTGAAAACAGAATTCGACTTTTTCACCGGGGAACTGAAAATTGTAGAGGAGGTTCCTTATTCCGACGGCGACCGGGCGAAGGTGAAATGCTACGGTGCATTTGACGTCAGAGAGGGCGTCGCGATTATGCATCATGAGAACGTGGATGTCTCCATTACCGGAAACTCCACGAACCCCACGAGATTCCAGCATCCTGTCGCGGGTACCTATAAAAAAGAACGTATCCAGCAGGGAAAGAAATACTTCTCTGTTGCTTCCGGCGGCGGTACAGGCAGAACTCTGCATCCTGACAACATGGCGGCGGGACCGTCTTCCTACGGAATGACCGACACCATGGGCAGAATGCATTCAGACGCACAGTTTGCGGGAAGTTCTTCCGTGCCGGCTCACGTTGAAATGATGGGTTTCATCGGCATGGGAAACAATCCGATGGTTGGTGCCAGTGTGGCCACTGCCGTCGCGGTGCAGGAGCACTGCAAATAAAACGGCGGACGGAGCCGCAGAGACATTACCGGCGGAGCGCCGTATTGTCTGACGCGCCGTGTGTCTGCGCAGCGGCTTGCCGCAGCCAATTGGCTTTTGTGAAAAACAACAAAAATACAGCCTGTTATTTAGGCTGTATTTTCAATTTTTGTGTTGTTTTTTGTATCAGATGTGGTATACTAATAGGCGTTAAGAGAACATGAAAGGAGATTGCAATGGAATATTTTCTGGATCACATCATCTATATCATAATTGCAGGACTGGTGATCGGTGCAATCTGCTGTGTCTGGGCTTTTGCCGCCGCCCGCTGGGAGGAACAGAAGAAGGCAGACGGAGAATCGAGCAGCGACGGCTGGAGCTGCAGCATGGGATGCAGCGGCTGTGCCCTGTCCGGAAACTGCGGCAAGCAGGAAAACAACCATACCAGCGCCCCTGTCCATTGACAGGAGGTGCGGTCTTGACGTGTATTGGCGCATGATGGCACCTTGACGAACTTTTTCGCCGGGGTGCTTTTTTTATGGCTGACGGGCAGATGCGGCGCGGAGTCTGAAAATGCTGAGCCCGGAGGCGTCCTCAATTCTATACTGGTGAAGGGAGAAATAATGAGAATCGACAGAAACCGAATGACAACGGAGGAGAAGACACAGCTTGAGCTGCATTCTCTGTATCAGAAATACGGCTATTCCCGATACAAGATGGGAAAATTCGAGGAATACGATCTGTATCTGAGGAACAAAGACTTTATCGGGACGGAAAACATCATCGCATTCAGCGATCTGAACGGGAGACTGATGGCGCTGAAGCCGGATCTTACTTTGTCCATCGTAAAAAATTACCGTTATCGTCCCGGCTTTGTGCAGAAGGTCTATTACAGCGAAAACATCTACAGGGCGTCCCAGAACTCCCGCCGCTATCGGGAGATCGCGCAGACCGGACTGGAGTGCCTGGGAGACGTCGGTCTGTATGACACCTTCGAGGTGACGATGCTGGCGCTCCGCTCGCTCGCGTCCATCCACAGCGACTACGTACTGGAGATTTCCCATATGGGCGTTGTGGCGGACCTGCTGAGGGATGTGGAGACAGAGGTGCAGGACAGAATCGTAGAGTGCATCGGAGAAAAAAACATCCACGAACTGAGAAAGGTCGCAGAGGAGAACGGAATTGCGGAGGAGACGATACGGGCGCTGGAGATGCTGGTATCCACTTACGGAGATCATAAGCGTGTGATCCGGAAAATGAGGGAACTGCCGCTGACGGAGAGGGGCAGAGAGGCGCTGGATCAGCTCAGCGACGTTGTCAGTCTGCTTGCTTCGTACAAGATGGCTTCCAGGGTGAACATTGATTTCTCCATCGTCAATGACCTGACCTATTACAGCGGGATCCTGTTCAAAGGCTTTGTGGAAGGTGTGCCGAAAGCGGTGCTTTCCGGCGGACGCTACGACAGACTGATGAGCCGAATGGGGAAGAAGGGCGGTGCACTGGGGTTTGCTGTCTATCTGGACGATTTGGATCGGATGGAGGGGAGCGACCGGGAATACGACGTGGATATCGTGTTCCTGTATACGCTTGAGGACGATCTGGGCGCGATGTACAAGGCTGTACGGCAGATGATTCAGGAGGGAAGTACGGTGCTGGTGGAGAAGGAAATCCCGGAGAAACTGCGTTACCGCAAATTGATCAGACTGGATGGAAGTGAGGTTGTGACGGTTGAAGAAAATGATTAATGTGGCGCTGCCGAAGGGCAGACTGGGCAAAAAAGTATACGATATGTTCGAGAAGGCCGGCTATGAGTGTCCGGCGATCAGAGAAGACAACCGGCGGCTGATCTTTGAGAATGAAGAAAAGGGAATACGCTATTTCTGGGTGAAACCTACCGATGTGACTATCTATGTGGAGCGAGGCGCCGCGGATATCGGTATTGCCGGAAAGGACATCATCCTGGAGTACGAGCCAGACGTGTTCGAACTGCTGGATCTCAACATGGGAAAATGCCGGATGGCTGTGGCGGCTCTGAAGGGGTACCACGACAATCCGGAGCGGACTCTCCGGGTGGCCAGCAAGTTCCCTAATATCGCATCGAACTATTATGCCAGGGAGAACAGGGACATCGACATCATCAAGCTTCACGGCAGTATCGAGCTTGCGCCGCTGGTAGGACTTTCCGACGTGATCGTGGACATTGTGGAGACGGGGAAGACGCTTAAGGAGAACAATCTTGAGGTCATAGAGACTGTCGTTCCCATCAGCGCCCGGCTGATCGCGAACAAGGCGAGCTTTCGGTTCAAGACCGGGGAGATTGAGGCGATTCGGGACGCTCTCGCAGAGGATGTGACAAAGGAAAACATGAAGGAGGCGCCGGAGGCGGTGAAGACCGGCGGAGAACAGAAAGGAGGCCGCAGGTGAGCAGATATCTGAATCAGAGATTTCGGACGCTGGACGCCTACACTCCCGGCGAACAGCCGAAGGACACCGTGTATACCAAACTGAACACCAATGAATCACCGTATCCGCCGGGACCGGAGACCCAAAAGGCCGTATGCAGCAGGGAGACGGCGCAGAGACTACGCCTGTACTCGGATCCGGATTCCGTCAGACTGAAGGACGCCATCGCGGACCGTTACGGCGTCGGAAAAAGCAATGTGTTTGTTTCCAACGGCTCTGACGATATCCTTAATTTCGCGTTCATGGCGTTTGCGGAGGACGGAGCGGTCTTCCCCGATATCACCTACGGATTTTATCCGGTTTTCGGCGATCTGCACCAGGTGAATTATACGCAGATTCCGCTGCGGGAGGATTTCACACTGAATCCGGAGGATTACAAAGGAAGGGGCGGAATGATCGTGATCGCGAATCCCAACGCGCCTACCGGTCTGGAGATCCGGCAGGAGGACATCGCGGATCTCTGTGCCTTCGATCCGGATCACGTCGTACTGATTGACGAAGCCTATGTTGATTTCGGCGGCACATCAGCGATTCCCCTGACAAAGGAATATGAAAACCTTCTGGTGGTGCAGACTTTCTCTAAATCACGGAGCCTTGCCGGAGCTCGTCTGGGCTATGCTATAGCGTCAGAGACGCTTATCGGAGATCTCGAGAGAATCAAATATTCCACCAACCCGTACAACGTCAATTCCATCACGGCAGCGGCGGGAGTAGCCGCAATCGGAGAGGACGACTACTATTCGGCGAACTGCCTGCGGACCATGTCTGTCCGTGAATGGACTACAGTTGAACTGGAGAAAGCGGGCTTTCAGGTTATTCCGTCCATTGCCAACTTTGTATTCGCCAAAAGCGACCGTATCGACGGCGGAACCCTTTATCGGAAACTAAAGGAACGGAAGATTCTGATAAGACACTTTGACAACCCGCGGATTACACAGTACAATAGAATCACCATCGGAACACAGGAGGAGATGGAACGGCTGATGGCCGCGATCCGTGAGATCCTGAGGGAGGAGGAGAGCATATGAGACGCAGCAGAATTGACAGAAGCACAACGGAAACCCAGATCAATCTGGCGCTGACCGTTGACGGCAGCGGACGATATGATGTGAATACCGGATGCGGTTTCCTCAACCATATGCTGGAGCTGTTCGCCCGTCACGGGCGATTCGACCTGTTCGTGGAATGTGCGGGAGACACTCACGTGGATTATCACCATACGGTGGAGGACATCGGAATCGCCCTGGGAGAGGCTTTTTATGAGGCTTTGGGGAACAAAGCCGGAATCCGGCGCTATGCGGATATCACGCTTCCCATGGACGAGGCGCTGATTCTCTGCGCAGTTGACATTTCCGGAAGAGATTATCTGGGCTTTGATGTGCAGATACCTACGCAGAAGGTGGGGGACATGGATACCGAACTGGTGAAGGAATTCTTTCTCGGATTTGTACGCAAGGCAGGAGTCACACTCCATTTCCGGCAGCTGGCAGGTGAAAATTCCCATCATATTATAGAAGGAATGTTCAAGGCCTTCGCAAGGGTAATGGGAGAGGCGGCCGCCATTGACGAAAAATACAGGGATGAGATCCCGTCAACGAAAGGTGTTCTTTAGATGATTGCAATAGTTGATTACGGAGTAGGAAATATATTTTCTCTTTACAGCTCGTTCCGGCATATCGGTGCGGATGCGCGGCTCAGCTCGGACCCCGGAGAAATCCGGCGGGCGGACAAGATCGTTCTGCCCGGCGTGGGCGCTTTCGGGGACGCTGCACGTAAGCTGCGGAACAGTGGGCTTGCAGACGTTGTTACTGAGGAGGCGGAGAAAGGGAAACCGCTTCTGGGGATCTGCCTGGGCATGCAGCTGCTCTTTGAGAAAAGCTTTGAATACGGGGAGCACAAAGGACTGGGACTGATTCCCGGATGTGTGGTTTCGATGGAACCGGTGGTGCCGGAAGGCTATAAGGTTCCGCATATTGGGTGGAACGCCCTTCACTTTCCGAAAGACAGGCCGAAGAGTCCGATTTTCAGGGATGTCCGGGAGGGCGACTTTGTTTACTTTGTGCATACCTACTACGGCACGGACTGCAGCGAAGCGGTGATTGCCACCACCGAGTACGGACCGGAACTCACCGCAGCGGTGTCCGCGGGCAGTGTTTACGGATTGCAGTTTCACCCGGAGAAAAGCGGGGAAACCGGCATGAAGATATTGAAAGCATTTTGTGACATGGAGGGATAACGATGAAGATTTTTCCGGCAATTGATCTGAAAGATGGACATGTGGTACGTCTGCTCAAGGGAGATTACAGCAAGATGACGGTATACGGGGAAGATCCGCTGGAGGTGGCGCGCGGTTTTCAGGATGCCGGGGCGGAGTTTCTTCATGTCGTGGATCTGGATGGTGCGAAGGATGGGAACACGCCTAATTTCGCTGCGGTCAGTGAAATTATCGAGGGGACGGATCTGAAGGTCGAGATCGGCGGAGGGATCCGGACCGAACAGATCGTGATGGAGTATGCATCTATCGGTGCGCTTCGCGTCATTATCGGAACCATGGCGATCAGGGATCCGGAGTTTACGGCCAGGATGATTCGCAGACACGGGAAAAACGTAGCGGTCGGAGTGGACATTGCCGGCGACAGGGTGGCGATTAACGGCTGGACGCAGGTGACCGAGACGACTGTAGATCAGATGTTTGAAACGCTCATTGATGACGGAGTGCATACGATTATCTGTACGGATATTTCTAAAGACGGTGCCATGGAGGGAACGAACATGGATCTGTATCGTCATCTTGTGAAGGAATACGGCGGCTACGCTGACATCATCGCATCGGGCGGGATTTCCTCGGAGAACGATCTGGAGCAGCTGGCGGAGATCGGCGTGGACGGCGTGATTATCGGAAAGGCGCTCTACACCGGGGCCATCGATCTTGCCGGAGCCGTAGAACGATACAATGAATAGACGGAAATGAACAGACGGAGCTGAGAGATGATAACAAAGAGAATCATACCGTGCCTGGACGTGCGGGACGGGAGAGTAGTGAAAGGCGTCAATTTCGAGGGACTTCAGGACGTCTCCTCTCCGGTGGATCTGGGCAGATATTATAGTGAAAACGGCGCGGACGAGCTGGTGTTTTACGACATTACCGCTTCTGCGGAAGGACGGAGGCTTTTCGCGGATATCCTGCGGGAGGTGGCTGCGACAATTTTTATTCCTCTGACAGTCGGCGGCGGAATCAATACGCTTGAGGATTTCGACAGAGTGCTGAAATGCGGGGCTGATAAAGTCTCGGTCAATTCCGGGGCGATCCGGGATCCGTCCCTGATCGGAAAGGCGGCTAAACTTTACGGAAACCAGTGCGTGGTGCTCTCTGTGGATGTGAAACGGGTGGACGGCAGGTTTACTGTATTCGCAAAAGGAGGCAGAGAGAACACGGGTATGGATGCCCTCGAATGGATCCGCAGAGGTGAGGCTGACGGAGCCGGGGAGATTGTGGTCAACAGTATAGATACAGACGGCGTGAAGTCGGGCTTTGATATCGAGATGCTGAAGGCTGTGGAGGAGATCGTTTCCGTTCCGGTAATCGCTTCCGGAGGCGCCGGGGGCATTCAGGACTTTATTGATCTGTTCCGGGAGATTCCGGATATCGATGCGGGCCTTGCAGCTTCGATTTTTCACTTTGGCGAGGTGCAGATCCCGGAACTGAAGAGACAGCTGGCGGAAGCCGGAATTAATGTAAGGAGATAGACGATGATTAATATAGATGAACTTAAATTCGATGACAGGGGACTGATTCCGGCAGTTGTGCAGGACGCTGTAACAAAGAGAGTGCTGACACTGGCCTACATGAACAGAGAAAGCCTTGAAATCACGCTGAAGGAAGGGAAAACCTGTTTCTGGTCACGGTCCCGGCAGGAATTGTGGAGGAAGGGTGAAACCTCCGGGAATTATCAGCATGTGAAGAGCATTATCGCAGACTGCGACCGGGATGCGCTGACGGTTCTGGTGGATAAGGACGGGCCTGCATGCCATCTGGGAACCGACTCCTGCTTTGAATATCCGCTGATGGGAGAAGTAGATCCGGGCTGCGGTGAGGAGCCGGGAAAGGATGACTTCTCTGTATATTCTTTGTATAAAATGCTGGAGGGACGGAAGGCAGAGATGCCGGAGGGTTCCTACACATCATACCTCTTTGAAAAGGGATTGGACAAGATCCTGAAAAAGGTCGGCGAGGAATCCACAGAGGTAATTATCGCCGGAAAGGCGGAGGATAAGGCGGAGACTGTTTATGAGATTGCGGATCTGGCTTATCACGTGCTGGTTCTGATGGTGGAGTTGGGAATCAGCGTGGAGGAGATCCGGAAGGAGCTTGCAGACCGCCACATCATCGACCACAAAGTGAAGCAGGAGAAAATGACGAAATGAGAATCCTGAACGCAGACGGAAGGTGGAATCTCCATACGCACACAAAATACTGCGACGGAAAGGACGAGCCGGAGACACTGGTGCGCCGGGCGATTGAGCTTGGCTTTACGAAGCTGGGGTTTTCCGGGCACGGCTACGCCCCATACGACACGGACGTCTGTATGAGCCTGGAGGGGACGGTGCAGTATCGGAACGAGATCCTCAAGCTGAAGAAAAAATACAGAGGCCAGATCCGGATCCTTCTCGGAATCGAGAAGGATTTTTACGGTGAACCGGACGATTTCCCCTACGATTTCGTCATCGGATCGGTGCATTATCTCAGGAAGAACGGCGTATACATGTGTGTGGAGGATACGCCGGAGCGGCTGATCCGGCAGACTGAAGAGCTTTTCGGCGGGGATTACAGAGCCGTGGCGGAGCAGTATTATGACACAGTGGCGCAGGTGGTGGAGAAGACCGGCTGCGACATCGTCGGGCATTTTGATATTGTAACAAAGTTTAACCGGGGGAACCGTTTCTTCGATGAGGACAGTGAATGGTACAGGAAAACGGCACTTTGCGCACTCAGAGAAGCAGCCCGGAACCGACCGGTTTTTGAAATCAATACAGGAGCTATGGCCAGAGGCTATATGGACCGTCCGTATCCTGCGCGGTTCCTGCTGGATGAAATCGATCGGCTGGACTGTCCGGTCCTGCTGTCCAGCGACTGTCACAGTGCGGCGATGCTGGATTACGGCTTTGAAACCCTGCGCCGTACTCTGGGCTGAAAACCGGACAAATGAATCAAAAAACCAAAAGGCCCTGATTTCAAGAAACAGGGTCTTTTGGTTGCGATATTTATTTAATTAAGAAAGAACGTTCAAAAGGGGGATTATTTTCCCTTCCTTTTGACAAACTAATTATATGCGAATTTGAATATGAATGCAAGCGGTTTTATGTGTTTTTTTAGTGAAATAAATTGATATCATTTGAAAATGTATATCCGTGATGGTAGAATTATGAAGTACGCTGAGGGCGGGACTGTCCGAGGCGAATTTTATCGCATATTAACGACACAGGAGAGATTTAGAGATGACAAAAAGAAAGAAGATTATCATTGGATGTTCGGCTGCGGTCGCAGTCATTGCGGTGATCATCCTGCTGATGGTGTTTGTATTCGATACGTTCGGCCTGTTTACCTCTGAGTATAAGCTGAACTATGACAAATACGTCAAGGTCGGCAACTATAAGGGACTGTCCTACGATAAGATCAAGGTTTCCGTAACCAACAAGGAAGTGAAGGCGCAGATCAAGAGCAACGTTTCGGCCAAAGCGACCACCAAATCCGTGAAAACCGGAACCGTCAAGGACGGAGACACCATCAACATATCCTATGTCGGAAAAGTGAACGGCAAGACCTTCAGCGGCGGAAGTGCGGAAAACAGCAATATCACCATCGGACAGACCTCCATGATCGACGGCTTTACAGACGGACTGATCGGGAAGAAAGTTGGAAGCAAGGTGAAGCTGAATCTGCGGTTCCCCAAGAACTATTCCGCAAACACCAAGCTGTCCAACAAGAAGGTCGTCTTCACCTTAACGATTAATTCCAAACAGGTTACGACAACGCCGAAATACAATCTTGCCTTTGTCAAGAAATACACGAGCTACAAGACACTGAAAGCATATGAGGCTTCCGTGAAGAAGGAGTTGCTGGCAACAAAGAAGTCTGAGAAGGAGAACGAGGTCAAGAACACTCTATGGAATCAGGTCGTCGCCTCCTCCAAGGTGAAGAAATATCCGCAGAAACAGCTTCAGTACGAGCAGGAACAGGTCATCGCCCGCTACAAGAAGATGGCCAAGAGCTATAACCTGTCCTGGTCGAAGTTCCTGAAGACCTACATGAAAACAGATTCCAAGAGCTTCAACAAGCAGGCGAAATCCTATGCGAAGAGTGTTGTGAAGCAGAAACTGGTCATGCACTCCATTGCCAAGAAGGAGGGTCTGAAGGTTACGAACAAGGAATATAAGAACTACCTGTCCAAGCTCCTAAAAGAGGCAGGTTTTACCGAGGAAAGCTTTAAGAGCCAGTACGGTCAGTCCATTGAAGAGTATGGAAAAGACAACGACTATAAGACCAATCTGCTGTTGCAGAAGGTTCTGAACAAGGTCATAAAGTACGGAAAAGAGAAATCTAAGTAAGGATGACTGCAGAAAATCGAATTCGGTTAAACTGCCGCGCCGGGCATCCGCAATCAGCGGAGCCGCAGCGACGCGGCGGTTTTTTTGTGTGAGGGGGAAAAAATATGGTAAAGCGGACGGATGTGTAGTAAAATGATAATGTACGGTCAGGCGGTAAGAATGGCCGTGCAGGCGAAGGAGGCAGAAGATGAAATGTCCGTTTTGTGAAAACGAGGATACCAAGGTAATCGATTCAAGGCCGACTGAGGACGGCCACGCGATCCGCCGCCGCCGGGGCTGTGAAAGATGCGGGAGGCGATTCACCACCTATGAGAAGGTGGAGGAATCCATTATCATGATCATCAAGAAGGACGGGAGACGGGAGGCTTTTGATCGCAGCAAGGTCGCAAACGGCATCATCAAGGCCTGTGAAAAGAGACCGGTCTCCATGGCGGAAATTGAGAGCATTACCAATAACATCGAGCGGGGACTCAGCAACCTGATGAAGAAGGAAGTCAAGAGCGAATTCATCGGTGAGCTTGTGATGGACGAACTGAAGAAGCTGGACGAGGTTGCCTACGTCCGGTTCGCGTCCGTGTACCGCCAGTTTACGGATGTCAATACATTCATTAAGGAAATTGAGAAACTGATGGGGAACAAGGATTCGAACGGCGGTGCATCGGCCGGCGCTGCCGGGGAAAATCCGGAAAGGGTGCAGGAAAATCAGAATGAGCAGCAGTGACAGCGTGATCAGAATCGCAATTGACGGACCCAGCGGAGCAGGGAAGAGCACCATAGCGAAGGCGGTGGCTGCGAGGCTGGGCATAGAATATGTCGATACCGGCGCCATGTATCGCGCCGTGGGATACAAAATGAAACGGGAAGGGATAGGCCCCGGAGAGGAGGAACGACTGGAAGCCGCTCTGACGGATACAGAAATCGACTTTCAGAACGGCGTAATCTGCCTGGATGGAGAGGATGTCAGCGGGCGGATCCGGACTCCTGAAATTTCTGAAGCTGCTTCGGTCTACTCGGCGATTCCCGCGGTGCGGGAGAAACTGGTGAGAGCGCAGCGCGAAATCGGCCACCGGCGCAGCGTTGTCATGGACGGCCGGGACATCGGAACCAATGTATTTCCCGATGCCCAGTTCAAATTCTACCTGACGGCGGATGCGGAGGAACGGGCCAGACGACGGTTCCTGGAACTTCAGGAAAAAGGCGGGACAGAGACGATGGAGCAGGTGCTGGAAGACATCCGGCAGAGGGATTATAACGATACCCACCGTGAACTGAATCCGCTGCGGAAGGCGGAGGACGCCATTGAGGTGGATTCCACGGACATGAGTCCGCAGGAAGTGATTGACGCTATTTACCGCCGGATTAAAGACGGGCAGAACTGAGACAGTTGCACTTGTGAGCGGGCGGAAACAATGGTATAATTTACATTACTGTATTCTTTTATGAGTGTTGTAAGACCTTAATTGAGTTAGATTGGTTTCAGGCGAAGGGATTTGGAGGTTATTATGCGTATCAAATCATTGCCTGAAGAAGAACGGCCATTGGAAAAACTTGCCAGATCGGGGCAGAAAACTCTGTCGAATGCAGAACTTCTGGCGCTGATCATTCACACGGGGACGCCGGGAGGTTCGGCCATACGCCTCGCGGAGAATGTTTTAAGTGTCTGTGCCCGGGGGTTGTCTGATCTCGGTGCGATTGAGATGGAGGAACTGACATCAATTCCGGGAATCGGGAAGAGCAAGGCAGCGACCGTGCTGGCTGCGATCGAGCTGGGAAAAAGAATAGCAACCAGTCCGGGAGCCCGGCGGCTGTCCGCATCGTCCGCAGACGAGGTGGCGGGGCTGTTCATGGAGACACTCCGGTATGAAAAGAAAGAGCACTTTAAGTCGGTTATGGTCAATTCCAGGGGAGATGTGATCTCAATTGATGATGTTTCCGTTGGAGAACTTTCCAGCACGGTGGTTCACCCGCGGGAGGTATTTCGTCAGGCGGTGCGCAGGAGCGCTGCCGGACTGATCTTTGTGCACAATCACCCCAGCGGCGATCCCACGCCCAGCGAGGAAGATGTCCTGACTACGAAGAGACTGATTGCGGGCGGAGAGGTTCTCGGAATTCGGGTGCTGGATCATATCGTGATTGGAGACGGCGCCTACGCCAGCCTCAGAGGAATGGGGCTTATAGAGCAATAGACAGAATCAAACGGAGGAAATCAATGAGCAAGGTGTATTTAGTAGCATCCGGAAAGGGCGGCACGGGAAAGACGATGTTTTCTGTGAACCTGGGTGCGTCTTATGCACAAAAGGGATATCGTGTCGTAGTGGTCGATATGGATATGGGACTCCGGAACCTGGATCTGTATCTCGGGCTGGAGAACAACGTTGTGTTTGACGTTTATGACGTAGTGACAGGGGTCTGCCCGATTCGTCAGGCGCTGATCCGGGATCGGCGCATCGACGGACTGTACATGATCGGATCTTCCCCGGAGCGGGACAAGGGCGACCTTACTCCGTTGCATATACAGGTTCTTTGTGAAAAACTGAAGGAGCAGTTTGACTATATCATCATCGATTCGCCGTCGGGTATCGACGACGGGCTTGTGCTCGCCAGCGCCGGCGCGGACGCGGCGATCATCGTTACGACGCCGGAATACGCAGCGCTTCGGGACGCTGATGCGGTAGACCGGGAACTGGTTCGGCTGGGCGTGAAGAAACGATATCTCGTTCTGAACAAACTGATTGCGGAAATGATGAACTCCGGTTATATTCCGCGGCTCCGGGTAATCAGTTCCATCATGCGGGCGAAGCTGATCGGAATAATCCAGTTCGATATGAACATCAACATATCGACCAATCTGGGGCAGCCTATTGTGCTGAAGAAAGGAACATATATTCAGCAGAATTTTGAAAACATCTGCGACAGGCTGATTGAGGAAGAGGGGAGATAAAGAGAGATGCGTTTGAGAGGTATCAGGAGAAGAGTGAAAAAGATCTGCCGTTCGGTGAGAGCGGCCCGGTATTCGGAGAAGGATATCCGTCTGATTGACATCACACAGAAAGCCGCCGAGATTAATAAAATCCTTGCGGAGACAGAGACCCCGTTTGTCGGATTCACAGATCCGCAGGCGGGTTTCGGAGAGGATTACTTTCTGAAACTTCTCAGAGAGCTTGTGATGGACGGAGAAGCGGATTCTGCGATTGGAAGTCTTTGCGACCACAAAGGGAACCCGGTTCCCTGTTCCGGAGACCCGAAGAAGGAATGTGTGCGGCTGGATGCGGAAACCAGGTTCACATTTGTGAACCTGCACCTTTGCGGGGTGGTCTGCCGGACGGAGGTGATCCGGAAGGCGGGGCTCCGCTTCGATGAAGAACTGAATTACTGCAGGGATGAGCTGTTTGCGGTACAGTTTGCTGAGCAGGCTCCTGTTTCCGTGCGCCTCAATCACTGCACATACAAAACCAGTCTTATTCTGGACGAGTCATCGGACATGACTCCGCAGAGCCAGAATATCGACTGGTATTTTGATTCTGCTGTAAAACTGATGGACAGGATGAAGAGAGACGGAAAGCTTTCGGAGATCGCCCAGTTTGCTCTGCTTTTTCTTCTCATACAGAGATTCCGTTCTAATCAGGGGCAGAAAATTAAAATGGTCTTTGATACGCCGGAGCGCTGCGTCGAATATCTGGAACAGGCCGGAGCAGTCATGAGAAATATCAGTGATGAGGTTCTCTGTATCCGGACAAGAGCGACAAAATGGGAGCGGTATAAGAAAATTTATCTGGCACAGCTGAGGAATCCGCATGAACCCCTGCGGTTTGACATCCGAAAGGATCGTGAGGACGCGCGGCTGTATCTCAGAGGCTCCGATGCGAAATCCGCGCTTTGCGGACTTTCGGATATCCGTCTCTCTGTTGTCATATTTCACTATGAAGCAGATTCTGCAGGCAGACCGGGTCTGGATATCATATTCCAGGTCATGCATTGCTATCCGTCAGATTCGTTTGAAGTTTATTTTGTACGCGAAGATGATGAAGGAGAAGAGAAATATAAGGCGAAGCTTCTGACGGAACTGGCGGGAACGGTGACATTCTTCGACCGGGACGCGGCGAGAAGAGACGCCTACCATGTGTTTGTCCCTGTGACAGGGGGAAGGCTGTCCGTTCGCGGAGAGATGCAGTTCGGGGAATATATTTATCCGAAACGGATCAGTTTTTCCGATGTCTGGCAGAACAAGCTGAGCAGCAACCTGGAGGGCAGCTACTGGTATACGGATTCCATGCTGATCGACTGCACAGACGGCATAATCCGGATTCGCCCGGCTTCAGAGGAAGCTCGGCAGACCGCCGAGAAAAAATATCTTGAGACACTCGAAAAACGCCTTGATTCCATGAAGGAGGGCACTCGGGAGAGAAAGCAGCTGCAGAAGGCGCTGCGGTGGCGAAAACTGTACTGGGAAACTTTTGAAAAATACAAAGACAGAAGGATCTGGACCTATAACGACAAGGCGTTCAAAGCCGGCGACAACGCTGAATACGCGCTGCGATACGCAGCCGGACAGAGTGACGGTATCGAAAAACTGTTTTACATTGAGAAAAGTGTGGACGGTGAGAGACTCCGGAAACAGGGATATACTGTGATGCGCCCCGGTACAGATGAGGCCGCGCTCGCGGCTCTGCACGCGGAAGTCATTTATATGACCCATGTTCCGCCGTATCGAAAGCTTGGGATTGCGGATGGTATGCTGAGGTATCTGAAGGATCTTATGAATCCCAAAATCATCCGGCTCTATCACGGTTTCCCGATTACCAGAAGCGCATCCTACGCACAGATGGCAAATGATGCAGCCGCTGTGGCTGTGGGATCCGCATATGAAAAGATTCTTTATACAAATGAGGAAAACTGTTTCCTACCAGAACAGATCATTGAGTCCGGGATGCCGCGATATGATGATCTGATTGATGACCGCAGGAAACAGATTCTGTTTGCTCCAACCTGGAGACCATCATTGTGCAGCGGCATAGGAAAAGACGGAAAACCGCGGTATAACAGTGACTATCGATCATCCGCGTATTTTCGCCTGTATGAACAGGTGCTGCGTGATGAGAGGCTTCTTGATACGGCGAAGAAGAACGGATATAAGATAAAGTTCTTCCTGCATCCCAAGATGAGTGCGCAGGCCGGAGACCATGAGTCTGATGAAACAGTGCAGTCTCTGAGTTGTACTGTGGATATCGATTACGTGACAATTATGCGTCAGAGCGATCTGATGGTTACGGATTACAGCAGCGTTCAATACGATTTTGCGTATATGCGCAAACCGGTTGTCTACTATCACGACCCTGCGCTGCCCTATTGGCGTATAACAAATTTCGATTATGAGGGAATCGGATTCGGCGAAATCTGCCGTTCCGCAGAACAGCTTGTTGCGGTGCTCTGCGACTATATGGAACACGGCTGTGTCCTGAAACCGGCATATGAAAAACGTATTGAGGATTTCTTCCTTCACGACGATCATCAGGCGGCGAAGCGGCTGTATGAAGCGACACGTGCGCTGACAGATAACTGATTCAAAAAAATGGATTTATATGATGAAAGACCCGGAAACGTTTGTTTCGTAACAGACGCTTCCGGGTCCTTCTGAAGATGCATCGAGTTCTTTATAATACACCGTGTTTAATTTGTGTCTCCTACGACAGACGGAATTTTTAAACTAACGGGTTGCTTGTTCAGTCCCGCCTCTTTCAGAATACGTTCTGTCGAATGACCGTCACAAGATGCCATAAATTTTTCTCTGAAACGGATGACCTTTTCTTTGTCAAAACGTTCATCGAGGTGAACGATATAATCTATGATTTCTTCTGTACTGAACAGAACCGGTCCGGGAGCCATATCAAAGTAATCATAATAAAATCCGCGCCAATCAAAATATGTATCTAAATCGTACGCAAATAGAATCATTGGTTTCTCGAAAAGGGAATACTCGAAGATCAATGAGGAATAGTCGGATATGCAGATATCTGCAGTGCAAATCAGATCTTCTATGTCTGCTGTACGGGTAACATCAAATACAAAAGAATTTTTGTATTGCGTTGGGATTTCAGGCAATTTCTTCACCAATGGATGATGTTTGATGAGAAGTATATATTCTTCCGAAAGTGACTGGAACAACTGTTCAAAATCCAAACGGCTCGGTCCTGTGGCGCGTGCTACTCTTCCGCGAAAAGTTGGAGCATAAAGTATTACTTTTTTACTGCGCGCGGTTGGGACTAAGTTATATATTCGCTCTCTAGCCTTGTTGATATACGTTTTATCGAAAAAAACATCGGTTCGGCTGATTCCTGTAGCTTTAACTTTGTTTTGACCCTCTAGTTGCATTGCTTCTTCATACGCCCAGATAACTTCAGGACTGCTGACTGTGACAAGGTCATAGATTTGGTGTGGGGGATACATATCTTGCTGTTTTTTGTCCCCGCCAAAAATTTTATCAACTGTGCTATAGCCGAATTTTTTAAATGCACCGCATCCATGCCACAATTGAACAACGCATGTTTCTGGGCGAAACTTTATGCGGCTTATTTCAACGTTAGCCTCATCCATGAATATCGCTTTTGCTGTTGCAATATCCGCAATCAGAGACATAGTTGTCTTGAATTTGTCTCGGAACCGAAGAGACAAACGGAGCAGACACTGCACATGAACATCATATCCTTCTTTTTGTAGGACATCAGCCATATGTTGCGTTGCGGAAGTGAGTTTTTTTTGTGTGCTGACAATTATTACGACTTTACTTTTGTCAATTGGTTTTCTCGACATGCGTTTATACTGCAGGGGATACAAATATTTTACCGTTAGGGCTTTATACCATTTGCGCATATTACGCTCGCGCATATGGAGGAATTTTTGTTTTATTGTTGTAATTCGGGTATTCTCCTTTTCAATGCGTTGGATCCTTTTTAACTCTTGCCGATTTTTGTATTTATATCCTATTCTGACGCGGAATCCCTTAGTGTTCCGCAAAATATCTTTGTCAGTTAATGTAGTAAAAAAGTGGGTTGTTGTTGTTTTTATATATTTCGCATTTCTATATAGTCTGTTTATGTCATGGACGTAATTATCGCTAAATAAAATTATTCTGCTCCGTAGAACTTTTACATTGAAAATCTTATTTCCGCTTAACCAGTCCAGTTGATTATAAGCGGAGCGCAATCTGACGATGTTCAGATCGTTTACATAAACCGTATTCTGTGTGATAAGAGGGTGAAAAGTTTCATTATTGATATTCATATGTAATACCGGTGCGGAAATGAAGGTATAATTTCCTATTTCTAGCATCATCTGTCTAATTGTGTGTTCAGATGGAATTACGTCTTCTTCTACAAATAAGGCGTGCGGTGCGTTAAACATCTGGAGCGCATTCCGATGGAAGGATTCGGAAAATATTTCATGTGTGATATAATGAAAATTAGGACACTCTTTCAGAGCATCGGGAACAAAGGCCTTCAGAGTACTGTCTAGGTATATTTCAAAGGCCGGGAAAGATTGGTTGTAAAAACTCTGCAATATGTCTGAAACTCGAGCCTTGTTTACATTGTCCGTAATCAGGATTGAAAGAAGAGGTTGTTTACAAAGTTCTTCTTTAGACATCATGCCGTTTTGGAGACGCAGATCCGGATGCTCGTCAATGATTGATTTCCACGCTGTCGGAAATAAATTTAATTTATATTTATCCAAAAGTGTTTTGAGTTTCTGGAGAACAGGTTCTGTCAACTTCCAGATATACCGGTAGTATTCGTTCAGAAGTGTCAGCGAAATAAAGTTTCTATAAAGATCTGACCGGTAACGTTCATGCATGTTTCGCCTTTCTATCCGAAGCATCTGGGAATAATCTGAGGAACTCAGGCGCTCTTCCTCTGCGGCGATTGACTTGTCAGCAATTTCAGCAATTTCTCTGAAATTTTTCTCGGCATTATTTAGAGAATTCAAATCGTAAATTTGATCTGTTGAGAATTTATGCCAAAATGGTTTCTTGTTTTGTATATACACTACTTTGGGACATCCTGTGATTCTTTTGCAACCGTGGATGAAGCTGAAAACAAAAACTGCATCAGCCCCATTTTTTGTAGAATTAAATTGCAGCCCATGGTCTTCGATAACGGATCTTTTGAACAATTTATTCTCTAATATAAGGTTTTGGTTCAGAATAAAATCAAATTTATCGATATCCTTTTTTTCGGCAAGTTCCCTGGATGCTTCAGGGATGAACACTTCTTCCATGTAATGTATTTCCTGCATACCGATGACGAGATCTGCCATCCTCGTCCGTGCACGATGGTACATGGTGGATAAAGCGTTTTCTGGAATATAATCGCCTGCAGAACAGAATAAAACATATTCACCGGCAGCGACATTGAGACCGACGTTTTGTGCGCAGCCAACACTGTTGTTATCTTTAGAAACGCATTTAATGCGTTCATCTTTGTGACGGTAAGAATCGACGGTTTTTATGGTGTTGGCGGAAGAATTGTCGCTAATCACTATTATTTCAAAATCAGTGAAGGCTTGTAAGATAATAGAGTCTAACGTTTGAATTACTGAATTGTCAGTAGCATAAGATGTGGAGACAATAATGGAAATTTTTGGTAGCATGGTAAATATCCCTCCTGAGATATTAATTAAATAGTATCGTTAACGCAGAAAGTGTCAGACAGACGGCGTACTCCATGCATCGCAGAGTCATTACATATTTAGTCCGACACACAGTTTTATAGTGCATATTTATTAATGAGAATATATTGTATATCGTATTTAAGAGACAGCCTTTTTGACCATATGCCAGTATTGTACAGCCTTTCGGATGAAATTACAAGGACTTAAATGGCTCAATGCAATGTTTTGATATTATTATCTATTTTCCGAAAATTGCTTGAGGTAAGAATTGAAAATCGGGTAGATCATCGGTATTGTATGAGAATTTGAAGGGTAAAAGAACTTTTGAGATCTGTTATAATCTCTGCATTTGTCGAGAAATGCAGCATATTCACCGAGAAATGCACTCCGATACACTTGACATTGCGTCAGATAAACAATTATAATATAAAAGATATTGAATATATCACCGTGCAATATAAGTAATGCAGATTTTCTATAGATGAAAACTGAATAAATTCTGACAGAAAAGGAGGTGCTTTAATGTCTCCAGTTGTTTTAGCTGTTATCGTTGGAATTGTAGCAATTGCCTTGGGCATATTGATTGGATATATACTCAGAAAAAACGTTGCAGAAAAGACGATCGGAAGTGCTGAGCAGAAGGCCAGAAACCTGATACTCGACGCAGAGAACCGGTCTGAGACGATAAAGAAGGAAGTTACATTAGAAGCCAAAGAAGAAGCGCACAAAATGAGGAGCGACGTGGAGAAGGAGGTTCGCGAGAGGCGGGCCGAGATCCAGCGCGCGGAAAGAAGAGTGGTCCAGAAGGAAGAAAATGTGGACCGCAAACTCGAGGGAATCGAGAAGAAAGAAGAACGCATTACACAGCACGAGAAGGATATCGCACGGAAAAGAGAGGAAATCAGTAAGGTCTTTGACCGTAAGATCGCAGAACTTGAGAAGATCTCAGGTTACACAGCGGAAGAGGCCAAGGCGCTGTTGCTGGAAGGTATTGAGAAGGACTGCCGGCATGAAGCGTCACAGATGATTAAAGACATTGAGACAAAAGCAAAAGAAGAAGCGGATCGAAATGCAAAAGAAATCATCTGTGGAGCGATTCAGCGCTGCGCTGCCGACCATGTGGCAGAGACGACCCTTTCGGTTGTGAATCTGCCAAACGATGATATGAAGGGCAGAATTATCGGACGTGAGGGACGTAATATCCGGGCAATTGAAACTCTGACCGGAGTGGATCTGATCATTGACGACACGCCGGAGGCTGTGATTGTATCAGGTTTTGACCCGGTACGCAGAGAGGTCGCCAGACTGGCGCTGGAGAAACTGATTGTAGACGGGCGCATCCATCCGGCGAAAATCGAGGAGATGGTAGAGAAGGCCCGGAAGGAAGTGAATCAGACGATCAAGGCAGAAGGAGAGCAGGCTACGTTCGAAGTCGGCATCCACAATCTGCATCCGGAACTGGTTAAACTTCTGGGACGCCTGCATTTCAGAACTTCCTACGGTCAAAACGTTCTGAAGCATTCTATCGAGGTCAGTCATCTGGCCGGGCTGATGGCAGGAGAACTGGGACTAGACGTGAAGCTCGCCAAGCGGGCCGGATTACTGCACGATATCGGAAAAGCGCTGGATCATGAATACGAGGGAACTCATGTGGACATCGGAATTCAGATCCTGAGGAAATATAAAGAATCGGAGGCTGTGATCAACGGAATGGCGGCACATCACGGCGATTATGAGCCGAAGAGTATGGAAGCTGTGCTGATTGCAGCTGCGGATGCGCTTTCTGCTGCGAGACCGGGTGCTCGCCGGGAAACTCTGGACGTTTACATCAAACGGCTTGAGAAACTGGAGGAAATCGCCAATACGACGCCGGGCGTGGATAAGTCCTATGCGATTCAGGCCGGCCGCGAGATTCGCATCATCGCGAAGCCCGAGGAGGTCAAGGATGATGAGATCGCACTGCTGGCGAGAGATATTTCCAAGCGGATCGAATCCGAACTGGAATATCCCGGACAGATTAAGGTCAACGTCGTGCGGGAGACCCGCGCGATTGAGTATGCGAAGTAACGACACAGAGAAAAGACGCGAAGGGCCTGCACCGCTGGTGCCGGCTCTTCCTTTGTTAAGAGGTGGATATGATTTATCTGGATAACAGTTCGACAACGAGGCAGGCGGACGAGGTTACAGCGTTGATGAGCGAGGTCGCCCGCGAGGATTTCGGAAATCCGTCCTCCTTGCACCGGCTGGGGCTCTCGGCGCAGAACCGCGTAACCTTGGCGCGGAAGCAGGTGGCTAAGGCCCTGGGGGCAACTCCGGAGGAGATCTGCTTCAACTCCTGCGGTACAGAAGGTGACAGCACAGTAATTTCCGGCGTTGCGGAAAGCCGCAGGCACCGGGGGAACAAAATCATCACCAGCGCGGTGGAGCATCCGGCGGTGCTAGAGGCGTGCGCGCGCCTGGAGCATAAAGGCTTCGAGGTGGTTCGTATTCCTGTGGATGGAGAATGCCGGATTGATATGGAGCGGTATGAAGCGGAACTGGATGAGAGGACTGTTCTGGTTTCCGTGATGACAGTCAATAACGAAACCGGAGCGGTTATGCCTGTCCGCCGGATGGCGGAGGCAGCCCATGCGAAGAAGATTTTGTTCCATACAGACGCTGTACAGGCGCTGGGGAAAATCCCTCTCGCAGGGATCGGCGCAGACTTCATTACTGTCAGCGGTCACAAAATTCACGGGCCTAAGGGAACCGGCGCACTGTATATCAGAAAGGGGACGCATCTTCCGCCGCTGCTGCCGGGAGGCGGCCAGGAAAAAAACATGAGATCCGGCACGGAGAACGTGCCCGGAATCGCTGGTCTCGGCGAGGCGTGCCGGCTGTTGGAGCGGGAATCCACAGAAAAGATGGCCGCGGCAAGAATGTATCTTCTGGAGGGAATCCGTGAACAGATTCCGGACATCCGGGTGAATTCTCCGAAGGACGGGGCTGCATCGGTGCTGAACATCAGTTTTCTCGGAACCCGAGGGGAGGTGCTTCTTCATACACTGGAAGAGGATGAAATCTATGTGTCGACCGGGTCGGCGTGTTCTTCCAACAAAAAAGGCAGGAGTCATGTGCTGAGCGCTATGGGGCTTTCTCCGAAGGAAATCGAGGGCGCGATTCGATTCAGCTTCAGTCGTTACAACACCGTAGAAGAGATGGACGTGGTGCTCGGCCGCCTCACAGCGGCTGTGAACCGGTTCAGAAGATTGGGGAGTTTTCGGTAAATGAACGAGAAAAATATTTTTATCGTCCGGTGCGGCGAGGTCGCACTGAAGGGAATGAACAAACCGTATTTTGAGAAAACACTGGCGGAACGGATCCGCAGGAATCTGAAGGATTACGATGGCGTGGAGGTTAAACGGCACGAAGGACTGATCTTTGTACGCAGCCCTAAAGAACTGAATTCGGAGGAAATCATTCGGCAGGTGTCCAGAGTGTTCGGCGTGTCCTCAATCAGCCCTGCGGTGGAAGCTCCCAGCGATCTGGACGCTATCGGCGAAACGGCGGTGGAATTCATGAAGCAGCAGATCAGGGAGAGGGGAATCCGAACCTTCAAGGTAGAGGCGAAACGGGCGGACAAGACGTTTCCGGTCAAGTCGCCTGAAATTGCCCGGATTATCGGCGCAAGCGTTCTGATCGGCTGTAAAGTGCTGAAGGTGGACGTCCATGAGCCGGACTGCAAGCTGTTCGTTGATCTCCGCAGAGATCGGACATATCTCTACGATGAAAAAATCCAGGGCTTCGGAGGACTTCCGCTGGGCACTAACGGGAAAGGTCTGGTTCTGCTGTCGGGCGGTATTGATTCCCCTGTGGCAGCATGGATGATGGCCAAGCGGGGGATGGTAATCGAGGCGCTGCATTTTCACAGTTATCCTTATACAAGTCCGCGGGCACAGCAGAAGGTGGAGGAACTGGCCGGCATAGTGGCGTCCTACTGCGGCCGGATGAAAATTCATGTGATTAATCTGCTGCCGATTCAGGAGCAGATAGTACAGAACTGCCCGGAAGAGGAGACCACTATTCTGGTGCGTCGTTTTATGATGCGAATAGGGGAGAGAATCGCCCGACGCAGCGGATGTATGATGCTGATTACAGGAGAAAATCTGGGCCAGGTGGCCAGTCAGACGGCGGAAGCTCTGGTGGTGACTGACGCCTGCGTGCAGATGCCGGTGATGCGTCCTCTGATCGCCATGGACAAGGTGGACATCATGGACAAGGCGATGGAGATCGGAACCTACGAAAAATCCATTGAGCCTTACGAGGACTGCTGTACGGTGTTCCTGCCCAAGCATCCTACCACAAAGCCCAGACTGGCGCAGATTGAAGCGTCGGAGGCGCTTCTGGACGTAGAAGGTCTGGTGGACGCTGCGGTGAAGTCTGAGGAGATTGTCCGTATCGATGTGGGATGATTTGACGGGTGATTCGTTTGCGCATCATCGGAAATCTGAAGATTCATGCCCTTCAAAATGGCAAAAATCACTTGCAAAAAGTATACATTCGTGGTTAACTATAGATGGTGCATTTGTGCGTCCGCAGAATTTTCGCATTTTTTTTGCGTGCGTTCATCTGACTAAAGTTAAACGGTTAAAAACCTCCCTGTGGGATAGGGGCCGTTATTATAATTTAAGGAGGCATTTACATGAACTTTCAACTGACGAAGGAACAGGAATTCGTAAGGAAAATGGTAAGAGAGTTTGCCACTAACGAAGTTGAACCATTGGCGGCTGACATCGACAAAGAGCACAGATTCCCTGAGGAAACTGTCGCTAAGATGGCGAAGTACGGCATGATGGGCATTCCGTTCCCTACTGAGTATGGCGGAGCAGGCGGAGATGAAGTATCCTATGCGATTACTGTTGAGGAGCTCTCCAGAGTATGTGCGTCGACGGGCGTTATCGTATCTGCGCATACATCCCTGTGCTGCTGGCCGATCTACGCATATGGTACAGAAGAGCAGAAGCAGAAGTATCTGCCGGATCTTCTTTCCGGAAGAAAGATCGGTGCATTCGGTCTGACTGAGCCAAACGCAGGAACCGACGCTGCCGGACAGCAGACGAGAGCTGTCCTGGACGGAGATGAGTGGGTTCTCGACGGAGCCAAGGTATTCATCACCAACGGCGGATATGCCAGCACATTTGTTGTTATGGCGATGACAGACAAGAAGAAGGGAACACACGGCGGAATCAGTTCCTTCATCGTAGAGAAGGGTGACCCGGGCTTCTCCATCGGAAAGACCGAGGACAAGATGGGTATCCACGCTTCCTCCACCACAGAGCTTATTTTCCAGAACTGCAGAATCCCGAAGGACAGACTGCTGGGCGAGGTCGGCGACGGCTTCAAGATCGCTCTGTCCACACTGGACGGCGGCCGTATCGGAATCGCTTCCCAGGCCCTGGGAATCGCGCAGGGTGCGTTCGATGTAACCGTAGATTACATGAAGGCGAGAAAGCAGTTCGGCAAGAAGCTGTCTCAGATGGAGGCGCTCCAGTTTGAGATGGCGGATCTGAAAACCAGAATCGAGGCAGCGAGACTGCTGGTTTACAAAGCCGCGTTCCTCGAGGATCAGCATGCGAAGTACGGCGAGGCTGCTGCCATGGCGAAGCTGTTTGCTGCTGAGACCGCAATGAAGGTAACAACAAAGTGTGTACAGTTCCACGGCGGATATGGATACACTGCAGACTATCCGGTTGAAAGAATGATGAGAGACGCCAAGATCACCGAGATCTATGAGGGTACCTCTGAGGTTCAGAAGATCGTAATTGCTGCTAACACTTTCGGAAAATAAAAAGTAGGAGGAAATAGAAATGGCATTCAAGATTATCGTATGCGCAAAACAGGTACCGGATACGAACGTTATCAAGATTAACCCTAAGACTGGTACTCTGATCAGAGAAGGCGTGCCGAGCATTCTGAACAATGACGATGCGAACGCGCTGGAAGAAGCTTTGAAGATCAAGGACAAGTATCCTGATACTCATATCACAGTAATCACCATGGGACCTCCTCAGGCGAACGATCTGCTGTTCGAGTGCATCGCAATGGGCGCTGACGAAGGCATCCTGGTATCCGACAGAGCGGTCGGCGGTTCCGACACCTGGGCGACTTCCAACACTCTGGAAGCGGCAGTCAGAAAGGTTGGAGATTTCGACCTTCTGTGGGCAGGACGTCAGGCAATCGACGGAGACACTGCGCAGGTCGGACCGCAGCTGGCTGAGAAACTCGGTCTGCCGCAGGTTACCTATGTTGAGGATTTCGAGATCGATGACGATCTGAAGAACATCACGGTCAAGAGACAGCTGGAAGACGGATATGAAGTGATCAAGCTGCAGACTCCCTGCATGCTGACTGCGATTAAAGAGCTGAACGAGCCAAGATACATGTCGATGTCCGGAATCTTCGGCGAGAAGAAGATGACTACATGGAACGCAAAGGATATCGAGGTTGACCTGAACACAGTAGGTCTGGAGGCTTCTCCGACAAACGTATTCAGATCCTTCACACCTGCTCCTAAGGGCAAGGGCGTGATTCTGGAAGGCGATACCGAGAAGGAAATCGCTGACGAACTGCTGGTAAATCTCAAGGAAAAGCAAGTCATCTAATGAGGAGGAGTAACAATGGCTATTGAAATTATAAAAGAAAAATGTACCGGTTGCGGACTTTGCTTCAAAGCCTGCCCATATGACGCCTTCGAGTTTGAGCCTTATGATGGAAATAAGCTCGGCAGAGTCTGCAAAGTGAATGACAAGTGCAATTTCTGTAACCAGTGTCTGACATCCTGCAAATTCGGCGCGATTAAGGAAGTTCAGGTTGGCGGAGCAGTTGACCTTTCCGCTTACAAGCACATCTGGGTTTACGCTGAGCAGAGAGACGGCAAACTGATGAATGTTGCTCTTGAGCTCATCGGCGAGGGCTACAGACTGGCGAAGGAAATCAGTGAGGACACGCAGGTATGCGCAGTTCTGGTCGGAAACAACATCGACCATCTGGCTTCCGAGTGCTTCGAGTATGGCGCTGACAAGGTCTACATGATCCAGGATCCGCTTCTGGAGCACTACACCACAGATGCTTACACCAAGGTTATCACCGATGCTATCGACGAATACAAGCCGGAAATCGTTCTGTACGGTGCGACTCATATCGGACGCGACCTGGCTCCGAGAATCGCCGCGAGATGCAACACCGGTCTGACCGCAGACTGCACCAGACTGGACGTCAAGGTTTCCAGCTACATCGACTTCGCCAAGAAGAAGACCACTCTGGACACCTCCACTCTGGACCCGAATGATCCTTCCACAGGAATCAAGCAGACACGTCCTGCTTTCGGCGGAAACCTGATGGCCACCATCATCTGCCCGAAGACAAGACCGCAGATGTCCACAGTACGCCCCGGCGTAATGCAGAAGAGAGAAAAGGTAGAGGGAGCGACCGGCGAGATCATCAACGTCAAGCCGGAGATCTCCGAGTCCGATATCCATGTTCAGATTGTCGATGTTGTTAAATCCGCTAAGGAAATGGTTTCCCTGACGGATGCTGACATCATCTGCTCCGGCGGACGTGGTCTGGGCGATGCTTCCGGATTTGAACTGATCAAGAAGTTCGCTGATAAAGTCGGCGGAGTTGTCGGTTCTTCCCGTGCGGCAGTCGATGCAGGATGGATCGATCACTCTCATCAGGTTGGACAGACCGGTACCACCGTTAAGCCGAAAATCTATTTCGCCTGCGGAATCTCCGGTGCTATCCAGCACCTGGCCGGAATGCAGACCTCCGACATCATCGTCGCGATCAACAAAGATCCGGATGCTCCGATCTTCGAGGTTGCGGACTATGGTATCGTAGGTGACCTGTATAAGGTTATTCCGGAAATTATCGCAGAGTGGGATAAGGCAGAGGACCTCCACGACGCAGCGACCAAGAAGAACTGATAAAGTTCGTTAAATGCTTACCGATCCCCGGCTTGCCGGGGATTTTCTATTGGGCGAATCGAAAAAATATGGTATACTGAAAAAGTAGTTGGGTGTCTGATTATTAAGCCTCTGACGGGCTTAACAGGGACTGCGGGCAGTGCTTTGCTGACAGCATTGCTGAACACGTTTATTCATTTTTTTTATAAGGGGAAACAGTAGGATGAACCCGTGAAGTTGAGGTTTCACAAAATACAGAAGGAGTGGGATTTTGGACATTTCAGTAATTTTGCCAACATATAACAACGGGAAGTATATAGAACGCGCGGTGAATTCGGTGATCAATCAGGAAGTTGAGGAATTGGAACTGATTGTAATTAACGATGGGTCTACCGACAATTCCGCAGAAATTCTTGAGGATCTGGCGGGGAAGCATTCCTGCATCCGGGTCATCACCCAGGAAAACCGCGGTGTATCCGCAGCGCGAAACGCGGGACTGGATGCTGCTTCCGGGGAGTTCGTGGCCTTTCTGGACGGAGACGATACCTTTCGTCCTGATGCGATTGAGGAAATGCTTTTCCTCGCCGGGCAGTGGGAAGCGGATCTCGTGGTGGGAGAGTTTCGCAGAATTCAGAGCTTCGGTGAAAGCATCCTGAAAAACAGCAGACTGCTTTCACAAAAGGTGATAATACAGAGAGATGACGTGGGGTTCATAAACAGTTTCAGTGTCTGCAATAAAATGTTCCGGCGGAGTATAATTGAAGAGCACCGACTCCGTTTTCCTATAATCCGACATGCGGAGGATGGCGTATTCCTGCATTCTTTTCTGGATGTCTGCGGGAAAATCATCGGATGCCCCAGAGTCGTGTACGAATATCACAAAGCACTGCCCTTTGAGGCGAAAAGCGCTTTGAGCAGGCTGGACGCGCTTATGTTTGACGATCTGATTGTGGCTGTGGAGGAGATCCAAAAACTGGTGAAGGAGAGAAGAACGGAATCTATGCAGAGAACGCTTAATGCAAGGATATTCCGTACATCCATTGTGAATGAGTATTACAGGCATCTTTGGATTCTGGAGAAAGAGACTCTTTCAAAGGTTATGACGACAGCGGAGCAGTACCGTGAAAAGCTGACGGAAGAAGACCTGGCCGCGCTGGGACCGGCGATGACAGATTTGGAATCTGAGGAGAGGCTGAAAACGAAAGAGGAAATTCTGGAGGATCCGTATCTGAGTGTGGCGGTCGCCGCAGGGCTGGAGGAAAAGGAACTTTCCCGATTCCTTGACACTTTGTACTATCAGGACTGCCCGAATTTCGAGGTTTGGCTGGACGGTTGCTATCGTCAGAGCGTTCCGGAGGAATATACGAAAAAGGAGAATCTGTATATCTCCGAACAGGATAATTGCGGGTTAAGAGAACTGGCTTCGCAGACGAAGGGTCGCTGCCTGCAGATTATCGACGGGAGCGCCATATATAACGAGAATACGGTGAGGCTGATGCTGCGGAACCTGCAGAAGCTTGATGTTGACTTCATCTCCGTTCTTCCTTTGGGATACCGGGAGGGAACGACAGAACGCATCGACCGTCTGAATAGCTGTTTTACAAAGAAAGGACGCAGAAATGCGGAGAAAAATCCGAAGGTGATGGCGCGACACAATGAAATCGACTGCCGCCTGTTCAACAAGCTTTTCCGAAGAAACGCCCTTATGGATGTTCTGAAGGAACTGGATGAAACCGCCGGCCCGGAGCAGGTCTGTGGAACCGCCTTCGGGAAGCTGACATACCGGCGCGTCGCTAATGTGCGCATTGGCCTTCAGTCCGGATATGAACCGAAGAAACCCAAGGCACCGGCGGAACCGGAGGGATTGAAGCCTTTCGGGACGGAGGAGGACGGAGAGAAGGATCGGAACGGGCTTCCTCTGGGAAATTCCTACCGTATCGCCCGGAAGCTGCGGAGAGTACAGGCAGATAAAACTTTGTTCCTCGGTGTGGTTGCTCATGAGCCGGGAGGGAACCTGAGACCTCTGGCAGACGCCCTGAACGACCGCGGAGGTGATGTTCTGCAGGATGCGGCCGCGGCGGAGCTGGAACAGAGCGAACAGATCAACGTCGCTTACGCCGCAGATTATGCGACTGCCGGGACGCTGATTGCGGAGGACGACGATGTGGCAACGGACGGACTGGAGCTCAGAAAAAACCAGGAGCTGATCCGTCTCTGGCATACGAGAGGAGGGGATCTGGTTGAGCATTCGCCGTTGGTCTGCCCGCAGACGCAGGAGTACGGGATTCCGGAAACGGACAGGTTCTTCGACAGGGAAGCCGCCCTGGCGGCCAGGAAGCGCCTGGAGCGCCGTTATCCCCGTCTGTGGGGGCGGAAACTGGCGCTGTTCGCACCGGCCTTCCACCAGGGACTCTCTGTTCAGACCGGATATGATTTTGAATATTTTAATCCCGGGCGCGTCAGTGACGCTCTTGGGGAGGATTTTGTGCTGGCGCTCTGCTGGCACCCCCGGACAAAGAGCTTTCTGGAGGATGAGACGGAGTTTCGCGATAGGGAAACGGTGGAATCCTTTGATCTCAACCTGTCTCGGGAGACGGATCTCAACGGGCTGCTGCTGGCCGCAGACATTCTAATTACAGATTATACTGACCTGGGGTTCGCGTACAGTCTCCTGGATCGGCCGATGATACATTACTGGTTCGACGCTAACGACTATCTTCTGCGGAAAAAGCCCGGCCGCAGGCTGACCGAATATGCGTGGGGACAGCAGGTCTTTTCAGAGGAGGAGCTGATTGACGCTTTAAAGAATCCGCGGATTGACCCGGATGACAGGGAGGCGTTTCGTAACAGATTTATGAAGAAATGCGACGGGCATTCAGCGGAGCGTATTGTGAACCGTATCGCCGCTAAATGGTGATTGCGAAAATACAGTGCGGAAGGAAGAGAGATTATTTCGCCGGCAGAGAGGCGGCGTATTGAAGATAATGAGAACAGAGGAGCATATAGGAGAGAAGATCAGAACAAGAGTCGGAAAGAAAGTTGCGTCCGTGGCTCTGGCGGCACTGATGATTCCCGGACTCTTTTCGGTGGTCTGGGCGGAAGATACTGACCCGGCGGTTTTATATACGGCAGTCGCTGCATCAGAGAAGAGCAGTGATACGGTCCGGAAGGAAATTTCCCAGCTGTCGATCCGCGAGTTCCGGGGAGGAGCAGCAAAGAAAAAGGAGATCGTTCTGAAGTGGAAGAGAAACACTGAGGCGGATGCGTACTCTATTCAGCGGTACAGCAAGCGCACCGGACTATATCGGGAAATCGCAGTGCTTACTGCGAAATCCGGAACCTTGACATGTCGTTATGTGGACCGCGGAGTGAAAAAGGGACGGTATTATCGCTACCGGATCCGGGCTCGGAAAAACGTGGACGGAAACGCGCTGTACGGACAAACCTCCCGAAGCATCGGTGTATATCTGGCGCCTGACGGATCAAAGAAGAATAATGTAAGCCGTTTAACGACGAAAAAAAAGAGTTACCGCCTGGTGACAGGAGCGACGGTGAAACCTGTTGTTACGCTGAAAACGGGACGTGTCGGACAGAAGCCGCATAAAATGACAAAGAGCTGGTATTCAAGTGACGAAAGCATTGCCGCGGTCTCCGCGAAAGGCAGGATACGCGCGAAGGATCAGGGCGAATGCTATATTTACTGTATCGCTCACAACGGGAAGCGTGCGAAAATTCATGTCATGGTCGGAGTGGATCCGAAGCAGAAAATCCGAACTGTGCCGATCCTCACGTTCCATCGAATCGTGCCGGATAAGATAAAGAAACGTTATTATGCGGATAACCAGTGGGTGGCGGCTCTGTCAGATTTCAGAAAACAGATCCGTTATCTGCACGACAACGGATTCAAAACCATTTCCGCAGATCAGTTCCGGAAGTGGTACCGCGGAGACATTGAGCTTCCTCAGAACAGTGTGATGCTGACCATGGACGACGGGTTCTATGAGGGATATTATCTCGTCTATCCGGTGATCCGCGAATACAAAATGAAAATGACGTCCTTTCTGGTCGGCACCAGAACGCAGGAGACAACAGAGCCTTACGACGGCTCGGCCAAAGAGCGATTCATCGGATGGGACAAGGTTCGTGAAGTCCGGGAGGAATATCCGCAGTTTGAATTCCAGGCTCACTCATGGGATCTGCATCATTATGAGAACGGAAAAGGCGCCGTTTATAGCAGAAGCTACGATGAACTGACGGAGGATCTGAAAAAATGCACAGACGCAGGATATGACTACATCGCATATCCCTACGGCTTCGCACCGGAAAACTACCTGCAGGCGGCCAGACACAGCGAAATGAAAATGGCGTTCGGCTTCGACCGGCACGTGTACGCCCGCAGGAGCGATGATCCCTATAACATCCGCAGGCTGAAGGTCAACGGGTTTATGACCATGAAAAAATTCCGGAAGCTGGTCCGGAATTACTGATCTTCGGTCAGAGGAGCGCGAGTTCCTGCAGCATACGCCGGCAGGGAAGTCCTACCACATTTTCGAAGTCGCCGTCAATGTGATCGATATATTTCCCGAAGGCTCCCTGAATGGCGTAGCCTCCGGCTTTGTCATATGGCTCTTGCGTACGGATGTATGCTTCGACAGCCGTATCACTGATGTCGCGGACGAATACCTTTGTACCCTCACAAAAGCATCTCCGGCGCGGTTCCCCCGCGATCAGGAGCGTCACGCCGGTGTACACGTGATGCACTGCGCCGCGAAGCTCCGTAATCATTTCCCGCGCCTCACCGATATCGGCGGGCTTTCCGAGAATGCGCCCGGTGCAGACGACCGTATCGGCGGCGATGATCCGTCTGCCGGCAAACTCAGGATAACGGGACTCCACCCAGAGAGCTTTTTTCAGGGACAGATACATAACGGCGTCCGGTCCGTCCGTGTCCGGCGGCAGCGTCTCATCGACCTCCGCGGGGACCGTCCGGAAGCGCAGGCCGTGATCCCTCATCAGCTCGGACCTTCTGGGAGATGCGGATGCGAGGATATATTCTGAAGCTGTCATGATGAAACCTCCGTTTCTGTTACTGTGTACTGTGCGATACCTCTTGATTATATCACAAAGAGCGGTTCTCGGCGCGCAGATTTCGGGAGGCGGACTTTACCGGGCCCGCCGGATTATGGTATAGTGTAGGAGGGCGAGAAGAAACCCGGGAACAGAGAAACGGTGACACAGAGTGCGTGCCGCAGGCGGCACGGCAGAAAACTACTGGAGCATTCATGAGATATTTTAAGAACGGAATCAGCGCGGTGGCGTTTATCCTACTGAGCCGGCTGATCGCTATTTTTACAGAGGTAAGGGAAAACAAAGTCTTTTTCGTTTCCGATGTCCGGGCAGAGCTGGGCGGAAATCTGAAGGACGTTTATGATTATCTCGACGGAAGTTACGAAAAAGTGACATACCTGAAAGCAGACCGGAGACAGATCACAGGACCGGGGAAATTCCTCCGGTTCGTTTACGATATGACCACGGCGGGAACGATTCTCCTGGAGGATTATTTCCGATATACCTCCTATTACAGCGTCAGGCCGGGACAGCAGATCTGTCAGCTCTGGCACGGCGCCGGCGCGTTCAAAAAATTCGGCTACAGCCGCGCCGCCGGAAATGAGAAAATCCGCATTCATAAAGGGTATCGGAAATACGCGAAGGCCATCGTCAGTGCGGAGAGTATCCGGGGCTGCTATGCGGAGGCCTTCGGGCTGCCGCCGGAGAAGGTGAGGGCCACCGGAGTTCCGCGGACGGATCTGTTTTTCGATGCACAGAAGATTCGGGAGACGCAGAACGCCCTGTATGAAGAATTTCCGCAGCTCGAACGGAAGAAGGTCGTTCTGTTTGCACCCACCTATCGGGGGCTCCGGGCAGACGATGCGGGGTATGATTTCAACCGTCTGAATCTTGAGCGGATTCGCGAGGGACTGGGAGAGGATTATATCTTTGTGTTCAAATGGCACCCGGCGGTGTACAACAATATTCTCCGCCATAAGGGGGGAGAATGGGATCCCGGAAAATACGGAGACTTTTATCTGGATTTGTCGGAGCATCGGGAAATTAATGATCTTCTGCTTGTGACAGATGTTCTGATTACTGACTATTCTTCGGTTATCTTCGACTATTTCTTTGTTAATAAACCTATTGTATTTTACGCCTACGACCGGGAGGTGTATGCTGACGGGCGGGGGCTGTATTATCCCTATGAGGATTATCTGTACGGTCCGGTTGTGACCGGACAGCAGGAACTGATTCGCGCCGTCCGGGAGGGGGACATGGCGGAAGAAAAGAGAGCAGCCTTCGGGCAGCGCTTCCTCAGCGCATGCGACGGTCATTCCACGGAGAGAACCTGTAAGTGGATATTCGGGAAGGAGGTGGGAACAGATGGAAATCGTGATTAATATCGGCGTTGCGTTTCTGAACCTGATCTATTGCTTTCACAAGCTTGCTCCGGTCAGAAACAGGGTTTCTGTCATCAGCAGACAGAGCGCGGCCCCGTCGCCTGATGTGAAGCTGCTTCTTGAGGAAATCGGAAAGGAATATCCGGAGATTGAAACACAGGCCCTGTATCGGATGATTCCTCCGGGACTGTTCGGAAAGGTGAAATATCTCTTTCATATGATGGGACCGGAGATGCATGCACTTGCGACTTCCAGAGTCGTCATTCTAGAGGGATACTGTATCACTGCCAGCGTGCTGCGGCACAGACGTTCACTGCAGATCCTGCAGATGTGGCATGCCCTCGGGATCTGTAAAAAATTCGGATACTATGTTGAGGGTGAAGCAGAGGGCTACAGTCCGAAACTTATCCGTGCCCTGCGGATGCACCGCAATTACAACGCGATTCTGGCAAGCAGTGAATTCTGTCGCCCGTATTACGCAAAGGCGTTTCATTATCCGGAGGAAACGGTGAAGGTTCTGCCGCTTCCGCGTGTGGATCTGCTGCGGAGCAGTGTGTTCATGGAGGAGAGAGGAAACAGAATCCGTGCTGCTTATCCGGAGCTGGGAGACGGAAAAAAGAACATCCTCTACGCGCCCACCTTCAGGAAGGGAGTGGATACCGCGGAGGCGGTCCGCGGGCTGATCGATGCGGCGGACCGGACCCGATTCAATCTGATTGTCAAGCTCCATCCGGTGGAACGGAGAAAACTGGATCTGGAGGGAGTCTTTCGGTGCCCTGAGTACAGCAGTATGGAACTGCTGTCTGTGGCGGATTATGTGATTACGGATTATTCGGCATTTCTTTTTGAGGCAGCCGTTGCGGGCCGGCCTTTGTTCTTCTATACATGGGATCTCGACGTCTATCTTCAGCGCCGGGGCTTCTGTATTGACTTTCCGTCAGAAATGCCGCAGGAGCTGTACCGCGAACCGGAGAAGGTCATGAAGGCGATTGAGGAGGAACGCTGGGATCCGGTGAAGCAGAAAGCGTTTGCAGATCGCTTCGTGGCGGGCGGAACACGAAATACGAATAAACTTGCGCAGTTTGTGAGATTATTATATAATAAATCTATTAACGTCTGATACATGGAGAGGAGGACAGATATGATTTTTGGAGCAGTATTGGCCGGCGGCAAGGGAACCCGCATGGGCAATGTAGATAAACCGAAGCAGTTTCTGACCATCGGCGGAAAGCCGATTATCGTTCATACGGTAGAAAAGTTTGTAATGAATGACAAGTTCGAGAAGGTAATCGTGCTCTGCCCGGAGCAGTGGATTTCTTATACAAAGGATTTGTTCCGCAAGTATCTTCCGGACGGCAGCAGAGTGGAAGTGATTCAGGGAGGCGCGGTTCGCAATGAGACGATTATGAATGCGATCCGGTATGTCGAAGAAAATTATGGACTGGATGAGGATACCATCATGGTTACGCATGATGCTGTCCGGCCCTTTGTCACTCACCGCATCATTGAAGAGAATATCGAGAAGGCGCAGCAGGGCGTGATCTGTGATACGGTGATTCCCGCGACGGATACCATTGTGGAAAGCCGGGACGGAGCGGTGATCAGCGCGATTCCGGACCGCAAGTTCTATTATCAGGGGCAGACGCCTCAGAGCTTCCGGGCGGCGGCCTTCAAACAACTTTATCAGGAGCTGACGGAGGAGGAACGGGAAGTCCTGACAGATGCGGCGAAGGTCTTTGTGATGAAGGGAGAAAAGGTCACGCTGGTACAGGGCGAGACGTTCAATATCAAGGTAACGTATCCGTATGATCTGCAGCTGGCAGAAACTTTGCTGGGAGGGGAGAAAAAGTGCTGAATACGATTTACCGGCTGGTAGCGCCCCGGCGTTTCGAGGCGGAGTTCTCTGATATCAGCCTGAAGGATGACAATATTATTGTTCGGCCCACTCATCTGTCGATCTGCAATGCGGATCAGAGATATTATCAGGGCAAGAGGGCGCCGGAGGTACTGAAGAAGAAGCTTCCGATGGCGCTGATTCACGAAGGCATCGGCGATGTGCTGTACGACCCCCGTGGGGAGTACAAGCCGGGGCAGTCGGTGGCGATGGTGCCGAATACGCCGGTGGAAAAGGACGATGTTATCGCGGAGAATTATCTGCGCAGCAGTAAGTTCCGGGCCAGCGGCTTCGACGGTTTCATGCAGGACAGTGTCGCTATCGGCAGAGACCGCCTCGTGCTTCTGCCGGCAGGGATTAACAAAAGAGTGGCGGCGTTTACAGAACTCGTGTCGGTCAGTTACCACACGATTAACCGCTTCGATGTCAGGGCACACCGCCGCCGTGACAGGATCGGCGTCTGGGGCGACGGAAATCTGGCGTTTATCACGGCGCTGCTGCTGAAAAAGAGGATGCCGGACAGTCAGGTGCTGATTTTCGGAAAGAACGACTACAAGATGGCGGATTTCGTGTTTGCGGACGCGACGTATGACATCACGGACATCCCGCCGGAGCTGCGGGTGGATCACGCGTTCGAATGCGTCGGGACGGAGGCCTCGGGAATCGCCATCAATCAGATTATCGATTTTATTAATCCGGAAGGGACCATTGCGATCATGGGAGTGTCGGAGAATCCGGTGCCCCTGAACACCCGCATGATTCTGGAGAAGGGACTGAATGTGTTCGGCTCCAGCAGAAGCGGCGTACAGGATTTTCGGGATACGATTCAGCTGTACAACTCCAACAAGGACGTGGAGGAATATCTGGAGAGTATCATTGGAGAGACCATTACGGTCCGTTCCATTGCGGACATGAACCGCGCGTTCGACGCGGACATTCGCAAGAGCGGGGGGAAAACCGTGATGGTCTGGGAGAAGTAAAGGAATCGGTATATGACGAAGCTGATTATCGATCAGGTAAAGTATCAGAGGATTATTCTTCACATCATCGGGCACGTGGAGGATGTGGACAGCCTCGAAGGCGCCCGTTTTTATCTGCGGGAACAGAAGCAGAAGCGGGAACTGGATATTGAGGCTGTGGAGACAGAGGGGAATCGCTTCCGTCTGCGCGTCAATGTCATGGAACTGGACGGGGAATACCCGATCCGGACAGGGAAATGGTATCTGCGCGCTGACATCGGTGATGAGAAACGGCTGAAGGATTATGTTTCCGACTCAGTCTATGACCAAGTACACATGGCTGTCATGGACGAAATAAAAATAAATTTTGTAATGGACAATAACGAGGGCGAAAGTTGGCAAGGCATTTCGGCTTTAAATACTGAAGACTGGACCTATTATCTGGACGTCACCTTTATTTTTCCGGAGCAGCTGACCGGATTCCGGAAATTTACACAGCAGCTGAAGGAGACTGTGTATCGGCAGTATCGCAGTCTGGCCACCTGGGGCTTTCATGTGGCCTTCAATATATTCAGCAACAAGCCCAAGAAGGGGAACCAGGTATTCTTCACTTCCGACCGGACTAACGAGCTGGCCGGGAACGAGAAGTTCGTCTATGAACGTATGCTCGAGCGGGGTCTGGGGGACAAATATGTATTCAAATTTTCTTTCAAGGACGGCATCAAGGCGCGGCGCAGTTTCCGGGAGAAATTCCGCTTTACCCATGATCTGGCAACCTCGGATGTGATTTTCACGGATGATTATCAGCCGGAGTTGTATAAAAATGAGTACGACCCGGATGTCAAGCTGGTGCAGCTGTGGCATGCCTGTGGCGCATTCAAAACCATCGGATTTGAACGACTGGGAAAGAAGGGCGCACCGATGCTCCTGACTAAGACACATAAGAATTACACTCATGTGATTGTGAGTTCGGAGCATTCCGCCCGTCATAACGCGGAGGCGTTCGCCCTCAGTGAGAGCAAATTCTATCCGGTAGGAATCCCCCGAACAGATGTGTTCTTTGACCGGGAATATCTGGAACGCACTGCAGAAAAGGTTCGCGCCCATTATCCGCAGATATCGGAGGCGAAAAAGGTGATTCTCTACGCCCCGACCTTCCGGGGAAATAACGCCCGAAGTGCGTCTTTCCCGCTGCAGATCATCAACTTCCATATTCTCGGTGATTTTCTGAGGGACAAAGGGTACTGCATGATGATCAAGCTGCATCCCTTTGTAAAGAGTGAAATCCGCATCCCGCAGGAATATCAGGACTACTTCATTGACGCGACCGACTACCCGGACATCAACGAACTGCTGACGGTAACCGATGTTCTGGTCACGGACTATTCCTCGGTCATCTATGAGGCGGCTCTTCTGAACATCCCGATGCTGTTCTTCGCCTTCGATCTGGACAATTACAACGATGACAGAGGCTTTTACGAACCCTACGAGGAAATCGTGCCCGGCAAAATCGTGAAGACCCTCCGGGCCCTCGTCGAAGCTATCGGAAACGAGGACTACGAAGCGGAAAAATTGCAGGGCTTCCTGACGAAGAACTTCCGCGACCTGGACGGCCATTCAACGGACCGCGTAATCGACCTGATCTTCGGAAACGACGACGGGAACTCGCTGGCATAGGCCGGTGCCCGCATAAGCCTACGGCGGCCGGGTTCCTAACCTTAATCGACTAACTATCTGAAGGCCTGAGTGAGATGGGTTGAAACTGACAGCTATGGTTCAAATCTTCTGATTTGATGGGACAATACAGACTCCCGAATACCAGAGAGTTGTCTCCTATTTCTGAGGCATCATCAACATATGTGGGTCAGAATCTGACCTTTCCACGGCAGATTCACCTCGATATCTGAGCATCGCAGCATGATCATGCCCATCATGTTGTCAATGTCTCTGAATCCGTAAGCCATACGGATCGTCAGCTTGATTTTGTTGTTGACTGCCTCAATGCGCGCATTGGACAGTTTGTGCTCCAGTGTTGCCAGAATTGCATCGTAGTGCCGGCGGATCTTTCGCTGCAGTTCCACGAACTCCGGGATCCTGCAGTGCTGTGCCCACTTGATGAAGTGATCCAGTTGTTCCTTCCCTGCATCCAATCCGTGATGGAACACCAGCCGCAGTTCTTCCTTCAGAAGGTATGCCCGATACAGGCGGTTGTCTTTCTTGGCAATCAGTTCAAGCTTCGCCCGTTGCTTCTCGGTCAGGTTCTCCGGAGCCTTCCGAGAGCGAACTTACTGGATTTGATGTCCTTCGCTGTGGTATCTGGCTTTGGCGTATCCCCGGATGACCTTGCCGGTATCATGGTTCACAATGACAGTGATATATTTGTGGCCCTTCTTGTAGCTGGTCTCATCGACGCCGATGTTCACCAGTCCATCGAAACGGCTCTTTTGATCGAAGTCCGCATCTTGCCGGATTCGACTGATGATCGGACCGACAGTGTTCCATGAGATCCGCATGAACTCAGCCGTCACCTTACGGGAACAGTGCACCGCGACCCATGCAGTCATATGCTCGAACTCGTATGTGAATGCCGAGTCGTGTCTGGCCCATGGAACAGCACAGGCAACAACACCATGCTCGGGGCAGTTGACCCGATAGACCTCTGACTCCAGATACGTTTTATGCGTGTCCATGTCGCAGGTCCGCCAGCGTCTGATCCCGCTGCCGGCATCATATCGCGGAGCTTTCCGTCCACATTTGCCGCAGCGACATTGTTCACCCTTCGTCGGGTGGACACGGACGATAATCGAATCGTCCGAACCAAAAGTTACATTATCGATGGCAGTGTGCTTGACATTCAGTGCTTTTTTGAGTATTGTTTTGGTAAGCATACAGATTCCTTTACGTAAGAGATTTTTGTTGCAAAAAAAATCCTACAGGAAATTGTATGCTTTTTCAATTGTTTTCAAGGGTCACGGCACTTCAGTCACCCACACATGCTGATGAAGAACCCTATTCCCTATTTTTTCAGTTCGTTTTTGATTTGTGTTGTGGAGATCTCCGGAGTTCGCGGCAGGTAGACAACATCGCAGTAGTCTTTAAGGAAATCGAATTTTCCTTTCCAGTCGTCTCCGATGACAAAGGTATCAATTTTGAATTCTTTTACATCGCTGAGTTTTTGTTCCCAGTTCTCTTCAGGAATAACTAGATCCACATAGCGGATGGCTTCTACGAGGTTTTTACGCTGTTCGTAGGTAAAGTAGCATTTCTTGTGCTTCTGATTCCAGTTGAACTCGTCGGTTGAGATCGCGACGATCAGATAATCGCCGTATTCTTTTGCTCTCCGGAGAAGATTTACATGACCGTAATGCAGCAGGTCAAAGGTTCCGTAGGTAATAACTCTCTTCATCAGTCTCGCACCTTCTTTATTTCTTTTTCATCTTTCGTTTCGCGGCGGCACGTTCACGCGCTTCGTCGAGGGTATTTCACGGGCGCGCGGCCTGCGGCGCCTGTTCGATCAGCGCGATCGTCCGTTCAGTTGCATGGCCGTCGCAGGCTCCGACGAAGCGGTTTTTAAAGTCGATGATTTTTTGTTTATCGAAGCACAGGTCGATATGCTGAATGCAGTCGATGAGTTCCTCTGTCGTGGAGCAGATCGGTCCGGGCGTGATTTCGTCATATTTGTAGTATAAGCCCCGATCTACATAATATTCATCCAGGTCGTAGGCGAAAAACAGCAGCGGGCGCTCCAGAAGCGCGTATTCAAAAGCGATTGAGGAGTAATCCGTGATGCAGATGTCTGCAATCATCAGCAGTCGCTCAATGGCGCCGACGATCGGAGTCCGGTTCATATCAAAGAGGAAGGTGTTCAGGAGGTCTTCCGGATAGCCCGGGAGATTCCTGACGGAGCCGTGCTGTTTAATCAGCAGCACGTATTCGTTGCCGAGTGCCTGCGCCATCGCTCTGTAGTTCATGGCGGACGGTGCGGATGCGTTGGAAAGCCTGCCGCGATATGTCGGCGCGTAGAGAATGATTTTTTTCCCGGCAGTTGCGGGGAATTTCCGGTGGAGATCCTCGTAGCCTTTGCGGATGATGTCCGGCTTATAGAACTGATCCGTGCGGGAAACACCGATCGGAAGGAGCTTTCCGGAATCTGCGGGGATGTGCATGGATTCCTCGAAGATCCACGCCTGCTCCATGGAGGGGAGGGTAACAAAATCATAGTTCCGATATGAATCGTACTCCTCCGCCTCTTTCCGGGAACGTCCGAACTTCTCATTGTCGATTGTGCTGTATCCCACTTTTTTTAGGATTCCCAGACCATGCCAGAGCTGAATCAGCTTTGTTTCCGGACGGAGATCAAACTGGCTCAGAAATTCGTTGGCGGAGGAGATGAAGATGGCCTTTGCGTCAGCGGCTTCGCGATAAAACTTCAGGATGTTTTCATAGGCTTCTATGTCAGAGCGTTTACGCAGCTGAGCGCCGATCATGACGACCCGGTATTTCCCCTGAGCCTTCAGGACATCAGATAGATATCCGTTTGGAGCGCTCCTGGGACCGCCTTTTTCCAGAAATACAACTTTGTCCTTCACAGGCTGCTTCGCATATTTCGCATAGCACTGAGGACCGAGGCCCTTAAGATAATAGGCCTTTACCTCCCTGCGATACTGTTTGGCAAGAACGTGATCCAGACCCTGAAAAGAATTTTCCAGTTCCAGAATATGATCCATCGTTTCCTTGCGCTGCCGGGCATCCATATGCAGAAAGGGTCGTTTTTTGTAATAGTCCGTCAGCTCTGCGTAGACACTCCGCGCTTTCTTTCTTCTTCTGTGCAGATCATAAGTGCCTGTCACGCCCCGATCTGCAAGGTTAAGCAGTATCGCCCTGATACTCATTCACACCTCCACATTCACATTTTTCTCTCTGTAACGATAATGACCCGGTTTGAAGTGTGCGCGCTGCCCTCCGCGAAGCTTCCGCTGACAAGACAGATGCGCACGAAACACGAATTAAATATACCATATATTCTGAGAAAAGGCAATAACGCCCCGGCCGCACGGCGGTGTCAACTTGTTGTAGAGTTTTTCGGTTGACAATTCTCTTGTATTTTTAATTTGCTTCTAATTTAAAACCCCGTGATTCTGTCCATACGCCTGCAGCAATCTCTGCATTCCTGCGTTTGTATCGTAGATGGGGACTTCTCGCTCAAATACACTTCAGTCTGTATATCCGTTCACGTATTCCTATATCATTCGCTCTCCATATTCCCGGTAGGTCTCCTCTTGCTCGCCTCTGAAATCAGCCGCTGTGATTTTTTGTCCATTAAGGTTCAATACCCTGATTTTGCTCAGTTTCGTCAGTCCTTTCCTGCTCCATCCCATCGGATTCCGGCTGAATCGTTCGGAGAGTACATGACTGATCTGACCTTCCGTTTTCCGCCGTCTCCATGTACATAAATGTGTTTGAGCGCTTCTGTATCATACGCTTTGGATATATAGCCCTCTACACTTTCCCATAACTGCTTTCCGTTAAACTCTTCATCCACAAAGTGCATCGGCCGGATCGTCCGGTTTCGCCGCTCGCTCACTTTCTCAATTCCCTCGCTCACTGTGACCAGCGGGACGATCTGATTTCCTTTTCCCCTCTCCTTCTTCGGTTTCTGCATATGGACATGGTCTTCGTCTGCGTATATGTGCAGGACTTCCGGACTTCGTTTCTCGTCCGGCTGTTTTTCCGGAACCTGTATGGTTTCTCACCGTCTGACGGCTGATTTCGCTGTTTACGTTCGCTTTTGTCCTCGCGAATAGATTCATTCAGATACTTCAGTGTCGCTTCCACCATAGCTCTGGCTGATGTGCGGCAATCCTCGGCAATGTCCTTCGCCATGAGATCCAGATCCTGAATCTCACCGTTTTCTGTTCTTTTTATGATTTTTCTTCTCAAATCCATTGCGATCTGGTGTATACTATTACTATAATTCATAGAGGTCGCTCCCTTCGTGTTGTTTTTTGCAAATTCTATTTTAACACAAAGAGTTGACCTCTATTTTCTTTTTTCTAAATCCCTCGGAAAAGTTCCACACTTATTTTACACTACCCGGCCGCAATGCACTGTTGCGAAGGGAAGGATTTTAGGCTATAATACTATATACTGATTTGCAAAAAATGGATTGGAGAAGGGATTTGAATACACTTTCAGAGATCGTCAGCGATCATATTAAATTCCGCAGGCAGCTGCTGAAGCTTGCGAAATCCGATATCGTGAAGCAGTACCGCGGCGCGGCGCTTGGATGGATGTGGGCGGTCATATCACCGGCCGTTACGATTTTTGTGTTCTGGTTCGCGTTCTCCATCGGAGTCCGGCGGGGACACGATGTGGACGGGTATCCTTTTTTTCTGTGGATGATCAGCGGATTCATTCCGTGGTTTTATATGAAGGCGACGCTGACCGGCGGCGCGGGCTCTATACGGAAGTATAAGTATCTGGTGAAGCGGATCAAGTTTCCGGTGGATACGATTCCGACTTTCGTGAGTCTGTCGAATCTGATCGTGAATCTGGCGCTGCAGATCATTATGATCTTCATTTTTATGGGTTTCGGATTCATGCCCACGAAATACTGTCTGCAGATTCCGCTGATTATTATCGGAATGTTTATTTTCTTCACCGCATGGAGTCTTATGGCGGGGATGCTGTCTGCCATGAGCAAGGACTTTCTGAACCTGGTGAAGTCTGTGACGCAGGCGCTGTTCTGGCTGTCGGGGGTTATTTACGATGCAAATCGGATCACCATTCCCTGGATTCGTGAGACGATGCTGTTCAACCCCATTACACTGGTTGCCAACGGTTACCGCAACGCCATGATTTATCACCGCTGGATCTGGGAATATCCGGGACAGATCAGGAACTTTGTGATCATGACGGTGATCATGTGCGTCCTTGCAATCTGGGCGTACAAAAGATTGAAGAAGGAGATTCCGGACGTGATCTGACGGCTCTCTGGAGCGTCACTTCGTCTCGTACAGCGGCATCGAGAGTTGCTTCGCCCTGCGGGCCGGGCAGAATCCTGTACGGTGACACCGAGCGAGGCTTCTTTCGTGAGGCGGACACCGATGAGGATCCCTTCGTGAAGCGGCACCGATGAAGCAAGACCGAACACAAAGAGATAATGAGATATGGAAGATAGTATTACAAAGACGGCGATTTCATTTCGTCATGTCACAAAAACCTATAAACTGTATAAAGATGATAAGCAGCGATTTCGCGCAATCTTTTTCAAAAATGTGAAGTGCAAGCAGAGGAAGGCGATCAATGACGTCTCCTTTGACGTTATGCCGCGGGAAGCGGTGGCACTCTTCGGACGCAACGGCGCCGGAAAGTCCACACTGCTGAAAATGATTACCCAGGTCACCTATCCCTCCAGCGGAGAGGTCGAGGTCAACGGGAGAGTCAGTGCACTGCTTGAGCTGACCGCCGGGTTCGACCCTGAATTCACAGGGCGGGAGAATATTTATTTCCGAGGAAACCTTCTGGGACTGAAGGAGGAGGACGTTCGGGAACTGGAACCGCAGATCATTGAATTCGCTGAGCTGGGAGATTATATGGACCAGCCGGTAAGAACGTATTCCAGCGGAATGAAAGCGCGTCTTGGCTTCGCGATTAACGTGAGTATCCATCCGGAGATCCTGATCGTGGACGAGGCGCTGAGCGTGGGAGACAAATCCTTCCGTAAGAAGTGCAAAGAAAAAATCAGGGAACTGGTAGAGGACGAAAATGTCACATTTCTTTTCGTGACTCATTCCACAGCAGTGGCCGAAGAATTTTGTACCCGCGGTCTCGTCATGAAGAAGGGAAAACTGATTTTCGACGGCGGAATCAGCGAGGCTGCGGCGTTTTACGATGAAATGATTGAAAGGGAGGATGCCGAGAAGGCAGAGAGAAGAAGGAAAAAGAGAGAACGGCGCCTTGCGGAAAAGCGGGCGCTGGAGAAAAAGGAGACTCTATGAAGCTGATTCAGAAACTCAGGAAAAAACCGGCGGCGGTTGTCGCACTGCTTCTGGTGGCGTTCCTGATTGTGACGGGCGCGCTGGTGGCAACCTCTGTCTACAGTATGCTGAACAGGGTGCAGAAGACAAAGAAGCTTAGCACAAAGGAACTGTCTTGCGTAGACGTGGACGGGTATGTGAATATCGCACTGCTTGGTGTGGATTCGCGGAGCATGAAGAAAAAAAACCTGAAGCAGCATAATACAGACTGTATTATCATCGTCAGCATGAATGTGGAGACGAAGAAGGTCAATCTCATTTCCGTATACCGCGACACCTATACGAGGATCAACGGAACCGACACCTACAACAAAATCAACAGCGCATACGCCTCCGGCGGTGCGACCGGCGCCATGAAGACCATCAATCAGACGATGGATCTGAATGTTTCGGAATATGTGCTGTTTAACTTCAAGATGGTGGCGAACCTGGTGGACAAGGTCGGCGGAATTACGGTGAACGTCCATGATTATGAAATTGAAGAGCTGAACAAATATACAAAGCAGACTGCCCACAATATAGGACAAAAAAAATATAAGCTTGTCAAGAAGGCGGGAAAGCAGACGCTGGAAGGCGTGCAGGCAGTGTCGTACGGCCGTATACGCAAGGGCGTCGGGGACGATTTCAAGCGTACCAGCCGGATGCGTGTGGTTATTAAGAAGGTGACAAAAAAATTGCAGGAGAAGAATCTGGCGGAGCTGATGGACATTATGGATGATCTGCTTCCGCAGATTGAAACGAATCTGTCTAATAACGATATGATCGGTCTGGCGCAGCGGCTCTCCAAGATGGAGTTCGGCAAGAGCATCGGCTGGCCGTATAATGTGACCACAGGGAACCTGAACGGCGTTTCCTATGTGTTCCCGTCCGATCTGGCGGCGAATGTGGTGAAATTACATCAGCAGATGTTCGGGCAGAAGGATTATAACGTTTCAGGAACGGTCTCTACTATCGCCGCGCAGATTGCCGGTGCGGCGGGAGGCTCGACACAGAGTTCCGGGGGAACGGCAGGCACCTCGGGCAGCACTTACAGCGGAAGCGGAAGCTACGGAGGGAGCACCTCCGGCGGAACTTCCGGAAGCTCCGGTTCGTCCGGCTCATCCGCATCGAAATCCTCCGGCAGCAGCACAGGAAGCTCGGGAAGCTCAGGGTCCTCCGGCAGTTCAGGCAGCTCCGGCAGTTCAGGCAGCTCCGGGGGAAGCTCGTCCGGAGGTTCAGGCGGAAGTTCGGGCAGTTCAGGCGGTACCGGCGGAGGAACGGCAGAGGGCGGCGAGTAAGCCGCGGAAGAGGAATAGCGGGGCTGCAGACAGGAGAACAGTCAAGGAGGTCATATCCGGATGGCGGAAATATTCAGAAGACGGGGAGGAAAGGCCTCTCCGGAGCAGGAAGACAGCTATCGCTGGCGGGACGGGGCTTATCTCTGTACGGTCACCGACAGCTTCCAGGCGGATATTCTGGAATCCAAGCTGAGAAGTGAGAACATCCCCTGTGAGAAAAAATATGTCGGTTCCAGTAATTATCTGGAGATCGTGTTCGGGACGAATACGGTAGGTGAAATCGAACTGTATGTGCCAGCGGAGTGTCTGGAGGACGCGAGGAACGTCATCGTTCCGGTAGATCTGGACGACTGCGAAGCTGTTTCCGTGGAGTAGAGTCTGGATTGGTATTTCAGGCATATTCGATAGATGAGCACGCATTAAAGAACGGCTGTGAAGCCGGCGATATTAGGAACGCCGGCACACAGCCGTTTTTCTGTGAGGAGCGGAAACCGGAAAGGCTTCCATACATTAATTCGCGTCGGCACACAGCCTTCAGCCGGACTGTGCTGTGTGCCGCGGCGCTTCTGACAAACTGCCTTCGGCGCCCGCCAAGTCCGGCGGGGACTTAGCAGGCAGACACTATTTGTCACTTTCGGAGTTCAGCGTTTTCAATTCCTTCAGATATCCCCGGCTCTGCAGGAATTTCATAGTATTCCGGTCGCTCTTCTGAACCGGAAGATAGATGGTACTCTCATTGTTTCCCTGCTCGACATTCAGAAAGTACAGGTTGGAATTTTTCATCAGAGTTTTCAGGGTGCTGCCTGAGATGGAACGCAGATCCTTTCTGTATGCGCTGAACAGTCGGCTCCAGTCAGAGCGGTGGATCTGCAGCGCCGTTTCATCGAGACTGAGGCTGATATTGGAAGCCCTTGACTGGAATTTAGAAATTCTGCCGGTGAATTTCTCAATTACCTCAGGAGCCGCGAACAGAGTCTGGAGTGCCCGGAAGGATTCAGGGTGATCCTTGCTGTACATGCAGCTATAGGTTCTGCGCATTGCGGTTCCGTTTTTCAGGCGATAGGTTATCGTGATATCGGTACTCCAGTCAGCATCAGCGTCGTTTACCTCGCGAGAGTCGATAAGCTCCTTCTGCAGGGCGATGGTTTTGTTCACCGCAGCTCTTCCCGTAAGCCGCAAGGGTGCGTATCCAGTGACGTCCGAGACCAGATCGGCGGTGATTTCGACCGCAGCGACATCGGAAGTTTCGGGAGTTCTGGTGCTGTAACCGCTCAGATCAAAGACCGTGAAACAGAGAAAGACCGCTGCGATAACTGCGTAAATGCCGAATTTCTTCAACGTGCTCCGGTTGAATACATGGGTGATTCCGTCTGCGATGGCGCGGCTGATCAGGTAGTATACCGCGGAGAATATGACAAACAGAATCAGATAGCGGATCCGGAACGAATTATTGATATGTGCGCCCGAGGTCAAGACAACCATCATGAGACATGCGGACGGCACCGCACAGATGAAGGTCAGAAGAATGCAGATAATGTCCGCAATCAGCGGGAAGACGCAGGCGCGCTCCTCACGCTCAAGCTTCACTCTCCGATAGACGAGACGCGCGATGATCAGTACCGCGGCCGCCGCCGGCAGATATAGAAGCTCGTACTGCAGACCGGACGGAACACTCCCGGTTCCTTTCAGCGCCATATAGCTGACCGGCGACAGCCTCAGAGTCCAGTTTGCCAGGATCTCGTCTGAATATCCGTAGAGAAACATCGATTCCGCCATGCGGATGATGATGACCAGGACAAAGGGAAGTCCGTTGAGGAAAAGCGCCAGCAGCGTATGAATCGTCCGGTTCCCGGCCAGAACTCCGGCCAGTACAGAGAGCGCATAGACAAAGAAGATGATGATCATCGTCTCTGCGATCCATTCCAGGCAGCGAAGCGGCGAAAATAGTTCCGATGCCAGAACCGTGTCACTGACATCGGTTCTGGCGCCCGACAGAGACATCATCAGAATGCCGTTCGCGGCGACGGGAATCAGCATCATGAAGAATCCGCTGAGAGCGGAGGCGTCGAACAGCTGACCGCGCCCCGACGGAAAACTGTGAATCATCGTGACTGAGGCGCTGTTGTGCAGATAACTGAACACGCAGACTGCCATCAGGACAGCGAGAATGCAGTCAATTCCAATGATCGCGGGATTCTGATTGGAAATTGATATAGAAGCGTAACTGCTGACGATGTCAAAGCGCTGATAGCAAAGGAGCACCGGCAGTATTGAAGACAGAAAATATCCCATAAATCCGAGAACGGGAACAATCCAGTAGCGCCGGAAGTTTTCCCGCATCCAGGTCTTAGAAAATGAGACTGCTGATTTCATCATCGTCACCTCCCAACTCATAGATAAAGATTTCCTCCAATGAAAGCGGGAGGATGTCAAAGATAAGCGGATCGTGAACCCGGAGTCTGCTTTCGATCTCATCTCTGGGAGCGCTGATCAGAAGCAGTTCTACCGAGCCTCTTTTTTCATGATGGAGCACGTTCAGCCCTGCGAAGGGATTCTCCGGCACGCCGGCTCCGAAGGCAATCTGGACTTTGTGCAGATCTCCCCGCAGAGAATCCATCTCCCGCTCCATCTTCATGCTCCCTGCAGACAGGATTCCGATATGGTCGCAGATTCCTTCCATTTCTCTGAGGTTATGGGAGGAAACCAGTACTGACATTTCCCGGTCGGCCACGTCGTCCACGATATACTTCCAAACCAGCTTGCGCACGATGGGGTCAAGGCCGTCAATCGGCTCGTCCAGCAGAAGGTATTTCGGCATGGTGGACATGACCAGACAGAACATGGCCTGCTTTTTCATCCCCTTTGAGAAGTTCCGCAAACGTGCGGTCTCGCTGAGACGGAAGGCCTGTGTCATTTCGTGAAACCTCCGATCATCCCAGGCGGCGTAACTGCCCGCAAAGATTTTTTTCATGCCGGCCAGATTATATCCGTTCGGAAAAAACAGATCATCGGGAACCAGTCCGATGTGCTGCTTTACGGCGGCATTTTCCCATACATCTTCTCCGTCGAAGCGGATTTCGCCTGCGTCCTGTCGCAGTACTCCGGCCAGATGACGGAGTACCGTGGTCTTGCCGGAACCGTTAATGCCGATCAGGCCGTAAATCGAGCCCGAAGGTACTGTCATATCCAGACCGGACAATGCCTGAAAGCCGTCGTATTTCTTTGTCAGTCCCCTTGTTTCAATCATAGTCCCTTCTCCTTTCCGACTGATCCTATCAGCGCGTCGATGGCGCTGACGCTCATATCCCGTGCATCCTCCGGCGACAGTCCCAGATAGAGCAGCTGCTTAAAAGCGCTGATCACGTCTGTCAGGGCGCTTTTCACCTGGGCCGGATCCGCCTTGATGCTGCTCTTCGGGCCGACAAAGGTCCCCCTGCCGGAAACAGTGAAGATGTAGCCTTCACGTTCCAGTTCCTTAAAGGCCTTTTGGACTGTGTTCGGATTGATGGTCAGTTGACGGGAGAGTGTTCTTACCGACGGAAGTCTGGTGTTTTCCGCGAGAACATCAGTCATGATCAGCTCTTTGATGTTGTCGATAATCTGCTCGTAAATCGATTTTCCTGATTTCATATCGAGCTGAAACATCGCATCCTCCTTTTCTTCTTGCGCCTGCCCGGGAGGACAGACGCTGATGTATTAACTTACCCCTGTTGTGTGCTAAGTATACTACTCCGGATAGTACACTGTCAAGAGAGAATTTGTTCTGTGCGATTTCTTTACAACAAAAGCGGCTCAATGGTATAATACTAAATACACGCTCATTCATTGAATATGATTGGATAAGCCTGGAATATCACTAATCCGAAGGGGCTATTATTCAGCAGGAATGATAAGGAGAGATTAATATTATGGAAAACAGAGTAAATACATTCGATTCTCAGGCCGGAAAGACGAAAAAGCCGTTCACCTGGAAGAAGGGCATCCTGGTCTTTCTGATTATTCTTGCGGTGATCATCGCGGCGGGAATTCTGATCAGGGGGCATATGAAATCATCTGACGCGGTCATTGGCGACGGGGGAACGCTGAAACTCAGTGATCCGTATATCGGAGTGCTTTCGGTAGAGGGGACGATATCAGAGTCTGACACTTCCGGGCTGCTGAGCAGCTCGAGCTATCATCACAGCTGGATTCTGAGCCGCATCGACGATATGATTAAGGATTCAAATAACAAAGGCATGATTCTCTATGTCAATTCGCCGGGCGGGAGTGTTTATGCCAGCGACGAACTGTATCTGGCAATCCGGCATTATCAGAAAAAGACGGGAAGGCCGGTTTATTCCTACATGGCCAGCGAGGCGGCTTCCGGCGGTTACTACATCAGTTCGAACTGCAACCGCATTGTTGCGAACCGCAACTGCTGGACCGGATCCATCGGAGTCACTCTGGGAACTATGTATGATATAACCGGACTGCTGAAGAAATACGGCATCAGAACAGTGACCATCACTTCCGGGAAGAACAAAGCCATGGGCAGCTCCACGGTGAAGATGACTGGGGAACAAAAGAAAATCCTGCAGGGTCTGGTGGACGAGGCCTATGAACAGTTCACCGGCATCGTGGCTGAAGGGCGGAATATGAGTCTGAAGAAGGTTCGGAAACTTGCAGACGGCAGAATATATACCGCAAAGCAGGCGAAGAAGCTGGGTCTGGTTGATCAGATCGGAACTTATGACGAGGCTGTCGCCGATATGAAGGCACGCTATAAGATGAGCTCCGCTGTGAAGGCGAAGCAAATCGAATACGACGAGAATACCGGATTTCTGCAGAGCCTTCTGAGCGAGAGCCTGAGCAGGGTGCTGGGAAAAGGGAACTCTTCCGGCGCTTCGGAGCTTGAGGCATTGAAATCGGTTATGCAGGAAAACCAGACCTTCACGATCACATATCTGTCTCAGGTGAGGAAATAATGTCACCTCATCATCGTATATGTGGAACGGATGAAGACTGTTCCGGAACGGAGAAGAAGTCAGTCAAAGATACGAACAGGATGTTAAGCAAAAATACTTGACACCGCATGCGGCCTGTGGTATATTTGTCAGGTAACGTGGAAAGGGGGCGGAGCATCTCCGTGTATTCTCAGAAGGAATAAAAGGTGAGGAGCCCCGTTAATACTGTGAACGGAGGATGCGGGATGAATGAAATAGCAAAAGAAAGTCTTTTGTTCGATTTCTACGGAAGCCTCCTGACAGATAAAAAACGCCGGGTCATGGAACTCTATCACGAGGAGGATCTTTCCCTGGCAGAGATTGCGGAAAATTTCGGGATCTCCAGAGCCGCTGTACATGATTCCCTGAAAAGTGCGGAACGGCAGTTGGCGGAATACGAGCGGAAGCTTGGAATGGTGGCGCATATGACTGCGCTGCGGAGTACCTGCGGACAGGCTCTCGGAGTCGTTGCGGAGCTTGCAGAGGACTGCGGAGAGAATCCGCTTATGCAGAAGAAACTTGCAGAACTCCGGAAACTTCTGGGGGAACTGGAAAGGGCATGAGATGGCATTTGAGAGTTTATCAGATAAATTACAGAATACCTTTAAACATCTGAAGGGGAAAGGCGTTCTGACAGAGAAGGATATCGACGCGGCGATGCGCGAGGTCAAACTGGCTCTGCTGGAAGCAGACGTCAACTTCAAGGTCGTGAAGGAATTCGTGGCGGATGTCAAGGCAAAGTGTCTGGGCGAGGAGGTCATGAAGAGTCTGACCCCGGCGCAGCAGGTGATTAAAATCGTCGATCAGCAGCTTACGGAGCTGATGGGAGGCGAAAATGTCAAACTCAGCTATTCACCGACAGGATTTACGACCATTATGATGGCGGGACTTCAGGGTACAGGTAAGACGACCACCTGCGGCAAACTGGCCAACTACCTGAAGGAATCAGGGAAAAAGCCTATGCTTGCGGCCTGCGACGTATACCGTCCGGCGGCGATCGACCAGCTGGAGGTTGTGGGAAAGGCCTGCGGGACTCCGGTTTATACCGACCGCAACTGCCAGGATCCGGTTAAGATCGCAAATGACGCCAGAGCGGAGGCAGAGAAAAAGGGATATAACGTTCTGATTATAGACACCGCCGGCCGCCTGCAGATCGATGAAGAGCTGATGCAGGAACTGCAGAACATCAAGGAAAAGGTCAAGCCTCACCAGATTCTGCTGGTAGTGGACGCACTGACCGGTCAGGATGCGGTTAATGCGGCGAAGGGCTTTAACGAAAAGCTGGATGTGGACGGAATCATCATGACAAAGATGGACGGAGACGCCAGAGGAGGAGCCGCACTGTCCGCAAGAAAAGTTACGGGAAAACCGATCCTGTTTCTGGGAACCGGCGAGAAATACAACGCATTGGAAGCTTTTCATCCGGATCGTATGGCCAGCCGCATTCTGGGAATGGGAGACCTGCTCTCCCTCATCGAGAACGCTGAGCGGGACTACGATGAGGCGAAGGCGGAAAAGCAGCTGGAGCGCCTGAAAAAGAACCAGTTCACGCTGGAGGACTTTCTGGAGCAGATGGGCGAGGTCAAACGCATGGGGGGCATAGGCAAGATCCTGGAGATGATGCCGGGCGTCAGCAGTAAGCAGATGCAGAATGTCAACCTCGACGAGAGCGAAAAAGAGTTCCGTCAGTATGAAGCCATCATCTATTCCATGACAAAGGAAGAACGGCAGGATCCGAGTATCCTGAACGCCAGCCGGCGCAAGCGGATTGCAGCGGGATGCGGACTTCCGGTGAGCCGGATCAATACGTTGATCAAGCGTTATGAGGAAACAAAGAAAATGCTGAAGCAGTTCAGCAGACCCGGTGCCATGAAGAAAAACCGCATGCTGCGCGGACTGTTTTAAAAAACCTGACTGCATCAGGACCGGGATGAAAGCTCCACGGAGTCTGAAGCAAAGCGCCCGGATGCGCCGCAGCACAACTTTGAGAGCGCCGCAGCGCGATGAGCGCCGGAAAGTGCCGGAAGCGGCGGAACAAATTGTTTCATATTTTGTTTAACAAAACATATAAAAAGATGGAGGAAATAAAATGGTAAAAATCAGATTGAAGAGAATGGGAGCACACAAGAAGCCTTTTTATAGAGTTGTTGTTGCAGATTCCCGCACACAGAGAGACGGAAGATTCATCGAGGAGATCGGCTATTTCGATCCCATGGTGGAGCCGAATGTCATTCGCATCGACGACGAAAAGGCGAAAAAATGGCTGGCCCAGGGTGCGCAGCCGACAAATGTTGTAAAGGATCTGCTGAAGAAATCCGGAATCATTGAATAGGAAAGCGGTGATACGCAATGACAAAGTTAGTCGAAACCATTGCAAAATCCCTTGTGGATCATCCGGATCAGGTAATTGTAACGGAAAAGGATGACAGGCAGGGCAGCGTTCTGCAGCTTCGGGTCGCCGGCGACGATATGGGCAAGGTGATCGGTAAGCAGGGCCGCATCGCCAGGGCTCTGAGAACGGTTGTCAAGGCGGCCGCTACCAGAGAGAAGAAGAAAGTGATCGTCGAGATCATCTCGGAGGAGGAATTCGAGGAGGAAAACGGCGGAGGGGAAGCATTGGAAAACGGTGTGAACTAAGAGTAGATCGGCACATGGAAGACCTGAACTTCTGGGGCAGGGTTCCATGTGCTTTGATGATTTTTTGCGGATGAATACGGAGAACTATGAGTGAGAAGATACTGATCGGAAAAATCGTGAACGTGTTCGGCCTTTCCGGCGAAGTAAAGGTCTATAATTATTCGGGGTCGGAGGATCGCTACGAGAAACTGGAACAGATTTTTGCCGGCGGGAACCGGTACCGCATTCAGCAGGTACGTCATCAGAAGAACATGATCCTGCTGAAACTGGAGGGCGTGGATGATCGCGACACGGCGGAGCGGCTGCGGGGGAAAAACGTCTATATGAGTGAGGAGGAACTTCCGGAGCTACCAGAGAACGAGCACTATATCCGGGATATGATCGGCATGGAGGTGTATGATGAACCCTCCGGCCGTATCGTCGGGACGCTGAAGGATGTACTCACTGAGCGGGCGCAGCCGGTGTATGTCGTGAACATAGAAGACGGTGGGGAGGTTCTGATTCCGGGGGTACCTGTCTTTGTTAAAAAAATCGATGAGACGACCCGGCGCATCACGGTCGCTCTGATAGAAGGGATGCTGCCATGAAATTCAATGTTCTGACGCTGTTTCCGGAGATGTTCACTCCGATGACGACGAGCATCCTGGGACGGGCTGCGAACCGGGGACTTCTGGAATTCAATTTTGTGAATATCCGGGATTACAGCCGCGATCCACATAATCGGGCGGACGATTATTCCTTCGGAGGCGGGCCGGGCATGGTCATGATGGCAGAACCGATTTTCGGTGCGATGGAGGCTGTGGATGCGGGAACAAAGAAAGTTATCTACATGTCTCCTCGAGGGAAGATCATCAGCAGAGAGATTCTGGAATCTCTGGCAGAGGAATTGGAACTGGTGATTCTCTGCGGCCATTACGAGGGTGTAGATCAGCGGGTTCTGGATTACTGGAATGCAGAGGAGCTTTCCATCGGAGATTATATCGTAACAGGAGGAGAACTTCCGGCGATGGTACTGATGGATTCGCTGTCCAGACTGATTCCCGGAGTGCTGGCAAGCGAAGAGGGCGCGATGGGGGAATCAGTGTATTCCGGGTTGATGGAGTATCCGCAGTATACCCGGCCGCGCTCCTTCAGGGGACTGGAGGTTCCGGAAATTCTGCTGTCCGGGGATCACAGAAAAATAGATCTCTGGAGGTTTGAAGAGGCCTTGCGGCTGACGGCGGAGAGGAGACCGGAGCTGTTTGAAGATTTTGTGAAGAAACACGGTGAATTGCCAAAAGATGAACAGAAAGTGATGGAAAAAGTACTGGGAATGTTGTAGAATAGGTAAAAGAGGATTTTATGAAGGGTATTAAAGGAAAGCCAATTTTATTGTTCATTCTCGTGCTGGCGGCGCTCTACTGTGTAATCTATGTGATTCCAACGCTGACCGGTGCGCTGAGGTCTTCCTATACCGTGGAATATGGTGAACTTCAGATTTCCGATGAAACAGACGGATACATTGTCCGGAATGAGAAGATCTACTTTGCCGGTACGGGCGGAGAGGAAAACCGCTACATCAGTGCCGGCAAACTGATTCGGAAGGGCACAAAGGTCATGACGCTGACAGGAAGCAATGATGACCGGGAACAGCGCAGATACCGGAGGATTCGGGAGAACGTCGGCAACGCGGGAATCACGACCAGCAGTTTCGCTGCACAGGCGGAGGGAGTTGTGAGTTATTATGCCGACGGATACGAGGCTGAGTTTACCCCCTCTGATATTGACAAAAAGAAATACGATGATTTCAGGGAACTGGGAAAGGCGGAAAGCATTGATCTGGCACGGAGCGAGGTCGCGAAGGGCGACCCGGTCTTCAAAATTGTGGATCGGTCCGGCTGGTATATGGTGTGCTATGTTCCTCTCGAAAACAGGAGCCGGTACAAGACCGGCGAACGGTACACTCTGGTGCTGAATCAGAAGACAGAGATCTACGGAAGGGTGACGGGAGTGAACAGAGAGGAAGGCCGTCTGAAACTGGTGATCCGGACAGATTATTATTATAAAGACTTCGCATCGGTGCGGACGGTGCCGGTGAAAATCATCACATCCGATGCGACGGGGCTTGTGATTTACAACTCCAGCATCACGAAAAAGAACGGGCGGAAGGGAGTCTATGTCCGGCAGAACAACGGGAAATACAGATTCACGCCTGTTCAGGTGATTACCACAGACGGAAAGAAATCCGTGATCAGCAGCTCCAGTTTCTATGATTCCGACGGAAATGCGGTCAGTACCGTGCAGAATTACGATGAGGTGCTCAGAAGAGCCTGAAATAAAGATTTATAAGAAAAGACGGTGAGAGTAATGTCAATTAAATCAAACATCGATTATGTAAACGAGCTGAAGGCGCAGGCGGCGGAGAAGTCCGGACGGAAGGCGGAGGATGTTCTTCTGGTCGCGGTGACCAAGCTCCATACTCCGGCAGAGATCAATGAAGCGATCGACGCCGGGATTACAGATATCGGGGAAAATAAAGTCCAGGAGATTATGGACAAATATGACTCGGTGAAACCAGTTCGCTGGCATCTGATCGGCCACCTGCAGACGAATAAGGTCAAGTATATCATCGACAAGGTCTGCATGATTCACTCCGTTGACAGTTTCCACCTGGCGAAGGAGATTAACAAACGGGCTGCGCAGCATGATCTGACGATGGATATCCTGATTCAGGTCAATTCGGCAATGGACGAAAACAAATTCGGAATTACTACAGATGAGACTGACGAGCTTATTCAGCAGATTTCTGAAGAATGCCCGAACATTCGGATCCGCGGACTGATGTGCATTGCGCCGTTCGAGGAGAATGTGGAGGACGCCCGACCGTATTTTGCGGCGGTGAAGAAGATATATGACAGATATGCGGGTCAGAAAACAGACCGGGTGGATTTCCGGTACCTGTCCATGGGCATGACACACGATTTTCAGGTAGCCGTGGAGGAGGGATCCAACCTGATCCGGGTAGGAACTGCGATCTTCGGATATCGTGATTATAGAAAAGAAGAGAAATAACAGGAGGAGAAATTATGAGCATTGGGGATTCCATGAAGAAGCTGATCGGCATCGAGGAGCTTGATGAGATCACGGAAGAGGAAGTAAATGCGGCAAAAGATCAGTTGACGAAGCAGGCGCCGATGAGAAGCGCTGCGAAGGAGGTTCCTCAGGCGGCACCGGCGCCCGCGCCGGAGCGTCATCAGACACCGCCGATGACATCCTCCAGTCCCGCCCGGGGAGAAAGGAGATTTACAGTGACCAGTACCAATGCGTTCAAGCTTGTATTGCTGGAGCCGAAGACCTTTGAGGAATGTCCGAAACTCGTAGACAGTCTCAAGAGCAGAAAACCGGTCATCATCAACCTGGAGAAACTGGAGACCGAGACCGCCAGAAAAATCTTTGACTTCCTGAGCGGAGCAACCTATGCTTTGAACGGAAACGTCCAGAAGGTAGCGAATAATATCTTTATTTTCGCGCCAGAGAATGTTGATATTGCGGGAGGTATTTCCGAGGATCGGTCGGGACCGGAATTCCCTACGGATGACAGAGCGACAATGAAAGCAGATAACCCCTGGAGGAAGTAAAATTTGGTCTATACACTGATAAGAGCGATCAGCTGGTTCGCCAACATTTTGATTTTTATCCTGATGGGAAGAGCGATTCTCAGCTGGTTTGCGAGAGATCCATATTCATCTATGGGGAAAGCCTATATGGCGTTTGTACGGCTTTCGGAACCGATGGTGGCGCCCTGCCGGAAGCTGCTCAGCCGATGGAATACCGGTATGTTTGATTTTTCAGTATTGCTGGCGTTCTTTCTGGTCGAGATTGTCGAGAGGGTGCTGATACGGATTATAGTCTTAATCGCATTGTAACAATGTGAAGGGGGAGGCATATGATAACACCACAGGATATTGAACAAAAAGTATTTACTTCCGCGCTGAAGGGATACAAAAGGGAAGAAGTAGACAAGTTCCTGGACGAGATCATGATGGGAATGGAGTCCCTCCTGGCGGAGAACGAACGACTGAAAAAGAACGTTGCTGATCTGCAGGCGGAAATTCAGGAGCACAAGCAGAACGAGTCTTCTGTGATGGAAACCATCGAACAGGCGAAGAGTCTCATGAGCGACATCTCCGAGAGTGCGGAAAAGAGAGCGGAAGTGATCATTAAGAACGCGCACGCCGATGCGTCCCGGATCGTACAGGACGCCAGAGAATCCGTCGCCAATCTGACCAGTCAGAGTGATACGATGAAGTCGCACCTGAACACGTTCAGGAGCAACTATAAGAAACTTCTGAAGCAGGAACTGAACCGGATTGACGGTGTTCAGAACGATCTGTTCGCAGATCTGCGGAGTGATTTCTATCCGGGAACAGAGCTGGAGGAAGAACCGGCTCCGGCCGTTGAGAATGATATGCAGGATCCGGCCATCGCTGCGGGGCTGTTCAGCGAGACGATCAGTGATGAACCTGTCGCGCCGGTCAGGACCCCGATGGATGATCTGTTCTCTGAACCTGTAGCGGTCCAGGCGGACGTTGCTGACGAGGAACCGACGGAAAATATGACTGACAAAACCCTGACCGACCTGGTGTTGGAACAGGGAGAAACTTCGCCAGACTTCGACGAAAACGCCAAGACGATCGTGATGAACGGTTCAGAGGCTTTTCTGCATCAGAACCCGGACGGCCGTTAAGTCGTCGGTTCGATGCGAAGTATTGAAATATGAAGCGGAGGCGGGGCAGTTTACTGCCCCGTAAGAACTGTATGAGATATTTTATTGCTGCGGCGGGGATTCTGCTTGCTGATCAGCTTGTGAAGGCAGCCGTCCGCGCGGCTCTGCCGCTGGGAGGCGCTGTTGCTGTACTCGGCAATTTCTTTCGGATCACATATATCCGGAACAACGGGGCTGCATGGGGAATCCTGTCGGGCATGCGGGGATTTCTGATGGTTTTTCCTTTGGTCATGACGGTTCTGATCGTCGTTTTCCTGTTGAAAAACCGTCAGATGCACTGGCTGGGCAAGCTGTCTCTGACTATGATCGCGGCAGGCGGCATCGGGAATTTTATTGACCGTATTGTATTCGGTTATGTGACGGATATGTTTTCCTTCTCGTTGTTCCCGCCGGTGTTTAATGTGGCAGATATTGCTGTGACAGTGGGTTGCGGCCTTCTGATGATATTTGTTTTCCGAGGAGAGAAATTATCACAGAAAAGAGGATAGGAACGATCGAAAGATTCAGGTATGAAATCAGTGAAGAAACAGCAGGCAAACGCCTTGATTCAGTGCTGGCGAAGGCAATTGACGGGATGTCCCGTTCTCATGTTCAGAACATCTTTGATCTCGGAGGAATCCGCGTCAACGGCGAACAGTGCACATCCAAGAATTATAAGGCTGCTGCCGGTGATATAATCGATGTGGTTCTCCCGGATCCCGTGGAGCTGGAAATCGAGCCCCAGAACATCCCGCTGGACATCGTATATGAGGACGATGACGTTCTGGTTGTGAATAAACCGGTGGGAATGGTCGTGCACCCGGCCGTCGGGAATCTGGATGGAACACTGGTCAATGCGATAATGTATCACTGCGGCGACAGCCTGTCATCCATCAACGGGGTCATCCGTCCGGGAATTGTGCATCGGATCGACAAAGACACCAGCGGACTTCTGATGGTGGCGAAGAATGACCGGGCACATGTTTCCCTTTCAAGACAGCTGTATGAGCACACAATCACAAGGAAATATCTAGCGTTGGTGCAGGACAACATCCGTCAGGACGAGGGCACGGTGGATCTGCCGATTGGAAGAGACCCGAAAAACCGACTGAAAAAAGCGGTGAACGGCGCAGGAGCCAAGGATGCGGTCACGCATTTCCGCGTGCTGGAGCGCTACGGAGAATATACGCTGATCCGTTGTCAACTGGAGACTGGAAGAACTCATCAGATTCGGGTTCACATGGCCTATATCAAGCATCCGCTTATCGGCGATCCGCTGTACGGATCAAAAAAACAGATATTCAATGTTAAGGGGCAGATGCTTCACGCAGGAATTCTCGGATTCGTCCATCCTTCCTGCGGAGAATATATGGAATTCCGGGTTGATCCTCCGGAAGAGTTCCGGCGTGTGGTCTGCACGCTGAGAAGTAAAACGGAACGCCCGTGAGAGACGTTCCGATGCAGACCCGGTACTGAGGATGACGGTAGGGGAGTGATTTTCTTCGTATTGTGAGACAGGGGAATTTGAATTGGTTTGTCGATTGATTTCATGCGATCAGCAATGTGTATATTTGCACTCTTTTATGGGTTCCTCCTCTCTTATCCGATACATCGCACAGTGAGGGACTGCTGTATGGATACTGTAAAACCGTTGTATGGGGAAAGCAAGAGGAACTTTTTCTGATGTCATGGATTCGACTCTGAATGTCGAAATGCAGAAATGAACTGCAGGAGGTCTTGAAAATGAGCGAGGCGAAAATTGCCAGTGTGAATGAGATTCCCAGCGATCTTCTGAAACAGCTGATGCCGAGCCATCCGGAGGATGTGCTCATCGCATTCGATGATTTCGAGTATCTGATGATGCGCTACGAGTCTGCAATTCTGGAGGTACGGACCAAACTGGAGATTTTGAATTCCGAACTGACGCTGACACAGGATGACAGCCCGATTTCCTCTATTCATTCCAGGCTGAAGAAACCGGCAAGCATCTACGAAAAACTTGTTCGACAGGGAAATGACATCAATCTGCGTTCGATTGAAGAAAATCTGAACGATGTGGCCGGCGTGCGTGTGATCTGTGCATTTGTGGACGACATCTACAAAGTTGCGAAAATGCTGGTACAGCAAGATGACATCACGCTGATCGAGGTGAAGGATTATATCAAGAATCCCAAACCCAACGGATATCGGAGTTATCATATGATTCTGGAGGTTCCTGTTTTCTTTACGCACGAGAAACAGCCGATCCGGGTCGAAGTGCAGATTCGTACTGTCGCTATGGATTTCTGGGCGAGCCTGGAGCATCAGATCAGGTACAAAAAAGATTTGCCGCAGTATAAGGCGGATGAAATCGCTGCAGAACTGAAGGCCTGTGCGGATACCATCGCGGACACCGACCGCAGAATGCTGGCGATCCGTGAGAAACTGGGAACTCGCGGCGACAAAGAAAAGAAGAAATGATTTTCAGACTCCGCGTGTTTTGGACCCGCGCGAGCGTACGTAAGCAGATTTCCGGACTCACGCGGGCGTACGTATGTGTGTTCAGGTGCGCGTGCTATTCTCTGACACCGGCTCTCCGGGATTTACCCATACCGTTTTATTATTTGTGAAAATAACCATCCCCGGCTTTGCCCCGGATGGTTTTTTTACGTAACGGACCCGGACATAGTCCACCGGAACGTTTTCGGATTCCCTGGCTTTGCTGTGGAACGCGGCCAGAGAAGCCGCCTCAAGTATCGCAGTTTCGGTGGGCTCATGTCCCTCGGTGAAAAGGATCACGTGAGACCCCGGGATATCCTTGGTGTGAAACCAGTAATCGGTTTTTCCGGCCGTCTGCAATGTCAGGATATCGTTTTCCCGGTTGTTGCGTCCCACCAGAATCCGGAATCCGTCGCTTGTCGTATAACGGCGGGGTTCAGGCCTGTACTTCTGCCTCCTTTTCCGTCCGGTTTGTCTGCGTCGGCGGACGAATCCCGTTTCTTCCAGCTCTTCACGAAGGTCTTCGATTTCCCGGATGCTGTCTGTGTTGTTCAGAAATGTCAGCACGGATTCCAGATAGTCGATGTTCTGCTGTGCCGATTCCAGCTGAAGCTTTTTCTCCTTCACGGCGGTTTTCGCCTTGCCGAAACGTTTGAAATACTGCTGCGCATTTTTGTTGGGAGAGTACCGTGGATCCAGCGGGATGGTCACATCACTGCCGTCATAATAATTTGTCACTGTGATTTCCTTCATTCCCGGGCGCATCTGATGGATATTCGCGGTCAGAAGCTCCCCGTAAAGGCGAAGATTGTCTGAGTTTTCCGCCTGCAGAAGGTCTTCGGAAAGCCGTTGCTTTTTCAGATACAGCTTGTCCAGAGACGCGTTCACCGATCGTACCAGATCATGTGATTTCTGCCGCACCCGGTTTGAGCTCCGTTTATGCTCGAAGTACCATCCCATAGCCCGGCTCAGACTTTCAAAAGTCATGACACTGCAGCTCTCTTCAAATGCGGTCAGCGGGACGATATGAAATTCCCGGGGCGTACCTGATTCGTCGACGTATACACGGGGAACAAATTCAAGTTCTTCGATGCTTCGCATCACGCTCGCCAGAAATTCATAACGATCTTCCCGTGCAGCCAGTTCGTCAGCGATTGCAGGGGAAATTCCGCCGATTTTAGAAAGGACAGCCTTCCCTGTGTCTCCGGCGTTTCTCAGATCTTCTTCGGTGGCCTCTTTATATGGGATTTTGTTCTGGGCCGGAGGATATTCATAGAGCTTGCCGGGAAGGAGCTGCCGCGCCCGGTTGACATCGATGGAAATCCGCTTGATGCTGTCTATGATTTTTCCTGTCGTCATGTCTACCAGTACGATATTGCTGTGTTTTCCCATGATTTCGATAATCAGCTTCCGTGCCACAGTAAATCCGAGCTCATTCAGAGTTTCGAGTGAAATCTCCAGGATTCGTTCAGAATCCTTTTGCTCCACAGCTACGATCCGGCCGCCCTGTATGTGCTTGCGAAGCAACATACAGAAGGGCAGCGGCTGCGGCGGATTCACCGGATTCTCTCCGATGAACCGGATGCAGGCCGCTGAACTGTCAACTGTGATATAAAGCCGGCGGTTTCCTTTCCGGGTATGGATGTGGAGAACCAGCTCGTCCGCCTCCGGCTGATAAATTTTATCGATTTTCCCCAGAGTGATCTGCTCTGCCAGCTCTTTGGCAATCGCCTGGGTAATAATTCCGTCAAATGCCATTTCTGTTTCCTTTCTGTCGCTGTCCGGCAGGCTGCGCCGGAATCTGCGCGGCGGAACAGAGCCGCCGCTCTGCCGCTCTGCGGTTTTTCTTCCGGTCCGGCTGATCCTGTCGGTACGCCCGCTGCGGCGGAACAGTATTATTCTACTTGAGCGATATTGGTTTGTCAATGAAGGCGGATTATGGTAGACTATACAGGGCAGAGGACGTACAGGAGGACAGAAAATGATCAAGAGCATGACCGGCTTCGGCCGCGGAGAGTTTTCCGATGGAAAACGGAACGTCACGGTTGAAATCAGAACAGTAAACCATCGCTACTGCGATATTGCGGTCAGAATGCCGCGCAGATATTCTTTTGCGGAAGACAAAGTCAGAAAGACGATCAGGGGAAAGATCAGCCGGGGGAAAGCGGATGTTTCCATACTTGTGGAGAATATTACAGAAAGCGATGTGACGATTCGTCTGAACGAGCCTGTCGCCGATCAGTATATCGAAAATCTGAACCGGCTGAAAAATGAATTCCGTCTGGATGGTGAGATCAGTCTGTCTCTGATCGCGCAGATGCCGGAGGTTCTGAAACAGATTCCGGATGTTGAGGACGAGGATGAGATGACCCGCTGCATTCTGACGCCGGTGATGCAGGCAGTGGAGAATCTGGAAGAAATGCGTGCAGCGGAGGGCAGGAAACTGGCGCAGGATCTGCTGATGCGGGCAGACCTTATTCGCGAGCTGGTATCCCGGATCGAGGTTAAAGCGGATGATGTTCCGAGAGAGTATGCGAAACGGCTGCGTGACCGCATTGGTGAATTGCTGGAGGGAAGCGTTGAAATTCCCGAGGACCGGATCATGGTGGAGGCGGCGATTTTTGCCGACAAATGTAACATAACGGAGGAACTCACCCGTCTGAAGAGCCATATGGATCAGATGAAGACGATCATTACTGAAAGCAGCGGAGCCGACGGGAAGAAACTTGACTTTCTGGTGCAGGAAATGAACCGGGAAGCGAATACGATCGGTTCTAAAGCAAACAATCTCGAGATCACGTCGCTGATGCTTCAGATTAAAGCGGAAATAGAAAAAATCCGCGAACAGGTGCAGAACATCGAATAACTCTTTGTTCGCTAAACAGTGTGCTGCGGTCCCGAGCACATCCCGCGAGGACACCGTGGACATCCTGTGCAATCCGGCGGACATGTGCATTACCCGACGGACATATGCATTACCCGGCGGACATGTGTATTACCCGACGGACAGGACTTGAACCGTGATCGCAAACGTGGTATAATTTTGTTTTGACAAAATGACAATCAGAGGAGTTAGAATGGAAGCTTACGCACAGCATACGGGAAAACTGTTTATCATTTCAGGTCCTTCCGGAGCGGGAAAAGGAACGATTTGCAAAAGACTGATTGAAGACAGCGATCCGGACAGAATGGAACTGTCTGTATCGATGACGACCCGCCCGCCCAGAAAGGGAGAGGTAGACGGGGTCAGTTATTATTTTGTGACAATGGAGCAGTTCCGGGAGAACGTTCTCGCGGACGGATTCCTGGAGCACGCGGAGGTGTACGGGAACTGTTACGGCACGCCGAAAGCGAAGGTCATCGAAAAACTCGAAGCCGGAATTGATGTTGTTCTGGAAATCGATATTCAGGGAGCGATGAATGTAAAAAAAGCGTATCCTGATGGAATTTTCATCTTTATCCTTCCGCCCTCGATGTCGATTCTGCGCAAACGTCTGACGGGACGGGGAACAGACAGCATGGATATTATTGATATGCGTCTTTCCAAAACGCTGGGAGAATTGTCATATATTGAAGAATATGATTATGTCGTCGTAAACGGGGAACTGGAGGAGGCGGTGGATCGCGTCAAAGCAATCGTCGTCGCGGAGCACTCCCGGGTGACGGAGAATATAAACGAACTGATTGAGAGATATAAGGAGGAGATCTAAATGTTATACCCGTCAATAAATGAAATCAGAAAAAAAGCGGACAGCCGTTATACAATCGCGATTCTGGCGGCCAAGCGAGCCCGTGATCTGATCGATGGAAAGCCTGCGCTGACGGAAGACGCGCACTGCGACCGGCCGGTTTCCATTGCGGCCTGGGAGATTGCGGAGGACTTGATTACCTATGTCCGTGATGAAAGTGCTTCTGATGAAGATTTCGAGAATCCTGAGGATGGTGCAGAACTCCAGAATACGGCTCCTACGGAAAACCTTTCTGAGGAAGAACCTTCCGTCGAAGGAACTGTCCCTGAAGCTGAGGCTCAGGGAGAAGATATGTGAATCACAGACATGCGAGTCAAAATCTGCGAGCATGGATATATAAGAATGAAGACACCTGCGTTTGCGGGTGTTTTTTATTGATGACCGGGAGACCTGTAGACGGAAACGATACGGAAAAGGTCGGCGGAGGTCGGCAGAAGTCGGAAAAGGTCGGAGAAAGGGAGGCAAAGAAGCGGTTAGAGTCGGAAAATGTCCGGTGATAAATTCACGCATTTGCTGTAAAATAAAGAATACACATACTATTTTTAGATACGAGCGTTTTTTAAAGGAAAAAATGAACAGAAGCGGAGAGGAGGCTTATGATGACGGATACGAATGTGGGTTACCTGCCGATTGTAACAAAAGCTTGTACGACGAGAGTGCGAATCAGCGATGTAATGATGATTTCCAGGAATTATCGAAAACTGGAGATTAAAGCAGAAAGCGGCGATTTTCAGTATTATGAGAAACTGGATAATATTGCGGGATGTCTGGGACGGCAGTTTTACAGGTGTTCAGACGGAATCATCATCAATTTTGAAAAGGTGGAGTGTATGAAGCAGCAAAGCATCACGTTCAGCAACGGGTGCAGGGTGGAACTCGGAAGGGACTGTTATCTGAAGGCAAGGAAAGCGTTTACGCAATACCTGAACGAGCAGTTCCAGCACTACTTCAGGTGATCTGATGAGATTCGGTGCGATAAATTCTGTGCGGATTTTTTGTGTTCCTGTGATTTTAGTGTGACACATCCTTCAGACATTTCTGTTGCACCGGCAAGAATTAAGATTTAGAATCACTGCACAGCCGACGGTGAACCGGAAGGCAGAGTTTATTCTGTAGGATGGAGAAGGTGCTGAATTGATCTGTATAAAGGTAGAAACGGCCCATTTTACTTCAGTCAAAAAAGAAGTTTGCAAATCCGAAAAAAAGATGTTGACAAGGGAGTAAACAGGTGGTAATATATTAAATGTTCGCGGCACACGCGAGCACGGAAAGCCTTGAAAAATGAAGGATTTCCGGAAGGACCTAGAAAACCACATAGACAGGAAACGAAAGTCAAACAAGACAAAA
>NZ_VUMZ01000003.1 GCF_009695915.1 Hornefia butyriciproducens | reverse complement strand
AATGGTGGTTTCCACCGCCGGAACGGCGGTGCCGTTGAACCGGAATACACGTATTTATGATTTCCACCGGCCGGACTGGTGATTTCCAGTTCACCGGATTTGCGCTTTCAGCGCACCGGAATATTCATCATTCCCGTTGTCTCCACCCCTCCAAAAGCATCTCAATAGTCTCGACCCTTCCCCTGCATCAGTGCACAGGACTGTTGTCAGATCAATAAAAAAGAGGCCCCCGGGATATGGCCATTTTTAGACCAATCTCCGGAACCTCTTGATTTCAACACATTCAGAGCCTCTTATTTACTTCACTTTAGACATCAGACATACGCACTCCACATGGCTCGACACGTCCATTTTGATGTCAGGAGCAGCCGTTTGTCATTGGGAACTTGTCCACGATTTTGTGGGTTTAATTTTCCGTGCCCTCGGGGAGCGTCCGTCAATGGGAACTGGTCAACACCCTACTTCCTACTCTATTATATACGAGGCGTCTAATTCCATACCGTCTCAACCCTGATCCCATTCTCAATATAGGGAATCGGTCTAAATATTTCACCGTCTCAACCTATTACGACGATGTACTCCCTTGAGATATCTGTAAACGTCTCGTCAACAGATAAAAGCACTTCATCAAGCTGCTCATTTATTGTCCCCCTGACAAAGGCGTCTCTCGCCTCCGGCTTCTCAATCAGCACCCACTTAAGCTGCTGGTACGAGTATTTGCCGAAGGCCAGCCACTGCGGATAGTTAATCGCCATCGGGTTCTTGGTGAAGTAAACCTTCCCGGCATTTACCGCAGTCGCCGCGCTATGCCCTATAAAGAGCATCGTTCCGAGCTTTGGATGCTTCTCGTGGTTTGTGGATAGTGGAATTGATTCCTTAACGGGATGTCCTTCCTTTATCCGCTTGATTGCATATCCAAGCCGCGTAACAACTTCCGCGATCATCACTGGAATCGAGAGAGTGCAAAAATGAATGAAGTCGTAGCCTTCATAGTACATTCCCTGTACGATCTCAGCGATTGTCTGATCTTCATCACCGATGTTTCCGAACTGAAGAAGATTGAACAATCCCATTAGTGGTGCCGGAAGACCCATCGACGTGGTGATGTCGGACTTGAAGTGCGTTATCTGCTTTGCGATTGCAAAGAAGATATCCTTTTCTGTTCTGTTAGCATATCCATCTATAACCTGTGAGACTGCTTTTCCTGTCTTATCAATTGTGGTCATCCTGCCGGTCATAATGTCTGCAACACCAATCACCAATCCAAGTAGCGGATCATGCCCGAGGGACAGAAGTCTATGGTAATAGGTCGACAAGCCCTCGACGTTGACGACGGTGTTCCTGTTGTCCTGCGCATCGTATGGAACCTTACTCACCTTTGAGTTAGCGAGCTTCTCCATCTCTGCTTCTGGATACCTCTTGTCAAAGTAATCCCTGACATAGTTGGCAAGCACTCCACCTTTCAGGCCTTCAGGCGTCTTTTGTGGAATACCCACCAGAAGGATTTCAACTGCAGCAGCAAGAAGTCCTGCCGTTGCCGAGATAGTGATATCGTATTTATCCAGCCGATGAAGCTGATTGTATTCTTCATTGAGCGCAACTATAGCCTGCTCATTTGTCTGCAGTTCCTCCGCCGTGAATAAATCCTCGAGCACGCATTGATTTCCTACTGCGGCTTCTGCTTCCAAGCATAAGCTCTCCCATGATGGAACGACCATGACCTTCTTTGGTATTTCCTGAACGGCAAGACTTGCACCGTTGGGAAACTTAACGCCGAGAGACCGCAACAGTTCTTCACTCTGCCGGATATTCTCATCTATATCCTTGGTGTCAGGAAAGGCTATCCTTGCCAGTTCCTTATCCTGATGCACGAGGACATTATTGAGTTGTTGTTCTAACTCTGTGTATCTGTATTTACTCATTTATCAGCATCCTGAATTAAGCTGCAATTCCCAAGTCCTTCTGAAGGTCTTTTATTGCCTGCTGCAAAAGGATGTTAATGCTTTGCAGATAATCCATGCGTTCCTTAGTTGCATCAGCCTCTTCCTTCATAGCCTTGATAATTGCCTCATGTTTCTGGAGCGCTTCCTTATACAGACGCTCTTTTTCTTGTCGTAACTGTTTATTCTTTAATTTGGCAGCTACGCCTACACCGCCTGCAGCCAGTGCCGCCACGGGTAATGCCAATACGAATACTCCGGCTACCATACCACCGCCGACAATAGATCCTGCTGCGGCTAATCCAGAAGTGATACCAGCAGCTGAAAGACCAACGGTACCGAGTCCATAGAGTGCCGCAAATGATCCAACACCGCCAATTCCGGCACCAAGGGCTCCTGCAAGCACCTCCGGTATTGCACTTTCTCGTATCGTTCTCTTTTTATCGTTCAAAGCGGCGGAGGCTTCATTAACAACATTTACAACTTGTTGCAGCGCCTCTACGCTCTGGAAATTCATTTCTTTTTTCTTCTTTACATATTCACCCATGTCCCGAACCTTCTTTTATAAGTTTACTCTTGAGCTTCATCCTTATAGCAAAAGTGATCCTTGACCTTCTTGTATGTGGTCTTATCTGTGAGTGTGTAAGCTACAAGCGGCACACTGGTCATTCCCTTTTCCCAATAGCCGTCCACTTGATCTGTAACATACTTCTTCCATTTAACACTGATGAAGATCTCTTTTTTATGATCGAGCTTATTCTTCGCGTCTTCTGACTCCCACGGAGCCGACGCGATTGGCGTGCTCACTCCATCAACGTCAACTTTGAAGTCTGCCATCGGCACAGCTGTCGCAAGGCACTCACCGATACCGACAAACCCACTTCCAGCGATATGACAGAACACAGTGTCACCGGCTTGTACGTTATACAGATATCGTCCACTACCTCCAATATTTGCGGATAGGAATCCATACTTCAGTGCGTCTGGCCAGCTTCGATCAGCATAGCCAATAGTAAATTCCTGACCTTTTGTGTTCTTGAAAAACTCTTTTTCTTCGTCAGCTGACCAGCCTCCGGCAAGGTCTTTTATATCTGTTGGATTCCAGATGTCACTCGCCATCTTCAGGTATATTTCTGCACGATCTGCTATGCTTTGCTTCTTAAATTGATCTATCGCTTCAAATCCATATCGGCTGACCACATTCGACAGGAATTGCGGATTGTTTTGGTATGCGATTGGATTGAGAGCCTGCGCAAGAATGTTATCTCCGGAATACTTCTGTACCTTTTCCGAGTACTTCATGGCCTGATAGCTCCTGTTCTTGTCACGGGTGAGAAGAATCAGGTTGCCGATATACTGACGGGAAGACTGGAAGTCCTCATAATCTGAAAACTCCTCTGTATAGTCTTCGTACTTGTCTGGGAGAATATGCTCTATGTCGTATGTGTTTCCCTTCCGCTGACGGTCAACATACTCGTCGAAATGGGACGGATTTCCCATGAGCACATTGACGTGGGAAGTGAACCTTGCAAGGAGGTGGAGCATATATCTACCGGAAAACTGATTCAAGCTAAACTTTGTTATGCCGTCAAGGTTTGCATCCATTCTTCTTAAGGCACGGACATATACCATGCCGACAGTCTTACAATCTTGATTCCGGACATCGCACATCACACGGAATAACAAATACTTATTTGTATTCCAGTTGACCTTTCTAAAATTGAAAATGCGTATTGAAGCAAAGTCATCAACGAACTTTGCTGTCATCTGAATCTTCTTCTTTACTACATCTTCAGGATCATCATTCCGTACAGCTGCAAGAGTGAGCATGATCTGATATGTAAGATCCCTGTTGGTGTTATAGAAAACCTCCTCATATCCCGGAGTCAGTTTTGTGCCATACTCTTTAAGTCGCAGATATAGGTTTGTAACCTTTGTCATTTCTATCCATACAAAGTCTCTGAAATCCTTTGATTTCACAAGTCCCATTTTGGTTTTGGCTTTATCTCTTACCCAAGTATGGAATTTATCACCGAGCAGTTCATAGTCCTCATCTTTTGCTCCGCGCTTTCCTTCACGAAGAGTCTCTGCATATTTTGCACGCAGCCAAATTGATATAAACTCAACATCCTCCGTATTAACGGTACCACTGGAATTATATGAGGAAGCATTCTTAATTTTATTGATGTTATCCTGCCACTGATGATTCACATCTAAACGATCTGCCTCAGCCACCTGCTGAATAACATAAGCCTTCATCATTTCTGCACTGTTAAGGCTGAGACCACGGTCATTCATGGTCAAGAAGATAGTATGCGCTTCATCCTCAGATGGAGTATCAATTTCCAGCAGCAATACTTTCTCGATAAGCCAATAAATGAAAAACGGCAACGCCTCGCCCTTCAGCTCATCCGGAAAGCACTCAACGATATCCTCATACCGATCAAGCATGTTCTGCGAACTCTCATTATCAGCTACGTAATTCTTGTCGTTCTGCAGAAGAGCCTGCATACATTTGGCTCGCTCCGGCACGTCAATATTGAAGCTCTTCTTCCCAAAATGAACAGCATAAATCATGCTATCAAGGTCAACCACTTCATCTTCTGGGACAGCAAGTTCTTTCTGAAGATTTGTCAGATAAATGAGGAGCAGTGTGAGAGACGTCAACCGCTGCTGCCCATCAATTATTTTGTTCACCGACCCTCCTGTACAGATGATACATCCCATGTAGTAGAAGCCATATCCGGCAACCTCTTCTGGTGTATCATGATCATTCGGATCATAGTATTCCTCAAATGTGTTCTGAAAATCAGAAAGCATCTGATCAATTTGCTTCTGTCCCCAACGATACTCTCTCTGGAAGTAGTCTACCGTAAAGCGACGGCCACTTAGGATTTTCCCAAGAGTATCTGTTTTGTCAATTTTCTGCACGATTGATTCTCCTCTAAAACAACTTTCAATAGCAACAATTATACATTATCTATACATCATTGAGATATTGCTAACAGAAGTTCATCGATTCTTTCAGCTATTCGCTTTTGTTCCGCCAATGGAGGAAGAGGCACAAACGCTGAGCTCACTTTTTCAATATTCAAATTGTCTACGGTAGATCCGGATGCCCTTTGACAGAACTCGTTATACATGTACGTGGATGAAAGAAGGTAGTACAGGTAGTTATCATCAAATCCTTTGAGATTTCGTATTAGGAGCCAGCCGTCGTGTATGCAGCCATCTATTTTTGAAATATATGGTCTTCCGAAACTCATGGAGTTAGTGAGCAAAAAGTCCCCGGGAGCAACCCTGCGGCTCTTCTTTTCACCCTCTGGGATTATCCTTTCTTTCGTTTCGTATATGTATTTACCACCTTTTTCAACATCACCAATTTTGATCCAGTTGATACCCGTTGGATCATCCGTAACAAACTGTTTTATTGGTCTTGGAGAGCCCCCTCGTACGATATAAGAAGTATTCCCAAACCTTGTCCACATCCAAGAGGAAGGAATAGCAAATGGTTCCTCTCCCTCTTCAATGTCTGGGAGCAGCTCGACTTCCTTTATCTCTTTTTCTTGTTCTTTGCGCGTTCGCTCAATTTGAATCTGCTGGTATAGTTCTCTTGCAGTACCGTCCTCAGCCAGTTGTTCCGTCAACTCACCTCTGATGCCAGCGTCTATGATTTTGCTTTTCAAAACATTGAAATCTGAATGATACTCATTCTGAGTTTTATCAATATGCTCCAGCAACTCTATAGCTTCATCCAATTTAGAGACTATTTCAATTTGTTCACTTGTTGTTGGTAGCGGAATGGGTATTGAATAGACCGATTCAATGTAAAACTCCTTTTGGTTTGTTGTCCCTCTGAATTGTCGCTCCATAATCGCTTGGATTGGAACGGATCTCAATACGTAAAATATATATTTAGGAATAACTCCCGTTCCAAATCTTGCAACAGTAACATGTGAGTCCGGGAGCATAAATGGATACTGATCATCTAATGATTCGGTTAGGTAAAACCCTACACGTCCCATCGTACCCGTCCCAGTTGAGTTAATCAGTACGTCTTGCTCATGTAGGCGGAAATAAGGAGCCCATTTCTCCAGTGTGTTTTTATCTAAAAACTTTGCTTTTTCGAGGGCTAAACCGTTGGGCTGATTGCATTTCTGAGCAAATACCGGGTACAGCTTTTCAGATGAATATTTTGGAGACTTCCCCCGTGAAAGAAAAGTGCAGAGTTTCCCCAAAGGCACCCATGCCCATGATTGAGGAATCTCGAATAGACCCTCCTCAATCATAGGGGCTTCCTTTTTCTTTTTTGTCTCGCCGTTCTTTAGCAGACGTAAATACTCCTCGTGAATAGTCGCGAGACATTGTTCAATGTTGAAATCTGTTTCCGGACGCTTTGTTAGCTCTCCACTAATGGCCATCCTAATAATCCGCATTTTTACAGATGCTGTATCAATCAACTTTCAATCCCTCCTAAGAGAATCTTTAGCTGTTCTACTGAAGCAGAAATAGCATTTGCCTCTTCTTGCATATCTGCGAGCACCTCGTCAATTGTGCGCTCGTCTTCTTCTGTGAGATCTATCCATTTGAAGTTCAAGTCGTCACGACCTTTTACTTCTTCTTCTGTGAAACGCCTCCACCTGCCGTTTGGATTCTCCTCTGAATATGTCTGTTTGCGATCTTCCATATGCCCAGAGCAGTAGCATTCAACAAATTCATCGAGGTGCGCTCTTGTCATCGGACTTTGTACCATCGTATGATGCACGCCAGTCCGATAGTCGTAGACCCATATATCTTTTGTAGGTTCTCCTTTATCAAAAAAGAGTACATTGGTTTTCACTCCATTGGCATAGAATATACCGGTCGGCAATCTCAAAATCGTATGCAGGTTGTAATCCTTCAGCAGCTTGTCGCGTACCCTTTTGGTGGAGTCGCCATCCGTCAAAACGCTATCAGGTAGAACTACGCCAACACGTCCACCAGTTTTTACAATAGACATGATGTGCTGCAGGAAATTAACCTGATTATCAGAAGTCTTGATGAATTCCGGTCTATTTGCTGAAACCTCAACACTTCCCTGTGGTCTTGTCCCAAAAGGCGGATTCGTCATTACTACTTGGTACAGATCGTCAGATGTTTCAATCAGCGAATCCTGATAAGCGATTGGGCTCTTGTTTACACCAATATCATGAAGATATAGGTTCATGGATGCCAACGTAACTACCAGAGATGTGTTGTCTGCGCCAAACAATGCATTATTCTTCAGGAATCTCTGTTTTTCAACATCTCTGCTTTGTTTACGCATATGCTCATATGCCGCCAGCAAAAAACCTGCAGTTCCACAGCATGGATCTGCTACAGTTTCTGTAATCTTTGGGTCGACCACATCCACAATCGCCGAGATTAATGCTCTTGGAGTAAAGTACTGTCCAGCACCGCTCTTTCTGTCTTGGCCGTTCTTCTCAAGAATATTTTCATAGACAGCGCCCTTAAAATCTCCCTCCATCATGTACCAGTTGTCCTCTGATACCATATCAATTACTTTTTTCAGCATGACCGGTCTGTCAATCTTGTTAGTGGCCTTCGTGAAGATTGTTCCAATCAAGCCTTCATCCTTTGAGAGTTCTTTAAGAATCTCCTCATATTTACCAACAAGATCTGTACCACTAAGGTTTATAAGATCAGCCCATTTGTAGCCTTCGGGAATAGAACTACCAAGACCAACTTCTTCTTTTTCGTTATCCATTTTGAGAAAGAGAATATAGGTCAGCTGTGTGATGTAATCTGTAAATCCAACACCTGCTGCTGCGAGCACGTTTGCTATATCCCATACTTTCTTTATTAATGCCGCTTCTGTTTTTTGATTTGCCATATTACGCTACCCTCAATAAAAATCTTGATAATGACTGCATTTCTGATGCAAGTACCTTTGCACCAAATGTTGTTACGCCTTTTCTCCAGAGATCGGTATCAATCTCATTCAACTCCTGCACAGAAATGGCTCCGTCATTGATAATAAACTCTGCCACCTGACGCATAATCTCTACTTGCTCTTTGGAAAGAACACGTTGGTGCTGGCCACAATACAAGCTGAATCTATTTGCATAGCCTTTTATCAGGCTTGTCAGTTTTTGATTCTTTTTATATGCATACCTGACAATCTGTATCAGGTTGGTCAGCGCATTTACATTTGTTTTTACATCCAGTTCATCAACGTTGCCTTCGGTATCGAGCACTTTGTAATTCTTCCATATCTGATAAACTCCATATTGCCTACTCTCAGACAAGAGTCGATCACGGAGTTCACACAACATCGAATGTGTAATGATGGTATCCTCGGAATTATAAATGATCCTGAGTGCTTCGATACTGTCCTTATTATCATCCAGATACTTCTCAAAATTCTCGATGAATGATTTTGCAGTTTCCTTTGAGAACCCGGCATATATTATTTCATCCGGATCTTCCTCGGTATTGATGATATAGCCTCGCTGCATCTCTAACAGTTTCTTACGAGCTGGAATGCTACTGATCAAGCTATAAATCAAAGCCATTCGACGCGAGTTATCATGTGAAGGATCAATATACTGATGTTCAATTAGTATTCCCTGATCTGTCGCTGCTTGGATGTTCCCGGCTATTGTCCTTGGCGCAAAGCCATATGTAGTGATGAAGTAATCCAAATGTCTCCCGAACAGAGGATTGTCTTCGTATCGTCTGTTGATGGTTGAGCAGTAGTCCCTGAGCAGCCACAGATTTTCATCGCTTAATTCATTGTGCGCCAGATGCTCCAGTAAATGCTCGAGAGAAAGAACTTTCTTTCCGGGAGCTGGGTTAATGACCGGATGCGGTATAACCTTCTCGTGTTCCGTCACGCCGACCCCATCAACAATGTAATAGCATTCTTTTGTATTTGCATTCGGAGTAACTTCACGCAACTTGTCATCACTGATTACGCGGCATCCACGACCTTTCATCTGTGTATAAAGGACATCAGAATGAACGTCTTTCATGAAGAGCACCACTTCCAGAGGTTTCACATCTGTTCCAGTTGCCACCAAAGTAACCGTTACAGCAATTCGAAAATCCTTCTCTGTTCTGAGATCTCTAATAAGACTGTTTGAATCACCCGAGGAATAGGTGATCTTCTGAACAAAATGCTCCGGAACCACTCCTTCTTCGAATTCGTCTTTAAAGACATCCTTAACGCCTTCTACGATCTCATCGGCATGATTATCGTCCTTAGCAAATATCAGTGTCTTCGGAATATACCTCCAGTCTTTCTCCCTCTCTGGGTACAATTCTTCATATATCGATTTCTTATATGCGGTTAACACTTTTCTGATCTGATCACGGTTAACAACTGAACGATCCAACTGTGCAGGATCATAATCGACTCTTTGTGATGAGGTGTATTCTGTTGTCTCGCCTGTTTTGCGAGCTGTTTCTGTAACTTTTGTACCGGACTTGATCGCTCCCCCATGCTCAGTTACCTCTGTGGAAACACGATAAACACGAGAAGGAACATTTACGCCATCAACGACAGAATCATCATATGTGTATTCTTCAATAATATTGTTATTGAAAAACGCATAGGCCTCTGGAGTTGGTGTTGCTGTAAGCCCCAGCACTTTTGCTCCTGAGAAATAATCCAGCACCGCTTTCCATTTTCCGTATATGGATCTGTGACATTCGTCAACAATTATAAGTTGGAAATAGTCAGGTGGCAGCTTCAGGTCGTCACCAAGTGTTATAACCTCTTTTGTTACTTTCTCTTCATCGGCTGTTGTGTTCTCATCTTCGGCATCTTCACTAACATCCGTGAGCGCCTGCCCAGTTAATACTGCAAATAACTTTTGAATTGTTGATATTACAATATCCGCTTTTATATCTTTTTCTTGCTTAAGCCTCTTGATCTCATACAGGGAGCTCATTTCCTGTTGACCTTCTGTGCGATCAAACTGACTAAACTCGGCCTCTGTCTGGCGAGCGAGATTGTTTCTATCAACAAGGAACAAAATACGTCTCGTTGGCGTATAGTTCAGCAATCTATAACTTGCAAGACAAGCAAGATAGGTTTTACCACTACCAGTCGCAAGAATAGCGAGATTCTTTTTCTCACCATCCTTCAAAGACTTTTCAAATTGAATCTCTGCCCTGTACTGGCAATCACGAAGACCTCGTTTCTCCAATCTTGGCAGCGCTCCATATTCCGACACTTGATTAATCATCTGGAGCATCTTTTTCGGAGAATGCATCTCGCTTAGTTCTACATAATCACCCTCGGGATCAGTCAGCATGTTTTTGAAATAGATTTTCTTCCCGTTCGCCATATACACAAGCGGAATCAGATCACTATACCACAGGCCATACCAATGTTGTGGACTCCTTGCGTAGTCTTCAGCCTGCTTTTCAACCTCTTCGCCGAGAGGGTTTTCTTCTCTCTTTGCCTCGACAACAGCGATGGCTTTATTATCTACAAAGAGCAGATAATCACTCTCTGTATTCCCCTGCATCAAGGCTTCCTTTACAGCAGATGCGGATTTGGGCACATATTCATTTCTTGAAACGATGTCCCATCCAGCATTTATTAGCTGCTTATCTATTTTTTCTCGTGCTCGTTCTTCTGGCAGCATTCCGGCACTTCCTTTCCTCCAGAATAATAATATGACTTTAGGCGTCCATAATTCAGGACTCCTGTTTTACTTTACTCTCCTTATCCGGAACAAACTCCATAATGTCTCCGACATCACAATGAAGCTCATTACATATTTTGGCGAGCACTTCTGTTGTGACGTTTCCATCTTTGGTGAGCTTTGCAAGCGACGAAGAGCTGATCCCTGCGTTCTTTCGCAGATCAGACTTCTTCATGTTCTTGTCTATCAGTAGTTTCCAAAGTTTGTTGTAACTCATCTTCATTTTGGTTGGTCTCCTTTGTGTATGCGTCCCATGATCTACCATACAGTTCACAATTGTTATCTGATAACCTCAGCACACAATTATCTTCTAAAACCTTTCTTGTTTCAGGCCTACAATCTCCCTGCTTATCATATGCTATAAATAACTGTTTTTTTGTGCTGATATATATGCGAACAATCCCGTCAAAAGCATCTTTGCTCAAATCACCAAAGAGCAACGAGTCGTGTGCTATCGCCGGAAGAGCGGTTGTAAACAAAACCGCCAAATCATATATGATCAATCCTTTATAATTTGATCCGGTTCCCGTGTTGTCCGGAGTTTCAAATTTGTAACTGTTATATGCATTGAACTGCACATGTGGCGGCTTCTTCTTTTCATCAAATAGCAGATCGTTGAACTCCTCCATTTTTGAATTCAGTGTGTTCTCAATGTCATAGAGGATTTCTTCTATGCTCCGCTTTAAAATTTCATCTGCATTGGCTTTTGCTTCTTGAAGTTCTTTTAATGTGAGGAATGCCTGATTCTGTGTTTTAAGTGCTGCGATTTCCGCTTTTAATTCAGAGTGCCTATCAAGGAACTCCTGAGACATTGATCCTACAAAGCCAAGTTCTTTGATCTGTACTTTTATACCATCAAGTCGCTGTTGCAATACGGCAATTTCCGCTTCAATCGCGGCCTTTTCTTCCGAAAATTGTGCATCCAGTATTTTGGCCAGTTTCTGGTGGTATCTTTCAATTTCATACAGTTTGCGAAGGTTTACCCCCGGAAAAAACTCCTGCAAGGCCTCCATGTCCGCCTCTGTAGGATACAGGCCATACTCCAGATTCATGTTCACAAGACGGAGCTTCATCTCTTTGGCATGTATAACCTTTTCAACAGACATCTTGTCATTCGTCAAAGCTGCTTTTTTCTTGTTTAGTTCAATCTCCTCCTCCGAAGATCCCTTTTCTGCCTCCTGTACCAATGCTGCAAGTTCTAACTCAAGGCCACGGATGGTCGCCAGATTCTCTTCGTACTTTTTCTGTCCGCCTACGAGATCCGAAATAAAATGATATCGTCTCGCTTCCTTATATGCATCGAGTTTCTTTTTATGCTCGACTACGTTATCTTTGAACTCCTCAATATCTTTATACCGATCAAAGAGTGTTACAATAGCTGTAATTGCCTTATCCATATTCTGGCCGGGGATACCCAACAGCGGATTAGTCTCATCGATGTTTTTCTTGCCATAGATCCTGAAATGGCTGCTTACGGCAATTCGGAAAGATAATCCGGGAAAATCCATATGATACTGTTCTTTCAGCCAGTCTGTAAATTCTTTTTTTGTATACTGTTCTCCGGTGTACTCATATTTTTCATCGCAAATAAAAACGGTCTCCCCCTCTGCCGTATTTCTGGCAAAGTAATAGGTTGTCCCATCAAATTTGAAAGCGAAGTAAATCGTATGATGTCCTTCATGCTTTACCCCATCACTTTTAATATAGGTATCTCCACCAAAGACATAATCAATAGCAAGCAGCGCCGTTGACTTTCCGATAGACATAGCTCCATCTTCTTTTCCCAGCACCACATTGAGACCTTCATGAAATTGTATTTTTGGACGCTGTTTCCCTTTTTCTTTAAATGCCGGTGACCACATTTCTACAAGCATATGAACACCTCCTCGTCATCATTGATGTCTACAGCTCGCAGGGCATATAAACAATCCATCACAGACAAAAAATCTGTGGCGTCTTTAAGATATGGTTTTACCCGGTTATACAGATCAGTCACCGCGACTGGTCTTTCTTTTATTTCCCTGAGCACTATCGGTACAAGCGATAATGTGCTGTTTTTATATGAATATAGTTTATTCGGTAATTGCATCAAACACCTCGCACTTTGCAATAAAGTATGCCACAACGATTTGGCAATAAATGTCTTCCTGCAGGCTTACCTTATGCACTTTCTCTGATATTTCATTAAAGATTTCGACATTGGATTTGTTCGCCTTTTTCAGTCTTTTGTATATGGCCTTCATCTGATCCTGCACTTCATCGTAGTCAATCTCGCCGCGCTTATCTGCGCTTGTTATGATTTCTTTCAGAGTGACATAGTAAGTGTCTACGTAATTCTTTACCGTCCTATATAAGGCTAAGTTCTCATCCGGATCAAGTTTCTCTCTTATGTCCTTCGGATCAAGGGACGGATCTAACAAGTCCTTTTCTTTCATATTCTTGATCTTTCTTATGACACCTATTATTCCTTTCTCCAGAGGCATCCCGTCAAGAAGCTTCATGCTCTGCTTATGTGCCACAAGGATTTTCTTAATGCCCTGAAGTTCTTTAAGAATCTTCTTGCTGTCATCGATTGCATATGTCGCATGACACTGCGGACACATAGCTAACAGATTGTCGATCTTTGGCTCCTTGGTTTTATCTATCAGGGACACTTCAAACACAGGTGTTGCCTTTCCATTATCCGCCACCATCAATGAATTACTGCATCCGGGGAAAGCACAAACATTCTCAGCTTCATCCCGAAGATAATCACCAAACTTGATCTTTAACTCATGTGCCTGCTGCATGAGTTTTTGCCGTTCAAGTTCATCTTTCGGAACAAGACCGGCTGCTCGCTGAATAATATCGATAAAGCAGTAAGCCAGTTTATGAGCAATATTATCTGAAGTCGCAGAAGGATCATAACTTCGATAGTCACCTGCCAATAGGGCAATCGCAGCATGTGGCCTTGTGTTGAGAGATTCTATAAACATCTCCGGCGACAGTCTATATACGATGCTCTGCGCAAATTTCTTAGAAAGGCCACGTTTTGCATATGAGCGAATAGTGTTCTCTTTCGTCAACTTGCTTGACGGATCTTTTGGTGTCGCCCATTCTTCCTCCGTAACATCTGTAATCATCGCAACGAGATCCCTAAAGAAATACGGAACATCCGCGCCATCAGATATTCTATTTTTCATCATAGAAAAGAATTCCTTAAACTCCACGAACAATCCCGTCCTTTCTGAGAGTTTTGTACCAAGATGTACCACGCTGCGCCAAACCATCCCCAAGTCGAACTATGCCATTTTCTATAATTATTTCAGCACTTAGGTGTAAGGCTAACCGGGTGATTTCAGATGCACATATTTTAGCACAAAAGTGTCCATTTGTCAAAGCAACGGTTTGCGTTAAGGACATTTTTAAGTCAAAAAGGATTTTGCAAAATCCAAAAATGTCCTACAAGAAATAGCTCTTAGCTATTTATCCGGATAGAGACGCTGAGACAGGAAGGAGGCAAAACAGTGACAAAGAGTGAAAGGCATAACTGGATCGACAGTATCGAAAACTCTGCTGCCGTTGTTAGCTCCAAATTGGGCTCGGCAGTAGTTGACTCAGTTTTCAGGCGCTTCGGTGTGAACTGTGTTGAAGATGCAAGTGACAGCATTCTGCCAGACATTTTCAGCGAGATGTACGCTTATGAAGCTGACTTGAAATAAGAAACCGTCCTGAGCATGACGTTAAACTGCTCCTGCTCACCGACGTGATCGTCCCGAGTGCACATAGAGGGACTGTTCGCCACAGACGTGAAGCCGACAACTGAATACAAGACCAGCACGCGAACAGCTGGACGCAACTTGAAGCGGAGACTTTGTTCTCCCGCGACGGGTGGGATTTCTGCGTCCATTTTCGCTGCTGGCACCCAAGTACGGGATCTCCGCTTCTCCACAAGACCCAGCGGCTGTGGGGCTAAGGAGACCCGTACTTTTATGAAAAAAGATGTAAATCAGAGTAAACGTATTTTTGACAAGGGAACCAAAACTTGGTTCGAAGTAACACCGGAACAGTACGCGGAGTTTGACCGCTTCCGTACAAACAAGAGAAAACGCGAGCAGTATCACGGGCGCTGCATGTGCCCTCGCAGCAAGTGGTGGCTCTGCGACGGGATGTGTGACGACTGCGAATATCACGCTCCCGGAGACACCCTGTCACTTGATAAACCCGTCTCTGACAGCGAAGGCGATGAGGTTACCCTCGCTGACACGCTGGTTGATCCGTCACCGTCACCTGAAGACATCATCTGCGACATGGATGAGCTGGAGCACCTGTTTAAGGATCTGGAGGAACTGATGCCTGAAGCGTTCCAGATCGGAAGGCTCAGGGAAGATGGAAAGACGGACGGAGAGATCGCCGAAATCATCAAGATCAAGAGGACGACCTTCCGCAGCCAGATCGACAAGGCCGCTAAGATCCTCGCAAAGAAATATCCCGACCACTTTAATATCTAATGTAGTTATCCGGCTGCCATCACAGTGGCCGGATTTCTTTTTGTCTATATTAGCAGCAATTTATATATTTTGCTGCTAATCAAAACTTTTCAATTTTCCTTCGTCAATCCCTACCCATCACCTCCAGTGGGAAGTGTAAGGAGCACAAAACGAGACGCTCCGGATTGGAGGTGAACCCCATGTACAGAACACGAAGCCCTGCTGACGAAGAAGTGATCGACGTTCTGATCGCAATCAGTCAGGTATCCGCAAGGCTGGCAAGAAAGCTCAAAGTCTTATCAGCCCAGAGTCAATCCGAGGAAGGAGGAAAATCACATGAGCAAAATGAGCGAAATGGATCTGACCATCAAAGAGCTCCGCGATGCTGCTGCCGCTATTAACAGCGCCGCCGACTGGCTGGCCGGGCAGTTCTCCGGCACACAGGATCAAGAGGTACCTAAGAAGGAACCGGAACTGAAGCTCGAAGATGTCCGCGCTGTTCTGGCAGATATGTCAAGGAAAGGACACACGGCTGAAATCCGCGACCTGCTCAAGAAGTATGGTGCCGAGAAGCTCTCCGGTGTCGATAAGGCAAACTACAAGGCGCTGCTTAAGGATGTGGAGGGACTGGACGATGGCAACTAAACACGCACTACTCTCTGCATCATCATCAGACCGCTGGATTCACTGTCCACCGTCAGCAAGGCTCTCCGAGACCTACGAGGATAAAGGCAGTGACTACGCCGCTGAGGGCACCGACGCCCACAGCCTGTGCGAATACAAGCTGAAGACGGCGTTGGGCATGGAGGCCGATGATCCGACAGAGAACCTCAGCTGGTTCAATCAGGAGATGGACGACTGTGCATCCGGGTACGCCGCCTACGTTCTGGAACAGGTCGAGGCCGCCAAGGAAACCTGCAGCGATCCGGTCGTCCTGATCGAGCAGCGAGTCGACTTCTCCCGATGGGTAGAGGAAGGTTTCGGAACCGCCGACTGCATCATCATCGCAGACGGCACCCTGCAAGTCATTGACTTCAAATACGGACTCGGCGTGTTGGTCAGCGCTACTGAGAATCCACAGATGATGTGCTACGCGCTCGGAGCCTTGGAGCTCTTTGACGGCATCTACGACATCGACACTGTCCGGATGACGATCTACCAGCCGCGCCGGAATAACCTGAGCACCTATGAACTGTCAAAGGACGACCTGCATACGTGGGCGGACGACGTACTGAAGCCTGCTGCCGAGCTCGCCTTTGCAGGTGACGGCAACTTCCTCTGTGGTGAATGGTGCGGATTCTGCAAGGCCAAGAACGCCTGCCGTGCCCGTGCCGACGCCAATCTGGAACTGGCCAAGTACGACTTCAAGCTGCCGCCGCTCCTCACCGATGAGGACGTAGAGGACATCCTTGGCAAGATCGATGACCTTGTATCGTGGGCATCCGACATCAAGGAATATGCCCTCGCGCAGGCGATAAGCGGCAAACAGTGGTCGGGCTTCAAGCTCGTTGAAGGTCGCTCCAACAGGCGCTACGTCAATGATGCTGCCGTCGCCGCAGCCGTCACAGAAGCTGGCTTTGATCCGTATGAGCAGAAACTGCTCGGAATCACGGCCATGCAGAAGATGCTCGGCAAGGCTCGCTTTGACGAAGTCCTGTCCGGGCTCATCGAGAAACCACAAGGCAAACCAACGCTCGTGCCGGAGAGCGATAAACGATCGGCAATGAATACAGCTATAACCGATTTCAAAGACAATGGAGGTAAATAACATGTCTAACAAAGTAAAGAATCCTATGAAAGTTATCACCGGCGAAGACACCAGATGGAGCTATGCCAACGTCTGGGAGCCGAAGTCAATCAACGGCGGCACTCCGAAGTACAGTGTCAGCCTGATCATCCCGAAGTCGGATACCAAGACCATTGCCAAGATCAAGGCCGCGATCGAAGCTGCCTACGTCGAGGGCGAGGCAAAGCTCAAGGGTAACAGCAAGTCTGTGCCGCCTCTCAAGTCCATCAAGACTCCGCTGAGGGACGGTGACGCCGAGAGACCGGACGATCCGGCATACGCCAATGCTTACTTCATCAACGCGAACTCCGCTACTGCGCCGGGCATCGTGGACGCGGATCTTAACCCGATCCTCACCCGTTCGCAGGTCTATTCCGGAGTATATGGCAGAGCCAGTATCAACCTGTACGCCTTCAACTCTAACGGCAACCGTGGCATCGCCTGCGGCCTGAACAACCTGCAGCTGATTCGTGCCGGTGAGCCTCTGGGCGGCAAGGCAAGTGCTGAGGCCGACTTCGCAACCGATGACGACGATGAAGATTTCCTGAACTAATGGAGGTATATGACAATGAACGAGATTGTAATTTCAACCGTACTCTGTAACATTCTGGTCGGCTGCTTCTGCCTGCTGGTTCTCTCGTGGGCAGCAACCGCGATCAACATGGTGATCTGCGAGCGCAGAGATGACAAGCGCAAGGAAGCCGCTGACCTCCGAGACAAGGAATATCACGAAAAGCGTATGGAAGCATACAAGTAAAGCATGTGGGCTGGTGGCAGGTCTTGCTGCCAGCCCTTTTCAAGGATGGTATATATGAAAACACTCAGTATAGATATCGAAACCTACTCAAGCGTCAGTCTGCAGAAGTCTGGCGTCTACCGCTACGTGGAGGCTCCGGATTTTGAGATCTTGCTCTTTGGCTACAGCATAGACGGCGCACCCGTCAAGGTGATCGATCTGACCTGCGGCGAGAAGATCCCGGAAGACATACTGGATGCCCTGACGGATGACACGGTCACCAAGTGGGCATTCAACGCGAACTTCGAACGTGTCTGCCTGTCGCAGCACATGAAGAATCTGGGTATGAGCCTTGATCCCTTCCATGACAATCATCCCCTCTCAACCGAGATGGCGAGGTACCTGAATCCGGAAGGCTGGCGCTGCACTATGATCTGGTCAGCCGTGATGGGACTGCCTTTGTCACTGGAAGGCTGCGGTGCTGTCCTCGGCCTTGAGAAGCAGAAACTTACCGAAGGCAAAGACCTGATCAAATACTTCTGCCAGCCCTGTGCTCCCACAAAGTCAAACGGCCAGCGGACACGGAACCTTCCCCGTCATGCTCCCGACAAGTGGGCAGCCTTCAAGCGGTATAACGTCAGGGATGTCGAGACAGAGATGTCCATACAGCAGCGCCTGCAGAAGTTCCCGGTGCCGGACTTCATATGGGATGAGTATCACATTGATCAGGAGATCAATGACCGTGGTGTCGCGATCGACCTTCCTCTGGTCAGACAGGCCATCGACATGGATGCCCGTTCCCGGGCAGAGCTTACGGAGGCCATGCGGCAGCTGACAGAGCTTGAGAACCCGAATAGCGTCCAGCAGATGAAGCAGTTTCTTATAGAGAACGGCCTCGAAGTCGACTCCCTCGGTAAAAAGGTCGTGGCCGAACTGATCAAGACGGCACCGCCAGAGCTAAGGCGCGTTCTCGCTCTCCGGCAGCAGCTGGCCAAGTCCAGCATCCGGAAATATCAGTCGATGATCAACGCCGTGTGCTCCGATGGCCGTGCTCGCGGTATGTTCCAGTTCTATGGAGCCAACCGGACTGGCCGCTGGGCAGGCAGGCTCATTCAATTACAAAACCTGCCACAGAATCACCTTCCGGATCTGGAGCATGCTCGCGCCATCGTCCGCTCCGGTGATTACGACAGTGTGGAAATGCTCTACGAGGATGTCCCGGATACCCTCTCTCAGTTGATCCGGACAGCCTTCATTCCAAAGGACGGCTGTAAGTTTATCGTCAGTGACTTTAGCGCGATCGAAGCCCGGGTAATCGCGTGGATGGCTGGCGAGTCTTGGCGTCAGGAGGTCTTCGCAAGTGGCGGTGACATTTACTGTGCCAGCGCCAGTCAGATGTTCAAGGTGCCTGTCGAGAAGCACGGCATCAATGGCCACCTGCGTCAAAAAGGCAAGATCGCAGAACTCGCCCTCGGCTACGGCGGATCAGTCGGAGCCCTGAAAGCAATGGGCGCTCTTGAGATGGGCTTGACCGAGGATGAGCTTTATCCCCTTGTTGAGGCTTGGCGGCAGACAAACCCGAACATCGTCTCCTTCTGGTGGGACGTTGACCGGGCTGCAATGGAGGCTGTGAAGTTCAGGCATGAGGCGGACACCCACGGCATCCACTTCGAATATAAAAGCGGCATGCTCTTTATCACCCTTCCTTCTGGCCGGAAGCTCGCCTACGTAAAACCCAAGATTGGAACTAACAAGTTCGGCGGCCAGTGTATCACCTACGAAGGCGTCGGCGGCACCAAGAAATGGGAACGCCTCGAAACCTATGGCGCTCGCCTTGTCGAGAACATCGTGCAGGCCACCTCCCGGGATATCCTGTGCTACGCCATGCGGACGCTCCGCTGCTGCAGTATCACGATGCACATCCATGATGAGCTTGTCATCGAAGCCGATCCCCGGATGTCGCTAAAGGCAGTCTGTGAACAGATGGGAAGAACACCACCGTGGGCAGAAGGCCTGCAGCTGAACGCAGACGGATACGAAACAACATTTTATAAGAAAGACTGATCTTCTTTCGTCAAATCAGGGCTGTCACCTCCAGTGGAAAGTGTAAACCGGCGGTGGCAGCCTTTGCTTTTACCGCCTTCACTATCTCAATAGAACAGGAGGAAGATCTATGTTCGAAATTAAAGAAAACAGACGTATCCTGCCTGACGGCACCCAGATCACTACCTACAGCCGGGACGTGGTCAGCTGCAATATCCTCGAGGTCGAAGCCGGTACCACGGGATACATGGGCGGTGATACCGGACACGGCGGACGCACTTACTTCCGCATTGAAGACACCGGTGGAACAGATATCCAGATTCATCCTCTCGGGCGCTACGCCGATGAAGGCTTCGAAGTATTCCTCGGCGGTGACTGCGAGCTCGAAACCATCATCCGGGCACTGAAGTTCATCACAAAGGTGCTGGAGGAAGAATCCAAGGAGGTGTACGACTGATGTTTACCCTCTACAGCGCAGATATCATAGGCAGTCCAAGTAACTGCTCCTACCCTCACAAGCACGACGTGACAGATCAGGCCTCTCTCAGGGAGGCCGTCTGCCACGATTACGTATGTGCAGAATACCAGAACAGCTATCGCAATAATGATAACTTCATCGGAAGCGACTGCCTGCCGGTCGACTGCGACAACGACCACAGTGAAAACCCGGATGAATGGGTAAGCCCGGCTGACGTGGCTGCCGCTTTTCCGGGCGTCGCCTTTGCTGTCCACTACTCAAGGCATCATGAGAAGACCAAGAATGGTAAAGCACCGAGGCCGAAGTTCCATGTGTTCTTCCCGATCGAAAGGATCACCGACGCAACGGAATACAGCAACCTGAAAAGGCTGGTGAGTGCCATCTTTCCGTACTTCGATACGCAGGCGCTGGATGCTGCCCGGTTCTTTTATGGGACAGCTGATCCGCAGGTCGAGGTCTTTGATGCACCCATGAACCTGACCTCATTTCTGGATGATGAGTTTGATGAAAACATGGACGGCGGCACCTACGGCAGCATCACCATCCCAGAAGGCTCCCGGAATGCCACCATGTCCCACTACGCCGGAAGAATCCTGAAACGCTACGGCAACACCGATGAAGCCCACGACCGCTTTATCGAATTCTCGAAAAACTGCGATCCGCCTCTGGATGCCCATGAGCTGGATACCATCTGGCGCAGCGCACTCCGCTTTTACGGCAAGGTGTCATCTCAGGACGATTACATCCCTCCGGAAAAATATAATCAGGAGCTTCTCCTGCAGCCCGGCGATTACTCAGATGTCGGGCAGGCTTTGATCCTTTCCCGGGAATACATCGACCGGCTCCGCTACTCCCCATCGACAGACTACCTCGTGTACAACGGCAGCTTCTGGGAGGAATCGAAACCAAAGTCACAGGCTGTCGCGCAGGAACTCACTGCCCGTCAGCTGGAGGAAGCGGAGAACGAGATCAAGAAGACTCTTGATGAAATGATGAAATGCGGCGCATGGGAGCTCGTTGCCACGATGGGAAATAAGAAGGCCGCCGCTGCCATGAACCGGGAGCAGGTACGTATCTTCCAGAAATATGAGAATGCCATCAGTTACCGGAACTACGCTATCAAGCGCCGGGATTCCAAATACATCTCCTCTGCCCTGAAGGAAGCAAGACCAATGCTGGAGGTCGACCAGAGGGATCTGGACGCAGATGAATTCCTGCTGAACACGCCGTCAGCCACCTACGACCTGAGCAAGGGACTGACCGCACTTCACGATCACACCCCGGGAGACTTCATTACAAAACAGACCTCGGTTGATCCGGATGACCTGAACATGGACATCTGGCAGGCAGCGCTCGACACCTTCTTCGTGGGCGATACGGAGCTCATGAACTACGTGCAGGAGATCGCCGGGCTGTCCGCTATCGGCAAAGTCTGCCTTGAGGCTCTGATCATCGCGTATGGCGAAGGCCGCAACGGTAAGTCGACCTTTTGGAATGCCATCTCCCGGGTGCTCGGAAGCTACTCCGGGAACATGTCCGCCGACACCCTGACCGTGGGCTGCAAGCGGAACGTCAAACCGGAACTTGCTGAGGCCAAGGGCAAGCGCCTGCTGATCGCATCCGAACTTGAGGAAGGCATGCGCCTTTCCACTTCCAACGTGAAGCAGCTCTGCTCCACCGACGAGATCTATGCGGAGAAAAAATACAAAGACCCCTTCTCCTATGTTCCGACGCACACGCTGGTGCTCTATACCAATCACCTGCCGAAGGTGGGAGCGCTGGATGCCGGTACGTGGAGAAGGCTGATCGTGATCCCGTTCAATGCCGTCATTGAAGGAAACAGCGACATCAAGAATTACGCCGACTACCTGTATAAGAAATGCGGCGGCGCGATCCTCTCTTGGATCATTGAAGGTGCCAAGCGCGTGATCGCCAAGGACTACAAGATCGAGAAGCCGAAGGTTGTGGTCGACGCCATCAATCGTTACAAGGAAAACAACGACTGGCTCTCACAGTTTCTGGATGAGCGCTGCGAGCTGGATCAGAGCTATACGACCAAGTCCGGCGAGTTTTATAACGAATACCGCAGCTACTGCATGCAGGTCGGTGAGTATATCCGCAGCACGACGGATTTCTATACGGCACTGGATCAGGCTGGCTTTGAGAAAAAGCGTACCAAGACCGGAGTCATGGTCTTCGGAGTCCGCTTAAAGTCTGATTTTATGAAGGCTTAGGACTAATGGTGTAGGTCGATGAAGCTCTTTTCTATAACTACTCTTAGAGCCTAAAAAAACAGCCTATAAGAAAAGTTAGCGATATGACCTTAATCGACCTGCACCACCGTTTAATTCACTGATGAAAGGAAGGCACAATGCTTGAAAAATCAATCGAAAAGAAACTGGCTGATGCAGTAAAGAAACGCGGCGGTCTGGCTCCCAAGTTTGTAAGCCCGGGCTTGGACGGCATGCCTGATCGTATCGTACTGATGCCGGGCGGACGGCTGGCCTTTGTGGAGGTCAAGGCTCCGGGTAAGAAACCAAGACCGCTGCAGGAAGCCAGACACAAAAAACTACGCGAGCTTGGCTTTTCCGTTTACACCCTTGATGACAAAGACCAGATCGGAGGAATCCTTGATGAAATATGTACCACATGATTATCAGCAGTATGCAACCGAATATATCAAATCCCACCCGGTTGCTGCCGTGCTGCTGGATATGGGCTTAGGCAAGACGGCTATCAGCCTGACCGCACTTCTTGACCTGCTGTTTGACAGCTTCGAAGCTCACCGCATACTGGTGATCGCACCTCTTAGGGTAGCACGGGACACATGGCCTGCGGAGATCGAAAAATGGGATCACCTGAGCATGCTGACCTATTCCGTCGCTGTCGGTTCCGAGAAAGACCGGAAGGCTGCCCTGATGCGAGATGCGGATATCTATATCATCAACCGCGAGAATGTCCAGTGGCTGGTCGAGCAAAGCGGCATCCCGTTCACCTTCGATACGGTCATTGTGGATGAGCTCTCCTCCTTTAAGAACCACCAATCAAAACGCTTTAAGGCTCTGATGAAGGTGCGGCCACGGATCAAGCGGATCGTCGGTTTGACCGGCACCCCTTCCGCGAACGGTCTGATGGATCTCTGGGCAGAGTTTAAGGTGCTGGATATGGGGCAGCGGCTCGGGCGCTTTATCGGAATGTACCGTAACAACTATTTCAGACCGGACAAGCGCAACGGCCAGATCATCTACTCATACAAACTCCTGCCCGGTGCGGATAAGGCGATCTATAAACAGATCTCTGACATCACCATTTCCATGAAGGCAACCGATCATCTGAAGATGCCGGAGCTTGTGATGAACACGCACACCGTGGAGCTTTCCGATGATGAGCGTGAGCACTACGACGAACTGAAGCAGACACTGGTGCTGCAGCTTCCGGAGAAGGAAATCACAGTGGCCAACGCCGCAGCCCTCACCGGGAAGCTCCTGCAGATGGCCAACGGTGCGATCTATGACGATGACGGCGACCACATCCATATCCATGACCGGAAGCTGGATGCACTGGAAGATTTGATCGAAGGCGCCAACGGCAAACCGGTGCTGGTGGCCTACTGGTTCAAGCACGATCTTGAGCGCATCAAGTCCCGGTTCAAGGTCAGGGAGATAAAATCATCTTCCGACATCCGCGAATGGAATGCAGGAAAGATCCCGGTTGCTGTGATCCACCCTGCCTCAGCCGGGCACGGACTCAACCTGCAGACCGGAGGCTCCACCCTTATCTGGTTCGGCCTCACGTGGTCGCTGGAACTGTATCAGCAGACCAATGCCCGTCTGTGGAGACAGGGACAGCAGGACACCGTCGTGATCCACCACATCATTACGGATGATACGGTCGATGGCCGGGTGCTGAAAGCCCTGCAGTCAAAAGAGAAAATACAGGACAGCCTGATCGCTGCGGTCAAGGCGGAGCTGTCCAAGTGACAATCACTGTAAACACGAGTCAATCAGAGTCAACCCGAGGACGTTACAAATCGGAGGTGAGACTTTGAACCCATACGAGAATCTGGCGAATGCCATCGTGCTGCAGGCCGTGAAGGATTACCGGCTGACTGACGACGAGGCAGAGCTCGCCGAGATCGAGCGCTTCTTCCGCTCCGACTGGTTTGGTGTTCTGACGGACGTTGATCCGGAGTATCTCATCAGAAGGCTGCGGAAGGAGAAAGATAAATGACAGCAAAAGAATATTTATCACAGGCACGGACACTGGACATGCGTATCAAGTCCAAGCTCCAGCAGATTGAATCACTGAACGATCTGGCTACCTCCTGCACCACTGTCTACAGCGACATGCCGAGAAACCCGAATCGCGGCGGCTCAAAGGTAGAACGTGCGGTGCTTAAGATCATCGAGGTCGAGGACAGCTTAAAGCGTGACGTGGAGGATCTGGTGGAACTGAAGAAAGAGATCATGCAGACGATACATTCCGTGTCCGACGTCGAACTGCAAACCCTGCTGGAGAAGCGGTACCTCTGCTTCCTCTCGTGGGAGAAGATTGCGGTCGACATGCATTACAGCATCCAGCATATCTTCCGGATGCACGATCAGGCACTTTCTAAAGTTTCTGCCATCATGAGAGTAAATGAGAGTGAATGAGAGTTTCCTTTTATGATATTGTTATGATGGACAAGATGAAACAACGGACGAGCCTTGCAGGACGTAAACCCTGCAGGGCTTTTCTTATGAACGGAGGTGACGCAAGGTGCCAAGGAAACCAAAGCGTCCCTGCTCCTTCCCCGGCTGTCCCAACCTGACAGACGGACGCTTCTGTCCAGAGCACGAACGGCAGGAGCAACGACGCTACGAGAAGTACGACCGTGACAAGACTTCCAAGCGAAGGTACGGTCGTGCTTGGAAACGAATCCGCGACCGTTATATTCATGCCCACCCTCTCTGCGAGCGATGCCTTGCGGAAGGACGGTACGTAAAGGCTGAGCAGGTGCACCACATCAAACCGCTGTCCGAAGGAGGCAGCCATAATGATGAGAACCTGATGAGTTTATGTACGGCATGCCATGCAAAGATCCATGCCGAGAGAGGCGACCGCTGGCACACCCACTCCGATGGGTAGGGGCGGTCTGAATCTCTACAGCCTATGCCCCGTGGAACGGGCGTGGGGTCACGTGTGCGCGTGCGCGGTTTCAAACGGGGAATATACCCCAGAAATGTGAGGTGATTATCATGGCTAAGGACGGTACCAACCGTGGCGGTGCCCGGATGGGTGCCGGAGCCAAAAAGAAGCCCTTGGTCGACAAGATCAATGAAGGCAATCCGGGCAAGAGAACGCTGACTGTCATCGACTTCGATTCGCACGCAGCCGATTTGGAAGGTCAACCGATGCCCAAGCCGTCAAAGCTCCTGTCTGCGAAACAAAAAGATGGGAAGAAGCTGCAGGCGGCAGCAATCTACAAAATTACATGGGAGTGGCTGCATGAACGCGGCTGCTCCTCTTTAGTTTCCCCACAGCTACTTGAGCGCTACGCCATGAGCTGTGCAAGGTGGATTCAATGCGAGGAGGCCGTGACGGAGTTTGGCTTCCTTGCCAAGCACCCCACCACGGGAAACGCGATCCAGAGTCCATATGTTGCAATGGGACAGAACTACATGAGCCAGACTAACCGGCTCTGGATGGAAATCTACCAGATCGTGAAAGAAAATTGCGCCTCGGAGTACACCGGCATGAGTCCGCAGGATGATGTGATGGAACGGCTGCTCAGGGCGAGGCGCGGAGAAATGTAAGAATCGGAGGAATGATTATGTTTGAAAAAGTGAATCCGGCTCACCCGGACAAAGTGGCTGACCGCATCGCCGGTGCCCTCGTGGATCTGGCTTATGAAAAAGAATCCGATCCGAGGATCGCTGTCGAAGTCCTGATCGGTCACGGAACCTGCCACATCATTGCTGAGACATCAGTTAGCATCTCCCCTGATGAGGCAGCTGTAATCGTAAGCCGCATCACAGGTAGCCTTGCTGTCGATTACTGTGAGGTGCCGCAGGATCAGCACCTGTCGGATAACCAGAAGAACGGTATCCGCTGTGGTGACAACGGGATCTTCAAAGGCGTCCCGGTAACCGATGAGCAGAAAGTCCTCTCCCGGATCGCAAGGGATCTGTATGAGAAGTACGGCTGTGACGGCAAATACATTATTGATGAAGCCCGGCTGATCATCTGCCAGAGCAACGCAGCCTCAGATGATATTGCAGCTTCCTACCCCACTGCCGAGATCAATCCTCTCGGGGACTGGACTGGCGGCACGGACGTGGACTCCGGCGCTACTAACAGAAAACTCGGATCAGATATGGCCGACTCCGTGACTGGCGGCGGCCTGCACGGAAAGGATCTGTCCAAAGCAGATGTCAGTGTAAACATCTACGCATGGCTCAAAGCGCAGGAAGCCGGACAGCCGGTCACCCTTTGCTGTGCCATCGGGGATGAGTCCGTTGATGGTATTCCGTATATCGACATAGTAGAAACAGCGAGAAACTACATCCGCGATATTGGCGGATTCGAGAAGTTCGCTGAGTGGGGTCTCGTATGAATATAGAAAAGAAAAATGTGAAAGACTTACTCCCGGCTGACTACAATCCCCGTAAGGATCTGCAGCCCGGAGATCCAGAATATGAAAAGCTGAAACGCTCCATTGAGCAGTTTGGCTATGTGGAACCGGTCATCTGGAATAAACAGACCGGTCGCGTGGTCGGCGGCCACCAGCGCCTGAAGGTGCTCATCGACTCCGGCATAACCGAGGTTGATGTTGTTGTCGTCGATATGAACACGGAAAAAGAAAAAGCGCTAAACATCGCCCTGAACAAGATCAGCGGCGAATGGGATACGGACAAACTGGCTCTTGTGATCGCAGATCTGCAGGGTGCTGACTTTGACGTCTCCCTCACCGGTTTTGATCCGGAGGAACTGGACGACCTGTTCCGTGACGATGTAAAAGACGGCGTTAAGGAGGACGACTTTGATGTCGAGGCTGAGCTTCATAAGCCGGTCTTCTCCAAAGCTGGCGACCTTTGGATGCTTGGCGAGCACCGCCTGCTTTGCGGCGACTCCACCAAGCCGGAAACCTATGTGCTTTTGATGAACGGAAAGAAGGCACAGCTGGTCGTGACAGACCCTCCGTACAACGTAGACTACAAAGGCACTGCCGGAAAGATCAAAAACGACAAGATGGCCGAGGATCAGTTTGAGCAGTTCCTGCTCGCTGCCTACAGCCAAATGTATGAGTGCATGACAGACGACGCCAGCATATACGTCTTCCACTCCGACTCCCACGGTCTTGCCTTCCGTAAGGCCTTTGAGGAGGCAGGCTTTTATCTTTCCGGCTGCTGCATCTGGAAGAAGCAGTCGCTGGTGCTCGGAAGAAGCCCGTACCAGTGGCAGCACGAACCGGTGCTCTTTGGCTGGAAGAAGAAAGGCAAGCATCAGTGGTATACCGGAAGAAAAGAATCCACGATCTGGGAATTTGATAAGCCGAAGAAGAATGCAGATCACCCGACCATGAAGCCGGTGGCTCTTGTGGCCTACCCGATTATGAACTCAACTATGACCGGATGCCTTGTGCTTGATCCGTTCGGCGGCTCCGGCAGCACACTCATTGCCTGCGAGCAGACCGGGCGCATCTGCTATACTGTTGAGCTTGATGAAAAGTTCTGTGATGTGATTGTAAAACGCTATATCGATCAGGTCGGATCAGCCGAGGGAGTTACCGTCTTAAGGGATGGGCTCACCTACCGTTTTGATGAGATCAATACAGGTGAAAATTCTCCTGAAAAATAGTACAGATATATCGATAAAAGACTTGCTATTACTGGCTTTTAGAGTGATATATGTACTACCGAAAAAGCACAGAAAGCAAAGGAGGATTCAAAAATGATCGTACATTACAGAGTAAACGGAAAAGAAAGAAAAAGGCTGGCCGAGGTCATCGCCAAGGAAATCGGAGTCGATGCCATTTATCAGGGTGCACCGACCTTCTCCTACCAGATGGACTACTTCACGGTCGACCGCGAAGGCGCTCTGGTCTTTGACGACGAGAACTATAGCGACGAGGTCGAGAGAGTTTTCAACGCCATCGCCGACGCAGGCTTCACCCCGGATGAGGGCGAGGAATACGAAGGCACCGGGCTTGCGATCCAGATGCCGATGATGACCGGCGATGAGATTTCCAGACTGGAAGCCCTAATCGAATCCAAAGAAAGCCTGATCAAAAAGGCCATCGGAACAGACAGCCTCGTAGTTGGCGAGAAAGACGGCAAGCTCGACTTCCCTTGGTTCAAGGCAGACACAACCCCGGAAGAGATCAAGGCCTACATGGATTTCGTGACAGCCCTCTGCCGCATGGCAAAGGAAGCCAAGCGCGTCACTGGGAAAGACAAGCCGGTCGAGAATGAGAAGTACGCATTCCGCTGCTTCCTCCTCCGTCTCGGATTCATTGGCGACGATTATAAGCAGAGCCGAAAGATCCTGCTGCAGAACTTCTCCGGAAGCTCCGCATGGAAAAGCGGCACACCGACAAAGGAGGTGCAGGCATGAGGATGATCAGACCAGAACAACTAAGGCACCTACGTGAGACCTACCCTGCCGGTACACGCGTCGAGCTCATCCAGATGGATGATGTTCAGGCACCACCTGCAGGTACCTGTGGCACGGTAACCGGAATCGATGATACCGGAAGCCTGATGGTACGCTGGGATAACGGCTCCGGCCTGAATGTGATCTACGGAGTCGATGTGGTCAGAAAGGTGGTGGACGCGAATGACTAACATGATCCGCGAGCAGATCCTCGCCGTCCGGGACACCGGCCTTACCAACATGTTTGATGTCCCGGCAGTCCAGAGGATCGCCTTTGACCTCGGGTATTACGAACTGGTGGACTGGCTTACAGACCACAAAAAAGAGTATGCAAACTTCATCATGACGGGCGAGGAATAGACCTCAAACCAAGGGAGCCAGCAGGCTCTTTTGGTCGTTAAAAAAGATGTGAAATTATAGCAGAAATGACTTGCTATATCCTCCGAGTAGAGCGAATATACACATACCAAAAGACAAGGAGGAAAGCGAAAATGACAATCAACGAAGGAACCAGAAAATACAGACTGCCAAACCCAACCACCCCGGAAGACCTCGAATGCCGCTGGAGCAAGCTCCTGAACTTCGGAGACAAGGTGATCATTGCCGGATACTACTACAACGGCAAAGGCCAGCCTTCCTACTTCGGAGCAACCTACGAATTCCTCACAGACGACACCACCTGCGAAGGAACGATCGGCCTGAGAGCAGTCAGCGAGGTCGAATTCGAAGACGACGGGCACGCGATGGCATGGGCGATGCAGCAGTAAGGAGGCAAGAATCATGATGAAGACAAACAACGCATACTTTGAAAACCTGAGACAGATCGCAGAAAAATGGGAACAGGAAAAGGCTGAGCGCAAGGATCGCAAAGCCCAGATTCTCGAGGCCTACGGATGGGACTCGGAGGAGCTCAAGGCTTGGTACGAAGAGGATCAGGCAGCCACCTACCCGATTCCGCAGGGAGCCTGCAAAGCCTACCGCGCTTTTACAAACACACTGGAACATGGTGAAGATGAGATTGAGATGAACGACTTCCTCTGGGATCGCGAGGTTGACGACTTTGTGGACGCCCTTCGGAAGGCCGGATTCGATAGCTTCATCTACACCAACCAGAGCACAGCGGTGATGGAAAACCTCCACGGCTTTGCCAAAGCAGGTTGCACCATGACAGGCCTGACAACAATCACAAGGCGCGAGCGCCGCTTCGGAGAATACCGGGACGAAGAGATTCTTGGCATTCACTTCACACTGTAAAGCATAACAAAACTGAGAACACCAGAGAGCAGCCCGGCTGGGGCTGTATCTCGTACAGGGAAGTCGCACATGGCGGCTATTTTTTATGCCCTTTTGGAGGTGATGACCTATCAGAAAACTTGAAAATTATACACCGACGCACTTCATGGCAGAGGATTCCTACTATGACGAGTACGCCGCTGACTTTGCTGTTGCCTTTATCGAGAGCCTTCAGCACACCAAGGGTGAATGGTATAAAAAGCCCTTTGAACTGATCGATTGGCAGGAGCAGATCGTGCGAGACGTGTTCGGGACACTGAAGCCAAACGGCTACCGGCAGTTTACGACGGCCTATGTCGAGATCCCGAAGAAGATGGGAAAGTCCGAGCTTGCTGCTGCCATCGCGCTGTACCTTACCTGCGCGGACGGCGAACAGCGAGCCGAGGTCTATGGCTGTGCCGCTGATGTCAATCAGGCCAAGATTGTATTTGATGTGGCTGTGGATATGGTGATGCTCTGCCCTGCTCTCGAACGGCACGTTACCATCAACAAGTCCACACGTACCATTGTCTACAATCCAACCAACAGCAAATACAAAGTCCTGTCAGCGGATGTGGCCAACAAGCACGGTTTCAATACACACGGAGTCATCTTCGATGAGCTCCATACACAACCGAACAGGAAGCTATACGATGTTATGACCAAAGGCAGCGGCGATGCGAGAAAGCAGCCGCTTTTCTTTTTGATCACAACAGCCGGTGATAACACCAACTCCATCTGCTGGGAAGTACACCAGAAGGCGCTGGATATCCTTGAAGGACGTAAGATCGACAAGACCTTCTATCCGGTGATCTACGGTGCTTCTGAGGATGAAGACTGGACTGATCCCAAGGTCTGGGAAAAAGCGAATCCATCGCTGGGCATTACGGTGGATATCGAGAAGGTACAGGAAGCCTGCGACTCTGCCAAGCAGAATCCCGGTGAAGAGAATGCCTTCCGGCAGCTCCGCCTCAATCAATGGGTGAAGCAGTCCGTCCGCTGGATGCCAATGGACAAGTGGGATAAATGTGCCTTCCCGGTTGATGAAAAGATGCTGGAAGGCCGGGTCTGCTACGGCGGCCTTGACCTCTCCTCCACTACGGACATCACAGCCTTTGTGCTGGTCTTCCCTCCGGAAGATGAGGACGATAAGTTTGCCGTACTCCCATACTTCTGGGTGCCGGAGGATACTCTGGACATCCGTGTTCGGCGAGACCACGTTCCTTACGATCTGTGGGAGAAGCAAGGCTATCTCTTTACGACGGACGGCAACGTCGTCCACTACGGCTTCATTGAGCAGTTCATCGAACACCTCGGTGAGCGCTTCAATATCCGGGAGATCGCATTCGACCGCTGGGGAGCCGTCCAGATGGTACAGAATCTCGAAGGTATGGGCTTCACGGTCGTGCCGTTCGGTCAGGGCTTTAAGGATATGAGTCCACCTACCAAGGAGCTCATGAAGCTGACGCTGGAACAGAAAATTGCGCACGGCGGCCACCCGGTGCTCCGCTGGATGATGGACAACATCTTCATCCGTACAGACCCGGCTGGCAACATCAAAGCAGATAAGGAAAAATCCACAGAAAAGATTGACGGTGCCATCGCCACCATCATGGCGCTGGATCGTGCGATCCGCTGTGGCAACGATACGGGTGCATCGGTCTATGACAGCCGAGGCATCCTTTTCATTTGAGGAGGTATCAGATGAGTTTTTTATCAAGCATTTTCAGATCAAGGGATAAGCCAACGGACTCCACCTCCGGCAGCGCCTACCGCTTCTTTCTTGGCGGCACCACCTCCGGGAAGACGGTCACGGAACGCTCTGCCATGCAGATGACAGCAGTCTACTCCTGTGTGCGCATCCTGTCAGAGGCAATCGCCGGTCTGCCGCTTCATCTGTACAAGTACAACGAGAAAGGCGGCAAGGAAAAAGCGCTGGATCATCCACTGTATTTCCTGCTCCATGACGAGCCGAATCCGGAAATGACATCCTTCATCTTCCGGGAAACACTCATGACACATCTGCTCCTATGGGGCAATGCCTATGCGCAGGTGATCCGGAACGGTCGCGGCGAGGTCGTCGGGCTTTACCCTCTCATGCCAAACCGAATGACGGTCGACCGGGACGAGCACGGAAAGCTCTATTACAGCTATCAGGTCTCTAACGAGGATGCTCCGACCATGAAGACCGGAACCGTGATCCTACAGCCAAGCGATGTGCTCCACATACCCGGCCTCGGGTTTGATGGGCTTGTGGGCTATTCACCCATAGCAATGGCCAAGAATGCTATCGGCCTTGCCATCGCAACCGAGGAGTATGGCGCTAAGTTCTTCTCAAACGGTGCAACGCCGGGAGGCCTTTTAGAGTATCCGGGTACAGTGAAAGATCCCGACCGGGTGCGCGAGAGCTGGAACAAGGGCTTCTCCGGAAGCCAGAATGCCGGGAAAGTCGCGATTTTGGAAGAAGGCATGAAATACACGCCGATCTCCATCGCACCGGAGCAGGCGCAATTTTTGGAAACACGGAAATTTCAGATCAATGAAATCGCTCGAATTTTCCGGATACCCCCTCACATGATCGGGGATCTGGAGAAGTCGAGCTTTTCTAATATTGAGCAGCAATCACTGGAGTTTGTGAAATACACCCTCGACCCGTGGGTGGCCAGATGGGAGCAGGCCATTATCCGCTCCCTCCTCTCTCCGGATGAGAAAGCTCACTACTTCGTCAAGTTCAATGTCGACGGCCTCCTTCGCGGCGATTACCAGAGCCGTATGAATGGCTACGCTACCGCAAGGCAGAACGGCTGGATGAGCGCCAACGACATCAGAGAGCTTGAGAACCTTGACCGCATCCCTGCCGAGCTCGGCGGTGATCTATATCTCATCAACGGAAACATGACCAAGCTCGAAGATGCGGGTATTTTTGCGGCCTCGTCTGCCGCTGGAAAGGAGGAAGAATCCAATGAAGACGAAGAAGTTCTGGAACTGGAAAAACAGAACGGCAGTGAATCAGGAAACGCAGGAACCGGTGACAGAAAGGACGCTGTTCCTGAATGGCACCATCGCTGAAGAAAGCTGGTTTGACGATGATGTCACACCGGAGCTTTTCAGGGAGGAATTAAACTCCGGCAGTGGTGACATCACGGTCTGGATCAACTCTCCGGGCGGTGACTGCGTGGCCGCAGCACAGATCTATAACATGCTGATGGATTACAAGGGCGGCGTCACTGTGAAGATCGACGGCATTGCAGCCTCTGCTGCCTCCGTCATTGCGATGGCAGGCACGAAGGTGCTCATGTCCCCGGTCTCCATGATGATGATCCACAACCCGGCGACCATTGCCTTCGGTGACCACACCGAAATGGAAAAAGCAATGGCCATGCTGGATGAAGTCAAAGAATCCATCATCAACAGCTACGAGATCAAGACCGGCCTATCCCGTGCCAAGCTCTCACACCTTATGGATGCAGAGACTTGGATGGACGCCAACAAAGCTGTGGAGCTTGGGTTTGCGGACGACATCTTAAGGCGTGCTGAAGATGCGCCGGAAGATGCAGTCAACCCTGCTGAAGCGTTGCTGTTCTCACGTAAGGCGGTCAACGCTGCCCTCGTAAACAAGCTGGAAGCCAAATATCACATACCGAAAAGGGAGCCGGAAGCTCCTGAAGAACCCGGTCGCTCAGTCGACGATATCCTGCAGCGACTCGACACTATCTCAAAATTCATGTAATGAAGGAGGATTTTTACCATGACTATTTTAGAACTGATGCAGAAGAGAAATCAGGCACTGGCGGCGGCTCGCGATTTTGCTGAGTCCCACAGAACAGACAAGGGAACTCTCTCCGATGAGGATTCCGCCACCTACGACAAGATGGAGAAGGAAATCATGGACATGAGCCGTGAAATCTCCAGAATGCAGAGACAGGAAGCAATGGAGCATGAGCTCTCCCAGCCGGTCAACTCCCCGATCACGGGCAGACCTTATCAGCCTGCCAATGAACCGGAAAAGAAAACCGGTCGTGCCTCCGACGAATACAGGAAAGGCATGCTGCAGGCTCTGCGCACCAACTTCCGTCAGATCAGCAATGTTCTGCAGGAGGGTATCGATGAGAACGGCGGCTACCTCGTCCCAGAGGAATATGACCACAGGCTCATCGACGTCCTGAATGAGGAGAACATCATGAGAAAGCTGGGTACCACGATCACAACCAGCGGCCAGCACAAGATCAACATCGCAGCAACCAAGCCTGCTGCGGCATGGATCGAGGAAGGTGAAGCGCTGACCTTCGGTGATGCGACCTTCGATCAGATCATGCTGGATGCCTACAAGCTCCACGTAGCAATCAAGGTCACCGAGGAACTGCTCTACGACAATGCCTTCCAGCTGGAGAACTACATCATCAACCAGTTCGGTATCGCTCTGGCCAACGCCGAGGAGGATGCCTTCCTGAACGGTGATGGTTCCGGTAAGCCTCTGGGCATCTTTGCCGAAAACGGCGGTGCGCAGGCAAACACGATCACTGCGAAAACAACCGTCGAGTCCGACGACATCATCAATCTGGTGTATGCCCTGAAGCGTCCGTATCGTAAGAACGCCAAGTTCATCCTGAACGATCAGACCATCGCATCCATCAGAAAGCTCAAGGACGAGAACGGCCAGTACATGTGGCAGCCTGCCCTTGTTGCCGGTGAGCCGGACAGACTCCTCGGTTATGAGTGCCTGACTTCCCCTTTCGCTCCTGTTGCAGCTGCCGGTAAGCCGTTCATCGCATTCGGCGACTTCAAGTACTACAACATCGGCGACCGTGGTACCAGAAGTTTTCAGGAACTCAAGGAGCTCTTTGCTGGAAACGGCATGATCGGATATGTCGCAAAAGAAAGAGTCGACGGAAAGCTGATCCTTCCGGAGGCCGTGCAGCTTCTGAAGCTGAAGGGTACTTCTTCTGGCAACTGATCATAATATGGGCGGTGCTGCAATTCGCGGCATCGCCCTTTCAGAAATGAGGTGAAACGTATGCTGGTAACACTTGCAGAGGCAAAGGAATATCTCCGGGTGGATCATGATGACGAGAATACTCTGATCGAGCACCTGATCACTGCGGCGCAAAAGCTCTGCATGGACATTGTGCGAATTGATGATGAGGAGACATTTGAAGCCGACCACCGGGAAGCCCGGATCGCGATCCTCTACTCCATCGGGTACATGTATGAGCACCGGGAGGAAGCCGACCACCATCAGCTTACCATGACGCTTCGCTCACTTCTGTTCGGTATGCGGAAGGAGGCCTTCTGATGAAGATTGGATTACTGAACATCCGGATCACCATCGAGAAGAATCAGGTCATAACAGATAAGTACGGCAACCACAAAAACACATGGGTACCCTACTATAGCTGCTATGCGACCGCAAGCTCCGAATCTCCGAAGGAAGAAACAGACGCTGGGCGGATCGTGGATGATTCCAAGATCGACTTCACCGTGCGCCACTGCCGGTCTGTTGATGCCCTTACCTCTACTGGCTACCGCGTCTTCTTCCGCGATGAGGCCTACAACATTCTCGGTATTGACCATATGAATTTCAAGCATAAGGCAGTAAAGCTCATCTGCCAGAAAGCGAGCCGGTCATGAAGAAGATCAAGGTTGAACAGCTGGCCGATGAGGTCATGAAGGAATTGGAGGATTATGCCGATACCAGCACACTCGGAATGAAGGCTGCGGTACAGAAAACCGGGAACACCGTGCGTAATGAAATCCGGGCTGGTGCTCCAAGCCGCACCGGAGCCTATGCCAAGAGCTGGTCGGTGAAGAACACCAAACAGAACTCCCACGCCTTTGAGGTCACGGTCTATTCCCGGAACCGGTATCAGCTGGCGCACCTTCTGGAGTTTGGCCACGCCAAGCGCGGCGGTGGCCGGGTGTCCGGAAGGTCTCATATCGCGCCAGCCGAACAGAAAGGCATCGAGGAGCTTGAACAAAATATCATAAGGAGTCTGCGTCATGGATAAGCTGTTAGAACTGATGGCGGAGATCGACATCCCTTCTGCCTATGACCATTTCGCAGAGGGTGAATCGCCAGATCCGCCATTCATCACCTACCTTCTGCCCGGAAGCGACAACTTCGCTGCGGATGGCAAGGTTTACTTCCGGATCACGGAAGTCCATATAGAGCTCTACACTGACGAAAAGAACCCGGAGGTGGAGGCGCTCGTCGAGACCGTGCTTGATGCGCACGGTATTTTTTATGACAAAACGGAGGTCTGGATTGACTCCGAGAAACTATATGAGGTTCTTTATTCATTCGAAACGGAGGATTAAGACATGGGTAATAAAGTCAAATACAATCTGAAAAACGTTCATGCCGCCAAACTGACTGAGACGGTCACAGATGGTGTGAAGTCCTTTTCCTACGGCACACCGAAAGCGATCCCCGGCGCTGTTTCCATCGCGCTGGACGCTGAGGGTGAAACCAGCCCGTTCTATGCTGACGGCATTGTGTATTTCCGTTCTGTGACCAACAACGGATACTCCGGCGACCTTGAGATGGCGCTGGTACCGGAATGGTTCAGGACAGAGATCCTGCAGGAGGAGCTGGACTCCAACGGCGTACTTGTCGAGAAGAACACCAACGCGGAAAGCGTGAAGTTCGCTCTGCTCTTCGAGTTTGACGGCGACGTCAATGCGATCCGCCACGTGCTGTACAACTGCAGTTCTTCCCGTCCGTCCATTGAGTCGGAAACCAAGGAAGATACCATCGAACCGGGCACGGAGAAACTCTCCATCACTGCCGACCCGAGAGCTGACGGCCTCGTGAAAGCGCGTACCGGCGATGGAACCGATCAGGCAACCTATGACAACTGGTACCAGTCGGTGTATATCTCTGCTGCAGCAACACAGGAGGAGAACAATGATTGAGAAAACAATTGATATCTGCGGCAAAGAGGTGAAGTTCCGGTCTTCAGCGACCATACCTCGCCTCTACCGCATCAAGTTCAAAAGGGACATCTTCAAAGACCTGACCAAGCTGGAGAAGGCATACAGCAAAAAGGCCAAGGATGATGACGATCTGGAAATCGATGATCTGGAGATCTTCGAAAACGTCGCCTACATAATGGCCTTTCATGCTAATCCGTCCATTCCGAAAACCATCGACGAATGGCTGGATCAGTTTGATATGTTCTCCATCTATCAGGTGCTCCCGGAGATCCTGACGCTCTGGGGTGAAAACCTGATCACGGATGTTGAAGCAAAAAAAGGATTAGCAGAAGTGAGCGGGAAATGACCACGCCACTGTTCCTTCTGCGCTGCGTAGAAATAGGGATATCAGTATCAGACCTCGATCTTCTGACCGTAGGTCTGGTACTGGATATCTGGACAGAGAAAACAAACGATGGCGTGAAATACAGGCAGCTTGCTACACAGGAAGATTTCGATCGATTTTAAGGAGGTGAAGACCGGTGGCAAACAGAATCAAAGGCATTACTGTCGAGATTGGCGGCGATACTACTGGTCTCGACAAGGCGCTAAAAGGCGTCAACAACTCCATACGTACCACGCAGTCGAGCCTCCGCGATGTGAACAGGCTCTTAAAGCTCGACCCGAAAAACACCACCCTTCTCTCCCAGAAGCAGAAGCTGCTGAAGGACTCCATCGGTGCGACCAAGGAAAAGCTGGAAGGACTGAAGGAAGCCCAGAAGCAAGCAAAAGAGCAGCTGGAACGCGGCGAGCTCGGGCAGGATAAATATGATGCCCTGCAGCGCGAGATCGTAGAGACAGAAAATGAGCTGAAGCGTCTGGAAAAGGAAGCGGCCTCCTGTGAATCCAAGCTGGATAAGATGGCTGAAGTCGGCGGCAAGATGCAAAAGGCCGGTGACACCATTTCCGGTGCAGGTAAGAAGCTGCTGCCGGTGTCTGGTGCTGTAGCCGGGCTCGGAGCAATCTCCGTAAAGACCGCCGCAGACTTCGACACATCCATGAGCAAGGTGGCTGCCGTGTCCGGCGCAACCGGTGAGGACTTTGATAAGCTGCGTGCCAAAGCCCGGGAGATGGGCTCCAAGACGAAGTTCTCCGCTTCTGAAGCAGCTGACGCCATGAACTATATGGCGATGGCCGGTTGGAAGACCGAGGACATGCTTTCCGGTGTTGAGGGCATCATGAACCTTGCCGCTGCATCCGGAGAGGATCTGGCGACTACATCGGATATCGTGACAGACGCTCTGACGGCATTCGGTCTGTCTGCGGAGGACTCCGGCCACTTTGCCGACGTCCTTGCTGCGGCATCCAGCAATGCCAATACGAACGTGTCCATGCTCGGCGAGTCCTTCAAATATGCCGCTCCGGTTGCAGGCTCGCTCGGAATCTCTGCTGAGGACACATCGGTTGCGCTTGGTCTGATGGCGAATGCCGGAATCAAGGCATCTCAGTCCGGTACGGCTCTCCGTACTGGTCTTACAAACCTTGCCAAGCCTACCAAGCAGATGCAGTCCTTCATGGACAAATACAATATCGCTCTTGTGGAAAATGACGACGGCTCCATCAATCTCAGAGAGACCATGATCTCCCTTCGTGACAAGATGGGCGGTCTTTCGGAATCTGAGCAGGCTGCAGCTGCATCAGCCATCTTCGGAAAGAACTCGATGGCAGGCTGGCTCGCGATTATCAATGCATCGGATTCGGATTTCAACAAGCTGACCGGAGCGATTGATAACTGTGACGGTACTGCGCTCAGCATGGCTGAAACCATGCAGGACAACCTCATGGGACAGATCACGATCCTGAAGAGCCAGCTGCAGGAGCTTGCCATATCCTTTGGTGATGCGCTGATGCCGATGATCCGGAGAGTCGTGTCCGCGATTCAGGGCTTTGTCGATAAGCTCAATAACATGAGCGAGGGACAGCGCCGGGCGATCCTTATCGTTGGCGGCTTTATCGCTGCCCTTGCACCGATGCTGATAATCATAGGGACAGTGATATCGAAAGTAGGAATCGCCATACAGGGCTTTGCCAAGTTCGGCGGTGCCTTATCCAAGCTGTCCGGAGCGGTCAGCAAAGCCGGAGGCATGACGAGCATCCTGTCAAAGGCGATCGGCTTCCTGACATCCCCTATCGGCATTGTGATCGCGATTGTGGCAGTCCTCGTGGCTGCCTTTATTCATCTTTGGCGTACTAACGAGAAGTTCCGAAACTCCATGATCAAGATCTGGAACGGGATCAAGAACACCATCGGAAAGTTTGTCTCCGAGGTCAAGTCGCGGTTTGACAGCCTCGGTATCGACTTTGGAAAGATCGCAGCTACCATGAAAAAGATCTGGGAGGGCTTCTGCCAGATCCTCGCTCCGATTTTTGAAGGAGCATTCAAGATCATCTCTGCCGTTCTGAAAACGGTGCTGGATGTGATCATTGGCGTGCTCGATATCTTTATCGGTATCTTCACAGGTGACTGGAAGAAGGTCTGGCAGGGAGTGAAACGAATCTTCTCCGCCGTATGGACTGGAATTAAGAGCGTTCTCTCTTCAGCCCTGAATACGATAAAGAATGTGACGAATACCGTGCTGAGCTGGTTTGGTACCAACTGGAAGAAGATCTGGAATGGAATCAAAAGCTTCACATCAGGCCTTTGGATCGGACTCAAGTCACTGGCAGCTAAAGTGTTCAATGGAATAAAGACTGCAATACTGACGCCGATCCGGGCAGTGAAAAGCGGCCTCTCGTCCCTATGGAACGGAATCAAGAGCACCGCTTCTTCTGTATGGAGGAGCATCAAATCCACGGCCAGCTCTATCTGGAACAGCATCAAGACTGCCGTAACCTCGCCTGTGCAGGCAATCAAATCCACGCTTTCATCTGCGTGGGGCAGCATTAAGTCTGCAGCGAGCTCGGCGTGGTCAAATATCAAGAATGCCATGATCTCACCGATCAATTCCGCAAAGTCTACGATCAGCGGAATCATCAGCAAGATCAAAGGCTTCTTCCCTCTTTCCATCGGCAGGATCTTCAGCAACCTGAAGCTGCCGCATATCAGTGTGTCCGGTGGTAAGGCACCGTTCGGCATCGGAGGCAAAGGCTCCCTGCCTTCCTTCAGTGTCAGCTGGTATGCAAAGGCTATGGAAAAAGGAATGATCCTGAATAGCCCGACGATCTTTGGCATGAAGAACGGATCGCTGCTTGGCGGCGGTGAAGTCGGATCGGAAACAGTGGTCGGAACGGACTCGCTGATGAATATGATCACATCGGCAGTATCCGGTGTCGGTGATGAAATTGTCGCAGCCCTGCTCTCCGCAGGAAAGACCGGTCACTCCGGTGATGTAAACATCAATGTGGAGGTCTCCGGCGCTGAGAATCCGGAGGAATGGGCTCGCAAGTTCGTGAAACAGATGAGACTGGAAATGAGGACGGTGTGATATGGGAAAGAAAACAAGTAAAAAGCCGAAAGGCCTATCTATAGCAAGGAACAATATGAAGTTCGCCTGCTCTTGGAAGAAAGGCGAATCATACAGTGACAAGCAGCAGTTTTCCTATCTGGTCAACCGTGCCGGGAAATCAGACAAATGGACAACCGCAGTCAACATCGGCAAGGCTGTAACCAGCAAGTCGGTGTCCCTGTCACTGTCAAACTACTTCCCTTACTCCGGCAAGCCGAAGATCACGGAATTCAAGTTCAGGGTAAGGGGTGTCTCAGATAAAGAAAAATGGTCAGATTGGGTAAGTCAGGCGTTCTCTATCGACGTCCCGGCAAAGCCCAGCCTGTCCGCCTCTCCAAGCGAGAGCAATTATAACCAGTGCACCTTCAGCTGGAGCGTCGATACGTCCAATACCCATAAGGTGTTCACCGACGTCGAGTATCAGACAAAGCTGGTCGAAAACTACGACTACGGCGGTGACAAGGGCTGGACTTCCGGCACTGGCGGTGCAAGCGGAAGCAAGACCTATACGGAATCAGCAGCTACAATCGCGTCCGGCTCCCATACCAGATGGTTCCGGGTGCGCTCGCGGGGTGCTGCCGGGGTCAGCGAATGGCGCTACTCCTGCCGTGTTTACTCCGCGCCTTATGCTGCTTCGAATGTCAAGGCAAACGTCACCAATCAGGCTGGTGGCATGCAGGTGAAGGTCACATGGTCACAGACGAAAAACAACGCCTATCCGGTCGATTCGACAACAGCAGAATATGCCATCAAGGTGCCCGAGGATGGCCTCACCTACAACGGCACCGCTGATGGAGTGATCGGAACGATGGCAGGAGCAGGCGGCGCGGCATCAGCCTTCATCAGCCAGAGTCTTGCGAAGGATGAGTGCCTGTTTGTACGGGTGAGTACTACCCACCTGTACCAGACGACTTATAGCGGCTGGGTGCTTGCCAGCACCGGTTCTTTAAAAGATCCGGAGATCACGGATATACAGACGGATGACACTACCTTCCGGGCAACAGTCACGGCAAACAACCTCTCGGATGTTCCGGGATCATTCCTTGTAGTCCTCTTTCGGACTGGCTCCGATCCAGACAAGGAAGCCACGGTCGGCATCATCCCTGCAGGGCAGACACAGGTCGCTGTGCAGTGTCCAGATTGGTCTTCCGAAGACTCATATGAGTTTGGCGTTTATGCCTGCATCGGAAGCTATACCAATGTCACAAGGGCTGATGGCGTTGATGCCTACACGGTAACGCCACGCATGAAATCCGATGCTCCCGTCTGGCAAGGCGGTCAGGTGCCACATGCTCCCGGGAATGTATCAGTAAATGCAACAGCCATTAGTGGCACTGTAAAGGTGATCTGGGACTGGACATGGCGTGAGGCACAGAGTGCTGTCATCTCGTGGGCTGACCATGAGGATGCATGGGAAAGTACCTCAGAGCCGGAGACCTATACGATCAATAACACCCATGCTGGTGAATGGAACGTTTCTGGTCTTGAGACCGGCAAGAGGTGGTACTTCAGGGTAAGGCTCGTCAAGGGCTATGGAGATAACGGAGTGTACGGTGCATGGTCTGCACTGGCCATGATCGACCTCTCCTCTGCTCCGAGCGTACCTACCCTGACACTATCCAAGGGTGTAATCACTGCCGATGGAAGCCTCTCCGCTTTCTGGTCGTATGTGTCCGGTGATGGAACCGGTCAGGCTTATGCGGAGATCTGTGAGGCAACGATCACAGGTGAAGGCGTCCAGCATGGCGATATCATTGCCAGCACCCAGACTGCACAGCATATCACCCTGTATGCAGAAAAGCTCGGCTGGGCTTCCGGCGAGACCCACTATCTGTGCGTCAGAGTCGTATCCGGCTCCGGTCGCGTTTCCGACGAATGGTCTGATCCGGTACCGGTAATCATCGCTGAAGAGCTGACTGCTGTTATCGAAAGCACAAGCCTCGTGGGACAGGAAATCATTGTTGATGATAATTCCAGAACAGTTATGGCTCTTACTGCGCTGCCGCTTACGGCGACAATCACAGGCGCAGGCACGGGCGGTACGACCACCCTTGTCATTGAACGGGCTGAGGATTATCACATCGACAGGCCTGACGAGCAGGACTTCAACGGCTTTGAGGGAGAAACGATCCTGCTGTACTCACAGACGGGTGAAGACCCTATCACAATACGCCGGGAAGACCTGATCGGAAACCTTGATGATGGTGCGCAGTATCGGCTGGTGGCAACCGTGCAGGACAGCCTCGGCCAGAGTGATTCTGCAAGCATCGACTTTGAAGTCCACTGGTCACATCAGGCCGTGATCCCGGCAGGCACCGCATCCATATCCGGGACGGTTGCTTTCATCACGCCGATCGCACCGGAAGGTTTCATGGAGGGAGATACCTGTGATATCTACAGGCTCTCAGCCGACAGGCCGGAGCTCATTGTATCCGGTGGAGCCTTTGGAGTGACCTACATCGACCCTTACCCTGCTATCGGCGAGTTTGGAGGTCACCGGATCGTCTACCGCACCGCTGATGGTGATTACATCACTGCGGAGAACGAGATCGCTTGGCTGGATATCACAGCTGAGGACGGCGACGCTTTGAATATCGTCTACTCCCTGATCGACTTCGAGGGTGAACAGATCGAGTTTTACTACGATGTCACCCATTCCAATACATGGGAGAAGGACTTCAAGGAAACAAGGTATCTCGGCGGCTCCGTTACTGGCGACTGGAACAAGGCGATCGGCAGGACTGCATCCTTAAAGGGCTCAACCATAACCATAAAGGATCAGGACACGATGCGGAAGTTCAGACGCCTTGCTGCCTATCCGGGCATCTGTCATATCCGGACGGTCGATGGATCAAGCTTCAAGTGCGACATTCAGGTTAGCGAGGACAGACGTTATGATTCGAACACAATCCGCGCTGAATACAGCCTGTCGGTCACACGCGTTGATCCGGAGGAACTGGACGGCCTGACCTACGCCGAATGGATAAGCGAGGAGGTCTGATGCAATGAAATGGAATAATGGTTATAGCGCAAGCTATTATGCATACATCATTGATCCGGTAAGCTGGAGGGAAAAAGAAAGGATCGAGATCACAGGAGGCAGCATCAGCAGGTCGGAAGATGGCCTGCGAGAATCTGCCGATATCGAGTGCAAGGCATACGAGCACGGGAAGGAACAATATATACGCGTCTACCTTGATGCGTGGCAGAACGGAGCGGCTTCTCATGAGCCGCTTTTTACTGGCCTTGCCACAAGTCCATCGAGGGATATTGACGGGTATTTCGAGAAGAATACGCTGGAATGCTACTCCGTCTTAAAGGCTGCCGATGACGTGCTCCTCGACCGGGGATATTATGTCCCAGCAGGCACAGACGGTGCGGCTGCAGTGAAGGATCTGCTTTCTGTCTGCCCGGCACCTGTTTTTATAAACGGGGGCGCTCCGGGCATCCAGAAATCAATCATTGCTGAAGATGGTGAAAGCCACCTGTCTATGGCAGAGAAAGTTCTCGCAGTGATCGGCTGGCGTATGCGTATATCCGGGGATGGCACCATTGAAATCTGTCCGGAAGCGACATTGCAGCTGGCTGAGTTTGATCCCATCGAACAGGATGTGATCGAGCCTTCCATCACGGTCGATTATGACTGGTATTCCTGCCCTAACGTCTTCAGGGCTGCGCAGGATGACCTGTCGGCAGTAGCAAGGGATGATTCTCCGGAAAGTCCCCTCTCGACCGTGAACCGTGGCCGCGAGGTCTGGGCTGAAGAAACCTCCTGTGACTTCAATACCGGCGAGAGCATCTCGGAATATGCACTGCGAAGGCTCAGGGAGCTTCAGAGCATATCTACGACTGCTGCCTACGAAAGACGCTACCATCCGGGCATTCTGGTCGGCGATGTAATCAGACTCCGTTACCCAAAGCAAGGCCTTGATGGACTGTTTCAGGTCACATCCCAGACGGTCGAGCTTGGGTACGGAGCAAAAACGAGCGAGGAGGTCAAGAAAGTATGAGCAAAAGCATGAGCAAGGAAATGGTCAGGCTTATCGGTTCAGCGAATAAGAAAGGTACCTCGCCCTATGATACGCAGGCAGAAGTTGTACGTGTGGAGGGAGACACTGCATGGGTGCATATCCCGGGCGGCGTTGATGAGACACCAGTCCGGATGACCATGAACGCCAATCCCGGGGATATGGTTCAGGTCAGGGTGAGCGGCGGCAGAGCTTGGCTTACCGGTAACGCCTCCTCCCCACCGACGGATAACACGGAGGCTTATAAGGCGAGGGATACGGCTTTTGAGGCTGTGAAGATCGCGGAAGCATCTGAGAAGGAAGCCGAGCGTGCCAAGGAAGCTGCGGACAGTGCGGAAAGCTCTGCCAAGCGAGCACACAATAAAGCCGAAGAAGCAACTGCCTCCGCGCAACAGGCGCATGACAAAGCTGTGGAAGCTGAAGAAGCTGCGGAGGATGCAGCCAGTTCAGCAAGGACTGCAAACAGAGCTGCAAACGGTGCCCTCTCCCAGCTTTCCGTAGTGGAGGATGTGGTCGGCACCCTGACGTGGATATCTGAGCATGGAAGCTACGCACCTACAGATGATCTTGAGGTTGTGCCCGGCAAATATTACTTCACAAGGCAAGGCGACAGCTACAATGTCGTGGTAAGCCCACAAGGAAATCCCTCCGATCAGGGCTACTATGAGCTGACCTCTGTGGACGAGGCCGTATCAAACTATGTGGCGAGCCATCTGGCGCTGACGAATGCCGGACTGTGGGTGACCAACGATAACCAGAGCTACAAGATCCTGCTCGCAGCTGACGGCATGAAGGTCTATGACGCGCAAGGGAATCTGGTGGCAACCTTCGGTGAATCGATCCAGTTTTCATCCACCCGGCCACAATATATCGGCGGCGAGGATGCCTACATCATTTTCTATGACAGCAACAATGATGGGATCCCGGATGCGATCAATATTGGCGGCAGCAAGGTCACCCTCGGACAGAACAAGAAGCTGTCAGATCTTCTGACAACATTGGATATCCATACAAGACAGACAGATTCCGGTGCCGAGATCACAGTTGGAGATCAGACCGTTTCGCTGAAAGATGGAATTGATGCAGCCGTGCTCCGGATCGACTCTTCCCGGGGTACGGTCTTTAAAAATAACTCTGTAAACACGGTGCTGTCGGTAGCTGTATATATCGGTGGCCAGCGGATCACAAACATTACTGATCTAAGGAATACATTTGGAGCTTCTGCTCACCTTCAGTGGTACTGGCAGAGGCTCGGCGATGACAGCTTTTTCATTATCGTTGACAGTGATCATAAGCTGTCAAATGACGGCTTCACCCTGACGCTGACGCCGGAGGAAGTCGATACCAAAGTAACATTCATGTGTGAATTAATCACGGATTAGGAGGAAGCATAATGGCAATCAAATCTTCAGATCAAATCACAGTCGTCGACCTTACCGATGGCTATTCCGTCAACCTGACAAATGACTCATTCACTTTTGCCGGAGACAAGGACGGAAAAATTGCAACCCAGCAGAGCACCACCACAGTCATTCAAGCGCTGCGCGGTGATGAGGAGCCGACCATCTCCGTCGATAACTCCCAGATCACCAAGCCTTCCGGTGTAACGACCAGCTGGAATGCAAACACAAAGACGCTCACGATTACAGTATCCATAAGCGTAGCATCTGGCGGCGTCGTGACGATTCCGGTTGTGCTGGATGGCTCTGTCACGATCAACAAGGTCTTCTCCTTTGCTATTGCAAAGACAGGAGCAACCGGAGAGACCGGAGCTACAGGACGAGGGATATCTTCTACAACAATTGAATATCAGGTCGGATCGTCAGGCACCACTGTCCCGACCGGCACTTGGAGCAGCTCCCCTGTTGCCACAACTGCACAAGGACAGTTCCTTTGGACGAGGACAACGATCCACTATACTTCCGGCTCTGATTCTGTCAGCTACTCGGTCGCAGCCCACGGCTCCACCGGTGGACAAGGTGCAACCGGTCGCGGAATCTCCTCCACCGTAGTGGAATATCAGGTGGGCACCTCCGGAACCTCTGCACCGACCGGCACTTGGAGCACATCGCCTGTGGCAACAACAGCACAGGGACAGTATCTCTGGACGAGGACAACGATCCACTATACTTCCGGCTCCGACTCGATCAGCTATTCTGTTGCGGCTCATGGCAAGCAGGGCTCTCAGGGCAATCCGGGTGTTGATGCGATCCTGATCTCTATCACGGCCAGCAACGGTAACATCTTCAAGAACAACTCCGGGAGCACGATACTGACCGCACACGTGTATAAGGCCGGTGCGGAAGTGACCGGAAGCGCTCTTACCGCCCTCGGCACGATCAAGTGGTACAAGGACGGCGGCAGCATCGATGTTGGAACGGGAACGACACTGACGGTCAACGCATCAGATGTAACGAGCAAGGCGGTGTATGAGGCAAGATTGGAGGGATAAGCATGGCGATCAAAGCAAGAGAAACGATCACGATTATCAAGGAACGTGACGTCAATGCCACATGGCGCTTTTACCGCATCGCCTCATCCTCCTCCACTCCCTCGCAGCCAACGGAGGCTCAGGGAAAAGCCTATGTGAACAACCAAACTGTTCCTTCCGGCTGGAGCATCTCAGAGCCTGCATATGATGGGACTTCAACAAACAGCCTGTATACCTGCGACCTCACCTCTTTCACTGATGGCGAGGTCAGCTGGTCAGCGGTGTCAAAGGCATCTTCCTATGAGGCGGCGAAGCAGGCATATAACGAAGCGCAGAACGCAAAGAAAACCGCGACGAATTTCATGTCAGCAGACTCAACCGGAATCATGGTCGCGGATATGAGGAGTGGGTCACAGCAGACCCCCTCTAATCCTTCAGGCAGGAATGTATTGATCGACAATGACTCTGTGGATATCAGAAGAGGCTGCGATATTTTGGCCAGTTTCGGCGAAAACGTTGTTATCGGACAACCCGAAGGATGGCATCAGCGGATTAATTCAGATGAGACTGTGTTTGCTTATGGGAGCACAGTCTATACCTATCTGACGCCGGGCAAGATCCTATCTGAAAACATTGAAGTGAATGGCTCCTACTATTTAGGCGCCTATTCCCTAAGAGTTGCGGGTGACGGGAAACTCGTCATAGGAAGGAGAAAATAAATGGCTATTGCAAGTGGAACTTGTGGAACCTGTTCGTGGACAATTTCAGACTCAGGTGTTCTGACAATCGGAGCAGGAACTCTTCACGCACCTTGGTTAACCGGAATCATGAACTGCGGATGGCCTTGGGGAGATCATGTAAAAGATATCACTGCCTGTACAATTGCAACAGGAGTCGTTGTTGGAAAGCAGGAAGCTCTTATGGGCGGATATATTGATGACTATGTTACTTCAAATATGTTCTATGGCTGTTCAAACATGAAAAGCCTGACATTCCAAGGAACGTTCAACACGAGCAACGTTACAGATATGAGTGGCATGTTCTTTGGTTGTGCATCGCTTACCACACTCAACCTATCCCCATTTAACACAACTAAGGTAACTGATATGGGCATAATGTTTTCCGGATGCTCTCTATTAGCAACCGTTACCTTTGGCTCTTTATTTAGCACCTCAGCCCTAACAGAGTCTCAGGGACTTGGATTTGTTGGATATGATTTCCCAAGCGCAAGGAATCAAACCGGAAGCCTTATCGTGAACAGTGATGCTGCATTTCGTGCTTTGACTCCAGCCCAGCATGCTGGGACATGGTCAAGAAGTGCATCCAGTGTCACTTTTAGAGTGACAGCAACAAGGACAAGTGGTGGCCAAGAAGACGAAGATGGTGAAGATGTGACCATAGCTCTCACATGGCTTACTGGGGCATCGACATCAGAGAGAACTATGACAATATATATGAAACCAGCCTCAGACTCCACGTATCCTTCTGAGCCTTCAGCTTCAAAAACGCTTTCCGGAAATTCTGGAACCGACACTCTTTCTATAGAAGCTGTCGGAGATGACGCATATGACTTCAAGGTGCAGTTTTATGATGGGACAGACACTTATATCGCTTTCCCCTCTGTAACGTCAAATGTTCGTCTCGTCACGATTGATGAGAATGGCTGTGTTGAAATTGCCGGTCATCCAACAAATTGCTCTTGGGTATTTCAGAGAGATTATGCAGCACTCCGTAAAATCAGAAAAATACTTGATACTGGGATGCATCCTTTTTTCGATACTCTGACCCAATTTGGTGATTGGGCAATGGCCACATATGGTGAGAACGTATGGTTGAGCTATGTGACGAACGAGAACTATGAATCCGAAACCAATACTCAGGACGCATATTTTAAGTTCAATGCCAATGGGAGTTTTGCGCCATCTGGAAAATATATGTCTGGATCAAATGCGCTCTTTGTTACTGCTACACTTTCTGCTGATAATAAGAGCATAGCAAAATCAACCACCTCATCGTTCACGTTCTCCATTGCAAAATCCGGATATACTCCAATTGCGATCAGAGGTTTCGATCTTGACAATGCATCATCAAGTGGTGCGAATGTGGCATATTGCTCTGTTCTTGCCGCAAAGATCAAGGATGCAAGTACAGCAGAATTCCAGATAAGGAACAACCATACTGCAGCGGCAAAGATAAAGATGATTCTTTATGTAACATATATTGCAACAGCTGCTTTATAGGAGGGAAGTATCATGAACTGCATAATAACATTACTCGCAGGAGTCTGCCTTGGCATTCCGCTGGGCTGGGCTCTTTTATTTTGCCTTGTTACAAAAGACATCTGGCCGAAAGAGCCAAAGTCTAAAGATGAGTGGAAAGTCATGTAAAGGAGGAATTTGCTATGAAGGAATTTTGGTTAATGATTCAGGCCGTGTTCACAGGACTCGGTGGATGGATCGGTTACTACTTGGGAGGATGTGATGGTCTATTGTATGCACTTATCGCTTTTGTTACAGTTGATTACCTGACTGGCGTCATGTGTGCAATAGCCGACAAAAAGCTGTCAAGCAACGTAGGATTTAAGGGCATCTGCAGAAAGGTGCTCATTTTTTTACTCGTCGGCATTGCCAACATCATTGATGTTCAGGTAATCGGGCAGGTCGGAATCCTGCGTACAGCCGTTATCTTCTTTTATCTTTCCAATGAAGGTGTGAGCCTTCTTGAAAACGCCGGTCACCTCGGACTGCCAATTCCAGAACAGCTTAAAACAGTTCTGGAGCAGCTCCATGACCGTGCCGGAAAGGATGGTGATCAGTAATGGGGTATACAAACAGCAAACTGGTCGTTTACAAGAAACTCTCTCCGAACCACTCCGGAAAGAGAACCCATGCAATCGACCGCATTACACCCCACTGTGTCGTTGGCCAGTGTACCGCAGAAGGCCTCGGAAGCTGGTTTGCAAAGACATCCACGCAGGCCTCCAGCAATTACGGAATCGATAAGGATGGCCGCATCGGGCTCTACGTTGATGAGAAGAACCGCTCATGGTGCTCCTCCAGTAATGCCAATGACCAGAGAGCCGTGACGATCGAGTGCGCTTCCGATACTAAGGAACCGTACACGATGAACAGCAAAGTCTATGCGACACTGGTCAAGCTCTGTGTAGACATCTGCAAGAGGAACGGTAAAAAGAAGCTGCTCTGGATCAGCAACAAGAGCAAGGCGCTGAACTATGTACCGAAGTCTGATGAGATGATCCTGACGGTACACCGCTGGTTTGCCAACAAGTCCTGCCCGGGAAACTGGCTCTACAGCAGGCTCGACAAACTGGCCACGGAGGTTACAAAGCAGCTCAGCAGTTCCACTGCTTCAGGCCTGAAGGCATCCAGTCTTAAGGATCTGTCTGACGCTGATGTGATCAAGAAAGTCGGCGCTCTCTTCACTGCTGATATGAAGAAGTCCGGCATCCTTGCCTCCGTCTCCCTCGCACAGTTTATTCTGGAGTCCAGCTACGGCAAATCCGAGCTGGCACAGAAAGCTAATAACTGCTTTGGTATGAAGAAGTCTCTGTCCGGCAACACATGGTCTGGTTCCGTGTGGGATGGCAAGAGCGTCTACACCAAAAAGACGAAGGAACAGAATAAGGATGGATCGTACACTACGATCACTGCCGACTTCAGAAAGTATCCTTCTGTCGAGGATTCCATTGCGGATCACTCTGCATACCTGCTCGGTGCCAAGAACGGCAGCAAGAAAAGGTATGCCGGTCTGAAGGGCTGCAAGGATTACAAGAAGGCGGCAAAGATCATCAAGGACGGCGGCTATGCGACCAGTCTCACCTATGTCGATAAGCTCTGCAGCATCATCGAAAAATGGAAGCTGACGCAGTACGATGTAAAGTCCAGTTCTTCTTCCAAGAAGTCCATCGATACCCTTGCCAAGGAAGTCATCGCTGGTAAATGGGGTAACGGTGAGGAACGGAAGCAGAAGCTCACTGCTGCCGGATATGATTACAATGCCGTTCAGAAAAGAGTCAATGAAATCCTGTCATAATTCTTTCTCGCCGCTTGTGGGCTCCGCGCCTGCAGGCGGCTCTTTTTTTTTTTCGTCAAATCGCCCTCCTGACCTCCAGTGGAAAGTGAAGAACTTTCAGAAGCACCCCATCAATGAGCCTTCTGAATGTCCGTACTACGAAGGAGGTGTCCTCATGACAGATACATTAAGCCCGGAAGTCAAGTCTGCCCTCTCCGGTATAACAACAGATCGCTTTTTTACCCCGGAGCAGTTTCAGCAAGATATCGACTATTACCGCGCCCAGATCATCACAAAAGCTCTGCTTGATGCGGAGCTGATCAGCTTGGAAGAATACCACAAAATGAGTGAGCTGAACGCGCAATCTTTCTCTCCGTTTCTCGTGGATATATTTCCTAATACCGTTGATAGTACTGCGGTTCAGAGGTAATATACGACACTACCGAAGGGAGGTGAAACAGTGAAAAAGGTCACGAAGATCAAGGCAAAGCAGGCTCCTGCAGCAGAAAAGACTAAATTCCGTGTTGCTGCCTACTGCCGTGTGTCCACGGACTCCGATGCGCAGCTCGAAAGTCTGGAAGCCCAGAAACAGCACTACGAAAGCTACATCGCCTGTCGGGACGACTGGACATTTGCCGGGCTCTACTACGACGAAGGCATCACCGGCACCAAGAAGGACAAGCGACCTGAACTGATGCGGATGATCCGGGACTGCGAGACTGGCAAGATCGACTATGTCATTACCAAGTCCATCAGCCGCTTTTCCCGGAATACAACCGATTGTCTGGAGATGGTCAGAAAGCTCCTCGACCTGAATATCCCGATCTACTTCGAAAAGGAAAACCTGAACACCGGCTCAATGGAAAGCGAGCTTTTCCTTGCGATCTTAAGCAGCATGGCCGAGGGCGAGTCTGTATCCATCTCGGAGAACAGCAAGTGGTCGATACAGAAGCGCTTCAAGAACGGAACCTTCAAGATCAGCTACCCACCCTACGGCTATGATTGGGACGGCGATCAGATGGTTGTGATTCCAGAACAGGCCGAAAACGTCCGCTGGATTTTTGATCAGGTGCTGGCAGGTCGTGGCACGCAGGACATTGCCAAAGACCTGAACGCCAAAGGAATCTGTACTAAAAAGGGAAATCGCTGGACGGCGAACACGATACGCACACTGATCGTCAATGAGAAATACACCGGCGATGTGATATTCCAGAAAACTTATACGGACTCGCAGTTCAACCGGCACGTGAACAACGGTGAAAAAGATCAATACGCTCTGGCTGATCATCATGAAGCCATCGTAAGCCGAGAAGTTTTCGCAGCAGCCCGTGAAGTGCTCCGTCAACACAGCAAAGAAAAAGGCATCGTCAAAGGGAGTGACAAATACCTGAACCGGTACTGCTTCTCCGGTAAGATCATCTGCGGTGAATGCGGCGACGTCTTCAAGCGCCGGACGCATTACTGCAGCGAATACAAATACATCGTCTGGGCTTGCAGCACGCATCTCGACGACAAGAGCAAATGCTCCATGAAGTTCATCCGGGACGATGCACTAAAGGCTGCCTTTGTGACGATGATCAACAAGCTGATCTTCGCGAGGAAGCTGATCCTGAAGCCATATGTGCAAGCGCTGCGCAAGGGAAACAACGACGACTCCCTCCATAGGATTCAGGAGCTGCAAACCCTGCTCATGGAAAACAGCCAGCAGAAAGAACGTCTGACCGGATTCATGGCGCAAGGCTATATTGACCAGATTCTCTATAACGAGGAGATGAACACCCTGCTCGCACAGGCTGACAGATACAACACGGAAATCGAAATGCTGAGCAAAAGCGTCAAAGGCGACGCCTGCCAAATTCAGGCCGCAACTACCCTGCTCCGCTTTACGGAGAAAAGCTCCATGCTCGACTCCTTCGATGATGAATTATTCGAAGAGACCGTTAGCTGCGTCCGGGTGCTCTCAAGGGAAAAGATCGCCTTTGAACTGAAATGCGGACTCACGCTAACAGAAAGGATGTGAAGAAATGGGACATACCCCTTATGGTTACCGGATCGTAAACGGGAACGCAGTCATCGACAATGATGCTGCAGACAGGCTCCGGAACCTTTACAAAAACTACCTCGCAGGCATGGGGCTCATGTCGGCTGCGGCAGAGGTCGGAATCGACGCTTATCACGGCAGTGTAAAGCGGCTCCTGAGTAATAAGCACTATCTCGGCGATGCCTTCTACCCTGCCATCATCGGTGAAAGCACCTTTACAAGGGCTCAGGAAGAAATCACGAGGCGTGCGGAAGCCCTCGGCAGGAATGGCCGGAAGACAAAGCCACGGGAGGTAAAGCCGTTCAGACGATTCAAGCTTGGTGAGCTCACTGAGCACTTTGACAGCCCGGTGCAGCAGGCAGAATACATTTATAGCCAGATTGAAAGTGAGGTAAGCTGATGGCAAACGTTACCTTCATACCAGCCAAACGGCAGGTCGGAAACAATATCAAAAAAGCTGAGAAGCCAAAGCTCCGAGTCGCGGCGTACTGCAGAGTCAGTACTGACAGCGATGAGCAGGCCACCAGCTACGATGCACAGATTGAGCATTACACAGAGTACATTTCAAAGAATCCAGAATGGGTACTGGCTGGCATCTTTGCAGATGACGGCATCACCGGCACCAACACTAAGAAGCGTGACGAGTTTAACCGCATGATCGACGAATGCCATGCCGGAAACATCGACATGATCATCACTAAGTCAATCAGCCGGTTTGCGCGTAACACGCTGGACTGCCTGAAATATATCCGTGAGCTCAAGGATAAGAACATCCCGGTTTTCTTTGAAAAGGAGTCCATCAACACAATGGATTCTAAAGGCGAGGTGCTGCTTACCATCATGGCCTCCCTCGCCCAGCAGGAATCCCAGAGCCTTTCACAGAATGTAAAAATGGGAATCCAGTATCGCTACCAGCAAGGCAAGGTACAGGTCAATCACAACCGCTTTCTCGGTTACACCAAAGACTCAGACGGCAATCTGGTCATCGACCCCGAACAGGCCGAGATCGTCAAACGTATCTACCGGGAATATCTCGAAGGCAAAAGCATGGATAAGATCGCTGCCGGTCTGGAAGCTGACTGTATTCTCACCGGCGCTGGGAAAGAGAGATGGCACCCCAGCACCATAAAGAAGATCCTGACAAACGAGAAGTACATCGGTGATGCCCTGCTTCAGAAGACCTATACCACGGACTTTTTGACGAAGAAGCGAGTTAAGAACAACGGCACCATGCCGCAGTACTATGTGGAAGGTGATCATGAGGCCATCATTCCGAAAGACATCTTCCTGCTGGTGCAGGAGGAACTGGCCAGAAGACGCAGAGTGCATACCACCGAGAATGGCAGGCGCCGCTGTTACTCCTGCAAGCACTGCTTCGCACAGATCATTTTTTGCGGCGAGTGCGGAGAATATTACCGGCGCGTTCATTGGAACAACCGAGGCTGCAGGTCGATCGTCTGGCGGTGCTGCTCACGGCTTGAGAACACCGGCCATGCCTGCCGCAGCCGCACAGTGAATGAAACGATTCTGGAGCAGGTGGTGATTGACGCCATCAATCAGGTGCTCTGCCAGAAAACTGACTTCCTGAAAACACTGCAGTCCAACATGAAAACTGCCATTTCAGATCGAGATACTCTCTCCCCAGAAGTCATCGACGCGCGGATGAAGGAATTACAGAAAGAGCTCATCAAGAAAGCCAACCAGAGCGCGGACTATGATGCCATCACTGATGAGATAATCCGGCTCCGGGATATGCGCAAGCAGTCCGAAGTCGACAGTGTCCTCCGGGATGACCAGATGAAACGGATCAAAGACCTGCAGGACTTCATCAATAAGCAGGCCGCTGACATCACAAAATTTGACGAGGCACTGGTCTCAAGGCACATTGCCAAGATCACCGTCTTCGAGGATCACTTCACAGTAGACTTCAAGTCCGGGATCACAATCGACATCGAGGCATAATAAGAGCTCCCCACCGCCGTGATTGGTAGTGAGGAGCTCTGGTCTGTCTCTTTTTTCTTATCTTCTTCTCTTCCTGCAAATTGCCACAATGCATCCAATTACAATAGGAATAGGATGCAAATACCACAGAAGGTCAAGCCCGGTTGTCACTACCATTAATCCTACCAGTGATACAAACGCCGTAATCAGATAACATACCAGTAGCACTACACCTAAAACCAAGCCTGCCTTTCCTTTTCCCCAGAGACAGGTGACAAGAAATCCGATTCCCATGATCCACGCACCGGTCTTATAAGGATTGATGATTGTAAAGACAGGCAAAAGGAGATCCTGTGTTGCTTCAGGTAAAGCAAAAATATACACCCCCATGAGCACAAATATTACTATGCAAATAATATCAATGATCTTGACCGCTTTCATAGACATTGCGACACCTCACTTACTCTTGACGCAGAGTCTCTTCTAAATTATCTTCCAGCTCGTAGATTCCCCTGTACGGTTGTTCGATATAATGTTTACTATCTTTATCATAGTAGTAAACCACTGTTGCTTCACCAGCGGTATTGATGCTGATGGTTCCGTAAGCGTCAACATTTGCAGGCTGGTCGTTTACGGATTGTACTCGGGTCGGTTTAGCTGCACTTAAAGCAGTCATGACTGTCTCGATCTGAGTGGTTTCTGTGATATCGGCTTTAGCTCCGTCGATCGTAATGACCTCTATACTTGTGACAGCCTCATTGGATGGCAAATCTATCGGCTCAGCTTTCTTTCCACATCCAGCCAAAACTGTCAGAATGCAAATCATTGTTATTATGAGAATCCTTCTACTCATTCTTCCTTATTTGACCTCATATCTATACGGAAACGGAACATGCCATGTCATTTCTCCTCTTGCCATCCGCTGATGCACTCATTGATCTGATCTGTTGGTATCATCACACCATATCGGAAACGCCCAAATACATCTCTGCCGCCGCCTATGTTGATACCGACCAGCTCCATGCTTTCGTTATACACTGCGCTTCCACTGCTGCCGGGTGCTTCATATGCACTATGTTTTACGACCAGATTGTCAGACTGATCATCATTGAAACTGAAGTTCTCTGGTTTACTGGATTTGATTTTGCCGTATGTACTAACAAACTTCTCTCCTTCCGGATTGGATATCACAGCTATTCGATCTCCCTTCTCAGGCATTGTTTCTGCGATTTGTACGACAGAGATTTGCTTGTCAGACTCAAATGAAATAACAGCCAAATCAGATTCCTCTTTCTCGAATTCAACCTTTACTTTAGGAAGCTGATTATAATACTCTTCCTGCCCTACGCCTTCATGTTCTTTTTTGTAGTCGAAAACGGACGGATCATCCGGTGTTATGACTACAAAATAATCGATCTCATCATTCGCAAGAACATGAAATGCGGTCAAAGCATAATACTTGTTCTCTGTTTTTTCTATTACAACTCCGCTGCTTCCGGCACCATATGCAATTCCCCCATCATGCTTATCGACTGAAACAATTCTGATGTTTACATTCATCACATCAGAAAGATCAGTCTGCATATCAGTGTATATGCGATGCTTTGCCTGATAGTCTGTAACTGATGGAAGAATACCGATCAAAAGCGCGAGAGTAAGCACAATGCAAATTATTAGAATGATACCGATGCTCTTCTTCATAGCATGCTGCTCCTTACAATTACAATCTGCCGTTTTCATCCCTGACATCTAAATAACGCACTCAACCCCCGACATCTAAACAGCCCACTCAACCCTATGGTTTCTGACATCTAAATGGCGCACTCGACCCCCGACATCTAAATGGCCTACTCAACCCTCCGGCAAAATGACCTTTAGATAAGTTTCCGGGGAGTGTTTTTTGAGCTTCCTGAGTGGCCGACTCGATAGAAGCTAATTCCATAAACCGCTTGTTTTCAAGCCTTTCATCGCCTCTTATGTGTTTGCTTTAGACATCAATACTACCGTCTCCACATGTCGGGTCATCGGGAAATTGTCGTATGGCCGGACATACTCGGCCTCGTATCCCAGTTCGGCGAACCAGGCCAGATTTTTCACCAGGCTTTTGGGATTGCAGGAGATGTAGAGGATCTGCTTCACGCCGTAGGAGGCGATGCGGGTTACGGCCTCCTGTGACATGCCCGCTCGAGGCGGATCGACGATGATCACATCCGGCTTGTCCTGCCGCGTGTCCAGAACAGCGAACACGTCGCCGCAGACGAACTCGCAGTTATCCAGTCCGTTCAGAGCCGCGTTCTCCCGAGCGGATTCCACACTTTCCGGAACGATTTCGACGCCCAGAACCCGGGCAGCGGATCGGGCGGCAATCTGGCTGATCGTGCCGGTGCCGCAGTACAGATCGAAAACAGTCTTTCCCTCCAGATCGGGGATCAGTGCGAGCGCCTCGCTGTAAAGACGCTCCACGGCATCAACATTAGTCTGGAAGAATGCGAATTCATGGACGATAAACCGGAGCCCCAGAAGTTCTTCGTAATAATATTCCCGTCCGTAGAGGAGACGCAGTTCGTCGCAGGCCACCGTATCAGCCAGCCCATCGTTCAGCGTATGCATGATGCCAACGATTCTGCAGTCCAGAGGCAGTGCCAGAAGACCCTCCTTCCAAGCATCCTCGTCGAACTCACTCTGGGAAGATGTAACGATGTTTACCAGCAGTTCTCCGGTTCGCACGCCGCGGCGCACCACAAGATTCCGCAGAAGCCCTAAGTGGGATTTTTTGTGATATTTCACATATCCCCGGTCAGTGCAGAAATCAAGAGTGAACCGCAGAATACGGTTGAAATCAGGATGCACCAGCTGGCACTCATCCACCGTTACAATAGACATGAAGTTTTTTATTTTGTGCATTCCCAGGCACAAAGGACCGTCCTTGACCATATCGCCGAAGGTGTACTCCATTTTGTTGCGGTAGCCGAAACGTTGCTCCCGCGGGCAGCCCTCGATAGGAGCAAACCGCGCGGGAGTGATTTCCGCAGAGGAAAAAAGCGACCGCACCGCACTTTCCTTTGTCCGGAGCTGCTCTCCGTAGTCAGTTCCCTGATAAGTGCAGCCGCCGCAAAACTCATTATGCCTGCAGATGTTATTCTGTTCCATAGTATTTATCATAGAATTCCTTTTTAAACTCAGTAAACCGGTCTTCCTCAATCGCCTTCCGCATTCCCGCCATCATATTGATCAGGAAGTGCAGGTTGTGATTGGACAGGAGCATCGCGGACATCATTTCCCCAGCCTTGAAGACGTGGCGGATATACGCTCTGCTGTAATTCCGGCAGGTATAACAGTCGCATTCCGGATCCAGCGGACCAAAATCGCGCTCGAACCGAGCGTTCTTAATGTTTATTCTGCCGCGGCTCGTGGTGGCCAGACCGTGCCGCGCGATGCGGGTAGGCTCCACACAGTCGCACATGTCAATTCCCCGTTCCACAGCCTCAAAGAGATAATCCGGAGTGCCGACCCCCATCAGGTACCGTGGCCTGTCCTGGGGAAGATAATCCACACAGTCGTCCAGAATTTCCAGCATCTGCTCCTTCGGCTCTCCCACGGAAAGCCCGCCGATGGCGTATCCGGGGAAATCCATCTCCACCATACGCTCCGCGCATTCCCTGCGGAGATCCCGGTACATACCGCCCTGCATGATCGCGAACAAAGACTGACGCTCCCTGTTCCGGTGCGCCGCCTTGCATCTCTCCAGCCAGCGCAGTGTGCGCTCCATGGAGTCCCGGATATATTCTCTGTCGGCGGGATACGGCGCGCATTCGTCGAAGGCCATCATGATATCAGAGCCCAGCGCGTTCTGGATCTCCACAGCCTTCTCCGGCGTAAGAATGTGCCGTGAACCGTCAATATGACTCTGAAATTGCACGCCCTCCTCGGTGATCTTCCGCAGCTGCCCCAGCGAAAACACCTGAAATCCGCCGCTGTCCGTCAGAATCGCACGGTTCCAGTTCATAAAGCGGTGCAGGCCTCCGGCCTCCCGGATCAGCTCGTGCCCCGGCCGCAGATACAGATGATATGTGTTGGATAGAATGATTTCCGCGCCCAGCTCCCTGACCTGCTCCGGACGCATCGCCTTGACTGCGGCCTGTGTGCCCACCGGCATGAATACCGGGGTCTGAATGTCGCCGTGAGGCGTATGAATCACGCCGCGCCGCGCTCCCGTTTTGCGGTCCTGATGAATCAGCTCGTATGATATCGCATCCGTCATAAGGTATCCCCTTTTTTCTCCTCATCGGCATTCTGACCGCGGCTCCGTTCCTCCTGTGCTCCGCCGGACGAGCCGTGCTCCGACACCACCGAGAAGAATACCAGGTCCTCCTCGCCTTTGTTCGCCACTCCATGTGAATGTCCCTTGGGGCAGTATCCGCACATTCCGGCCTGCAGTTCCTCCTCTACGCCGTCATACACCGCAGAGGCCACGCCCTGCAGGATATACATGATTTCAGAACAATCCTCATGCCGGTGATACCCGATGGATGCTCCGGGCTCCAGTTTCATGAACATGATGCGATTGTCCGTGTCTTTGTACATGCGAACCGCAGTATCCTTTTCACCGCCCCTGAAATTAGCCCAGGTCAATGTCGGCATTTTGTTAAAATCCAATATCATTTCAACCTTCCTTTTCTATCGATGCACCCACCGATAAATCCTGTAAAACTAGCCCATATTACTGCTCACGGTCTTCTGCGGAACCGCGCGTCATCTATTCGATCAGCATGGCGTCACCGTAGCTGAAAAAACGATATTGTTTTTCCACCGCCTCTCTGTACGCATCCAGAATCTTCTCCCGGTCGTACAGCGCGGAAACCAGCATGATCAGCGTGGATTTCGGCAGGTGGAAATTCGTGATAAGCGCATCCACGATTTTATACTCGTATCCGGGATAGATGAAAATTCCGGTGCTCCCGTGCCCCGCCTTCACAAGATACCGGCCGCAGGCTTCGTCATAGAATGCCGCGCTTTCCAGCGTTCTGGTCGATGTTGTTCCGACCGAGACGATTCGGCCGCCTGCGCGGATCGTCTCGTTAATTACGGAGGCAGTGTCCTCGTCCACAAAATATTCTTCGAAGTGCATCTGATGCTCCTCGATGTTTTCACACTTCACGGGACGGAATGTCCCGATTCCGACATGAAGGGTCACATACGCGAGCTTCACGCCCTTTTCCTGCGCCTTCCTGAGCAGTTCCTCGGTAAAATGGAGTCCTGCCGTAGGCGCAGCCACAGATCCGTCCACCCGGCTGTACACCGTCTGATACATATCCCGGTCCTCATCAGTGCTTTCCCTCTCGATATACGGCGGAAGAGGCATTTTCCCGAGTTCCTCCAGACGTTCCATGAAGATCCCGTCATAGAGGAAACGAACCTTCCTTGTTCCGCCTTCACTGTAATCCAGGATCTCCGCCCGAAGTCTGCCTTCGCCGAAACTGACGGAGTCTCCGGGCTTCAGCCGTCGTCCCGGGCGAACCAGTGTTTCCCATACATCTCCTTCGATTCTTTTGCTCAGCAGGAACTCGATGTGCGCGCCGGTTCCCTCCTTCTGCCCGAACAGGCGGGCCGGAATCACTCTGGAGTCATTCAGGACAAGGCAGTCCGTCGGTTTCAGATGCTCCAGTATGTCGTAAAAATGCTGATGAAGGATTGTTCCGTGCTCACGGTTCAGGACCATCAGCCTGCAGTGATCCCGCCGCTGCTCCGGAGTTTGCGCGATCAATTCCTTCGGCAGTTCATAATCAAAGTCTTCTATTCTCATATGCCTCTCATACTTTCTTCGTTACTCTCTCCTCATTGCCTGTCACAAATCCCGTATTGCCGCGGAACTCCACAAGGCCGTGTCCGTCGCACTTTCCACGGTGCTACACGAACCTGATCTGCTCATCCTTTTCTTCACCTTCTCCGGTGCGTTCCTCCGACTCTGAGATTTCCCGGCGGTCATCCTCATAGGGATATCTCAGACCCATATGCTCATATCCCAGCCGGGAAACCATGCGCCCCTTCTGAGTGCGGTAGAGCAGTCCGGTCTGGATCAGGTACGGCTCGTAGGCGTCCTCTATGGTGATCCGCTCCTCTCCGATAGATGCCGCGATCGTATCGATGCCCACCGGACCTCCGCCGAACCGGTCGATGATTGTAGACAGGATCTCACGATCCAGACGCTCCAGACCCAGGCTGTCCACCCCAAGCGCTTTCAGTCCTTCCTCTGTTATCGCCAGATCGATCCGGCCGTTCCCCCGCACCTGAGAGAAATCACGGATCCGCTTCAGGAGACGGTTCGCGATACGGGGGGTTCCCCGTGAACACTGCGCCATCAGAAGCGTCGCGTCCTCGTCGATCTCCACGCCCATCAGCCGCGCCGAACGTCTGATGATGTCCGCCAGCTCCTCCTTTTTATAAATCTCAAACTTGCTGATGACTCCGAACCGGTCCCGCAGCGGAGCTGACAGACTGCCCGCGCGGGTCGTCGCTCCGATCAGCGTGAAACGGGCGATATCCAGACGGATAGACCGGGCGGAGGGGCCTTTCCCGATGATGATGTCCAGTGCGTAGTCCTCCATGGCGGAATACAGTACCTCCTCAACACTGCGGTTCAGCCGGTGAATTTCATCAATAAACAGAACGTCGTTGTCGTTCAGATTGGTCAGAATCGCCGCCAGATCGCCGGCTCGCCCGATTGCCGGACCGGAGGTAATCTTGATGTCCACGCCCAGTTCGTTTGCGATGATTCCCGCCAGCGTCGTCTTGCCGAGTCCCGGGGGGCCGTAGAACAAAACATGGTCCAGGGGCTCTCCCCGCAGTTTCGCCGCTTCAATAAAGACCTTCAGGTTACCCTTGGCGTCTGTCTGGCCGATAAAATCCTCCAGATGCTGAGGCCGCAGGAGAACTTCCTGTCCCGCCTCTGCGGCGCCCGCACTGGATTGCGTAATTCGTTCTGATTCCATGATCTGCTCGCTCCGTTACATCTGCTTCAGTGCGTTTTTAATATATTCCTCCGCACTGAGCCCCTCTGTTCCAACCTTTCCTACCGCGTTCTCTGCTTCGCTCCTGCTGTATCCCAGAGCCATCAGCGCGTTCACAGCTTCGGATCGTTCGCTGGTGAATACCGCAGCACCCTCCGCGACAGACTCAGGACTGAATTCGCCGAAATCTCCCACCTTGTCCTTCAGATCCAGAATCACGCGCTCCGCGGTCTTCTTCCCCACGCCGCTGGCTGCCGAAACAGCCTTTGTATCTCCTGCCGCAATCGCTCTGCGGAGCTCCATCTGAGGCAGGATTCCCATAATGGACATTCCGGCTTTGGCGCCCACGCCGTTCACCGTGATCAGGAGGCGGAAAAGCTCCAGTTCATCTCTGCTCTCAAAGCCGTACAGACTCATATCATCCTCTCGGACGATCATCAGAGTATACACCTTCACTTCAGCGCCTTCAGGATTCTTATACAATCCGGAATTTGCTGGAAGACTGACCAGAAATCCGATGCCGGATGCAGTCTCGATCACCGCAGTCCCGTCCGGATTCGGATGGAAGCTTCCCCTAAGAAAACGTATCATATTATCTTTTTCATTCCTCTCTTTTTCAGTTTCTCCAGTCTCTGAGCAGCTCCTGCGGAATGGCCGTGACAGATCGCAGCGGCAACTGCATCCGCTGTATCGTCCGGTCTGGGAACCTGCTCCAGATTCAAAATGGTCTTGACCATGGCCTGAACCTGTTTTTTGTCCGCGCGGCCGTATCCCACCAGCGCCTGCTTGATCTGAAGAGGTGTATATTCATACACGTCCAGACCTCCGTTGACACACGCTAAAACGGCGACGCCTCTGGCCTCCCCGACATGAATTACCGTCTTCGCATTGTTATTAAAAAACAGTTCTTCTATGGACGCTTCCTCCGGACGGTACTGCTCAATGACGGCCGTAAGCTCCGAATACAGATGCTGGAGCCGAAGAGGCATCTCCACTCCTGCATCTGTTGTAATTGAGCCGTAGTCAACGGCCCTGAAGCGGTTCCCCTTCATATCCAGTACGGACCATCCCATGATTGCGTAGCCCGGGTCGATTCCAAGTATCCTCATCCGTTACCTCTCCTGCTTTGACTGTTTTATTAATTATACTATAAGAACAGATGTTTGTCTATCCTGGGATAATAATTAGCATTTCATTTTTTGCATAATTGTGCTATAATATTCACATATTACCGATTTGTACAATTCTTTTCGATAATCGGGGAGGAGATTATGCGTTATTCAAGGCAGAACAAAATTTTAGAGCTGATTGCCAACAATGAGATTGAAACTCAGGACAAACTGGCAAGTATGCTGAAGAAGGAAGGATTCGATGTTACACAGGCAACCATTTCCCGAGACATCAAGGAACTGCAGCTGATTAAAGTTCTCGCTGCAAGCGGAAAGTATAAATATGCAGTCAGTACCCGACACGACGCACCGATTTCAGATCGGTTCGTAAAGATTTTCCGAGAAACCATCATTTCCTTTGCGTCAGCACAGAACCTGATCGTCATCAAGACGCTTTCCGGCTGCGGACCGGCCGCGGGAGAGGCCGTCGACTGCATCGGACTCCCTCACGTCGTGGGATCCATTGCGGGGGACAACACCCTGCTGCTTGTTGTTGACAAAGAGGAGCATGTCGAGGAGATTCTCTCCATTTTCAACGATATGCTCATTATGAAGAACAAAAAATAATCCGATCATGATACAACATCTCTTAATACAGAATTTTGCGATCATCGAAAATACAGAGATTGAATTTGAAGACGGTCTGAACATCATCACGGGTGAAACAGGCTCTGGTAAATCCATTGTGATTGAAGCCGTGAGTCTGGCGCTGGGAGCGCGGGCAGACTCGTCTTTTGTGCGCAGCGGAAAAGATAAAGCCGTCATTCAGTTGGCCGCCTCTCTCGACGGTCAGGATTATGTGATCACCCGGGAGATTTCCGCCACAGGAAAAAATCTGTGTCGTCTGAACGGACAGCTGGTCACCCTCGGTGAGATCTCCGCACTGGCTTCCCGGATCGCGGACATCCACGGTCAATACGATAATCAGAATCTGCGGGATCCCCGGCAGCACCTCGCTCTCGTCGATCAGTACCGGGACGCCGAGATCAGCCCTTTGCGTGCGGAATTCGACACAGCATATGCGGCATACAAAGAAAGTCGAGGGCAGCTGGATACCCTGCTGAAATCGGAAAAAGAAAGCCGAAAGCAGGCGGATTTTTACCGGTTCGAACTGGCAGAAATTCAGCGGGTGGATCCCGCACCGGAGGAGGACGAAGAGCTTACCGAGCAGATCGCGATCCTGCAGAACAGCGAAAAGATTTTCAGCGCTGTTGAATCCGCCTATGGACCACTGGACGAAAACGAGTTTAATGTGCTCTCCTCGATGGGAAACATTCAGTCCAGCCTGGAAAGCATCCGAAACTTTTCCCGGGAGTTCGCGGAAACTGCCGATATCTTCAACGATGCATATTACGGCCTGCAGGATGTGGCTGCCCGAATAGCCGGCATCCGGGAACAGATATCTTTCCGGCCGGAGGAGCTCGATAAGCTGATTTCCAGACTGGATCAGATCGATGAGCTGAAAAAGAAATATGGCGGTTCTATCGGCGATGTATTGGCGTACCGCGACAGAATACAGCAGGAACTATCTCAGCTTGAGAACTTCGATGAGCTCCGCGGAACGCTTGAGCAGGAAACAAAGCAGAGGCTCCGGGCGCTTCGCACCTCCGCCGCCGCACTGACCGGGGCCCGGCAGGCAAGCGCAGAAGCACTGGGACAGGCCATCGAAGCTGAACTTCACGACCTGAATTTTGACAGCGCCAGATTCGAGATCCGCATTTCTGCCGCGCCGGCAATTTCCGCAGAGGGAGGCGACGAAGCGGAGATCCTGATTTCCACCAACCGCGGAGAGCCGCTGAAACCTCTGATCCGGGTAGCCTCCGGCGGCGAAATTTCCCGTATCATGCTGGCAATCAAAAACATCACCGGTACCTATGACAAAATACCCACCATGATCTTCGATGAAATCGACGCCGGAATCAGCGGTATTACGGCAAGCATCGTCGGCCGAAAGCTGCGGGAGATTTCATCTTCTCATCAGATCATCTGCATCACCCATCTGCCGCAGATCGCCGCCTGCGGAAACGCCAATTACAGGATCTGCAAGGAAACCGACGCGAACAGCACATACACTCACGTGGACCGCCTGGATGAGGAAGCCACTGTCGATGAAATCGCACGTCTGCTGGGCGGCGAGATAATTACGGAAACCACACGCAGAAGTGCGCGTGAGCTTATCTCCGGAAAGAAATAACGTTCCCACATCAATCAACGATCCCCGCATCAGTGCATTCATCACCGATACGGGGATTTTATTGCCGAAAAAAGAGACCGATGCGTAACGCAGCGGTCTCTTTTGCAGGTTTGCATAATATAACATTATGTTATACACTCGTTAGCATTGGCACTGCCACCCAGCCTATCAGGTTTACACAGCTGTTCTCTTCCGCAGTCATGCTGTCTCTGTACCGGGATTACGAATGCTCCTGACGAAATTATACGGTAGCTTTTACCGGAGTCGGGATGCGCTCTGCGGTCTGCCGCATCATCGCGTCGGTGCAGACAAGCTCGTCGATGAGCTTCGCATCTTCCGCCGCTGTGAATTTCGGTTCACAGGGCTTCAGCGCACCGCCCAGGATTTCGCCTTCCTCCGCGTATTTGTACATCGGAACCGCATCATTCATCTCCTCAGAGATATCGTATTCATCCTCGAAGGAGAATTCCTCCTCGAATACGTGCGCAAGCTCTGCCGCAATCTCCCAGTTGCTGAAATCAACATCTTCATCGATAGCGGGTTCAACCGGCATCAGTCTCCGCTCGGTATTCGTGTAGGTTCCTGACGCACTGGCGAATCCCGTTCCCGGAAGTACAACGTCCGCCTTTTTCGCGGTCTCCGTCATCATGACGTCGGACACGCCCAGGAATTCCAGGCCGGACAGGTCCGCATCCGTCGGATCCTCGCCGAAGATCAGCAGTCCCTTCAGACCATCCATCGCTTCAGCTCCCGCGTAGATGCCGAGATCAACCAGTCCCTGAGAATTGTTCTTAGGCTTCACTTCCAGGATTCCGTCGCGCGGCGTACCGATATGACCGGACAGCATCGCAATTTCACCGATCAGCCGCGCCGCCTCTGTGGACAGTACATTCTGCTGGTATACGATCATCGCTTTCTTCGCGCCGGCATACATTTCCGCAACACTTCTGCACTCATCGCAGAGCTCTACGCCCTCCAGCGATTTAACAAAGGCGTCAAATCCCTCCGCATCGCTTGTCTTTCCGGTCTCCACGAGATACTTGGCGATTCTCTTCAGGAATTCTGTGCTGTTGTCAATGTCTATCACCTTCGCTGCGAATTCCCATTCGTCCTGTGCGCCTTCTGTATTCAGCACGATGACGCTGGCGCCTCTTTCCGCCGCCTGCTTGATTTTGTTCCAGATCACCGCGTTTCTGTTCTTGATGAAGCCCGGTACCAGAATCACATCTGTTGACAGCAGCTCGTCGATAGTATTCGGAGAGGCCTCGTGATCAAGTCCCAGAACCTCGCTGACTCCGCTCGCCCTTCTGTTAAAGGTAAACGTACGGGCACCGATGACATCCGCGAACTTCTTGATCGCATATGCCTCCTCATTGGTATAGCGGTCAGAGATCGCAACGCCGATACTCTCCGCGCCGTGTCTCACTCTGACTGCCTCGAGTTTTTTCGCCATCATTACAAAGGCTTCATGATAATCCGTCAGACGGAAACCGTCTCCGTCCTTGATTCTCGGATCGACGATCTTATCCTCCAGAACAGAAGCGTCAAAGCCCCATTTTCCTTTGGCACAGCAGATTCCCGCATTCACATAGCCTTCTTTGTCCGGATTAGCCTTGATCAGCATATCACCGTAGGATTCCAGATCCAGGGAGCATCCCACGGAGCAGTAGGAGCACGTCGTTTCCGTAATCTCTGTATCCAACGGAACTTCCTTCTGAACCGTTTGCTTCTCCTGCAGTGCTCCCGTCGGGCAGCAGGCCACACACTGACCGCAGGATTCGCATCCGGATTCAGCCAGAGGCTTCATCATATTCGGCATCACGACCGTGTCGAATCCTCTGTTCACCAGTCCCAGAGCACCTACGCCCATGACCTCGTCACAGACCCTGACGCAGAGGCCGCAGAGAATACATTTGTCCGGATCTCTGGCGATGAACGGATGATCGTCCTCAAACTCGGTCAGGTTCTTCTCGCCGCAGAAGCGGTCGGACTTCACGCCGTACTGGTTGGACAGCTCGATAAGCTTACATTCATAGTAATCGTGGCATCCGCACTCCAGGCAGCGGTTGGCTTCCTTCACCGCCTGCTCTTCTGTCAGGCCGCCGAACACGACCTCAGAGAAGTTGTCTTTCCTTTCTGCCGCAGACAACTGATCCGCTTTTTCACGGCAGATCCGCTCTCTGTCTTCAAAGGTTTTCTCGGTGATGTCGTCTCTCTCCACAAAGAACGGTTTCTCGTATTTGATCGTCTCGCCGTTCAGATAAGAGTCGATGACCTCCGAAGCCTTTTTCGCGTCAGCGATAGCTTCAATGGCGATGGAGATTTTGTCGTTTCCGCAGTCGCCGCCGGCGAACACGCCCGGCATGCTGGTCATATAGGTGTCGGGATCGTAGGCGATCGCGTTCTTTCTGGTTTTGTCCACATCGAAAATGCTCGCGTCTACGGCCTGCCCGATGGCCAGGATCACCGTGTCGATGTCGATGGTCTCGGTCTTTCCTTCCACAGGAACCGGACGGCGGCGTCCGGACTCATCCGGCTCGCCCAGCTCCATGCACTGGAGCACGACCTGCTTCACATGACCGTTCTCGTCCTTCAGGATCTCCTTCGGATTCGTCAGGTTCTTGAAGATTACGCCTTCCTCTTCAGCCTCTTCGATTTCCAGCATATCGGCCGGCATCTCGTCTTTCGTTCTTCTGTAAATATTGTAGACTTCCTTCGCGCCCATTCTGACCGCGGTTCTACAGGCATCCATCGCCGTGTTTCCGCCTCCGACGATGGCAACCTTTTCACCGAAGTCAATCGGTTCGTTCCTTACCACTTTGCGCAGGAAATCAATTCCTCCGATGACGCCTTCCGCGTCTTCACCCGGACATCCGACGCCGGTGGACACCCACGCGCCGATTCCGAGCAGCACCGCGTCAAAATCTCCGCGCACTGTCTCAAACGGGATATCCTCGCCGACCTTGGTGTCCGGTACGATTTCAACGCCCATGGCGCGGATCAGCTCGATTTCGCTGTCCAGAACCTCCTTGGGGAGTCTGTATTCAGGAATTCCGTAGCGGAGCATTCCTCCCAGCTTGGGCATCGCGTCGAAGATCGTGACCTCGTGACCCATCTGGCGCAGGAAATACGCGGCAGAAAGTCCCATCGGACCTCCGCCGATGATCGCAACAGATTTTCCGGTCGGTTCATCAATTTCCGGAAGATACTGCTCGTCCGCCATCAGATCGTTATCCGCAGCGAAACGTTTCAGAGCCATAATGCTGATCGGCTCGTCCACCAGTGCTCTGCGGCAGTCATCCTCGCAGGGATGCGGGCAGACGCGTCCGATGCTCGCCGGAAGCGGAATCTTGTCCTTAATCAGCTCGTTCGCCTTCTCATATTCACCGTTGGCGATCAGTCCGACATATCCCTGACAGTCGGTTCCGGCGGGACATGCCAGGGAGCACGGACCCTTGCAGTCTCCGTTATGGTTGGATACCAGCAGTTCCAGGTTCGTCTTTCTGGATTCCAGAACGCGCTCTGTGCTGGTCATCACGACCATTCCGTCCGCGATGTCCGTCGCACACGCCTTGCAGAGCTTGGGGTTTCCCTCAACCTCTACCACACAGATGCCGCAGGCACCGTAAATCTTTGTTCTCTCATCATAGCAAAGCGTCGGGATGAAGATATCATTCTCCCGGGCAACCTCAAGGATCGTCTGTCCAGGAAGGCCGAATACTTCTTTGCCGTCAATATTCATTCTGAATTTTTTCATCAAATATCCTCCTTCCTATTTTCTGACGACTGCGCCGAAGTTGCAGTGTTCCTCACACTTGCCGCACTTGATGCACAGTTCCTGATCGATAACATGCAGGCCCTTGACCTCGCCGGTGATGGCGTTGACCGGGCAGTTTCTCGCGCACAGAGTACATCCCTTACATGCGTCCGTGATCTCATAATGGATCAGCGCCTTACATGATTTCGCTGTACATGTGTGATTGTAAATGTGATCTTCATATTCGTTTCTGAAGTAACGGATCGTGGAGAGCACCGGGTTCGGCGCCGTCTGCCCCAGACCGCACATCGCACCGTCTTTGATCTTACGCGCCAGTTCCTCCAGTTTCTCGATATCGCCGTCTTCTCCCTTGCCTTCGGTGATCCGTTCAAGGATCTCGAGCATTCTCATGGTTCCCAGACGACAGTAGTTACACTTTCCGCAGGACTCTTTCTTAGTGAAATCCAGGAAATAACGCGCCATATCCACCATACAGGTGTCCTCGTCCATGACGATCATTCCGCCGGAACCCACGATCGCACCGGTCTTGACGATATCCTCATAGGTGACCGGCGTATCCTCCAGATCTGCCGGAATACAGCCTCCGGACGGTCCTCCCATCTGAACGGCTTTAAACTTACGGTCGTTCTTGATGCCGCCGCCGATGCCGTAGATGACGTCCTTAATCGCAAGGCCCATCGGAACCTCAACCAGTCCGCCCTTCTTGATCTTTCCTGCCAGAGCGAATACCTTGGTTCCCGTAGAAGGCGCCTTGCCCAGTTTCGCGAAGGCTTCGCCGCCATTTTCAATGATCCACGCGACGTTCGCGTAGGTTTCGACGTTATTGATATTGGTCGGAAGCTGCCAGTAGCCCTTTGCTGCCGGGAAAGGCGGCTTCAGCCGCGGCATGCCGCGCTCGCCCTCCAGGGAGGCGATCAGTGCGGTCTCTTCTCCGCATACGAACGCGCCGGCTCCGGCTTTGATACGGATATCGAAATCTCTGCCTGTGCCGAAGATGTTCTTGCCCAGGAAGCCTTTTTCTCTCGCCTGCGCCATCGCGATCTCCAGACGCTTAATCGCCAGAGGATACTCGGCACGGCAGTAGATGATGCCCTCCGTAGCTCCCATCGCGAATCCGCCGATGATCATGCCTTCCAGTACAGAATGAGGATCGCCCTCCAGTACGGAACGGTCCATGAACGCTCCCGGATCGCCTTCGTCCGCGTTACATACGATATATTTCTCTTTTCCCGGATTGTTCTTGGCCGCGTTCCACTTGAACCAGGTCGGGAATCCGGCTCCGCCTCTTCCTCTCAGGTTGGAAACTTTGATGACGGAAATCACCTCGTCCTGTGTCATGGACGTGAGAACCTTCTTTGATGCCTCATATCCTCCCACAGCAATATATTCCTCGATGTGCTCCGGGTTGATGATACCGCAGTGGCGCAGCACGACCCGCTGCTGCTTGCTGAGGAATTCCTTGTCCTCATCCGCAAGCGCGAACTCCTCCACAGGCTTTCCGCCCTGCAGGTGTTCTTCTACAATCCGCTCGACGCGATCCGGCTGCACCTTGACGTACCGGGTCATGTCTCCGTTGTCTTCGTAAACATCCACAATGGGCTCCAGATAACAGGTGCCCACGCAGCCTGTGATGGTCAGCTCCGCGTTGACGTTCCGGGCTTCCATCTGTTTTTTGAATTCCGCTTCGGTTTTTTTGGCGCCGGTTGCAATTCCGCAGCTACCCTGTCCGATTACTACTTTCATCCCTGCACCTCCTAAGCTCTTTCTCTGATTTCACCCAGGATCTGCTGAACCTTGTCCTTGGTCAGGTTTCCATAGGTTTCATCACCTTCGCTGCTTCTTATCATCATGACCGGTGCCAGAGAGCAGCATCCGAGACATGCTACGTTGTTCAGCGTGAACAGGCCGTCCTCCGTCGTCTCGCCATCCTTAATGTTGAGATACTCAGAAACCGCCTCTTCAATATGGTCCGCTCCGTTTACATGACATGCCGTTCCCTTACACAGCATGATCAGGTACTTGCCGACCGGCTGCAGTCTGAACTGCGCATAGAACGTAGCTACGCCGTAAATCTTGGCCGGTTTGATTCCTGTTGCCTCAGAAATATGATTGATCGCCTCAACGGACAGATACCCGTAGATATCCTGTGTCTGCTGAAGGATCGTGATCAGACTTCCGGGCACCTTCGCGTATTTGTCCAATACGAGGTCCAGCTCCCTGAACTGTTCCTGATTCGCCCCGCCGCAACAATTTTTCTCATTCATATATGACCCTCCTGTTGCTCATTTAACTTTAACGTAATTATTATACTGAATTTTGTGACCAAAATCAACGCAGGCACAGTGAAATATGCGCCTGTACAGAAAAATATGCACAGCGTGATTCAATATCGCATCACCCTTTTCTTCTGCGATTCAGTTTCGCACCGCCAAAGTCGATTTCCATGTACAGCAATGCGAAAATCATCAGCGCCTCGCCGATGTATCCGCGAACGGTCAGTACCTCGTGCGCCAGGAAAAACGCAGTGATTCCGGCGAAAACCGGCTCCAGTGAAAAAATGATTCCTACATGGGAAGCCTCCGTATACTGCTGGGCGATGGGCTGCACGATGAACGCGATTCCCGTACAGAACAGAGACAGAAAGATGACTGCACCCCAGACAAAGGCCGTGCGGGGATGTGCCAGCGGCATCTCTGTTGCGAGAGCCAGCACCAGCATGATCGCACCGCAGGCTCCCAGACTGATGACGCCCATCTGATAGGGCTCCACTCTGGCGTTCCGCACCGCACGGGAAGTGATCACGATATCGACAGCATAGGCAAATCCGCATCCGAGGCTGAAGAGATCTCCCTTAAGATGCGCCATATTGAAAGAGAAATCCTCCTTCAGCGTCATCAACGAAATGCCGACGATACAGAGGATCACCGCAACGATGATCTTCTTCGACGGTTTCCTGCGGAAGAACAGGAAATCGAGAATCGGTGTGAAAAACACAGTCGTGGAACACAGGAATGCAGAATTGGAGAGCGTTGTATACTGCACGCCCAGAGTTGCTCCTGTGTAGACAAAGGAAAGCGCGACTCCGACGGCGGCTCCGGCAAAAAAAGTTTCCCTGTTTATCTTCCTCATCTTCGGGAAAGTTCCTATGACAGCCACCGCAAACGCGCCCAGAAAGCGATATGCATTCAGGGTAAACGTGGACAGCTCCGTCAGCGAAACATTCATAAGATAATAGGAAACACCCCAGAACAACGTGATCAAAAGCAGCATCATGTCTGCTCTGACTTCCTGCTTCCGGTCAATCTGCACAGATACTTCTTTTTTCATTCTTCTGCAATTCCTCCGCTGTAAATTCTATATTTTTCTGTATCTTTCTGTTTCTCGCTACGGATTCCGCTTTTTTCAGATTAGGCAGGCTCCCGTTCGCTACTCATTCGATGCCCGTCCGCCGCTCGTTCTCAGCTGCTCATTCGATGCCCATCCGCCGCCGGAGCTCATCAGTACGGCTGATCCGTTTCTGCGGTTCAGATCCGTGCGATAAACATCTCCAGCGCCAACTGATGCGGAATCTCACCCGTCAGAAGCGCCGCATAGGTTTCGTAGCTGTCCTTCAGCATCTTCCGGAGCTTTTCGGCAGAATACCGGGACGCGTACCGCATGGCCTTTTCGACCCGAAACGAATGGATTCCCGTATATCTGCTGATGGCGGCCGCTGAGGACGGCCCCGTCGGATCGTCCATAAATTCCCGAATCTCCATCATCAGTTCCACCTGGGAAATGATGGCGGCTGCGGTGGGGATGCTGCTGTATGTATCCCGTTTTATTTTGTTATTGAGGATCTCCAGAGCCCCGGATTTGTCATTTCCGCTGATTCCATCCAGAAGATCGAAGATAAAGGTATCCCCATCGCCGCTGACAGCCGCACGCAGATCCTCTTCTGTAATCACGGCACCGGAAGAATGCGCGATGATCTTTCTGATATCGTTATCGAAATTGAAGAGATGATAATTGCTTTCCTTATTCAGATATCCTGTCATCTGGATGAGCATCGCGAGATGACTATCGCTGATTTTCTTTCCTGCCCTCGCAAACCGTTTGGTTGCAAAGCTCTTCAACCCTCCATTGGTAAGCTGGTTGAACACATACTCGCCGCCCTGCTTTTTCAGAGCTTTCACCAGCCGGCTGCGTCCGTCGATCTCGTCATAGGAAAAGACTGCGATAGTGCCTTTGTTCGGGTCGGAGATATACCGGATCAGTTTCTCAAGCGAGTCCTCTCCGTATCCCTTTATTCCCGATACTGACTTCAGCGGCCTGAAGTTCGGTACCCAGACCAGTCGTTTCTCCGACATCATAGAAAACGTCTCACATGCATCTATGATTTCCTCCGGCGTCGGGGACTCCAGCACAACATAATCCACCGACTGCATCGCGGGAGAAACAAAGCGCTCTCTCAGCTCTCCCACAGCCCAACTGACCACAAACTGCTCCACACCGTGGAACAGCAGAATATCAGGCAGTTTCCCCTTATTCAGATTATTTCTAAACTCATTGAATCCCGGAGCCGCGGTCTTTCTCGCTGACATAAATGTTCCTTTCCTTCCTTCGGCCGCAGGCAGCTGCAGGCGAATACGACAAAAGCCCGCCCGCCTGTCGAGCCCGGCCCTGTAATGAATAGTTTATACATCTTTCACTGAGAAAGCAAGCGGGATTTTCATCCGGATCCGCACCTGCGGGCTGACCGGTTTCAGGTCCGCATCTGTTATTCGGTCAGTTCAGGGCCCACGCCAGTTCGTCACCACCTCCAGCCCGTTCTTTTTCGCGATAATTCCCACAGCGCCCTGCCGATCTGTCCGAAACACCCGGACGCCGCAGTCCTCCAGCCTGCGCAGGGTTTCTTCAGCGGGATGGCCGTAAGTATTGCGTCCCACGCCGATAACCGCAATTTTCGGGGACGCAGCCTTCAAAAATTCCCGGGTAGAGGAATAACGGCTTCCATGATGAGCCACCTTCAGCACATCGCATTTCAGCGCATCGGTGCCCATGTACCGTTCCAGCAGCATCCGCTCTCCCTCGCCGGTGATATCACCGGTGACAAGAATCCGAATTCCCCGCACCGTGACACGGAAAATCATGCTGTTACGGTTCTCATCCTCCACACTGTCATCCCGCTGTATCGGCCACAGAATTTCAACAGCTTCTCCATTTCCCAGATCAATCCGCTGTCCCGCGTTTCCGCTGAGAACCGTTCTGCGTACCGGATAGACCTCCTTCAGTTCCTTCAGTCCCCGGTAATGGTCCGTATGGAGATGCGTCGCCAGAGCCAGATCCACCTGCCTGTGACGATTTTTCAAAAGATAAGGCTTCAGGATCTTTTTTCCAACATTATATTCCTTTCGTCCGCCCCCATCCAGAAGAATGTCTGCACCGCCGGCGGTTCTGATATGCATGCAGTCTCCCTGCCCCACGTCTACCATCACCGCACAGGCGTCGTCAAAAGGCGTCCGATCCCCGGTCGCGAAGATCAGTGAAACCCCCAGAATACACACGGCCGCCGTCCGCAGAAAATTTCTGTCTCTGCGATTCCGCCGGACAGAACATGTTTCGGAAACAAAGAACAATACGCACAGATAGACCGCCGCGACCAGTGCCAGAGGCGGCGATACGACATCGATGGAAAACAGTCCCTGCTGCGACAGCAGTCTGTTGCAGCAGGTCATCATCTGTACGATGCCGCAGAACACCTCGCCGGGAATCCCCGGTGTTCCCGCGGCCACGGATATCAGCAGGGCCGCCAGTCCCGCGGGAACCGCGATGGAGAGCAGGAAGATGACGGGAATATTGCACAGCAGCGAAAGCAGCGGGATATAGTTGAACATATAGGCAGTATACGGAATCATTCCACCCTGCACCGCCAGCATCGCCGCCGTTTCCTCGGGAATATACCGCTTCAGTGCCGGCGTCAGGAAATTGATAAAGATCACCGCCAGAAACGACATCTGAAAGCCTGCACCAAACAGCGCATACGGCTGATGAAGAAGAACCAGCATCGCCGTCAGCGACAGTGCGCACAGCAGATCGTACCTGCGGTCCAGCGCATCTCCAAGCACCACAAGCAGAATCAGCAGCACCGCCCGTGTCACTGAAACGGACCACAGAGTCATCGTTCCGTAAAAGAAAAGAAAAAAGACAAGGCCGGCGGTTGCGGGAACAGATTTTCTTTTCCTCGTGAGGCGGCGGTATACGCCGTAGAGCACTCCGATATGCAGGCCGCTGACCGCCAGCACATGGGCAGTGCCGTTTGACTGAAAGTCTTCATATATCTGCTCATCCATCGCAGATGTATCGCCGAACAACAGACCCCGGACGACACCCTTTGTTTCCTCATCACAGGAAAGACGTGCCATAAAACGTTCTCTGATTCCCAGAATCCGGCGCTTACTGAAAGACAGCGGATGAATCCCTCCGGAGGGACGAAGACGGAAGGCATTTACCGTGCCGATATGGCTGATTCCCCGGCTCCGGAGATACATCCTGTAGTTGAAGCATCTGGGATTTCCGGCGGAATCCGGCGCAGACAGACGGCCATGAAAGAAGACGCGTCGGCCGGTGAGCCTCCAGTTCTCTTTCACAGGAGCATAACTGTGCAGCAGGATTTTCTGCCGCAGAAGGAGCGGCACCTTTCTTCCATTATATGAAATAAGCCGGCACTCCATCCGTATCCCCGTGTCTTCCGATTCGACACTGAGAACCTCCGCCTCCATGGGGCAGACCTCGTTACCGTTATATTCTGCACCTCCGGCCCAGGCGATATCCGACGAAATCAGGCAGAGCACACCGCACACATAGAACAGCAGAAGGAAGACCGCCAGATCTCGCCGGTCAGACTTTGTTCTCCGAATAAAAAAAGCGGCGGGAAGAATGACACCCAGGGACACGAGACGGGAGAAATGCCCGGCTGCAATCCCGACGATCAGCATCAGTGCCGCGCCGGTTAATTTTCTTCTCATGGTTTCCTCCATAAGAATCAATCGACATCTTAATTTTATTACATTTTTTTCCAGTTTTCAACCCATTTCTGAAGATTTCTTTGGAACCCCAGAAAAATCTTAACTTTACAACCCTTATATGGTATAATGTCGATGTATATTTTGAAATAACCAGGGAAATGAAAAAGGGGAAAGTTTAATATGCGAAGTGACAAGTATAAAGCAACCAGTGGTAAATCCTTGAAAATCGGGAAACGGGAGCTGGCGCTCACACCGAAGAATATCATTAAGATCATTCTTCTGGTGATTCTGGCTCTCATTGTTGCTACGGTCATCTATGCCGTAGTATGTATTGCCACTGCGCCGAAAATCGACACCAGCAAGATCTATGAGACGCTCAGTGAAGCCTCAGTGATCTACGATCAGAACGGGAAGAAAGTAGATACCGTATACTCCGATCAGAACCGCGTGAACGTGAAATACGACGATCTTCCGGAAAACCTTGTCAACGCCTTTGTTGCGCTGGAGGATAAAACCTTCTGGAAGCATCACGGTTTCAACTTCATCCGCGTCATGGGCGCGATTAAAAGTTCCATCACATCGGGCGGCCAGGTCAGCGGAACCAGTACCATCACACAGCAACTGGCGCGGAACGTCTATCTGACATCCTCCATGTCTCAGCACACGATGAAGAGGAAGATCATCGAGGCATGGTATACCGTGAAACTTGAGCGCAACCTGAGCAAGAAGCAGATTATGGAAGCATATCTGAATACCATTAACCTCGGTTTCGGAAGCTACGGCGTAGAGGCTGCGTCCGAGGCCTACTTCGGAAAGCATGTTCAGAAACTGACGTTGGCACAGTGTGCGGCGCTGGCAGCTCTTCCCCAGGCACCGTCCAACTATGCTCTGGTAGAACTTCTGGACTCTGACGCGACGCCCGGCAGCGGCACCGTTCTGAAGCGTAACAGTGAAGGAACATATGTCATGAACGACACCAGCAAGGACCGCCGCGATACCTGTCTGGCGCTGATGAAGGAACAAGGGTACATCACCTCCGCCCAGTACAAAAAGGCCACCGGCACCAGCCTGAAGAAGATGCTGCACGTCAACTTCAACGCAAACAGCTCAGGTATCGCCTATTTCACTGACTACGTGGTGGAGCAGGTCATCTCTGATCTGCAGGACAAACAGGATCTCAGTTATGACGATGCCTGGGACAAAGTATATAAGGGAGGTCTGAAGATCTACTCCACTCTGGATCTTAAGGCGCAGAAAACCATTCAGAAGGAATTCCGCAACGACGCGAATTTCCCTTCGATCACAAATATCAGTTACGATGGCAACGGAAATATTCTGAACAAAAACGGTGTTGTGGCAATGTACAAATACAGCAACTACATCAGCAACGGCCGGTTCACCTTCAAATCCGGTGAGATCACAAAGAATTCCGATAATTCCCTGACCATCAAGGCCAACAGGCGGCTGAATGTTTACAAAACGACCGCCAACGGCCAGACGGATTACAGCATCGAGTTCCCCACCATGTATCAGTGGGCGAACGGAAAACTGTATGCCATCTCCGGCGGATATATCAATATTCCTCAGCAATACAAGACCCTCGACAGCAAAGGGAACGTAATCGTATCAGCCAAGTTCGTGACAAGCAAGGCTGGAAAGAAATTCTTCCATAAGAAAAACGGACGCTATTATATCACAAAGGACGGTTACACAGTAAATCAGAAGGTCGTGCAGCCTCAGGCCGCAATGACGATTATTGAAAACAGCACCGGTGAGATTAAGGCGATGGTCGGCGGAAGAAAGACCCGGGGCAAAATGCTCTACAACAGAGCGACCGAGCCGCGGCAGTCCGGTTCCTCGATCAAGCCTCTGGCGGTATACGGCGCGGCGCTCCAGCAGAGTGTGGAGGAAATGCGCGAAGGAAAGAAGCATACCTTTGTCAACTATAACATTGACAGCCAAGGCACCAGCGGATGGGGTGACTACATCACCGCAGGCTCTACCGTTGTGGACGAGCGGACCACCAACAACGGCACCACATGGCCTGCCAACGCATCCGGCTCCTACAGCGGCAGACAGACCTTCCGCTCTGCGCTGCGGAACTCTATCAACACCTGCGCGTATAAGATCTTCATGCAGGTCGGCGTGGACTACTCCGTCAAGATGGTCAAGAAATTCGGAATCACGACGCTGGTGACCACCGGCAGCACCAACGACCTGAACGCCGCAGCTCTCGCTCTCGGCGGACAGACCAAGGGCGTCACCACACTGGAAATGGCCAACGCCTTTACCACCTTCCCGAACAACGGAACCCGAGCCAAGACGCCGATCTGTTATACCAAGGTCACAGACGGCGACGGGAACACCCTGATCACCAAGACCACCAGCAAGGTTCGGGTACTCGACAAGGGAGTTGCCTGGATCATGACCAACCTGCTGAAGGGCGTTGTGTCCGGCGGTACCGGTACAGCCGCTGCGGTCACGGGTACGCAGGCCGGAGGTAAAACAGGAACCACCAGTAACCAGTATGATATCTGGTTCGACGGTTTCACGCAGAACTACACCGGAGCACTCTGGATCGGAAATGATATCAACATCTCTCTCACCAGCATGTCCGGCTACGCGGCGTCTCTGTGGGGCAAGATCATGAATCAGCTTCCGGAAGCAGTCAAGGGCTCGTACAAAGGAATGCCCGGCGATGTTCAGTATGTCAACGGAGAATACTACGTCAAGGGGACGTACAGCTACAGCGGCTATTCCACCGGCAGAAGTACAACCGGCAATAACACCGGCAACGATAACGACGACAACAAGAAGGCCCCGAACAATAACGGGAACAATAATAACAATAACAACACGCCGGCCAACAACGGAAACAATAATACAAACAACGGAAATAACACCGACGACGATGACGACGAATGATCTGCCGTCAGAAAAAATTCGGAACGCTGTGGGGAAGACATCAGCAAAGTTTTCTTCCCCTGCGTTCCGGATTTTTATTGCATAATAAATCCCCGCGTCTGCGACGAGGACCTGGCAGAACTGCGCACCCGGCATACGAAAAGGGCTGCCCTCCTTTGAGACAGCCCCTGCCGTATTCGTTTATTTATTCAGTGCCCAGCTTCTGTCGGAACTCCCGGACACGCTGCGAAAGATCCTCTGCACCGAAGACCGCGGATCCCGCAACGACGATATCCGTCCCCGCCTCTACAATTTCCTCTGCATTCTCGAGTTTGGCTCCTCCATCGATCTCAATCTCGAATTCACAGCCATACTTTTCCCGGATCTCCACGAGCTTCCGAACTTTTTTCATACAGGAGCGGATGAAAGACTGTCCGCCGAAGCCCGGGTTAACTGTCATTACAAGAATCAGATCCGCATATTCCAGAATATCCTCCAGCATGCAGATGGGCGTCGCCGGATTGACAGCCACCCCGGCTCCGACTCCATAGGAACGGATATGCTCCACCGTGCGGTTCAGATGCGGACACGCTTCCTGATGAACAGTGATGAATTCCGTCTTCTCCGTAACAAAATCGCCGAGATACCGATCCGGATCCTCAATCATCAGATGAACGTCATAAGGAGCGGTCTCGAAATCATTCAGACTCTTCATCACAGATGCTCCGAAACTGATATTCGGCACGAAATGCCCGTCCATAACGTCGATATGCATATAATCGGCTCCGGCCGCCGAGACAATTTCCGTCTGTTCACCCAGTCTGGCAAAATCAGCCGACAGAATAGATGGTGATAGCTTAGCCATATATATTCCTCCTCTTTTCCTTCAGTTCCTCGAAATTGCGGATATAGGATTCATAGCGCAGGGGATGAATCTCCCCGCGGGACACCGCCTCCCGGATTACGCATCCCGGTTCATGGATGTGATGACAATCGTCGAACCTGCAGCTTCCAAGACGCTCGCAGATTTCCGGATAGCAGGAATCCAGCTCGTCCTCCGTCACATCAGATAAGTCGAAAGATGTAAACCCCGGCGTATCATACAGCATGCCGCCGCCGGAAAGCCTGAAGATTTCCACATGTCTCGTCGTATGTCGTCCTCTCCCCGTCTTGTGACTCAAACCGGATGTCTCCATACCGGCGTCTGGAATAAGCAGATTCGTGATGCTGGATTTCCCTACGCCGGAAGGACCGGCCAATGCGGAGGCTTTTCCGGAGATCTCCGTTTTCAGTTCCGCTATTCCCTCTCCGGTACAGGCGCTGACCCGCAAAACGGGATAGACGCCTCTGTAGCGCGAGGTCAGTTCCTCCGCCTCTTCCTCCGAAACCAGATCTTTTTTGTTCATACAGAGAACAGGCGTTACTCCTTTGCTCTCCGCCGTAATCAGGAACTTATCGATTACATCGAAATTCGGCGATGGCTCTGCCGGAGCAAACACAATCACCATGCAGTCGACATTGACGACAGGCGGTCGGGAAAACTGATTTCTGCGGGGTTCAACTGCATTGACGACTCCGTCGCCGTCCTCCAGTACCTCGATCTCCACAAGGTCTCCAACCATGGGGGTGATGCCCTCTTTCCGGAAAATCCCTCTGCCGCGAGTCCTGACGATTCCCTGTTCTGTACTGATATAATAGAATCCTCCGATTCCTTTTATAATTCTTCCCTTCATCAGGCGCACGGCTCCTTAATCATCCGAGTCCTCTTCCGGATTGTTCCCCGGATTGTCTGTATCTGTAGACGGTGCACCCTTGCTGATCTTCAGACTGACCGATGCTCCCTTCGATACCTTGGTTCCCGCGCCGTACTGCTGCCACATGACGGTTCCCTTGCTGTATACTGTGCTCTCCTCGTACAGAAGCTTGCCTGTCGTCAGGCCGTAGCTTGTCAGCTTGGCCTTTGCCTCAGTGTAACTCAGCCCGGTCAGAGAAGGCACTGAAATTTTTGTTTCCTCAACCGTCTTTTTACCGCTGCATACGACGATATTCACGCTGGTGCCCTTCTCCTTCACCGCATTGGCACTCGGATCCTGACGAATGATCTGTCCCTTGGAATAATTATCGCTCTTTTCATAGTCTACACTTCCGAGCTCAAATTCACCGTTTTCCTTCAGATACGATGTGATCTCATCCTTATCATAATATTTTCCGACCAGATTCGGAACAGCGCCGGTCTTCTTTCCTGCACTGAGGTTCACAACAACAGTAGTCCCCTTCTTCACCTTCGTATATGCGGCCGGAGACTGCTTCGCCACATTACCGGCATCGATACTGTCACTGTTGACCTTATCGCCCTTCTCGATTTTCAGTCCCGCGTCCTCCAGCACCTTTCTGGCTTCTGAATAACTGAGATCCGTTACAGACGGTACGGTAACCTTGCCGAAACTGAGAGTATTCGTCGCGAACAGCACTCCAAAGATACCGGCAATCAGCAGAAGTGCTACCAGAAGAATGACGGGCCATTTTTTCCGTCCCTTCTTTTTGCCCTTCTTTCTGCCTTTCCCGTCGATATCCTCATCTGAGTCCTGCACTGCCGCCATTGGAACAGGATTCTGCTGCGGTCTGTAATTTCTGTTATCGCTGGCTGCAAACACAGAGTCACCGACCATATTCGTCACGAATTCGATATTTTTCAGTTCCGCAAGCATCTCGTCCGCGTTCCTGTAGCGATTGGACTGGAATTTGTCTGTGGCCTTCATGACCAGCTTTTCCAGCTGCGGCGGGATTCCCGGAACGAGCTGGGAGGGCGGAGTGATCTCGTCATTGATGTGCATCAGCGCTACCTGAACCGGATTCTCGCCGTCGAACGGAACCGTTCCGGTCAGCATCTCGTACAAAACAATTCCCAGAGAGTAGATATCGGAACGCTCGTCCACGTATGCTCCCCGGGCCTGCTCAGGAGAAAAGTAATGAACCGAGCCGATAATCTTGCTGGTTTCCGTCAGAGTGGAATCGCTGACCGCCTTGGCGATACCGAAATCGCCCAGCTTGGCGGTTCCCTCTGTGGTAATCATGATGTTATGGGGCTTGATGTCCCGGTGGATGATGTTGTGCTTGTGCGCGAGACTCAATGCGGAGGCAACCTCCTTGGTGATCTCAATGGCCCGCCGGTAATCCATCGGAGCCTGCTCCTTAATGATCTGACTCAGCGGTTTTCCGTCCACAAGCTCCATGACGATGAAGTGGATATTCCCCTCATGTCCGACGTCATAGACGCTGATGATATTCGGATGCTGCAGTCCCGCCGCCGCCTGAGATTCCCGGCGGAAGCTGTCCACGAACTGTGCGTCTTTGGTATACTCCGGACGCAGGATCTTGATCGCGACAAAACGATTCAGAAGACGGTCCTTCGCTTTGTACACAACGGCCATGCCGCCCTCTCCGATCTTTTCGATCAGCTCATATCTTCCTACTAATAATTTGTTACTCATCTAGGTCATCCTCCGTGATCTTCAAGCAGATTATCGTAATGTTATCGTTGCCTCCGTTCATGTTGGCCATTTCTATGAGGTCGTAGCAGGTGTCTCCCATCGTTTTCCCTTCCGAGAGCTTGCTCACGATATCGTTCTTCTTTACCTCCCCGTACAATCCGTCTGTACAGAGGAGAATGATATCATCTTTCATGACCGGCGCGATGAAAAAGTCCGATTCGATTTTCGGTTCCGCGCCGACGGCCCGGGTGATCATATTTTTATTCTCATGGGACTCCGCTTCCTTTTCCGTAATCACTCCGGCTTTCACCAGACTGTTTACGTAGGTGTGGTCCTCCGTGATCTGCTCCAGCCTTCCTTTGCGATAAACATAAGCTCTGCTGTCCCCCACATTGGTAACGTACATTTTATTTTTTCTGATAAACGCGATGACCACTGTCGTCGCCATCCCCCGGTTCTGTTCAAACCGTCTGGAGTTTTCCAGAACGCGGAAGTTGATTTCCCTCACACAGGTGTCGAAATATTGATGGATCTGTTCCGGCGTCTTCAGCTCGTCCACAGGATGGCGATCCACATAATCGATAATCCCCGTCACCGCGGTTCTGCTTGCGATCTCTCCGGAATTGCTGCCTCCCACGCCGTCTGCGATCACAAAGACCCTGTCCCGGGGCATGACGTAGCAGGCGTCTTCATTGTTGCTCCGCATCCTGCCCTTATCGGTTCTGAAACCTATGTCCATAGATTTGGCTGACTCCTTTCCATCAGTATTTTTTCTTGAGCTTGCAGTAATAGAATCCGTCGGTGCCTTCCCCGTTCGGCATCAGCTGCCGGCTGTGGATCAGACGGAAATTGCTGTTGTTTTTCAGGAAATTTCCCACAACATCCGCATTCTCTATTTTATTGACCGTGCAGGTACTGTAAATAATATACCCGCCCTTCTTCAGATATTTCGATGAGGTCTGCAGTATCTGAAGCTGTTTTTTCGCCAGATCTCTGCCTTCATTCTTTACCTTTCTGTATTTGATCTCAGGTTTTCTTCGGACAACGCCAAGACCTGTACACGGCACGTCACAAATGACTTTGTCCGCGGTTTCCACGAGATCGGCTCTCAGTTTCTCTGCATTATTCAGCGCGGTATGGATAATATGAATTCCCAGACGCCGCGCGTGTTTCTCAATTGCCTCAAGTTTTTTCTCGTAAATATCAAAGGAGTGGATATCTCCCGTATTTTCCATCATTTCCGCGCAGACAAAGGATTTACCGCCCGGCGCCGCGCACACGTCGATGACCGTATCTCCCGGCCGCGGCTCCAGAGCCTCTACCGAAGCGGCTGAACCGGCGTCCTGCACAAAGAACAGTCCTTCTGTGTATTCCGGAAGTTCCAGCAGTCCGTGCCCCTCCAGCGTCAGAACATTCTTCGAAACCTGACTGTAATATGCCTGTACACCTCTTTCTTCCAGCCGCACGCGCAGTTCCTCAGGCGTCGTTTTCAGCGTATTGACACGGACGGTAAACGGCGGAACCAGATTGCTCGCCGCCATCAGAGAGGCCGCACGCTCCTCGCCGTACTGATCCAGCCACAGCTTTGTGATCCAGGGATCAAAGGAATATGCCGCACTGAGCCGTTTAACCGGATCCTCCTCATTAATCGGCTGTTTCAGCGTCTCCCGGCTGCGCTGAAAATTACGAAGCACACCGTTGATCATTTTCGTCTGATAAAAGCAGAATTTCTTCGCCATCTTCACGGTCTCATTCACCGCAGCGTAGTCCGGAACAGAATCCATAAACATCAGCTGATATATTCCCATGCGCAGAAGCACATGAGGCTCCGCATCCAGTTTTCGGAGTCCCTTTTTCACCAGCTGCTCCAGAAGATAATCCAGATAAAGCTTGTTCTCGAGAACACCGTAAACAAGATCCCTGACGAACGCCGGGGAATCAGGCTTCATCGTCCTGATCTGATTATTCAGCTCGATGTTTGAATAACTCGTGTTCTTCTCCATCCGAAGCAGCGTATAATAGGCTGTTTTTCGGTTGATATCCATACAGACCTCACTTTGTTATCAGGAAAGTGTCCACGGTCAGTCGCTGTTTCTCAGGGCGATCAGACGCAGAAGATTTGCCGCCGCTACAGCTACCGCCGCTACATATGTCATTGCCGCCGCCCGCAGCACTCTGCGAGATCCCTGCATGTCCTCCGGCATCACCAGCTGCATCGCTTCCATCTGCTTCAGCGCCCGTCGGCTCGCATTGAATTCCACCGGCAGGGTAATCAGATGAAACGCGATGACAACGAGAAATGCCACGACGCCGATATTGAACAGAAGGTTCCCGATCGCGGAAGTGCCCGGATCTGCAGCCAGCAGGCCGAATCCGATGATAATCAGGATCCAGGAAGCGCTGGATGCAAAATTAACAACCGGGACGATACCGTTCCGCACCTTGAGGGGAACATAATTGCGGGCATGCTGAATCGCGTGCCCCGCCTCGTGGCAGGCTACGCTCACCGCGCTGACCGACGGTACGTTGCATACAGGCTCCGACAGATTCAGCGTTCTGGATCGCGGATCGTAATTATCCGTCAGACTTCCGCCGACAGCCCGGATCTGCACATCCTGCAGCCCGTTGGCATCCAGAACTCTGCGGGCGGCCTGCGCCCCTGTCAGCCCGTTCTGGTTTCTCACCCTGGAATACCTGTTAAAAACGCTCTTCACCCGTCCCTGCGCAATAAACGCGAAGATCATTGCCGGAATCAGAATGATGACCGTTGGATCAATCCCATATCCGTAATACATAAATATACTCCTCCCTTATAGTCAGTATACCATGAAATCCCTTTCTGTTGCATCAAAATCCTTTATTTCAGAACGTCTCCGGGCAGTATTTTGTGTCCCCGAAGAAAATCCGCCGCAGCGGTGCGCCGTTTGCCGGGAAGCTGCAGTTCGGTTACCCGCAGAAGCTTCCCTCCGCAGCTGATGTCGATGCTGTCGGAATGAACCGACGTCACAGTACCCGGCGGAAGCTCGCAGCGGGCGTCGGGGCATTCGGCCCGCCAGATTTTCAGTGTTTTCTCTCCGTATGTACAAAACGCGCCCGGCCACGGGTCGAACGCCCGGATCTGCCGCTCGATCTGCCGCGGATCACGGCTGAAATCGATTTTTCCATCCTGCTTTTTCAGCATGGGCGCAAAAGTCGCCTCCTCGTCCTTCTGCTTTGTGTACACAGCCTCTCCGGACTCGATCTTCGGAAGCGTCGCAGCCAGCAGATCTGCTCCCATAACCGAGAGTTCGTCGTGAAGCTGCTCAAAATTCTTGTGATCCACCTCTGTCTCTGCCTTTGCGATCATATCTCCGGAATCCAGTCCCTGTTCCATCCGCATGATAGTGACGCCGGTTTTCTCCAGTCCGTTCAGAATCGCCCGCTGCATGGGCGCCGCACCCCGCAGCTGCGGCAGAAGAGAACCATGCACATTGAAACAGCCGTACCGGGGGATATCCAGAACATCCTGCTTCAGGATCTGACCGTAAGCGACGACGATGACCGCGTCCGGTCTGTAGTCCCGGATTTTCCGCCGATCCTCCTCACTGTCCTTCAGGCGTTCCGGCTGAAGGACCTCGATTCCGTACTCCAGAGCCGCCTGTTTCACCGGTGAAAATGTCACCTGCTTCCGGTTTCTGGCACGATCCGGCTGAGTGACCGCAAACCCGATCTCATGACCGGCCTCGATCAGCTTCCGCAGTGTCGGAACAGCAAAATCCGGAGTTCCCATAAAAATCAGTTTCATATGCGGTTATTCCTCTTCTCCCGGTTCCTCTTCCATCACAGGTTCGTGAATATCGGTGGCTTTATCTGTATAAAGAATCCCGTCCAGATGATCGTATTCGTGACACATCACTCTCGCATGGAAGTCTTCAAACTCATATTCCTGCCAGTTTCCGTCCAGATCCTGCGCCCGCATTCTGATTTTCTGCGGACGTTCCACCGTGCCGACAAGCCCAGGAACGCTGAGACATCCTTCTTCGCCTGTCTGACTTCCCTCTTTTTCGAGGATTTCCGGGTTAATCATGAAATAGACCTCCCCCGGCGCAGGCTCCGCCACGAACATCCTCCTCATCACGCCGACCTGCGGGCCGGCGATTCCGACACCCTGCTCCTGACGCATGGTCTCCAGCATATCCTCCATGGTTGTGCGGATCCGGTCAGTGATTTCTGTGATTTCACGGCAATGCTTTCTGAGTATCGCATCGCCTTCCTTAACTACGTGTCTGATTGCCATTGTTCCTCCTGTGTCTGTTACAGCATGCTGTATGGATTGACATCAATCGTCATGCTGCATTCAATTCTGTTCTTTGTCATCTGCTCCGCGAAGAAGCGGAGATAATATATGTATCGGCCGCGCTCTCCACGGGGACATTTAATCAGGATGTGATAGCGGAAGCTGTCCTGCCCCTTGAAATTTCCGGAAAGCTTCGGCGCGAATATGCGTTCCGCACCGGGCAGCCCGGCCCGAACCAGGTAATCCTTGCAGCGATCCGCCTGACTGCTGGCCAGTTCCTCCGTTCCCGCGGTGAATTCCGCCGCGATCAGATCACTGAAGGGCGGATAATTCATAAACCGGCGAACCATAATCTCCTGCCGGAAAAAACTTTTATAATCATGCTGTGCCGCCGCCAGCAGCGCGAAATTGTCCGGGGTGCCGGTCTGGACAATCACTCTTCCCTGTCTGGCTCCGCGTCCGGCCCTTCCGGCCACCTGCGTCACCAGCTGAAAGGTTCGCTCCGTCGCGCGGTAATCGGGAATGTTCAGGCTCACATCTGCCGCCACCACGCCGACCAGCCCGACGTTCCGGAAATCCAGTCCCTTCGCCACCAGCTGCGTTCCGATCAGGATATCCGTTTTCCCTTTGGCGAAATCGCCGATGATTCCGTTAATCTCTTTTGTTTTCTTCGCCGTGTCGAGATCCAGACGGTTCACGACGTAATCCGGAAACTGACGGGCGGTAAATTCCTCCACCTGTTCCGTTCCCACACCGGAAAAGCGAATGTTCTCTCCTCCGCAGGACGGGCACCGGGCCGGAACTGCGAATTTTTTTCCGCAGTAGTGGCAGATTGCGGCGTTTTCTCCTTTGTGATAAACCAGCGAAATTCCGCATTCCGGGCATTTCAGCACCTCACCGCATTCCTTGCAGGCGATGAACGTGGAATACCCGCGCCGGTTCAGAAACAGAATCACCTGTTCCCCCGCGGCCAGTGTCCGCTTCATCTCATGGTAGAGCTGATTGCTGAACATCGTCCGGTTCCCGCGCCGCAGTTCTTTCCTCATATCGACGATTTCCACCACCGGAAGCGGAACCGCATTGTACCGGTGCTTCATCTCCAGAAGAGAATAGATTCCCTCCTTCGCCCGCTGGTAGGAAACCACAGAGGGCGTGGCGCTTCCCAGAAGAAGTACTCCGTGGTAATGCATCAGCCGTCTGACCGCAACGTCGAGCGTCTCGTATTTCGGCGTCTGATCGGATTTATAGGTCGCTTCGTGCTCCTCGTCCAGAATTATGGCGCCGATGTTCTCCATCGGGGCAAACACTCCGATCCGGGCTCCGATCACAATTCTGGCCTCACCGCGGCGGATCCGCATCCATTCATCAAAACGCTCCCGGCCCGTGAGTTTGCTGTGCATTACGGCGATTCTCTCCTTGCCGAAGCGTCCGATAAACCGCTCCACGATCTGCTTTGTCAGCGCTATCTCGGGAACGAGCATAATCGCGCCCTTTCCCATCGCAAGAACCTGCTCAATGGCTCTCATATAGACCTCTGTCTTGCCGCTGCCGGTAACGCCGTGGATCAGAAACCGTTCCTCCCGGCCCTCCCGGATCGCTGCGCCGATGATGTCGGTTACCCGCTGCTGCTCGTCTGTCAGGGTTTCCACCGGCTGCGATTCTCCCCGGGCGTTTTTATAGGGCTCCTTTTCCTTTCCCGGCGCAGGAGGCTTTCCGTGAGGCACAAAGCATTTTACGCCGTCCATATATCGGATCCCGTAGCGTCGGCGCATCCAGCATATGGTCTCAATCATTTCTCCGTTCAGCGAAAGGCTTCCGTCCACGCTTTCGATCTTCCGAATACGGGCGGGATCGATCTCCGGATCCACGCCGGTCTGAAAAACAAATCCTCGCCGGTGGCCTTTGCTCCTACCGAAGGGAATGTTCACGATCTGGCCCGGAGAAAGGGGTTCGTCGAAAGCATAAGTATACAGTTCATCTGTATGTCTGCTGTTATTGTCTACAACAAGGTTGACATAGTTCATCCGAATTCTCCGCTACAGCAGGAAAATTCCGTGTCTCCTGCACTCCTCCGTCATCGCCTGCGGCCAGACGGATACCTGAACCTCACCTATATGAGCCTTGCGCAGGAAGTACATACACAGTCTGCTCTGCCCGATACCTCCGCCGATAGAATACGGCAGTTCATCGTTCAGAACGGCCCGGTGGTACGGCAGCTGGCGTCTGTCTTCATTTCCCGCGAGCTTCAGCTGACGATCCATCGCAGCGGCATCCACGCGGATGCCCATGGAAGAAATTTCAAAAGCTCTGTTCAGTACATCGTTCCAGAGAATAATATCTCCGTTCAGTTCCCAGTCGTCGTAGTCCGGAGATCTGCCGTCGTGCTTTTTGCCGGACCGGAGCGCGCCGCCGATTTTCTCAATGAAGACAGCTCCGTGATCCCGGCAGATCAGATCTTCTCTCTCCTTCGGCGTTTTGTTGGGATACAGATCCTCCAGCTCCTGTGCCGTAATAAAATATATTTCATTGGGAATCTCCGTCTGTACATCGCGGTAGAGCCGGTTCACATAATCGCCGAGATTTTTGACCGCGTTGTAGATCGTCGTAACAGTCTCGTGAAGGTACTCTGTGGAGCGCTGCTCCTTTGTGATAACCTTCTCCCAGTCCCACTGATCCACATACACCGAGTGAAGATTGTCCATCTCCTCGTCCCGGCGGATTGCATTCATGTCCGTGTAAATACCGTGTCCCGGCTTGATTCCGTACTTTCCGAGGGCGTAGCGTTTCCACTTCGCCAGAGACTGCACAATCTCCACACGTTTCTCATCCATGTCCTTCAGCGTGAAATCCACCCGTCTCTCCACACCGTTGAGATTGTCGTTCAGTCCCGATTCAGGAACTACGAACAGCGGTGCGGAAACCCGGCGCAGGGAGAGGCCGTAAGCCAGCTCCGACTGGAAGTAATCTTTGATTTTTTTAATAGCTCTCTGTGTTTCCAGAGGGTTCAGCAGTGCTTTGTAGCCTTCAGGCAAAATCAATTCTGACATATATTTTCTCCTTGTCAATAAATTATTATCGTAGTCTAGTCGTTTTTGGAAAACAGGCACCCGCAGTAATTCTGCCGATACAGTCCGTATTCCCTGGAAAGCTGTACGCTGCGCTGGAAGCCGGCTTTCTTCTTGAAATCCCGGTCCAGATACTCAATCCCGAACTCCGTCGCAAGCGTCCGGCCGATTTCGGAAATTCTGCGGTAGTCTTTGTGCGGGCTGACGGTGAGAGTCGTGCCGAAGATCGGATAACCGTGCTCCGCGGCAAACGCGGCGGTTCTTGCCAGGCGCATCTGAAAGCATACGGTGCATCGGGCCCCTCCCTCCGGTTCCTGTTCCAGTCCGCGGACCCGTTCCAGGTACCGCTCCGGATCATAGTCACCTTCAACAAAGGTTACATGGCCCCGCGCTCCCGCCGCCTGACGGTTGACCGCATCAATAAATCGGATCTGCTCCGCTTTGCGTTTCTCGTATTCCTCCCGGTCCGTAATACACGGATTATAGAAAAAGACTGTAATACTGTAATCCGGCAGCAGTCGCTCGATTACAGCGGTACTGCACGGCCCGCAGCAGCTGTGCAGCAGAAGATTTTTCTGCTCCAGGCGGCTCCCGACGGGATCAAACCGGCATTCCGTCTGACTCTGTCCGCAGTATGCGAGACCGCAGTCGCCGGCTTCACGTTTTTTCTCCGTCATACTTCCTCCAACGCTTAAAATCACTTCACATTCGTAACAATTTATTATATCATAAAAATATGCTGAAAGGAAGAAAAAAGGGTGATGACAAAGGGCAGTAACATGAACGCAGAAATAAATGCTGAAGTGAACGATGAAATGAATGCTGAAATGAAGTGTGAAGTGAAAGCCGGAGTAAATGAGTACGGTGAATCTCTGCGGATTAACACCATCGGCCGGTGGCTGAAAAGCCGCTTCGGTCAGAAGATGGCGAAACTGGCTCTGGACGGCGGTTTTACCTGTCCGAACCGGGATGGAACTAAGGGATACGGCGGCTGCCTGTTCTGCGGGACTGGCGGAGGCGGCGATTTCGCGTCCACCATCGAGGAGCAGATCCACCTTCTGTCAGACAAATGGCCGGGCGCCGGGCATCTCGCCTATTTCCAGAATCATACAAACACCTATGCGCCCGTCGAAGTGCTTCGGGAGAAGTATTCCGCCGCGCTGAATTCGCCCGGCATCCGCGGCCTGGTGATTGCCACCCGCCCCGACTGCCTGCCGGAAGATGTTCTGGAGCTTCTGGATCAGATAAACCGTGAACATTTCATGTGGCTGGAGCTGGGGCTTCAGACCGGCAATGAAACCACCGCCGGGAGAATCAACCGATGCTACGACAATTCCGTTTTCGAGTCCGCCATGACCTGTCTGCAGGAACATCGGATCCGAACAGTGGTTCATCTGATTCTGGGGCTTCCGGGGGAAACCCCGGAGGACATGATGGAATCCGTCCGATATGTGTCGGAAAGCGGCGCCTGGGGAATCAAGCTCCATCTGCTGAACGTGGTCCGCGGATCACGTATGGCAGACGAATATCCGGGATACATTCCCTTTCAGAGTATGGAAGAATACATCGATCTGGTCTGTGATATTGTCGAGATGCTTCCTCCTGAAATGGTGGTCCACCGCCTGACAGGAGACACGCCCCGCAGGGATCTCATTGCGCCGGAGTGGAGTTACCGCAAGCGGAGCATCCTGAACGGCATTTATGCCGAGCTCCGCAAACGCGGCACATATCAGGGGTTCAGGAACCCCTCACGACCTTAACCGTATAAGTCCGTTTCAGACCCGACGAGGCTGTACACACCACCTTGAACGTATTGGTTCCCTGCGAAAGAGATTTCTTTCCTGTTCCTGAAACCTTCGCGGAGGTTCTGCTCGCCGCGCCGGCGGAAATCGTCACCGAGGACACGTTCCTGTCTACATAGACCGTAAACGACTTGGTATAATTCTGCGACGAACTGCTGATCTTCGTGTAGGTTCTGCCGCCTGCCGTGACCTTCAGGGTCTTCAGATAATAATTATTGTCCTTTTTCCAGCTGGAGGACGGAACCTTGCAGGCGCTCGACGGCATATTTTTATAAACAGGGATATAGAATACGATCTTTTTGTCGTAGATTTTGTATCTCTTATAACTGGACGCGGTGGATACCGACGTATTGCGCGGTGCGTAGACCGCTGTCATATAGACGTGAGTTCCTACCTTGCCCAGCCCGTTCATCACGTTGAAATGTTCCAGATAGGCGCAGCTTTGGTTGTTCGCGATAAAGTTCGAGGCGATGTACTTAGCCCCTCCCCGTATCGCTTTGTCAATACTGGTCCAGGGACGCAGATAACTGGAGCCGCTTCCCGCATACCTGATACCGTTAGACGCACCGCCGCTGGCGGAATCGTAGGCGCCGATGTTGAAAACATTGTACACCTTCCGGCCGCTGACCGTTCCGCTGTTGATCCCGGTGCCCTGCTCCTCCAGCGCCTTGGCGGCCAGATAGACCGGGCTGATGTTATAGTTCTTCGCCGCTGTGACAAAGCTTCCGGAATTCTTATAGAGGTAACTGTTCCTTCCCTTTGTCATGGTTTCCACCATGGAACGCGTCTGATAGGAGGAATGGTACCGGTTGTCTTCAAACATGAACACATGCGTATCGTCCAGCCAGTTTCTGGGATCCATGTAAAATTTCACACATCCTTCGGAGGCGGCGATAAACTTCGCTCCGTCCTTCGGCGTGTATCTGTTGGTCAGATAGTTGTAACATCCCTTCTCCACGGAACGGTAGGAGTACGGAAAGGTCGTATAGACCAGATTGGTTCCCGTCCTATCTGTCATCCGGGAGACCGCATCCGACCAGTCCAGTCCTGTGTTTACCGCCACAAATTCCCATTTTGGATGCGCTTTTTTCAGCGCGGCCAGTTTCTTTGTGTAACTGGAAGGAAAGCCCTTAAAGGTCGCTGAGCCTGAAGAAGATGAATCAGACGAATTTCCCGACGAGCTGTTCTTCGATGAGGACGAAGAGGATTTGTTTGTCGAAGAAGAGGATTTCTTCGTCGAAGAAGACGCTTTTGACGATGTCGAACTCAGCTTGACGTAGCGGGCAATCACATAATAATATTTGGAGCCGACCTTGATTTTATACCACTTCTCTCCGTTCCGGTCATAAGCGGTCAGCACCACCTTGACTGATTTCCCTTTTTTGTAAACAGCCTTCTTCGCATAACTCCAGCCGGCCCCGGTCCGGATATTGACCGCCGCTGTCGTCTTGCCCGATACGGTAACACTGTCCGCGTATTTTACGAGGTCCGAACGGATGTATCCCTTATAACTGCTGATATAATACCACTTGTACTTCGCTTTCATGCTTTTTTTCGCAGTGAAATATTCCGCCTTGATAGAGAATTTCTTACCCTTGGACAAAGTTTTTACCTGCGCAGAAGATACCGACGCGGAAGCGCGGATGACGGATGCGGTCTTTGCAGTCCCGGAGGCAGCAGGCTTCGATGCAGCAAAAACGTCCGTGCCGCACATCATCATCGCGAGGATAATTCCGAACAGCGTCACGGATATCATTCTGACACGGTTATTCTTTTTTACTGAAATGATCATATTTACTCCAAATCCGGCTACCGGTCGGGTCCCAGACGTCCATCGTTGTAATGTTTCCGGCAGAGCGACACGTACATGTCGTTTCCGCCGATCACAATCTGCTCCCCCTGCTTCACGATGTTTCCGTTCACCAGCCTGGCAACCATCGTCGCCTTTCTGCCGCACCAGCAGATCGTCTTGATTTCCTCGATCTTGTCGGCGTAGGCAAGCATATAATACGATCCCTCAAAGAGTTCATTTTGAAAATCGTTTTTCAGTCCGTATGCCAGTACAGGCACCTCGAAACTGTCCACGATCTCAGCCAGTTCTTCCACATGATGTTTCTTCAGGAACTGACACTCATCAATCAGCACGCAGTCAACGGGATGATCCGTGTTCTTCTGGATGAAGAGATCCAGAATATTTGTATCCTCGTTAACGATGTCAGCCTCTCTCTGCAGCCCGATGCGTGAAGTGATCAGTCCGACACCGTAGCGGTCGTCCACCGACGGAATCAAAGTGAGAACGTGTTTCCCGCGTTCTTCATAATTATAAGCGACCTTGATGAGTTCAATCGATTTGCCCGCGTTCATCGTGCTGTAGCGATAATATAACTGTGCCATGTTCCCTCCCGAATCATTTGGTTCTATGATACCAAAAATTTACCGTATTCGCAAGACTATATTCTGAGCAGGTATTGCAAGAAAATTGAGCCGTGTGGTATACTGTTGACAGAATTTCAATGAAAATCCGGCCGACAGGCAGAGAAGGGAAGCATCATGTCAGATAACAGAAAATACATCAATAAAGCAAAATCCATCGTGATCAGCCGCAGTGAGGACTTCCGCCCCTATCTGGATCTCTATATTTCGGAATCCAGGGCCCGGGGAACCGCGCTGAATCACCTGCCCTATCTCCGCTCCACCATGACCGGTATCTTCGAGGCCTCCATTCACCAGGCGCTTGGTGAGGCCCTGACCGAACGGGACAGCCGTCTGCTGGTCCGGAGGCTCTACCGCCTCTGCGAAAACCTGAAGCGTACCGAAACGGCGACCCGCCTGAACCTGCACACCCCGGCCTATGCGGCGGCTGTCATCGCGGGAGCTCTCTCCGGAAACCCCCTCACCGACCGGGAGATCAACTTGCTGGAGCCGCTGGACCAGAGCGTCCGCGCCTACTTCGAGATGGCCGAGGAGAAACTGCACAGTCAGCTGGACACTCCGGAGGCCCCGGCCGACTGACCGTCTGCTCGCAGATCGTTCTCAGTTCGTTCTCAGCATTTTCCCCTCAGTTTTTGTTATATACAAAAGATGCAAAAAATTTTTCTGCTGCGTACAAAGAAAAATCGGCAACCGCCGAACGTCAAGGTTTGCAGCGGTTGCCGTAAAAATGGTGCTCAGACTCGGAATTGAACCAAGGACACGAGGATTTTCAGTCCTCTGCTCTACCTACTGAGCTATCTGAGCACATCATTATTAACTTGTAAATTGGTGGGCCACCAGGGACTTGAACCCGGGACCTGCCGGTTATGAGCCGGATGCTCTGACCAACTGAGCTAGTGGCCCACATTTCTGATGGTCGGGGTGGCAGGATTTGAACCCGCGACCCACTGGTCCCAAACCAGTTGCGCTACCAAGCTGCGCTACACCCCGATACAACGAGCCCGCGCTGTGGGTCGAAAATGGCAGGGGCAGAAGGATTCGAACCCTCGACACGTGGTTTTGGAGACCACTGCTCTGCCAACTGAGCTATACCCCTATAAAAAACGGAGAAGGCGAGATTCGAACTCGCGCTGCCCTTAATCGAACACTAACGGTTTAGCAAACCGTCCTCTTCAGCCACTTGAGTACTTCTCCAGGTACACGAACCGATGGTACATCCCGAATCCCTAAATGGCGGAGAGGGTGGGATTCGAACCCACGGTTCTTACGAACACCGGTTTTCAAGACCGGCACCATCAACCACTCGGACACCTCTCCATGATGGCGGTGATTCGTAAAAAAATGGTGACCCATCGGAGATTCGAACTCCGGACACCTTGATTAAAAGTCAAGTGCTCTACCACCTGAGCTAATGGGTCGCAACTGGCTGGGGTAGCAGGGATCGAACCTACGCATAAGGGAGTCAAAGTCCCTTGCCTTACCACTTGGCTATACCCCACTATCACATTGATTAAAATAATTGGTGAGCCCGCAGAGATTCGAACTCTGGACACACGGCTTAGAAGGCCGTTGCTCTATCCAGCTGAGCTACGAGCCCACACTATTTGTTTGTGGAGCGGATGATGAGAATCGAACTCACGCCATCAGCTTGGAAGGCTGAGGTTCTACCATTGAACTACATCCGCAAAATGGAGCGGAAGACGAGATTCGAACTCGCGACCCTCGCCTTGGCAAGGCGATGCTCTACCCCTGAGCCACTTCCGCATGTTGGTCGAGGGAGATGGATTCGAACCATCGTAAGCTCAGCTAACGGATTTACAGTCCGCCCCCTTTAGCCACTCGGGCATCCCTCGACATCATCAATGTATAATGGGATCTGCGTAGAATCTGTGTTGACTCTACCAAATCGCGTATTCAGTTTCAAAGGTTCAATCTTTGCATGGAGCTGGCGGAGGGAATCGAACCCCCAACCTGCTGATTACAAATCAGCTGCTCTACCGTTGAGCCACGCCAGCAAATTGGCGACCAAGACGAGGCTCGAACTCGTGACCTCCAGCGTGACAGGCTGGCATTCTAACCAACTGAACTACTTGGCCATATATGTCCTTGATTGTCCTCACAGTCCGGAGTCAATGGAGACGGTCATCTATGTGTGCCCACTACATTTCTGCAGCGTTCTGTCCAACGTCTTCCATCTGTATGACAGGCATTCTCCCGACCGGGCCAGACGCCCAAGTCCTGCGGTATTGCGGTGTCTATGTTCTCGACACAGTTAGTAACTATACAGTAAATCGCGGGGTTTGTCAATAGAAAAATCCAAATTTTTTTTACAAGATTTTGTGCGGAGCTTTACCACGACCGCGGCACCTTCACCAAAGCACCCTCCACATGCTCTACCACATTCCCTCCTCCGGCAATACCGGTCAGTACGTCTATGCAGGATTCTGTCGCAGAAGGATCGCAGGTCAGGTGAAATCCGACCCGATCCAGATACTCGAAATCCGACAGAGTCACATTCTCCCCGAAATCATGGTTCTGAACCCGGTGAAACGCCTTATAATCGATTTTGCACACGAGAACGTCTCTTTGTTCCACATCGCAGATTCCCGCCGCCTCAAGGCCGATTTTGGCGCTTGAGGTATACGCCCGTACCAGTCCTCCGGTACCTAGTTTGATCCCGCCGAAATAACGGGTCACCATCACAGCAGTATCCGTCACTCCCAGGGAGACCAGCAGCTGAACGATCGGCGCGCCGGAAGTCCCCTGCGGCTCGCCGTCATCGCTGCCCCACTGCACCTGCATGGCGTCGCCGATCACCATGGCCGGCACATTATGCGTCGCATCGCGATATTTCTTTCTTATTTCCTCAAAAAAGGTCTCTGCGGCCTCTCTGTCTCCGCAGGGCATGACATGAGTAATGAAGCGGGACCGCTCAATGATCTGCTCACCCTCGCCCGGCCCTGCCACCGTACTGTACAGTTTCATTTTGTTAACTCATACTCCTTCAGTCTCTGATGATCCGCAGAGGAAAGCTCCGTCAGAAATTCTGTACCTGCTTCGCGGTATTCCATAGAGATCACATTTGTTTTATCACACAGGTAAGACGACAGATCCCCCCGGTCATAGGGAATCAGAAGTCGTACAGTCTCCGTGTCAAAGACCCGTTCTTCAATCTCCCCGACCAGTTCTTCGAGACCTTCCCCCGTCTTCGCGGACAGGAAAAGATTCCGTACGCCCGATTCGGGAACGGTCAGCCCGTCAGCGATGTCCATTTTATTGAAGACCATCAGTTTCTCTTTGTTCCCGGCACCGATTTCCTCCAGGACCCGGTTGGTCACGTCGATCTGGAACTGATTGTCCTCATAAGACGCGTCCACGACATGCAGAAGCAGATCCGCATACCGCACCTCACTCAGCGTCGCCTTAAAAGCCTCAACCATTCCATGCGGAAGCCTGCTGACAAAACCTACCGTATCGATCAGAATGAATTCATGACCGGAATCCAGCCGGATGCTCCGCTGCTGCGTGTCCAGCGTGGCGAAAAGCATATCCCTTTCGCAGACGGACTTCTCCTCTTTGGCGGACAGCGCAAGAAGCCGGTTCATCAGTGCCGATTTTCCGGAATTTGTATACCCCACCAATGCGACGACGGGAATGTCTGACTTTTCTCTGCGGCTTCTCTGCACGCTGCGATTCATTCTGACTTTGGCCAGTTCCGTCCGTATGTCGTCCATCCTGCGTTCGATATGACGGCGGTCTGTCTCCAGCTTCTTCTCGCCGGGACCCCTCGTCCCGATTCCTCCGCCCAGGCGGGAAAGGGATTTTCCGAAACCGGTCAGGCGGGGCATCCGATACTGAAGCTGTGCCAGTTCCACCTGCAGTTTGCCTTCCGCCGAGGTGGCTCTGGACGCAAAAATATCCAGGATCAGAATCGTCCGGTCGATAATTCTGACGCCGATGGCGTCTTCCAGGTTCCGGAGCTGCATCCCGGTCAGCTCATCATTGAAAATAACCATGTCGGCTTCCATATTCTTCGCCATCTCGGCCAGCTCCAGAACCTTTCCGCTTCCAACCAAAGTAGCGGTGTTTGGCTTCTCCAGCGACTGCACCGCTTCTCCGATCACTTCAACAGAATCTGCCTCTGCAAGACCTCTCAGTTCCTGCATAGAATAAGAGATGTCTCTGTTTCGCTGCAGACCGACCAGAATCGCTCTGTAGCATTCCTCCTCAAGCACTCTGTTATCTTCTGTGAATCTAAGCATTTAAATCTCGATCTTATCAATTTCTCCGCGCAGGAACTCGTTGGTGATCTTGATCCGTGTTCCCTTCATTCCAAGAGATCTGGATTCGATCACGCCCGCACTCTCCAGTTTTCTGAGGGCGTTTACAATGACGGAACGCGTGATTCCGGATTTATCGGCGATCTTGCTGGCAACCAGAAGTCCCTCATCACCCTCCAGTTCTGCGAAAATCTTTGTGACAGCGTCCAGTTCGGAGTAGGACAGAGTCTCCAGCGCCATGTTGACTGCATTCTTTTCTCTGCTGTCAGCTTCTTCCTCCATCGTGATTCCCCGGGTAACCTCCAGGCCGATGACAGTCGCACCATACTCGCAGATCGCGATATCCTCATCGTTATAGGCGCGGTCCGGACGGGCAAGCAGAAGCGTCGCCACTCGCTTTCCGCCGAAGATAATCGGCACGATGACGTGATACTTCGACGCCATCTCATAGTCCTCGCCGTAGATATCCTTGATGCTGTCGTAGATCAGATTTTCCTTTGTCTCCGTAATCTCAAGGAATTTATCGTTGTACTGCTCCGGCAGGCAGGAAACGCCCTCTTCTTCAATGATCAGTGGAGCCTCCTCGCCCTCCTTGTACTTCGCGGCAAGCACCTTTCCCCGTTTATTCATGATATAAACGTTGGAATTCAAGAGTTCTCCAATCGTTTCACACAGTTCGTCAAAGGACACATACCCTGACGCACTCTCTGAAAGCATCCAATTCATTTTCCTGATTTTTTCTAATAGTTTTTCGCTCATGTTAGTCTCCCATTCTTTAAAAAAGTACTAAAGAATATATTTATCAACATCATCCCTGCGGATGGTGTCGTTAAACTTGTTTTGTACAAAGGCCCGGTCAATGATGATTTTGCCGTTCTCGTCCGGCTCCGGAATCTCATAGGAAATATCCTCCAGCAGAATCTCCATAATCGTGTGCAGTCTCCGGGCTCCGATGTTCTCATTCTGCTCGTTCATCAGAAAGGACATCTCTGCAATCTCATCGATGGCGTCATCAGTGAACTCAAGATTGATTCCCTCTGTGGACAGCAGCGCCTGATGCTGCTTGGTAATCGCGTTCTCCGGTACCGTCAGAATCTTGACAAAATCCTCCTTGTCGAGATTATTCAGTTCCACGCGGATCGGGAACCGTCCCTGCAGCTCCGGAATCAGATCCGTCGGCTTGGATGTATGAAACGCGCCGGCACCGATGAAAAGAATGTGATCGGTCTTCAGCGGCCCGTATTTGGTGTTAACGACGCTTCCCTCGACGATGGGCAGAATATCTCTCTGCACTCCCTCCCTGGAAACATCTGCGCCCGATGTGTAACGGCCGCCCGAGGCGATCTTGTCGATTTCATCGATGAAAATGATGCCGTTCTGCTCTGCGTTCTCCAGAGCTTCATCCGTCACCTGATCCATATCCAGGAGATTCTGAGCCTCCTGTTCCCGAAGGATCTTCCTCGCCTCTTTGACGCGTACACGTTTTTTCTTTGTTTTCTGTGGCATCATATCGCCGAATATATTTCCGATGGCAATGCTCATGCCCTCGTTGCTCATGTCGAGCTGATTTCCCTTCGGCGTATCGTTCACCTCAATTTCAATAAACTGTTCCTCCAGAAGGCCGTCATGCAGCTGCTGGCGCACCTGATCGCGGGCCATCTCCACATCCGAGGATTCCGGCGCCTCCTGCTCCTTCTTCCGCTGGCTTTCCTCATACAGCTGTTTCTGACTGGGATAGCCTCCGCTGTTCATCAGAAAATCAAAAGGATTTCTGGATTCGTTTGTCTTTTCCTTTCCTTTGTGCGCGCCCGGAATGATCGCCTCAATGATTTTCTCCTCTGCGATGCCGTCTGCGATGTCATATTTCTCCTGCATCTTCTCGGCTTTAGTTATCCGCATAGAGGCCTCTGCCAGATCTCTGATCATAGAGTCCACGTCCCGGCCCACATAACCGACTTCCGTGAATTTGGTAGCTTCCACCTTCACAAATGGCGCTTTCATGAGTTTCGCCAGCCGCCTGGCGATCTCGGTCTTTCCGCAGCCGGTAGGCCCCTGCATCAGGATGTTCTTCGGCGTGATCTCCTCCCGCATTTCCTCCGGAAGAAGGCTTCTTCTGTATCGGTTCCGCAGGGCGATCGCGACGGATTTCTTCGCCTCATCCTGCCCGATGATATATTTATCCAGCGCGGCGACGATTTCCTTCGGCGTCATGCTCTGAATCTTCTGAGTCATTGCTGCAATCCCCCTTTTACAGTTTTTCGACCGTGATGTGGTCGTTGGTATAGACACAAATTGACGATGCGATGCGCAGCGATTCCCGCACAATTTCTTCAGCGCTCATATCTGTATGGTTGAACAGCGCGTTCGCGGCAGAATATGCATAATTTCCGCCGGAGCCGATAGCGACAAAGTCCTGATCCGGTGCGATTACCTCGCCGTTGCCGGAGATAATCAGCATCTGATCCCGATCCACTACGATCATCAGGGCCTCCAGACTTCTCATTCCCTGGTCTCCGCGCCAGAGCTGTGCCAGATCGACGGCAGCCCTCTTGAGGTTTCCGCCGTGCTCCTCCAGCTTTTTCTCGAATTTCTCAGTCAGAGAAAAGGCATCAGCCACCGAACCTGCGAATCCGGTCAAAACCTTCCCTTTAAAAATTTTCTTTACTTTCACAGCGCCGTTTTTCATGATCGCCGTTTCGCCCATCGTTACCTGTCCGTCGCCGCCGATTGCCACATCATCTGCGCTGCGGCGCACCGCACAGATCGTCGTTGCGTGTAATTGCTGCATTTTTCCACTCCCTATTCTTTGTAGTCGCATTCCTTATTAGAGCATTCCAGTTTTTTCTCTCCCTTGCTCACCTTCTCCACAAGAAGGCTTCCGCACTTGGGACACTGCTTATTTACCGGCTTGTTCCAGTAAGACTGGTCACATTCAGGATAGCCGCTGCAGCCGTAAAAGATCTTTCCCCTCCGGCTTCGTTTCTCCACGATATCCTTCCCGCACCGGGGACACTTGACGCCAATCGTCTTCACAATCGGTCTCGTATTGCGGCACTCGGGATATCCGGAACACGCGATAAAGTCGCCGTACCGGCCGGCCTTTATGACAAGAGGCTTGCCGCAGAGTTCGCAGAACTCTCCGGTCGGCTTATCCTCCACAACAACCTTCTCAATGGCTTCATCCGCCTTGTCCAGTTCCTGCTTGAACGGGCCGTAGAAATCCCGAATCAGAGATTTCCATTCTGTACCCTTTGCCTCCACATCGTCCAGCTTATCCTCCATGCTCGCGGTAAAGCCGGCGTCCACAATCTCATGAAAATACTGTTCCATCAGATCGGTGACGATGAATCCCAGTTCTGTGGGAACAAGCGTTTTCTTCTCCCGTTTGACGTACTTCCGTTCCGAAAGAGTACCGACGATGGGAGCGTATGTGCTTGGGCGCCCGATATCCCGATCCTCCAGTTCCCGGACCAGGCTCGCCTCCGTAAACCGCGACGGCGGCTGTGTGAAGTTCTGCTCACCGCCGACCTTCTGCAGCTTCAGTTCTTCATTCTCTGCGAGCTCAGGCAGAATCCGGTCACGATCCTCATCATTTCCACCGCCGTAGACCTTCTGATAACCATCGAAAATCAGTTTGCTTCCCGTCGCTCTGAAGAGATACTCTCCGTTCCTGATGTCCACTTGCATGCCGTCATATTGAGCGGGCTTCATCTGGCTGGCGATAAAGCGGTTCCAGATCAGTCTGTAGAGGCGGTACTGATCCCTCGACAGCTGATCCTTCAGTTCGTCCGGTTCCAGATCGATGATGCTGGGCCGGATCGCCTCATGGGCGTCCTGAATATCTTTTTTCTTGTTGGAGAACACGTTGTTCCCGAGATACTGCTCTCCGTATTTTGCTGTAATGAATCCGGCCGCGGCAGTCCGAGCCTCTGCAGAGATACGGACAGAATCGGTTCTCAGATATGTAATCAGACCGATGGTGCCCCGTTTTCCGGCGTCCACGCCCTCATAAAGCTGCTGCGCAATCATCATCGTCTTGCGGGTGTTAAAGTTCAGTTTGTTGGACGCTTCCTGCTGCAGCGTACTGGTCGTAAAAGGCGCATAGGGCTTCTTGCTCCGCGGTTTTTTGTTAATCGCAGAAACCGTATATATGCCGGAATCGAGTTCCTTCAGAATCGCGTCGTTTTCTTCCCGGCTTCCAATCGCAAGTTTTTTTCCATTTCTGGAATGCAGTCTGGCGGAAAAAACCGGATCGTGCTCAAACTCCGCACTGATGGTCCAGTATTCCTGCGGCACAAAATCCCGAATTTCCTTCTCTCTGTCGCAGATAATCTTCAGCGCCGCCGACTGAACGCGTCCCGCCGACAGGCCCTTGCGCACCTTGCGCCAGAGCAGCGGACTGATCTGATAGCCTACCAGCCTGTCCAGCACTCGCCGGGCCTGCTGAGCATCCACCAGGTTCTGATTTATCGGCCGCGGATGCTTGATCGCTTCTTTGATTTTCGATTTGGTGATTTCATTAAATTCAATCCTGCACGGACTGTCGGGATCAATCCCCAGCAGATATGCCAGATGCCATGAAATCGCTTCCCCCTCCCGGTCAGGGTCCGTGGCAAGATACACCTTCGATGCTTTTTTCGCTTCTTTTTTCAGTTCCTTTATCAGGTCGCCCTTTCCGCGAATGGAAATGTACTGCGGTTCAAAATCCTGATCCACGTCGATGCCGAGTTTGCTCTTCGGCAGATCCCGGACATGCCCCACCGATGCTATGACACGGTAACGGGAACCCAGGTACTTTCCAATCGTTTTCGCTTTGGATGGCGACTCAACAATCACTAACGTTTTCTTACTATTCGCCATTATTCCTCCAAAAAATATTTGATAAACGATTCGTATTATAACACAAATCCGTTTTACGTCAAATATTCTCAATATTCATTTTTTCACAGTTGTTTCTCTGTGTCAACTGAAATATTATTCACATTCTGTTCACAAATACTCTTCCCATTGAACTTACCACCAGTCCCTTCATTTCAAGCACAGTAATAATACCGTTGATTTTCTGCGGTGGAAGCAGGGTCAGACGGCATAGCTCGTCACTTGTGAGTTCAGAATGTTTCCGGATCTGATCGAAAATATTTTTTTCATCTTCACCAAGAATCTCACGGATTTCTGACGAATTTTCCGGGACAATTCCCAGACCGCGGATCAGTTCCTCAATCACGAGGAGCGGCATAACGCCCTCTGCGATGATCTGATTGGATCCGAAGCTGGCAGGACTGGTTATGTTGCCCGGTACAGCGTAAAGCTGTCTGCCCTGCTCCTCCGCAAACTCGGCCGTAATCAGTGCACCGCTGCGATAGGACGCCTCTACTACGACGACAGCCTCGGAAATCCCGCTTATTATCCTGTTCCTCATCGGGAATTTATACGGCGCAGGTTTTTCTCCCGGAGGATATTCACTGAAAATCAATCCGCGGTCGCGGATTTCCTTCATTATTCTGCGGTTCTCTCTCGGATAGCATACATCGGGTCCGCACGCAAAAACAGCGATTGTCCGGCCGCCTGCCTCCAGCGCGCCCTGATGTGCCGCCGCATCAATCCCCAGAGCCATTCCGCTGACGACGGTCAGTCCGCATTCCGCACAGCGCCGGGCAATCGCCCGGGCGACACTGATCCCATACTGCGTGCATTTCCGGCTCCCCACAATCGCGACACATCGGGACCGGAGTAGAGAAACATCTCCGTCGCAGTACAGAATTTCCGGCGCGTCACGGATTTCCGTCAGTCTCCTCGGGATTTCAGGATCTCCTTTCCGGAGCACAGTCACTCTGTCCATCCTTCCGCGCCTCCTCTCCGCTTCCCCTTTCCGGCCTGCTCTCCGGCTGAAGAGACAGTTTCCGTCACAGTTGACCTTCGTCCCGGCGGCTCCTCCCGGTACTGCACCGCCTCTGCAATATGTTCCCAGCGAACCTGCACAGCGCCTTCCAGATCCGCAATGGTCCTTGCGACCTTCCGTATTTTCAGAAAGGTTCTCGGATTCAGCGCATATGTGTCATACAGCATTCCGAGACGCGACTGTGCTTCCTCATCAAACCGGATAAATTGCTCCGCCGTCCGGCTGTCAAGCTGACCGTTCCGCTGAACGTCCGTTCCCCTGAAACGTTCCTCCTGAATCCTCCGGGCGCGCTCCACCTGCTTCCGCATATGCGCAGAGGTTACAGATGTGCCGCCAGTCAGTTCCCTGTACCTCACATTTCTCAACGTGATATGCAGATCGATCCGGTCCATAATCGGGCCCGAAATTCTGCTTCTGTAACGCTCAATTTCACTGGCTGTGCACCTGCATTCATGCTCTTCGTCTCCGTAGTATCCGCACCGGCACGGATTGGCGGCCGCCACCAGGAGAAAATCTGCGGGAAACACAAACCGCTCCGACAGCCTCGAGATCTCGATTTTTCTGTTCTCCAGCGGCTGCCTCAGCATATCGATTGTTCCCCGATCAAATTCCCCGAATTCATCCAGGAATAGGACGCCTTTGTCCGCCAATGTAATCTCTCCCGGTACGGGTACCGCTCCGCCTCCCACCAGGCTAGCCGGAGTAATACTGTGATGCGGACTGCGAAACGGCCGCACCATTATATATGGTAGTTTCTCATCCAGCAGCCCTGCCACCGAATAGATGCGAGTCACCTCCAGAATCTCTTCATAGTTCATCCTAGGAAGGATTGACGGAATCCGCTCTGCCAGCATGGTTTTGCCTGTGGACGGACTGCCTGTCATCAGAAGACCGTGTCCGCCGGCCGCCGCAATAACGATGGCGCGCTTGGCATATTCCTGTCCTCTGACATCGACAAAATCCGGTCCGCCGGGTTCCTCTCCGTCCGGGAACTGCCGCTCATCTTTCCCGATCCGCGGAAGCGGCGCCGCCAGATTGAAATGATCGATAACCTCTCTCAAATGAGATGCGGGATAAAGGTCGATACCGCGGACAAGACCCGCTTCCCTGCGATTTCCCTGCGGAATGACCGCACTCCGGAATCCGAGTCTCTCCATCTGAAGCAGCATCGGCAGAATTCCGTTCACTCTGCGAATCGTTCCATCCAGCGACAGCTCGCCGATGAACACACAGCCCCTCGTCTCCTCCGCCAGAATCTGCCCGGTATCTGCCAGAATTCCCATGGCCATCGGAAGATCCAGATGTGTCCCTCTCTTCCGCACATCCGCCGGAGACATGTTGATGATAATCCTCGCCGTCGGCATCCGGCATCCGGAATTCACGACAGCAGACCGTATCCGTTCCCGCGCCTCCTTGACGCCGACGTCCGCAAGTCCCACAATATGAAAGACAGGCAAACCGTTAGTGATATCTGTTTCCACATTTACCGCAACTGCGTCCAGACCATGAAGCGCAGCGGTACTGATAACTGACAGCATCTGTCTTCCTCCTTTCAGAATGCGTCCCGTATCTGATTGACCATGATCTCGAATACCTGAAACGACACCCTGCAGTCTGCCAGACCGTGCGTCATCAGATAATAACTCGCAACGCCTCTCATCCGTCTCTGCTTTCCCGGATCCACCGCCTCCGCCGGACGACCTCCGATCAGAGATGTCCTCGTCTTTACCTCTACAAAGAAGATACAGTCGTCCTTTCTGCAGACGATGTCGATTTCCCCGATCCGGCACCGGAAATTCCTCTGCAGAATATCATACCCCTGAGCATAGAGCACTGCGGCCGCAAAATTCTCGCCGCCGGTACCCAGCAATTTTTTATCTGTCATGGTTTCCCCTTTCTACCCCGTCTCCCGTAACCTCAATCTACTATTTTTACCATATACTGTCAACACCCCTGTACCGAATTTTACAAAAGATTAAAATTCTGTCCGAAGTACTGTCGCTGCCGCACCGTAAACAATATGACACCTGTCCGTGCACAAAAAAACGGCCGCCTCAGCCGGCAGCCGTAAAACATCATTTCCTTATTCATTATTTACCCTGTTCCCCGGGAATCGGATTCCCGGACGCAGGCTCCTGTCTTTTATTTTCTCTTTCTGACAAAATTCAACGATATTGTGATGTAGACAACATTAAACATTGTAAGCCCCAGATATGCCCCGAACAGAGCTTTCCCCGAAAGAACCGTCGTACTCAGAAGCGCTGCGATATTAACAATCAGCATAATTACCAGTGCAGTCGTTGCGTACTTCATTTTATCCCCCTTTCAGCATTCGTCATCAATACACCGCGGCGCCACAGAAAAACCGCCGGCAGCGCCCATTGAGTCCGACAGGGACTTAATGGGCAGTCACTGCTTATCATTAATATTATTACATTTTTTAATCATGGTCAATATTTTTTGGAATTTTGCTAATAATTTCGTCAATAGTCCGTCGATACCCGATGAACAGACGGCATCTGACGGACAATCGTTCCGCACATATTATATCCGCATCGTATAAGCATTAAGTTCGCATTTCAGTCTGATGAACGTTTTATCTGTGTTATATAAGGTGCGTGAAGCATCAGTTCTCAGAGCACGAATTTCTCAATCGCCTTGGCGACTCCGTCATTATCATTTGTATCAGTTACAAAATCTGCCCGTGCTTTCATATGCTCTGACGCGTTTCCCATCACGATACCGATACGGGCCAGCTCGATCATTCTGCTGTCGTTGGGACTGTCCCCGCATGCCAGAAGCCGGTCTGAATCAATGGAAAGCCGCCGCATCAGAAAACGGAGTGCATCAGCCTTACTGGTGGTGGGGCCGCCGATTTCCAGATTGTTATGGAATGAGGATGTCAGGGTGATGTCGTCCATCGCAGCAAGCTGACGCATGACTTTCTTCTGGTCTTCTTCACGGCGAAATACGATGCTGATATTCTCCAGCCTGGCTTTGTGCTCCAGCATAAAATCAAAAATATCCGTCACCGGCCGCCGCGTCCGCAGCACATAATCCGCGTCACGGAAGGAGCACCCGTTTTCCTTCATCTCCCGGTACTCCGCCGCACCGATATAGGCCTGTCCGTCCGTAAAGGCGTCAACAGAAAATCCCCGCCCCCGCAGAAGTGCCACGATTCTTTCCACGGCCGCAGGCTCGTTGCAGTTCTCGTAAATCCGCTCCCGTCCGGATATGCGCGTAATAACAGCCCCGTTTGATGTAATCATATATTCCAGACCGTCGATGCCGAAAATTGCCTCCGGAAGGGAGCACCAGGGACGTCCGGTGGAGATTACAATATGAACCCCCTGCTCCATGGCCCGATGAAGCGCCTCCACGGTGCGCGGCGAGATTTCCGACCTGCCGGTCAGCGTTGTTCCGTCCAGATCCAACGCGATCATTCTGATTTCTTTTCCGCTTTTCTGTTTCATGAATCCATTATATCAAAAGGGGTTGCAAAATTAAAGTTTCGGTATTACAATATTTCATACTGTAATCAGAAAGGTTATCCGGGAGGAAAGAAAAACATGAATGTAGTGATTGTTGGCGCCGGCAAGCTGGGAACCTGCGTGGCAGAGGCCCTGATCGGCGGTGATTATTCCATTACGATCATAGATAAAAACGCAAATGTACTGCAGAAGCTCTCACAGCAACTCGATGTCATGACCATCAACGACGACGGACGCAGGCTGTCCGTGTTGAAGAATATCGGCATCGAGTCTTTTGAATACCTGCTTGCTGTGACCTCCAGCGACGAGACGAACATGATCATCGCTTCCTTTGCCAAGAAGCTGGGATGCCATCATGTGATCGCCCGCGTCCGCGACCCGGAGCATATGAATCAGTTCGACTTCATCAAGGATGCGATGGACATCGACCACATCGTCAATCCGGACATGTCCATCACCGTGGAGATCTACAAATACCTGGCGGAAAAGTACACACTGAGCAACGGAATTTTCAAAAGCGGCGGAATCGCCATGACGGAATTTCCTACCCGGCGTTTTCCCGCTCTGGTGGGTCTGACCATGCCGGATATCCATGAGGTTCTTCCCGACGTTCTGATTGCTGCGCTTTCCCGCAACGGTAAGGTCATCGTCCCTCACGGCGACGATGAGGTTAAGGAAGGAGATTTCATCTACGCCATCGGCGCCAAGGACCGGATTTCCGAGATTCACAAGAAGACTCACGAACACGGAAAATATACCAACATTCACAAGGTCATGATCATCGGCGGCGGCAAAACAGGATTCTACCTTGCAGATCGTCTGCAGGAATTCGGCGCGTCCGTAAAGCTCGTGGAACGCGACATGGAGCGGTGCCACTACCTCTCCACCAACCTGAAGAACGTGATGGTTCTCCACTCAGACGGTACTGATATCAGCCTTCTGGAGGAGGAAAACCTGGATGATATGGACGCCTTTGTCACGGCCACCGGTTACGATGAGGAAAACCTGCTTCTGGCGCTTACCGCGAAGCAGCACGGCATAGCGGATGTCATCTCCAAGGTGAGCCACGAGAACTATAAAGACTTAATCGAACAGATGGGCGTGGATATGGTTCTGAATCCGCTGGACATCAGCACCAGCAATATCCTTCGTTATATCCAGGGTTCCAAGCGCATTCTGTCCTCCCTGCTGATTCAGGGCCAGGCGGAGATTCTGGAGGTTATCGCAACCTCCCGCATGAGTATGCTGGGGGTTCCCATCCATGAGCTGGAGATTCCGAAGGACGTGCTGATCGCCGCGATTCACAGAGGCGGCAAAGTCATCATCCCCGACGGGAACACCACTATTGAACAAAATGACAGAGTCACCTTCTTCAGTCTGCTCTCCGGCCTCGGCGAGCTGGAAAAACTGATGAAGGCAAAAAAATAATCGGGAGTTAATAAGAAGATATGTCTGTTAATATGAAAAATCTAATCAGTATGATGGGCATATTATTATTTGTGATCGGCCTCTGCGCCCTTCCCTCTCTGGTCACCGCGGTGATTTACAGGGAGGTCGCTGCGGCCATCAGTTTTGTTGTACTTATCGCTCTGTGTCTGCTGATCGGACTAGCCATCATGAAGCTTTTCCCGCCGGCCAGAATCCGCGTCAGGGCGAGGGACGGATTCCTGATCGTCGCTCTGTGCTGGCTGATTGCGTCCTTCATCAGCGCTCTGCCAATGGTCATCACCGGCGCCATCCCACGTTTTGTGGATGCTTTCTTCGAAATGTGCTCCGGCTATTCCACTACGGGAGCATCCATTCTCAGCGACATCGAGGCTCTGCCGAAATCCATTCTGTTCTGGCGCTCTTTCAGCCACTGGCTGGGCGGCATGGGGATAATTGTATTCGCAACAGCCATTATTCCGTCCATCGGCGTAGAGGGAATGATGATCGCCAGCCGTGAAACCCCCGGCCCGACACTCGATAAGATGACTCCGCACTTTTCTGACACCTCCCGCAGACTGTACCTGCTATATATAATTTTCACGGTCGTTCTGGCCATACTGCTGATGTTCGGAGGCATGTCGCTCTACGACGCACTGATTCATTCCTTCGGCACCGTCGGAACAGGCGGATTTTCCAATTACAACAACAGCGTCGCCCACTTCGCGAGTCCATACATATACTGGGTGCTGACCATCTTCATGATTTTATGCGGAACCAACTTCAATCTCTTCTTTGTCATGATACGAAGACCCCGCAGAGCCTTTCAGGATGAGGAATACCGAGCATATATGGGAATCATCATCGCATTCACCGTCATGATCGCAATCGACCTTCTGGCGGCGGGCGGCTATCACGACCCGTTCAGGAGCCTGACGGATTCCGCTTTTCAGGTCGCATCAGTCATTACGACCACAGGCTTTGCGACGACGAATTTCGACGTGTGGCCGACGTTCGCGAAGATGCTGCTCTTTCTGCTGATGATGCTGGGCGCCTCCTCCTCGTCCACCGGCGGCGGTCCGAAAATCGTCCGTATCCTGGTTTCCATCAAGCTGATCCGCAGAGGGATCTCGCTGAAGATCCATCCCCGTCAGGTGACTACGCTGAAGCTGAACCGGGGGCAGATCACTCAGGAAATCGCCACCAATATCGCGAATTTCATGTTCCTCTACTTTGCCACCATCTTCGTCGGCTCGCTTCTGATCGCCGTCAACGGATTTGACCTGGTCACCACGGTCTCGGCCGTCGTGACCTGTGTGGGGAACGTGGGACCGGGCTTCAACCTGGTTGGACCGACCATGAATTTCAGTCAGTTCTCCGATTTTTCCAAAATCGTGCTGTCATTCCTGATGATAGCAGGAAGACTAGAGCTGTTCACTGTTTTCATGCTGTTCTCACCATACTACTGGAACTCTAACAAAGCCTGATCCGGAGCGGCAGGAGGCTGAGGTGTCGCCGACCGGCGAACCGCCCGGCTGCGGCAGGTGCGCAGCGGAAAATAACAGAAGCAGACAGGAGCAATTATGAACTTCAATCACAGACTGATTTTAAGAACTGCATCCATGATTCTTTTGTTCGAGGGTATCGCTATGCTGATCCCCTTCGCTTTCGCATGCTATTTCGCGGAATTCGCTCCCGCGACGGCCTTCTTCTGTATCATCGTCGTATGTGTCAGCTTCGGCATCACCATCAACCGGGTGACGATGCACAGCCGCCCGTATATCCACTCAAGAGAGGGCTTTTACATCGTCATCGTCTGCTGGATGTTCGTCATCCTGCTGGGCTCAATGCCGTATCTGCTTTCCGACATGGGTTACTCCTTCTGGGACTGCTGGTTTGAATCCACCGCCGGCTGGACCACCACCGGAGCCACCGTGCTGGGATACGATAATATGCCCCGCTCTCTGCTGCTCTGGAAGAGTGTCAGCAGCTGGCTGGGCGGCATGGGGATCATCGTTCTGACCACCTCAATCTTTCCGAAACTGGGGATCCGCGGACAAAAAATGGCCGCGGCGGAAATGCCCGGTCCTACTCTGGAGAAACTGACCGCCCGTTTCGGCGATACAGCCAAGATCTCCTATCAGATTTATACGGCGCTGACGCTGATTGAACTGCTGCTTCTGATTCCCACGAAAATGACATTCTATGATGCACTGCTGAACACCCTGTCATCCATCAGTACCGCAGGAATCGTGGATCTGTCCAATGCTCAAGATGCCTTTGTAATCACTCCTTACATCAAGGGTGTTCTGTCCTTCTTCTCCATGGCGTCCTCTGTCAACTTCATCGCCTACTTTATGCTGACCTGCGGCAAATTCCGGGAAGCCATCCGCCACTACGAGGTACGGGTTTATCTTCTGGTGATCGCTTCTGCCGGCCTGCTGATGGGTGTGGATCTCCACCTTCACCACATCGGAGGAAGCCTCGTTTCCAGTATCGGAAACGCGCTGGTACAGGGGATCTCCTTCGCTTCGACTTCGGGATTCATCATTGATGACATCGGATCGTGGCCGACCTTCTCCAAATTTATGCTGCTCACTCTGTCCCTGATCGGCGGGTGCAGTTTCTCCACCAGCGGCGGAATGAAAATCATCCGTTTCTCGGTCTTCCTGAAGCTGATCAGCCGGGGTATATACAAGCGGATCCATCCCCGTGCAATCAAACCGGTCATGATACAGAAAAAGCCGGTCTCCGCTCCGGTCGCATCCTCTATCACCATGTTCATTCTCCTGTATTTCGGGCTGTTCATGTTCTCCGCGATTGTCCTGTCTCTGAACAATCTGGATATGGAAACGACTCTGTCTGCGGCTGCCGGTGCGTTCACAAACACCGGAACCAGTTTCGGCAGACTGACCGGCAGTGACTTCAGTATTTTTGCGGCACCCTTTAAATTCTATCTGAGCCTGCTTATGCTGGCCGGAAGGCTTGAGATGTATGCGATAATCATCATGTTCTCGCCCTCCTACTGGAATTCTGACCGGGCCCGCGTGTAAGGCTGCCCTGCCGGAATTCTGATCCGGCTCGCCTACAGGCCTCCCCTACTGGGCATCTGAACGGATCTGCGTGCAGGGGCGGTCGACATAGAACACATTACCCATGACGTCTGCAATTTTCACACAGATTCTCCGGCAGTCCGGCCCCACGATCTGCCTGCAGACATCCTCCAGTCCTTTTTTGTTCCGTACGAATACCGCGGAGGGGCGATGCACCCTGCCGTCGTAGTCAAAATCCACGCTCCAGGCCTCAATCAGGTCAAGAGGGCTGTTCCGGACAGCCTTTCGGATCACAGTTCTGGACTTTTCCTCCATGCCCGGAGGAAGACGGTGCTCCCGGACACTTCCGAGACGAATCGTCACGAGACTTTTGTCAGATCCCGGAAACCCCTCCATGCTCATATGCACCTCCGCCTCAAAGCGGGACTTCCTTATACCTTCGGTGCGATGCTCCGGTTCCTCTACGTACACACGGAACCCGGCCCCCTGCGCACAGAGACGTCCGATAGTGCTTTCGACCGCAAGCCTTCCCCGGTCGCAGGCGATAAACGACCGTCCCATACGCGCCGCCACCGCCGGTAATGTCCCGCTGCCACAGAAAAAATCAGCACACAGATCTCCCGGTTCCGTGCAGCATTCCACAATGCGCTCCAGCAGCTGCTCCGGCTTCTGCGTCGCGTAACCCGTACGCTCCGCCGAGGTTCGTCCCACCATGTCGATGTGCCAGACGTCCTTCATGTTCACCATAGTGTACCAGCCCAGCTCGTCGCGATACTCCTTTACACCCTTGAACCGGTACGGCTTGAACTGCCGGTTATAGGATTTCTCCTTCAGAACATTAAATGTGTAATGCTTCGTTTTGCTGTACACCAGAATATTATCGTGCTTTCTGGCGAAGCGTCTCCGTCCGCTTCCGCCGGATTTGTAAGTCCAGATGATTTCATTGACAAAATTCTTCTCACCGAAGAGTTCATCCATGATGATTCTGGCATAATGCACTACATGCCAGTCCAGATGCAGCCAGATCAGGCCGTCATCCGCCAGAAGTTCTCTCATCAGAATCAGACGCGCCGTCAGCTGCCTGAGATATCCGTACAAACCCTGCTGCCATTTGTCGTCATATGCGGGGTGCCGGATGTTACTTCCCGACACACGGATTACCGCGTCATACCGCGCTTCAGAGAAAAAGGGCGGATCGATGTAAATCAGTTTCAGTTTCCCCCTGTTTTCCTCCCTCTCCGCCAGGGATTTCAGCAGTCTTATATTGTCTCCGTAATACATTTTATTGTCAACACATTCTTCGGCATCTGCTCTGCGAACCGACCGGCTCTTCATCGGATTCACTTCTTCCAGCATTGTAAATTCAACGCTTCCGGTGTTTGCGACCTGCCGCTGTGCCTGTTCGATGACCTTTGTGAGATCCTTTAGTGTTCCCATTTCTTCTTCCCTCTGTGAGCAGCACCGGAATCAGATCCTTCCGCCCCGCCTTTTCCAGCGCCCGCAGCACGGTTCTGCGGTTTTCCGGTCTGTTATAATGAATCAGCGCCCTCTGCATTTTCTTGTCTTCCAGAGATTTCGCCACATAGATATGCTCGCCTGTCCGCGGATCTGTCTCCGTATAGAACATAGCGGTGGCCAGCGTTCCCGGTGTGGGATAAAAGTCCTGAACCTGATCGGGGATGAATCCGTATTCTTTGAGGAACAAAGCCAGATCCACCGCGTCTTCCAGCGTGCAGCCGGGATGCGAACTGATCAGATACGGGATCAGATACTGCTTTTTGTTCAGCCGCCTGTTCGTCTGCCTGTACTGTTTCACAAATTCCGTAAAAACATCTGCGGACGGCTTTCCCATATAATGCAGGGCTCGCTGCGCGATATGCTCCGGAGCCACCTTCAGTGTTCCGCTGACATGGTGAGCGCACAGTTCATCCATAAACTTCTGCCGTTTCGGGTCCGCCATCAGATAATCATAGCGGATCCCTGAGCGGATGAAGACCTTTTTCACTCCGGGCAGCTCACGGATCGCCTTCAGAACCTCCAGATAGTCGCTGTGATCGATCTTCATACTCCGACAGGGTTTCGGATACAGACAGTCCTTTCCCCTGCACACACCGTACTTCAGCTGTTTATCACAGGCCGGGCCGCGGAAATTGGCGGTGGGGCCGCCCACATCATGAATATAACCCCTGAAGTCCGGTTTCCGGATCAGCTTCTCTGCCTCTCGCACAAGGGATTCCCTGCTGCGGCTCCTCACCTGTCTTCCCTGATGATAGGTCAACGCACAGAAGCTGCAGCCTCCGAAGCATCCGCGGCTTGACACCAGACTGAACTTCACTTCCCGGAATGCGGGAATTCCGCCCATATCCCGGTACATCGGATGTTCTTCATTTTCATACGGCAGCTCATAGAGATCGTCCAGTTCCTGACGCGTAAGCGGTTCCTGGGGGAGATTTTGTACCACAAAAGAATGCTCACCGTAAGGCTCCGCCAGACGCCGGCCGCAGATCGGATCATTCTCCCGGTACTGCATCGCGAAGCTCTCAGCATAAGCATCTCTGGACGCTGCGATTTCCTCAAACGCCGGAAGAATCTGACTCTGCTCATCCGGCACGAATTCCCGAGTCCGATAGCATGTTCCCCGAATCCAGGTGATATCCGAAATGTGAATTCCGCTGTCCAGCGCCTCCGCGATTTCCAGGACGGCGCGCTCTCCCATGCCGTAGATCAGCAGATCCGCTCTGGAATCCAGCAGAATCGACCTCCGCACCCTATCGTCCCAGTAGTCATAATGACCCAGACGGCGAAGACTGGCTTCGATGCCTCCGATAATCACGGGGACATCACGATAAGCCTCTCTGGCACGGTTGCTGTATACGATCACCGCCCTATCCGGACGTTTCCCCGGAACGCCTCCGGGAGAATATTCGTCCACACGCCGCCGGTGCCGGAATACCGAATAATGATTGACCATGGAATCCACGACACCGCTGTTGATCAGGAACCCCAGCCGCGGCCTTCCAAACCGGCGGAAGTCCTCACAGGAGCGGAAGTCCGGCTGCGCAAGAACCGCAACCTTATATCCGAAGCGCTCCAGAAGCCGGCTGATAATCGCCGTGCCAAAGGAATGATGATCCACATAGGCGTCTCCCGTGACCAGCACAAAATCGGGCTGCTCCCAGCCCCGCTCTTCCATTTCCTTCCTATTTATCGGCAGAAACATCGCTCTCTCCTGTATACTTTTCCTCCGTGGTCTCCGGAACCTCCAGCTGAATCTCCAGTTCTCCGATATGATGCTCCCGCAGCAGCTTCACAACACCTTCACTGATCCGGGCTGTCAGTCCCCAGATTACCCGACCGTCCACGGTAAGCACCGGCACGATCCACTGCCCTGTCCGCCAGTTATAATCCTCATCAATGCCGACTTCATCATACGGAAAATCGTCCGTAACCTCTGCATAGACTCTTTCCCGGAAATGCTGCGCCCTGCTGAAGTCCAGATGTGAAACCGGCATCAGGAAAATCTCGTCCACCTCTTCCTCCTGGATAGTGGCCTTCAGAAAATCCCTGTATTGAATAACGCCGATAAAAGTGTAGAGAGAATAGTTCGCGTATCCGTAGAGGACATCCCCCTGACCCAGAATTTCAATCCGGTCGGAAGGGATTCCGATTTCCTCCTCCGTCTCTCTGAGCGCCGCCGCAAGCAGTTCCTCTCCCGGCTCCACATGACCGCCCGGAAAACAGATTTCTCCCGGATCGCTGTCCATATCCCGTGCTCTGACCTCGTAAAGCAGACAGAGCTCCCCGTCTTTTTCAACAAAGGGAATCAATACGCTGAAAAAACGGTACTTACCAATGGGCGCAGGTTCATGCCGCTCGTAGATCCTGCGAATGCGTTCGATGGTGTCCATGCCGCTCCTTCCTGTATAACCTGTCAAAAAAAAGGGGCTGTTCACGCCCCTTAATCTGTTCCTGTGATCAGTTTAAAATCTCATACTGGGAGAAGTCGACTCCGATCATCTCTTCCTTCTCCGCGGACAGGCTGACAACAAAGTCCATTCCGTAGTTCTTGGAAATATCCGACAGCCGTTCCAGAAATTCCGGGATATCTCCGAGAGAAAAGTCCGCGTGCTTCAGAATGCTGTCAATATAAATCGTCTCAATATCATGGTCGGAACTGATGATTCCATAAAGGAAACCGATATATTCATCCGCATTCGTAATATGTTCAAAGTCCTCCATGCAGACCACCCGGATCCGATATTTCAGATCATAGGTCAGCCTCGCATTCTTATTGATAAAAATGATACTCCCGTCACTATGTTCAACCTGCTCATTGGCAAGAGCGATCATCTGCTTCGTTTTACCGGTACCCTTATGCCCAATCAGTAGTTTAACCATGTCGTTGCCCTCCATTCGTTCTTATGTATTGCATTTATTATACAACAACGGCCCTGTTCATTCAATGTATTTTTGTGAATTTTCCAATCGCAGCTGTCCGCAGGCGCCGTCGATATCCGCTCCCAGCTGCCGGCGCACAGTGGCCGGTATTCCTTTCTGCTCCAGAGTTTTCTGTATTGCCTTCGCCCGTTCTCTCCCCGCTGTGACAAAGCCTGTTTCGCTGACCTCGTTCAGCGGAATCAGGTTCACATGGCAGAGGGTCCCGGACAGCAAACGAATCAGCTGCTCCACATCCCGGTCCCGGTCATTGACGCCCCGGATCAGCGCGTATTCAAAGGTGACCCGCCGGGAGGTTATCGTTTCATACTCCTTTGCCGCTTCCATCAGTTCACGGAGAGGATACCTCCGGTTCACCGGCATGATGCGGCTCCGCTGTTCATCGGTGGGCGCATGAAGCGAAACCGCCAGATTCACCTGCGGAAAATCCCCGGCGAACCGGAGCATCTCCGGAACCAGACCGCAGGTGGAAACAGTAAAATTCCGCAGTCCCATGTTCCGTCCGTTTACATCGTTCATGACGCGGATAAATTTTGTCAGTCCGTCATAATTGTCAAACGGTTCTCCCGTCCCCATGACAACTGTCCGCGACACCTTTTCTCCCGTCATTCTCTCGATATCCAGGATCTGGGAAATCATCTCCCCCGCAGTCAGATTCCGACGCAGTCCGCCGATTCCCGATGCGCAGAAGGCGCATCCCATACGACATCCGGCCTGAGAGGAAACGCACACGGTGTTCCCGTAGCTGTACTTCATGAACACGCTCTCCACCGCGTTTCCGTCCTCCAGCGCGAAGAGAAACTTTCTCGTCCCGTCGCTTCGGGACTGCTGGTCGCAGATCACCCTGAGACTGTCAACTCTGTACTTTTCCGCCAGATTCTGCCTCAAGGTTTTCGGCAGATTTCTCATCTCTCCGAAATCCGTCACGCCCCTGCTTATCCACTGAAACAGTTGCTTCCCCCGGAAGCGCGGTTCACCCTCGGCCCGAACGATATCCTCCGTTTCTGACAGCGTCAGGCCTCTCAGTTCCTTCATCAGATTCTCTCGATTCTGAGGCCGGTTTTATGCCCGTTGATGTCCACCTGCGGGAGCTCCGAAGCCTCTTCCATCGCCTGCGCCAGCGTCTCGCTCTTGATATACTCCTCATGCTGGCTGACCGCACCCATCACTTCCGCGTCAGCTTCAATGAAGATATTGATGCGATCCATCATCTCGTAGTCATTCTGCTTGCGCATCTGCTGAATCTTGGAAACTATCTCTCTCGCGAGACCTTCACTTGTCAGCTCCGGCGTGATCTGCGTATCCAGAATAGCGAACACGTTGTTTTCCATCGCCACCGCGAATCCTTCCTTTGAGTTGATGCGGACATCGACAAAGTCTTTTTCAATTTCCGTATCTTCTCCGTTCAGATTCATCAGAACGCTGTCCTCCGTCTCCAATCTGGAGATGAATGCGTTGGCGTCCTCTCTGGCAAGAGCGGCGCCAAAAGCCTTGATGTTCCTGCCCAGCGCCGGTCCCGCGACGGGGAAATTCGGCTTCAGCGAGAAGTTCATGTATTCGTCCAGATCTTCCGCGAACACAACATCTTTCACGTTCAGTTCCTCCCGAATCAGAGGCGAAAGATCCTCGATCAGAGTTTTGTACTTGCCGTCCACCAGAATCTCTGACAGCGGCTGACGCACCTTGATCCCCTCCTTTTCACGGATTCCGCGTCCCAGATTGCAGAGTGTGCGCACCAGATCCATCCGTTCCTCGACATTCCTGTCGATCTGACTCACATCTGCCTTCGGGAAATACGCCACATGGACGGTTTCCTCTCCGGTCAGTTTCCGGTACATCTCATCTGAGATGAACGGCGCGATCGGCGCGATCAGACGGGCGATTCCCTCCAGCACTTCATAGGTCGTGGCGTAAACGCTCTCCTTGTCTCTAGACATTCCCTCTGTGTAGAAACGACGGCGGGCGCGGCGGATGTACCAATTGGAAAGGTCCTCATTGACGAACTCGCTTATGGCCCGGACAGTCTTCATATGGTCATAATGATCCATATAATCCGTGACATCCTTCACCAGACGGTTGTATTTCGACAGAATCCAGCGGTCAAGCTCTGGCTTCTCTGTATAAGGAACCGACATGCTCTTCACGTCAATATTATCCATATTCGCATACAGCACAAAGAAGTTGTATACGTTTCTCAGCGTTCCGAAGAACTTGCTGACCACCTCCTGCAGTCCGCCTTCGTCAAATTTGGTGGGCGACCAGGCGGGAGACACGCTGAGCAGATACCAGCGGGTCGCATCAGCCCCGTATTTGTCCAGCATCTCAAAGGGGTCAACCGTGTTGCCCACATGCTTGGACATCTTCTTCCCCTTCTTGTCCAGGATAAGGTCATTAACAAGCACATTTCTGTACGGAGATCGCCCCATAATAAAGGTGGAAATGGCCATCAGGGAATAGAACCACCCTCTGGTCTGGTCTATGCCCTCACAGATGAAATCCGCAGGGAACAGCTTGTCGAAATCCTCCTTATGTTCGAACGGATAGTGCCACTGCGCATAGGGCATGGAGCCGGAATCGAACCAGCAGTCGATTACCTCCGGAATTCTGGTCATCGGTTTTCCGCAGACCGGGCAGGTGATATGGACATCATCCACAAAGGGGCGATGCATATCGATGCTCTCGTCGATATTCTCAATCGCCTTCTCCACCAGCTCGCTGCGGCTTCCGATACATTCCAGATGACCGCACTCACAGCGCCAGATGGGAATCGGCATTCCCCAGTATCTCGTCCTGGAAATTGCCCAGTCCTTGACCTCCGCCAGCCAGTTACCGAAACGTTTTTCGCCGACAAAGGGCGGATACCAGTTGACGGTATTGTTATTGGCCACCAGCTGATCCTTCAGTTCGCTCATTTTGATGTACCAGCTGGGCTTGGCGTAATAGACCAGCGGCGTTCCGCATCTCCAGCAGTGCGGATAGTTGTGGGAGATTTTTTCTCTCTTGTAGATTTTGTTGTCCTTCGCCAGGTACTTAATGATCTCCACATCCAGACCCTCTTCCATGACAAAATGTCCCTTCCACGGGGTCTCGGTGAAGCAGCCCTGCTCGTCCACAGGCTGTAGCATCGGAAGATCATATTTACGGCCGCACTGATAGTCATCTTCACCGAAGGCCGGGGCGGTGTGGACGATGCCTGTGCCGTCCTCAATGGAAACGTAGTCCATGCAGGTGACAAAGAAGGCTTTCTTCTTTGGGTCGGCCTTTACAAACGGCATCAGCTGCTCATACTCGATATATTCCAGATCCTTTCCCTTCATTTCTTCCAGGATCTCATATTTTCCTTCTCCCAGAACCTTGTCCGCCAGATGCTTCGCCACATAAAAGACGTTTCCCGCATCTTCTCCTTCCGTCATTCTCGCACGGATGTAATCATAGTCCGGTCCCACCGTAATGACAGTATTGGACGCCAGCGTCCAGGGCGTGGTGGTCCAGGCCAGGAAATACTCATTCTCACGGTCCTTCCGTTTGAATTTCACGATCAGGGTGTTGACCTTGACGTCCTTGTAGCCCTGCGCCACCTCGTGGGAGGCCAGTCCGGTCCCGCAGCGCGGGCAGTAGGGCAGGATTTTGTGCCCCTCATAGATCATGTCCTTCCCGAAGAACTGCTTCAGGATCCACCATTCTGTCTCGATGTAGTCGTTGTCCAGCGTGATATAAGGATGATCCATATCCGCCATATATCCCATCCGCTCACTCATATCGCGCCACATTCCGGTATAAGTGAAGACGGACTCTCGGCACTTCTTGTTGAATTCCCGGATTCCGTAGCGCTCGATGTCCTGTTTGCCGTCGAATCCCAGCTGCTTCTCGACTTCAATCTCCACCGGAAGGCCGTGGGTATCCCAGCCTGCCTTTCGGTTGACCTGAAATCCCTGCATCGTCTTGTAGCGGTTGATGGAGTCCTTCAACGTTCTGGCCATCACGTGATGGATGCCCGGTTTGCCGTTGGCAGTCGGCGGCCCCTCATAGAAGACGAACTGCGGCTGCCCCTCCCGGGCTTTTACGCACTTGTCGAGCAGATCCTGCTCGTTCCATTCTTTCACCTGTTCCTTCTGAACCTCTGCGACAGGCTTGTCTGATAGTTTTTTAAACATGCACAAATTCCTTTCTTTGTTTCGTGCCAGCGGAGAATCTTCTGCCTATACAAAGAAGTCCCCAGCCGGCTAAGCCGGTTAGGGACGATCATTCAAACCGCGGTACCACCCTAGTTGCCGCCCTCGTGTTCAAGGGGGCCATCTCAAAAGTGTCGAACTCAGGAGTGATATTCATACTCTGCTTCACCGAAAGGCTCTCACCGCCGCCTCTCTCTCTGTAAGGATCTTACGCAGGACTACTGGTTCCGTCATCGTTCGGGAATATTAAATTCAACTGCTTCATTATAAATGGAAAAATCCGCAGTGTCAAGGGTTTCGGCGTTCTTCGGCGCCTGCTTTCTGCAGCACTCCCCTTCATCTGCTTTCAGCGTTCCTCCCTTTCTTCCTCTTCCGCAGCGTCCTCACCGTCTGCTGCAGCATCAGCCTCATCGGGTTCAACCTCGCTGTCGTCCCCCCGTACATCCTCTGCGTCCGTATCAGGCTCCTCCGCAGGATTCCCGGCCTCCGTGAACAAAAGCCGGTACACCAGTGCTGCCAGCACTCCGCCAATCAGCGGCGCAATAATAAACACCGGAAGCTGCGCCAGCGCATCCCCTCCGACGACGATTGCCGGTCCGAAGCTTCTGGCCGGATTGACAGATGTCCCGTCAAACGGAATTCCGAAGATATGAATCAGCGTCAGCGTCAGTCCGATGACCAGTCCCGCCGCAGAGGTGAACTCCGTCCTGTCGGTAACCGCCAGAACCACCAGCACAAAGACGAAGGTCATAACGATTTCCAGAATCAGAATGCTTCCGGCACCCAGTCCCAGCGTGCTGGCCTCGCCATAGCCGTTCTGTCCGAGCGAATCCCTGGAACCGAAAATCATCCACAGGAACAGCGCTGCGGACAAAGCGCCGACGCACTGTGCGACCACATACCCCACACAGTCCTTTACGCTCATCCGACCCGCCGCCAGCATACCGACCGAAACCGCCGGATTGATATGACATCCGGAGATATTCCCGATCGAGTAAGCCATCGCCGCCACAGACAGCCCGAACGCAAACGCGATCAGCAGTGTGGTAAACGCAACCGGAATCGCCGCGTTCATACTGAGAAATATAGAATTCGCCGCCACCGCGGTTCCGCATCCGAACGCCGTCAGCACAAACGTTCCGATAAGTTCCGCAATATACTTTCTCATCTCATCATCCCCCTTATCAATCTCTGCTTTGTCTGATTTTCCGACTGCACAGGCGCAGTCTTTAATGTTTTCATGATAACAAATGTGAACGGAATGTCAAGTACCTGACCATCCGCTCAATCAGCATAAAATGACTTTTATTATTCAGAAAATGTGGTAGAATAAAGATAAGAAAAGGAGGTGACATTTATGCAATTAATTCTGATCGGAGTAATCTTTATGGTTGGACTGCTTCTGTACTATATTTTTTCTACATCCGGCGGTTCTGACGAAGAGCGGCCTGAAAAGAAAAAGCCGGATGATGATCTTCGGCAGGAGGAAAATGTCATCTACCTTTCCGATGACATCGATAAAATCAAACGGAACCATAATATCGGCGGAAAAGAACAATAGCTCCGCAGAAATTCCGGCGACTGCCTTCGGGCAGTCTTATTTTTTATCCGTTCACAACAAAGGAAAAGAGACCGTCGCTGCCACACAGGCAATACACGGTCTCCTTCTGTTGGTCGGAGTGGTGAGACTCGAACTCACGGCTTCTGCGTCCCGAACACAGCGCGCTACCAACTGCGCCACACCCCGCCGACTTATCCATTATAACATGCCGAAAAGTTTTTTCAAGCCCTATTTTTCGGAATCTCAAAAAATCCTTTTTCCTTTTCCGAAATTTCTTTTCAGAAGTTCTGTCCGGGACTCAGCCGCGGCGTGTTCGAATCCAATGGCAGTTCATGGCACGGTGCAGAATGACGCACAATGGAATTTGTAAAGAAGTCTCCCTACCTGAAGTTCAGCAGCGCATCCGCATCTTTGCGCGGCGGTGCCTTGGGATCTCCGTCCGGATAGCCCAGCGCGACCAGCGCCGCGACAATTTCCCCGTCGGAAACGCCAACCGTTTCAGCAACCTTATCATCATCGAAAATCCCCATAATCACCGTGCCCAGACCCAGATCGTGCGCCGCAAGGCAGAATGTCTGCGTCGCGATTCCCGAGTCGAACACCTCCCAGCGGTCATCCTTGCCTGTGGTCGGCTCTCCGGACTTTTCATAGCCCGATATTCCGTGCTTATAGGTAATCACCATCAGAACCGGACAGCGCCGGATGATTTTGGCGTTGCTCTCGAACCCGAGAACACAATTATCCGCGATCTCTTCTTTCACCGCCTGGTCTTCCACCGCATAGTAGCGCGTCACCTGCGTGTTCTTCCAGGAAGGCGCATACGCCGCCAGAGACACCATCTGACGAATAGTCTCATGCGGCACCGGCCGGTCTGTAAACCTGCGGACACTTCTCCTCGTTAAAATACAGTCTTTTGTTTCCATAGTCACCTCTCTAAAGCTGCCTCTCTGAAAATTCATCTGTCAACGTGTATTATATGCCGGATCCGGAAGTGCGGCAAGCCATTTTATCATGTACCGAATATTGCGATATTTTCCGTTAATTTCTCAGGTGCTGTTGTTTCATGGAGGCTGCTCTTGCCGATGTCGTCTGCGGGAAGTATAATATTTGTACCGGCTCCCGCATGATATATCGAAACCCCGCGGTATACGGCTGCGTCTGTCCGCACATACATTTGTACTACCGGCAGACATGCGGCGCGGACGGAACAGACATCCGGAGGACAGAACAGAGAAAATCGAAGAAAGCAGAGGAATGAATGATGAAGGGTCTGACAACATTATGTTATATCGAGAAGGATGGTCAGTATCTGATGCTCCACCGCACAAAGAAAGAGCACGACATCAATAAGGATAAATGGATCGGCATCGGCGGTCATTTCGAGGTCGACGAGAGCCCGGACGAATGTCTACGGCGGGAAGTATTCGAGGAAACGGGATGCACCCTGGGCAGCTGTACGCTCCGGGGAATCGTCACCTTTGTTTCCGACGGACGTGCGCCGGGCGCAGGCGTAACAGAATACATGTTTCTCTATACCGCAGAGGACCTGCAGGGAGAGCCTGCCGACTGCGACGAGGGCGAGCTTGTATGGGTGAACAAAGAAGAGTGCCCCAACCTGAATGTCTGGGAGGGTGACAAAATCTTCTTCCGCCTGCTGAATACACATCTGGAATTTTTCTCTCTGAAACTGGTCTACGACGGCGGCGACCGGCTGATGTACGCGGCGCTGGACGGACGTCCGCTGGAACTGTAGAAGAGATGCCCGAGCTGTAGAATTGAGGCTCTAGATTTCGTCAGGTAACGTAAGAACGTGATGGCCCCTGCTTCTGCCAATCCATTGCCTCTCGCCCGGATTTCCCGTAACATGCTATGGCTTCTGCGCCGTCTGTCTTCTGGTAAGGTAAAACAAAGCTCTCTGTAGGGGGCTGGCGTCCGATTCTGTCTGCCATTTCCCCTCCTTCAGTTCAATTGTCTGGCCGGTGCTCTTATGTGCTTCATATCATTTCTCCCGCTGCATTTTCGCAGCACACTTCTGAAATATGCTGCTAAATTGCAGCGTTTTCTCTGTATAACAAAACCCCGCGTTGCCGCGAGGTATAAAACTCCTGATATGTGTTTTAAATGAATAAGCAGCTTAGGCGGGACCGTCTGTGTCGCCCGCATTTCTCGACCCACCAAGTGGTGGCGCGTTGGAGACGGATACTTTTCAACCTCTAAGCTGCTTTCTCTTATCTATATATTATCACACATTTATCTTGTTTTCAATGATTTTTCGATTGTGTCAAGTATTTTGTTTAAACTGGGTCAGACTTCCTGATCCGTGTCAATAGGTTATGCGGCTGATTCCTGTGTTAGGTTCTTGTGAGGTTATCTAATTGGTTCGTATGTCTTCTCAAAAATATCCGGCTTGCACGGGTACTTCTCTCCGTTCACACCGGTAATAATGTAATCACCTGGACTGGCATGCATCGTACCCTCCAGCGTCTCGATATCGATCGGATCCTTTGTCTGATAGGCTTCGACCAACACCGGCTTCTTACGATACTTCATGTGTTTCCTCCACGAAAAAAGCACCGCTGTGACCGGTGCCTTTTATGCTTCATAAGCTATCTTTTTTTTAAATTCTCCATTAATAAACTCACGCCTATGTTTTTTGAGTACGCTTTCTAAGTGTCTACTAATAACTTTGTATTTCACTGGGCTTTTTTTTATTTTCAACTCATCATTCTCAAAATTATACTCCACCTCACCGGTCATATCATCAATAGTTTGACCGTACGAATAGGTTACAGTCTTTTTTGTATTTTCAATGTAATCACAATAAACCATCTGGTTCACCTCGTGTTCCAACCTCTGATTCAAGTCTTGACTGCCAATCATATTTTTTTGTTGCCATCGCATGTGCCTCTGCCACAGTTAGATTATACTTCTTTTCCAGCTGACTTTCAAGAAATTCATGCTTCAATAGTAATATGTCCCGTTCTTTTGGGCATCCTTGCTGTAATCGTTTCCATGCTACGGCCATATCGTAATCCGGGTCAAGCATTCCATATTCTCCGTCATATTTCTTATGCTTATCAAAGAATATATGCCTTTTAATTTGGCGTATCTCATCATGCGTGAACCCAGTGGCCTTTGCTATTAAGTCTATATCATTTGTTCGGCTGATTTTCCTATATGTAGATGCGGCCTTAACATCTTTGGGATTATCAATATTATACGGCTTGTAGTTCTTACCACCAGTTGTTACATAACTCTGAACTTCCCTTTCTTTCCCTCCCGTTTGTAACTTTTTCTCGTGTGAATGTCTATGTTTTCTATCTACTAATATTCGTTCCCTTCTGGCCTCCAACTCCTGCTGATCAATTTACTTTTTCGTGTGTGCGTCCTGATATCCCTTCTCGGAGATATACGTCACCGTGCAGTTGCAGTTGTCATGCCTTGCATAGATATCATCCGGAGCTTCGTCTTCATAATGTCCATCAGCCAGGCTGCTACACCAGGCGCAGCACTTGCCAGGTGTTTTCTGATATACGATACGGTATTGAGAAGAGAGATTAAATTAGTGTCTGCTCATTAAGTCTCCGTCGGACTTAATGGACGCTGACGGCAGTTTGTCAGCAGCGCCGCGGCACACCGACCAATAAAAGGGTGCGCCGAAAGACACTAATTGATGCCTGTGCTCAGGGCTTCGGCCGTTTCCGATTATGTATGACAAAAGCCTTGAAATCTCAACCTAATCGGCTGTTTTCAAGGCTTTTCATCATTACCATTGGTGCGGTCTAAGGGATTCGAACCCCCATGAGTCTCCTCACACGGACCTGAACCGTGCGCGTCTGCCAATTCCGCCAAGACCGCTTATTTCCTTTTGTTTCCGCGCTTCATCAGCACGCAAATATTATTATACACGAAAATGAAAGGAATGCAAGCACTAATTTGAATTTTTTTCATATCGTCTGCGGAACCGGGCCGCCGCAACGGGCGGCGGCCGTTGCAGAGGCGATTTCAGATGGTGCGGGCTATCTCCGCTCCGGTCGTACATTTTTCAGAATCTGCCTTATCTCCCTTTGTCTCCGGTTCCCTAATTGCAAAGCAGCATGCGAACAGCAGAACCGCCGTGATGACTGCGACGGTATAGGAACTGCCGCTTAAACCCAGGTGCAGAGTCAGCGCCTTTACGGCTGAAATAATAAACGGCGTCACGAACTGCGCGGTGTAGAGAGATACAGAAAGCATGGGCATCACCGTAGTCGCCGCACTTCTCCCCGCCTGCATCGACGCCGCGGTCATAACATACGGAACTCCGACGCCGTTGGCAAATCCCACCATGAAAGAGCCGACCAGCACGCCTGTCCAGCCACCCGCAAACCGCAGGCAGAGATATCCGACAAGAAAGAATACCGGCGCAGAGAATTTCGCGTTCCGCCCCAGTCCTTTTCGCAGAGGAGCCGACGCGAGACCTCCGAAGAATCCGAAAACATCCATCGCGGCCATAATCACCGCAATAAAACGCTGCGGAATGATTCCCTGCTTCGCCGTCTCCATCGCAAAGTCCGCAGGATAGATAAAGAATGTTACCATCACCAGAAACATGGCTACAACGAAAATCAGATACCGGCGGAACACGCCCTTTTCTTTAACATCTTTTCCGGAATCATAGATTCGTTCGTTCGGCATCCAGAACAAGCAGAGCACAACACTGATGAGTCCGAGCAGATAGACCAGGAAACTGAATCTCCAGCTGACCATTGCCAGTCCACCCGCGATCAGCGTAGCGACCACGCCTCCCAGCATATTCATCGCGGAAGCATAGCCCATCAGCTCCGCCTGCTTATCCTTTGTGAAATAAAAGGAAATCAGGCCCGTGGAAAGCGGCATCAGGATGCCGACGCCGATGCCGACAAGTCCGCGGCAGATCAGAATCAGACGGATATCGCTGAACGCGCCTGCCAGACATCCGAACACGACATAGAATCCAAGTCCGATCAGAAGCATGGTACGCGCCCTCAGCCGCTTGCTCAGAGGTTTAAAAAGAAAAAGATTTGTCAGCGCAATGAACACCGCCGGCATGCTGATGATCATCTGCACATAAATCGGATCCGTATCGCGGAAATGCTCCTGAATCAGATTCAGCGCCGGTGCCACCGCCGCGCCCGCCATGACAGTCAGAAGAGACAGGGACAGAATCGACGCCGCCAGTCTCCACCGTCTGTGTTTCGTAATAAGTTTTATCATATAGTTCACTACCTCCTGTTCCTGACGAAAGAAAAGAGCGCAGGCCCGTTTGGACTTACGCTCTTCGCTACTCAACTTTTGCTATTTTATCACATAGAATTTCAAAAAATCAACCCCTGTTCCGGATGTTTTTCTGCAGATTTTGCAGTATTTGCAAGAGAGAAAAGACTTCTTCCTCGTCCATATCGCGGAAGGCAATGGAGCACCAGTCCCGCAGAGAATCTGTGATTTTTCTTCTCTCCTCTCCCCCTTTTTTTGTCAGATGAAAGAGCCATGACCGTCCATCCTGCGGATTCCGGCTGCGGCGGACTCGTCCCTGTTTCTCCAGGATTTGCAGCGTTCTGGTCATTACACTCTTATCATAATATACGGTCTGCAGAAGACTGTCTGCGGTCTGTCCGTCCCTCTCGTACAGAGCGAGAAGCACAAGAGCCGCCGCGACAGTCAGCTCCCGCGGAGCAAGTTCAGCTTTGAGAAACCCTTTAAACTGACGGTCATAATCCATCATAATCCGTCCGATACTCATATAGCAGTCTGACATACATACATCAGTCATTTGAGCTGCTCTCCTCTCTTCTTCTGCGATACATCAGAAGCAGAAGAAGGCCTGCGCCAGATGCGATCGCTGTCATGATGAAGACCTGCCGGAATCCTCTGTTCAGTGCACTCTGATATGTCTGCCGTATTTCCGGTGACTTCCTGTCAAGCTCCTTTATATAATTCTTTTCTGCAGCTGCAAGCGCCCCCGGTACCGCCTTTTTCATGATTTTCAATTTCCTTAGCGTATCTTTCGCTTCTCTTTTTCCTTCCTGAATGCCGGTAATCGCCTTTGCCATCTGCGCTTTCTGATATTTAAGCCTGGCCTGCTTCTGCCGGATTTTTCTCTGTGCGGCGGTCAGCGACGCAATACCCCTATCCATCTTTTTTCCCGTTCGGGCGAGCTCCTTCTGTTTCTTCTGAAGTTTTTCAAGCTGCGGTTTCATTTTCTCTCTCACAAAGGGAACCTGCTGTGCGTCATATGCTTTTTGCATTTCTTTCACACCTTTGCTTACTCCCTGATATCCCTTATGCACGCCGGCACGGCCTTTTTTCATTTTCTTCAGAGCCTCAGACTGTTTCGCCAGAGCCTGATTCATTCCATCGATACCTTGCTGCATTCCTGACTCTGCTTCCCGCATCCTCCGGATGCTCTGATCCATCCCCCGGATCCCTGACCGCACACCGGATTCTCCCTTGCTGATTCCGCGATCAATCTTTTTCTGTATCTGAGGACTCATTTTCTCGAACATATAGCGGGCCATATCCTTTGTATTCTCAGTAATAGTCGTCACATCGGAATTCTTCAACTCGTTCAGCAATGCTTCCGGAATTTCCGTGTCACCCCCGGATGCGTTCATGTCAATCTGTATGCGTGTCATAGAATCGAAATCCGGCACATTCTCCACGCCCTGAGATCTCATCACCTTTGTGAGTTCCGCCGCATACGGAAGCCGGGGAACATTCACTTCCTTGGGCATCAGTTTCATAACATCATCGGAAATACCTGTTCCGGCATGCGCAATAAAGCCTACCATGACTGCCGGTGCAATTACTGTCCCCAGAGACCGGACCAGTGACAGCGTCGCCAGTGCGGAATTCGCCTCTCGCTCATCCGTTTCCCACAGCATCATGTAGTTCAGCGGTGCTCCCATAGTAAATCCGATTCCCAGACCGATAAACATCAGAGCGGCGATAACATTCGGCCAGCCCGGATCAACTGTGGTGGAAAAGATGACCGTCAGAGACCCGAGGATTGATGCGATCAGTCCCGCTCCAAGAACTGCCCTTGGTCCGAACCGGTCCGTCAGGCGTCCGGAGAACGGTGCTCCCACCCCCGCAAACACACCGAGTATAATGACAAAATATCCTCCCTTGCCTGAAGGCACTTCCATAGCGTTTTCGCAGAGCTGAGGCACAAAGATCACGCCCATGAGTACGATTCCGGTAATGATGGAAACTCCCAGAGTAATAAGGATTCTGGGAGTTGAGAAATAATGCAGATTCATGACCGGATCAGCAGCCCGGCGCTCTATCCAGACAAAAATCGGAAGCAGTGCTAAAAAGATCAGAAGATACGGGTAGACATCCGTACTCTGAAGCGTTTCCCGGAAATTGAAAAAATCGATATTTTTCAGGCCATACATTATGCACAGGACCATTATGACAAGAACGCAGATTCCCGTTCCGTCAATTGGATCGCGCGACTTTTCCTTTGTATTCGGAAGACAAAAAAATCCCGCGGCCAGTATGAATACCGCAATCGGCACATTCACGAAGAAAATAAATTCCCAATGACCGGTTCCGAAAAAGTCCATCACGGCACTTCCGACGCTGGCGCCGAAAATATTCGCTACTCCATAGACGCCGCCCACCATTCCCAGCGCCATTCCGCTCTTTTCCTCCGGGAACGTCGTCCCGAATTCCGCTGTCGCCACAGGCATGATCCCTCCGCCGCCGACGGCCTGAACCGCCCGGGCGATCAGCAGCGCAGTGAAGCTGTTCATTCCGTGAGAAAGCCCGCAGAACAGAGAGCCGCCGCCGAACAGGAAAATACTCAGCAGATAGATTGTTCTGCGCCCCATTCGATCGGCGAGTTTCCCCATCACGGGAATACTCGCAGCATAAGCCAGCGTATAAACGGTGATCATCCAGATCCCCGCTTTGTCCCCTACATTCAGCGATTCCTGAATCACCGTGCGTGCAGGCGTTACGATTCCCGTATCCAGTGCGCCCATAAAAATTCCCAGCAGATAAACGGTGAGAATCAGCCCGAAGTTCAATTTTGACTTTTCCTTCATTATCCTGCTCCTATACTGATTTAGTTGCTTTTACAACTAAATCAGTATAGCACATTTTCCCTGCAAACGCAAGAGAGCGTAAATCCCCGGACTTCTGTGTACAGCAATTTGCAGATTGCAGAATTTCCTGTCTCTGCAGATTAATACATGCTCATCCATTAATTACCGTTCCCGGATTCAATATTCCTTTGGGATCAAACACTCTTTTAATTCCACGCATCAGATTCAGCTCTGTTTCATTTTTCTGCAGTTTTAAATCGTCGACTCGTATCTTGCCTATGCTGCAACAGATACTATCTGAATATGCTCACACCTTCAATCCGATCAAAAGCTTCTTTCAGCAGATCCACATCCACCGTACATGCAATTCTGAGATATCCTTCACCGCACATACCAAATGATATTCCCGGAATCGTCAGCACATGCGCCTCTTGCAAGATCACATTGCTTACTTCAACGGAATCCATTCCTGTTTCTCTGATGTTGATAAACAAATAAAAGGTTCCTTTAGGCGGTGTAATGACATGCATTCCCGGAATCTGATTGATACGTTCCGCAGCGTAAAATACTCTTTTCTTGTATTCATCAATCATCGGCGGCTGTATAACATCTCTGTTTCTCAGTGCATGAATCGCCGCTCTCTGGGAAACAGACGGAGCCGTGAAAACAACGTTCTCGTTAATGGACTGAAGCGTTTTGACAATATAGTCGGGTGCGATAATGTTTCCGATCCGCCAGCCGGTCATTGTAAAATCCTTGGAGAAGCTGTTGATAACACAGGTACGGCTCTTCATGTTTCCAATTGATACAAATGGTACAAAAGGATGCTGATAACTGAACGCCGTATAAATATCATCTGAGATAACGATCAGATCGTACCGTTCAGCAATATCTGCAATCTTTTTCATCGTATCGACGGTAAGACAGTTCCCTGTCGGATTGCTTGGGGTATTAATCACGAGAGCCTTTGTTCTCTCATTAATTAATGATTCCAGCCGGTCGATATCAATCTGAAAATCTTCTTTCTCATATGTCGGAAGTTCCACCGGAACACCTCTTGCCAGTTCCACCTGCTGTGGATATGGCGTAAAATACGGCGCCTGTAAAATAACTTCATCACCATCGTCAAGAATAGCTTCCATAATCAGATACATGGCCAGACAGCCGCTGGCAGTGACAAAAATCTCTTCATCTTTCAAATCCAGATTGAAACTCTCTTTATAGTATTTGCGGATTTCTGTACGGAGCTCCGGATCGCCGCGAAATTCCGTATACTTAGTATGTCCCGCCAGCGCGTCTTTATACGCTCCGTCAATGATAATTTTATTTGTCGTCCAATCAGGATCACCCAGACTTAAATTAATCACGTCATTATAGTTCTTTGCTAACTCATCCACCTTCCCCATTGGTGTGGATATGTCTTTCCAGTACCGTTTTGCAATAAACTTATGTCTCATTTTCTGTGCTTCCCTCCTCCTTGACAAAATTCTCTGCTGTTCTATAATTATGACAAATCTTTATTTTTTTGAAACGCTGTTTCTAAAAACGATTACTATGGTTTTATTTTTGAAACACGGTTTCATTTTTAGTTTTGACTATTATATCCAACAAGGAGGGATTGTCAAGATTTTTTTGAATTTTTATATTTTTATATTTCGATTGGAGGGCTGATTGATGAACGAAAAAAATAATGTGACCGCGGTTGAGCGTACTATACTCCTAATCAAAGCAATATCATTATCTCCGGAGCCGGTCGGCGTCACAGAACTTTCAAAGCAGACCGGTATTCCCAAACCGACGGTTTCCCGTTTTTGTGTAACGCTGACAAATCTCGGCATGCTCGACCGAAATGAACAGGACGAATATTCTCTGGGGTTAATCTTCATCGCGTTGGGCGAACGCGTTAAAGCATCGCGTAACTCTGCGGAAATTGCCCAGCCGTATATAGACAAATTGGCCAAAGATATCGGAGAAAGCATCAATCTCGGTATCTGCAATGAAGATACGGTCTATACAATATATAATGTATCAGGAGAATCTTCTGTACTGGTATCCAAATTAGTGCCGATTTCTCCTTTATATTGCTCTTCTTTAGGAAAAATATTTCTGATGCACCGGAGTAAAGATGAGATAATCTCCTTTTTTGATCAGGAGCTCCCAAAACGAACGATATACACACAAACAACCTATGAGGATTACCTTAACTGGAAGCAGGAATACGATAAAACAGGAGTTACAACAGAGACGGAAGAATATGAATACGGATTATCCTGCATCGCTGCGCCGCTATATGATCATGAAAAAAAATTAATCGCCGCGATAAGCCTCTCTGCCCCCACAAGCCGTCTGGAACTAAAAGGACGCAAGGAACTGGCTCAGAAGCTGAAAGAGACCGCATCTGAAATCTCAGCGATTTACGATAAACTTTATATAAGAAGAAAAGATATATCGGGATGATACTCTCTTTTTTGGAATGACAATTCCCTCACTCCGCCGGCAGTATACGCTCTTCAACTCCTCGGAACAATCTCGTATAGATGCGCACCACATTTCCCACTGTCAGAGCTGCGATGACAGTTCCCTCACGAACACCGGTCAGCGCGTGAAGACAGAAGATACACATGAGTGCCGCACACGCGACCATAATCGTATCGGAAATGAAGCGGATGAATCCAAAACTTCTGTGGCTGACCCCGGCAATCGTGTTTGCGAATCCGTCTCCCGGAAGCATAACTACGTTGCCGACGAATTCAAGATATGCGCCGAAGGACATAATTAAGATGCCGATTCCCAGCGCCGCCAGCTTTGTCCCGTAGTTCTGCGGCTCCAGAGGGGTGAGGATCCACATTCCGAAGTCGATACAGTATCCGAAAATCAACGTGACTCCCAGCTGCAGGAGCATCTCGATTTTGCTGACACGACCTTTCAGAATCACGATCTGCGCTGCCACCAGCAGATAATTGAACAGAATCGTCCACTGCCCCATCGTAAGCGCGGGCCAGATCAGCGACAGGGTATACGGTACAGAGGAAATCGCCGAGGTGCCCAGACCTGCCTTTGTTACAAAGGCTATGCCGAACGCCACAAAAAAAAGACCCGTGAAAAAAATACAGTAGCGACGGAAAATATAGTTTTTTCTCTTCATCAGAAATGCTCCTCCTTCGTCTGTCATACCCGCTCCATCCGCGCGAACATGTCGGGCTATCGTAATCATGCGAGCACGCTGAACTTATCCCATCCGCGCGAACATATCGAGCTGCGGACTCACCCAGGATTGCTGCTGAGCGTCTGAAACGATATCCCCAGGCATGGAATTTCCGATCAGGAAAGGTGATTCCGGATCATGACGTTTCATATTCTGCGCGACCAGTTTCCGGTCATAGTTGGCGTAACAGTATCTGCAGCCGTGGCCGCAGGTATTATAGGCACCGATGTCCGCATTCAGAAGACACTCGCACCCCTTTCTGGCCCGCGGAAGCACAGGCACATCCAGAGTGACACCCAGAGCACGCTCCAGAACGCCTCGTGAAAGGCAGCCTCCTGCGTCAACGCCGGGGCCTTCAAGAGACGGATCCTCGCAGCACAAATACAGTACCATGTCGTTTTCCCCGGCGATTTCCGCCATCTGCGAGACCAGAGTTTTCTGGTCCCCGTAAGACACCGGTCTCACCTCCGGAAAATTTCTGGTCGTCTTTTTATAGAGATCGATAAAACTGACTACACACTGACCGGTACTCCCCTTCAGGCTCTCTGCCATCCTTCGAAAGGCCTTCAGATGATAATCCACGCTGTATTTTTCGCTGATAAACACCGGGTCGTACCGCCAGCCACAACTATGAAATCCCACATGCTCCGAGAGTGCACACAGCGCTTCTACGGCTCGTTCCGCAGGAGGCACATATGGCTCGATTTCCGTTCCGTAGGATGTGACGGTTACAGACCAGAAAGTATTGAATGCATCGAGTTCCGCAATGCGGGGCAACATCGGCTCCGGATTCTTGGTGCAGAAGACGATGGCGTCAACGACGGCGGGATCCAGCCTGTAGCGAATCACCCTCCGCGGATCAAAGGGATTTCTTACCATCACAAAACCATCCCGGATCCGGTTATAGAACCAGGAACTGAAAAATGCCGGTATATCTGTTCTGCTTCCGGTATTTATGATCATATTCCGACCTTCACCATAGAAAACAACGTTCCTCCGCGGCACTTCGCTCTTCCTGAAAACGAGGCCGCTGGGACCTCAGCGACCTCGTTGAACTGTGCTTACTTTTCTTCCTCAAACATGGTTTTCGGTACCTTGCAGACCGGGCAGCGGAAGTCTTCAGGAACATTCTCCCAGAGCGTTCCCGGTTTGATTCCATGCTCCGGAGCGCCTTCTGCCTCGCTATATGTCCATCCGCAGACGGAGCACTTGTACACGCGGCTTCCCGGAGCATTTCCGGTTGTCTCCGCAACGTCCTCTTCAGCAGCCGGTGCTCCGGTGCCTCCCTTCTCCTGGAATTTTGATTTCGGCACCTTGCAGACCGGGCAGCGGAAGTCTTCCGGGAGATCCTCCCATTTAGTGCCCGCAGGGATTCCTTTGTCCGGTGCGCCCTCCGCCTCGTTATATGTCCATCCGCAGACGGAGCACTGGAAGATTCTGCCCTCCGCTACCGGTTCGCCGGCAGGCTCCGAAGCAGGAGCTTCCTTCGACAGCAGCGCCTCTACCAGCGCCGGGATCTTCGCAAAGTCATCCTCATCAGGATTCCACAGAGATTTAACCTGCTCGTTGACGACCAGGAAGCCGGATTTCTGCAGCTCATCACGGATAATGTCCACAGACTCGCCGCTCCATCCGTAGCAGCCGAAGGCCGCCGCCTTCTTTCCTTTAAACCGCAGCGTGCGCAGGAAGGCAAGCCATCCCGCAACAGAAGTCAGAACATCGTTGACGCAGGTTGGAGAACCGACAGCAATCGCTTTCGATTTGAAGACCTCCGTCATGATTTCATTTTTATCCACCTTGGAGATATTCAGCACCTTGACCGTTGTCTCCGGACTCTGACGTTGTATCTCATCCGCAATTTCATGAGCGATTTTCTTTGTTCCATCCCACATGGTATCATAGGCGATCGTTACCTGATCCTCCTGGTAAGCGTCCGCCCATTCTCTGTATTTCTCAACGATCTGCATCGGATTATCTCTCCAGATCGCTCCGTGAGAAGGGCAGATCATGTCAATCGGCAGATTCAGCGCCGCAATCTCATCCAGTTTGGGGGTCACGAAATTCGCAAACGGGTTGATAATGTTGGTGAAGTATTTGAGGGCCTCTTTATACAGCAGCCCCTGGTCCGCCAGGTCGTTGAACAGTTCGCCCACTGCGAAATGCTGTCCGAACGCATCCATGGAGAACAGAATATTGTCTCCGGTCATGTATGTGGCCATAGAATCCGGCCAATGAAGCATCTTCATTTCGACAAAGATCAACTTCTTGCCGTTTCCGATATCCAGACTGTCACCTGTCTTTACCACATGGAAGTCCCATCCGTGCTTTCCGTACTGACCCTCCAGGCTCTTGACCGCCTCTTCGGTACAGTAGATCGGCGTATTGGGGATTTCCTCCATCAGCGCGCTCAGAGAACCGGAGTGATCCTGCTCGCCGTGCTGCATTACGATATAATCAATTTTATTAAGATCGATTTCTGATTTCAGGTTCTCCATAAACCATTCCTTATGCGGCAGCCATACGGTATCCATCAGCACGGTCTTTTCCTCTTCGATCAGATAGGCGTTCTGACTGGAACCGTTCAGAATGGAATATTCATCTCCGTGAAAGGTTTCCAGTTCCCAGTCGATGTAACCGACCCAGCTGACATTGTTCTTAACTAATTTCCTCATTTTGATTTCCTCTTTCTAATTTCTAAAGGCCTTCCGGCCGCTGTTACACAGAAACAGTTATCCTTTGAATTTACTACCCTTTTCCCCTCTGTATGAAACCCCGAATTGCGAAAAAACACAGGTTTTCCCGGTCTCTCCGTCCGCCGTGCTCAGAGACTCCGAATTCGTTCGCGTCCGCGGTCGTTTAACTTACAGATGAGTCTCCAGGTATTCCTCCCATATTTCCTCCGGAACCAGGCGTCCGCCTGTCGCCCAGCAGATCTGAACAGCATTTTCCAGTCTCTCTCGAGTCAGACCGTGCTTCCTGCAGTATTCCCCGGCTGCCGGATAGCGGGAAAGGCCTACCGGGCCGATAAACGCGGCGCAGCTGGACGGCTCGATCCGCACGTTCTCTGTCTCCATCAGCATACGCATGTAATCGTACAGCTTGTCATCGTTCAGCGTAAGGTCCCCGGACACAAGGTTGTTGTCGATACGGGTAACAAAGCCTGACGGGCTGGCACAGGCAAGGCCGTCTGCGTGAGTCAGCCCGCTGAGGCCGAAGTCGTGAACATTCGCCCTCTCATATCGCTGAGACGCGAAGCCGGCAAGCAGAGACGGACACATCACAGGTTCTGTAAAGAACACATGAACATTTTCTTTGTACAGGCGCTTCAGGCCGTAGCAGACGCCTCCGGGCGCACCGCCGACCCCGGCGGGAACGTAAACAATCAGGGGATGCTCCTCGTCGATCGTGATATGCATCTGCTCCATCTGCTCCTGAAGCCGGTGCGCTGCCACCGCATAACCCAGGAACAGATCCACGGAATACTCGTCGTCAACAAAATAACTCATGGGATCGCGGTCGCTGTCCCTGCGTCCTTCCTCTACTGCTCTGGAATAATCGTCTTCATATTCAATAACCTCCACGCCCTTGCTGCGGAGCATATCCTTTTTCCACTGCTTCGCATCAGAGGACATATGAACCTTGACACGGAATCCCAGGAAGGCACTCATGATACCGATGGAAAGTCCCAGATTTCCGGTGGAACCCACCTGCACAGTATACTGTCCGAAGAATTTCTTCATCTCGTCATCCGCCAGCCTGGCGTAGTCATCCTCCCGGGTCAGAAGCCCTGCCTCCATCGCAAGTGTTTCCGCATGCTTCAGCACCTCATAGATACCGCCCCTCGCCTTGACCGATCCGGCGATGGCCAGATGACTGTCCATCTTCAGCATCAGCATTCCCGGAATATCGACGTTCTCCCTGTCTGCCAGCTTCTGCTGCATGTTTGGAATACATTTCAGCGGAGATTCAATCAGACCGCCGGTTTCCTCCGTCTCCGGAAAACATTTCCGGATATAGGGCGCAAACCGGGCCAGACGGTCCTCGGCGTCCGTGATATCCTCATCTGATACCACCAGCTGACACAGACCGTCGATGAGATCAACCGGCAGCAGCCTGTCGTTGATCCATATCGTTTCCTTCCGGTCGATCACATCCTGCACCGCAGGATTTGCTGCGGCCAGCCTCTTTGCATATTCTTTTACTTCCATAGGCTCCTCCCTGGCGTACAAAACAAGTCGTTATCCTAAGCCGTTACCTTCCGGACGCGCCGCGCGCATGGAATCTTCATCGGAGCCGCCTCTCCGACCCATCTCCCTCCGCGTGATATGCGGCATGTGTCACACGCATCCGGAAAACTCTTACTTCACTATACCACAAAACCCCGTCTCTGGAAAGAACATCATCTTCAAGTGCTCAACACATTCCTGTGGTATCCTGTTACAAATCAGAAGGAGTGACCGCACCGCGTACAGAAGGAGGAGATTACGTCATGAAACACGGAGTCAGAAAAAAGCATCGCCTGCGCACCGCCCTGATCATTGTCCTGATCCTTGTGATCTGCGGATTCGCAGCCAAATATTTTATATATGATCCGGCGATGGAGAAGGCCGCAGAAACGACCTACGAAAAGGTCATTGAAAGCGCCACCTCGGATAACAGCGCCGAAAGCCGGAAAATCAAAGAAGCCGCCGACAGTCTTTCCGATTCGGACAAGGCCGCCGTCAGCAAAATCATAAAAAAACACATCACCGCTTCCACTGCGGCAAAACTGCTGAAATATTACAAGGACGGTGATTATGACAAACTGAAGGAATTCGCTCAGGAGAACCTGTCCGACGAGGAGATGGCTCAGCTTTACGAGATTTATCAGAAAAACAGCAGTAACTGACGACCCGACGGAGTGGCGGGCCGGGCTCAGCAGACACACATCCCGTCGAAGCTGCCGTGTGGGCTCAGCGGACACATGACCCGGCAAGGCTAACGACTGCTGCCGCCTCTTCCCCGCGGTAGCCGGCACGGCAGCAATACTGGCTAAAAAAAATTGACCAAACGAAAATGACAGAAAAAACAGGAGAGACAATCAGAATTTACATCGCCTTCATCACCATCGCCGTATTCTGGGGGCTCTCTTTTTATGCCACTATTATCGCACTCCGAAAACTAAGCACCTTCCAGGTTCTGCAGATGCGCTGGGGTATCTCTGCCGTGATTTTCCTGATTCTTATCGCGGTAAGGAAGGTCCGTCTTCCCCATCGTCCCGCCGAACTTAAATATGCGGTTCTCGCCGGACTCCTGCAGCCCTGCGTCTATTCCATGTTCGAAACTCCGGGCATCGGACTTACCTCTTCCTCTGAATCCTCTTTATTTATCGCGACGATTCCCTGCATGACTCTGATCTTCGGAATCCTGTTTTTCCATCGGAAAGCGCGTCCGCTGCTCCTGCTGGGAATCACGGCCGCCTTCGGCGGCGTCCTGATTAACACTTTGTTCTCCCCATCCTTCTCAGCCGGAGGAAAACTTACCGGATATTTCCTGCTGACCGGCGCCGTAATCACCGGGGGACTGTTTTCTCATGCGAGCAGCCGGGCGTCTGAAACCTGCTCATCCATGCAGATTACAGCGCTGATGTCCCTGATGGCCGGCGGATTTTTCTCCGCAATAAATGCTCTGAAGGGGGATTTCCTTCAGAGCATCAGACTTACGTTTTCCGACAGTCCCACGCTGGCTGCCGTTCTGTTTCTGGGCGTCGGCTGCAGCTGCCTGTGTTACCTCGGGTTCAATTATGTGATCGGCAGGATGAACCCCGCAGCGGCCAGCAATATATCCGCAAGTCTTACCACCACGGTAGGCGTAGTTTCCGGCATCCTGTTCGCTGGAGATCCCTTCGGATGGTTCACACTGGCGGCACTGGGCCTCACAATCTGCGGCGTACTGCTCAGCTCCCGCGCCTCTACTTCATAAGCAGCCGGATCAGGTTTTCTTTCCGGTCGCTGTACGGACGGTAGCGCACCGGAATATCCAACCGGTTCGACTTCTTCAGCACGCTGCGGTAGTGTGTAAACGTATCAAAACTCGACTTGCCGTGATATCCTCCCATTCCGGAGTCGCCGACACCTCCGAAGGGCATCCGGGAGGTTGCCAGGTGCATAATCGTATCATTGACACACGCGCCGCCGCTGATGCAGCTGCCAAGCACTTTCCGCTCCGCCGCTCTGCTTTTCGTGAACAGATACAGCGCCAGCGGATGCGGCCTGCTGCTGATAAACTCCACGCACTCCTCCAGTCTCCGGAACGTCAGCATCGGCAGAATCGGACCGAATATCTCCTCCTTCATGATGTCTGAATCGGGACTCACCTGATCCAGCAGGGTCGGCTCAATGAATCTGCGAGAAGAGTCGGTACCGCCGCCCACAACCGCCCGGCCGTCCTTCAGAAGACGGCTGACACGGGCGTAATGCTTTTCGTTGATGATCACATTCATATCGGACATATCACCGCCTGGGAAGAATTCCCCAATCGCTTCCCGGTACGCCGTGATAAATTTTTCTTTTACATCCTCGTGAATCAGCAGATAGTCTGGCGCCACACATGTCTGGCCGCCATTGAGAACTTTCCCGAAGGCGATTCGCCGAGCCGCCAGACGAATATCAGCAGTTTCATCCACGATGACCGGACTCTTTCCACCCAGTTCCAGAGTCACCGGGGTAAGATGTTCAGCTGCTGCGGACATAACGACTTTGCCCACCTCCCTGCTTCCGGTAAAGAAAATATAATCGAATTTCTGATCCAGCAGAGTCCGGTTTTCTTCCCTTCCTCCCTGCACCACAGCGATATATTCCGGAGGAAATACATCCTCAATGACTCTCGCGACAGCTTCACTGGTCTTCGGTGCATAAGACGGCAGCTTGATTATCGCCGTGCATCCTGCGGAAATCGCCCCGACGAGGGGCTCCAGCGCCAGCTGAATCGGATAATTCCACGGCGCCATGATAAGTGCCACGCCGCGGGGCTCCGGTCGTACAAAGGATTTCGAAGGAAACTGCGCCATCGGCGTTCGGCGCAGCTTCGGCCGGACCCATCCGTCAATGTGTTTCAGATGAAAACGGATCTCATCCAGCACCATGCCGGTTTCCGTCATATACACCTCCAGGCGGCTTTTGTTCATATCCTCGTACATCGCCTTTGCCAGCATTTTTTCATGGTCAAACAAGGATCGGCGCAGACGCAGCAGCATCTCCCGGCGGAATTTCACCGTACGGGTTTTGCCCGTGCGGAAATATTTTCTCTGTGCTTCAACGAGTTTTTCAATTTCCATCTCTGTCTCCTCCTTACAGAACTCCACGAACAAAGATTTCCAGACCGATAGCGATGAGAATCACGCCGCCCAGGATCTGTGCCTTGTCTGAAAGCCTCGTTCCGAAGCGTTTTCCGATCATCAGACCTCCGATACAGATTCCGAACGTCACAATTCCGATGATCAGAGCCTCCATCAGCGCCATGCTCCACGGATAATCCGCAATTGCGAATCCCACCGACAGCGCATCGATGGATGTGGCGATTCCCTGCACCATCAGGCTCAGAAATCCAACCGCCGGTACTTCTCCCTCTCCGGTTCTTTTTTTTATACCCTCATACAGCATTTTCCCGCCGATAAAAGCCAACAGCAGCAGTGAGATCCAGGGAATAAACCGCTGGAAGGCCTTGAACTGAACAGAGATCGTATGAACGCAGAGCCAGCCGAGGATCGGCATAGCGATCTGAAAGCCCCCAAAGGTTCCCGCAATGGCGCTCATGCGTCCCGTCTTCATATGCGGTTCATTCAGGCCGTTGGCCATGGATACGGAAAAGGCGTCCATAGCCAGCCCGACTCCAAAAACGATACTGTTCAGAAAAAATAAAGCACTCCATTCCATCATCTGTCCCCCGCAGCATAAAGCATAAAATACAATAATCGTGCTCAGCCATCGCATATGCCTGAAACATCAGTAACACAGCAGGCATATTCGGCGGCCTGCCGGCACACACAGTCACCGGACTGTGGTACGCCTCGGCGCTGCTGACAAGCTGTGCCAGTACCCATTAAGTCCGGCGGGGACGTAATGAGCAGACACTATTATAGCACAGAAGAAGAATTAGACAACCTTATTTTATCGCACGTATCACGCGTATCGTGCGGCAGTCGGTATATTTCCCCAACGGTCGACCCTTAATTCTTTTCATTGCGGCTTCCGGTAAATTCTTCTGCGGCGGCTGTCAGTTCTTTCCGGATCTCAATCTGCTGCGGACAGATTTCCTCGCAGGCGCCGCAGTGAATGCAGTCCCCGGCGCCTGAACCGCCCTTTGTCGCCGCCTCATACTGTGTCTGCGCCTCCGCTGCCTGTCCCGCCCCCAGCCAGCTGTTCATCGCTGTGAAGATATCCGGAATCGGGATTTCCTTCGGACATTGCTCCAGACAGTATCCACACGCCGTGCACGGGATTTCCTTCGATGCTCCCATGATTGCGCGGACGCGTCGGATTATTCTTTGTTCTTCCCGGTTCAGCGGCTCAGGCTCCGCCAGCAGACGGATATTCTCCATTACCTGCTCCTCTGTGGACATCCCGGAAAGAACGGTCAGAACGCCCTCCAGCGACGCGGCGAAACGCAGCGCCCATGAAGCGCAGGATGCTCCGGGAGCATATTCTAGAAGCAGCTGCTTCACCTCCTTTGGCGGATCGGCCAGGCGTCCGCCCTTCACAGGCTCCATGATGACGACAGGCTTTCCGTGGCGGCGAGCGGTTTCGTAGTTGGCCCGTGCCGAAACTCTGGGATCGTCCCAGTCCGCGTAATTGATCTGAAGCTGTACAAAATCTGTCTCGGGATGCTTCGTCAGGATCTCGTCCAGAAGTTCCGGGCCGTCATGAAAGGAAAACCCGATGTTTCTGATCAGTCCCTTTTCCTTTTGTTCACCGACGAAATCCCAGAGGCCGAATTTCTCATATTTTTTCACATTACTGCCGCGCAGGGAATGAAGCAGATAGTAATCGAAAAATCCCGCGCCGGTTTTTCTCAGGCTGGAAGCGAACTCTCTTTTCGCCGCTCCCGCTGTCGGCATCACGCCGGCGTAAAGCTTGGTTGCCAGCTGATAGCTCTCCCTCGGGTAGCGCTCCACCAGCGCACGCCTGACCGCATTCTCTGAACCCGGATAGATAAAAGCCGTATCGAAATAGGTGAAGCCCGCCTCCATGAAGAGATCCACCATTCTCCCGGTTCTCTCCAGGTCAATGTTCACGCCCCTGCGCGGAAGCCGCATCATGCCGAAGCCCAGCTTCCGGAGTTCTCCGCTTTCAGTTGTTTTCTGATTTTCATTCCCGAGGTTTTTATTCATAATCCTCACTTCCCCTTCCATGCATGATTCAGTCCACAGAGAAATATGTTAAGACCATGCAGAAATATGTTTTTCTTGAATCGCGCTCTGAACCGTGATATAATAATCCAGTCGGTGAGTCCTTCAGAAGCGCGCCGCAAATATGCGGCCGGTTTCTGCGCAGAGCGGATGCACCGGCGGTAATATATCCAAATATATCCGGAGAGTTGTCAGAGTGGTCGATCGTGCAGCACTCGAAATGCTGTGTCCTTAACCGGACCCAGGGTTCGAATCCCTGACTCTCCGCCAGTAAAAGAAAACCCTGCGTCTGACGCGGGGTTTTCTGATCGGTTTATTGTTATGAGATTAATAGTTTTCCGCGTGAATCTCGAAGTAGCTCTGCGGATGATTGCATGTCGGGCATACCTCAGGCGCTTTCTCGCCGATAACGATATGACCGCAGTTTCTGCACTCCCATACCTTGACTTCGCTCTTCTCAAACACTGCCTTTGTCTCTACGTTTTTCAGCAGAGCACGATACCGTTCCTCATGACGCTTCTCAATCTGCGCGACAAGACGGAATTTCGCCGCCAGTTCAGGGAATCCTTCCTCATCCGCGGTCTTCGCAAATCCATCATACATATCGGTCCACTCATAGTTCTCTCCAGCCGCTGCAGCCGCCAGATTCGCCGCGGTATCTCCAATGCCTTCCAATTCCTTGAACCAGAGTTTGGCATGTTCTCTTTCATTGTTCGCGGTCTTCAGGAAAAGATCGGCAATCTGCTCGAACCCTTCCTTCTTCGCCTTGGAAGCAAAGTATGTGTACTTGTTTGTCGCCTGGGATTCACCGGCGAAAGCCGCTTCCAGATTCTTCTCGGTCTGTGTTCCTGCGTATTTACTCATCGAATTACCTCCTTATATCAGATATTCATTAAAAAATAATAGACTTGAGTTAACTGTTGCTTTGGTTTTTTTTCATCGCACGCCTGCACTCGGGGCAGGTATAGCTGATTTTAAGATCGTAGGACTCAATGCTTCTACCGAGCTGTTCCTCAATCTCTCCGGTCAGATCCCGAAACTTGAAATCCGACAACCTGCCGCAGACATTGCACACCACATGGTCATGACGCAACGTCTTGTCAAAGCGATCCGGAGAGCCTTCGAGCAGAAGTCTGCGAACCCGTCCTGTATCACAAAGCATATTCAGATTGTTATATACAGACGCCAGGACAATCCCGGGATATTCCTCCTTCATTCGGAGAAATATCTGTTCCGCAGTCAGATGCTCGCTGGAGCCGTCCACGATCTGTGCGATCTTCCTTGCGTATTTTGTCAATCTCATCACTTCCTCTTAGAATTGTTCTAATTATATATCCGATATTTTCATTTGTCAACACCTTTTGGGAAATATGGACATTTTATTTTTTTATGCTATACTGAAAAAGTGGATTTTATTTTGTTGCCGATGCATGCCCGACATCGGAATATAACTGAAATTCCAATGGTCAGACTGCATTTCTGTAACAAAGCCCACCGAAAAAATATGCTGTAAGGAACGTGATGAACATGAAAGATTCTTTGAAGAAACTATTTGACGAAAAGCTCGTCACCCCGGACGAAGCTGTTCAATGCATCCGGAGCGGGCAGACTGTCTATATCGGCACCTGCACCAGCACCTGCTACGAGCTGGCGCGCGCCCTCGGCCGCAGATCGGACGAACTGGAAAATATTACAATCGGATGCTCCAATCTGTTTAAGCCGCTGGATATCATGACTGATCCAGATCGATTCCGTATCATTTCATATTTTATGGGACCGACGGAGCGTCAGGCCCAAAAGGCAGGTTCACTGGATTACACCAGCATTCACCTGAGTCTTGTCGACATCTTCTGCCGCGAAACCTGTCCCCCGGACGTCGCCTTCCTGGAGGTTTCCCTTCCTGACGAGGACGGATACATGAGCTTCGGAGCGACCGGCGTTGCTCTGAACAAATTCATTCAGGAGCAGGCGAAAACTGTTATTCTGCAGATTAACAAATATGCCCCCTATGTTTACGGAGAGGACAACCTTATCAATATCCGGGACTGCGACATGGCGGTTCGTTTCGACGAGGAGATCGCCGAAGTTCCCAATATGGAACCCACCCCTGAGGTCAAAGCCATCTCTGAATATGTCATCGATCAGATTCCGGACGGCGCATGCGTTCAACTGGGAATCGGCGGAATCGGAAACGCAGTGGGCTTCGGTCTTCGGAACCGGAACGATCTGGGAATCCATACGGAGCTGATGACCGACTCTCTGGCTTTCCTGATGAAGAACGGAAACGTCACTAACAGAGGCAAACGGGTTCTGCCGGGAAAATCTGTGGCAGCCTTTACTCTTGGTGAAAAGGCGCTGTATGAATTTGTCGATCACAACAAAGACATGTATTACATGCCATTCACCATTGCCAACGACCCCAGAATCATTGCAAGGAACGACAGGGCAGTCTCCGTCAACAGCGCCATCTGTATTGATCTGATGGGACAGGTCGCAGCAGACAACATCGCCGGAAGACAGTTCAGCGGAACCGGAGGTCAGCTGGATTTTGTACGGGGTGCCCAGATGTCCAGAGGCGGCAAGTCGTTTATCGCCGCAACCTCAGAAAACATCAGCAAACACACAGGAAAGGTCAGCAGCCGCATCGTTGCTTCACTTCCGACCGGTGCAGCGGTCACCACGCCTCGCTCTGATGTGCAGTACGTCGTCACGGAATACGGCTGCGTGAATCTGAAGCCGCTGACCATAAAAGAACGTGCTCATGCGCTGATTTCCATCGCTCATCCTGATTTCCGCGATGAACTGACAGAAGCGGCCAGAGCAGCCGGGTTATATTAATTGATCTGAGACAAAGGAGGACAGAATGGATCCGAGAGACAAAAAACTGGCAGACCTGCTGGTGAACTATTCCTGTAAAGTACAGAAGGATGAAAAGGTTTTAATCGAATATGAAGGAACCGAATGCGTTCCTCTGATTCAGCAGATTGTAAGAGACGTTTACCGGGCAGGCGGAAAACCCTTTGTAAACTGCAGCGACAGCCTCATCACCCGTGAGCTCCTCCTGGGGGCTGATGAAGAACAGCTGAGTTATATGAACGATTACAAACTGTATCAGTTGAGGGACGTTGCCGCATATATCGCAGTGCGTGCCGGCGCCAATACTGCGGAACTGGCTGACGTTCCGGCCGAAAAACTGAATCTGTACAGCAAGAAGCTGACTCCTGCGACAGACTACCGTGTGGACAGAACCAAATGGGTCGTTCTCAGATATCCCAACGCTTCCATGGCACAGCTGGCCAATACCAGCCAAGAGTCCTTCGCGAATTTCTTCTATGATGTATGCACGCTGGATTACGCAAAGATGAGCCGGGCCATGGATCCTCTGAAGGCTCTGATGGAACGCACGGACAAGGTCCGCATTCAGGGTCCCGGAACCGACCTGACATTCTCCATCCGGGGAATCCCGGCTGTAAAATGTGCCGGAGAATGCAATATCCCCGACGGAGAGCTTTACACTGCACCGGTCCGTGAATCGATGAACGGCGTCATCAGCTACAACACGGCTTCCCAGGAGCAGGGGTTCACCTTCGAAAACATCCGGTTTGAAATCGAAAACGGGAAAATCATCAAAGCCGCAGCCAACGATACAACACGGATCAACCAGCTGCTGGATACGGATGAAGGAGCAAGATATTTCGGCGAGTTCTCCTTCGGTTTCAATCCGTACATCCTGGAGCCCATGAAAGACACTCTGTTTGATGAGAAGATCTCCGGAAGTTTTCACCTGACTCCCGGCATGTGCTATGAAGATGCTCCCAACGGAAACAAATCCGCAGTTCACTGGGATCTGGTCATGATCCAGAGGCCGGAATATGGCGGCGGCAAAGTCTGGTTCGACGACGTTCTGATCCGGGAAGACGGCCGGTTCGTTCTTCCGGAGCTGGAAAGTCTGAACCCCGAGAACCTGAAATAACGGACGTCTGCGTGGCGGGAACCGAACGAACGCACTGCTTCCGCTGCCTGTTCACATCCTTTGTACTCATCTTCAGTTCACTATCAAAACAGAGCTGTCACACTGATTCCTGATTCAGTGCGGCAGCTCTGTTTATTTTCTCATGCTTGTTAAATTGCTTCGCCGATACGTCTCATACCGTCGACAGCCGGAGTTCTGAGCACATCTCCGGGTTCACCGACTCCCGGAACGACAATGTGTCCGCGGTCTTCCCATTTCATGATATCCGCGATTTTCCGATATGTCGTCACCGCTCCGTCACAAGCCGACGGATCAGGCAGTTCGCAGCAGATAACCATGAAACTCTCCTTCACCGGAAGTTCGGTTCCGGAGCAGAAGAAAGAATACATCTTATCGATAGTGGCCTTCACCTGCGCCGGAAAAGAAAACCAGTACAGAGGAGTGAAAATCGCCAGTGTATCCGCCTGTTGGAGACAGGATGCGAATTCTTCAAAATCGTCCTGCCAGGAACATGGATGTCCGGTGCTGAAGCATGTCTTGCATGCGACACAGCCGGTCACATTTTTTCTTCCCGCATCGAAACGCAGGATCCGGTGTCCACGGCTCTGTGCGCCCTGAATAAATGCCTCCGCCATGATGTCGGAATTTCCTCCCTGACGCGGACTTCCTGTAAGGACTAAAATCGTTTTACTCATTTTTTGCCTGCCTTATTCGTTTGAAACAAGTGTTCGCTCGCGAAATCGCATCAGATTCCGCAGACGTTGACACAAAACATCTAAAACGACGTGCGGCAGGGAAATTCCTTCCGCACCGCACGTCATATTTTCAGAATGGCTCGATTGAATTGTTAAGCGATCTTACGTCTGTTTCTTCCGTAAATCCCCGACAGCTTATTTTCCTTCAATCGACGGCAGGATTCCCTCAACCTCAACGTGCGGACGAGGAATCACGTGTACGGACAGCAGTTCGCCGACACGCTGCGCGGCAGCGGCACCAGCGTCTGTAGCAGCCTTGACCGCACCGACATCGCCTCTGACCATGACGGTTACCAGTCCTCCGCCTACGAACTCTCTGCCGATCAGATATACATTCGCCGCTTTTACCATAGCATCTGCAGCCTCGATGGATCCAACCAGTCCCTTAGTTTCGATCATTCCCAATGCATCATACTTAGCCATTTTCTTATCCTCCTAATATTTCTAATTAGATTTTATATTGTTATTTAACATTTTTCAACTATTTTATGATCCTGAAATGCGATTTGGAGCTGACGCCGAAAGCGTTCGCTTCCTCCGTATCTACGTGGCATTCCAGTGCGCTGGTGTCGGTTGCTCTGATAAGCACATTCCTCATAACACCGCCGCGTTCCGTATCAAAATCGATGGAGACCACATCGCCGTCTTTAACACCATATCGCTCCGCCTCCGCAGGAGTCATATGGATGTGACGCTGAGCGACAATCGTTCCCTCTGTCAGCACTACGCTCCCTTTGGGGCCGACCAGCGTGACACCCGGCGTACCGGTCAGATCACCCGACTGACGAACCGGTGCTTTGACGCCGAGCCTGAAGCCGTCTCCGGCCAGGATTTCAACCTGTGTCCTGCTTCTGACCGGACCGAGAACACGAACCTTTTCAATCGCTCCTTTCGGACCGCAGACGGTCAGCGTCTCCTTACAGGCGAACTGTCCCGGCTGGCCAAGATCCTTGATGGCAGTCAGTTCATATCCTGAGCCGAACAGTACATTCAGATCCTGCTGGGACAAATGCAGATGCCGATTGGATACGCCTACCGGAATATCCGACCCGTCTGCACAGGTTTCTGCCCCGCAGCCGGCTGCAGTTTTTCCTGCGCTGGCCATGGCCGCATCGACAAGCTGTCTGATCAGCTGTTCATAATTCTCCATTTATCATTCTCCTTTCAGAGCCTTCACCATGGAATTGATCATGTCATTCAGCTGGGCAGTGTTGATTCCCTGATCCCCTGCCGCCGGCGCTGCCTGCGGTGCGGGAGCCGCAGACGCCGCTCCGTTCTGGATCTCGGAAGGAGACGGTGCTCCTGTGATATTTACCGGGCTGTACGGAGCACAGGTTCCGCAGGTGGGGCTGTATCCGATATAACTCTGTACAGGTGCTGCGGGAGCCGGTGTGCACTGCGGAGCAACCTGCGCCGGAGCATATCCGCCGTTCAGCTCAGGATGATTGAACGTCGGATCGTTCGCCGCCAGGTTCGCACAGTCCACGAGGCCGTAAGCGACTCGTTTGACATTGATCAGGTGCAGCGGCGATACATTCTCCGAAACAGAACTTCCGCCCCAGGTTCCGCATCCCAGTGTGAAGGATGGAGCCAAACCGGTGCTCGCACCGACGCCACCCATGCTTCCGCCGGTGTTGACCAGAATTCTGGACGCCGGTTTCGCGGAGAATTCCATAACCATATTTCTGTCCTGCGTATGGATGCTCATCGTATGGCCGATTCCGTTCTGCAGGAGTTTTTTGCTGAGTTCACATGCTTCGTGCCAGTCCTTCACTGTGTAGAACGCCAGCACGGAGGTCAACTTCTCGAAGGACAGCGGATACTCTTTTCCGACGCCGCCCATCGGTCCGATCAGTACCTTTGTGTTGTCAGGGACACTGAATCCCGCCGCGTTCGCGATGACCAGCGGAGATCTTCCGACAAACTTGGCGCTCATGGAAGTCGTTCCCGGCCGGAACAGAATCTTGCAGACCTTCTCAGTTTCCTCGGGGCTCATGAAATATCCGCCCTGCTTCCGGAATTCCTCGATGACCTGATCTTTGTTGCATTCCTCTGCGATGACTGACTGCTCAGACGCACAGATTGTGCCGTAGTCAAAGCTCTTGCTCGCAATAATGTTCTTCACAGCCTCTGCAACATTCGCTGTTCTCTCGATGTACGCCGGGGAGTTCCCTGCGCCGACGCCAAGAGCCGGTTTACCGGAGCTGTACGCAGCCTTGACCATTCCCGGACCGCCGGTGGCAATGATCATCTTGACGTCCGGATGATGCATCAGTTCGTTAGTTGCGGGCATGCTGGGCATCGAAACGCATCCGATGGTGTTTGCCGGTGCACCCGCCGCTTCTGCCGCTTCCTTCATTAATGTAGCTGCTCTGAGCGTACATTTCTTTGCAGATGGATGCGGAGCGAAAACAATCGCATTTCTCGCCTTGACCGCGATCATTGATTTGAAAATCGCGGTCGATGTCGGATTCGTGGAGGGAACAATTCCCAGCAGGAGCCCGACCGGCTCTGCGATCTCGATTGTTTTGTTGACCGGATCCTCCCGGAGAACGCCGGATGTCTTCATTCCCTTAATATAATTGTAGAGAACGGTTGAGGCGAAATGATTCTTGTAGGTCTTGTCCGGAACCTTTCCGAAACCCGTTTCCTCAACAGCCATCTGCGCCAGCTCATATGCGTGCTCTTCCGCTACGCGTACCATGTTCTGCAGGATCTTATCGATTTGCTCATCTGTGTATGTAGCGATCTGCTCTGTCGCGATCTGACCGGCTCTGGCAAGATCTCTGGCCTCCTGTACGGAGCGCAGATCAAAATCCATATTCTCCATTATGCAGCACCTCCTTTTAAATTGCTAAAACTTGTTATTTCTTGTAGTATTCCTCGAACTGATCAATGAGCGCTGATTTGTTCGAGTGGGTAATTTCTCTGCCTGAGATGCCGAACTGTCCGTTATATTCACGAGCCAGTGTCCTCAGCTCAACTACCTTCTTCCCGGAAAGGATCTCCCGGACTGCGTCGGCGCCTTTGGCCTCAACAATCTCGTCGAGCTCTGCCTTATGGAGATTTTCAGGGATTTCGACCGTTCTGCTCTCCCCGGTCTCTTCGATTTCCGCGGGTTCTTCCGTTGTATTCTCCGCGTGTTCCTCTGCCTCTTCTACCGTCTCCGACGGAGTTCCTCCGCCTTCATTTTCTTTGTTCCGGCTACTTATGTGAGACTCCTCATCGTCAGGATCGGAGATTTCTTCATCATCCCCGGGAATCCTGTTCACGATCAGACCGCTGAGTGTCGAATGCGGTCTCGGAATGACGTGAGTTGAAACAATCTCACCGCCCATTCTCTGAACCGCTGACGCCGCCGCATCGACGGAAGCCTTGCAGGCCGCTACATCACCGGCAATCACGATCGTCACAAGTCCGCCCTTTACGAATCTTCTTTCGATCAGCGTAACCTCCGCTGCCTTCAGCATCGCATCGGCACTTTCGATTGCGGGAACCAGACCCTTTGTTTCAATCATACCAATTGCTTTCATAGTAATTGCTCCTTTTCAGATTACTCGTCGTTAACTGCTTTCATCTATTAATACGTTGCGTAGAACGTCTTGGCAAATGTGTCGCCGCTGCTGAAGCGGACCTGCTGTCCCTTCTGGATGAAGAACGTATCGCCTGGATAAGCCGTATGCTCTTTTCCGTCGATTGTGATCGTCATCTGTCCCTCGACAACATAATGCGTTTCCTGGATTTCCACCGGATAGTCGAATGTGCAGTGATCCACCGTCATGAAGCCGGATGCCACTGAAGCGCCGTCATCCGCCCCGACGATCTCCTGGTACATGACTTTGCCGTAATCAGCAGGCACTCCGGTATCCAGAACCTCCATTTTGATGCCCTGTCCCCGGACCAGTTTCAGACCGTTCTCACATTCCGCGGTGTAGGGAGCATTTCCGGACGCCGCATTCAGGCTGTTGACGAATCCGTCCAGCAGTCCCTGATCCGCCAGTTTCTTCAGCACCTGATAGATCATGTCGCTGCTCAGGCTGTCTCCTTCACACGCGGGCTGTGCAGCGGATGTCGTCTGTGCCGCGGGCGCAGCCGGTGTACAGCAGCCGGCGGCCGGCGCGCAGCCTTCCGTAAGCTCGATTCCGTTCGCGCGTATCATGTCCCGAGCGGCCGGTGTGATCAGAGTGTTATCGTCAATGCAGATGCTCTTCTGTCCCTTCTCGATGAATTCTCTGACACACTTCTCAGTTATCAACGTTTTCATTTAGTTTCACTCCTTTCATTATAGTAGTGATTCTATCAATCGATCGGAAGGTGATGGAATAACTTCCGCGTTGACCAGAAGTCCCTTTTCCTTCGCAATTGCCATACCGGTATCGACACCGGTCTGAACTGCCGCAACCTCTCCGGTAAAGGTGAAGTATGATTTGCCGCCCAATCCATTGCCGAGTCTCAGTTCAATGGGCTCCAGCTCCGCTGACTTGAGAATCTCATCTGCCGCGATGATCATCGTCGCCAGTGAGAAGGATTCCATAATTCCGACGGCATCCAGCTTCTCCGGCATCGTTGCGCCGGTAATCGCCGGGAATACGGATTCTGTTACATTCGGCACGACAATCGAATCCACAAAGAATTCTTCGGCCAGCTGTTCTCCTAATGCTACGGAGGACTGAACCGCCGCAACATCGCCGGTCACAATAGTGATGTACTTGCCCGGGCAGGTGCTGACCGACGTGACAATCTCCACCTCTGAGATCTTGACCATCTGATCCGCTACATATATGCCGCGCGCAATGCTCGTAAATTCGACCATTCCTATCGCTCTCTGCATCCTGCTACCTCCTAATCGCGATGTACTTGTCTGTGACTTCGGTTACTTCTCCACCGATGCTGGCGTGTACAGCCGCGCCTAAAGCATCCTCCGGAATTCTGCCGATCATCTGACCGACGGTTACTCTATCGCCCGCGCGGACAATCGGCTGCGCAGGTGCGCCTACATGCTGAGACAGCATGATATGCACTTCCTGAGGCTCCAACCGGATGTCAGACATCGGCGCGGGAGCGTCAAACCCGGTGAGCCCGATCCTGGCGATCAGGCGATGGCTCGGAACCAGACGCCAGTCTCTGTTCTTGTTCGGCTTGTATTCCCGGTTCTCGTCTCTCTGGAACCGGACGCCCGCCTTCATCGTCTCATCCTTCAGGGCCATGTTGGCCATCTTGGGATGGAGTCCTATCGGACATGCGAAGTATTCACAAAGATTACACTGGCAGCAGAGCTGTCCGATGGTCTTTCCCTGCATGTCGTCTCCGCCGTAGAGCATGAACCGCATCGCTTTATGCGGTGCCGTATCGTGTCCGATCAGCGCTCTGGGGCACATATCCGTGCACATACGACACTGCTCACAGGTGGCGTGATTGATTTTCCGCGCCTGCGGATCGGTGACTTCCTTCTTTCTGATAAGCGGATGATCCTTCCTCAGGATGACATATCCTTTGTTCTTCTTGACGACAAAACCATGGATATCTGCCAGCAGCGGTCCCATCATCGGTCCGCCGTCGATAACTTTGTATTCAGAGAAATCCGTGATTCCCGACAGCTTCAGCACATCCAGCACCGGTGTTCCCACAGGGACCTTCAGTGTCAGCCGGTTGGGAATGTCGCCCGCCACCGTGACGTAGGTCTCCGTGACCGGAAGTCCCTTTGATGCGTTGTAAACGTTCAGCGCCGTCTCAGAATTCATGACGACACAGCCGCACATGATAGGGATCCCCGCCTCCGGAACCACTCTTCCGGTCAGCTGATAGACCAGAACCTGCTCGTCTCCCGCAGGATAGATATCCGGCAGAATCCCTACAGAAACGTAATCAGTGAAACCGATTCTGTCAATCGTGTCTCTGAGAATCTGAATTACGTCGCCATGCTTTCCTTTGATTCCGATGATCGCCTGTTTCGCGCCGACCATCCTTCCGGCCATCTCAAATCCCCTGATGATTTCCTCCGGGTACATGGCCATCAGCTGCTGATCCACGCGGAGCAGCGGCTCGCACTCCGCTCCGTTCATCAGAATGTAATCTGCATTTGATGTCAATTTAGCATGAGTTGGAAATCCGGCTCCGCCGGCTCCGATCACGCCCGCACTTTTGATTTGATCCAGAAGCGCCATACTATACCTCCCAGACTCCTAAAATTCACAGTCTTCATCTATGATACCGACAATCGCGGCATCGACCGGTATGCTGTCATCCTCCACCATTCTTCTGGCGGACGATCCCAGCGTTACCAGTACTCTGTCTCCGATTCCGGAACTGATGGTATCCACCGCCACAAGGCGCTGTCCATCATTCTTCCCTCCGCCGATCACTTCCACAAGCATCAACTTGTATCCGTTCAGAAGCGGCGTCTTTCTGGTCGCCCAGATATTATCAATCAGCTTAGCCGTCAGCACTGTACTTACTCCCCTCTGCGTCTTCCTGAATCGCGCGGAGCGCTGATTCCACAGACGCTGTGTCTCCGAATATTGCCAGCATAATCATGTTCTGCGGACAGCTGCCTCTGATATCCTCCACCGTAACGCCTACGGTTTTTTCTGCGATATCGGCGGCAACCACCATTTCAATCAGCCTGCCCTGCACAAGACCTACGGCATCGATGCTTTCCGGCCTCTGAGAGGAGGGAGTTCCCTTACGTCTCATCAGGATATCGATCGTCCCCTGCGAGGGGGTCTTAATGATTCTGAATTCCATCTCTGCCTCTTCCCGTGTCTACCATTTTCCTTCGTATTCCTCCTGCCTGCAGCTGAGTGCGATTCCCAGCGGCGTGACGAACATCGGATTCCTGGGTTTATGCGTGTAGATTCCTGTTTTCTTCTCGATGGTACCTTCGATCCCGGTCAGACAGCAGGTTCCTCCAACAAGGGAGATCTCCTCAACCTGATGTCCCTCGATATGCTCGTTGATGATGGCCGCGACCTTTTCGATCACCGGCTTGAGCACCGGAAAGATTTCTTTGTGATTGTCCGGATCCCGTTTGAACACCTCTGCATCCTCGAAGGGCATTTTGTAAGCGCCGGACAAAACCAGTGAAAAGTGTGTTCCCCCTGTAGGTTCGTCGGCGATATAAACAACCTTTCCGTCCTTGAAAATAGAGATTCCGGTCGTTCCGCCGCCGATGTCGACAACCGCTCCGTTCTGGATCTTCAGCACCTCGTTCGCAGCTGTAGGTTCATCCAGCAGGTTGCTCAGAGTGAATCCTGCTCCCCGCACGACGTTCTCCACGGCACCGGAATCGACAGTTTCCGTTCCCGGCGGGATTGCGGCTGCCGCATAAACCAGTTCTGTATCCAGTTTCTCCTCCAATTCCTGCTTCATTTCACGGACGATCTGAACAGCTCCGATGTAGTCCACGACCATGCCGTCTCTGACGACGTCGGCATATTTGTAACATCCTGCCACCGGCTCGTAGTTCTCATCCAGCACCGCCACAACCACGCAGGCGGTTCCGAGGTCGACGCCGGTATAATACACAGACGATTTGTGAAGTTCCGGCTTTTCGCAGACCTGCTCGAACTTCTCCACCAGTTGATCGCAATACTCAAAGTTTACTCGTTTCTCAGACATTCTCCCCCTCCAAAGGCCTTGCATATCAGCTGCGAAATGCAGTTGATGATCTGATTCAGTCTTTCTGTCACTGCCTTGTTGGTACAACGGACTTCCATAACGGTGACCTGCACCTCATAAAGCTCGCAGCGCAGCCGGTGCAGCAGCAGAATCTGCCGCCCCTTCTCTGTCTGCATATGGAATTCTGTGATATCAAAGCAGTCGCCTATGTCACAGCAGAATGTCTCCGCCGTCATTCCTCCGCATGTTCTGAACGGAACCGGCTCGAAGGTCTTCCCCTCCTTCGCCATGTACTTGATTTCCTCGAACTTTCTGCCAAGCTGCAGAACCTCCTGCGCCAGAACCACGTCGAGTTCCATCAGCTCCGATGCGGTCAGAAGAAACAGGGCCTCTGCGGATTTCAGACACGCTCCCAGCCTTCTGTCCTTCAGAAGATCCGGAGTGCCGACACCCGGCTCTCTGCCTGCCACGACTCCATCGCCGACGTGCATCGCTGTTCCGTCTGCGAATACATTGATCTGTCTGTCCTGCAGGAACTGTCTGGCGCCCGGAGTCAGTCTGGCGCCCGGCTGGATTTCATAGCTTGTAAAAGGATCTTTTCTGTAGATGTCTCTCAGATCATCTTCCGTTATGAATTTCATGTTTCTTCGACCTTTCAATGATGTCTTTCAGCACGTATTCCTTCAGTTCCTCTATGCCTTCGCCCGTTTTCACACTGACCCGGAAATAAGGCTCCTCAACGCCGATGTATTTCAGCTGTTTCCGGCATGTCTCCTCATTCTCCGGATGAAGATCACATTTGGTAATCACTCCCGTAACCGGGTAGCGGAAAACCTTCGCGAATCCATGAGAATATTTGTCGACGGGATTGCTCTGATCCACAAGAATCAGAATATGTCCCGCATTGTTCTGTGCCGCGGATATGAGATGCTTGTACATCCAGGGATTTTCCAGGTATGCACCCGGAACGTCTATGGTGTATTTTCCGAATATCATATCCTGCGTTTTTCTCGGCGGTCGTTTTTCTCCGTTGATGGCATCCACCAATGCCGTCTTTCCGGACTTTCCGGTACCGATCACCATTATTTTGCGCATCAGGTCTTTGTAACCTCCACTGTACTGAATCCCAGCAGATTGCACAAGGTGTCCGTTACCGCCTGCAGCGCCGTCTCCACGCTCTGCACGTCTCCGGAAATGACGACAGAGCCTGTAAATCTGTCGAGGAAGCCGATCTGGACATCCGCAGCTTTCGTCGCGATATCAGCCGCAATGATCGCCGTCTCATAGGGAGACAAAGTCAGGATGCCGATGGCTCCCGCCTCGTCAATCCCAAGACGTTCGTAGATGTCCGTCATGGGCGCGGCGATGACATGAGCAATGGTCACCTGTTTGCCGGGAACCGATTCCTCTATGACACGCTGCAGTTCATCATTTGTTTCCTTGATTACACCCATAGCTACCTCAGAAAAATAACTGTCTAGTGCCGGATCACTGAAACCGGCAGATCGAACGGTTTGATATAACCTTCAATGCGATCCAGGTCCTCCTGTGAAAGACTCGGATCCTCCTTGATCTGGTATTCCATATCAAGCTGTCCGTACTTGTTTACTCCCATCTTGTGATACGGCAACAGATCGATTCCCTTGAAATTCTTCATATCCTTGAAAGGAAGCAGGAATTTCATTGTATTCTCGATCTCTTCACGACTGTCGTTCACACCCTTCAGCATCGGCATCCTGATCTTTACATTATGCTTTGTATTCAGAAGCTCCGTAAGATTTTTCAGGATGATTTCGTTTCTGACGCCTGTCAGTTCACTGTGCCTGTCCGAATTGAAATGCTTGATGTCAAACAGGAACAGATCCACATATTCCGCGATTTTCATCAGTTTGTCGTGGGGCGTATAGCCGCAGGTCTCGATCGCAGTATTAACGCCGTTCTGTTTTGCTGTCTGCAGGAGACTGAGACATGCCTCAGGCTGCGCCGTGCATTCGCCGCCGCCCAGGGTCATACCTCCGCCGGACATATCGTAGAACATCCGATCCTCCAGTACCACATCCATGATTTTCGAAATGGTCTGAACCTCTCCGGCAATGTCCAGCGCGTTATACAAACAGGCATCCATGCACTTCCGGCATCCGATGCAGTCGATTTCCCGATTCACAGTATGTCCCTGCGCCGTAATGCTGTGAATGCCTTTGGGGCACACCGGAACGCATGCCCCGCAGCTTACACAGGCGTCTTTCTTGAACATGACCTGGAACTTTCGTTCCAGTCCCTCCGGATTGGCACACCATTTACAGCGAAGCGGACAGCCTTTGAAAAATACCAGCGTCCTTACCCCCGGACCGTCGTGCATATTATATTTTTGTATGTTGAATATAGTAGCTTTACGCTCCAGCGCTTCTCCGTTGCCGCTCATTATGCTGAACTCCTGCTTATATTACTGTTGTTTAAAAATGTGTCAGCATGGTTCTGCTGATAATCTCATCCTGCACGTCCTTGCACAGTTCCGTGAAGAATGCACTGTAACCGGCGACACGAACAACCAGATCTCTGTAGCTGTCCGGATCCTTCTGTGCAGCAATCATGTCTTCATTGTTCACGTAGTTGAACTGCATCTCGCCGTTCCCGAACAGGCAGGCGGTTCTCAGCAGAGTGATCAGACCCTGTTCGCCCTCCGGTGTATCCAGGATTCCCGGCATCAGCTTGAAGTTGTGCACCAGGCCGATGTTCATGTTGTCGTTAGACATCTTCGAGACGGACTTGATGATGGCCGTCGGTCCCTTCTTGTCTGCGCCCTGTGTCGGAGAAATTCCATCCGACAGCGGCGTCCACGCTTTCCGTCCGTTAGCGGAGGCGCCGGTCATCTGTCCGAACGGCGTATTGTTGGAGATGGACAGCGTTCCGTGGGACATCTGCGCGAACAGAGTCTTGTACTTGCGGTGTTCCATCTCGGTGAAGTTGATCAGATCCGTGCAGATGAGATCTGCATAATCGTCATCATTTCCGTATTTCGGCGCTGCCAGGCAGTCCGCTCTCATCTGCTCGTAGCCGACGAAATCTGCCTTCAGGCCCTCGTTCAACTGCTCCAGCGTATATTTTTTGTCATCGAATACCAGTTTCTTAATCGCCGCCATTGAATCCGCATAGGTCGCGAGTCCGCTCCAGACGACGCCCGGTCCGTAATTGTACATCGCGCCGCCGGCCTCAACGCCTCTGCCCTTCTCCATGCAGCCTTCGAACATGATGGACATCAGCGGCTTCGGCGCCAGATCTCTCTGTACTCTCTGGGAGATTACCGTCATAACGGCAGTCCACTTGGTGATATACTGGATCTGCGCCTTGACCGCTTTGTCAAAGTCCTCATAAGTCTTATACTGCGTGAGAGGACCAAGATCAGGTGTGACCTGCTTACCGTACCAGAGAGGTACACCGTGATTCAGCACCAGCTCGATGCAGATCGGCCACTGGGTATAGGAGGTGGAGGTCCACTGATACAGTCTTCCGGACTTCTGCGGTTCTACACAGCCCATCAGGCAGTAATCTCTCGCGTCCTCAATCGACACTCCCTTGGCAAGCATCATCTTAATATGAGTATCGTCGAAATGGCAGGCCGGGAATCCCATTCCCGCTCTTACGACGTCTACTATCTTCTCCATGTACTTCTGAGGCGATTTGTTGTGAATCCGGCAGGCCAGCGACGGCTGATAAATCTTCGTGAATCTCACCGCGTCCATCAGCAGGTAGGTCAGATCGTTGGTCGCGTCGACACCCTCACGGGTAACGCCGCCTACGCACATGTTAACAAAGGGCTGATATCCGGCGAAGAACTTGGATGCGCCTTCACTGGTTACCCACATCATCTCGGACATCTTGATCAGCATGCAGCTCGCCAGTTCAAACGCCTGAAACTGATTCATTCTGCCGGACTCCATATCCGCCTTGTAGAACGGATACATATACTGGTCCACACGTCCGATGGACATGCCGGTCTGATTTTCCTCTACCGGAAGCAGGGACTCGACGGTCCAGACTGCCTGAATAGCTTCCCAGAAGGTTTCCGGCTTGTTAGCGGGAACCTTGGCGTTGATCTCTGAGATCTTCAGGAGTTCTGCTTTCCTCGTCGGATCGGTGCACTGTCCCGCCAGCTGCGCAGCATAATCAGACAGTCTTTTCGCGTAGATCATGACGCCTTCAGTCGTGTCGATCACGCCTTTATAGAAGTAGATTTTATCAATATCCGTCGGGTTGGCGTAATCCAGTTCCTTCAGATGCTCTCTCGCCTCCTGCTGGATGTCCTTCATGCCCTTCTTCATCAGGATCACGTCGTATCCGGGGTTGGAATCGCCGCCTCCGTTCTGCGCGTGATAGGAACAGTCTGAAACAAAGGATTCGCCGGAAAGTTCCCAGCCGCCGCATTCCTTGTACTGGTCTTCACAGTACTCGTCAACGGATTTTCCTTCCCAGAAGGGGAACAGTTCCTCTTTCATGTATTTCTTATCTTCATCAGAAATGTAGAACGGATCCTGGTCTCTGGTTCCGATGGTATCCAGCTCGTCTCTCATCCATTTCCATGCGATGTCCGGAGCAAACGCGCCGACACGGGGACCGCCCGTCGGATTTCCGACGATCAGCTCATTATCCTGAATGATCAGTGGAGCAGTCTCGCAGCAGTGGCGGAACGCCTTGGCTCTCAGAATGATCTTCGGCATTCCGGGATTCGCCTTTGTGATTTCTGTGACCGCTCTCGCGCGGTATGTGGAAATCGACGGAACCTGCTTTCTGTAGTTATCCTTCAGCGCTTTGATTCTTGGCGTAGGTCCGTCCGGCTGCCAGTCCGGAGAAGACGGAGCCGGAGCTGCCGCGGCTGGCTGCGCTGCCGCCTGCGCCGGAGCTGCCGCTTCCTTACGTTCCATTTCTTTAGTAACATTCTCAAACATGGACTTCAGTGCGTTGCGCTCTTCCGCCGACATGTCTTTCGTAGCTTCCGCCAGTTTGTTTGAAAAATCACGAATGTCCAATGGGTTACCTCTCTTTCGTTTCAGGTTTCCACCTTGTTCTTATATGTTATTTACTCTCCTCAGTTCTTCTGTTCCACAGCCTCCCTGAGAAGTCCCTGTATTACCCTGACCTGTTCCGCAGTTTCAATATCCTGCGTCTTTATTCTCGGTTTATCCGGGAGCCGGTCTCTTCCGAAGAATTCACGATCCGCCGTCTCCACGCTCCGGACGCCGAATCCCACCTTCCTGACATAAATCAGATTTCTCGGAGACACATTGTCTGAGGTGATCCCCAGTCCGGACGAGCCGCTGCCGAGAGTCATCGCCGGAAACATATTAGTGGATGCTCCCATGCTCCCGAAGGTTGCAGGCGTATTGACAAGTATCCTTCCGACCGGTTTGCGAAGCATGAACTGCCGGATCACATCGCCGTCCGTTGAATGGATGACCAGCGTGTGTCCGCGTCTGTCCTTCAGCAGCAGCTCGATGCACTTCTCACAGGCGTGTTCCCAGTCATCTTCGATGAAGAACGCCACTACCGGCGCCAGTTTCTCCCTCGCATATGGATTCTCCTGCGACGCATACTTCTGCTCCGAAACCAGGAGCACCGTTTCCGGAGGAATGCTGAACCCGGCTCTCTTCGCCAGCGTCTCCGCCGTAACTCCCACCAGCGTGGTGTTGGCCGAGCCGTCAGAATTGAAGATCAGCTTCGCCAGCTGCTCGGATTCACATTCAGTCATGAAGTACGCATGATTCGCCATGAACTCTGCTCTGACCTGTTCCGCGACGGGAGCATCGACTACGACGGACTGCTCCGCCGCCGGCAGAAGGCCGTTATCAAAGGTCTTGCTGCTGATGATGTCCCGAACCGCCTGACGCACGTCTGCGGTTCTTTCGATAAATGCCGGACCGTTTCCGGCTCCGCCGTAAATCAGCGGTTTTCTCGCTTCGTACGCTTCATCGAGCATTCCCGGTACACCAGTAATCAGGAGAAGCGATGTGGAAGGATGATGCATCAGCTCCACAGTACCGCTTTTGGTCACGGTATGCAGATAACTGAGTGCTCCCTCCGGAAGCCCGCTGGCCTCCGCGGCCTCAATCATGATATCCAGCGCTCTTCCGATTGTGTCTCTCGCTCTGGGATGCGGCGAAAAGATGATCGGATTTCCGGCCTTCACTGCAATCAGCGCTTTGTAAATCGTCGTCGATACCGGGCTCGTTGCCGGACAGAGCGCCACGATCACGCCCACGGGAACACCGACGTCCATCAGCCCCTTCTCGGGGTTCTCGCCGATCACGCCGACACACCGCATTCCCCGCAGCTGCTCACGCAGATAGCCGCAGACAAAGCGATCCTTCGCATACTTGTCTTTCCAGTTGCCGTAATCAGTCTCTTCGCTGGACAGCACTGCGAGTTCCTCGACGTGGGGCTCGACTGCGTCCGCCATGGCTTCCACGATCCGGTCAAGCTGTTCCTGCGTGAACAAAGCAAGTTCCGCCTGCACGCCGCCCGCGTTTTCCGCCAGAATACGCGCTTCCTGGATGGAGAGCAAATCATTGTCTATGATATTCATCATCGTCACTCCCTCCAGTCACATCTCTAATACGGCAACAGCTTATCCAGTGTATATCTCTCAATGATCTTTTCCAGTCCCGGATGGGGCGTCGCGATAACGCAGGAACTGTACACCTCCGCGCCCATCTCTTCAACGGCCTTGATTCCGGCTTCGACCGCCGACTTGCAGGCCGCAACGTCGCCTCTCGTAAGAATTGAGATGTAGCCGGACGCGGTATTTTCATAACCGACGACTTCCACCTCTGCGGCTTTCACCATCGCATCCGCCGCCTGAAGCATGAATACCAGTCCGAAGGTCTCAATCATACCCAATGCCTGTCCCTGACCTTTATTACTCATGTTTAAATCCTTCCTGTACTGTATCGAAATCAATAACAATCGACATCGTGGCAAGATACGATATCGCCGATATCCGGAATCGGCCGCGGCATTACATTCTGCGCCGTCAGCGTTCCGATCGCCGCCGCCGCTCTGGCGCCCGCCTCTACGGAAGCTTTACATGCCGCAACATCGCCCTTGACAATAATCGTAACCAGCGTGGATCCGATATTTTCATAGGAAATCAGTTCCACATCCGCAGCCTTCAGCATCTTGTCACAGGCATCCAGCGCAGGAACCATGCCGATGGTTTCGACAAGTCCGATTGCCTGTTCGCCGTAATATCTGCTCATACGTAATCGCTCCTTTCTGCAAAGTCCATGTGATTACACTTCTTTAATCTGATTTCAGTTACTTTGATTCTACAGTTTCCCCCTACGGAAATGTCAATGACGGAAATGCTCCCGACCTGAACGAGGTCCCTTTTTGGTGCTCAATTTTCTGAAAATTATTGATTTTTTTGGGGTTTTCAGGGCTTTTTTTTGCATTCCGCGGCAGAACAAAAAAAATTATTATGGAATATTTTTACATAAATGAAACAAAAACCTTCCCCCTTGGGGAATAGTATTGCCATATTCTGGAAATTGCGACTCAAAAATTTTTCTTCTTGTTAAGAAATTGACGAAACCGCTGTGTTTCCTTTATTCTGCCATTTCGGACGGTACGGTTTCTCCTTTGATCCGGATGAATTCCCCGAAAAAAGCATTGACCGCCCCACTTCCCCTAGAGTATAATCAACGCAACATTGTGAAGAATCGAAACCAACGATTCTAAGTATTAGTTCTTTGATTTTTATTTGTGAGGTGAAATTATGAGCAACTTAGCAAACGCTCCCGCAAATGCTCTGGCAGCAAAGGAAGCGCGCGACAAGTCTTTTCGCAAGAAAGGAATTCTGATCGCACTTTTATCCGGTTTCCTCTACGGTGGATACACCGCGTTCATGACGCATGGAATGGAGTCCGGCGTCTGGATTGACTTCTACGGTGCAACCGGCATCGCCAAGGGTCTGTCCGCGTTCGCGCTGATCTACACGCTGAGTGCACTGGGTGCTGCGGTCAACGACCTCTGCTCCGCAGTCTGGTCTCTGATCTACGCAGCGATCATCGGTCGTCTGGGAGACTTCAAACGGTCCCTGAGAACCAAACCCGGAAGAATCCTGATCATCGCAGCGATCATCGGCGGACCTTTCGCGTCCACCTGTTATGTAATCGGACTGCAGATGGCGGGTTCCATCATCGTTCCGATCGCGGCTTTGAACGCGGCAATCGGCGCGATTATCGGAAGATTTCTTTATAAGCAGAAGTTGTCCGCAGGAATGATTCTCGGTATCGTGATCTGCTTCTGCGCAGCGGTGCTCATCGGGAGCACCGGCATGACCGGACTGTCCTTCGACGGCAAGGCTGTTCTGGGTATGGCCGCGGCGTTCCTGGCAGCTCTCGGCTGGGGTATCGAAGGCGCAGTCGGAGGCTATGCGTGCTGCATCGTAGACTATGAGGTTGCGATTGTCATCCGTCAGTGCACTTCCGGAATCGTGAACGCGGTTATCCTTGTCTCCATCCTTTCCATTATGGGCGGAGACAGAATCGGAACCGGCTTCCGGCTTCTGGGCGCGGCTCTGACAGACGGTCCTTCCATCTGGATGTTCTTCATCGCCGGTATGTTCGCATCCTTCTCCTTCAAGTTCTGGTACAAGGGAGCATCGATGTGCGGCGCGGCGCTGGGCATGGGCTGCAACGGCACATATGCGTTCTGGGGTCCCTTCTGGTGCTTCATTGTCATCGGACTGGTCTTCGGTGTTGACGGTTACGCCATTCCCTGGCAGGGATGGGTCGGCGCCCTCATCATGGTCGTTGGTATCGTCATCCTCGCTATTTCTCAGGACAAGGCTACAAAGGAGGCGTAAACTATGCTACCACTGAATATGGCAATTCTGAAATTCTTTACAAGCGGCAAGGAGGCCTGCCGTGCTGACGTGCAGGATGCGCTGAGAGCCCAATACGGCACTTTCCGGGCCTTCAGCGACAAGCAGATGGACGAGGCTCTCCAGACTGCCTGCTCCAACGGTCTGATCGCCGAGAACAGGCTGGAGATGGACAGCAGCGGAAACCTGATCATCTACTACAAATCCGACCAGGAAATGATCGACACCATCAGAAAATACGTCGACTGATTCATCATTTCACAGCAGATTGACCGCAAACAAAAAGAGCTGCTGCACTAAACTGATTAGTGCGGCAGCTCTTTTCTGTACGCTGTTTCAGAAGCGTCGCGCCTCGGGACACGGACATTCACACCGGCTGTCAGCGATGCACATCCAACCGGATCTCCGTAACAAACATCTCTGTATTCTTTGTGGTCCAATAATCGGTCACATACCTTTCCCAGGAGGAATCTCCCAGAAGGTAGCCATGGCTCCGGGCCCAGTTCTCCATCTTATGGTAAGTGTCCGCAATTGTATTGTGAGGGCCGATATGATAGCATGACAGCATCATACAGCCACCCATCTGCGTCAGATATTCCTTATGTCTGGGTCGGATCATCTTCTGCAGCAGCCGCATCCTGGTGCATCGGTTGTCAATACGGTCTTTATACGATGGAAATTCAATCATGACCGGCCCTGTAATCTCAACCGCAAGCTGATCGAGGAACTCCGTCCACTCCAGATTAATCACAGCTTCCTTGGGATCGCCGATGTACTCCTGATCCATAAATCCGAACTCATCCGGTTCAATATATTTAACGGAAACCTCCCGCGCATCGTTCAGAATAACGGTCTGCGCCTCCAGCAGCAGCGAATACCAGTCACGCACTGAAGTCAGCTGGTTCTCGATGCTGACCTGCTCGTCTTCCAGCTCGCTGATTTTCCGCAGGAATCCATGTTCAATCTCCTGATACTCCTCTGTATCCATCAGATTTCTCATCTCTTCCAGCTTGAACCCCATCTGTTTGTAATATTTCAGAATCGTCAGGTTCAGAAGAGCCTCCCGGGAATAAAACCGGTAGTTGTTGCTGCCGACCTTGTCCGGGTGGATCAGTCCGATCTCATCATAAAAACGCATCGCTTTGCGGGATACGTTACATAACCTGCTGACCTCGCCGATTGAGTAAAATTCCTTGATCGTTTCCATTTTGTCTCCTCCGGAGAAACTTGTCCTGATGTTCTGATGCTCTACTGTGACTGCCGTTCACCATCTCTGCCGGCCAGCGCCTGTTCCGCAGCCTCCAGTCCGGAGTACCCGTAGAACTCCGCGATGCCCCGCTGAATATCCAGCACCATATCCGGATTCTGCTTTACATCCCGCAGCAGCAGCCGCAGCGTTTCCTCCGAATAGGTTTTCAGTTCGCCGATGGAATAGGATTTCACCGATGTTTCACCTCGTTCATCGCCGACCGGCCGGCCCGCCCCCGCAATCCGAGGAAACAGACCGGCGAATCTCCGGTGAGAGATCAGCTGAAGACTGACAATCTCCGCAATCAGACGTCCCTTCTGCTCCGAAAGAGCCGGCAGCGATGCCTGCAGATGTTCCCGGTAATATTCCGGATCAGTGAATTCCATCATATACGCGTATTTTTCCGTCAGAAGGTTCCGTCCTGACGCCGCAGCCTGCCTCAGATCGTTCAGGTAACTGCGCAGAGTGTCCTCGCTCCATGTCGCATCCTGGCTGTACCGCATGATGTAAAATGTGTTCCAGTCATCCTGACAGCCCGCCCGGCCCCCGATGTTCTCCACTTTCTGAAACATATTCCATTCCAGCGAGACAATCTCACTGATCAGTCTGTCTTTCTCGCTGCGGTTTCTTTGTACATGCTCCATAATCTGTTCCTTTCTCCGATCCTCAGCCACAGTCCGCCATCACATGCAGCCTGCGGATCTCAGGATCCTGTATTCCCGCCATAATCTCGCCGCTGTGTGGGGCCAGGAAGGAATCCTCCGATGAGGAAAAGTCCTGCCGTCTCAGTTCTTCTGCCACTTCCGCGCATATTCCCTCAATGAGGCTCTGCGCTTCTGCCGGAGGAACAACCTGCTCCAGATCAGCCAGACGACGCAGACGCCGGACTGAATCCTGCAGAATCGTAAGTTCTCCCGCAGCCCTGAACGCCCATTTATAAAATGGCATGTATTTACGGTTCAACAGAAACACCGCGGAAAGAGCCGCCTGTACAAATTCATTCATCGCGAAAAAAGCCGCGCCTCTGTCTCCCCGCTGAACACAGCGCGGATAATTATATTGCCCCGCCTGTGCCATCACTGCGGCTCTGGCGGCCAGCTTCTTGCGAAGCACATCGGTCGGGTAGAAGGCAAGCAGTTTCCGTCGGACAGCAGTAAATTCCCCCTCAGGATCCGAGAAGACCTCACCGTTTGTCGCAACAGAAAGGAACCTCTCCGGAACATTCATCCACTGCATATTGGTCTCCGGTGCTCCCGGACAGTTCGTATACCGCTGATAAAAGTAATCTATTCGAAAAAGGCCTACCCGTCCCTTCCCTTCCGGGGTTTCGTTCCGGGTATATCCCATGAATTCTTTCGGAAGACTGTCATACAGAGCCTGAATTTCTTTTCCCACTCTGACTGCCGTATCTGATGTGACCCAGAGGCAGAAACCCGGACCGAAATCATGATCCTGTGAATATGCGTCATCGTATCCGTAGCATTCAGATCCCTCGCCTACCAGTCCTGCCGCGATACGGCCCTGATATTCCGGCAGAGCCTGACGAATCAGCGGCGCGCCCAGTTGCGTATAATACGCGCGAGCCAGTTCCATGCCCTTCATTTTCTCATCTCCGCTTCCACCATTTTCAGGTTGTTTTCAATCATCGTGTAATATGCGGACTTTCCGAAATCACGCCGGATCAGTTCCAGCGCCTTTCTGTACTGCTCCGCAGACGCCTCAAAGTTTCCCCTGTAGTATTCCAGCGCGCCCATCGCCGCGACGGCGGATGCATAATGAATGTCCATCCCGCCTGCATCATGCTCATAGATTGCCGCAGCTGTCTTCAGGCTTTCCTCCGCCTCCCGGTATTTTCCGAGACGGGTCTGCACCTCTCCCAGGTTGATCAGACTTGTGGCCATATCCAGACGCGCGTCCGGAATCTCGGAAATGATCAGGATGGACTTGCGCGCCATCTTTTCCGCTTCCTCCAGATCTCCGTTCTCCCGGTACAGTGAACTGATATTATTGCACAGCGCTGCCATGCGGTAGTCTCTGCCCAGTCCAAGCTGCTCCAGGAGATCCTCAGCCTTCTTATACATGCCCAGCGCCACGTCATATTCATGCGCAGAATTATGGGAATTCGCCGCATTCATCAGCGCGGTCGCATAATTCTCGTTCCGATCCTGACCGATCGACTCCAGGGCCTTCAGAACACTGTCGTTCAACAGTTTCGCCTCATCCACCTTTCCTGCTGCGCGATAAAATCCTCCCAGTTCATTACTGACCGCGATAATCAGAGAGATATTCATCTCCTCTTGCGCCGTCTTCAGACTTCCGAGAAGGTACTTCTCTGTCTCACCGTAATCGTGCTGTCCGTACATCCGGTCAAGCCCTTCGTAAAAGCTTTTTATATCTATAGTCTGTGCCATATTCTCATCTCCGGTTTTTTATATTTCTGAAATCAGTCTTTACATAAATTTTATCGCATAACGCGGTTTAATTCAATCCGCAATTATTGACAAAACCGTGTTTTCGCGTTATCCTAAATCAGATTATAACAAATGATATTGCAAAACGGGGGGATTTTACCATGAACGACCAGTTTAATCAAAACACAAAGGATTCCCCGGAACAGCTCCGCATCGTGCAGGAACTGGTAGCCGGAAAGGAAATCACCCTTGCTCATATTATCGGCGGCCCGCTGCCTATCGTATATCAGAAATTGGGACTGAACCCGGAAATCGATTATCGCACTTCTGCCATCGGCATCATGAATATGACGCCGCCGGAGTCTGCGGTAATCGCCTCCGACATTGCCGTCAAGAGCGGAAACGTCTACCTCGGCTTTGCTGACCGTTTCAGCGGAACGCTGATCATCACCGGAGAAATCGCAGAGGTTACGACGGCGATCACGGAAATCGTCGAATATTTTCGTGAAACTCTCGGCTATGTCTGCTGCCCCATCACAAAGCGCTGAAGCGAGGTGATCCGCCATGCAGGAATACATCGGAAAAAACACAGACCGGGAAAGACTTATCCGTTACATCCGTTCACATTCCAGAAACGGACAGGCCCGGGTCACGCATTCCTCCGTTCCCGCCAGGGAAATCACACTTGCTCATATCATCGGGATCTCAGACCCCGCAGTCTACCACAACCTGGGACTCGACATCGGATTTCATGAGGGAAACGACCCACGGGGAAATTCAATCGGAATTCTTCATATGACCCCGCCGGAAACGGTGGTCATTGCCGCGGACATCTCCACCAAGATGGGGGAAATCGACCTCAGTTTTATGGACCGGTTCAGCGGAGCCCTGATTATTACCGGACCGCGCGCAGATGTCACAGTGGCCATCGAGGAGTGCGTCCGTTATTTCAGGGAAGAACTGCGTTACACCGTCTGTCCGATTTCAGACCGGTGAACTGGAGTATTAACAATTCAAACATATTCGACGGATGGGCACACATTGGACAAGTCCGTTGATCATGCCGGCTTACTGAATCGAAAAAGGAAATGACCTGCAAACAATGAAAAAAATGAAGAAGAAGCTCTTCCTGGCCGGCCGGAGCGAAGCGGGCAAAACCTCGCTCACTCAGGCGCTGAAGGGCGAAAACGTCCATTATCATAAAACTCAATATGTTAAAACCTGGGATATTACCATCGATACGCCGGGAGAATACGCCGAAACCAAAACCCTCGCGCTGGCCCTCGGCTGTTTTTCTTTTGATTCTGATGTGATCGGTCTGCTCTGCGCCGCCGACGAGCCCTATAATCTGTTTGATCCCGCGATTATCGGCGTGAGCACGCGGCCCATGATCGGCATCATCACCAAGATCGATTCCCCGCTGGCAAACATCCCCATGGTTCGCCAGTGGCTGGAGGACGCCGGCTGCGAGCGGATTTTCCCGGTAAACAACGTGACCGGGGAAGGCGTCGATGCCCTGAGGGATTATCTGATGGAAGAACCTGTCCCCCTCGATCTCGACCGGGTCATGGAGAACCAGGAGAAAGGTCTGAAGGACTGGGATCAGAGCGGCGGCACATCGGTGCAGCAGTCTGAACCTGAATAAATCTGTGAGAATCAGATGAACAGCGATTACCGCTCCCTCATCAGCGACCGTCCGACGATCAGTCTCTGAATCTCGTTGGTTCCCTCAAAGATCTGGAAAATCTTCGCATCCCGCAGCAGCTTTTCCACCGGATACTCCTCGCAGTATCCGTATCCGCCGAAAATCTGTACCGCCTCCACTGCGCACTCCATAGCGGCATCCGCCGCCAGGCATTTCGCGATCGCAGATTCCTTTGTTACCGGCAGACCCTTCTCAAGTCTTTCCAGCGCGGCACTGCAGCAGAGACGCGCCGCCTCTGTCTTCATTTCCATATCCGCCAGTTTGAACAGAATCACCTCATTCTCACTCAGCGGTTTACCGAACTGCCTGCGCTCCTTCGCATACGTCACCGACTCACTTATAGCGCGCCGGGCCACTCCCAGTGCCGTTACACCGCACCAGATCCGCGCCTGCTCCAGGGAACGGACCGCAAGGGAAAAACCCTCGCCCTCTTCGCCGATCCTGTATCCTGCCGGAACTGGTACGCGATTGAAACTGATCTCACAGGTTCCGGAATTCCGGATCCCCAACTTATGCTCCCGGACGCCGCGGGTCAGTCCTTCCGCATCACCGGGAACCAGAAATGCGCTCAGATTTTCCTTTGTTCCCCCATCCGGATCAGTCACAGCGAACACCACGAAGATCTCCGCATTGGGCCCGTTGGTCACAAACAGCTTGCTGCCGTCCAGGACGTAGTGGTCTCCCTGCCTGACAGCTCTGGTGCGGCAGCCGGAGAGGTCGCTTCCCGCCTGATCCTCCGTCAGACAGAATCCGGCGAATCCTCCGTTGAGGAGCACATCGTACACCAGTTTCTTCTGAAACGCACTGCCCGCGATTTCCACCGGAGACTGAGCGAGGCGATTTGCCATATATGATACTGCGAATCCGGCATCGCATGCCGCAAGTTCCTCCAACACAGCCGCCTGCTCCTGAAGTTCCAGACCTGCGCCGCCGTATTCCTCTTTTATGAACGCCGCTCCGATCCCCATTTCCGATGCGGCCTGATAAGCCTCCGCCGGCCACTCTCCGCTCCGGTCCGCATCCCGCAGCTGATCATCCAGCATCCTGTCACACAGTCTCTTCACATCGTCCAGTATGTCCTGTCCAAATTCTGTAATCTGATATCCCATCTCTGTCTCCTGCCGTTTTCCTAACAAAATACACGTTCAATCTTTAGTCAGATCCCATCCCAGTGGCGTCACCGATGTGATACGATCCACGCATACCGCCCGGATATCTCCCTCCGGAAGCAGATCCGCCTCCTCGAACCGGATTTTAAAATCCATGGTATACGGCCTGCTCCAGTCTCTCTCAGGCAGTTTCTCCAGGACATAATAATTCTGACTGTCCAGACGTGTCATCCTGAATTCCTCCGGTCCGATACGCCTGTACGGAACATTCACGTTCAGGATCTCCGCACCCCGCGGCATCCCTTCCCTCAGAATTTTTTCGATCCAAAATGCCGTAACACCGCGAGCGCTGCCGAATTCGGTATCGTCCTCACTGAAATCGTGCTTCATGATCGCTTCCACAGGGGTTTCCAGCGAAATCGCCAGGGACGGGACGCCTTCACTGACCGCTTCAAAACAGGCGCCGAGTGTTCCGCTGCAGGTAATCGACCGCGCCAGATTGGCACCCAGATTGATCCCGCTGACCACCAGATCCGGTTTTCTGTCCGCAATTTCTATTATACCGTATGCCGCCGCGTGTGCGGGAGAGCTGTGAATTCCGTAAGCAGAAATCTCCCGTTCTCCGACCCGCACCGGAATCCGTTCGATGACACCGAGGTCCGGATACCGCGGATATGCCCGTCCCATTGAAGTCTGCTGACTCACCGGAGCTGTAATCATCACCTCTCCGAACGCTGCGGCGGCTTCCGCGGCCGCAGCGATTCCGGGGGAACGCACTCCGTCATCATTCACGACGAGGATCAGACGGTTCGCATCAAACATCTCTGATTGGACTTTGGTCAATAAAAACACCTCCCTGAAAGAAAGCGACCCCGCGAAGCCGGAGCATCCGGCACCGCAGGGATACGCTGTGGTTCAGCGCGCCCCGTCCGGTCTGACTCTGATCTGACAGACTGCGCTGTTTTTATCATTTAAAGATTTCATATGTTTTTTTCAGAATCGCATCGGTATGATTCGTGATATCCCAGTAAATCGGGTACATTTTGTCATAGACCTCTGTGTTCTCCGGGATCGGCCGGAACCGGTCAGAGAAGCGCACCATATTCGCGACAGCATCCTCGAAGGAAGGATAAACGCCTGCGGCGACAGCTGCACAGACGGCCGCTCCCAGTCCGGCCGCACCGGTCACCTCGTTCCGCACAGTCGGGATGTTCATGACGTCCGCGATGATCTGCATGAACAGATCGCTCCCTGAGCCTCCTCCGGTTACTATAATCTTTTTTATGTCTACTCCAACCTCATCTGTCATATCGAAGATATATTTCTTCATCGTCAGGGCGACCGCCTCCAGAATCGAGCGGTAAATATGCGCCCGGGTGTGCCGTCCGTCGAATCCGATCATGATTCCCTTCTTATACTGGGCATCTACCCAGGGCAGCCAGTCCAGCACGGTCATCAGGCCGTCGCTGCCCACGGGAACGCCTTCCGCTTCCATGCTGAGCATCTCTTCTGCGGACATTCCTTTCGCAGCCGCTTCCTTCGCGTAGCCGTTGCCCAGAACATCCCGGAACCAGCTGACGGTCCACATGCCGCGCCGGATTCCCCAGGTGTCGTAAAGATACTTATCCGGAACACAGGAGAACTTCGGCCAGGTATTCTTTGTATCCCGCAGAAATTCCTTACCCTCCATCATCGCTGCGGTATATGTCCCCAGCGACAGGCACACGGTGTCGTCTCCCATACAGCCGGTTCCCAGGCCTTCAACCGCCTTGTCGTTCGCTGTCGCAACCACGGGAACGCCCTCCGGAAATCCCGTTGCGGCAGCCGCCTCCGCGGTCACGCATCCCAGGACATCTCCCGGTTTCACAAGTTCGAACAGCATTTCCCGGGGCATGCCGCAGTCCTTATACGCCTGCGGATCCTCCGACCAGGTCCAGGTATCCACATCCACCGGCCATCCGCCTTCATAGTTGGCGACAGAATCCTTCTTCTCGCCGGTCAGCCGGAACGTGATATATCCGGAAGATGCGACGATGTACTTCACCTTTGGGTTTTCATGTACGTAAGGTGCAGAAACCCGGACATCCATCCAGGACAGCGCCGGCTGTGCAAGCATGCAGTTCTCGTCCAGATAGGCGCGGCAGTAGCGTATGGTACAAAGACCGATTCCGACGATATCCTTCGGATCTCCCCGGAAGGCGGCCATGCATTTTTTTCCGGCCTCGCAGATGGCGTCCCACCAGTCATCATCCGGATGCTCCACATGCCCCGGTTCCGGTAGATTATACGGTTTAAGAGGATGTCTGCCCTCGCAGACAATATGTCCCTTTGTGTCGAAGATTAAGATCTTTGCGCTCTGGGATCCCTCGTCAATTCCAATAATGTATTTCTCACTCATTTGCTTCGCCTTCTCTCAATTACCGCACCAGATATCCGCCGTCCACTACCAGAACGGTTCCGTTCACATAATCCGCCGCCTTGCTGGCCAGGAATACCATCGCTCCCATCAGATCCTGACGCTCGCCCCAGCGATCCATTGGAATATGCTCCTTGATTTTGATGTATTTCGGGTCATCCTCGTTCCCGCTTCCGGTGCCGGCAGTCATCGCTGTCTGGAAATATCCCGGCGCAATTCCGTTCACCGTGATTCCGTACTGTCCCAGCTCATCCGCATAAGCCTTGGTCAGGCCCATCAGTCCGGCTTTCATGGCCGCATAGGCCGGCGAACCCAGTCCGCCCAGGAAACTGAACAGCGAGCAGATATTGATGATGCGACCGCTCTTCTGCGGAATCATGTATTTCGCGACTGCGTGACTCATATCAAATGCGCCGGTCAGGTTGATGCCGATCATGGGATCCCATTCCTCTCTGCCGAAGTCCAGGACGTCAGCAATCTTGCAGATTCCGGCGCAGTTCACCAGAATATCGACGCTTCCGAACACGCGGACACATTCCTCCGCGACCTTGTCACAGATTCCGTCCTCCATGATATCGCCCTGCATGAAATGATATTTTACGCCGCAGTCTTCAATCAGCTTCTGTGTGGTTCCGTCGTCATTCACCGCCGCGAAGCAGAAGATGTTCGCACCTGCCTTGGCCAGTGCCAGAGAGAAACCCTGTCCCAGGCCGCTGCAGCCGCCTGTCACAATAGCGTTTTTTCCCTTCAGCGAAAAGAAATCCATTGAAAAATCATTAATATTACGCATTTTCGATACCTCCGTTTATTTTATTATACCATAATCTCTGATCATTATGTCGCCGTAGGACATAAAGAGCGCTGAATTACGCCGCTCCGTTTTCTGCCGCATTCGCTTTGCTGCGGATCACTCTGCTGAGCACCAGTGAAAGCACGATGCAGACGCCTGCAGCTGCCACCGCATAGCCCCATGTCATCTTGAATCCGGCCGCACCATACTGGTCCATCCAGGATCCGACCAGAGTATACATGAACAGATCCGGCGTGTAGCCCAGTGCAGAAGCAATACCTGAGACTCTTCCGCTCATCTCCACCGGAATTCCGGCGTCCTGATGAACCGCAAAGTACTGACTTCTCACCGCATAGATGAAGACAAGTCCGAAGAAGAAGTTTCCGATCACCGCACCCACGAGTCCGGCCTGCACCGGCAGAACAATGTAAAGGCCGAAGGAGATCATCAGCAGCACACATCCGCCCACGATGACTTTAATCCTTGAATGGTACCGGTCGGCCAGGAATCCTCCGACAATTCCGCCGACGCCCTGGAGCAGATAGCGGATTCCGCCAAGCGTCGAGCCCATCGTCTCGGAAAGGCCGTAATAGGTGACCGCATACGTGTTGACATATCCGATCAGGCCGTAAACACTATATGCCGCGAAGATAATGCCCACCAGCAGCCATACACGCGGAATTGTCAGTGCCTTGAACAATCCCTTTGTAAGCTCGAGAACGCTCTCGCCTTCCTCATTCTTCTCGGTATCCTCGATGAATATGAAGTTCAGAACGCCGATGATGATCACAACGACGGCGCATACCTTGATTGCGGCAGATGCTCCCGCGACTTCCCCTGCCGTTCTGGAAATATGTGCATACGCCGCAGTCATTCCGAATACAAGCAGTGCGTTCATGATGCCTCTCAGGCCCTCCTGCCATCCGAACAGGCGTCCCTGCTCGTCCTCTGTTCCCAGCATTCTCGTCGCTTTGATGCATGCGGACCAGTATGTGATGATGCTGGAGATTCCCATCAGTACAAAGATGATACGTGCCGTGGTAAAGCTCGGGAATGTGGAGAACCAAAGTCCGAGGGCTCCCGTCGCGATAAAGGAAAAGGTCAGCAGTTTCCGAGCCGAGAACTTATCTGCGACCGCTCCCCCGATGAAATAGGACAGGGTCGCCATCGTCGCATATCCCGAGGACAGCAGTCCCATCTGGCTGTTCGTCAGATTCATTGCTTTCTGAATCTGCGGATAAAATGTCTCTCTGATGTACGGCAGCTGGAAAATAATCCCTGCGCCGGCAGCGAGGAGCAGCAGTGTTCCCCACTTTTTTACAAATTCTCTGTTCATAATAATATTTCCTCCAAATGTCTCTGATTTCCATGCAGGAGGACAGAATCTGCGACTTAACGCGCGTCATCGCCCTTTGTAAACAAAAAGAGAGCGGCAATTCAGCGTACAGCAATGTACCTGAACTACCGCTCTCTGATCTGTCTCTCCCGGTAATTAATGCGATAATAGCACAAAGCCGAAACTTTGTCAATCCGCAAATTTTCAGAAACTTTCTCATTATCCTGTTGACAAATCCGTCCGGGACTGATAAGATTACTTCAGTTACGTTAAGAGATTCAGAGACGGTAACTCGTTCCACAGTGTTTGTTCTGTGTCCGACGAGTTATTTTTCTATTGCTCTGACAGAAGACAGCCGGCGGAACGATGAAACATTCGACCATACAGAAATATCGAAAGGAGATTCGTTATGTCACTCGCAAGGGAAGAAATCGTAAAAGGTCTGGTGAACATTCTCGGAGAAGACCGGGTAATCACCGATGAAACCGTACTGAAGGAAAGCAGCATCGACCGCTACAGAAAGTTTGAGCAGTGCCACGAGGTTTACACGCAGCCCATCCCTGCCGCCGTCGTATATGTAAAGAACACCGAAGAGGTCAGAAACGTTCTGATGTTCGCCAATGAAAACGGCGTCAACGTTGTTCCCCGCACCGGTCATTCCGCCATCGAGGGCGGCCTGGAAACAGCGCTGGAGAATTCCGTCGTCATCGACGGTTCGGAAATGAATCAGGTTCTCGAGGTCAACAAGGAGAGCATGCAGGTCACCTGCCAGTGCGGTGTGCCCCTCCAGTCGCTGGAGGACAGCCTGCGGGAACAGGGCCTGACGACAGGTCATTCCCCGCAGTCCAAGCCACTCGCGCAGATGGGCGGGCTTGTGGCGACCCGCAGCATCGGTCAGTTTTCCACCCTGTACGGCGGAATCGAAGACATGCTGGTGGGATGCGAAGTGGTGTTCCCGGGCGGGCAGGTCTGCCGCATCAAGAATGTGCCGCGGCGTTCCGTCGGACCGGACATCCGTCACATCGTCCTGGGCAACGAGGGCGCGCTCTGCTTCATTACTGAGGTTACCGTCAAGATCTTCAAATATCAGCCCGAAAACAACCGCTTCCTGGGCTACCGGATCAAGGATATGGAAAAGGGATTCCAGGCTCTGCGTCAGGTCATGGTAGAGGGTTACAGACCTTCTGTCGCACGCCTGTACGATCTGCAGGATGCCGAGATGAACTTCGACTGGGCGGACGGCGAAAACGTGCTTCTATTCATGGCAGAGGGGCCTGCTTCTATTACAAAGGCAACTGCGGAAGGAATCGATGAAATCGTGAGGAAGATCGAAGGCGTCACTCCTGTGGACGCTTCGCTGATTGAAACCTGGTTCAACCACCTCAACTGGGGTGCTGAGCAGATCGCTCAGGAAAAGAAGGAGATCCTGGCAACCGACAACATCGGAATCACCACTGAGATCTCCGGCTGCTGGGACTGCATTTACAAAATCTATGCCTCCGTCGTAGAGCGGATCACCAACGAAGTTCCGGATCTGACCATGATCGGCGGACACTCCTCCCACAGCTACATCAACGGAACCAACATGTACTTTGTCTATTACTACAATGTCGTGGACTGCAGACCGGAAGACGAAATCAACAAATATCACAATCTGATCAACCGGATCATCTGCGAGGAAACCGTACGGTTCGGCGGCTCCATCGCCCATCACCACGGACTCGGAAAAGCCAGAGCACATTATGTCTGGGAGGAATACGGTTCTTCCTTCTATATGCTGGAAACGCTGAAGTACGCCTTCGATCCCAACGGCGTCATGAATATGGGCACCCTGATTCCGGTAAAACACGACAAAGAACATCCCTGGAACTTTTAATGATGAATATACTGACCGTTTTCAACATAATACCTGACCTGGATCTGATATCGGAAGCCGAATGGGCTTCCGATATTGTCGATACGCGCCTGAATTTCCCAGGTGTGAAAACTGTTCCGGAGGCTCAGGACGAAAGCGCGGCAGAACTGGCGCTGCGCTTCCGGGACGCCGCAGCGGCCGCTTCTGCTGATTCCGTTGCGGCTGCGTCGGCCGGTTCTCACGCCTCCGCTGCGGCTGCGGCGATTGACAGCGAAGTTCGGCTGACTGCCGTCACGTTCGGAAACGCTGTGGCCGACAAAGCTCTGCGCACTCTGACGGCACTCGGATATCAGTCCGCCGACCGGATCGATACCGATCGGCCCGGACCGGACAACGAGGAATCGCACGCCGCCCTTCTGGCAGAATACTGCAGAAAGAGAGGACCCTTTGACCTGATTCTGGCGGGTACGCAGAGTAGCGTAAGCGGTTTCAGCCAGCTTCCTCTGCTCCTGGCAGAAGCTCTTCAGTTTCCCTGCATCACCGAGGTCACGGGATTTTCCGCCGGTGCGGAGGGACGCATCCGAATAGAACACCAGACAGATACAGGAATTCTGTCTGAAGACCTGCCTACCCCTCTCCTTCTCACAATCGGCGATGTACCGGACACCTGTCTGCGAATACCGACTCTTCGCCAGAGGAAGGCCTCCGGAAGCAATCCTCCTTCCGTGATTTCTGCCTCCGAATTTTCTGAAGAACTCAAGGAGAACGGGATCCGACTTCAGTCCGTCTCCGCCATCGATCAGAGCCGTGCCGCGCGGCAGATGGAGGGAGATACCGACGATATCGCGAAACAGATTGTTCAGGAATATATCAGGGAGGGAACACGATGAATTACACACTTATCCTGCCGAATCCCGGATCCGCCGAAGAAGATTCGGGCAGACTGTCCGGATTCCTGCAAAACTGCACAGACAGTTCACGGAATCTCCGAAAAATCTCCCTGAACGGAGACACCTTCTGCCGGGCGGAAGCCGCGCTGATTTCCCTTGTCTCCTTATGTGCCGAAGACGATATTATCCTGTTCCCTGCATCCATCGCCGGGCGGGAGCTTGCGGTGCGGCTGGCGGCGAGGCTCGGAGGCACCGCTGCCGTCGACGTGACTGAAATGAGATTCTGCGATGACGGTCTTCATGTAGTGCGCTCTCTGTGCACGGAACATATCCGGGGCGACTTTGTGCTCCGCCGGAAGCCTTTTTGTATCGTGATTAACAAAAGCTGCCCGGCAGGCGGTGCGCCGGTTGAGGACATTTCAAAGCCGTCTGCTCTTTCTGGCGAAAATGCTTCGGCGCCGGCCGGACTTTCTCCGGGCGATGCGTCGGGAGAAGATGCCCCGGAAACTGTTACCCTCCCTGCAGATCCTCTGAATCCGACAAATCAGAATCTCGTTCCGCAGCACATGTCCTCCTCCCTGACAGAGAGCCGTCTGGTCATTGCCGCCGGCCGCGGACTGGGCAGCCGCGCCGGCGCAGATGAGGCTGCAGCACTGGCAGAACAGCTCGGCGCAGCCTTCGGGGTGTCCAGACCTGTGGTCATGAACGCATGGCGTCCGATGGAGGAGCTTCTGGGCGTCAGCGGCAGCATGATCCATCCTAAGCTCTGCATCGTATTGGGCGCCAGCGGATCTCCCGCCTTCTGCGCCGGCATCTCCGGCAGCGGAACCATTATCGCTGTGAATCGGGATCCGGACGCGCCGATCATGAAGAAATCCGACATCTGCATCTGCGGAGACTGGAAAGATTTTCTCCGCGCTATGGTAAAGTATTGCAGTCCATGATAAAATATACAGATTCAGTGTGTTTATTTGTCGCATATGCAGAACTGCGGCGTACATTACCGATTACCGTCAGATTGTGCGCTGCAACACTGCAAGCAAACTATTGTCAGCACTCGTTAAGTCCGACGTGGACTTAACGAGCAGATACGATTTACAAGGAGAAAACAATGTCCTACTCTGAAAAACTGAATCTGGAAGTCGGCGATATGCGGACACAGGCCGAGCTGGCCCGGAGAAAGAAAGAACTGCTGGAATTCTTTTATGACAGCACCGAGCGTTGCCCGGTCATCGCCGCCGTCAAAAATGATGAATGGCTGGAGAAGAGCAGCTCATCCGTCTGCGAAATTGTCTACGTATTGTACGGAAACATCTGCACCATCCGGGATATCGTGCACGAAATAAAAAAAGCCGGAAAAATGGCCGTGGTGCATATTGATCTGATATCAGGTCTGGCCAGCAAGGAGATCAGTGTGGATTTCATCCGGAAATTCACCGAGGCTGACGGCATCATCAGCACCAAGCCCCATCTGATCAAACGCGCCAACGAACTGGGGCTCTTCACCATCCAGAGATTCTTCATGCTGGATACCATCACCTTCAATAACATCAAAAAACATGTGCGCGACACCCGGCCGGACGTGGTGGAGATGATGCCCGCAGGTCTCGGGAAAATGATCCGCTACGCTCTGGAGGAGGTGGACGGGAAGCCACTGGTCGCCAGCGGACTCGTACTGGATTCCGATGACGTCATGGGCGCACTCTCCGCCGGCGCTATTGCAGTTTCCACCACGAATCTCGAAGTGTGGAAATCCGTAGAATAGAGAAATTATCACAACTGGAGGTATTATATGAGTAATAATAAGCAGATACGCTGGGGCGTCTTCCTGATCCCATGGCTGCTGGCCATTGCGACGATCGCCCTGAACTTCATCAGCGGCAAGGCATTTAATGCGACCATCATGACCATCACGAATTTCATTCTGGATAAATTCTCCTGGCTCTTCGCACTGATGGCATTCGCATGTGTGGTCCTGATCCTCGTTGCGTACATCTCGCCCTTCGGCCGGGTCCGGATAGGCGGACGGAAGGCGAAGCCGATTATGAACATGGCGAACTATGTCTGGATCGTCCTTTGTACGATCATGGCCGCAGGGATACTGCTTTGGGCCTGTGCGGAGCCGATGTATCATTACTACAATCCTCCCGCATCAGTAAAGGCCCAGTCTCCGGAAGCGATTACCTTCATCATGAAGGATATCTTCCTGGAATGGACGTTTACTCCGATGTGCATATACGGCGTTCCGGCGATTCTTTTCGCATTCCTGTTTTATAACGCGAAGAAAAAATACTCCATCGGCAGCATGCTCTATCCAGCGCTCCCGTATCCTGCGGCAGAAAAAGCCTCGCCGGTCGTCGATGTCATCTGCCTGCTGGCTCTGGTCTGCGGAATGGCGGCAAGCATGGGCTCTGCAGTATTCCTCTGCTCTGACGGACTCGCGAGTATTTTCGACTCCTTCAAATCCAACGCTGCAACATGGACCATCGTGGCTGCAATCATCGTAGCCGCCTTTGTCGCCTCGGCATCCTCCGGCGTGATGAACGGCATCCGTATTCTGTCCACGATCAACTCCAGGATCTATATGGTGCTCGGCCTGTTTGTCTTCCTGTTCGGCCCCACCTTCTACATTCTGAACCTGACCATCGAAGGATTCGGCGCATATCTGACAGACTTCTGCAAGCAGTCCCTGTTCCTCTCTGCTGCTGACGGGGACAAATGGGCAGACTGGTGGCCGATCTTCTACTGGTGCAACTGGATGGCGTGGATGCCGGTTACATCTGTATTCCTCGGCAGGATCTCCCGCGGTTTCTCCGTGCGTGAAGCGATCAGAACCATCGTCGTCTATCCGGCGCTGTTCTCAGTCGCCTGGCTGGGGCTCTTCTCCTCCTCCTCCATTTACTATGAGCTGGCGGGGAAAGGAATCAACAAAGCCATGACAGACGGCGGCACCGCCTCGGCAACCTATGCGGTGCTGCATCAGATGCCGATTCCGATCGTCACGATTCTGGTCTTCCTGCTGATCGTATTTGTATCCTTCGTTACCGCATCAGACTCTAACACAAACGCTATGTCAGGTCTCTGCACCACCGGTCTGAGCGCTGAAGATACCGAATCTCCGACCTGGCTGAAAATCGTCTGGGGTGTTACGATCGGGGTGATGTGCGTGATCTTTATCACTGCCTTCAAGAGCACCGATGCGCTGAAGTACCTGTCCAATCTGGGCGGATTCCCGGTGGTATTCCTTCTGATTCTGATCGCGGTATCCTTTGTGAAGGTCATGGTCAATCCGGCGAAATACGACACATTCAGCGAAGACTACGATGAATACGGTCAGCCGCTGCCCTCTCAGCGCCTGATATCCGAGCAGGAGGAAGCACGGCAGGAAAAGAAAAATGCCGGAGCCGGAAAGAGTACAACGGCGTAGGGAGAACTCACCCAGCTATCGCCCAGGGAAACTCACGCAGCATCGGCGTAGAGAGAACTCACCCCGCAACAGCGCAGAGAAACTCACGCAGCCGACGCTGACAAAATTCCGCCGGAAGCAGCTAAACGGAAATCGCTTGGCGAAAAAAAAGAGCTAAGGAGCATTTATGAACATACGAAAACAGCAGCCGAAAACACCGATTTCAGAGATGCCCTCCACGGCCTGTCGGTTTGACTACCGGCTCAGTTATGATGAAGCGTATGAGGCGTTTTACCTTCTGTCTTTCAAATGGGACAGAAGGTTCCGCCTCTTCGCCGGTTTGGGGCTGTCCGTCATCGCGATCGTGCTGATGGTGCTGTTTGCCATGGATAACCGGAAGATCCACTATTTCTTTATTGTGATTCTGTGTGTTCTTCTTTTGTTTTATCTGGTCTATATGCCCATTGTGAAGGCGCGCCGCGGTGCACGGTCAGTGGCTCGATCCAGCGGCACATTCCGGATCGTTCTCAGTCCGGAGGGCACTATCGGCATTCCCGGGCAGGAGCCGCAGGAACTTGAGGGAGACAAAGACGCCCGTGCTATTGAAACCGACGATATCTTTGTCATCCGCCCGGACAGCGCAAGCACTTTCTGTCTGCCCAAGCGCATTATGAAATCCACAGAAATAAAAGATGTGAGAGCGATTATCTCCGGTCATATAAAATACATCAGCATGGTTTAGGAATCCATGCTGATGGTAAAGCCGCGGCCGTCCACCTCTCTCACACTGCTGATTGTCATGAACGCCTTGTCGTCGATCTCCAGAATCCGATCCTTCACATAATTCATGTATCTCACTGAAAGAATCGTAATCAGAACGTCCGTCTCATGGGAGAAATACGCCGTCTTCCCATGCAGGAGCGTGGCGCCGAAGCCCCTTTCCACAAGGAGCTTTTTTATTTTCTCATTCTGCGGGCTGAAAATCATGAACTGCACGTGACCGCCGCCGGCCAGCAGTGTTTTGTTGGCTACGACAGTGTACGTCAGCGTCATAAGAATACCAAGAATAATCTCATTCGGCGATGCCAGAAATCCCTGAAGCACCAGAATCGCCACATCCAGACCGTACATGACAGGTGCGATGGGAAGCTTTGCTTTTTTATGAAGAATCACAGGAACAACATCAGAACCGCCCAGACTTCCACCGTTCCGAATCACCAGGCCGATTCCGACACCCATCAGACCGCCTCCGCATAATGCCGCCAGCAGCGGGTCCTGTACCATATGCCGAATCTGCGGAATTCCTTCAAAGAAAGCCATCAGCACAGGATAGAGGAAAGTTCCCAGAACGATGGAGGCCGAGTACCGCTTCCCCATACAGAAAAAAGCCAGCACGAGCAGGGCCGCATTGACACACATGACGCCCATGGATACTGGCATATCCGTAAAATAATTCAGCAGCCGCCCGATCCCGGTAGCGCCTCCCACCAGAATACCATAGGGAAGGCAAAACGCCTCCACCGCAAATGCGTTCAATGCGATTCCCAGCAGAATCATAGAAATATTCACACCCGCTGTCCTGATACTTTTCATTAGTCCTTTCCCTTTCGTCTGTCAATAGTTTTCTGCCGGCTGTCACAAAAAAAGAGACGTGAAGAACGATGTTCCTCACGGTCTCTCTGATATTCTCTCTCCGCTGCAGAATGTATATTCGTGCCTGACAAATGCATTTTATCACACTGCCCGCCGTTGTCAATATTCCGGTGCGGGATTTTACTTTATTTTAATCTCGTTTTTCCGCCGGCCCTCACAGCGAAGACCTCACAGCTGAATGGAGACTGCTCCGCTATGCGCCTTAATCGAGTTTCCCGATTACATAATCCGCAAACTCCCTGCAGGTTGCTCCCTCCGGGAAGCCGGTAACTACCACGCTCTTCTCGATTTCCAGACACTCCTCCAGAATCTTTTCCAGCCCGTTTGCCTTGGCCGTGAATCCGATATGCCGGAGCATCATCACCACAGCTTTGAACAGACTGGCCGGGTTGGCATAATCCCCCAGTCCGTCCTCGATCATCCGGGGTGCGCTTCCGTGAATAGCCTCGAACATCGCGTACTGATCTCCGATATTGGCGCTCCCTGCTGTACCGACGCCGCCCTGAATTTCCGCCGCCTCGTCAGTGATAATGTCGCCGTAAAGATTCGGAAGCACAAAGACCTGGAACTGACTGCGGATTTCCGGATTGACCAGATTCGCCGTCATGATGTCGATATACCAGTCTTCCATCTCAATTCCCGGATAATGAAGCCCGACCTCATGACAGATCCGGGAGAAATTCCCGTCCGTCTTCTTCATGATATTCGCCTTTGTGACAATCGCCACTTTATTCTTGCCGTTGTCCCTGGCATAGTCGAACGCCTTCCTGGCGATTCTCCGCGTTCCCGGTTCTGTGGTTACCTTGAAATCAAAGGAAAGCTTTCCCGGAACCTCAACACCTTTGCTGCCCAGAACATATTCACCCTCAGTGTTCTCACGGAAAAATATCCAGTCGATTCCCTTCTCCGGCACACTGACCGGACGGACATTGGCATACAGATCCAGCTCCCGCCGAAGCGTAACATTAGCACTTTCCAGACTTCCGCCCTTAGGCGTGGTGGTGGGACCCTTCAGGAGAACATCGCATTTGCGGATCTCCTCCAGAACGTCCTCCGGAACTGCCTCCATTTTCTGAAGGCGGTTTTCTATAGTCAGTCCTTCAATAGGCTTCAGCACAATACGGCCGGAGGAGATCTCATCACGCAGAACGACCCGCAGGAGACGTTCTGCCTGTTCCATGATGATCGGTCCGATTCCGTCGCCGGGGCAGATTCCGATGGTGATTTTGCTGAGTTCCCTGAAATTTTTCGGCGGTTTGCTGCCTTCTTCCATCTCCATCACACGGCTGAGCTGATCCATCAGAAGATTCCGGAACTGTCCGGTCAGATCAGCAATCACCGCCATTTCATTCATTTCCTTGATGCTCATATCTACAAGATCCGAGACGAAGGAAGTCTTCGCTCTGGCTCTTCTTCTCTCCTTTCTGTTGGTTATTCTGATATTCCACTGTCTGTTGCGTGCCGCGTTTTTCATATTGAGTCGTTTCCGGCCAAACATGTCTACTGTGCCTCCTTCGCCACGTATTTCAGCAGACCTCCCGCACGCAGGATCGCCCTCTGGCGTTCCGTGTACGCACAGCGCAGCGGGAAACTCTTCCCGCTCGTTTCATCCAGCAGCGTAATTGTTCCGTTTTCCATGCCCCTCTCGATACCGGACAGTTTCAGCTCGTCTCCCTGCTGGAGCTGCTCGTAATCATCCGGATTTTCAAAGGTCAGGGGCATGATTCCGGCATTGATCAGATTCGCCGCGTGGATCCGCGCGAAGCTCTTGGCGATAACCGCCCTCACGCCGAGATACAGCGGAACCAGCGCCGCGTGTTCCCGGGACGAACCCTGCCCGTAATTCTCTCCGCCGACAATCATGCTTCTTCCTGCTTTCTTCGCCCGCTCCGGAAAACCGGGATCGCAGACCTCAAAGCAGAACTGCGACAGATACGGGATATTGGAACGATACGGCAGAATCCTGGAACCCGCCGGCATGATATGGTCTGTGGTAATATTGTCGCCGACCTTCAGCGCCAGCGGAGCTGAAAGTTCATCCTCCACCGGCTCGCCCGCCGGGCATTCCCGGATATTGGGGCCACGCAGAATCTCGACCTCTGCCGCTTCCTCAACCGGTGCAGGCTGAAGAATCGCACTGTCGTCAATCCTGAACGCCTCCGGCATATGAATCGGAGGAATCTCACCCAGTTTCGCAGGATCGGTAATCTCACCGAAAATCGCTGCTGCCACTGCAGTCTCCGGGGAAACAAGATACACCTTTCCGTCCTTTGTTCCGCTGCGTCCCTCAAAGTTGCGGTTAAACGTCCGCAGCGACACGCCTCCGCTGTTCGGCGAAAATCCCATGCCGATACACGGCCCGCAGGCACATTCCAGCACCCGGGCTCCGCTGGACAGAATATCCGACAGCGCGCCGCAGTCTGCCAGCATGGTCAGAACCTGCCGGGATCCCGGCGAGACGGACAGGCTGACGTCCGGGCTGATCACTCTGCCCTTCAGCAGTGCCGCAACTTTCAGCATATCGTACAGAGAAGAATTGGTACAGGAGCCGATACAGACCTGATCCACCTTGGTTCCCTCGACGGAGGCCACATCCACCACCGCGTCCGGGCTGTGGGGACATGCGATCTTCGGCGTAAGAGTATCAAGGTCGATGTCGATTATCCGATCGTAGACCGCATCCGGGTCGCTTGCCAGGGGAACAAAGTCCTCTCCGCGGCCTTCGGCTTCCAGAAACGCCTTTGTCACCTCATCAGAAGGGAAGATGGATGTGGTCGCTCCCAGTTCTGTTCCCATGTTAGTGATCGTTGCCCTTTCCGGTACGGAAAGTTCTCTGATCCCGGGACCTCCCCATTCGATAATCGCTCCTACACCGCCCTTGACAGACAGAATGCGCAGAATCTCCAGACTGATATCCTTCGCCGTGACAAAGGGCCGCAGCCGGCCCGTAAGATTCACTTTGTACATCTTCGGCATATTAATATAATACGCTCCGCCTCCCATGGCCACCGCAACATCCAGACCGCCGGCGCCCATCGCCAGCATTCCGATACCTCCGCCGGTAGGCGTATGGCTGTCCGATCCGATCAGCGTTTTTCCGGGGCGGCCGAACCGCTCCAGATGGACCTGATGGCATATTCCGTTTCCCGGACGGGAAAAACGGAGTCCGTATTTCTTTGCCATCGACTGAATGAATCTGTGATCATCGGCGTTCATGAATCCGGACTGAAGCGTATTGTGATCAATATATGCTACGGAGAGTTCTGTACGTACCCGGGGAATACCCATGGTTTCGAATTCCAGATACGCCATGGTTCCAGTCGCATCCTGCGTCAGCGTCTGGTCGATGCGGAGTGCGATTTCCTCTCCCGGCTCCATCCGGCCGCTGACAAGATGCTCTCTGATGATCTTCTGTGCAATGGTCTCTCCCATTCTTATGCCTCCTCTTTCTTTGCTGCGTTCTCGTTCTCTGCTGTCTTTCTGTTTTTTCGGCTCTCTCTCTCCCTCACGACGCCCTTATATGCGTGTTCCACATGAACGAGCATCAGCGTCTCCACCTTGGTGTCCTCGTGCTCCGCCAGTGCGTCCAGAATCGCCCGGTGCTCCGCAATGGATTCCGGTACACGCTTTTCATTACTCTGCAGCGATGCGTTACGGAACTTCATAATCTTGTGGTGCAGAGGGGAAAGAATTCCCTGAAGCACCGTGCTTCCGCAATACTCATAGATTGTATCGTGGAAATCCGTATCCAGATCTCTGACCTTGACCGTATCATTTTTCTGTGCATAGAATTCCTGCTGGTCGATGATGTCAGAAAGCCTGCGAATGCCCTCGCCGTCGATGAGCTGGGAAGCCCACCGGGTCGCCAGCACCTCAATGCGCCTCTTCACCTCATATGCGTCATCCACGTCCTTATCGGTGATGCCGAGAACGACCGTCCCGCTGGGGGAGTCTGCAACAAGCCGTTCCTCCAGCAGCCGGCTCAGCGCCTCCCGGATCGGCGTCCTGCTCACGCCAAGCTCCGCTGCGAGACGTTTTTCGCTGATGATCTCACCGATAGCATATTCACCGCTCAAAATGTTATATTCGATACGTTCAAAAACCTGATTCGCCAGGGATACACTTTTATATTCGATCATTTTGTTTCATCTCCTTCAGTTTCTCGCGAAGCTCACGATTAGATATATTTGTTGTTCTGCCCTCATCATACTGCCTGTCGACCCATTCCTTCAGTTCGGCCACGATCGGATCTTCCTTCCGGATCTCATTCTCTCCCGTCAGATTGTAATGATCGTTGATCCAGTATGCGATTCCGGCAAGTCCGCTCGTCTTGCTCACCGTCACTCCCGGTTTCCTCTTCAGCAGTTTCTCCGTATTGAAGATATTATAGACCTCCTCATCCTTCAGCAGTCCGTCAGCGTGGATTCCCGCCTTGGTGACATTGAAGTCTTCTCCGACAAAGGGTGTCCTCGGAGGAATTTCGTAACCGATTTCCTCCTCGAAGTATTTGCCGATATCTGTAATCGCCGTTGTGTCCATCCCGTCCAGAGAACCCCGGAGCCCGGCATATTCAAATACCATCGCCTCCAGAGGAATGTTTCCTGTCCGCTCTCCGATGCCGAGAAGTGAACAGTTTACCGCGCAGCAGCCGTAGAGCCAGGCAGTGGAAGCGTTTGATACCGCATGATAAAAGTCGTTGTGACCGTGCCACTCCAGCATTTCGCTGGGCACGCCGGAGTAGTGCTGCAGTCCGTAAATGATTCCGGAAACGCTCCGGGGCAGCGCGGCTCCGGTATACGGCACACCGTATCCCATTGTGTCGCAGGCGCGGATTTTCACCGGAACTCCCGCCTCCTCCGAAAGTTTCATGATCTCGTTAACGAAAGGAACAACGAACCCGTAAAAGTCCGCTCTGGTGATATCCTCTAGGTGGCACCGGGGAACCACGCCGGCGTCGAATGCGGAACGTATAGTTTCCAGATAGTATTCCACTGCCTGCTTTCTGGTCATGTTCATCTTCTTGAAAATGTGGTAGTCGCTGCAGGAAACCAGGATGCCGGTCTCCTTGATTCCCAGGTCACGCACAAGCTTGAAGTCTTTTTTGTTGGCACGGATCCATGTGGTGATCTCCGGAAACTTCAGGCCGAGATCCATACACTCCTGCACCGCCTGACGGTCCTTTTCCGAGTAGATAAAGAACTCCGACTGGCGAATCAGCCCATAGGGTCCGCCCAGCCGGGACATCAGTTTGAAAAGATCCACGATCTGCTTGACGGTGTAGGGCGCCATGGCCTGCTGACCGTCGCGGAACGATGTATCTGTGATCCAGATATCCTCCGGCATGTTCATCGGCACGCGCCGCTGGTTGAACGCGATTTTCGGAGCCTCCTCATAATTGTACATATCACGGTAGAGATTGGGCTCCTTTACATCCTGCAGGGAATATTTGTAACTGGCCTGCTCCAGCAGATTGGTTTTTCTGGATATCTCCAACATATTGAAATGCCTCCCCCTTTAACACGTTAAACTGTTTCACTATGCATGTATACAAGTATATGCTTAAACGCGCCAAATGTCAAGTTTCCCGGCATGGCTGTATACCGGGATGTACCGGTACGATCCGGCATTTGCGTTCCACGATTCCCCCTATTCCTTCGTTTCCCGGCTTTGCACTTTCCCCGCTTCCCGCTTCTCCTGATTTTCCGGTTTTCCCGCTCCCCGCAAAAAGAGACCGCTGTCCGGCGTCTGAACGATCGGCGTATCAGATGTCGGGGCAGCGGCCTCTGTGCATTCATACTGTGTTCTTTTGTCTTTCAGCGTCGGGAACAAAAGTGACCCGGCGCGTTTTTCATTTTTTATTTGCGGATTTCTTTACGGATTTCTTTTGTACGAATCTCCTCGCAGATCTGATTCACGAATTCGCCGAGAGGCTTGACTCCCTCGTCTCCCGCAAATCTGCTGCGGACAGATACCGTCCGGTCCTCCTCCTCCTTGGCGCCAACCACCAGCATATACGGGAGCCGGTCCATCTGCGCCTGGCGGAGCTTATATCCGAGACGTTCCGCGCTGTTATCCACAGTAACGTCAACACCGTTTCTGCGCAGCTCGCGGAAGACCTCCTGCGCATAGGCCTCGTATTTCTCCGATACAGGAAGGACGCGGACCTGCTCAGGGCAAAGCCATGTCGGGAATTTTCCGGCATACTTCTCAATCAGCCACGCCAGTGTGCGCTCATAGCATCCGATCGATGTTCTGTGGATGATGTACGGACGCTTCTTGCTGCCGTCTTTGTCGATATAATACATATCGTAACGTTCTGCCAGGAACATATCCAACTGAATGGTGATCATGGTGTCTTCCTTGCCGTACACGTTCTTCGCCTGAATGTCCAGCTTAGGTCCGTAGAAGGCGGCTTCACCCTTCTCTTCCGTATACTCGAGTCCGATCTCATCCAGAATCACCTTCATCGCGTTCTCGACCTTGTCCCATTCCTCCGCGGTTCCCAGATATTTATCCGCATTGTCCGGGTCCCATTTGGAGAACCGGTATGTCACATCCTCCTCCAGACCCAGCGTGGTCAGACAGTATTTCGCCAGCGCGACGCAGTTTTTGAATTCCTGGTCGATCTGCTCCGGCGTGCATACCAGATGACCTTCTGAAATAGTGAACTGACGGACTCTCGTGAGGCCGTGCATTTCTCCGGAATCCTCGTTACGGAAAAGCGTTGAGGTTTCACCCATGCGGTACGGCAGATCACGATAGCTCTTCTGTGTCGCTTTGTACACATAGTACTGGAACGGGCAGGTCATCGGGCGAAGCGCATAGACATTGCTGTCCGCATCATTTTCGATCAGCGAAAGATCTTCTACACCGTGGATCTGTCGTTCTGCCTCCGCGGCACTGTTCAGCTGCTCTTTGTCTTCATAGCCGAAGACGAACATGCCGTCCTTATAGTGGTACCAGTGATCAGAGATCTTATACAGTGCGGACTTCGCCATCAGCGGCGTTTTGGTGCGGACATAGCCCCATTCGTAGTCCTCAGTGTCTTCAATCCATCTCTGAAGTTTCTGGATGATTTTGGCGCCCTTCGGCATGATCAGCGGAAGACCCTGACCAATGACATCAGCTGTTGTGAACAGTTCCATCTCGCGGCCCAGGCGGTTGTGGTCGCGGTTCTTGATATCCGCAAGATATTCCAGATACTCTTCCAGATCCGCTTTCTTCGTGAACGCTGTGCCGTAGATTCTGGTCAGCATTTTGTTATGCTCGTCTCCCCTCCAGTATGCTCCGGATGTGGATGTCAGCTTGAACGCCTTGATCTGCTTTGTGCTCATCAGGTGCGGTCCCGCACAGAGCTCGATGAAATCTCCCTGCTGATAGAAGGAGATGGTCGCATCCTCCGGCAGATCATTGATCAGCTCAACCTTGTACGGCTCCTGCCTCTCCTCCATCAGCTTCAGCGCTTCCTCCCGGCTCAGGGTGTAATATTCCAGCCGGTCTCCCTTTTTTATGATTTTCTTCATCGCCGCTTCTATCCGATCCAGGTCGGAGCGATCCAGCGGTTTCAGATCAAAATCGTAGTAAAACCCGTTGTCGATGGCCGGACCGATGGCAAGCTTCGCCTCCGGGAAAACCTGCTGTACAGCCTCCGCCAGCACATGGGCGCAGGTGTGGCGATAGGCCTTCTTTCCGGCATCAGAATCGAAAGTCAGAATGCTGACCTCGCTGTCTTTGTCCACAACAGTTCTCAGATCGACGACCTCGCCGTTCACCTCGCCGACGCAGGCGACCCGGGCAAGCCCTTCACTGATGTCTTGGGCGATTTCATAGACGGAAAGGGGATGACTGTATTCCTTAACGCTTCCGTCCTTCAGTGTGATTTTCATAAGTATTACCTCCTTCTCGCTGCATGCCGGCAAAAACAAACAACGTCCCTGCCGACATTATCTCTGTCAGAAGGGACGCATACTGATCGTATCCGCGGTTCCACCCATCTTCCGGACGACGCGGGCTGTTCTCAGGCGATGGATTAAACCGCAGCGTTTCCGCCGCGTCTCGCCAGTTCTGTGCCGTCCGACGCTCTTTTCGGCTTTTCACGCAGCCACGCGGGCATGATTGGTGCCACTCAGAGGGGGTCTTCAGTACGCTCCGGCTGGAATGCTCCCACCGTCCACTCCTCTCTGCGAACCGGGATGCGAACTTACTCTTCTCGTCATCGTGATGCAAACATAATACTACGCGAAAAGAAAAAAAGCAACAGAAAAAAAAAAGTAATACAAAAAAATTGACCGGTTACATCTTATTTCACTCCGAAGGTTCCGTCTTTCGTCCCTGCCCGTCCGCAGTTCCCGAAACTTTCCTCTTCAGCCCAGAACCTTGATCTCCTTTCCGGATAACCCTGGCTCCAATGATGTAACCGGCTCAATTATTCTGTTGCTCAAACACTTCTGGTGGACTCACCCTCCTTCATACGCCATATCAGCCAAGATATGACTTGATCTCAAGCGAACCTGCTTCGTCGCTTTACGCTTCCTTGCTTCTCGCTTTTCTTGTTTTTATTTTAGCACAATCGAAAGAAATGTCAAGCCAAAAACAGAATTTTCAATGTATTATTTCCTCCACAAGCTGAACGGCCGCGGAAAACAGAACGGCCGCGGAAAAGGTTTCCCACGGCCGCACCGTTCATTGTTCATTCAGCGATAAGCCTGGTCTCCCGCTGTCATGCCATAATTCCCGGGTTACTGGAACACAGCATAGACAGTATGGGATTTCTTTACTGATTTAAACGTGTACTTGTTCTTCAGTTTCCTGTATTTCCCGTCGATTTTCACCGAAACCGTCCGGTGACCGGCGCGCGGCGTCACTTTCACGACGTATTTCTTGCCGTATTTGACTGTTTTAGATTTGCTCACTGTACCTGCTCCGCTCTTGCCGGTTTTAATCCGGAAACTGCGCAGAGTCTTCTTCAGAGCACGCGTATATGACTTGTACAGATTACGCAGCTCCTCCGGATCCTGGCTGTCGCTGACCGCCTTCAGCGCCTTGCGGACAATCGGCTTTGCCTTCTTCTGATTATATTTTTTCCCGTTCAGGTATTTCTTCAGATTCTTCCGGTATTTCCCCTTCAGTTTCTTCAGTTCCTTCTTTTTATCCGGAACCTTGTCCATCTCGGCCTTCATCTCATCGACAACACTGTCGCGTACCTGCACCTGCAGATACATCATGTCGGCCCTGTCGATATACTTCTCATAGATGGTCCCCAGCTTATCCCAGTTATCACTGCTGTAATCCCGCTTCTTGTACTGATAGAAGATCTGTTTCATCTTTTTCTTGAGCCGGACAATGTCTCCGCCGGACGCTTCCTCCATCTGGGACTCATCGATTCCCGCAGCCTTTGTCACATCCTGAAGGAAGTGATCGTACCGTTTCAGCATGACGGTCATAATCTCGTCTTTTTTAATCTGCGCCTTAAAGGTCTTCAGCTGTCCGTCGAACGCGTCCTTCTTTCCTTTGTAGCCCATATCAGGCAGATCCTGACGGATGTATTCCTTCGCCCATTTTACCAGCAGCTTCCGGGCAGCAGACATCTCTTGGTTCGTATAGACCCAGTTTCCGACGGAGATTCCTTCCTCTTCATCCTCAGAATCTTCGTCGATCTCGATGTATGAGTCTTCCTCGTTCTCTTCGATTTCTTCAACCTCAGCCGCGACAAGGGCGTATTCTCTGAAGGTGCTGACCTTATCGATTTTCTCTGCGAGTTCAGCCCTCCTGTCATTGATCAGCCCCCGGTAATAGGAGTTATAATCTGAAGCCTTGTAGCCGGAAAGGGCTTTTTTCGCATCCTTCTTCAGTTCCGTTTTCATATCCCTGAGGTCGGACGCCCCGGTTACATACTGCTTGGTCTGGCTTCCCAGAGCTTCTATGGTCTGAATCGGCTCCAGGATCTCATCGGGAACGATGATGAAAAAGAAGAAATATCCTTCGATTATCTCATCGGCCGAAGTTGCGTCATTCACCTTCTTCATGACCGTGTCGTAAGCGGTCTGCATCTCATTCCATACCTCGGGACAATAATCCTCTTCCTCTTCCACAGACTCGTTCCAGGTGGATTTGATGGCGTCCCTGAGCATTTCCTTGATATTCGTCAGAGAAACGTCTTCCTCATCGTTGCGAATTATCGCACCGATTTTCTTCTTGCTGAGTTTCTGTTTACCGATGCTCACCTTACCGGTTGTTTTCGTGTTCGTTTTCGCAGAACCGCTGTCAGCCGCAAAGGCCAGAGACGGCATGAATGTAACCGTCATCACTACGATCAGCAGCGCGATCATCGTCTTTTTTAACATCTTTCTACCGCCTCTCTGCTATTTCTTAACTACCGCCTTTACGACATTGGAATACCCGTAATAACAGGTTTTTCCGCCATCTTTATAGAACGCTCTTACCTTGTAATATCCGTTTTTCTTCGTCTTGATGCTGCATGTCACGCGACTTCCGGACGAAATCGTTTTCACCGTTTTGAATTTTCCGTTTCTGGAATCAGAACGACTGACGATATACCCAGCGGCGACCGGATTCTTTTTCCACTTCAGTTTCACTGATGTTTTCTTCTTCTTTCCGTACTGCCGGAGATTATAGTCGCTCTTTCCTTTGTACGTCTTCTTCGCGACGATCACTTTTTTGTATACGGTAACATCCGCATCCTCACCCGGCAGGCTGCTGTAGGATGCGGTCAGATAGAACACTCCCGGTTTCTTCGGTGTGACCGCGCCCGTCTCAGAATCGACGGCAGCTACCGTGCGATCATTGACGGACCAGATTATCTGATCGTTTGCAATGATGTCTGAGCCGCTTTTTCCGTTTTCATCCTGCAGAACAGCTCCGAATTCAAATGTCTTTCCCATCGGAATCCATTTGGCGGACTTTGTGAAGACAATTTTCTCCGCCTTGTTTTTCACCGTGACGCTGATACTTCCTTTTATCATCTTCGGACTGCTCTCGGACAGTGCCGCCGCCGGAGCCGCAAACGCGTATCCGGTGATGGTGGCGGTTCCGATTCCGACGCCTTCCACAGTTCCGCTTTCGTCTACAGTCGCGACAGATTCGTTGTCAGATTTCCAGTAAATTTCTTTATTGCTGGCGTTTCCCGGCATAATCCTCGCCTTCAGATACACGCTGTCTCCCACCGCAAGCTCATGGCTGGACGGCAGTTCCTTGCTGCTGACTGTCACAGACTCGACCGGTACGGCTTTATTCACTGTAACCTCACAGGCCGCCGTCTTCCCGTTATCCGTCTTCGCTGTAACGGTCACCGTTCCCGCCGTATTTCCGGTGACTCTGCCGTTCTGATCCACGGAAGCCACCGATGCATCGCTGCTGGACCAGGTCACCCTGGACAAAGACGTCGCAGGCAGAACTCTGTATTCCAGACAGATATCATCTCCGGCGGTAACAGTTGCCTCCTTCAGTTTCTGTGTTATCGACTCTGCCTCCACCGAAGCATTGGCGTTTTTGGCATTCTCCACGCACTTTTTCGCGCTCACCATCCCGTATCCGCCGCGGTCTTTGCTGAATCCGTCAGGCTTCACGGTCGATCCCTTGATGATGTTCTGAACCTGCATTGCCGTCAGATTCGGGTTTGCGTCCAGCATCATGGCCGCAATGGCAGCCACCATCGGCGAAGCCATGGATGTTCCGCTCATCATTTCATAAGAATCGCCCGGCGTGGTGCTCAGCACCGAGCTTCCCGGCGCCATCACGTCAACATAGGTTCCGTAGTTGCTGTAGGAATTGGCGAACACGCCCTTCTCATCTGCCGCCGCAACATCGATGACCTCGCCCATGCTCCCGGGATCGTTGTATGCATCGTTTGCGTCATTTCCCGCTGCCGCGACAAAAACAACCTGTCTGTTGTTGACTCCGTCCAGAATCGCTTTTTCCTGCAGACGGTCTCTCGACTCGCCTCCGAAACTCATATTGATGACTCTGGCGCCGTTGTCGACAGCATAATTGATGGCGTTGACGATGTCAAAGCTGTAGAAGTATTCACCATCCTGACTGCCTCCCACCATCATGAATTTAACCAGATCGTTTTTATATCCGGAGGCAACACCTGCTCCTCCGTATCCGTTCCCATAGTCGGCAGCGATGATTCCGGCCACATGTGTTCCGTGGTCAGAGGTGTCGTCCCTCGAGGTGATTTTCTGTCCGTTCAATGTCCTGACATAGGCGGAAGATGTCATATTCGCCTGCAGATCCTGATGCTTCGCATCCATTCCGGTATCCACCGCGGCAACCTTTGTAACCGCATGAGACCCCGAAAGAATATCCCATGCGCCCCTGGCGTCCAGAAGACTGATCTGGTACTGATACTTGGCCGCGCGGGAGGGGTTCAGATACGGGTCGTCGTTCCTGACTCTGTACCGGTAGTTCGGCTGTACATCCACAACTTTCCGGTCATTCTGAAATTCCTGAATCGCTTCCTTCATGGAATCACCCTGATCGAGTTTGACTCTGACGGCCTTTTCATCCTCATTGGCCGTGATGATTTTCTCCGCGGTTGCGTCGTGATTCTCCACATTCTTCCGAATACTTTTGTTCGAGGTGCTGTCGTCATATGTGACAATCAGTTCCTGCTTCGCATACTTTCTTCCCTTGAGCAGCTCCGATGCGGTCTGCTGTCTGGCCGCCACATTACTTTCCGGGCCGGATGTCTCTGGTTTTTCCAACCCGAAAACGCCACAACCCTGACTGATGATCAGTGCTGCGGAAAGCGACAGGGTAACGATAATCTTACTTCCTTTCACTTCGTCTCCTTTCCCAATAGCCGTGAAAATTAACCTCCGGATGAAGATCCATTCGCTTCACCCTTCCATATAATTTTCTTATAATTCGCAATACCTGTCAAGTGTTTTCTTTTTTTCGTCACGTTCAGCGGCAGCTTACAAGCAGAAGATGCTTGAAATTCCAATATAAAATCCGATATGTCCTGTTATCCGATGCGGGACTGTCTGTCAATCGCCCTGCTCAGAAGCTTACGGCGCGTCAAAAGTCAGTTGACCGGAGGCTCTGATATCGTCAAGATGAAATTCTCTGCTCTCCTCTTTTCCGGTCATGATCCTGAGTCCGCCAAGAGCCAGCGCCTGCATTTCATGTTCTCCGGGATAAATATGCACCGGCGCGATAAAACCTGCGTATTCCTCAATCATCGCCGTCAGCATCCCGGAATACGCGAGACCTCCGGTCAGGATCACTCCGTCACATTTTCCTTTGTGCACGATAGAAAGTTCCCCGATTCCCTTGGAAATCTGGTAGGCCTGTGCCCGGTACAGCAATGCAGCCTCTTTGTTCCCGTCCGCAATCATTTTCTCGATTTCCCTAGCGTCAGAGGTTCCCAGATACGCCTTCAGTCCGCCGTTTCCGCGAATCATGGATTTCATTTCCTCATAGGTGTAATTTCCGCTGTAACAAAGTTTAACGATGGGAAGGATCTGCGTGAACCCGGAGCGTTCCGGGGAAAAAGGGCCGTCATCGTCGCCGATAGAATCTACAATCTGCCCGTTCTCGATAGCACAAAGAGATACCCCTCCGCCCATATGGGCGATGATGAGTCTGAGGGAATCATATGTCACGCCTTGATCCTGCGCAAAGCGCTCCGCCATCGCGTGCATATTCAGTACATGGCAGCTGGATCTCCGTATAATCTCCGGAAAACCCGTGATCTGAGCCACCTTCGGCAGTGATGCGCCCGTAACCGCATCATAAATATATGCGTCGATACCGGCTTCATCCCCCAGCATTTTACCGAGAATGCCTCCCAGGTCGGAGGCATGAGGCGATGCGTACTCCTCATGAGACAGCGCGGTAACCAGTTCATCGTTCACCCGGTATCCGCCTGTTCCTATTCCCCATACCATGCCGCCGCGGCACATTATATCATCAAAATCGGAAACGGACAGATTCTGTCTGTCAAGGAACCGGCGAATCGCCTCCAGCCTGAGGGGTATCTGTTCGTACAGACCGCCGCAGGCGGCGAGTTCTTCCGGGGAATGAGAAACAGATTCCCCTGCAGTTTCCTTTTCATCCTCATACACCGCCAGTTTCGTACTGGTGGATCCGGGATTGATAATCAGCTGACGGATACTCATAATGCTCCCCTTCCTGCGACCAGCGACGCCAGCGCCATCGATACGAACTTCTCTTCTGCGGATGCCCCTCTTGAGGTCAGCACCACTGGAACCTTCGCACCTGTGACGATTCCGGCCATCTTTGTTCCTCCGTGCAAAATCATCGCCTTATGCATCAGATTTCCTGCGGACATATTCGGTACCAGCACCATATCGAAATCGCCGCAGTAGGGACACTGAAATCCCTTTCGCTCAGCGATTTCCCGGCTGAAAGCGATATCGAATGAGACCGGTCCCACAACCTCGCATCCCGGAATCTCCCCGTTCCGGTTCATCTCCTCCAGAGCTGCGGCATCCACCGTCTCCGGCATCTTCGGATTGACCTTTTCGACCCCGGCGAGCACGGCGATGCTTGGATTTTCAACGCCCAGTCTGTGGAAGATATCCACTGCGTTCAGAATGATATCCCGTTTCTGCTCCAGAGTGGGATACAAAATCATGCCCCCGTCGGAGATCGCCAGCAGCCGCGACATCTGCGGAACCTCATTGTAGGAAAAAATATTCATCGTCCTGCCCGTGTTCATTCCATTCTCCCTGTTCACAAGAGGCTTCAGCACATCGCGCGTTTCCGCCATGCCTTTCATGATAAATTCCGCGCACCCGTCGCGAACAAGCCCCACGGCCTTTTCACCGCAGTCTTTAGAATCCCTGCCGTACACGATCTCGTACTGCTCCGGGTCCTCGCCGAACTGTTCCAGAAGTTCACGGATCCGCGCCGCATCTCCCACAAGAACAGGAACAGCGATACCTTCCTGCGCCGCACTGATCACAGCCCGTATAACATGCTCCTCAGCAGCACCCGCCACCGCGACCCGACGGGGCCGTTCATGTGCCTGACACTGCTCTACGATCTGAGAAAAACTGCTGTATTTCATCTTCCATATCACCCGCCTTCCGCGCATCGTGCATAATGCGTAATCTATTTTTTATTATATCGCATCTCCCCCGTCTGTCAATATTCAATACGTGCGCTGCCATTGGCTCATCCATTGAACTGTACACCGTTTCCGACGTCAGTGCACCGCTTATGCCATCATCTGTACACCGTTTCATCCCTTGACATCCCATCCGCACGTCCGTATACTGTACTAAAATAATGTTTTGTGCACAAAGAAGGATTCTATGACCATCCAGAAAACAACAATCAGAGAACAGATCTACACGATCGTCCGTCAGCGCATTCTTTCCGGGGAACTTGGACTGGGCGAAAAAATCAACATCATGGCACTGTCCGCCGAACTGAATGTCAGCAACACGCCGGTGCGGGAGGCTCTCTCCATGCTGGAACGCGACGGGCTCATCAAGGTCACGCCGAACGCCGGGCCACGGGTCATCGAATATTCCCCTGAGCTTTTCGCCTCCGTGGAAAAAGCCGTGGAGGCGCTGATGCTGGGCGCCCTGGAGCTGATTATCCATACCGGGAAAAAGGCCGCTCTCTGCGATATGCTGCGGGAGGCTCTGGCTCATCAGCTGGAAACTCACAAAACAGCACCTCTCCACGAATACACCCGGACTTCCTTGAAGTTCGACGGCTGTTTCATCCGCTGCACAGAAAACGATTATCTGCTGAAGATGTATCTGGAGGTTATGGACATCTTCTACCTGGTCGCACTGTACGACCAGTCCATCCGGGATGAGGAACGTCTGATTATCATTGATGAGCACAGAAGAATTCTCCGCGCCATCGAAGGCGATAAATACGAGGAGGCAAGACAGCTGATCATGAAACATTACGGCAGAATGGACGGCGGTTCCGCACCGGACGGGGAACAGGCAGGGTGACTTCTATGCATCAGACACTGACAGAAATCGACCTGAACACTTCCCCCAGGGTCCTCCTCCTGGGAAACGGACTGAATCGCGCATATGAAGGTTTCTCCTGGTCTGACATGATCGCCGGTCTGGGCTATCGGGAATTTTCGCTGCGGGAGCGCCGGGCCATCGCCAGTCTGCCCTATCCGCTGCAGACGGTGATCGCCACCGGAGACCGGATCGACACCAGGCTGATGGAGAACGCACAGAAATACGACACGGATCTTCTGCCGGCACAGCAGGCGCTGTTTCAGTGCTTCACCGATCTGCCCTGGGACGCGGTGCTGACCACCAATTACACCTTTGAAATCGAAAAGGCCATCGACCCCTCTTTCAATTGCCGTACAAAGGCTTATCTGCCTTTTCAGATGAGAACGGTCGATGATGCGTCAGAAGAGGATGCCTATGCCCTCTATCAATATTACAAAATGGAGGATGCGGCACCGATCTGGCACATTCACGGAGATTTGACGCAGCCGGACTCCATGATCCTGGGGCATTACTACTACGGAAACGCCATCAGCCGTCTGCACAACTACTCCCGTGTCTTCACAAAGGAAATCGCGCGGCGCGAAAAAGCCGGATCAGCCTTTGTCCCCCTCTCCTGGGTAGACTATTTCCTGCTTGGCGACGTATACATCGTCGGCCTGGGCATGGATTATTCAGAGTCCGACCTGTGGTGGCTGGTGAACTGCAAGAAGATCTTCGGACATGGCTCCATCCGCCTCTACTACGCCACGGATGAGAAATTGAAACGACCGGTGGAGCGCATCTCCTATATGCGAAAATGCCTGGCCAAGCAGCTCCTCTGCGAAGCCTACGCCGTGGAATACATCCCGGAGTCCCTGGAAAGCAGTGATTACGCGGACTATTACCGCAGAACCGCAGAAACCATCAGTCAATATCTGTAAACGCCGGCAGAAAGATCCGTCGGTCAGACTCTGCAAACGCTGGCAGAAAGGACCATCGATCAGACCCTGCAAGCACCGGCAGCAGGAGCCATCGGTCAGGCTCTGCAAAGGCCGACAAAAAAGCCCCGGACGGGAGCCGCCGACCGCCATCGAATCGAAGGCGCAAATCCGGCTATACCCGCCCCGGTTCTTTTTTACACTTCAGAAAGCGTCTTTTCAGAAGACTTATTCCTCCACATAAAACTCCATCGGATAGGGAAGATACGCGATCGGATCCATCTGGTCCACTGTAACATATCCTGCCGGGGCGTTGATCAGCGTCGGAATCCGGTTTACGATGGTGGCGCAGGTGTGTTCCACCGTTGCCGGCTTTACAACGTGGTACTCCACATCCGGCTCCCCGCTTATCCACCAGTCACACATATCCCCGTCCTCAGGACGGTAAACCTTTCCGATGGTCTCCTCCTCCACGGTAATCCCCTGCATGGTTTCCGCCGTTACCACCGCGGACATTCCGATGCAGCGTCCCGCCTGAATGTCTTTTCCCAGAGTGTCACTGTAAATATTCTCTTCCAGCGTGATCGGCACATGCTTCTGGTCGATACTTCTGATGGTGAGGTGCAGCTTGTTACAGATGGCCTCTACAGAGTTCCATGCATAGGAGGCTTCAAATTCCTTAGGATGGGCGATATTCTTCTCAAATTCCTCCGGGGTGAGATCGCATCCGTGCGCGTTGGCAAGCGCCATTCCGTACTCATCCACATTGTAGCTGTAAGCTCCTTTAATCTTTGTCACTCTGTTGCAGCCCGCAGCCGCCATCGCCACCATGTTAATCCAGAATATGTCCTGCATTCCTGCGCCGGTAATTGTACATCCGGTTTCCTTTGCCAACGCGTCCAGACGGTTGATTTCCGCTGCCGCCGTCGTCCACGGGTAAATCGCCTCCTCACAGGTCGTGATAACATTGATTCCCCGGGCAACGCACTTTTCCACCATCGGATAAATGTCTCTGATAAAGCTGAACAATGTCACGATCGCCACATCCGCGTCACATTCATCCAGAACCTTATCCGCATCGTCAGAAATGGAAACCCCGGTCTTGATTCCCAATTCCGCCCAGTCGCCGACATCCATTCCGATAATGTCCGGATTCACATCGATTGCGCCGACAATTTCCGCCCCGTGTTCATGAGCATACCGCAGAATATACTTACTCATCTTACCGCAGCCATATTGCACAACTTTGATCTTTTCCATGTTTTACCTCCCATCTTCTATAAATGTATGATTTTCTTACCTTAAGTTTAAAGTCTGATCCCGGATGAGAGTCAAGGGGAAAGTGTTATTTTTTTGTCAACCATTCGCGGCTGTTTAATACGTGCTCAGGCATCGAATATCCCCCGGAATATCAATAGAACAAAGAAAAAAACGGCGGGCTGCACCCCTCTCATTCCGGGAACTTCACCGGTACCTGAAGCCTGATGAACATATTTCTGCGCTTCTCGTCGAAGACGTTGAATTCAGAAAGAATCTCACAGATATAATCCCCGGAAACAGAAAAATGATTCTCCTCACAATAGGATAAAAGTCTATCCGCATAAGAGAGTTCATCCTCATACCGGTCGGTATAGATACAGGCGTACATACCGCTCTCTACAATGGTCATATCTTTCCGGAGTTTATTGAGAGTATGATCCCCGAAGATGAATACTTTGTCCGCGACGAAGTTCCGCCGTTCATAATCGGCTCTGGCAATCGACGTTCCGATGCTGTATGTGTGAATTCCGGGGAAGCCGTTCTCGATCAGCGCGAAGCGAAGCTCCGTCAGACAGGTCTCGAAGTCTGAAAGATCGCCCTCATAGAAATTATTCTGCGCGGGAATCGACCACAGGTACCGCCGGTCGTTGTATTCCAGCGAAATGGTGCCCTTGACCGGAGACTTCCGGTAACGTTCCATCGCGCGAATGGCGCGCTCCACCGCGTTGCGCCGGATCTCGAGCGCCCGTATTTCTTTGTGAATCTGTTCATATTTCTCCGCCAGGATCGCCTCAATCCTGGTAATGTCTTCTGTGCTGAGTACAGTCTGAATTTCCTGAAGACGCATCCCCAGTTCCTTCATATACGCAATCATGTCCAGACGGGCGTTCTGATAAATATCGTAGTAGCGATATCCCGAATCCGGATCAACAAAGGCCGGCTTCAGCAGTCCCTCTCTGTCATAAAGCCGGAGCGTGGCAATAGTGATGTGATTCAGCCTCGCCATTTCACCGATACTGAGAAGTCCCTCTTTCATATCATTTTCCTTTCTTCCCGGAACGGAGACCGTACCATTCGGTTTGCGTATGTTTCCTGCCCGAAAAATCTCTGAAATACGGCGGGCGCCCCGTCTCTGCGCAGGTTCCCGCACTTCCGTACATTTCTGAAGATTTGCCCTGTACTTTCATTATATCTGCATCTTTGTCAGACTACAACCGAGATGATGGATTCAGCGGTAACAAAAATCGACAATGTTTTGCCCGGCTCCGCAGCGATGAACGGGACTGCGATCGTGATTACCGGGTCGCGCGTGAAGCGGCACAAGTAGTGTAAATATTTGAAAACTATTGAAAATCATTAAAACGGAGGTTATAATCATGTGTAGCAGAGCTTTATCCGCACGCATTCACAAAGCTTACGAAATTAAGGTGCAGTCAGACACACCGAAGCGCGCCTGCGATGAAGAAAAAAACACATCACAAAACCGTCTGCTTAATATCATGCATTCAGTGTCAAATAGAGGGAACGAAAAAAATGAATACACAGAAAAACAAGGGCACGCCGCGCGGCGTGCCTGAAAAAATAAACATTCTACCCGTATGCGATACAAAGCATAAACCGGAGCCGCGGAAAAAATGCGGTAAATCCGCCGTTAAAGGCGTACCGGAAAAAATCAATTATTACACTCCGGTGCCTCCCAAACCGCGCGAAATAGAACCTGGTGGTACCTGTTCCTTGTCTCCGGTGCGGTGCTGGAATGCATACAAAGCCGGCAAGGCGGAAGCAAAGCATCTAACCATTGATGAAATAAAAGAAAAATACCATCTACGTGATTTTGGCGGCCCTTTCTCCAAAAACGGATTAATTGATCTGAAGGAAAAAGGAACATACCCGGTAAGACGTTACAACATGTTTGCTATCCTTGATATTCCGCTGCTGCCCTGGATCAAACTAAAAAAGCACCCGCGCGCCTACAAGATCGTTAAATACTCCGCGGTTGGCGCCCTGGTAGGGATCAGCTTTATATCAATCGCACTTGTTGTAGGAATTATATTCTGTATATTTTTCCTCTTGTATATCGCGAAACTATAGAGCCGGGGATGCTCAGGCCGGGCGAGGAAAGGACTGGCGCGTATGCTTACGCATCCGCCGCCCTGCGGCCGCTCTCTGCAGCGGCCTTGGACACACGACTGCCCGAACGTCCACCGGGCGTTCGGGCTTCACGCCGTGGCCTTTTCAGGTTCAAGTCCTTTTGATTAATCGATGTAATAAAAGACGGTGGCCTTGTGCCACCGTCTTTTATTACATGGTTGCGGGGAAAGGACTTGAACCTTCGACCTCCGGGTTATGAGCCCGACGAGCTACCAACTGCTCTACCCCGCGATATCATATTGTGTTGCTGTGACGCCCATTCTGTGTGATAGTAATGGTGCCGGCGACCGGGGTCGAACCGGTACGGGTATTACTACCCATGGGATTTTAAGTCCCAGGCGTCTGCCAATTCCGCCACGCCGGCAGAAAAAAATTGGCTCCGAGGGTGGGGCTCGAACCCACAGCCTACCGGTTAACAGCCGGTTGCTCCACCATTGAGCTACCTCGGAATAACGTTACTTTGTCCGCAACAGTTAGTATTATATAGCATAAACGGTAGGTTTGTCAACAGGTAAATTTAATATTTTTGGGTATTCTTCCACCGTTATTCCGCGTTCAGCAGAAATGGCAGATTTCGGCCGTTTTCGTATCGTCATCCGCTTCCGTAACTCTATGTTTCGATGTTCAGCACAGTGTTATTCGGCGGTTTCGCCGCACTCTGATCTGATGATTGCCGCGGCATCCTCCGGTGCAGTAATCATACAGATCCGTTCCGCAGTCAGATCTGAAATATCCGCGCAAGCGCTGGTGCATCCGCAGATGACCAGAAGATGTTTGTAGACAGTACCCGGTTCAGCGATATCAATCGACCAGTCAGGCTGCGCATCCCGGATCTTCCGCAGAAGCGCGCCTCTGTCGTATCGAGGATTGCATCCTCCGCAGAATTTGACGCCGATCGCCACAGGTTTCGCGTCTGTCACCGGTTCCCGTGCTGTCGTCATATCCATCGGTTTCGCATCTGTCATCGGCTCCGTGTCCGTCGCCATATCTGCCTTCCGCTTCGCATCCGGCGCAGTCATCGCCCGCCTCCCCTCATCAGCGAGCGGGCAAATGCCATCATGTCTTCATCCACGGAGTTGTCCAGCAAAACCTCCCGGATTTCCGGCATCTCACGGCGGAAAACTTCTTTTACGACGTTCTCCAGCGTATCCTCTGCCGCATAGCAGCCGCCGCATGTACCGGTAAACCGCACCGTAAGAACGCCGTCTTGGTAATCCCGCATTTCCATGCCGCCCATATGGCTCTCCAGCACCGGATTTATCTTCTCATCGATAAGCGCCTGTATCTGTTCTCTTTTCTCGTTCTGCATCATAGCAGCACCGTTTCCTTTCCTTCTGTGTCTCCATGCGCATTCTGTATGCCTTTCATGCGCGTCCTGTATGCGTTCCATACGTGTTCCATGCGTGTCCCATGCTGCGGTTCCGGCCGCCTACATATACAGCTCCATCAGCGCCATGGCGGCCACCGGCAGAGTTGCAAGCGACATCAGCGTCGTCATTGCGATTCCCTTCGCCATCAGGTCTGCATTTTTGTTTTCCCTGGCGGCAATTGCAACGGAAATCACCGCGCCCGGAAAGGCCGAAGCAAACACCAGCGTCAACTTGGCCCAGTTCGTGAGAGGCAGCCAATTACAGCCCAGGAACGTCAGCACCGGCACAAGCACCACGTTGACAAGGCAGACAATAATAAGCTTCCGGTCGGTAAAGGCAGATTTCAGATTGCTGTTGCTCAGCTGAATTCCCAGCACAATCATAGAGACCGGCACTGTTGCGTCCGCCAGAATTCCGAAAAAATCCGAGACGATTTCCGGGAGCCGCATTCCTGTAATCAGAAGGACCAGTCCTATCAGTGCCGCCAGCATGCACATATTACAGAGAGAGCGGAACACCGCGCGAATGTCCGCCCGTTTTTTTGTACCGTAATTCAACTGCAGAACCTGCAGGAAGTAAAGATAGAAAACACAGGTGCAGTTTTCGATGACCATGAAATACAGCGCCTGGCTGCCGAAAATCGACGCCGTAACGGGAAATCCCATAAATCCGCTGTTTACGCTGGACATCAGAGCCAGAAGGACCCCCTGATCCTCAGGCGGCTGATACCGCAGTATCTTCAGTACCAGAAGACCCAGCAGCCATACAGCGAAAAACCAGATCAGCGTTCCCAGGAACACCTCTAATGTCGCCCGTTTCATTTCCGGCGTCAGGGGATTTTCCGACATGGAATCGATAATCATAGCCGGAATGGAAATATACAAAAGCAGGTTGACCAGATACTTGTTCGACTCCACAGGAAGAACGCCTGCTTTGTTCGCGGCGTATCCTACAGCAACGATGCAGAAAATCATTATAACCTTCAGAAAAACTGTCGCCATTTTCCCTCCTCAGGAAAGCCCCGGCATGGCTGCCGCTCTTTTCTCTTCTCTGTCCTTTTCTGCATTTTCCCGGACAATACGGATTTTCTTCTCGTATTTAAGCCGCTTTTCCTCGTTTCCGCAGGCATCGTAGATTTCCACGAGTTCCCCCATCACATCGGTATTGCTGGGAGAATACTGCAAAGCCCGCAGGAGTCTCTGCTCCGCTTCTTCCTGCAGTTCAAGGCCCTTATACGCCACGCCAAGATAATACCACAGCGGCCACCAGGTATTAAATCGCTCGTCGTCTTCATAATCCGACAGGATCGCAATGCCCTCCTCATAACGTCCGCTGAGCACCGCGTTATAGCCCTCTTCAATTTTGCAGGGTTCTGTGAGCTTATCCAGAAGCCCCCGGATTTCCGCCCGAAGCTCGCCGTCCTCCGACAGTTCCATGAAACGATCCCATGTCAGCTTTGCTTTGATGTACAGCCCGAGATTGATATATCCGAATCCCAGAAAATAAAAGCCCATATCATAGTCAGGGGCTTTCAGCGTGAGTTTTTCAAAGGCTTCCAGAGATTCAGCCTTGAACCGTCCCACATATTCCTCGCCTTCTCCGTTCTCGTAGGCGTCTTTGCACGCGCGTCCGTAGCAGTAGAACGCGTCCCGGTTTTCCGGATCCAGCAGGATCGCAGCCCTGAACAGGATACACGCCTCTTCATAACTGTCATGTGCCGCCAGATCCACGCCTTCATTAATCAGGGGCTTCACAAAATCCGACGTGAATGTTCTCAGAATATACGCCTTGTAATTTTCCGCGTAACGGAAGTTGATATCGCATCCGATCACATACGCCATGTTGCGGGCAATTGCCAGTGTCGAGAGACCCTGGTCCAGCTCGGCTCTGCGGATCGGAACCGGAACATCCTTCATAATGTCCCCGATACCGGCCCGGTTCAGATAATTGTCCGAAAGCTCGTCGAACAGGAACCCCTCTTCAATGCGGGGAATCAGATAATCTGAAATGCGATCCTTAAACTGCTGTTCTTTTTCCATTTACTTCAGTTCCCATCCTTTCTCCATAAACCGCCGGACGACCTCCGGATTCAGCGCGTCCATCATATCCAGCGTCAGGAAATGCTCTGCTCTTGTGGAGATTCCGCTTAATTTCGCCTCCTGCTTCATGGCGAACCGGTACAAAATCCGGTACAGATCTTCCTTTTTATGAGAAGCCATATGATATTTTCCGGAATAATAGAAATCCGCCAGCCGCTCAAAAAATCGGAACGGGGTGACTTCCATATCCTCAATGAGGAACTCCAGCGTGCGCTGAAATCCGCCCCGGTTATAGTAGAGGTCAAGCACAGTCGTGACCATCTTCAGTTTGACAAAATCAATGGCAGTCATGTATTTATTGCTGATCACCTCGTATGGTGCTTTGTTCCTGTATACGTACCCGTGCTCCCTCGCTTCCCTACGGATCCTCGTACCCTTCAGAAGCTTCAGAAATCCCAGCTGCAGCACCGACGGATGAACTGCATACACACGATCGAAGGATTCCGCGAAGGACCGGTAATCCTCGCATGGCAGTCCCGCGATCAGATCGACATGAACCTCGATGGTCCCCAGTTCCATCAGTTTGCTGATGTTCTGCAGAACCTCGGCCGTTTCGGTCTTCCGGCTGATTTCCCGCAGAGTGTAGGGGTTCGCCGACTGCACGCCGATTTCAAACTGGAAAAGTCCCTTCCGTGCCCTGGACAGGACCCGGAAGGAATCCGAATCGAGAAGATCCCCGCAGATCTCGAAGTGGAAGTTCGTGGTTCCGTTGTCTTTGTCGATAATATACTGCCAGATCTCTCCGGCCCGCGCTTTGTTGTAGTTAAAGGTCCGGTCGATGAACTTCACCTGACGGATATTTTTGTACATCAGATATCCGACGTCCCGGCGCACTCTCTCAAGTGAAAGCTCCCTCACCGTGCTGTCCACGGAGGAAATGCAGTAGGAGCAGCGGAACGGGCATCCCCGGACGGATTCGTAGTACACGATTTTGTCCGTCTCCACCTCCAGATAGGTGTATGGGAACGGAAGCCGGTCCATATACGGAAGAGAACCCGCCTCGTTGGAGAGAACCGTATCCAGGCCCCAGTAGGTCAGACTGCTGACCTTGCTGAAATCCCGGTTCCCGGAGATCAGCTCACGGCAGAACTGGGAGAACGGCTTTTCGCCCTCTCCGCGAATGATGAAATCGGCCCATGGGTTGTCCCTCAGGAACCGTTCGCTTTCATAACTGACCTCCGGTCCGCCTAGAAGGATACGGAGATCCGGGCGGGCCTTTTTCAGGTCGCTGCACAAGGAACGGATCTGCTCTATATTCCAGACATAGCAGGAGAAACACACCAGATCATATCCGCCCCGCATGATTTCTCCGAACACGAGATCCCGTTCGTTATTGATGGTAAATTCGCGGAGCTCCACATCCAGTCCGGAATCCGCCACTACGGAATAGAGATATTTCAGCGACAGATTCGTATGGATGTATTTCGAATTTAATGTCGTCAGAAGAATTCTCATTACAGCATCCTAAACCTTTCATCCTTCAGCATTCCGCTGTCTTTCATGGCTCTTCTCAGCTTCGCAAGCATCGCCTCCTTGTCCTCCGGAAGGGTGCCCTTCAGTGAAAGATAGTTGGAGGCATGATTGCTCCGGAACACGCAGGGCTTCTCCGGATTCATGTTCTCTATCATCAAATAGGTTTCCGCGATCACCTCTTCCGGTGACAGCAGCCTGAACTCGCCGCTCTGGATTTTTTCATAAAGAGGTGCCGCGGGTTCCACCATAAGCGTCAGAAGCGCCACATAGGACGCATTCATCCGGCTGATCATTCTGCCGCTTTCAATGGCGTGCTCCCGCCATCCGTCTTTGCCGGCCAGTCCGGAAATGAAGGTGACTGACGCCTGGATCCCGGAATCCTCAATTTTATGAACCGCCTCGATGAGCTGTGCTCCGGTCACGCCCTTGCAGACATCCTTCAGGACCTTTTCACTCCCCGACTCCGCACCGATATAAATCATGCGCACTCCGTTTTCGTACAGCTCGCGCAGCTCCTCCGGCGTTTTATGAAGCACATCGGCGGCGTTTCCGTAAACGTTTACTCTCCGGCATTCCGGGAACAGCTCCTGAATTTTCTGCAGAATCACCAGGAGCTTTCGGTTGGACAGGCATAACGCGTCCCCGTCGCACAGAAAGATCCGCTCTACATACCGGTAGAGCTTTCTGGCCTCCTCCAGATCCTCCATGACCTCATCCATATTTCTGAGATGAAACCTCTTATTCTTGAACATGCTGCAGAATGTGCATTTGTTGTGTGTGCAGCCGACCGTTACCTGAACAAGCAGGCTGTAAGCCTCGCTGGGCGGCCGGTAGATATCTCCTTCGTATCTCAAAATTTACTCCATTTCGTTTCTGTCTGATTCAGTCCGGAACGCATACCGTACACCGCGGCGTTCCGCACAGTCTGTCACGGCAGCTCACAAAATCCCTGTTCGGACTACATGCGCTCCGGCGCCTTCATTCCCAGCAGTGCCAGCCCGTTCCGGATTCCGTTCTTGGCTGCGATGGTCAATGCGACCTTGGCCACCCGCTCTTCTTCATTCTCGGAAAGAATGTGTTCATCATGATAGAAACGGTTGTACGCCTGAGCGATGTTTACAATATGGCGAGTGATGATGGAAGGCTCGAACTTTTCTCCGGCCTCAACGACGGTCTGCGGAAGAGCGTACAGCAGCCGGGTCAGAGCGTATGCACTGTCGCTGTTCAGATAGCTGAAGTCCACCTCATCCAGGTTCCGCGCCTTCGCAGCAGTCTCTTCGCCCGCCTTGCGGAGCACGCTTGCGCAGCGCGCATGAGTATACTGTACATACGGACCGGTCTCTCCGTCAAAGTTCAGAACCTTGTCCCACTTGAACACATAGTCCTTGATTTTGTTATTCGAAAGCTCCTGGAAGATCACCGCTCCGATTCCCACCTGATGCGCCACATCATCGACAAACGACTCGTCCGCATCCGGATTCTTCTCTGCTATAATCTCCCGGGTCTTTTCCACCGCCTTGTTCAGAACGTCCTCCAGGAAGACCACACGGCCTGCACGGGTGGACATGGTTCCATCCTCCAGGCTGACCATTCCGAACGGCACGTGAATGCAATCCTTTACCCAGTCATATCCCAGCAGTTCCACAACCTTCATCCACTGCTGGAAATACAGGTTCTGCTGCGAAGCAACCACATAGATGTTCTTATAGAAATCGTAAGTTTCCTTCCGGTACACGGCGGTGGCAATATCCCGCGTGCAGTACAGAGTGGATCCGTCTGATTTGGTGATCAGCGCCGGCGGCATGCCATACGCCTCCAGATCCACAATCTGTGCGCCTCTGGATTCCTCCAGCAGTCCTTTCTCCTTCAGCTCATCGATGAAGCGCTGCATCTTATCGGAATAGAAGCTTTCACCGTCCACCTCGTCGAACTCGATGTCCAGCATCTTATACACGCGGTTGAACTCCTTCATGGATTCCTCCCGGAACCACTGCCAGAGCTTTACTTCCTCCTCCTGTCCCTTCTCAAGATCCGCGAAGGCCTTTCTTGCCTCATCGTCCAGTTCGGGATGCTTCTCCGCCTCTACATGGAATTTCGTATAGTATCCCAGCAGCGTGGTAATCGGATTGTCCTTCACGTCCTGCTCATTCCCCCAGTGCCGGTATGCGACGATCATTTTCCCGAACTGAGTGCCGTAATCGCCCACATGATTCAGCCGTCTGACCTTGTAGCCCAGTGCCCGGTAAATCAGATTGATGGAATTCCCGATCACGGTACTGCGGATATGGCCGATATGGAAAGGCTTGGCGATATTCGGCGAGGAATATTCCACGATCACGAGTTTTCCGTCGCCCACATTCGTCTTTCCGAAGTTTTCCCCGTCCATCGCCTCCTCCAGGGTTGATCTGGTATACATTTCCTTGGACAGGAACATATTCACGTATGCGTTGACCTGTTCGACCTTCTCGAACAAAGGCCGGTCCGCGATCGCCTGAGCGATGTCCGCCGCGATGCTCTGCGGAGCCTTGCGCAAAAGCTTTGCCAGGCGGAAGCACGGGAACGCGTAATCTCCCATTGCCGGATCCTGCGGGATCTCGACCAGTTCCAGAGCGTCCTCCTCACTCAGCTCGCTGACCTGTCCGGCGATTATCTTTGCTATTTCTTCTTTGTAATTAACCATCTGTCGATCTCCTTTTCCGATATTACTTCTATTCCATGCTCTTTTAATATTCGTACAAAACATCCGTCGCCCGGGATCGTTGTTCCGGTAAAAGTTCCGTCATAAATCGATCCGCTTCCGCAGGATGGACTGTTTCCCTTCAATACGGCCCCTTCAATGGGCTCTCGTCGCTTCTCCGCCTGGCGCAGAACGTGCCTCCAGGACGCCTCCGCACCGCGCCGGAAAGCCTCGGTCACATCTTTTCCGGTTCGATCCAGAATCCGGTCTCCGGAATATTCCGCCGGCGGACGGGGAGACTGCAGACCTCCCGCCGTCTCCGGGCACACCACGCAGCAGGAATGCGTCTGATAAAATCTGAGTACATCCCCGTTCCGGTTATTACCTCCGTTGTATTTACAATTATTGCCCAGCAGGCAGCTGCTTATGATATACATATTTCTTCCTACTCTGTTTACTCTGTTCTGAGTGTGACGACAGTCACTCCCTCTCCCCCCTCATTATAATTGCCGGGGCGAATCGATGCAACATGCCGATTTCTTTTCAGCGACTGCCGGAGACCCTTCTGCAGGATTCCCTCTCCCCGGCCGTGAATGACCGTGACCTCCTTCAGCCCGGCCATATACGCGTCATCAATGTATTTATCCACATCCATCCGAGCGCTGTCCAGATTTTCTCCCTGCACATTTACCGAGCTGTGGACCGACTCCGTCTTCCGCTTCATCATGCTCCCGTAGCTTTTCCGTGCGGCCGGCTTTTTCGCCTTTGTTTTTTTCCCGTCCACTACCAGCATCAGATCATCCAGATTTACAGTCACCTTCATGATGCCGACCTGCACCTGAAGCTCGCCCCGGTCGTCAGGCAGTGTGAGCACCTCTCCGTTCTGGTCCAGTGACAGAACACGGACCCGGTCGCCGATCCGAAGCTGAGACGCACTGACAGGTGCGCTGTTGACCTGACGGATCACACGTTCGGCGTATTTTTTCTCATTTTCCTTCAGCCTGCGGCGGTTGCGATCGAAGGCTTTGTTTCGCGCCCCCAGGCTGTCCATCCGGGACAGCTCCCGGAGTTCCTTTTGTACCTCGTCCGCCGTGGCTCTGGCTTCCCGAAGCATCTCTCGAGCCTCCTGACGACTGTCAGCCATCAGGTTTTCTCTCTTCTTCCTGAATTCCGCCTGTTCCTCCGCCAGGCGCTCCTTTATCTGTTCTGCCTCAGCACGGATCCGCTCTGCTTCAGCCAGTTCTTCCTCAGCCCGTTTTTTGTCTCTGTCGATGGCGGAGATCACGTCCTCAAACTCAAGATCTCCCCTCTCGATCAGTTCTCCGGCGCGATCCACAATATCTCCGGGCAGACCCAGCTTGCCGGAAATCTCAAAGGCGTTTGACTTCCCCGGTGTTCCCAGCCGCAGCCGATAGGTCGGACTCAGGGTTTCCACATCGAATTCCATCGAGCCGTTTTCCACACCGTCAGTGGAAAGCGCATACTTTTTTATCTCATTGTAATGGGTCGTCGCCACCGTCTGTGCTCCGCTGCGGAACAGCCGTTCCAGGATCGCGATGGCAAGGGCCGCGCCCTCTGTCGGATCTGTTCCCGCTCCCAATTCATCCAGAAGCACCAGAGAATTTTCTCCTGCCTTTCCGACGATGTCCACAATGTTCTTCATATGCGAGGAAAATGTAGACAGACTCTGCTCGATGCTCTGCTCATCGCCGATATCTGCGAAAATCTCTCTGTACACCGGAACTCTGCTCTGTCCCGAAGCGGGAATATGAAGGCCGCTCTGTGCCATCAGCGCAAGGAGACCGATTGTTTTCAGCGTCACGGTCTTTCCGCCCGTGTTGGGTCCTGTGATCACAAGCGTCCGATACTCCTCCCCGATGGAAACCGAAACAGGAACGACGCTGTCCGGATCCAGCAGCGGGTGACGTCCCTCCCGAATCACCAGCGCGCCGTCTGTGCTGATTTCCGGTTCTTCACCCTTCATACGGAGGGAAAGTTTCCCCTTCGCCATTATAAAGTCCAGGCGCACAAGATTCTCCTGATTATTGCGCAGATCATGACAGCACTCCCCTACCTGATCGGAAAGTTTCTGCAGAATGCGGGAAATTTCAGCCTGCTCCGCAAGTTCCAGCTCACGCAGCTCATTATTCATATTCACTATGGCCTGAGGCTCAATGAACAGAGTCGCTCCGCCCTTCGACTGATCGTGCACGATCCCCGGAAATCGGGATCTGTGCTCCAGTTTCACCGGAATCACATACCTCCCGCCTTTGATCGTCACGATACTGTCCTGAAGATAGGGTCTGTTCGCCTGGCTGTTCACAATCTGGTTCAGACGGCTGCGGATAGATTCATTCTGACGCTGGATGCTCCTGCGGATTCCGCGGAGCTCCGAAGACGCATTGTCTGCCATCTCATCCTCCGACAGGATGCACCGGTCGATATCCGCCTCCAGCCCGGGATGGGGCACAATCAGCTCCGCAAGAGAAGAAATCAGCGGAACCGGGGGAACGTCCTCCTTCAGAAACCGAATCACATTGGAAGCCGCCGCAAGATCATAATGAACCTGGAGCAGCTGCTTCATGGTCAGACATCCTCCCTTCCGCGCAAAAGAAGCGATCCCGGCGATATCATATATGCCGCCGACAGGCAGCGGCCCTTTACGCACAATAAGGTCAACCGCTTCCGTAGTTGACCTTAACTCTTCGGATACGCTCCGGGAATCTGTCTCCGGCATCAGGGAAAGAGCCATTTCCCTCGCCATTTCACAGCCGGCCTCGTCCTTCAAAAGCTCTTTTATTTTATTGTACTCTAAAATATCAATCGCTTTTTCGTTCATGCATCAGCCCTTCTGAAGCTTTTCTATCTGACTTTTCAGCTGGATGTTTTCCATCTGCAGATCGAAGATCTGATTTTCAAACTCGGAGCATTTCGCCTGAAGTTCCTGAAACCGTTTGTCTTCCTTCTGTCCCTCCAGTTTCAGTTTTTCCATCGCCTCCCGGGTCTGCTTGTAGTTCTTTTTCGCATCCTCCCAGAGCTTGATATAATGCGCGGAATCTCTCTCCAGCTGCTGATTCGCGACGCGGAGCCGCTCCATCTCCTCCTGCTGGTCAAAATACTCCTCCGCAATGTTGATGGAGGACAGCACCGCGACAGCGCCGGTGCCGTTCCGTCCCATCACTTTGGAGACAAGGTGCATACGATCATCCACATAATCCGCGATTTTCTCGATTTCCTCCTGAGTCTTATCTCCGGAAATGCTGTAGGTCTGTCCGTAAATCTTAACTTCTACTTTGTCACCCATGGTTTCTCCTTTTTCTTTGTTCCTTAATCACGCAGCACCGCGTGGAAGCGCTCTTTCAGCATCTCGACAACCTCTGCGTGAGCTCTGTCGGCTTCCTCGTCGGTCAGTGTCCTGTCATTGTTCCGGTAGGTCAGACTGAATGCCACGCTCTTCTTCCCGCGCCCGACCTGCTCGCCGCGGTAGACATCGAACAGACGGATGTCCTCCAGAATGCCGGCTTCCATCTCCTTCACCGCCGCTTCAATCTTTCCGACTTCCAGATCCTCATCAACGATCAGCGCCATATCTCTGGATGTTGCCGGATATTTTGGCGGGTGGCGGTACTGCACCTCCCGGTCTGACAGTGTCAGAATCAGGTCGAAGAACAGCTCCGCGCAGTATGCTCTGGTTCCGATTCCGAAGTTCTCCGCCACATCGGGATGCAGTTCTCCCATGATTCCCAGTTCTGTATCGTCTCCGTTGCGGTCGCGGGTCATGATGCGTGCACACCTGCCGGGATGATAGAGACCATACTCGCTTTCTGTAACAAAGGTTAATTCACCGATGCCCATTTTGTCCAGCAGAGCACAGACTATTCCCTTCAGTGTAAAGAAATTCTCCTTTTCCCCATAACATCCGATGCTCAGATTGCAGGATTCATCCGGAAGCCCGTCCGGTTCCAGCAGGTTTTTCATAAAGGTATTTCCGATCTCATAAGCCCGGACAGCCTCAATATTTCTGGCGTAGTTTCTGCCCAGAACCTCCAGCATTCCCGGTGTCAGGATCGTTCTCAATGCCGAAGTATCCTCTCCCATCGGATTGATCATCCGAACGAAATTCCGTTCCCAGGAATCCTGATCGATTCGGCACTGATCCAGCACTTTGTCGTTGGAGAAGGAGTATGTCTGAATCTCGTTTGCACCCATTCCGCAAAGGGTCACGCGGGCAAGCTCTCTCAGATCCCAGTCCTTCGGGAAAGGCGCGGCCGACGATGTGTCCGGAAGTGTCATCGGCAGATTGTCGTAGCCGTACATCCGGGCGACCTCTTCCACATAATCCACCTCCTCCAGCAGATCCTGCCGGACGGTCGGAGGTGTGATGTACATTTCGTCGCCTTCTCCTTCCACCTTCATCTCCAGTCCGTTGAAGTAGGACACCATCTGCTCCCGGGAAATATCTGTCCCCAGCACTTTGTTGATGCGGCTCACTCTCGCCATGACTGTCGGCGCTTTCTCCGGATTCGGATAAACATCGACGGAACCGTCGAGGACTCTGCCGCATCCGAGCATTTCCACAAGCTTACAGACGCGGTCCGCTGCAGCAGAGCAGAGATTCGGATCAATTCCCTTCTCATACCGTCCGGAAGCCTCCGTCCGCATTCCCAGGGCCTTGGCCGTCAGACGCACACTGCTTCCGAGGAAGTTCGCCGATTCAATAACAACCGTATCGGTATCCTCCACGATTTCAGAATTCAGTCCGCCCATGACGCCGGCCACTGCCACCGGTTTTTCCGCATCGTTAATCATCAGGTTATCCGCATGCAGCGTCCGCTCTGTTCCGTCCAGCGTAGTGAAATGTTCTCCCTCCTTCGCAGTATCCACGATAATCTCGCCGCCGGCGAGGCTTCTGATATCGAAGGCGTGCAGGGGCTGTCCGTATTCCAGCATAACAAAATTTGTAATATCCACCATATTGTTGATCGGACGCATGCCGGCCGCCATCAGGCGTTTCTGCATCCACCAGGGGGACTGTCCGATCTTCACATCCCGGATGACCCTGGCAGTATACCGTTTGCACAGCTCCGACCGAACCGATACCCGGATGTAATCCGCCGCGTTTTCCCCAGCCTTTTCACACTCCGTGTCAGGATAACGCACAGTCTTTCCGAAAGTTGCCGCAGCCTCTCTGGCCATTCCAAGCATGGACAGGCAGTCCGGACGGTTCGGAGTAATCTCGAAATCCACAACGCTGTCCTCCAGCGCAAGACATTCGGCAAAGTCCTGTCCCAGCTGTTCGTCCCAGTTTCCGGGCAGGATCCAGATCCCGTCCTTGGAAAACATCGGTGCTACTTTGTCGTCAAATCCCAGTTCCTGCGCCGAGCAGAGCATGCCGTCGCTTTCAACTCCCCGCAGCTTGCCGCGGGTGATCTTTACTCCGCCTTCTGTTTTAGGCTGGCCGTGGAGCGGCCCAGGAATCACACTTCCGTGAACCGCAACAGGAACAAAAGCTCCTTCGAAGATGTTGCCGGCTCCCGTTACCACCTGCAGAAGATTATCTTCGCCGATGTTGATTCCGCATACCACGAGCTTATCCGCATCCGGATGTTTCTCAATTTTATCAATTCTTCCTACTTTAACGCCGCTTATTCCTGTTCCGATTTCTGTGCAGGTTTCGATGTTGGATCCTGACATGATCATCCGGTCGCAGAATTCCTTCACCGGAACATCGATATCGACGTAGTCCTTTAACCAATTAACTGATACTATCATTCCCGCTATGACCTCCTCATATTGTCAAATACAGATTGTGTATTTTTCAATGTTTCTTGCTTCTGACTGATTTCTACTTGAACTGATTGATGAATCTCATGTCGTTCTCATACAGAAGCCGGATGTCATCAATTCCGTATTTCAGCATCGCAATTCGCTCTACGCCCATTCCGACTGCGAATCCAGTGTATTTTTCCGTATCGATTCCGCCGACACGATGTACATGCGGGTGCGTCATCCCGCAGCCCAGGATTTCAATCCAGCCGCTTCCCTTGCAGACGTTGCAGCCCTTCCCGCCGCACTTGAAGCAGGAGACGTCCATCTCTGCGCTGGGCTCAGTGAAGGGGAAATGATGGGGGCGGAATTTGGTTCTCGTTTCCGGTCCGAACAGCTGTTTAGCCATTTGATCCAGAGAGCCTTTCAGATCCGCCATAGTAATATCTTCGCCGATCACCATCATTTCTACCTGATGAAATGTGGGAGAATGTGTGGCGTCCGGCGTGTCGCACCGGAAGCAGCGTCCGGGAATCACGATTTTATATGGGAGCGGCAGCTCCTTCTCGGCCCGTACCTCGCCTGAAGACGTATGCGGACGGAGCACAATGTCCTTCCCGATATAAAAGGTATCCGACATGTCCCTGGCCGGGTGGAATTCCGGTGAATTCAGTCCGTCAAACGTGTTGAACACGGTATCGACCTCCGGACTTTCGTAAACGGAATATCCCATGGAACGGAAAATCCCGACGATCTCGTTTATGACCTGAGTAATCGGATGCTCAACTCCGATCGTGACCTGCACGCCGGGTTCGGTAACATCGATCTTCTCTTCCCTGAACCGGGCTTCCCTGGTCTTTTCTCGAACCTGCTTCACCCGTTCCCGGAGCATTTCCTCAAACTGAGCCTTCGCCTTATTGGCGGCCATCCCCATTTCTTTTTTTTCTTCTCTGGAGAGCTTGCCCATTCCTCTCAGAATCTGGGTCAGCTGTCCCTTCTTGCCCAGAACGCGGACCCGGATCGCTTCGGTCTCTTCCAGAGTACCGGCCTCCTTCAGCTGCTCCTTTGCTTCCGCTAATACCTTTTCTAATTTTTCCTGCATGTTTTCTTTACCTCATATTTATTTTGTCCGCATGGCCTCGTACATCAGAATGCCGGCGGCCACGGATGCATTCAGTGATTCCAGCGCACCCTTCATCGGAATACGGAGTCGGACGTCCGCCTGATCGATCAGACTCCTGCTGGCGCCGTTTCCCTCATTTCCGATTACCAGTGCGATATTTTCTGTAAGGTTTACATCATAATAGATACAGTCGCCCTCAAGACACGTCACAACAAGGCGTTTCTCCATAGACCGTATCAGTTCGAATAAGTCCTGCTCAGAAGCCACCGTCACGATCGGCATCCGAAACAATGATCCGGCCGCGGCTCTTACCACCTTCGGGGAATATACGTCCGCAGTCCCCTTCAGACAGATCACAGCACCGTACCCGGCCCCCTCAGCAGTGCGGATGATCGTTCCGATGTTGCCCGGGTCCTGAAGTCTGTCCAGAACCACCACATTTCTGTGGGAAAGCAGCATGGGCAGTTCATCTTTCCGACAGCTCCGCTTCTTCACGATTCCCAGGATTCCCTGGCTCGTTTCAGTCTGCGCGAGGGTATCGAACAGTTTTCTGTCCATGACATAATAACGTACAGGGAAATCGGTACTCTGACTCCAATCCTCTCTCAGAATCAGCCGGTCCAGATCCGCGCCGTATTCAATGGCTTCCTGAATCAGATTTTCTCCCTCGATCAGATATCTTTCCTCCCTGTCCCGGTACTTTTTCCGGGTCAGCCGCTGACATTCCCTGTATATTCGGTTTTCCTTTGATGAAACCCTGTTCTCCATGTTGTAAAGCAACTTCCGTCAATAGTATTAAAAAGCCGGCTTGCACCACCGGCTTTTCAAAAGCGAACTTGATTATTTGGTGTTCAGAAAGGTCGGAATATCGAACTTGCTGTCCGACGGATCTTCCTCTCTGGCTCCTTCGAAAATTTTCTCCAGCGTGACTTCGGTGCCGTTGATGCCATCTTCCGTAACAATTTTCCTCGGCGAACGCGCGGATTCCGGCAGCTTGAAATCGCTGGTATCCGGTCCGGACTGGCCGTCCTCGAAGCCTGTTGCGATGACCGTGATGGAAATCTCGTTATTCATCTCCTCACTGACGGATGCACCGAAGATCAGAATGGCCTCGTTGTCTGCCTGTTCTTCGACGAGGCTCGCGATCTCGTTCACTTCCATCATACCCAGATCATAGCCGCCGGATACGTACAGCAGAATCGCCTTGGCACCGTCGATTCTCGTCTCAAGCAGCGGACTTTCGATTGCTGCCTTGACGGCCTCCTTGGCTCTGTCCTCGCCGGAACCGTGCCCGACGCCCATGTGCGCGACGCCCCGGTCGGTCATGACCGATCTCACATCCGCGAAGTCCACGTTGATCAGCGCGAAATCCGAAATCAGGTCTGAAATACCCTGTACGCCCTGGCGCAGCACGTCGTCCGCCATTGCGAACGCGTCGATCATCGTCGTATTCTTCTCACAGTTCTCCAGCAGTTTGTCATTCGGAACGATGACGAGTGAATCCACATATTTCTTCAGGAAGTCCAGTCCGAGATCAGCCTGTGCCTTCCGTTTCTTTCCTTCAAATGAAAACGGTTTGGTAACGACGCCTACGGTGAGGATCCCCATGTCCTTCGCCGCCTTGGCAATGATCGGAGCAGCGCCTGTTCCGGTTCCGCCTCCCATTCCTGCGGTGATGAACACCATATCAGTCCCCTCAATGAGATCCGCAATCACATCCAGCGTCTCTTCCGCGGACTTCTGTCCGATCTCCGGATTTCCGCCGGCCCCCAATCCCTTGGTCAGTTTCTCGCCGATCTGAATTTTCGTCTCAGCATTACAGCGCCCCAGCGCCTGACTGTCTGTATTAACCGCGATATACTCCACACCCTGCAGGTTCGTTTCCAGCATTCTGTTGACCGCATTGCAGCCGCCGCCTCCGACGCCGATCACCTTTATAACAGCTCCGCTCGTCTGTTCATTTTCAAATTGCAACATTTATACTGCCTCCTTGGATCCCATATTAGTGATATTTTATCATATAATATGGACATTTGCACGAATTTTTTATTAAAATGAGGGAGAAAACGATATATAATTATGCTCTCCCAGCGATATCGTCCCGCGCTTTGTCTTGTTCTGATACAATTTGTTGATCACCTTCTGCAGGTTGCCGCTGTCGATGGCTTTTTTCATCTGTTCCGGCGTTCCCTTTACAATTAATGTATCGTACACATACGCCCGTATCGTGCGTTTCTGCACTTTTATTTTCTTGAAGTACAGATCGCCCCGGCTCATGGTGGAAACCATTTCCAGCGTCTCCTTCAGCGTTTCCTTCTCTTCTGCACGGACTGTTTTCCCGATCCTGATACGGCTCAGTGTCAAACCGGAAAGGGTCGTAAGTTTGGGATCTGTCCTGGCGATTCTGAGCACCCGGCCTTCCTCGTCGATAACGACATAACGGTTTCCGTAAATGATCGCAGCGATCTGCTTTCTCTCTGTCACCCGGATCTCCAGTGCAGACGGCAGATGCCGTTTCACCTTCACCTTCGCGAAATAAGGGTCCTGCAGGAGACGTTTCCGTATCTCCTTTTTTCCGGGGCAGAACACCAGGTTTCTTCCGGTGACCGCACCGCTCATATTGACGACCTCCTCGTCGGTATAATACACATTTCCCGATACTGTAACAGTCTTGATATTGAATACCGGTGACGCCAGGAACACAGCGCACGCCACGACGAGAACCAGCGCAATCAGAAACCGCCTCCGCAAATTCTTTTTTCTGCGTTTTTTTTTCTTCCGGCGGATCTCTCTGCACGGAATATCCTCCGGCGCGCCCGGCTCTTCCGTATTCAGCTGTTCCGCATCCGTTGCCGTCGCGGATGCTGCTTCAGTGAAAGCAAGACGTGTATTTTTCCCCTGCTCCATCGTTCTCCCTCACAGGCTTTTCCTGATTTCTTCGTAAATAAGTTCCGCGGAATTATGGGGAACACAGTTCCGGCTCACCTCTCCCATGGCGTTTCTTTTTTCCGGCTCCGACTCCAGTCTGTCTACCTCGGCAATCAGCCGTTCCGGCGTCAGATTTTTCTCCTCAATCAAGACAGCGCCTCCCCGATCCGCAACCGATCTGGCGTTAAAATACTGATGATTTCCCGTAACATTCGGTGAAGGGATCAGAATGGAGGGACGGCCGCTGACACAGATTTCCGCAACGGAAAGTGCTCCGGCCCGGCCGATTACCAGATCCGCCGCCGCGAGGTAGTCCGGCATGTCTCTGATGTATGAGCAGACACGGATATTCTGTCCGGTCTCAATCCCCTGCTTCCGGATTTCTTCACAGATTTCATCGTAATACTGGCTTCCCGTTCCAAAGATCAGAACTTTTCCCGGGTTCCCCTGAAATGTTTTCATCAGTTCAAACACCACTTCATTGATGCGTTCGGCGCCCTGGCTTCCGCCGAAAGAAAACACCGCGAACTGATCCTCTCCGATTTTCAGTCTGTCCCGCGCTTCTTTTCTTCCCACGCGGAAAAAACTGTCCCTCACCGGATTTCCGGTTACCACATGTTTCTCCGGTTCGTGAAAATAATCCGATGCTTCCGGAAAGCCCAGAAATACTTTGTCCACAAAACGTTCTAGGCTTTTGTTGGCCATACCCGGAAATGCATTCTGCTCATGAATAAAGCACCTGGCACCGTAGCGGTGTCCCGCGTACAGCACCGGAAAACACACGTAACCGCCGGTTCCGATGACAGCCTCCGGGCGGAATCGCTTCATAATGCGCAGGGACTGACGGATCCCTCTCAGCGTCGTGAACCCCGTGTCCACAATCTTAAGGGCATTGCTTCTGTCAATCCATTTCGCCGCAACCATCTCCATCGGATAACCGGTTCCCGGCACAATGTCCTTTTCCAGACCGATTTCGTTGCCGATATAGAGGATCTGCGAGTCCGGCTCTCTTTTTTTAATCGCGTCCGCAATGGCGATGGCAGGATAAATGTGTCCGCCCGTTCCACCGCCAGTTACAATCGCTCTCATATCAAACTCTCTCTTTCTCTGCGTTCACGCTCGCGCTCCCGCACGCGCTGGACGCGGTTCTGTTTTTTCTTCTTCTGTTCCGGGTTCAGGGTTCTGCTCTGCCTCGAGATATTCAGGACAACCCCGGCCATCCCCATGAAAATCCACAACGCGTTTCCTCCGTAGCTTACAAAGGGCAGTGCAATCCCGGTAGGCGGCATGGAAGACGTGACCACCGCCACATTCAGCACCACCTGAATCCCGATCATCAGCGCGACGCCGCCGGCCAGCAGCATACCGAACTGATCCGGCGCATTTATAGCCACCATACTGCATCTCCATACGAGAAGAACAAACACAAGCATCAGGATCAAAACTCCCACAAGGCCCAGTTCTTCGCCGATAATCGCGAGGATAAAATCATTCTGCGGTTCAGGGAGATACAGATTCTTCTGTACGCTTTTTCCCAGTCCGAGGCCGAACAGTCCTCCGGTGCCCAGCGCCAGCAGCGACTGCACCGCCTGGAATCCATCGCCCTGGGCATCCTTGAACGGATCGGTGAAACTGGTCAGACGATCTCCCCAGTAGGTTCCGGTCTGACTGAGAATGAGCAGTCCGCCGGCGCCGAGCCCGAATGCTCCGATGAGATACCTCCACTGAAGTCCCGACAGAAACATCATTCCCGCAATAATTCCGACGACGGTGAGCGCCGTGGATAGATTCGGCTGTTTGATGATCAGTATGCCCAGCAGCGCCATGAGCCCCGCCATCGGAAGAACGCCCCGTTTCAGGGACAAAACCCGGTTCGGCTCATCCGCAAAAAAGGATGCCGTAAACAAAATCGCCGCAACCTTCGCGATTTCTCCCGGCATGATAGACAGCGGGCCCACCCGCAGCCAGCGCGTCGCGCCGTTCGTAGTCACGCCCAGAGGCGTAAACAGCAACACAAGGAGCACGAGGCTCAGGATCAGCAGTATCCAGTCAAACCTCCGGTAGAGATGATAGTCCACCACCGATGTGGCATACATCAGCGCCGCACCCGTCAGAGCGAAAAACAGCTGCTTTTTCAGATACGTGTAAGGCGTTCCACTGTAATTGATCGAATTGTAATAACTCGCGCTGAACACCATCACGACCCCGAAGATCACCAGGATGACCACCAGAAGAAGCACCGTGAAATCGCATTGCCTCAGTCTTTTCAGGATGCTGAGTTCCTCTGATAACTTCGTTCTCGACCGCTTTTTCATTTACACTCCCAACCGCGCGACACATTCCTTGAAATGCTCTCCGCGCTGTTCGTAGCTGTCATACATGTCCCAGCTCGCACAGGCCGGCGACAGCAGAACCGTATCGCCCGGTTCCGCCAGCTCCGCCGCTTTCTCCACGCACTCTGCCATGTCCCTGCAGTATACATAATCTGAAAATCCCGCCCGGTCGGCCGCTTCCTGAATCAGATGTGCGTCCCGCCCCAGCAGAACAAGTTTCTTCACTCTTCCCGGAAATTCTCTGACGAATCCGTCAAACTCCTGTCCCTTGGCGTCCCCGCCCGCAATCAGAATAATGTTGTGTTCAATCGCCTTCAGCGCCGTAATCGACGCATCCGTATTCGTCCCCTTGGAATCGTTGTAATATCTGACGCCGCCGTGCTCGCCGCAGAACTCGATCCGGTGCTCCACGCCCCGGAATTCACAGATTCCTTTTCGGATCGTTTCCGGATCGATACCGGCGAAATAACAGATCGCAGCCGCTGCCAGCACATTCTGCAGATTGTGCTTTCCGATAATACGGATATCTTCTCTCCGGCAGATTTCTGTCAGAGCCCCGTCTCTTCCGCGGATCACCAATCTGTCATCCTTCACAAAGGCTCCGAACTCCAGTTCCTCCTCGACGCTGAACGGAACCACGCCCGCTCTGCAGCCCTTCGCCAGCGCATAGCAGGCCTTGTCGTCATAATTGATCACAAGCCATCCGTCCGCGGACTGATTAGCGAAGATTTTCGCTTTCGCCGCGCCATAGGCCTCCATTGTATGATGCCGGTTCAGATGATCTGGTGTGAGATTGAGAATTGCCGAAACCACCGGTTTAAAATACCGTGTAGTCTCCAGCTGGAAGCTGCTGCATTCTGTAACGAGCCAGTCCTGCTCCTCCGCCGCTGCAGACGCACTGATCACTGCGACTCCTATATTTCCCACGACATGAGTCCTTCTCTTCGCTTTGACAAAGATCTCACCCACCAACGTCGTTGTGGTCGTTTTCCCGTTGGTTCCGGTAATCGCAACATAATTTCCTTTGCCAATCCGATAGGCGATTTCAAGTTCTCCGATAATCTCTGCGCCCTTTTCCTTTGCCTCCCGGACAAAGGGCAGTTCAGGGCTCACTCCCGGACTGAGCACCAGCATATCAAAACAGCCCATGTCCGGTGGCATCGTATTCAGATAAAACCGTGCACCCTGAGTGCGAAAGAAATTCAGCAGGTTACCGTCAAGGTCATCTTCCTTCTTCGAATCCTGCACCGACACCTCTGCCCCCAGCCGGAGCAGCGCTTGTGCCGCAGCGATTCCCGAGCGGCCGAAGCCGACCACCAGGATCCGCATCCCCTTCATATTTTCTCTGTTTGTCATTTTCATCATCTCCATCCAGCTCCTCAGTGCTTTACTCTTTTGACAAAGACTGCCGCAGAGCAGTTCACAATTCCTCTCAAATCTTCAGGATCCCGTATGCAGCGGCACAGCAGACCGCCGCTGCAATCCAGAACATGAGGACAACCCGCTTTTCCGGCATTCCACCTTCTTCAAAGTGGTGATGGATCGGCGCCATCCGGAATACCCGCTTTCCGGTGGTCTGGAACGAAACAACCTGAATGATCACCGACAGTGCCTCCATCACAAAGACAAAGCCCGCAAATGGGATCAGCAGTTCTGCCTTTGTCAGCAGAATCGCCGCCGTCATGCCTCCGCCCAGAGCCATTGAGCCCGTATCGCCCATGAACACCCGGGCCGGATATTTGTTATATACAAGGAAGCCGATGCACGCACCGCAGACCGCGCACAGATAAAATGCACTGGGATAGCTGGCGAATATATTCGCAACGATCGCAAAGAAGAACGCGAAGATGGCGGATACTCCGCCGCAGAGTCCGTCCATTCCGTCTGTCAGGTTCACAGAATTCGCCATCGCTACCAGGACGAAGGCAACGAAGGGCACAAACCAGATTCCGAAATCAACGTTGCGATCGATGAACGGCACCCAGACCTGGCTCCCCATATCGGTGAACTTCATGATGTAGATACCGAACAGGACGCCGGCCAGAATCTGCAGAACCAGTTTCTGCCATGCACGCAGTCCAAGGTTGTGTTTCTCAGTGACCTTGATGAAATCATCCAGGAATCCGATCAGGCCGAACACCAGACCGACCAGGATGATGATCCAGGTATCGCGGGTCGGACGCGTACCGATAATCGTGCACATGACGATGGCCGCATAGATTGCGATTCCGCCCATCGTCGGCGTTCCCTGTTTTTTGAGGTGGGATTTCGGCCCGTCCTCGCGGATGAACTGCTGGAACTGCCTGTGCTTCAGAATCGGAATTTCGATGGAGGTCAGCACTACACTTGCGATGACCGCCAGAACAATAACAACACCAAATTGATAAGCTCTCATGTTTCTTTCCCCTAACCGTTAATGATTTTGTCGGCGATCTCCCAGAAGTGCCTGGTCATGGAAGCTTTCGTCAGCACCAGATCGCCCTCCTTCAAAAGTTTCGGAAGCTCCGGATACAGATCTTCCTTTTCATCAAAATACAAAGCGTTGCAGCCGGCCTCCCGTGCGCCTCTTACGATTTCCGCCGCTTTCGGTTCTATCCCGATGACAAGCGAAATCCCGTGTTCCGCCGCATATTTCCCGACTTCATAGTGGAGCGCAGGAGTGTCGTCACCAAGCTCGTTCATTGCGCCCAGTATTGCCACCCAGCGTTCCGCCGGCGTCGCCTCCACGGTGCGGATTGCAGACTTCACTGAATCCGGCGCGGCGTTGTAGGAATCATCCAGCACACGAATCCCGCGAGCTTCTCTGACCTTAAGACGTTTCCCAGTCAGCTGCAGTTTAAGCAGTCCCTCCGCCGCCTGATCCATAGTGACGCCGTACCGCGCGCACGCTGCGACAGCGAGCGCTGCGTTCAGAGCGTTGTGCGCACCCGGAACGTTCAGCCGGAATTCCCGGGATTCTCCGCCCGTCGTAAGAGTAAAATTCACGCCTTCCAGGCCCATGTCCCGAATATCAGAGACCACATAATCCTCTGCACCGGTTTCGCCTACGGTAATCACCCTGTAATCGCCGTGAATCCTGCTGCGCTTCAGCAGATCACAGGATTCATTGATAATCAGGACATTATCTCTGCCGAAGAAATCGGTAATCTCCATCTTCGCTCTGTAAATATTTTCCCGGGAGCCCAGATTTTCCAGGTGGCTGATCCCCACATTCGTGATGATCGCCACTTCCGGTCTGGTCATATCTGCCAGACGGTGAATCTCGCCGGCGTGCTCCATGCCTTCCTCCAGAACCGCCATCTCCGTCGTAGAGTCAAAGGTGAACACGGTCAGCGGGATTCCAACATCGCTGTTGTAGTTCTTGATGGGACGTCCCGTCTTATACTTTTCGCTCAGGATATAATAGACCATATCCCGGGTGGAGGTCTTTCCGACGCTTCCTGTCACCGCAATTTTCCCGACCCCGATTTTGTCCAGGTAGTAATGGGTCAGCGCCTGAAGTCCCGCCAGCGTGTCCTGCACCAGGATGACGTTCGCGTCAGCGAGCGCCTCTGCTGCGTCTCTTTCAGAAATCAGGAAGGTTTTTCCTCCCTGCTCTGCGACCTGACGGACAAAGCGATGCGCGTCAGTATTTTCTCCCAGCAGCGCCACAAACAGATCGCCCTGCTGAAAAATTCTGGAATCCGTGCACACGCCCGTGACAACAGCGTCCTCCTTCCCGGACAGCAGCTGACCGCTTGTTGCGTCTACGATTTCTCTGATCGTAATGGCATCCATTTTACATTCCTCTACTTTCTGTAAAGATATACTGTATCGCCTTTATTCACTCTGGTTCCGGCCTTCGGGTACTGATCCACAATTTTGAAATCAGTTTTTCCGTTCTTAATGGCCGGACTCACCTGATATTTAAGTCCCTTTTTACTCAGGATCGCCGCAGCCTGTGCATAGGTTTTCCCGGTAAGCCTGGGAAGATAAACAACATTCTGGTTTTTCTCTGAGGAACTGGTGTACCTGGGACTGATCTCCATGTAGGTCAGCGCCTTTTTGAAGAAGACTCCCGCCACCGGTGCGGCAACCGCACTTCCGTACTGACTTCCCTTAGGACTGTCCACAACGACGAGAACCGCCAGTTTCGGATTTTCCATCGGCGCCATGCCCAGGAAGGAGGAATAGGTGTCCTTCGTATATTTTCCGTTCACAACCTTGTCCGCAGTACCGGTTTTGCCTCCGATCCGGTAGCCCGCGACTGCCGCGTTTTTGCCGCCGCCCTTTTCAACCACGTATTCCATGATGTCCTTCATTTCGTTCGCAGTCTTCGTGGAGATGACCTTCCGGACCTTCTTTGTCTTAAATGTCTTTACTGTTTTCCCGCTGCTGTCAGTCATTCTGCTGACGATCCGCGGCTGCATCAGAACGCCGTCGTTTCCGATAGCGCAGGCTGCCGTCAGAATCTGTATCGGCGTCAGCGCGATGCCCTGTCCGTAGGACATTGTTGCGAGATCCACACTGCTCAGCGAGGATTCGCTCTTGATAATTGCGGAAGTTTCCGCGGGCAGATCCACATGCGTCTTATCTGTGATTCCAAACATTTCCAGATAATTGTAGTATTTCTTTTTTCCAAGTTTCTCCACCAGACGAACCTGCACCGTATTGCAGGAATTTCCGACCGCCTGGGTAAGGGTCTGGTTGCCGTGCCCTGCTTTGTTCCAGCAGTACAGGCGTGTTCCGTTCACCAGAATGGAGCCGCTGTCATAATATCGCGCAGTCGGCGTCGTCACCCCCTCCTCCAGCGCCGCAGAGGTTGTGATCAGTTTGAAGGTGGAACCCGGCTCGTAAAGATCACTGACGATGGGATTGCTCCACATCTGGCTGAGATAGTTTGTCTGCTGCTTGGTCGTCATTTTATTAAAGGCGGCGAGTTCCGTCCCGGAAATCGGCTCCGTCGCGTTATTGGGATCAAAGGATGGATTCGTGACGCACGCCAGAATATCCCCTGTCTCCGGATTCATGACAAGACACATGATCCGTTTCGCCTGCGTTTTTCTCATCGCGGCGGCCACTGCCTTTTCAGCGTAGTTCTGGAGCACCTCATCTATGGTCAGATACAGATTATATCCGTCCTTAGCCTGATAAAGTTTCTGCGAGCCGTAGGACAGAGTATCCCCGTTGAGGTCGGTTTCCTTGATCCACCTTCCGGAAACTCCGCTCAGATAGTTATCGAACTGCGCTTCGATTCCGCTGCGTCCAACATTGTCGTCGGTAACGCTCCCCAGAAGCTTCGCGGCGGTCGTACCCAGCGGATAGTAGCGCTTCGTACCCTCCGTTATTTCAAGGCCTGTGATATCCAGTTCCCGAATCTTATCGCATTGTTTTTTATCCAGATATTTCGCCAGACGAACCAGATTCGACTTGGATTTCAGCCGACTCTTAATAGTGGACGCCTTCATATCGAGGATCACCGCCAGCTTTGTGGAAATCTCATCCAGTTTGGTGTCGCTGACGTAGTTCTCTGTTATCTGCGCCGGTCGGACCCACACGGAATAACAGATGGCGCTGGACGCCATCTCCTTCCCGTTTTTGTCATAAATCACCCCCCGGTTCGCCTCGATGGTACTGTCGCTCATCTGCTGGCTGATCGCCTTCTGGCTGTAGTCCTCTGCCCTGACGACCTGAATCCACGCAGTCCGCAGAGCAAGCACCAGCACCAGAGCCAGTATCATCAGGAACACGATGATGACTCTTTTCTTGCTTCTCATCCCGACCTTTGACATATAGTCTGAACCACTCCTGTTCATTACGAAAAAACCAGACAGCCGTTTCTGTATGAAGTTGTCTGGTCACTGTCTATTCAATTATAATAGAAAACGCATCAAGAATAAAGGATTAATTATATGCTTCCTTACGGATCACCGCAGCGAAGTTGCGCCTGGGCTTATCGCTGTCTTTCAGATAAACACAGTTGCCTGAGGTCGGATAAACCATCCCCAGTTTCGATTTCGCCACCTTCTCGATGTGATCTACGTTATTGGCTGTTTTAATTTTCACGTCCAGCGTATCCACTTCACCCTGCAGCGCCTTGTTCTTCGCGATCAGAGCATTGTTCTCACAGCGTATTTCCGCCGCGTATGCGGTCATCACCACCATCGCCACACAGATGCAGCCGATCATGACGATCGCCGCCAGTATTCTTCTCTTATCAATTACACTCATGATTGACCCCTAAATCTTTTCACACACCCGCAATTTGGCGCTCCGGGCGCGTGGATTCAAATCCAGTTCCGATGCTTCCGCCACGATGGGTTTCCGCGTCACCTTTCTGATATCGGCCTTTTTCCCGCACACACAGACAGGAAATTCCGGCGGACATGTACACGGATCCGCTCTCTTCTGCAGTTTCTGTTTGACGATCCGGTCCTCAAGGGAGTGGAAGGTAATGATACAAAGTCTTCCGCCCGGATTCATCACATCCAGATACTCGTCAACAGCCCGCGACAATTCGCCCAGTTCATCGTTCACTTCAATCCGTATCGCCTGAAACGTCCGTTTCGCCGGATGCGGACCTGACCGCCTCGCCCTGGCCGGAATGGCTTCCTTAATAAGTTCCACCAGTTCCGACGTACTCTCTACGGGTTTTTCAGCGCGCGCCCGCACAATGAAAGCCGCGATTCTGGAGGCCCAGCGTTCCTCTCCGTACTCCCGGATGATCCGTGTCAGTTCATCCCGGTCATAACTGTTGACCACGTCGTACGCGGTCAGATCGTCCTCCCTGTTCATCCTCATATCCAGCGGCGCGTCCTGCATATACGAAAAGCCCCTCTCTGCGTTATCCAACTGAAAGGAGGAAACGCCGATGTCCAGCAGAGCCCCGTCTATTTTCTCTATCCCTTTTTCCGCCAGTACTGTCCTGATGTCAGCGTAGTTGCTTTGAACAAAGTACTTCCTGCAGCTGAATTCCCGCAGCCGTTTCTCTGCCGCTTCCAGCGCATCCCTGTCCCTGTCTATTCCGATCAGCATTCCCTGCTCTGACAGACGTTCACAGATATGAAAGGAGTGTCCCCCTCCCCCTAACGTTCCGTCCACATAGATGCCGTCCGGTCTGATATTGAGATTTTCGATGCACTGATCCAGCAGCACCGGCGTGTGCCTGAATTCCATAGCCGCTCCTAAAAATTGTACTTCGCGAGAGCTTCTGAGTAGTCCTCCGTCTGCATGCTTCCCTCGTTGTCAGGAGTCTCCCATACTTCCCGGCTCCAGATTTCGATTTTCTTCATCGCCCCCATCGTCACCAGTTCCTTGGTGATTTTCGCGTAATCGATCAGAGGCTGCGGAATAACGATCCTTCCCTGCTTGTCGAATTCACACTCGACCGCATTCGCATAATGGTCCCGGATGTATTCCCTGACCTTCGGATCCGACTCCGGAAGTTCCGCGATTTTTTCAGTGAGTTTATCCCACTCGTTCATGGAGTAAATGTACAGGCACGTATCCAACCCCTTCGTCAGGACGCATTTGCCTGCAAGCTGATCTCTGTGCTTCGAGGGCACGATCAGCCTGTTCTTCGCATCTATGGAGTTATAATACGTGCCCATGAACATTTTGGCTGAACTCCTCTTCTACCCCTTTATCTTTTGATACAAATCCATTCTACACCACTTCACACCACCTTTCAAACATTTTTCACCACCGAATTGTCATTTAACACCACTTTTCTCCACCAAACACCATTTTCTTTCCCAGACATAACAAAAAAGCCACAAGATATTGTGGCCTTTCTGAAATCGTATCCAAATTAGCGGATCCCTTTTATAAGTTTTTCTTTTTCCTGCCGGGTGAGCTTTTTGATTGCCGCCTCCCGGCGCATCGCTTCGTTTTTTGTATCAAAAGATTCATAATACACCAGTTTCACGGGAAGCCTAGATCGGGTGTACCTGCCGCCCCGCCCCGCGTTATGCGCCTCCAGGCGCTTCTCCAGATTGTTTGTCCAGCCCGTGTAAAGGCTCCCGTCACCGCAGCGGAGAATATAGGTGTAATTCATTCCTTCCGACTCTCCGGTTTCTGCACAGGCTCCGGCGACTTCTGCGTTTCCGTTCCCCGTGCGGGTTCGGGTGCCTCCTGTATTTCCGTTCGCCGCACTCCCATCAGGCACTCCACATTGGTCGCGCCATCTACCCGGGTCCGGAACGCATAGAGTTCCTCTGCATCCTCATCCTGCCCGAGTGCAAGTTCAGGGCGGGACGCGAAGATCTCGATGTCAGAACCCAGCGCGGCTTCACGCATAAACCGGATATTAATTGAAGTCACTTCCTTTTCACATATCCCGGGGATATAATTCCAGAGCAGATCGGAATAGTTTGCGTTGTTCATATGACGGTTCATATCGCAGTCACTGTAAAAAACATGGTGCTCCCCCACCGGCTCGAACCGCAGATCCTTCGGGAAATGATACCGCCGGGGAATCGAAAGCGTCAGCGCCTCATCCTGTTCGTATTCTGTGATATCAATTTCATTCGTTCCGCAGAGTTTTCCGGTGATCCGGTTGGCCACCGCCCATTCGCTGTACGCCTCTGCCACCAGCTCATCCCCGCGCAGAATCTCATAGCAGCGCGGAAAAGTCGCCGCCTTCCCCTGACAAATCCATGTGTGCGCCTCTATTTTATCATATTGCTGAAGCTGCGCATGGATTTTGATGTTCATACGAGTGACGATAAACGCTTTGCCGTCAAAAAAAAGGTCGTAATACGACGGTTTGCGATCTCTCATCTGATGGTTCGCCGTCTCCTGCATGTACCGAACGAGATTCGTCGGTTTGATATGATTGTTCTGATCTACATCATGACAGGTCACTTCATAGTGCTCTGAATATTTCATAATTCCCCCCTACTGTAAATGAATCCCTGAGCACAGGCATCAATTAAGGCGTGCCGGGTACGCATTAATTATATAGCATTCGCGAATTTCAAGTCAAACTACAGAACCCTTAATTTGTACAAAAACAAAAAAGAAAAGGCGCGGTTTTCACAAACCGCGCAGTACGCCGGAGGCATTTCTCCGGACGCTATTCCGAAACTTTTCTGTCTCCGTCACACAGATTTTTCTCCGCATCCTCCAGAGCAGCCAGCACCTTGTCAAGCGCCGCATCCACCTTCACCAGATCTACCTGATCTGCGTATTTATCTGACAAAAACAGCCTCTCTCTGATTTTCTTTGCTTTCTCCGCCTTGTCCGCGAGTTTCAGAAACAGTTCGAAGTTGCTGCTGTCGAACGCACGCTTATAACTGTCCAGATCCTCCTTGATCGCCGCGACCAACGCATCCGTATTCTCAGGCTCCCCGATGAAATGCTCATAGGGCGTCACCCTCTGAAGGTAGATTGTCTCGTTCTCCTTCATCTCATACACATACTGAACGACGAAATCCTCCGAAAGCGCAAAGGTCACAATATTGATGTAACCCGGCATCGTCTTGATCTTGGTCGCCCCCATCTGTCTCAGGATATTGTTGACAATATTGTCTGCCACCTGATCACTAAACATAGCATTCTCCTTTCACTACAGAATCGCAAAACGCACCAGCAGGAAAATCATCGCGATGAATACCGTGAGAATCATCATCGGGAACCCGACCTTGGTATATTCGTTGAAGGAAATCGGATAACCGTTTTTCCCTGCTATTCCGCAAAGCACCACGTTCGCCGATGCACCGATCTGAGTGCCGTTTCCGCCCAGGCAGGCTCCCAGTGAAATCGCCCACCACAGCGGCGTGATATCCATTCCCTGCTTGCCCATGGCAATGATCAGCGGAATCAGAGTCGCCACGAACGGAATATTGTCCAGAATCGCAGACAGAATCGCGGAAGCCCACAGCAGAATCAGCATCATCACGATCGGATGTCCACCGGACAGATCCATAATCATGGTCGCCAGCTGTTTGATTACTCCAGTCTCAACCATACCTCCTACCACGATGAACAGTCCGAAGAAGAAGAGAATCGTCGGCCACTCTACATCCATGACCACCTCTTCAATATCCTGCTTTCCGATCACCATCATAATGGCCGCCGCCGTCAGCGCCACTGCGCAGCTCTCGATACCAAACCTGTCGTGCACCATGAACGCGATGATAATCAGCACGATCATCACGATCGCTTCCTTCATCAGACGCGGATCGACGATCGCTTTTTTCTCATCCAGTTCCATGATTTCCTGCACCGCTTCCGCATCTGCATTCAGATGCTTTTTGTACAAAAACTTCATGGCAAAAATCATCGCCACCAGCCCGATCACACAGGCAACTCCGGTGTTCTCAAGGAAATCCGCGAATGTCAGACCCGCGGCGCTGCCGATCATGATGTTCGGCGGGTCACCGATCATGGTCATGGTTCCGCCGATATTGGACGCCAGTATCTGCCCCAGCAGAACAGGTACCGGATCGATTTTCAGCATCTTAGCCAGCGTGATTGTCATCGGTCCCATCAGAAGGACGGTGGTCACGTTGTCCAGGAAGGCGGAACAGACAGCGGTAATTACAATGAACGCCACCATGATTTTCCACGGATCTCCATGAGACAACTTAGCTGCTTTAATCGAGATGTATTCAAACAATCCCGAGTGCTTGATTACAGCGACAAAGAGCATCATGCCTACCAATACCCCAATGGTATTGAAGTCAACATACCCGATTGCCGAATTCACATCCAGAATCCCGAAGAGCAGCAGCAGAACGACGCCGGCCAGCGCGGCAGCGGTTCTGTGCACCTTCTCCGTAATGATCGCACCAATCACTACGACAAAGATCAGGATGGCAATAATTTCCTGATGCAAAACAAACCTCCAATAGTTACATATTACAAAAGTATTTTTCCCACAATTACGGATTGTACCACGGGGAATCTGGCAATGCAACCGGAAAAAACGTTTTTCTTCCTATATTTATAAAGTTTAATCAAAGTTTAAAGTTTGCTTCATCAACAGTTAATATTCCGGAGCCCTCAATCCCTTCAAAACAGTCAACTTTCTGACATTTCAGTGTCTATTTGCTGACATCGTAGGCCGCGTTTTCCGGGTTCCAGTGAACCTTCATGAGATAATCGAACAATTCATCACCGGACTGCTTCCTAAACAGTTCCAGCAACTTTCTGTGTTCCCGGTTTGTCTGCAGCAGGATCTCTCTTGTCTTTCCCTCCGGATCATCCACATAGCTCTTCTTCAGCAGTTTGCTTTTCATCTTTTCAAGCTGCTCGATCAGCGTGTCATTTCCGCATTTCTGCGTGTACACATTGTGAAACGCCGTCTGCTGCATGTGATACATCTCAAAATTCGCCGCTTTAATCGCCACATCCATGCTTTCCACATAGAAGGACATATTGGCGAGATCCTTTTCTGTCAGCTGTCCGCAGGCACTTTTCGCGGCGTACCCGTCCAGAAGGCCGATTACTACGTAGAGCTCCTTCACCTCCCTCTCCGACAGCGCCCGCACCACGAAGCCCTTTCTGGCCCGGTTGTGCAGAACGCCTTCCGAGGCGAGCTGAATCAGAGCCTCCCGCACCGGCGTCCGGCTGATATTCAGTTCTTCACAGATTGCAGCTTCGTTAATCTTGTCCTCCGGCTCAAGATTCCCCTCCAGAATCTGCTCCGCAATATAATCGTAGACATGGTCCTTCAGAGATTTGTATTTCTCCATTTCTGTTCCTGTAATCCAATCATCAGTCTTTGATCAGATTTTCTCCTTTCTGCCCTTTTCTCCTCCATCACACTTGATTTCTTCTTATTATAACATATTTTAAAAAAAGCAAAACCCTATTGACATACATAATATATTGTATATAATATATTATACATCGACCAATCACTAATTCGTGGAAATCCAGGAACAGGAGGAACAGCAATGAAGAAGTTCAATCATGTTATCGTAAGAAGACCCTGCAGAGCTCTTGTAGAAGGCATCACCAGCGGACTGTACCCGGGCAAGCCGGATTATGAAAAAGCTCTGCGCCAGCACGACGACTACATCAGCGCTCTCAGCAGATGCGGCGTGGACATCACCATTCTTCCGCCGGACGAGAGATATCCGGACTCCGTATTCGTTGAAGATCCGGCCCTGATCACCAGCAAATGTGCGATCATTACTAATCCGGGCGCACCCTCCAGAAACGGGGAAAAGGAAGAAATCATCGATGCAGTGCGCAAGTTCTTCCCGGAGGACAAAATTGAGCACATCACTGCGCCGGGAACACTGGAAGGCGGCGACGTCATGATGGTCGGCGACCACTTCTATGTCGGAAGATCCGCCAGAACCAACGAAGAAGGCATCCGTCAGCTGACTGAAATCCTGGCGAAATACGGCATGACCTGCAGCGAGGTCAAACTGGAGGAGGTTCTTCACCTGAAGACCGGCGTAAACTATCTGGAAGACAACAACATGCTGGTTTCCGGAGAATTCGTCAACAAACCGGACTTTGAAAAATACAACAAGACCGAGATCCCTGAAGACGAGGCCTATGCGGCGAACTGCATCTGGGTCAACGATACCGTCATCGTGCCGGAGGGATATCCCACCGTACTGAAGAAGGTGCAGGATCTGGGTTACAAAACCCTGACTGTTGACACCTCCGAGTTCAGGAAACTGGACGGCGGACTCTCCTGCATGTCCCTGCGGTTCTGAGCCCGCGGCTCCAGGTTCTCAGGTCTCAATAAACAAAATAAAAAAGCGACCGAATCACAATGTTGAACTTAGGAATTCAAAAAAAATATGACGAGTGAATCCTTCATCCGTCTAACCTGAAAACAGCGTCCACAGTAAGCAGTAATCCCTGCATGGCCGCTGTTTTTATCTATGATGATCAGAGAATTTTGTTCCTATTTATTGTATTCGTTTTTGCTTGCGATTGCAAGTATTTGCTCAGATTAGTTTTCAGCTAGAATTTCACAACCGCAGCCGTGCAAAGACAAAAAAAGACATAGCCGCGTATTTCACGGCTATGTCAGTTTTTCCCGATTTAAACTTCTCGGACTGCACCGCCTGCCGGTCGTTCCTCTGCTCGCACCCGAATCAACATACGTTCATTCAGCGTGTATCCATCGGAATGTTATGACCGTCTTCTGCGCTTCAGTATCAGCCCTGCCGCGGCCAAGACCGCCAGCAGCGCTGTCCCTCCCCAAAGAAGAACAGAAGTTTGATCTCCGGTGAGCGGCCCCATGCCTTCCTCATCTTTTTTCTTTTCCAGATTCGTCGGCTTGTCAGGTTTATCCGGCTTATTCGGCTTGTCCGGTTTGTCCGGCGTATCAGGTTTGCCCGCCGCCTTCTTCACGACGCTGATCGTATACTGAATCGTCTTATTGTCTGGATCCTGAATCACGAAATCCCTGCCCTCTTCAGTCTGCTCAGCCTGCCATCTGTAATTGAACGCCTTCAGCGTCCCCGCCTCGGAGGTCGCCTCTCCGGTAAAGGTTCCGGTCACCTCGCCGGTAACCTTCAGTTTCGTTCCGTCTTTCGTATCAGCAGGAATCTTCACTCCCGGAACTTTCATATCCAGCGTGTCGCTGACACCTGTAACATCCCGATAGAGATCGGAGAATTTTGTATACTCCTTTTTCAATCCCATGACAATCGTCACGCGCTGTCCCTTGCGTTCCACACTGCGAATCTCGAAAAGATCGTTGTCCGTCAGAGATGCGGTCGGATTCTCCGGCAGAACCAGTCCATCCTCCATGGTCAGAACCGCCGTAAATGTGCTTCTGACCCGGTCGGTCGTGATTTTGTCCGCATCCCCGCCGTAGTTGTCCTTCAGTGACTGTATCTGCTCCTTGATGGAGGATACGTCCAGCCTTCCGGTATATGTAACTGTGTCACCGGCGTTCACCTGATGCAGCGCCTCATGCTCCGTATCCTCCCCGATCAGGATATCGCCGCCGAGAATCAGCTCCATCGGTTTGGAAATCAGCAGGGTGTGCTGAATCGTGTCTTTCTCCGTCGCATTTTCGTCTCTTCCGATGTCGGACTGCGTCGCGCTCCAAGAGAAGCGGAACCGTTTCATCTCGTCATTTTTCTTCGCCACTGCCGAAAAGTTCCCGTTCACCGTTCCCGTCACTGTCAGTTTCTGCTCATCGGCCGTTTTTCCGCCGTCTGTTCCGAGCCCTCCGACAGTCACTGAAATCGTGTTCTTTCCCGGTGCCAGAGGCGATTCGACTCCTGCAGAATCAACCGCATCCTTCAGTTTCTGATAATCTGTCCGACCTCCCCGCAGGGTAAACGTGACCGTTATTTTTTGTCCGTCCACAGAAGTTTTCCCCAGAACAAAACAATCGCCCAGCCCTTCGGCGGAGACCTCGGGATCGTCGGGGATCTTCACTCCCTCCGGCATAGTGAGAACCGCCGTAAAGACAGACCTCGGATCCGTCAGACCGATCGAAGAAAAGTCTCCCCGCACTTCCGAAAACATGTTTTCGATATAGGCCATCTTCTCCTTGACAGAGGAAATATCCACAGCTCCGGTCAGACTGAAGGTTTCTCCGTCGCAGACGACCTCCGTTTTACTGCTGGTATTCTGGCTCCTGCCCCAGATATCTCCCGGAAGATCCATCCCGGACGTTTCAATCGTCTGTATCTTGGGATCGTCCTTCCATTTCAGATAATACACCGTATCACCCGTAATCTCCGGATTATCCCCTTTCATCTCAAAGAACCCGAACAGTTTGTAATCGTCGAACCGATATGATTTTCCGCTGCCGCTCTCGCCGGAATTCCAGTTATTCTGGTCTGCCAGAAGGGAACCGGTCTTCACCGCCCCGGTGTCCGGCTTCAGCTTATTGTAGTCGAAGCTGCCCAGCAACTCGTGAAGCGTCTGCCCATAGGTCGCTTTGTTCCGGAGCACGGCCGTCTCGCCCCCGTTAGCATCCTTCTGAATCTCAAACACATCCGGATTCTGCTTAAACACCGACGTGTCCGAGAACTGCCCGCCGTTGGCCGAGAAACTCACCTGATACTGCAGATCGTCATACTGTGCATACAGATCGCAGCTGGTTTCTCCCTGAGCGAAGCTCACCTCTGCTCCGGGCAGAATCGCCTGTGTCTTTCCAGCCGCGTCCTTCGTCCAGTAACGGAACTGTTTTCCGGGAACGGAAAACTCTGAACTCTGTTTTGTGATAACATCATAGCCCAGAACCGTCACCTGCTCCTTATCACTGCTCACCGGAGAAATAAACGTCTCGCCCCGTCCGTTGTGATAGACCACCGTCTTCATATCCCACTTGGCGTAGACCTCTCGATCCTCCGTGATTTTGTCATCCCAGACGAACGCTTTTTCCGCGCCGCTGCTGTCGCGATAGAACCAACCCAGGAATCTGCTCCCGTCGCTGTCCGAAGGATCGCCCGGCCGGGTATTGCCGGTGACGTCATCCAGCCGGTAGCCCCGGATCGTCTGCGCCGTTTTATTCTTTGTCGTTCCGTCGGCAAAAGAAGCGTTTCCGTTGTTCAGCCGGAATGTAACTTTGGCGGCAGGCACCCACACATGCTTCTTCTGATCATCCGACGCCTTCGCCACGGAATACGTGTACATTTCGCCTTTTTTATTGATGGGGTTCAGACTGGTGACACTCGTGTCGGTTAGAGTGAACAGCGTAAGCCGTTCGTTCCCGTTTTCCTCCCCGTTGGTGGGCGTCGTCACGTCATAATTATACCCTGCATCGTAAGCAATTTTAAAGGAGCCTCCGGTGACGATATATTCCGCAGGACTGTCCGCACCTCCGTTATCTGCTGTCTTGTCCTTCGCCGGAGTATTGACGACAGAGTCCCCGGTAAACTTAATGAACTGCCCCTTCGGATCGTTCAGTCCCGCGCCGTAGAGCGGCGTACTTCTCATGTTCACGCCGGTCAGCGTGGAATTGGTGAACAAAGCAGTTCCGCCGTAGTTGATGTTCAGGCCGCCCGCGTAACTGTTTTTAAACACCAGTTCAGAATCGGTCACCTTCATCGCTTTTGTGTTCGTAATTCGGGAACCGTCCGAAGTCAGTACTGACCCATTTTTGATCTCACTTGGACCATGAATCGACATCGTCTGCTTATACGCGGAGGCTCCGGTGGCTTTATACGCATAGAAATCAGAATGATCCAGCGACAGCACTGTGTCGTCCCCCTGCGGGTTGAAATAATACCAGACGCCTTTTGTCGTCAGAGACGCATTCTCCAGATGCAGCGCATTATACTGCTCGCTCAGTTCTTTGTTCGCCTGCACATCCACCGTGCATCCGATGAAACGCGAGGCCGAATCGTAGCTGAACGCCCTTCCGCTGCTGTTTTTCGCGGAGACCGTCAATGCGCTTCTGCCGCTTCCCTGGAGTTTTCCCGTGCCGGACAAAGCAAACCCGATTTCGTTTCCGTCCAGCACGTATTTTCCATCCTGCACGATGCTCCCGGTTCCGACTGTGAGCGCCGTTTTAAATCCGCTCATCATCAGAGATGCTCCGCCGGAGCACCGGAGCTTCGCTCCGCCGGACAGTGTGATTCCGTTCGCAGTTCCGTCTCCGTTAATCACGGCGTTTTCTGCAATATCAAGCGTGACGGCTTTGTTGACCGCCGCTCCCTTCGCCGCGGCTCCATCCTCGCGAAAATTTCCCTGAAGGTGGATAACGTCGCCCTCTCCCGCGGCTGCAACGGCCTTATCCAGCGTTTCATAGGTCTGCTCCCTGTTTTCTCCGATCCATATCTTTCCTGCGTCGCCGTCGCTTCCGGCCGGAGCAATGGCCGCAAAAGCACACGTGACCGACAACGACCCGGTCAGTACTGCCGCGGCAAGTATCGCCGCGTACCTGACAAACCGCCGGTTCTTTCCCTTGTGATGATGATTCAATTTTTCCTTCCTTTCATGTCAGCTTTCTCAACAGCCGTCTGAACAAGCGCCGTGTCTGCGTAATGCGTGCTCCGCAGGATTTCCATAAGCGCTGCGGAACCTCCCCCGGATTCGCCTGTGTACTGCGGCGCTGCCGGCAGATTATTACCGGCATCCGTTTGCCGCGCCCGTCAGTCCGACGGGGATGCAACGAGCGAAAACACGGCATATTTTGCGTCTTGTTCATCATCATAATTGGGTATGCTATGCTAGGTCAATTCATCCGGGAGCATTGTGTTTCATTAGGGCTGACATATATCCGTTCCGGGTCACGGAGCATGTGGAGCATACAAAAAAGCCCGGGTAATCCCAAGCTTTCTTCGCCGGTCATTCCGGACAAAACAAAAACCCCGCGTGCTCCGCGAGGTCCGTCTTCTGAGTGCCGTTTCATGTCACTCTTTATAAAAATGTGCGGCTGTACGCACTGCCTCTTCATGCGTTGTCAGTTTTTTTATTTGACATTTCAACTTCGTATTTAATATAAGGCGCAATGTCTTCAAGTTCATCTGGCTCCAGTTTAACATAGACACGAAGGTATTCCATTGCCTCTTCAAATGATTTTCCTGTTAAGTCCATAAGATTGTCTTCATGTATCATCTTCTCCATATATTCTGCATCATCTTCCGCCATGTCCTTTTCAAACTGATCCATGTCAAACTCTTCGCCATTTATTACCATAATCGTTTCCTTCTTTTTCTCAATCCGTTTCTCTTATTTTTTCTATAAAATCCTTTATGGTTCGGCTGATACTGGCCTCATTACGTCCAAATTTCTCAGCAATTTCCCGCTGCGTCGGCAGCCGCCCGCTCTCAATCCACATCTCCATAACAGACTCGCTTATAAACGAGAATCTTTCTGTCATACGTCCTGTCAGCATTTCACAAATGCGGATTGTAATCAGATCCGACACAATGGGCTTCTGTCGCGCTTGCAGTGAGCAAAACGCGTCTTCTATTCTGCCCAGAACAGACTCTATTTCTTCTTCACTTTCAAATCTCATGCTGATGTCTTCATCTGCGGGGATCTGATCCCATATACTCTGAGCATCACCTTCATCACTGATACATGTGTCTGCACCTACCGTCATCCCACCAAGTTTCTCCAGTTCAATTATACGTTCAGGCGGCAGTTCCATCGCTTCAGACAATCTCTCGTACAGTTCCGCTGAGGATATATTTGAGCCTAGCTGTTCTGCAAGTCTGGTGTATTTCCGTACTGCCCGTCGATCCGCCTCAGTTACTTTGATACCTCTGTATTTATCATCCTGAACTTTCACACCCACTATGTGTGAGTACTCCTGCTTCCATGCAGCATTGAAATAATGAAGAAACAAGCCTTTATCCGGGCTGAAATTGTTTATGCATCTGGTCGCAGTCTCTGTGATTTCACATCCATACGGCTCATAGTCTTTTTCATTAATTGAGAGCAGATAACAATACAGATTTTCAACCATTCTATAGGATTCCCGCTTAAAAGCTGTATACTCTGTTTCCCTGTCAATAGAGAATAGCGGCGAGTTCATAATCAGCTGCTCATATTTTTTCTTATCATAATACATACGGACACCTATGTTACAAAGACAGAAGGGACTTCAACATAGACCTGGCTTTTTCCGGCTCAGTGCAGCGGATTGTATTTGTAATAGATCCGAGGCAATACAGCGGGACCATATCACAGATTTTTGTATCAACTGCCTTCCCGTCAACAAAGCTTGCCTGCCCATATACAATGTTATCAACCGTACACTCCAGAAACTTCTCGGCGAAATTAAGAGCTGTAAAAATCACAATCGGCATATCCTTGGGACCATAAGTTATATCCGCAAAGATATGCGAACCAGTCGATAAGCCGTCCACAATTCTGCCCATCAGCCGCTCGTGAACAGAGCGCGCCTCGTCAAAATCTGTATCAATGACTGTATATTCGACAGCGGCACCAATCTCAGAATTAGCCTCCGCAAGCTCCTGTTTAAAAAGCTCAGTATTTCTGCTGTAATGACCATAGCGATCCTTTTTTACGAGAATCAGCACCTTCAGCTCATCCTCCGGCTTCATGTTTTTTTCAAGGAATGCACAGATCGGATAGCGCACCTTCTTATCTGCCACGGAAAGGAACTTGTCGTCGCTGGTGTACAGCACCGGATCAACATTTTCCTTCATAGGAATACTGCAAATAATTGTTTTCTTCATTCTAAGTACCTCTCACACGCATCTATTCATGCTGAAATTACAGTATCTGTTTTTCTTCTTTGTCTTCTCCAGAACTTCTATCCCATATTCCTTTTCGATGTATTTTACATACATCGGAATTTTGGACATCGTACGTTCTATCGCACTGTCTTTATGGGCTCTTGAATAGTTAATGGATTCGTTCAGCGATACCCCTCTCGAATAATATTCCTGGACGCCTTTGCGGTAATTCTGACTGAAAAGGTAATACTCATATCCATCATTAACCATAAAGAATGAATGCACACCGCGCTCAGTTTGCTCACAGTAAATCGTTGTCATCATAGAATCACCCTTTCTTTCAAGGCACTACTTTTGTTCCTATTCTTATATAGTGACAAAAACAACGCGGTTTAACATTTTCACGGTTATTTTTCGGAATTATTTCGCCAATGTCGTTCAGAGCACAACCAGGTATTTCACTGTTCCTGCAAGCACTCCGATACGAACATCCTCTGTTTTCCCAATTTTTCTTTTCAAAACAGTTGCTCCGTTTCGTATCATCTTCACTAATTTCATGAGCTGTCACAGGTCTGCCCTGTAAGCCTGTCGCAGCATTACCCATCCTCCCGTCAGTGAACGAAATCCGTCATAATTCATTTCATAATCGGGATATTTTCTCTTATCTTCCGTTCAATCTCTCTTCTGTCTTCCCAGTACTCTTCTTTGACCCAGTCGGGAGCATCATCCCTCAATTCTCCTATATAGGGCACTTTGAATTCTCCAGTCAACCATAAGGGCCATTCTTTATCAAGAAATCTCACGCTTTACCGCCTCCTCATACATTCTTTCAACATCTTCCATCATCAGTTTAACATTTTCAGAAGTTCGCCTCTTTCGTATACCGTAAGCATCATAAAACGCCTCTGCAAACAACTCAGATTCATTAGTATCGGCATAAACCGCTTGAATTATACTCAAAAAAAATAGGTCTTTCAATGTTTTTCATTATTTCCTTATGCGATTTTTTGAAATCGATTTTTCAAAGTGCGTGGGGAAGATATCCGGGTATACCCTCTTCCTCAATCGGCGATTAACCGTTATTGCCGTTTAAAGTACTTACTGAGCAGACACTATTTACGAACATTCCTGAATGATCCGCGGGTTCCACCGGATAACAACCTGGACGAACAGGCAATCAGGCCGTTTTGTGTTGGAAAGAAAAACTGGAAGCTGATTGACACCGTCAGCGGTACTCAGACAAGTGCAATCCTGTACAGCATCGTAGAAACCGCCAAAGCGAACGACCTGAATATCTGCCAATATTTCAAGTTCCTTTTAACTGAGATTCCAAAGCACATGGACGATATGGATCTCGATTTCCGGATCCGTTGCTGCCATGGTCCAAAAAAACTCCCAGAAGAATGCCGGAAGAAAAGAACCAAGTCAAAGTAACAGAAACGCCGTCAAGTCATGAACCTGGTGGCGATATTTTTTCTATAACTCACTTTCGGGTGAGAATTTTTTTAAGTCAAGATACGGGCTATTTACCGTTTACAGGAATCCCGCCCGGCGGGCGCGTCCTGCGACGGCGGCAGACAGCAAATGAAAACGCGCCCCGGTGTGCAGAGGCGCCGATAATCCGATAATATTCTATCATTGACCCTTAGGGTATTGCGCTTTTCATACATCCGCATTCCTGATTTCACATTATATCTCTATCAGAATAAGCCAGAGGGCATTGGCAAGTACAAAGAGCTGGTTGATACGTACATCTTTTTTCACAAGAATCCGCCATTCCATCACTGTCATCCAGATAAAGGCCGTGGACAAAACAACAAAATATACTCCCCACACATTAGAACTGACATATTTACCTGCGAAAATACAGAAAAACGCAGCGAGCAGCTCAAAGATATAATATGTCATCACATAACCGGGAATAAGCCGCAATTTTTGGATGACAGAGTTCACACTATTCTTTTCCATAGTAGCCGTTCCTCCTGCCGTTAAAAAGATTCAGCCGGACCAAAGACAAAAAAGAAAAACAGGATGTTAATCAGAAACAAGTCGGGTGCAATCCTCCCATCATGCCTAACATATCGGCGATATACCATGAACAGGAACCATGAAACGGCGATTCCCGTTGTTATGATGAATATCCCCATATGGCTCTGCCGCCAAGTTCTCCCAAAGAACCAGATTAATGTATATGAAACCTCATACAGGAGATAAACCCATACATAGAAAGGGTGATTTCGAATATGTAAATTTCTTTTTTGCTTTTGTTTACTTCTCATATGTAAGGCATTCCCCCCTGCATCAGAACTTAATATGTCCCCAAATTTGTGATTTTTCCTGTTACAGGTCAATAGCGCAAAATAACTGTTTATAGTTTACCATACAAAATTCGGTCTTGGTATTTTTTTCACGGCTCTTATGCAAACCGGGCGTTTTATTACCCACTGATATTCGGGCACGCCATATCGCGTATAGCGGAATAATTGATTTCCCCAGATTCTTTTGACCTTTTTCTGATCAAAGTCATCATTTTATCTTTGTTCACAGCACCCCAGTATGTCATCCGCTTTCTCTTTAACTCTCATTGCCAAAAGGCTTGCGATTTGAAGTGTTATCAATAAGGAAATATAGAAAAAACACCGAATCCGCTGCGAATGCTCGAATCCGATGTTTCAACTGGTATCGCCTAAGGGAGTCGAACCCTTGATTCAGCCGTGAGAGGGCTGCGTCTTGACCACTTGACCAAGGCGACACATTTTCTTTTGTTCGTCTTGAAAACTGACGAATATTATTATATACTGTGAATTGGCTATTGTAAAGCAAAATTTTTATAGAACAGGAGATTTTTTTCTATGATGAAATATATCAGCACCCGGGGCATGGACAGCAGGCTGACAGGCGCGCAGGCAATCATTCAGGGAATCGCACCGGATAAGGGGCTTTACGTTCCTGAGGAAATCCCTGCACTTTCCTTTGTTCCCGGAGAAATGACGGACCGTTCTTATCAGGAAATCGCGAAGGCTGTCATCGGCACATTCTTCGACGACTACACCGCAGAGGAAATGCAGCGCTGCATCGACGGTGCCTACGACGAGAAGTTCGAAGAGAAGGAAATCGTTCCGATTACCGAGGCCGGAGACGCATTCTTCCTCGAGCTCTACCACGGAAAGACCGCAGCTTTCAAGGACATGGCTTTGTCGATCCTTCCATATCTTCTGACCACTGCCACAAAAAAAGAGCACGAGGATAAAAAAATCTGCATTCTGACGGCCACCTCCGGAGATACCGGAAAAGCGGCACTGGAGGGTTTCGCGGACGTGCCGGGAACGGAGATTATCGTGTTCTTCCCGAATCAGGGCGTGAGCCAGGTGCAGGAACGCCAGATGATCACACAGGAAGGCTCCAACACCCATGTGTTCGCGATCAAAGGCAATTTTGACGACGCCCAGACCGGCGTAAAAAAAATCTTCAATGACCGGAATTTCGCGGTCAGACTGGCGGATATGGGTTGCAGACTTTCCTCCGCGAATTCCATCAATATCGGACGTCTTGTTCCGCAGGTCGCCTATTACGTTTACGGCTACATTCAGCTCATCGCCCGCGGCGTGATCCGGGACGGCGACCCGATCAACATCGTCGTTCCCACCGGCAACTTCGGCAACATTCTGGCAGCTTATTATGCTAAGCAGATGGGTCTTCCGGTGGCGAAGCTGATCTGCGCCTCCAACAAAAATAAAGTTCTGACGGATTTCATCTCCACCGGCGTGTACGATACAAACCGGGACTTTTATCTGACGAATTCGCCATCCATGGACATTCTCATCTCCAGCAATCTGGAACGCCTGCTCTACCATCTGAGCGAGGGCAAAGGGCCGGAGATCCGCGATCTGATGGAGCAGCTGGAGTCCGCGAAGCATTATGAGGTTTCGGCCGCCATCCGCAGCGGACTGAAGGACTTCTACGGCGGTTTTGCAGATGTGGAGGCGACGAACAAAACCATCGGCGAGATGTATCGGAACAACGGGTACCTGATCGATACCCATACGGCGGTAGCATACAAAGTCTATTCAGATTACCGCAAGACCACGGGGGACCGGACTCCGACGCTGATTGCATCTACCGCCAGCGCCTATAAATTCGCGGAAAGCGTAGCGAAGTCCATCGGTCTTCCAGAACAGCCCGACGGATTCCGTTACATTGAGGAGGTTGCCTCCGGAACCGGCGTACGGGTGCCCCGCGGATTGAAGGATCTCGACAAAAAAGAAGTTCGTCACAGCGGCGTCATCGAAATCAGCCAGATGGAAGACACGGTAGCCGAAGCACTCCGGACACGATAGCCGAAGCGCTCCGGACACGGTAGTTGAAGCGCTCCGGACACGATAGCCGAAGCGCTCCGGACACGGTAGTTGAAGCACTCCGGACACGGTAGTTGAAGCGCTCCGGACACACTGACCACGCTGACACGCGAGGCTCGCGGGCGAAACAAATGTGAATACCCCGTAATGACACTGCCCCAGACACGCGGACCGCACCGACGCACGATGTTCGCGAGGTTTTCACGGGATCTCCGGGTTTGATAAAATTCTACGGGATTCGTAAGATTCAAGGTTTTCAAGAGTTTCAAGAGTTTTTGAGGTTTTGTAAGTTTTCCTCTTGCAAAACCTTTTATTTTATGGTAAATTAGTTCGTGGACACTGATGTGGAGGATTGACCGAGTGGCTAAGGAGCTCGCCTGGAAAGCGAGTAGGGTGTAACAGCCTCGTGGGTTCGAGTCCCATGTCCTCCGCCAGATCGAGCAGCTTTTAGAAGCTGCTCTTTTTTTATGCAATTCCAAAGGATCCGGCGATTGCAACGGTTTGCGGGTTTCAGAGCATCCGGTTTTGCACCGCATATAACCGCATACAACGGTATATAACGGCATGTTTTTTGAGGATTTTGATGGGAGAAAATGTGCGAATTCGCATATTTTTGAGAGTCCGTGGAACTTGAAGCTGCGGAGTGGTCACACCTGTTGGGAGCGATTGTGCGATTTCGCATAATTGATGCGGACATCTCCTTTACTTAATATGTAGATATCGATCTGAGGCAGAGGCCGGCTCCGGCATCTGCCTCAGATAGTACATATGAAAAGAGAAAGGAGATGATGCCGGATGCCGGACGAAACATTTCAAAAAAACAAGCCCCATTCAACTAATGAGAATACATTTTATTCCAATGAAGACAAGAGCGGTTCCGCGCAGAGGAAAATCTATGCGATTCCGATCTCCGAGATCGACACCTTCCCAAAGCACCCATTCCATGTGAAAGAAGACGAGGACATGAAAGCCCTGGTGGACAGCATCCGGATGAACGGCGTGCTCACGCCGGCTGCCGTCCGGAAGAAGGAAGACGGAAGATATGAACTGCTGTCCGGCCACCGGAGGAAACGGGCCTGCGAAATTGCAGGACTTAGCACCCTCCCCTGCAAAATCGTAGAGCTGAATCATGATGAAGCCGTCATCTTCATGGTGGACAGCAATCTGCAGAGAACAGAAATCCTTCCCAGTGAGAAAGCATTTTCATATAAGATGCGCCTGGATGCCATGAAACGGCAGGGAAAACGAACCGATTTAACTTCCAACCCAGTGGGTCGGAAGTTGCAGGAAGTGGAATCCGCTGGAATTATTGGTGTCGAAACAGGTGATAGCCAAACTCAAGTTCGCCGTTACATCCGCCTGACCCGTCTTATTCCTTCCCTGCTGCGGATGGTGGATGAGAAAAAGATTGCCCTGCGGCCTGCCGTGGAGCTGTCCTATCTTCCACGCGAATGGCAGGAAGTTGTTGTTGCGGCCGTCCATTATCAGAAACGAACGCCCAGCCACGCTCAGGCGAAGGAATTAAGGAAACTGGCCGAAAGCAGCAGCCTCACCAGAGAGCTGGTCTATCAACTGCTGGGTGAGAAAAAGCCGAATCAGAAAGACCGGATCATTCTGAAAACAGACACGATCAGGACATATCTTCCGAAGGACCTTCCGGCTTCACAGCGCGAAGAATACATTATCAAAGCACTGGATCACTATGGCAAGTACCGGGCAAGGCGGGAACGGGCGAAGCACGCTCGTTAAGATATGAGAAGCATATTTACATGGATCGGCTGCAGGAAAAAATAATTTTCCACTTGCTGCCGTCATTCGCATAATTGCTGTCGGTGTATTTCTTCCTTATGATAAAAGAAAAAAGGAGGTCAGAAAGATGTTCGGAAACAAATATAAGCTGAGCTACGACGAGCGCCGGATCATCGTCCTTTGCCTGATCGAAATGAAAAACAAGCTGATACAGGAGAACCGCTACACCGATGCCATCGACGATCTCCTGGTGAAATTCCTTGACGATTAAGCTATCCTTTCAGCCGGAAGCTGAATACATGACCCTGCACAATCCGGTGCGGGGTTATTTTTCTATCCGGCTTTCGGAGAAAGGATAAGAGATGGCTACAACAAAGGAAACAATGGAAATTATTGCAATGGGGCTGGGAGAAACCGGAGCCCGTGAAACAGAAAGCTGCGCAGGCTGCCCGTTAGTGGATGCACTTGCCAGGAGAGCTGCAGAGCATTTTGCTGAGATGACCGAAGAAATGGATGAGGAAGTGGTCCTGGAGATCGTACGCAAGCTGGAAACAGAGGCCTGTTCGGATGAACCGGGTACTATGATCGCCCTTCTCGGCAGGATCTTCCGCCAGAATGGAATGGAATCCGCTACAGCGAAAATGGAGGCACTGGACTATGAGAACATCAGACACTACACCGATGACGGATACAGTGGCGGTTCTTTTGATCGCCCCGCTTGGAAAGAAATGATTCGTGACATTGAAGATGGCGAGATAGCAACAGTGATTGCTAAAGATATGAGTCGAATCGGAAGAAACTATCTGGAGGTTGCAATGTACGTGTGTTAAGATTGACATGGAAGCGATGAGACGTTCAGATGAGATGATTGAGGTGAAAGGAAATTCGTTTGCAACGGCAAAATATACAAATTTGTGTTTAAGAAAGGAGCACTAAATGAAATATTCAGTCAAAAGGGTAATAACTATGTGTTTTGCTGTAGTGTTTTGCATTACAATAATGACGGGGTGCGGTGCAAATGAGCAAAATGAATCGGATTCCCAGCAAGTGAAAATTGTTGTTGCTGATGATGAATCAACAATAACATATTGCGATGATTACATTCGTTCAGTATCTGGCGGTTTGTATGTTACAAATTGTAGCGAATATCCAATATTAATATTGCTTATTCGTCAAGATAAAGGAACAAACGCAAATGAGGAAAATGAAGAAATATCACTTTCCTTAAATGGAAAAGAAACCAAACTGATTGAGAGTTGTGATAAGAATGTTCCATATGAAATCGGATGCAGAACTACTGCATCCGAAGGTGAAGAAATAAAATTGACATTTAAAGAATACGATGAATAGCTTGTTGGAAGTTCATATAATAGAGTTACCACAATATGGTTAGATAAATTCAACAAGCAAAGAAATACATAGCCACCAGGCTTTCAATTCAGAATGTCCGGTGGTTTTTTTATGTCCAGAAAGGAGAGTTTATGTCAAAAAAGAAGAAAAGAGATCCACCAGAGAAGTGGGAATCCAGAAGCGAACACGAACGCTTTGTGAGAATCTTTGAGAGCATGTATGAATCACCGGCATTCATCTCGCTCCCAACAGCTGCAGTGAGGCTGTACCTAATCCCTAAGAATGAGTTCAGAGGGGATCATACCGGAAAGGGAGCATGAAATTCTTTCTGTAATTTGGGGCCTTTCATGAGATGAGATATATCTGAATGGGAAAAACTCCCCTTCAGCACCTGTCTACTGTTTATCAGAAATCGGCTGGCATGTCAAGGACACCCGGCAATTCCGGGCGTTTCTGGTTTCGACACATCAGCTGATTTTTTCTATTCTGGGATCCTGTCCGGGTACATGATCGCCGGTTCTCCCAGGATCTGACCCCAGTTCCGGATCGGCATCGTCCATTTTCTGGTGGCTTCGAACGTGGCCAGGTACAGCGCCTTCAGAAGTGCCTGAGCGCTTGGAAATACGGACCTCTGACGGTTCAGCCTGCGCAGCGTGGCATTCAGCGACTCGATCGCATTGGTCGTGTAAAATGCCTTCCGAACGTCCGCGGAAAACTTGAAGATCGGAGAAACGGCATCCCAGTTCTCATACCAGCGTTTCATGGCATACGGGTACTGCGGCAACCATTTTCCTTTCACTCTTTCGAGCTGCTCCAGAGCGGCTTCTTCATCTACCACCGTATAGACTGTTTTCAGATCTTTGGCAAATTCTTTCATGTCTTTGTTTGCCACATATTTCAGCGTGTTTCGCACCATATGGACGATGCAGCGCTGCTGCTCCGTCTCCGGGTAAGCAGTTGTGATCGCCTCTTTGATCCCGGAGAGTCCGTCCGAGCAGAGGATCAGAATGTCTTGGACACCACGGTTTTTCAATGAATTCAATACAGTGAGCCAGTATTTGCTGCTCTCGTTCTCGCCGATGACCAGAGAAAGGACTTCCTTCTTTCCTTCGGTGTTGATTCCCAGAACCACATATGCGGCCACCTTGTGAACGATACTATCCTCCCGTACGGAGAAATGGATGCATCGATGAATATGATCGGATATACCGCGGAAAGCGGCCGGTTATGCCATTCTTCGATCTGTGGGAGGATCTTGTCTGTAACATTGGAAATGAAGCCCTCCGACGCCTCGAACCCATAGATATCCTGCATCGTTTCCGAGATCTGCTTCGTTGTCATCCCTTTCGCGTACATGGAGATAATTTTCTGATCGATGTCAGAAATGTCTTTCTGACGCTTCTTCACGATTTTCGGCTCGAAGGAAGAATTTCGGTCCTGCGGCACATCGATATCCATACTTCCATAGCTGGAATTGACTCGTTTGCTTTTGTAGCCGTTCCTGTAATTACGGTCCTCACTGTCATCGTTCGTCCGCTCTGACTTTTCATACCCGAGATGGTCATCCATCTCAGCTTCCATCATTTCTTTGATGGTTCCACCGAGAAGATCTTTCAACGCGTCCTGGATATCCTGAGCATTCTGGATATCATATTCCTGCAGCAGTCCCTAAATGATCGCTCGTTTCCCGTCCGTCATTTCCACGTGATGTACGGATTTTCTTTCTCTTTTTGCCATAATCTAAGGCCCTCCATGATTTTGATTGTATCATGAAAGGCCTCAGAAATGAATTTTTACAGAGATTATTTCATACTCTTAGGAAACATTTAATGGCTAAGGTTTAATGACCTTAGCCATTATGTATATCGAGATACCGTTTATGCGTCTGCTTTGAATACTTCGTCGTAGAGTCGCTGAATTTCCTTCGGCAGGCCATCCGGCAGCATGTTCTGTATGCCCTCTTCATCACCGTCGCGCATAGCGGTTTCATAATACCAGCATTTGTACTCCAGCAGATTCAGCGTCTTCTGAAGGTGCGCCATCTCCTCCTCCACAGCCTTCCGTCTGGCCTCAAACAACCGTTTCCTCTGCGGATAGGTAGACGGTCCCTCGCCGCACCACTGCATGAACCGTTTGATGTCCCGAATCTCAAGTCCGGAGTTTTTCAAGCACTCGATCACGCGAAGCGCTTCAACTTCACGTTCGCTGAATATCCGTCTTCCGGACTGACGGCGAAGCTCAGGGAAAAGTCCTTCCCTGTCATAATATCTCAGTGTGGACACCGGCAGCTGAAACATTTCCGAAATCTGCCCGATGGTATACGTTTCCATAAAATTCCTTTCACTTAACAAAAATATATTGACCTGAAGTCAGGTTCATGTAATATCATATAGATTGTACATCAAAACCGACGAAAAAACAATGCGGACAAGCAGAGAAACATTAGGAGGATATTATGCAATACAGAAACTTTAAGGATATGAAGCTGTCCATGCTGGGATTCGGCGCGATGCGCCTGCCTGTCATTGACGGCGACGATGCGAAAATCGACGCGGAAAAGACCATGCGCATGGTGGATTACGCCATGAAGCACGGCGTCAATTATTATGACACCGCATGGGGATATCACGGAGGACACTCCGAAGAGGTCATGGGACAGGCGCTGCGCAGATTCCCCAGAGACAAATACTTCCTCGCCACCAAATTTCCCGGATACGATCTGGCCAATATGCCGAAGGTTCAGGAGATATTCGAAAAACAGCTCGAGAAGACGGGACACGATTACTTCGATTTCTATCTGTTCCACAATGTCTGTGAAATGAACATCGAACAGTACCTCGATCCCCGGTACGGCATTATGGATTACCTGCGTAAGCAGAGAGAGTGCGGGCGCATCCGGCACCTCGGCTTCTCCTGCCACGGAGAACTGCCTGTACTGAAACGGTTCCTTGAAGCCTACGGCGACGACATGGAATTCTGCCAGCTGCAGTTGAACTATCTGGACTGGGAATTCCAGCACGGCCGGGAAAAAGTCGAGCTTCTGAAGAAATATAACATACCGGTCTGGGTCATGGAACCCCTCCGGGGAGGCAAGCTGGCGCACCTGAACGATGATCAGAAGAGCAGGCTGAAAGAACTGCGCCCGCAGGAGGAAATCCCGGCCTGGGCGTTTCGATTCCTGCAGGGGCTTCCGGAGGTCAGAGTGGTTCTCTCCGGTATGACAGACGAGTCCCAGCTGAAGGCCAACATCGAAACCTTTGAGCAGGATCTGCCTTTGAACGGTGAGGAACTGCAGACTCTGATGCAGATTGCAGAACAGCTGGCCGATGAACAGACTGTGCCGTGTACCGCCTGCCACTACTGCGTTGACCACTGTCCGGCAGGTCTGGATATTCCGCGCCTGATCTCTCTGTATAACGAGCATACACTTACAACAAAGTCAGGTCAGGTCGGTTTCATCGCCCCGATGGCACTGGCCGCGTTCCCGGAAGATAAGCGGCCATCCGCATGTCTGCACTGCAGAAGCTGTGAAAAGGTCTGTCCGCAGCAGATTAAAATCTCCGAGGTGATGGGTGATTTTGCAAATATTGTCTGATACTCGTGTTCAGGGATTCGGTCTTTTCCGAATCCCCTTTATCTTTCCAGAACTGCATTTTTCAGACACGAGTATGTCATTTTCTTTTCTTTATATGTGGTGAAGGTTCCTTTTACTGTAATCTTCGACTGATCCTCCGGATAACTGAGTCCTTTTCTCAACTTGAATTCAATTCCCTGACTGCAGCACGCAGTGGCGTCCTTGATGACACAGGCGTAATACGTCTTGCCCGACGCATCATCCTTTGTAATATAGCATACACCCTTTATCTTTATCATCCTTCCTTTATATCTGTCCGGATCGATCATGATATTGTAAACCTCCGAATAAATCGCTGTGCTGCTCATCTTCGTCAGATCCAGAAGCCCCTTTTTCCTGCTATTTTTTTCTTTCCCGGCGTTCCCGTCCGCATTGGATGAGTCTGAGGCTTCTGTTTCCGTACTGCCGTTATCAGAAGATGCACTTTCACTCTGTGTCGTCTTCGGGGCGGAATCTGATTTCTGCGTCTCGTTACTCTTTGTTCCGCAACCTGTCAGGATCAGGGCACAAAGAAACAGCAACAGGATCGCCCGGAATGTCTGAATTTTACTTTGTTTCATCACACTCCTCCTCTCAGCCTCGCGGCAATCATGCTCAGACCGAACGCAAGCGCGTCCGCGACAACAATGGTGGAACCCACCGGAGTCCCCGCGAGAACTGACACGAGAATCCCGATCAGCGCACAGCTCACAGAGATTGCGGCGGAAGCAGCCGTAACTGCCCGAAAGCTCTCAAACAGACGCATTGCCGCCATGGTTGGAAAGATGATCAGCGCCGAAACCAGCAGCGCACCGACGAGGTTCATCGCAAGCACGATGATGACTGCGATGATGACCGCCAGAAGCAGGTTATAAAATTCCACGCTGATTCCGCATACCCTGGCAAAATTTTCATCAAAGGTCAGCGCAAACAGCCGGTTATACAGCAGCAGAAACAGCATCAGCGTCACCGCAGAAAGAACTGCGCACAGCGCCACCTCCCCGGTCGTCAGCGTCAGAATAGACGTCGAGCCGAACAGAGTGCTGCAGACGTCCCCCGATACATTTGCCGAGGCTCCTGCCACATTCACCGTAAGATATCCGAAAGCCAGAGCGCCCACCGACAGCATGGCGACCGCAGCATCGCCCTTCACTCTTCTGTTCTGACCCGATTTCAGAAGAATCACCGCACTGAATATAGTGACCGGAAGAATCAGAAGCATGCGGTCAGAAAGTTTCAGCACGACCGCCACGCTCATCGCACCGAACGCTACGTGAGACAGTCCGTCCCCGATATAGGAAAAATGGCGGAGAACCAGTGTCACCCCGAGCAGTGACGACACCAGTGCGATCAGAAGTCCGACGATGATCGCGTACCGCACAAACGGGTAGTCCAGATAAAACGTCAGCTTCTCCGTCAGCGTCATGATTGCGGTCATCACAGCCCCACCTCCCTCCGGTTCAGGAACCTCTTCCCTGTTTCACTGCGCAGATAGTCCTCATTCCTGCCGAAAAAGCAGGCGTTTCCAATATGGAGAATGTGATCTGCGTAGCGCACCGCCGAGAGGATGTCGTGAGAGATCATGACGATCGTCGTTCCTCCTCTGTTGAGTTCCCCGATTATCGCGTACATTTCCCTTGTCGCCTCGGGATCCAGACCTGTCACCGGCTCGTCCATGAACAGAATTTTCCCGGAGGCGCACAGCGCCCTTGCCAGCAGAACCTTCTGCTGCTGCCCGCCGGAGAGGTTACGAAAGCTTCTGCCCGCAAGTTCTTCGATACAAAGGCGTCGCATGATCGCCCGGGCTTCTGCCTTTTCACTCCTCCGGTAGAACGGTCTCCATCCCGTCTGCCCCTGGAAACCGGACAATACGATCTCTCCGGCAGTCGCGGGGAAATCCCGCTGTGTGTGCATCTGCTGGGGGAGATACCCGATTTCGTTCTTCCGGACATCCGGGCTGTAGACCGGTTGTCCGCTTACCGGCTTCTGCAGGCCGAGAAGAGTACGCATCAGCGTACTCTTTCCCGCACCGTTTTCCCCTACAATACAGAGGTAATCCCCCGCGTTCACACTGAAACTGAGGCCGGATGCGATGGCCTGCTCTCCGTAACCGATGGATAAATTATTGCAGCGGATCTGTTCCATGACTATTCCTCCCGCTGCAGTGCTTTCTTCAGCACGCCGAGGTTCGCCGTCATGACGCCGAGGTAGGTCTTTCCCTTTTCCACATCCTCAGAAGTCGTTGACTGCATGGAATCCAGCGTCACAATGTGCTGACTCTTTTTCCCGGTATTTTTTATAATCGTCCTGGCGATTTTCCGGTCGGACCCCTCTATGGTCGCGATATTCTTCAGTTTAAGCTTATCCACCTTCTTCGCCAGGAACGAAATTGTTTTGAAGCTGGCTTCCGTCTCGGCGGAGCAGCCCGCAAACGCGGCGTAATACTCCAATCCATAGTCGTCCACCATGTAACGGAACGGAAAACGGTCGCCGACCACCAGTGTTTTGCCTGCCGACCGTCGGACCGCTTTTTTGTATTTTTCGTCCAGGGCAGATAGCTGACGAAGATATTCAGCTTCGTTTTTCCCGTATGTGTTTGCGTTCTCCGGATCCAGCGCTTCGATTTCCTTTGCGACCGCTTTTGTCAGCACCTTCGCGTTTTTCAGTGAAAGCCACACGTGTTCATCGTACTCCGGCTCGTCACTGCCGTCTTCCTCTTCTTCCTTTTCCGGCATCATTCCTTCTTTCGATTCCTCTTCTTTCACAGAATCGCCCAGGACATCCAGAAGATTGATCACTTTCATTTTCTTGTTTGTGGAGTCCTTCAGTGCCTTGCTGACCCATTCATCCGATTCACCGCCGACATAGATGAACAGGTCGCAGGATTTTACCTTTGCGATGTCCTCCGTCGTCGGCTGATAGCTGTGCAGATCGACTCCGTTATCCAGAAGCATCGTCACCTCTGCCTGATCCGCTTTGCTGCCGAGGATCTGTGTGACCCAGTCATATTCCGGGAATATAGTTGTAACGATTTTTATTTTTTTGCTTTCCGCGGAAGTTTTCGACTCTGAATTGCCGCTGTCTTTCGCGCAGCCTGAGAGAGCAGCCACTACAAAGACCACTGCCGCCAGAAGAATTACTGCTGTTTTTTTCATAACATAACTGACCCTTTCTTTTTTCGTCGTAAGATAGCATTGACTCGCGGCTCACGCCGTCAGAAAGGGTATTTTCAGTTGTTCATCCGGACTTTGCGGACAATCAGAGTATCCGCTGCTGCAAAATATGAAAAAATGAGAGAAAGGACGGTAAAGAACACTGCCGCGGTTCCCGCCGCGGGCGACGGAGTGTCACCGCCGTACAGCGTCTGGACGATATTCTCACACTGGTGCAGACAGACACAGATCGGGCAGTCGTCGCCCGAACAGTGGTGATCGGACTCCTCCGCGATATAGAAGGTGGCCAGAACGACCGTTGCCAGCAGAAGAACGCTGAGAAAAACAGCAGTGAACCTTTCTCTGGTATGAAAACCTGTCATCCTCAGCACGGCTGCTCCCCTCCCTTCTTCTCTGTCCCCGATTTTATGCGGGAATATCTGATTCATGAATTCCTTCTGAAATTGAAAACTACGTTCAATTTTAAATTCATTTTCCCCGGCTGTCAAGTGGATTGCGGATGCTTTCAGATTCAGAGCGTCGCTTTTCCGCGCCTTCAGAGAGGTCGTCAGACGGCTGATTTGAACCTTTCTCTTCCTTCGCGAGAATCATCGAAAAATATCCGGCGGTGTCCGGAATCGAATCCGCTCCGCGGTAGATTTTCTGACCCAGCATCCCGCAGTTTTCGACCATGTAAACCTCCCTCCCGCTGCCGGCGAGGGCTGATTTTACCGCATCCATGCGTGTTCCGGATTTCATCAGCGCACAGGTTCCCGGCAGGCGGAGCGTCTCCTCCAGTTCCGACTCATCCATCTGACCGGCGGGAATAATATGCAGCGCCTCATCCCATTCCGTCAGCGGCACTCCGGCTTCTGCCGCCGCCGCACAGAAGGACGGTACGCCGCTGATATATCCGGTCGGATATCCCAGCCCGGCGATCCGTTCCTCCAGATAAGCAAACGTGGAATATACCGCCGGATCCCCCAGTGTCAGAAACGCCACATCCTTCCCCTGCTTCAGAAAGGACTCCAGAAGCAGCGCTCCCTGCCGGAAAGACTTTGTCAGTTCCGCTCTGTCGCGGGTCATCGGCATATCCACCGCCAGCAATTCCTTTGTCGCCAGAGACGGCTCCGCCTGTACCGCAATCCTGTACGCCGTACTCTGCCGCGCATCCTTCCCCGGGCAGGCAATTACCGCAGACTCGCGGATAATCCTCACCGCCGCCAGCGTCATCAGCTCCGGATTACCCGGTCCTACCCCTACTCCATATAACGTACCCTTCATACATCTCCTCCAGTCTGTTCTTTCATCAGTTCATCACCCCATCTGCGTCAGAGTTTCCGGCTTCTGCCGTTCCGGAAACGTTCTCTTTTTTGTGAAAAGATAAAACAAAGGCATCAGATACATGAACGCCGCATACGGCAGACACCGGAAGTCCACGCCGAAGAAAGCCAGCGGCACGGAGCACCCGATGCTCCAGGGAATAAAGCACGCAATCAGAATAACGGAATTCTCCATATCGATGGCGAGTTCCTCTCGGCTTCCCCCACCGTCCAGATAGGGCTTCTTCAGAAGGTCACTGCACATCAGCGTAGAAATCGTCTGATTGCAGAAGACCACCGCAGACGCCAGGGAAAGAAGCAGCATCACAGGAAACCGCCCGATGCGGGTACACGCCCGTTCCAGACGGAGCTGCAGAGAATCAAGCATTCCCGTCCCGTTGAAAATCCCCGAATAGGTACAGGAAATCAGCAGGATCCCGATAATTTCCAGCATGGACACCAGGCCGCCTCCGTTGAGAATCCTGCCCAGACCGTTTCCCTCCGCCTGATAACCGATTACACAGATCTGCAGAACCTTCAGCAGCGGAACGCCCTGCACCTGCCAGGCCACCAGAATTCCTGCGGCGATGCTGAGTCCCATGGAAATCATGACGCTAACGTGAAGCAGCGGCAGAAGTAGCATGATGACAGCCGGTACAAAAGCCCACAGGGAGAGATTAAACGCCGATTCGAATTCCGAAACCAGAGCGTTGTCTACATGACTGATCGGGTTCCGCACAGACAGAACCGCGTAGACGACAAAACACAGTGCCAGCGGAACGGCAGCGGTCCGCATCATGACACGGACATTGTCGAAAATCTTTGTTCCTGTGATCCCCGCCACCATATTCGCACTGGACGAAACCGGGGAGCCGCGATCCCCGAAATAGACGCCGCTCATCAGTACGCCGGCGGTAATCAGCGGATCCACGCCTCCGCTTCTGGCAAGCGTCATAAAAATGACACCCACCGTCCCGGCGACTCCGAAGGATGTTCCCAACGCATAGCTGAGCAGACAGGACAGAAGGAACGTAATGATCAGAAACGCCGACGGCGTGATAATCTTAATCCCGTAGTACACAAAAATCGTAATCGTGCCGCTCACTCTCCAGGCTGCTGTGATGAAACCGATCACACACATCACCTCAATGACGATGAGAGATTCCCGGGCTCCGCGGATTCCCATTCCGCAGAGTTTCCGCAGCGGATATCCCCGGTGCAGCCCCACAGCCGCGAACGCCGCCAGACCTGCAAGCAGCGCGAGGATCATAGAGGTTCCGCTGATCAGAGCGGCGACCATACATCCCACAAAAACACAAAACGCAATCAGAAGATCCATTTCTCACTCCTACGCCAAAACAGTTACTGAAACAAGTTTATCACAGCCCCTTTTATTTGTAAATCCACTGTTCCTGCGATTTCTGCCACCCGCCGGTCCCGTACGGTTTTCCATCTGCTCCTGTTTTCGCCCTCTTTTCTTTCCTTCCCTTTGTTTCCTCTTCTTGTTTCCTCTTCACAAATATCCGCGGACTGTGATATAATGTAGTGTCTGCTCATTAAGTCCCCATCGGACTTAATGGGCGCTGACGGCAGTTTATCAGCAGCGCCGCGGCGCACCATCCAATGGAAGGGTGCCCGGCATTGGCAAAATGTTCGCGGCCGTCTGATTTATTGAGATATTATGGAGGCGTATAAATGGAAAAGAAAACACCGAATGTCAGAGCTCTGGCTCCGATTTTAGTCTTTCTCGTTCTCTATCTGGGAAGCGGGATCTATTATGAGTATATCAGGCCCAGGAGCGGACAGATGGGCTTCTATGTCATGTCTGTCGTCGTTGCGTTCATGGTGGCTCTGGTTGTGGCCTTTCTTCAGAACCCGAAGCTGTCGTTTGATGAGAAGATTCACGTCTGCGCCGGGGGCATCGGTGATGACAATATCACGATCATGCTGTTTATCTTCCTGATGGCCGGTGCATTCAGCGGAATTGCCCAGGCCTCCGGCGGAGCGACCAGTACTGCCTATATGCTCCTGAACATCATCCCGCCGAACTTCGCTATTCCCTGTCTGTTTCTGATCGCCTGTCTGATTTCCATGGCCATGGGAACCAGCGTCGGAACGATCACCGTGCTCGTCCCGATTGTCTTTGTCGTAGCCAACAGCGCAGGCCTCAGTCTGCCGTTCTGCGTCGGAACGGTCGTCGGGGGCGCCATGTTCGGCGACAACCTGTCTTTCATCTCCGACACCACCATCGCGGCAACCAAGACGCAGGGCGTGGAAATGAAAGATAAATTCCGGGTTAATTTCCATATCGCACTTCCCGCAGCTATTATCACCTTTGCCATCCTGATCGCCTTTGCGATGACGGGAGGCTCCGCCGATCTGCAGCACTATCAGTACAATGTCTGGCAGGCCATCCCGTATTTCGTCGTACTGCTGGCCTCTCTCTGCGGAATAAATGTTTTTATCGTTCTGGGATGCGGCACAATACTCTGCGGCATCGTGGGCCTCGCTACCGGCTCTCTTACCATCGCCACAGCGTTCAGCGCCATGGGAGAAGGCACAAAAAATATGTTCGAGACCATGATCGTCACGATTCTGGTCGCCTCCATGGGATCGCTGATGCGGGAATACGGCGGTTTTGAATGGATTCTTCAGACAATCCGGAATCACTCCAGAACACGGAGAGGCGGCATGCTCGGCATAGGGCTGCTGACCGCCCTGATGGATATCGCGACGGCGAATAACACAGTAGCTATCGTGATGGCCGGACCGATCGCAAAGGATATCAGCACCGAGTTCGGCATCGATCCGCGCAAGACTGCGTCGCTTATCGATATATTCTCTTGCATCTGCCAGGGTATCATTCCCTATGGCGCACAGCTGCTGATCGCGGCCAGCATCGCCAAAATCACCAGCGTCTCTATCATTCCGTTCCTCTTCTATCAGTTCCTGCTCCTGGTCTGTGTCATTATTTCCATCATCGTCGACAGACCCGTCCGGGCACAGAGGACCACGAAAGATCTCGAGAACAAAAAAGTCAGCTGAGCGTTCCGCTCCCGCGCCGGTTACATGCTGCCGGCGCTTTTTGCGTGCTGATTCGTCGAATACGCCTGAAGCAGCCAAAATACGGAAGGCATGTCCTGTGTCACGCCACAGGGATTTTCATTCGTTTTACCCGAAAATACGGCACAAACATCGGCTAAAGCTGAATAAAAAGCATACGCGAACACGCGAACAAATGTTTACTTTTTGTTCGCGTTGTGTTATACTTTCTGTATAAATCATTTACAGGGGGACGCTATGGCTGATTTAAAAGAAAAAGAACAGAAGATACTGGATTTCATGAGAGAGGAAATCCGAACCAAGGGATATCCGCCTACTGTCCGCGAGATCTGTGCGGCCGTCGGAATCAAATCCACCTCTACAGCTCATAAGGCCATCGGCGCTTTGGTGGAGAAAGGCTATCTTCGCAAGGATCCGGCTAAGCCCCGGGCACTGGTTCTGGTACCGCAGGAGGAAGACGGGCCGGAAACCGATACCCCGGTCTCCCCTGAAAACGCCGCTCCGCAGCAAACACCCGATCCGGCGCCGGAGCGCGAGGACATCATCGATATCCCCGTTATCGGACGCGTCGCCGCCGGTACGCCGATCACCGCGGAGGAAAATATGGACGGAACCTTCCCTGTTCCCGCACAGTTCGTTCAGGGAACCTGTTTCATGCTCCGCGTTCGCGGTGAATCCATGATCAACGTGGGAATCATGGATGGGGATCTGATCCTCGTCGAACAGCAGAACACCGCAGAAAACGGCGACATTGTCGTTGCTATGATTGACGGATTTGAAAGTGAAGCGACTGTGAAAACCTATTACAAAGAGGATGATCACATCCGCCTTCAACCGGAAAATGACACCATGAGCCCGATTATCGTTCGGGATGTGAGCATTCAGGGGAAGGTACGCGGCGTCTTCCGCTACCTGAACTGAACCGTAACTGAGCCTTGCACAACCCGCCAGAAACCCTACCTGCCGGCGGCAGCTTAATCGACCTGCTGCTTATTAACCGGTCGATGTTGTCCTATGCCCTTGAAGCGAGATCAGCGGCTAACCTTCAACCCGTTCAGTAAAGGTTAGCCGCCGGTAAAGTTTTATGTCCTCGAAACGAGACAGGCCTACCCGGCCGGTTCTCTTCGGTTTATCGTGAAAGAAGTTTCTGTATTGCGGCGTCCAGCCCATCGAGCGTCAGCTCATACATCGGAAACACCTCCCGTACCAGTGCGATGGTACGGGATCCCCATGCGTATCCCCAGCGTTCTTTTTTTATGGGATTCAGCCAGACGATATTTTTATAGTGCCTCTCCAGTTTTTTCAGCCAGTCGATGCCGGGTTCTTTGTTGTAGACATACCAGTCCAGATTTCCTCCCCGGGACAATAACTCATAGCTGGACATTGCCGCGTCTCCCACCAGAATCACCTTATAGTCTGAATCCAGATTTCTGAGCACCCACTCGGTCTCGATCCAGCGGCCGTTCGCGCAGGAGGGATCCGTATAAAGGTAATCATAGACACAGTTATGGAAATAATAGATTTTCAGATCTTTCAGGTGTGTTGAATCGTGCAGCGCCTGGAACAGTCTGCTGCAGAGTTCGCTGTGCTGATACATGGAGCCGCCCGCATCCATCATCAGAAGCAGCTTGACGGTGTTCTTTCGGGGCTTTTCATAGACAAGTCTCAGAAGTCCCGCATTCTCACAGGTGGCGTCAATGGTCTCATCGATGTCCAGTTCTGTTTTCGCCGTGTCTACCCGGGTGGAAAACTGCCGCAGCTTCCGGAAAGCCATCTGAAACTGACGGGTATCAAGTTCATTGTCCTGCCGGAAATCGCGGAAGTTGCGATCCTCCGCAATCTGCACCGCCGACCGGTGTCGTCCTGCGCCGCCGACCCTGATTCCCGCGGGATTGTAGCCGCCGTGGCCAAAGGGCGATGTTCCTCCGGTTCCGACCCAGTAATTTCCGCCGTCGTGCTTTTCTTTCTGCTCCTCCAGACGTTCCCGGAACATCTTCTGCAGCGTATCGAAGTCGAATTCCTTCGCCCATTCCGGCATATCCTCGAGTTCCCGCTCTAGTTCACCCTGATTCAGCCAGTCCCATAATTCCTCCGGAATTTCATCCACCGATTGAATCGACTGAAAAAAAACTGCGAACGCCATATCAAATTTGTCGTAGTCGCTCTCCCGTTTCACGAGAACATTCCGGCAAAGATAATAAAACTCCCGCAGCGAATTTCCGGCCAGTCCCCGATCCAGAGCATCCATCAGACAGAGCCATTCGTCCAGCGAAACATTCAGGCCGTATTCCCGCAGTGTGTAGAAAAAATGGATAAACATCAGCTTATCTCCTATATGCCCTGAGGAGCTCGATATCCTGATTTTTCTTCAGCAGCACGCCTACATAGGGAATTTCCTCCCGGATCCTCTTCACATCGACACCGCCGATCTGCAGCGCCTGAATCCAGTCCAGCAGCTCCGAAGTGCTCGGTTTTTTCATAATATCTTTCATATGGCGGATGTCATAAAAAGCCTTCATCGCTTCATCCACTAGTCTCCTGTCGATGTCTCCGTAATGCACCCGAATAATCTCCCGCATCTTTTCCTCCTCCGGGAAATCGATGTAATGGAAAATACACCGGCGGAGAAAAGCATCCGGCAGTTCCTTCTCCGCATTAGACGTGATGATCACCACCGGACGATGTTTTGTTCTCACCGTAGTCTTTGTCTCTGTAATATAGAATTCCATACGGTCCAGCTCCCACAGCAGGTCGTTGGGGAACTCCAGATCCGCCTTATCTATTTCATCGATAAGGAGAACCGCCTGTTCCTCGGAAGTGAACGCCTCACCCAGCCTGCCGAGACGGATGTACCGGGAAATGTCCGAGACATCACCTTCGCCGAACTGACTGTCATACAGGCGCTGCACCGTGTCATAGACATACAGGCCCTCCTGCGCCCGCGTCGTCGATTTGATTCCCCAGATATACAGCGGCATCTCCAGTGCGTCGGCGATAGATTGGGCAAGCATGGTCTTTCCCGTTCCCGGCTCTCCCTTGATTAACAAAGGCTTTTCCAGCGCGATTGCCACGTTCACGGCGTTCATCAGTTCTCCGGACGCTACATAGTCATTACTTCCTCTGAATTTTTTCATTATTTTCCTCTTTATGCTTTTATCTTCTTTGTATTCTCCGCCGTATTTCCCCAGCGTTCTGCCAACGCAGTCCCGTCTCCGCCTTCATGCCGACATTTCCCGCCGGCGCAGGCTGCATCGCCGTCTTGATCTTCGCATCAGCGCATTTCCCGCCGTCGCAAAATGCGCCGCCGGCGAATGCGACAGCGCTCTCCTATCCGATTGCCAGCGGCACCAGCACAGTTGTAAGCAGTTCCTCAAACAGACCGATGGCAAAGGCATAGGCGATAATTTCATCTCTCGTCGCGCGCTGCAGAATCGGCAGCGCTACATCCATAACGCAGATACCCGGAATCGATGCGGTCTCAATATATCCGATCCTCTTTGCCAGAACCGGAATCAGCACGATACCGCCCAGTTCCCGCAGCACGTTGTGCATGAAGGAGATGGCAGATGCCACCTGATGTCCGGCATGCCCGATACAGATGGGCGCATAGGTGTACCATCCGTAGCCGTATCCGATAGCCATGGATTCCCGCACGGTAATCTGCGGGAAGATCAGACCGATCAGAATTGCCGAGATTGTAGTTCCCACCAGAATCGCGACAGGAATCACCAGAACCCTTGCTCCGATTTTGCTCAGGGCGCGGATCACTTCACCGCTGAGACCCATGCCGTAACCGATCGCAAGAATCATGATGCACAGGCCGACCACAAGCGCCTTGGAACTCAGATCATCAAAGACAAGCATCTGCTCGTGATCCAGTACGGTACGAATCCCGAAGAATCCGATTGCAAGACCGAGCGCCAGCATCAGAAGAATCAGACGGGTCATGCTGTTGTCATTTCCGGTTTTCCGGTCGGCGTTTTCTTCTACATCGTCAATATGCTTCAGCATCACCGTCTCCTCCGGCGTATCACCGTCTCCGGTCAGACTCCCCTGCCCGCCGGGTGTCTTTTCATGGAGGAACCCCCATTTGTCCAGACGCATAAGCCTGCGCGCCACCGATACCGCGAAGCATGTGCCGATCCACAGCAGCACGGTAAAGGCAAGAGAGATCAGCCCGATTGGTCCGATATTATCGATCACCTGCTGATTTGATCCCATCCGAAGCCCCATAATCAGCACCAGAAGGGAAATGAACACCATCATAATGACCTCAGACGCCTTCTCCCCGATCCGGCGATTCCGCATCCGGTATCCTCCGAGATATCCAATTACAAGCATGCTCAGATACAGAGCGACATAAAACATAAAACCTCTCCTTTGTCAGCGCCCATTGATTCCGACAGAAGCTAACGGGCAGGCACCGTTTTAATGCCCGCTTATTACTAACCGTCTCCAACATAAACTTATGAGCAGATACCTAATGCTTTACGCGATAAACAAAGTAACCAGCACCGGAACGGCAAAAGACAGCACAACGCCGTTCACAAAGGAATAAATCGCCGTCGTTCCGCTGGTCGCCCGCTCGATGATCGGGAGGCAGACATCCATTGAGGATGAACCCGGAAGCCCGCAGCTCTCCACAAAGCCCACATATCTCGCAACAAGCGGAATCGAGAGAATCCCCAGCAGTTCACGCATTACATTATGCATAAAACAGATCGCTCCCGCCAGGACAAATCCCCGGTCCATTATGATTCCGGGCGCCAGCGTATACCAGCCGAAGCCGGCGCCGACCGCCAGCGATTCCTTTAGGCTGATCGGCAGGAAAAGCGCACAGACTGCGGACCCCGCCAGCGTCCCGACGATAACTGCGGCCGGAATAGCCAGGATCCGGATTCCCACTTTTCGGAAGTGTGCAACAACCTTTCCTTCGATCCCGATATCGATTCCGACGAAAATCAGCAGCGTACAGAGACCGAGTTTGATAACCAGACTGATCGTCTCATTGAAACTGTCGAAATGCTTCAGCCGCAATGCAAAGCCGAAATATCCCGCAGCGATTCCGGCAGCAACAAAACCCAGTATTACAAGAGTCATCGGGTCGATGCCGCGTCCCCCGGATGCACCGCTCAGATTATCTTCGATGGCCTTCTCCACCGGATCCTCTGTCTGATCCGTCTTCATAAGTCCATAGCGATTGATTCCAAGCAGTTTTCTCACAAAAAAAATGCACACAACGCTGAACACCATAACGACAATGGTGAATACAAAGGCGTACAGCCCGATGGTATCCAGCTGCTCTACGATTTCTCTGTTGGCGCCGATTCGCAGTCCCATAGCGAAAACCAGCACCGCGATCGCCGCAGTCTGCACCTTCGCGGTCCAGGGCAGATTCCTTTCCTTTTTCCGGTACCGGTCGCCGATAAAATATCCGACGACAGTAATTCCCAGATAAAGTGCCATATCTCCCATAAGTGATTCCCTCTCCTTTTTTATTATATCGAATCAGTCTTTGTTCCGCAAGAGACAAAACCCGCATCCGCTAGGGTCTCCCACGCAGCTTCTGCACGCCTGATCCGGAACCGGGGCGCCCGTCGGGAGCACAAAATATATGCCTGCCGAGGCAGCTGCCGGCCGCATCGACCCCGCCTCAGAAATTTCAACGCCCGCGGCTCCGGGATCCGCCAGTTTTCCGCAGGCGAAAATTTCCTCCATCGACATTCCGTAATACCCCGGCCCCATCTGCGGGGAAAGGCAGTATCCGGAAGGGATCCCTCCGGCAAGATCCTTCTTCAGCCGGGAAACCGCCGCAGCCAGATAACTTTCCTCCCAGAGCGTTTCATAGAAGGACTCTATGCTCCCGGCTTCGGTGCTCCCATCGTCCATGTCGGCGGCGCCTTTCTCTTCACCCTTGCCTCCGGTGCTCCCGGCGTCCATGTCGACGGCTTTCTCTCCGTCCGCGCCGGCACCGGTGGATTCCAGCCCCGAAACGCTCAGAAACCAGACGTAAGCTCCCGTTACCGAAGTTTTCGCGTACTGTTCCAGCACAGGCGCCGTCAGGCGCACATACTCCGGGAATTCCGAAGATTTCGCGGCGTGCGCGTGTTTCAGCAGAACGGAGTTCGGGGATTCCTGCTTTGTATCACAGAATGAAACGACCGCACGGATATCAATCTTCTGTATCCTCGCGTCCCGGTACCGCCTCCCGCCGGAAAGAAAAACCTCCCGGCCTTTCCCCGTCAGGCCGTGGCCGCCCGCCCGGGCGAAATGACGCTCCGCAGAAACACGAAGCTCCTTCTCCGGAATTCTGACAGGCGTGTCTCTATACATAGATGATCTGCACATTCCTGCAGTTTGTCACGTAGACAAGAGACGCATAGTTGATATCGAAATCTATAATGTCCCCGGGCTTCAGATCCCGTCCGCAGTCTTCAACATCCAGAATCGTATGATCGCTGGAGGCTCCGATCACCTGAATTCCCTTCTCCCTCGGGAAGATGTCCTCGATGCTCCCGTAATCGACCTTACCGATTCCCAGCAGCGCTCTCTTCCGGATTCCACGGTCCACATAATCCGGGGTGTGTCCGAAAGCATCCACCGCGATCTGTCCCACCGGATGCGTCGGTTTTTCTTTCACTTCAATAACCTCTGCCTTCAGTGTGTACACATCCTGATGCATAAAGCTCATATCATAACCGTAAAACAGTTCCAGATCCCTGGCCAGAAGGATTCCCTCTCCGCAACGGAGCATATTAATCCGTTCGGGAATGTCCTCATCCAGAACTCGCATCAGGCTGCTTGTCGCGCCGCCGGAAATGTACCGGAGCTTTCTGCCGATTCTCGCCTCAATGCGTTCCGCAACATCCACCAGTTCGTCCAGTTTTTCCTTTGTTGCCAAGATTGAGCCGTAGCAGCCCAGATTAGTACCCACGCCTGCCAGTTCCAGATGTTCCATCCCGGTTTCCACCTGTTCCGCCACATCTGTCATCTCATTCTTGTCCCAGTAACCTTCCCGCAGATCGCCCAGATCCGCCATGAGAATGATCCCGTGTTTCCGGTTCTGCCTTCCGGCCTCTTCATTCAGCGCCTTCAAAACGGAAAGCTCGCTGTTCAGACTGATATCCGTCAGCCGGATAACCTCCGGAATCTCGCTGGGCATCGGCACACGCAGCAGCAGAAACGGCAGTTCTATGCCCGCATTCCGCGCATCCTCCAATTGCTCCAGACGCGAAGAAGCAATCATGGTGCATCCGCCCTCCGCGAAAGCCTTGGCGCATTCCGGAAGTCCCGTCGTGCCCTTGATTACACCGGCAATCTCAATACCTTTGTCCGCACACCGCTTCACCATCTGCTCCGCGTTTTCCTTCAAATAGTCCAGGTTGATTTCAACTCTCGGATATAGCTGTTTTACCATATATAGTACTTCCTTTCATCGTATATCATGGCAAGTAGACAAGCTCTACTGTCACTAATAAATATTCTATTACATCCCGACAGGAAATTCAATCGCTTTGGGCGGTTACACAAAAATAGGGGTTCTAAAAAATATGTTGGGGTGGCTCACTGTCTGTGAGCCATCTTTAGATTGAAAAAGTAAGAGCATCAAATACCAAAATCCTGTAGAATAAAGCTGCGAAACAAAACCCTCAGGAGGTAATCAATGCTCTACAGAGATTGTATCGAAAAACTGCTTCAATTGGAAGATGTAATCGTCACAAATATAGAATGCTCCGGCAGGCAAATGCATATCCATCTAAGGATGCAGCAGCGCCTGCACCACTGCCCGAAATGCGGAGCCGTCACCAGCAAGGTTCATGATTACCGGACACAACTGGTCCGGGACGTCTCCATCAGCGGCTATGATACGATCCTGCATT